>NZ_JBKGTJ010000004.1:0-356180 GCF_049472055.1 Klebsiella pneumoniae complex sp. WS1778
AACTGCCAGGCATCAAATAAAGCAGAAAGCTCAGTCGGAAGGCTGAGCTTTTTTGCGTTTTAACAAGAACCCCGTCCCGAAAGGTGCGGGGTTTTTTGCTGTGTGGGGTATATCTCCCCGGTGGCGCTGCGCTTACCGGGGCTACGGGTCCTGAGCCACAAAACCTGGTGCGCAGCACCGTCTCCAGGCAGACCACTATGCCGGTTCGCTACTATCAGCAATAATTATCACATTAATAGGTTATCTTTACATTGCCCTTAGTAATACTATGGTTTATCTTCCCTGCGCATTGTACCAATGCATCGCTCTCCTGACGGAGAAAATATTAAGCAACTCGCTTATCTTTCATCCTGTTAACTGGTTAAACATTAAATGAAAAAACCGCTAATTGGGATTCTGATATTCGCTTATGGATTAAGCTCACCTCTGTTTGCTGCCGAAACCGCCAACCTAATGCTCTCCGGGCGGGTCGTGTCAGAAACCTGCAATACTGATATTGTGAATAAACAACCTCTGCAGCGCTGCGGAAAAAATACCTACCACATTGCCTCGAAAAATATAGAGAATCACGCGCGTGGTGTGGTCACTCGTACAGTGAATTTATCCAATGATACGAGTCGAAAAATAATTATCAGCAGCTACGATTAAATACCTCTCTCTATTTCAGCGCTATTATATTGTGTTCTGCTAAATAATAGCGCTGCATCTTCTTCATATATATTAACGCGTTAGCGAAATTACGAAATTATTCCCGCCGCTGAATACATCACTCCCATTTATGGCGACAATGGGTATGCTTCTCGCCGGTTTTTTGGCTTAATGAGCGATATCATTAACACTTTGTTAACTTGATCTGGTTTATATGACAGCAAATTTGATATACAAAGAGGGATGATTGCCTGTATGGATGCTGCCCGACGTACCTTGCGTTATCTGCTTTGGTTATCGGCTGGCAATATGAGAATAGAAATGAAAATCCTGCTTAACTGGTCGCCGTTGCGCCGGCTCTTCACTTACCTTCAGGAGCGCTTTACCTTTCTGGTGCTGCTCTGCTGGCCAGCGATAATCTGGCTGTTCTGCCGGGTCGGCGTATGGCTTACGGATAACCTGTATGAACTGCTGGGGAAATCACCCGCCCAGTCCTTCACCGTCTATCTGCAGCCGTTTATGACCCCCGGCACGCTGCTGCGCATCTCCATCAGCTGGGTGGTGTTGCTGTTCATTCTCTTCAGCATGGCGATGGCCTTCACATGGGGTCTGCGCCACTTTATGAACCGCCACAAATAAACCATTCGGGCCGCCGGGAGTCGACGGCCCTACTTAAGTCCTTATGCCATTTGACCAATCGTTTTGCGAAAACGCAGCAGGGCGATAGTAAAGAACACCGCTCCGATAGCCAGCAAGGTTAAGAACTGCGGCCAGACGATACTGAAGCTGGCGCCGCGGTACAAAATCGCCTGCGCCAGGCTGACGAAGTGGGTGGTCGGCATGGTCAACATGATATCCTGAACCAGCTGCGGCATACTTTCCCGCGGCGTGGAGCCGCCGGAGAGCATCTGCAGCGGCAGCAGCACCAGGATCATTAGCAGCCCCAGCTGCGGCATTGAGCGGGCGAGGGTGCCCATAAAAATGCCGATCGAGGTAGTGGCGAACAGGCTGAGCGCCACCCCCAGCATAAACAGTAGAATCGACCCCTCAATGGGCACCTGCAACATCCCCTGTACCATCAGCACCAGCGACAAACCCGAGACCACTAGCACCACCAGCCCCATCGACCAGATCTTGGCCATCATGATCTCAAACGGCGTGACCGGCATCACCAGCAGATGCTCGATGGTACCGTGCTCGCGCTCGCGGATCAGCGCCGAGCCGGTGAGGACAATGGCCAGCATGGTGATGTTGTTGATGATCGCCATCACCGCGCCAAAGCGCTCCTGTTCCAGGTTAGGGTTAAAGCGCATTCTTATCGCCAGCTCTACCGGCAGCACGCTGTTGTCCCGATAGCGGGCAATGAAGCTGTTTACTTCGCCGCTAATAATATTCTGGATATAGCCGTTGCCGGTAAAGGCCTGGCTCATGCGCGTGGCGTCGACGTTGACCTGCACTTCCGGCTGGCGGCCGGCCAGCACATCGCGCTGGAAGTTAGGCGGAATATTGATGGCGAAAGTGTAGCGCCCGGCATCCAGGCCGGCGTCCATCTCATCGGCGGTAATCAGCTCCGGTTCGAGAAACCAGGGGCGGTAGAATGCGTTAATGATGCGTGAAGAGAGCTGCGACTTATCCATATCGGCAACCGCAATCGGCGCCAGGTGTAGCGAGCCGGGCATCACCGTGGCTGAGGAGTACACCGACACCGTAAAAGCAAACACGATCAACGCCAGCATCGCTTTATCACCCAGCAGGCTACGCAGCTCTTTGACGCCAAGATTATAAATATTGCGTAATCCGCGCATCACCCCTCCTGTTTCTTCAGCAGCAGCACGCTCAGCCCGAGCACCAGCGGCACTGCAATCAGTAGTGGAATAAAGGAGCCCCACAAATCGCTGAGATTCAGCGCTTTGGAGAAGGTGCCGCGGGCGATAGTCAGGAAGTGGCTGGTCGGGTAGATTTGCCCAATCCAGCGCCCGGGGCCTTCCAGCGACGCTACCGGATCGATCATCCCGGAGAACTGGGTCGCCGGGATTAGCGTAATGATGGCGGTGCCGAAAATAGCGGCGATTTGGCTCTTCATAAAGGTTGAGATCAGTAGTCCCAGTCCGGTGGCAATGGTGACGTACAGCAGCGCCGCCAGGCTTAGCGTCAGGAAGCTGCCCTTATGTGATACGCCAAAGACGAAGACCGACAGCGCACACAGCAGAAAAAAGTTAAACATTCCCAGCATGATGTAAGGCACCTGCTTGCCGAGCAGGAATTCGCTGCGGGTGGTCGGCGTCACGTACAGGTTGATGATCGACCCGAGCTCCTTCTCACGTACCACGCTCAGGGCGCTGAGCATCGCCGGGATCATCAGCAGCAGCAGCGGGATCACCGCCGGGACGATGGCTGGGAGGCTCTTCACGTCCGGGTTATAGCGATAGCGGGTCTCGATGGAGATGAGCGAGGTCTCACGATTCGGGCTACTTTGCTGCCCGGCCATCTCCTGCAGCCAGGCGAGATGCATGGCCTGCACGTAGCCGCGCACCGTCTCCGCGCGGTTTGGCATTGCGCCATCCACCCAGACGCCGATTTGTACCGGCGTGCCGCGGGCGATATCGCGGCCAAAGTTCGGCGGGATCTCTATCGCCACCGCCAGTTCGCCGTCGCGCATCCGCCGGTCGAGCTCATCGTAACTGCGCAGCGGCGCCTGTTCGATGAAGTAGCGTGAGCCGGCGATATTCTGCGACCAGCCCTGACTGCTGAGGGTTTGATCGCGATCGAGTACCGCAAAGCGCAGATCCTCGACGTCCATGCTGATCCCATAGCCCATGATAAACATCAGGATCACCGTTCCCAGCAGCGCCAGCGTCGAACGTACAGGATCGCGGCGCAGCTCCAGCGCTTCGCGGCGGCTGTAGCTGAACAGCCGTTGCAGACTGAAGGCCTGGCGCGGGGCCGCGCGTTCTGGATGGGATGCTGCAGCAGGCGCAAGTTCCTCACGAACTGCGGCGGTTGGCTGCGCCTCCTGGAGCCAGGCGATAAACGCCTCTTCGAGGCTGGCGGCACCGCGCTGTTCGACCAGCGCCTGCGGCGTATCGCTGGCCAGCACCTTGCCGGCGTGCATCAGCGAGATGCGGTCGCAGCGTTCCGCCTCATTCATAAAGTGGGTGGAGATAAAAATGGTCACCCGATCCTGACGCGCGAGGTCGACCATCAGCTGCCAGAACATATCCCGTGCCACTGGATCGACCCCGGAGGTGGGTTCGTCGAGGATCAGCATTTCCGGGCGATGGATGACCGCCACCGCCAGCGACAGGCGCTGACGGATGCCCAACGGCAGGGCGGTGGGCAGGGCGTCTTCCACCTCGCTGAGCATGAAGCGCTCGCTCATTTCCGCCACCCGACCGGGGATTTCGCCGTCCGGAATATGAAACAGGCGGGCGTGCAGTTCGAGGTTTTGCCGGACGGTCAGTTCGCTATAGAGCGAGAAGGCCTGCGACATATAGCCCACCCGCTGGCGGGTGGCGATTTCCTTCGGATCGACCGGCTGGCCGAACAGCCAGGCTTCGCCTTCGCTGGCGGGCAGCAGACCGGTGAGCATCTTCATGGTGGTGGATTTGCCGCAGCCGTTGGAGCCGAGGAAGCCGAAGATTTCACCGCGCGCGATGCGGAAGTTAACGTGGTCGACGGCGACGAAGTCGCCAAAGCGCATGGTCAGCCCACGGGCTTCGATGGCGATCTCTTCCTCGCGGTCGTCGCGCGGCGGGATTACTACCGCCTTATGCGCCTGGCGCTGCGCTTCCGGCAGCAGGGCGATAAACGCCTGCTCCAGCGTCTGGCTGCCGGTCTGCACTTTCAGCTCCGCAGCGGTACCGGTCGCCAGCACCTCGCCGGCGTTCATCGCCACCAGCCAGTCAAAGCGCTCAGCCTCTTCCATATAGGCGGTGGCCACCAGCACGCTCATCTCCGGCTGGCGCTGACGAATGCTGTCGATAAGCTCCCAGAACTGCGCCCGGGAAAGCGGGTCGACGCCGGTGGTAGGTTCATCGAGGATCAGCAGCTGCGGGTCGTGGATAAGGGCGCAACATAAACCCAGCTTTTGCTTCATCCCGCCGGAGAGCTTACCCGCCGGGCGATCGCGAAACGGCGCCAGCCCGGTGCTCTGCAGCAGCTCGTGGATACGTGATTCGCGTTCGGCTTTATCATGGCCAAACAGGCGGGCGAAGAAGTCGACGTTTTCATACACCGAGAGGGTGTGATAGAGGTTTTTCCCCAGTCCCTGCGGCATCCAGGCAATCTTCGGGCACACCTCGCGGCGATGATGAACGTCGCGCATATCGCCGCCGAGCACCATCACGTTACCCTGCTCAATGGCCCGCGCCCCGGCGATGAGAGAGAGCAGGCTCGATTTGCCGACGCCGTCCGGGCCAATCAGGCCAACCATGCGCCGCGCCGGGATCGCCAGGCTGATATCCCGCAGCGCCACGGTGGCGCCGAAGCGCTGGCCAACGTTGTCCAGCCGGGCGATGGGGGGCGAGGTATCCAGTGGCGTCAATATCATTGCGGCAACCTCACCGTCAGGTCTTCAGGCCAGGAGTGTTGGTTATCCAGCCGCACGTAAGCCATGCCGGGCAGGCCGGTTTTGACATACTCCAGGTGCTGCGCCAGCAGCTCCGGCGGGATGCGCGCTTTGACGCGGAACATCAGTTTGAGACGCTCGTCGCGGGTCTCCACCGTTTTCGGCGTAAACTGCGCGACGCTGGCAACAAAGCTGATATTGGCCGGGATCACCAGATCAGGGGCGGCATCAAGGATCAGCCGCGCTTCGCTGCCAAGCGCCAGCAGGCCCGCCTGTTCGGTGGGCAGAAAGAAAGTCATATAGACGTCGGCGAGATCGACCATGTTCAGCACCCGACCACCGGCGGCCAGCACTTCCCCCGGCTCGGCGACGCGATACTGAATACGGCCGTCGCGGGGCGCCTTCAGCTCGCTATCGTCAATATCGGCAAGGATCCGCCGCTCGGTCGCCTGGGCGGCTTCGACGCGGGTTTGCGCCTGAATAATGCTGGTGCGGGCGGCCTCGATGGCGGCGCGGGCGGCGGAGACCTGGGCTTTCGCCGACTCCAGCGCCGCGCGGGCGCTCTCTGCCGCGGCGCGATCGTCATCCAGCTGCTGGGCGGAGACGGCGCCGCGCTGCGACAGGGCATTCGAGCGGACGTGACGTTTCGCTGTGGAGTCGAGCTCCGCCTGACGCTGCTTCACAACCGCTTCGCTGGCGCGCATTTCACTTTGCCGCTGATCGAGCAAGGCTCTGGCGGCCAGGACCGCGCTTTCCGCTTCCTTGATTTGCGCGGCGGCTTCAAGACGCTGCTCGTTCAGTACACGGATATCCATTCTCGCCAGTACCTCTCCCTGGCGCACGAACTGACCCTCTTTGACCAGAATGGTGTCGATACGTCCGGCGATTTTGCTGGCAATATCCACCTCGGTGGCTTCGATTCGTCCGTTGCTACTGGCGAAACCCTCCGGAAGGCCCGGCGGGCGCAGCAGCCACCATGCCGCGACGGCGAGTACCACCAGTAAGCCGACAAAATACCCTGTCCAACGTTTCTTTATTTTGTCCATACGCGACTCGCTTGGTTCCCTGTGCTGAGTGATACGCGTGTCTCCTCCGGCGGGCGGAGCGTCCTTCTTGCGAAGGACGAATAAAGGGGGGAAGGGCCGCTGACGCAGCGCTCTACCGCGTCGATGCGCAGCCGAACGCTGTACTACTTATGTGGTCATCATCAGCGATCCTGGCCTTAATGAAACACGCATAGTGAGAGCTACCGTTAACGCGATAGTAACATCCGCGGCGGGCTTGTCCATACGAAAGGCAGGGTCTTGTCGACGTGTTAACAAAATATCCACTACCGGCAACATTTCATCACCTCAGAACAGCACCGGTAGCCCCAGACCACGTTTCACCTCATGCAGCGTCTGCTGCGTCAGCTGGTGGGCGCGCTCGCTGCCCTGGCGCAGCAGATCCAGCAGCATCCCTTTATCCTGAATAAAAGTGGCCCGCCGTTCGCGGATCGGCGCCAGTAGCGTCTGCAGGCAGGTCTCCAGTTCATTTTTACACTGGCGATCGCCCAGCCCGCCGCGCTGATAGTGGGCTTTCATCTCAGCCACCAGTGCCTTATCGCTATGGAAAGCGTCGAGATAGGTGAACACCACGTTGCCGTCGACATGCCCCGGATCGCTGACTCTCAGGTGCGTCGGGTCGGTATACATCGCGCTGACCGCGCGGTGAATCTCCTCTTCACTGGCCGATAACGTCAGCGTATTGCCCAGCGATTTCGACATTTTGGCGTTGCCGTCGACGCCCGGCAGGCGGCTCACTTCGCTGAGGAGCGCCTTGCAGTGATGCAGCACTGGCGCGCCGGTGAGGTTATTCATCTTATGGACGATCTCGTTGGTCTGCTCAATCATCGGTAGCTGATCGTCGCCCACTGGCACCAGCTCGGCCTTGAAGGCGGTGATATCGGCGGCCTGGCTAATCGGATAGGCAAGAAAGCCCACCGGCAGCGAACGGGCGAATCCTTTCTGGGCAATCTCATTCTTGACCGTCGGATTACGTTCCACGCGGGCGACGGTGACGATATTCATATACAGCGCGCTGAGCTCCGCCAACGCCGGCAGGGCGGACTGCAGGCAAATAGTGGTGAGCCTCGGGTCAATGCCGACGGCCAGATAATCGGCCATCACTTCGAGGATATGGTGGCTAACTTTTTGCGGATTGCTGCCGTTGTCAGTGAGCCCTTGCAGGTCGGCGATCAGGATAAACTGCTGGTGGTCGTGCTGCAGCGCGACGCGCTGGCGCAGCGAGCCGACGTAATGGCCAAGATGTAGCTGGCCGGTGGGGCGGTCGCCGGTGAGAATGGTTTGCGGGTGGTTCATCAGGAACTCCTTATCAGACTGTTCAGCCGAAAGACGTCCTGAAAACACCAAAGCCGCCTTCCGGCGGCTTTGAAAATGGAAACGTATATCGTGCCGCCTGTTATGCAGGCAGCCACCAACGGCGGGGATAGGTCACGATCGCGTTTCTGTTCATCTTTTTATCCTGCCACGAAACCATAGTGGGGTAAACCCTGTTTGGTAAAATGCCCGGCGGCGCTGCGCTGGCGCGGGCCTACGGACTGCCCGCACAGGCCGGGTAACAGGATAAAACGACCGCTGTTACATGGTCGAGAAGACGTTCATGATCACGCCGCCGGAGATAATCAGCGCCATGGCGATAATGGCCGCCAGGTCCGGTTTCTGCTTATAGAGGATCATGGAGCAGATGGTGACGCCGACGATACCGAAGCCGCACCACAGCGAGTAGGCCACGCCCACCGGGATGGTGCTCATTGCGCGGGTGAGGGCGAAGTAGCAGAGGCCGTAGGCGCAGACCACCAGCACCGAAGGGGCCAGTTTGCTGAAACCGTTGGTCTTTTTGATCATCGAGGTGCCGGTGATTTCGGAGCCGATAGACAGCGCCAGCCATAAAAATCCGAGATTAAACATAGGGGGTATTCCTTTCCTGTCAGTTAGCGATGTTCTTATCCATGGCGGCGGCTGGCGCGGCGGGCGCCGCCTCTTCGCTCGCTTCGGAACCCATTTTCGAGAACAGGTTCATGATAATGATGCCGCTGGCGATCACCGCCATGCCGATGATGGCGGCGGTATCCGGGTGCTGGCCGTAGAATGCCATTCCCAGCGTCGAGACCACCAGAATGCCGGTGCCGGACCAGGTGGCGTACGCCAGGCCGACCGGGATATCTTTCACCGCCCTTGAGAGCGAGTAATAGCAGGTGCAGTAAAGCGCAATCAGCAGCCCGAGCAGCAGCATTTTGCTGCCGCCTTCGCTGCTACCGAACATTTTTAACGTCGAGGTTGCCGAGGTTTCGGAGAGGATAACCAGCAGCATCCATAACCAGCATTTTGTTTTCGAAGACATCGTTAAGCTCCAGGTTTTTCGTTGGGTAAGGTCATATCTTTCTGTTTTTTAAGTAATCAATGGCCGCATCGGTCAGCTGAGCGCGCGGGGCCGCCGCCAGCGCCGGATTATTCACCACGTCTGTGACGGTAAGATAACGGCGCGGTTCGCTGCTGGCGGCGGCCGGCGCGGTGGGTGCGTCCAGCTTCGCCAGCAGCTCATTCATGGTGCCGAGGAAGACGCCGCAGGCTTCCAGACGAGCCAGCGTGGCCTGCAGATGCCCGGCATAGGCGCTGCCGGCCTGCGCGCCGCGCAGCTGGTTGAGCTCGCTGTGCGGATCGCAGTGGTAGCGCAGGGCCAGAACCGGAATACCCGCCAGCAGCGCCTCGTGCGCGCAGCGGGAAACCGGATTGCGCAGGGTGCCGTTCAGCAGGTCTGAAGCCAGCGGATAATCGAGATACGGCAGCAGTAGCGCCCGCCACGGCGCTGACGGCAAGGCATCCTGCCAGGCCGATGACGGGATAATCTCGCCCACCTCTCGCCAGGCGGCGGCGTCGGCGAGACCCTCCTCCAGCGCGAGGCGCAGCAGATAGCCGCTTCCCGCCAGGCGCTGGCGGATTGCCGCGCGGTAGCCGTCTGCGGCGGTCACCATTACCAGTACCGGCGGCCGCAGGCGCTGCAAAATCCGCGCAACTACACCTTCAATCTGTTCGTCGGTCATGGCGAGCCTCCGTTAGCCGATGAGCGTCAC
The DNA here is from genome assembly GCF_049472055.1 of Klebsiella pneumoniae complex sp. WS1778. Classification (NCBI taxonomy): domain Bacteria; kingdom Pseudomonadati; phylum Pseudomonadota; class Gammaproteobacteria; order Enterobacterales; family Enterobacteriaceae; genus Klebsiella; species Klebsiella pneumoniae complex sp. WS1778. Next base: position 9,348 of record NZ_JBKGTJ010000004.1, read on the forward strand.
CTGCGCGCCGTTTTTTAACCCGGCGGCATTGGCTTCTTCGGTGTCGATGTGAAATTCCAGCGCGAAGTCATCGCGCACCCGCACCACCACTTCATCGAAAGTCAGCTGGCGCTCGCCGTTGCTGCGCACGCTGACCTTCTGGCCATTGCTGACGTTGAGCTGGCGCGCGTCCTGCGGCGACATATGAATATGCCGCCAGGCGCAGATCACCTGAGAATGGAGCTCAACGTGACCGGCGGGGCCAATCAGCAGCGCGCTACCGGCATTCTCCAGTTGACCGGACTCACGAACTGGCGCTTGAATGCCGAGCGTGAAGCAGTCGGCGCGCGACACTTCCAGTTGCGATAGCGGGCGGGTCGGCCCGAGGACGCGAACGTTGGTCAGCGAGCCCTTCGGCCCGACGACGGTCACGCACTCCTGGGCGGCAAACTGCCCCGGCTGGCGCAGCGGTTTGAACGGCGTCAGGCTGTAGTCTTTACCGAACAATGCCTCGACGTCCTGTTGCGCGAGATGGACGTGGCGGTTGGAGATCCCCACCGGGATCGCCGGCGCCGTTGCGCTCAGGCGGGCGGCGATTTTTTCGCGAAGCAAAGTGTCGATCATGACTTCTTCCCTTTCTTCAGCGCAGGGTGCTTATCTTCCGCTTCGTTCGGGATAGCGGGCGGAACGATGGGTTCCGGGGCGGTGATAACCACCGGTTCGTCCGTTTTTTCCTCGCGCGGAGGGTTGCCTTTGAGGTTACTTAATGCTTCAACCACGCAGCGCTCCGGACGGGCAATGACCAGCGACTTCACGGTGTGCTCGGCGCCGGCAACCGCCACGCCGCGTTCGATAGCGGTGTGGATGGCGCTGATTTCCCCTTCAAAGCAGACGCTCACCAGCCCGGAGCCTGGTTTGCGATAGCCAATGCAGGTCACTCCCGCGGCTTTACAGGCGGCGTCGACGGCCTGAATGGCGGCGACCCATCCTCGCGTTTCAATTACGCCTAAACTTTTCATGGTCGGCTCCTGTTAATGGCGGACTAAGCGAATATCAAAATCAAATTGCCGGAAGAAGGCTTCCAGCCGGTCCAGTTCATCCGGCGAATAAGACGGGTCCTGGCTAATCGGGTAGGGCATATCCAGGCGTTCGTACTTTTTGCGTCCCAGCTGGTGGTACGGCAGCATGTCGATACGGCGGATATTCCCGCGCTTCGCCAGCTTCTGTACGTAATCAATGGCGCCGGTAATGGCGTCGAATGAGTCGTTGTAGCCGCGAATGAGCGGCATACGCACAATGACGTTGGCGCCGGAATCCACCAGCCATTCGAGATTGCGGCGGATCCCTTCGTTGCCGATGCCGAGCATCGCCTTGTGGTGTTCGCTGTTAATCTGCTTAATGTCGAATAAGAAGGTGTCGGTGACCGGCGCGAGCTTCTGGTAGTTGGCAAGTGGGGTGGTGCCCTGGGTTTCGACGGCAGTGTTAATCATCATCTTTTTGCATTCGCTGAATAAGGCGACGGCAAAATCGGTCTGCAGGCTCATCTCGCCGCCGCCGATGGTGACGCCGCCGCCGGAGGAGATGTAGAAGTCGTAGTCCTGCATGATGATCTCCATCAGCTCGCTGACGGTGACGTCCTTGCCCATAATGTCCAGCGCGTTCTGGGTGCAAATCTCTTCGCATTTGCGGCAGCCGATGCAGTCTTTATGGCGGTCGACGAAGTGCTTCATTTCGCCGTTCTCTTCCGCCCGATAATGAATACCCGCCGGACAGACGCTGACGCAGTCGCCGCAGTTAATGCATTTGTCGTGCGAGAACATCACCTGGAACTGGCTGTTCAGCCCTTCCGGGTTGGCGCACCACGGGCAGCGAATGTTGCAGCCCTTAAAAAACACCAGCGTGCGAATGCCATCGCCGTCATAGATCGAATATTTCTGGATATTGAAAATTCGGCCCGTTAATTCTTGTTTTGCGATCACGCTTGCCTCCCGCTCCGTCCCGTTACGGGACGGAGAACTTCCGGTTATTTCTCAAATACAGCTCATTTAATTCTCTTTAAGAGAACTAAAACTTCTCAATCACCGTACGGCTGATGATCTCGTCCTGGACCTCTTTGCACAGCTCAACGAAGTAGGCGCTGTAGCCGGCGACGCGGACGATCAGGTCACGGTATTTCTCCGGCTCCTGCTGCGCCTTCTTCAGCACTTCGTTATCGACATAGCTGAACTGCATCTGGCCATTGCCGAGAATCGAGGCGGTACGCAGCAAGGTAATCAGACCATGGCGACCTTCCGGGGTATCCAGCAGCCCTTTGAGGAATTTGAAGTTGTGCACCATGCCGATGTTCATGGTTTCCACGTTCATCTTGCTGACCGACTTGATAATCGCCGTTGGGCCTTGCTTATCCGCGCCCTGGGTCGGGCTGATGCCATCGGAGAGCGGCATCCACGCCAGGCGGCCGTTCGGCGTGGCGTTGGTTAGCTCGCCGATGGGCGTGTTGTTGGAGATAGACAGGGTGCCGTGGCTGAGGGTCGAGTAGAGCATCTTGTACTTACGGCACTCTTTCTCGGTCCATTCGGTAATATCCAGCGCGTACTGGTCGACATAGTTATCGTCGTTACCGTATTTCGGCGCGTTCAGGCAGTCGCGGCGCAGCGCTTCGTAACCTTCAAAGTTGGCCAGCAGCGCATCGCGGATCTGCTCAAGGGTGTATTTCTTCTCTTCGAACACCAGCTTGCGGATCGCCGCCATCGAGTCGACGTAGGTCGCCAGACCGGAGAAAATCAGCCCCGGACCGTGGTTGACCATCGCGCCGCCGGCGGCGACATCTTTGCCGCTCTCCATGCAGCCTTCGACCAGTAGCGACATCAGCGGCTTCGGCGCCACATCGCGGTGGACGCGCTGGCTGATGACGGTGCCGATAGCCGACAGGCGCACGATATGGGCGATCTGCTGTTTCACCGCCGCGTCGAATGCTTCGAAGGTGCGCAGGTCGCGCAGATCGCCGGTGTCCAGCCCCTGATAGCTATCGAACAGCACCATCCGCCCGCGGTTAAGCACGAACTCGATAGCGATAGGCCACTGGGTGTAGCCGGTGGAGGTCCACTGGTAGATGCGCCCGGATTTCTGCGGTTCAACGCAGCCCATCAGGCAGTAATCGCGGGCGTCTTCAAAATCGAAGCCTTTGCGCAGCATCATCTTGATGTGGGAGTCATCGAAGTGGCAGGCCGGGAAGCCCATTCCCGCTTTCACCACGTCGACGATTTTTTCCATGTATTTCTGCGGCGACTGGTTGTGGATACGGCAGGCCAGCGACGGCTGGTAAACCTTCACGAAGCGCACGGCGTCCATAATCAGATAGGTCAGATCATTACAGGCATCGCCGCCGCTACGTTTCTGGCCGCCAACGGTGAGGTTGATAAACGGCTGATAACCCGCGAAATATTTCGCTCCCAGTTCGCTCGACATCCACATCAGTTCGGCACATTTGATGATAAACGCCTGCAGCAGCTCCAGCGCGGTGTCGTGGGTCAAGCGGCCTTCGCGGATATCGGCTTCGAACATTGGATAGCAGTACTGGTCGACGCGCCCCAGCGACAGCCCGGTCTGGTTCTCTTCGATTTCAAACAGTGATTCGACGGTCCAGATACTCTGCAGCGCTTCCTGCAAGGTCTTCGGCGGATTGGCCGGCACGTTTTCGTTGACGTCGGCGATGGTCAGCAGCTCGGCGCGGCGCTGGGCGTTTTGCTCTTTAGCCGCCAGTTCGCGGGCATGGGCGGCGATGCGGCGAGCGTAGTTGACCACCCCTTCGCAGGTTTCAATCGCCGCTTTGTAGTAGTAAATGCGGTCGATATCTTCCGGGTTTTCCATGCTCAGGCTGGCCAGATGCGCCTCGGCATCGGCTTTAATGCCGTTCATCCCTTTGGTGAACAGCAGCACGTCGTAGCCCGGGCAGGTATCGCCGCCGCCGTTAATCTGGTGATAAGAGAGGTCGCTGACGAAGGTCTCGCCGCTGAAGGCCCAGACGCCAGCCTCACGGTATTGCGCTTCGCAAATCTCATCCAGCGAACGCCCTTCCCAGAATGGGACGATCTCTTCGCGAATGGTTTTTTTATCCGCTTCGCTGATCTCAAACGGATCCTGCGGGCGGGTGCTCATGGTGTCGAGCTCGTCGCGCACCCAGCGCCAGGCGATATCCGGCGAGAAGGCGCCCGCGCGCGGCTTGCCGCACGGGTGGCCGACGATCAGCTCATCGTCCTGAATCAGAATCGGCGCGGTTTCGCAGGCGTGGCGGAAGGCTTTCGCTCGCAGCAGAATGGTCGGCATGCCTGGGTTAGCTTTCACCACTTCGGTAAAGGCCAGCGCGCGATAGATAGAGACGCTCGGGCGTACCGTCAGATAGTGGTTACGCAGACGCTGCATACGCGGGGTTAACCCTTCCATCACCGGCGTGTCGGCGCAGGCGGCGAACGGCGCATGGCTGACCTGTTGTGCGCCGCTAAACAGACGCACCGGCAGATTCAACGCGCTGAGATTGCGCTGGGCGCTGATGAACATCGCCGAGAGTTCGTTCACCTCGGCATGGTCAAAAGCGGCGCCATGCAACATGGCGTCGAGCATCGGATAGCCGTCAATGGCGCAGGCGGCGCGGACTTCGCTCAGTTCCGCCAGCTTGAACCACAGGCACTCCACGAGCTCATACGCCTGCTGGGTATTCAGCGCGCCGCTGTTGATATCGCGCTGGAAGTAAGGCAGCAGCGCCTTGTCCGCCCCTTCCGGGTTGACTGCATAGCTGCCGTTATCCAGCTGGAGCGCCAGCTGGAACAGATAGAACGCCTGGCAGGCTTCTTTGAAATTACGCGCTGGATGGGCCGGCACGTGGTGGAGAATGGCTGCGCTATCGAGCAGCTCGGCTTTGCGATAAGCATTGGTCTCCGCCGCCGCCAGCTGCTCGGCGCTGTTGGCCAGATTTTGCGCCAGCGCCAGCAGGGCGTCGCAGGCGTAGATGGCGGCGCGGCAGCCGTTGACTTCATCCATACCGCTGCGGCTGACCGCGCTGCCGAGTGCGCGGGTTTTCTCTTCCAGCTGGTGCTTAATCGCCAGCACCCCTTTTTCGACCACCAGCCTGTAGTCCGGCGAATCCAGATCGCTATTGAGGTTGAGGAACTGGAAAGCCGATGGGCGACGGGTCGCGTTTTCGTCATGGAAAATCGCCCCGTGCGGTTTACGGCTCTGGTTGCCGACAATGAGTTCATCGGGGCTGATGGTCAGCGGCAGCTGGCGCATCAGTTCATAGAAACGGCGCGCCGGTTTAACGGCGGCGGGAACGCCCGCGATATCGCCATCCAGGGCGTTCAGCGTGGTGGCATGTTCGGTGCACAGCGTGCTTTTCTGGGCGAGTAAACGGTCTGCCAGCACTTTGACGCGCGGCGTTAAGCTGTAGTGTGCCATGGGTAAGGTTCTCCAAATCTTGTTATCAGTGGCCCTGAACGGCGTTGCCGGTCCATGCCCGGCGATAGAGTTCGGTCAGTGCGTGTGCATCCGGCGCGCGTGGGTTCGTCGGAGTACAGCTGTCGCGTAACGCCTGGCCGATCATCTCCGCCAGCCGTTGGTCAAACTCGTCTGCAAGGACGCCGGTATCGCGGATGCCGGCCGGCATGCTCATTTCGTCTTTAAGTGCCTGAATGGCGACCAGCAGGCTGGTGACGCCCTGGCGGGTAGTGGCCGCAGGTAGATCCAGCAGATGGGCTAGTCGGGCATATTTGCGGGCGGCATCGGTATCGCACAGCCCGTGATAATCAGCGTTCCAGGCGACGACGTGCGCCATCAGCAGGGCGTTGGCGCGGCCATGGGGCACGCGGAAGACGCCGCCGAGGGCGTGGGCCAGGCTGTGGGTTATCCCCAGCGACGCGTTGGTGAAGGCCATCCCCGCCATGCAGGAGGCGTTGTGCATCTTTTCGCGCGCCTGCAGGTTGTCGCCGCTGCGCCAGCAGGTCGGCAGATAGCGAAATACCTGCTGCACCACTTTCTCCGCCAGGGCGTCGGAAAAGTCGCTGGCGGCGCGGGAGACGTAGGCCTCAAGGGCGTGACACAGCACGTCCATGCCGGTGTCGGCGGTAATTGCCGGCGGCACCGAAGCCACCAGCGCCGGGTCCAGAATGGCGATATCCGGCAGCAATGACGCATCCACCAGCACCAGCTTTTCCGCGTTGGCTTTCACCACCGAAAAGGCGGTGACTTCCGAACCGGTACCGCTGGTGGTCGGGATGGCGACGAAGCACGGTCGGGGACGGTCGGCCAGCGGACGGGTTTGCGCCAGGGAGAAAATAACCGCTTTGGCGGCATCGATTACCGAACCGCCGCCGAGCGCGATAACCAGATCCGGGTAGTGGTTATCCATCAGCTTCATACCGCGCACCACGGTGGCGATATCCGGATCCGCCACCACGTCGTCCCACACCTGCCAGGCGATCCCGCGCTGGCGCAGCAGGGCGGTGACGCGCTCGGCGAGGCCAAATTTCACCATCGCTTGATCGGTCACCAGCAGCACGCTGCGGGCGGAAAGTTCGTTCAGCACCGAGAGGGCGTCCTGACCGAAGCAAATCCGTGGTTTCAGTAAAAATTCACTCATTGGGCTATTCACTCCTGTTCGGCGTCCCGAAACACCTTCTCAACAATGGCGACCACCGACATCGCTTTGTAGCGGTCTTTATTGAGCGCGAAGTACTCTTCCGCCAGCACGATGTCGTGCATACCGGCGCCGACGTTATCGACGGCGACCCAGGTCTGGTCCTTCATCGGCTGCTGTTTGTCATCTAAGCGGGTGATCAACAGCAGGTTGCTGCCGCGCAGCTCATCGCATTTTTGCGTGGCGACAACATGGCCGGTCACCTTTGCGAGAATCATCGTTATATCGCCTTATATCAGTGCGTTACTTAGCAAGGCGCTCCAGCACCTGGCGGATAACGCGTTCCACGTTTTGTTCGTTGATTGCGCCTTCCGCATTCGCTGCGGCGCCTGGGCTGGCGAAGCGGTCATCGCTGCCTGCCGCGTGTGCTGGCGCAGCGCTGGCCGGAGCGTTGAAACGCACGTCATCAAGAATGCTGCGCTGCGGATCGCTCGCCGGCGTGACGATGGTTGGCTGTGGCTCAGGGCGGCTGCCCGGCGCGCGAAGCTCGTCAATCGACCGCACGCCATAGCCGACTTTGCGGATATTGAGCAGGTTCATCGGGCCGACGTTGTCGGAGCTGGAGCCGCCGCCGACCGCGCCGCAGCCGAGGGTCAGCGCCGGAGAGATATTGGTGGTGGCGCCGATGCCGCCGAGCGCCGCCGGGGTGTTGATCAGGATGCGGTTGACCGGTTTTTCGAGGCTGAACTGGCGGATGACGTCCTGGTTGCGGGTGTGGATCACCAGCGTATGGCCGAGCCCTTCATTAGTCAGCAGCTCTACCACGCGGTGGCAGGCGGCTTTCCAGTCCTCAGCCACGTACAGACCGAGTACCGGGCACAGTTTTTCGCGCGAGTAGGGGTTTTTCGGTGAGACGATGGTCTGTTCGGCGATCAGCACTTTGGTGCTGGCCGGGACGCAGAAGCCGGCCATCTGGCTGAGGTACAGTGCGGTTTTGCCAACCACCTTCGGGTTGATGGTGCCGTTCGGGCGCAGCAGCAGCGCCGCCATTTTCGCCGCTTCATCTTCATTCATGAAGTAAGCGCCCTGCGCTTCCAGCTCGCGGTGAACCTCATCGTAAATGCAGCCTTCGACGATGATCGACTGCTCGGAGGCGCAGATCACGCCATTATCGAAGGTTTTGCTGGTGATGATATCTTTCACCGCGTGGTGGATATCGGCGCTGCGTTCGATAAATGCCGGGCCGTTGCCCGGACCGCCGCTGATGGTCGGGGTGCCGGACGCGTAGGCCGCGCGCACCATGCCTTCGCCGCCGGTGGCGAGGATCAGCGAAACGTCTTTGCTGTGCATCAGCTCTGAGGTGGCTTCGAGGGTCAGCTGGGTGATGCCGTCGACGCTGCCCTCCGGCGCGCCGGCCGCTTCCGCCGCGCGTTTGACGATCTCAATCGCCTTCCAGCTGCACTGACGCGCGCCGGGATGCGGGGAGAAGATAATGGCGTTACCGGCCTTGAGGGCGATCAGCGCTTTGTAGATAACCGTAGAGGTTGGGTTAGTTGAGGGGACCAGCGCGCAAATCACGCCGAGCGGCACGCCCACGTCCATCACTTTTTTTACCGGGTCGTCATGAATGATGCCAACGGTCTTCAAATCTTTGATGGCGTCGTAGACGCGCAGCGAGGCGAAGCGGTTTTTCAGCACTTTGTCCTGCCAGTTGCCAAAACCGGTCTCTTCCGCGGCCATTTTCGCCAGCGCTTCGGCGTGGTGCGCTGCTTCCTGGGCCACGTTTTTCACGATGGCGTCGATTTGCTGCTGCGAAAAGGTGGCCAGCATTGCCTGCGCTTTTTTGGCGTTGCGCACCAGTTCCCGGGCGTTCTGCCGGGACTGCAAATCGTTATCCAGTTCAATCATGAGTCTATCCTTCATCAGACGAAAAGAGTGGGGACGGGGCGTGCCCTGTCAGGTCATGCTTTGTGCTGCGCCGCGATTTTTTCGATGTCGTTATGGGGACGCGCGATGACGCGAGAGCTGACGACTTCGCCAATGCGTTTCGCCGCTTCCACGCCGGAGTCGACCGCCGCGTTGACCGCGCCGACGTCGCCTTTCACCATCGCGGTGACGAGGCCGGAGCCGACGTTTTCATAGCCAATCAATTCGACGTTGGCGGCTTTGCACATCGCGTCCGCGGCTTCAATACAGGCCACCAGACCTTTGGTTTCGATAAGACCAAGCGCTTCTTTCATCAGGTTTCTCCGTTAGTCCGCAATTTTGTAATGCGAGACGATTTTGTTGATGTCGTTATGCGGACGGGCGATGACCAGCGAGGTCACCACTTCGCCAATGCGCTGGGCCGATTCAACGCCGGAATCCACCGCCGCTTTCACCGCGCCGACATCGCCTTTCACCATCGCGGTGACGAGGCCGGAACCGACGTTTTCATAGCCGATCAGTTCGACGTTGGCGGCTTTACACATCGCATCCGCTGCTTCAATGCAGGCCACCAGACCTTTGGTTTCAATCAGACCTAATGCATCACCCATTTGCGTTCTCCTGGCCTTCAGGCCTTGTGTTTAATGACGATTTTGTTGATGTCGTTATGCGGACGCGCGATGACCAGCGAGGTCACCACTTCGCCGATGCGCTGCGCCGATTCCACACCGGAATCCACCGCCGCTTTTACTGCGCCGACGTCGCCCTTCACCATCACGGTGACCAGGCCGGAGCCGACGTTTTCATAGCCGATCAGTTCGACGTTGGCGGCTTTACACATCGAGTCCGCTGCTTCAATACAGGCCACCAGACCTTTGGTTTCGATAAGCCCCAATGCATCACCCATCGTGATCTCCTCCAGAACAGGTTTTGTGATTCGGGAAAACCGTCCGCGTAACGGCATCAACACGCGGAAGCGGCGTTCGGGGTTCACTATAGGGAATGGGGAGAGAAGTGAAATTTAAATCCGTGTAGATGAATATTTTAGGTTTTTACTCTGCTATTTAGCCTTATTTAGGCTTCTTTTTATCTCTTAATCCTGTTTCATGCGTGAAGATTTTCATGATGATATGGCGTTTTTTTAAGCTATTTATCGGCGGGAGATGAATGTTAATAAGATGCTAATTACTTGCCAGCAATTGGTAATATAGCCACGTTATAATTGTGGGTATGCTCAAGTTCTCGCGTCGAAGCTAAACGCAAAACGTGCGCTTTTAGCATCGTGGAAAGAGGGGGCAATAATGGAGCGTGAGCGAGGGCGCATTTTCCTCGCAGTGGTACAGGGGGGACGGGTTAATTAAGCGTGCTGCCGGACTTCAGCGTGCAGATGTAGAGCGGTGAGTTGATAGAGCTCAGCAGGATAGCTTTGTCGTTAAGCTTTTGCGCATTGAGGAACAGGCCGTCGTGGCTGTCGGACATCTCGCGCATGAAATAGTCGAAGATGACATCCGGCGATTCATCGATGGACGAGGCGCTGGATTCCCATTTCTTGATGCGGTAGTGGCGCTCGGTCGCCGAGATGCGCTGGCTGGTGTAGCTGAATTTGACGTAACGCTGCAGGTAGAGCCAGCCGGCGGCAGAATCGGTATAGCCTTCCACTACCATCGACCCGTTGCCATTGGCGGCAAAATTAAAATGGATATTGCCGTTCACATTCTCTTTTTCCATGTTTTCAAAACGCATGATCGCTTTGGTGGAGCAGCTCATCACGCCGTCGTTGGCATCCGGCAGCAGGCGCCAGGCGCTAAACCCGGCGGCGGCGATAAACGCGAGGGCAGAGAGAGCGAAAAAGGTGCGGGGCGCGAGTCTCATTGCGGCTTCCAGGAGTAGTAAAAGTAGTTATCGCAATAGCTAAACGGGTTGTCTTCGTGCATCGCGCAGTGGGCGAGAAATACCCGGCCCAGGCCGTTGGTCTCCAGCCGGTCGCCATAGAAGAAAACAAAACGCTCCCCCGGCTTGCAGCTGAGCTTCAGCCGCTGACGCACCTCATCAAAATTCTTCCCGTAGGCCGTCGCCGAGACCGAACGCAGCATTTCATCGCTGGCGAGCAGTTCGCACTGGCTGTGGTTCATCAGCGTCAGATTAATTGGCCGGGCGACGTGGGTTCCGGCAAACGTGAATGCCACCAGAAGCAGGGCGATGACCAGCAGGCAGCCGCCGGCGAGATACCAGCACATTCCGCGCGCGTGTGGTGAAGCGGCAGGCGGTGTGGTTTCCCTTCCTGCCCCGGCGGGTTCGCCAGGCGGCGCGGCCGGGCTGGCGACATCGGCCAGCGCCGGCCCGGCGTCGAGCAGTTCGATGCTGAGATCCTGATTCAGCTGCAGCATGCCGCGCGACACGGTGACGATAATGTTATCGATATCGTAGTGGCGGAAAGTTTTGCGCAGCATGCTCAGATACTGGTTGAGGTTGCTGTTGGAAGAAGTTAAGCCGTTATCGTCCCAGACTTTTTTCAATACTTCATCGCGACTGACCACGCCGGTATGGCGGAGAAAAAAATAGAGCAGCGCGCTGGCGGTGATGGATAACTGGCTATCCGGTTCATCGCTGCCGGGCAGGGTTAGCGTGCCGTCCGTTGCATCATAAATGAGACGGGCATTGATGTTGTAGCGCATCGCGGCCTCACTCTATTCGTTTCATGCGGGAAGCGTCATTTTGGTCAGATCGTTCACCAGCGACTGGCGGTGTTCGCTGCTCATGGTGCGCCCTTCGGTCAGCTCCGATAACCAGATGCCGTCGGCGGCGTAGCGTACCAGGGTACCGGTAGGGCCGTTATCCAGCGCATCGCCCTGCGCCAGATGATCCAGCATCCAGTCTCGCCAGCATTTTCGCAGCACCGGTTCGTCCGGCATCGCCAGCGACAGCACCATCAGCTGACGGCTTTCGTGCGTGTCCGTCAACTGCGGATTGGACAGATAGTGCAAATAGGCCCGGGTAAAGCGTCCGTAAGCGATGTTATCGGCGGCCATCAGTTCGCTAATCGCCTTTTCCATAATCGCCAGCAGCCTGGCGAACAGAGCGAAAATCAGCGCCTGCTTATTGGGAAAATGGTGCAGGAGGCCGCCTTTGCTGACCCCAGCCTCGCGGGCGACAGCGTTCAGCGACAGGGCGGCGATACCGTCCCGGCCGGCAATCATCGCCGCCGATTCAAGCAGCTGACGGTGGAGACGGACGGGATCTTTTTTACGATGCTGGGCTTCCATGTTCATGGCCGGAATCATACCGACCAGACGGTATGATTATTTTTGATCGCTATCAATATGAGAGGCGGCTTCGCGCGATGCGATGCCGTTAATGCGTGGAGGCTCACAAATTGTCATATTAATGAAAGCGATAACCCGGAAGGGCTATCGCGTTGAGGTTTATTTCGTTGCCAGGTGCACCGCCAGGCCGCTTTGCCCCGGCGCCAGCTCCGGACGCAGCGTTAGCGATGGGATCAGGTAGTCGCCATGATTTTGCCGGCGGAATGGAATGGGCTCGGTTTGCCACAGCGTGTCCAGCCGCTCGGCCAGCGTGGCGCACTGGTCGGCGAACTGCGCGGCATCGGTTTTGTCCGTGCGGTAAAACACCAGCGGCGGAAGCACCTCGAAGCCGGGATAGAACAGCATACCGTGCTGAATGGGGAACAGGATGTCGTCGATGGGGCCATTGATCCCGCGCGGTGAATAGTGTTCCGCCCAGCCGCCGGCGGTGACGATCAGCATCGCCCGCTTGCCGACGAAGGTGCCATCCCCATAGCGATCGCCCCAGTGGCGGTCGCTGTGCTCGCCGACACCATAGGCAAAGCCCCAGGCGTACACCCGGTCGATCCAGCCTTTCATGATCGCGGGCATCGAGAACCACCACAGCGGAAACTGAAAAATCACCGTATCGGCCCACAGCAGCTTTTCCTGCTCGGCGGCGATATCCGCGCTTTGAGTACCTTGGGCAAAGGCCTGTCTGGAGTCCAGGGTAGGACGCCAGAACTCGCCGACCGGCGGCGCGCCGCTGTCGTCGGCGTCATACCCGGCCTTCCAGCGTATGGCGTAGAGATCGGAGACCTGGACTTCATGACCGGCCTGCAGCAGATGACGGATGGCGAAATTTTTTAAACCGCCATTGAGGGAGCGCGGTTCCGGATGGGCGTAAATCAGCAGTACTTTCATAACATCACCTCTGAAGTGGGAAGAGCTGCAGAGTAGGAAAGCTGGCGCTATAGTAGAAATTAATTACTTAAATCCCAGGTATAGCTGTGATTAATTTACATCGTCTGGATCTCAATCTGCTGCGCACGCTCGACGTGCTGCTCAGTGAAAATAACGTTACCCGGGCGGCGCAGCGGCTGAATCTGTCGCAGCCGTCGGTGAGTATTCAACTCGCCAGGCTGCGGGAGATGTTTGCCGACCCGCTGCTGATGCCGGGCCCGCGCGGCATGCAGCCCACCGCCCGCGCCGATGAGCTTCGCCAGCCGCTGCGCGCTGCGTTAGCCGCGCTGGAGCAGGCGGTGGCGCCGGTAGCACCTTTTAATCCGGCCGCGGCGGCGGAGACCTGGCGGGTGGCGGCGACGGACTATATGGCTTCGGCGACCCTCATGCCGATGCTGGGCAGGCTACGGCAGGCCTCTCCCGGCAGTCGGCTGGCGGTATTCGAACTCCAGCCGGCGCGGCTGGAGCAGCAGGCGGCCAGCGATGAAGTGGATCTCTTTTTCCATACCCGCGAGGGCGCGCCGCCGGGGCTGCATCAGCGCCTGCTGTTTCGCGAGCGCTACGTGCTGGCGGGCCGGGCCGGGCATCCGGTGCTGCGGCAAGGGTTGAGCCTGGAAACGTTCTGTCAGCTGGAGCAAGCGATCGTCTCCCCGGACGGAGGCGGCTTCAGCGCGGCGACCGATACCGCGCTGGCGAACCTTGGCCTGACGCGGCGGGTTGTCCTTTCCGTGCCACATTTCCTGTTTATGCTGGAGACCCTGCGCAATAGCGATCTGGTGGCGGTCCTGCCGGAGCGGCTGGTGCGCGGGCAGAGCGGGCTGGTGGTCGTCGAGCCGCCGCTGGCGGTCGCCGGCTTTGAGATGCTGATGCTGTGGCACGAGCGCTGGCACCGCGACCCGGCGCATCAATGGCTGCGCCAGTTCATTGTGAATTCACTGGAGGAACAGACATGCTGAGCGGACTGAATCACCTGACCCTGGCGGTCAGCCAGCTGGCGCCGAGCGTGGCGTTTTATCAGCAGCTGTTGGGCATGACGCTGCACGCCCGCTGGGACAGCGGCGCCTATCTCTCCTGCGGCGATCTGTGGCTGTGCCTGTCGCTGGATCCGCAGCGGCGTGTCACTCCGCCGGAGGAGAGCGACTACACCCATTATGCGTTTAGCATTAGCGAAGCGGATTTCGCCCGCTTCGCCGCTCGCCTTGAGGTTGCCGGCGTGGCGGTCTGGAAGCTGAACCGTAGCGAAGGCGCTTCGCACTACTTCCTCGATCCCGACGGCCACAAGCTGGAGCTGCACGTCGGTAGCCTCGCCCAGCGTCTGGCCGCCTGCCGCGAGCAGCCGTATAAGGGGATGGTGTTTTTTGACCAGTGAAGCTGATTTGCGGACGCGAGGTAACCCGTCGCCCCGGTAAGCGCAGCGCCACCGGGGAGAACAGGCTAAACCTCACTCCATCGCCACCTTCACCGCTTCTCCCAGCTTAACCATCACCGCTTTATGTTTCTCGGTCGGCGGCAGGGCGCAATTGATCCTGACGCAGTTGCGATACTTGCCCGCCGCGGAAAACAGCGACCCCGGCGCGACCTGGATCTTCAGCCGGCACAGCTGTTTGGCGACGCAGACCATATCCACCTGCTCCGGGAGCTCCACCCACAGCATAAAACCGCCTTTCGGCCGGGTGACGCAGATCCCGCAGGGGAAAAACTCCCGCAGCCAGCAGGTGTAGATCTCGATATTGCGCTGATAGATCTGCCGCATCCGCCGCACGTGGCGGTGATAATGGCCTTCGCGAATAAAGTTAAAGGCCGCCAGCTGTGTTGAAGGGACGTTAGTACCGCTGGCGGCGTACTTCATCTGGAGCAGCTTGTCGTAGTAGCGCCCGGGCGCTATCCAACCGATGCGCAGGCCGGGGGCGATGGTTTTGGTAAAGGAGCTGCAGAGCATCACCCGGCCGTCGATATCCCAGGAGTGAATCGTGCGCGGGCGCGGATATTCGGTAGCCAGCTCGCCGTAGATATCATCCTCGAAAATAACGATATCGTGGCGCTGGGCCAGGTTCAGCACCGCGCGCTTGCGGGCGTCCGGCATGATAAATCCCAGCGGGTTGTTGCAGTTCGGCACCAGGATCACCCCTTTGATCGGCCACTGATCCAGCGCCAACTCCAGGGCCTCGATGCTGATCCCGGTTTCCGGATCGGTGGGGATCTCAATCGTTTTTAATCCCAGTCCGCGCAGCATCTGCATGGTGCCGTAGTAGCAGGGGGATTCCACGGCGATGATGTCCCCTGGCTGGCACACCGACAGCAGGGCCAGCGACAGCGCGCTGTGGCAACCGCTGGTGAGCACCAGATCGTCGGCAGTCACCACCGATCCGCCGTCGAGCATCAGGCGGGCGATCTGCTCCCGCAGCTCGCGGCGACCGGCCAGTTCGTCATAGTTCAACACCTCAGTGAGGTTGTGCTGGATCGCCCGGCTCAGTTCGCGCCAGATGGGCTTCAGACTTGGCTGCGTCACGTCCGGCGAGCCGCCGCCGAAGGGGATGATCGTTTTATCGTAGCGGGCGTCGAGCATGGTCAGCACCTGATCCCACTGGGTGATCTCCACCGGACGCTGCACCGGACGCGACATCGGCGGCACCGGCGGCTGGGCCTTGCGGGGGGCGACGAAATAGCCCGATCGCGGCTGCGGCACAATCATCTGCTGCTGCTCAAGCAGCTGATAGGCCTGCTGGACGGTGCTGATGCTGACGCCGTGCTCCTGGCTCAGGCTGCGCACCGACGGCAGCTTTTCGCCGTGGCGATACAGGCCCTGTTCAATGCGTTCGGCCAGCAGCGTCGCAAGATGTTGATAGCGGGTCATGCTGTATCCTTAATTGTCGCCATACAGATGGAATAACCAGTACAGATGGCAGAAAAAATTGCGGTCTGCTGTACGTTTTAGCCAATCTGTATGTTAAAGAAAAGTGTTTTGTGAATCTGTATTCCTCCCCCCAAAATCCGTGAAGATAAAGTCTCTGGCAAGGTGAGGAGGTAGAGGATGGAATTTCATGAGAACAGGGCAAGACAGCCATTTATCGGTTTCGTATTGCTGGCACGGTTTGTCAAAAAATGGTGGCTTCAGGAGCAAACGCGCAGAGCTTTGCAGAAAATGAGCGACGAACAGCTGAAAGATATCGGCCTGCGTCGGGATCAGATCAATTAAAAAGTGCGGTTTTTTTCAGGCATCACTTCTTCTTTGCCCCGGTAAGCGCTGGCGACGCCGGGGAAACATTCACGAAATTTATCAATTGATGCGACGCGACCTTCCGTTTCTTGATACTTACCCTGATAAGTATTATTTTCTTCTCAACAATGAGAGGAAAAGCTGTGACTGAAGACGAACTGTTTGCCCGCCGCCCGCTGGGGATGCGGATGGCCATGGTGGTGCGCCAGTGGCGCGCGATTATTGACTCCGCTATCACCGATACGGGACTCACCCAGTCCAGCTGGACGGTGCTGATGCAACTGCATCAGTTGGGGGACAACGTCTCGGTCAGCGAACTGGCGGAGGTGCAGGGGATTGAACTGCCGCCGCTGACGCGCACCCTCTCATTACTGGAAAAGCAGGGCTATCTGTTGCGTTCCACATCGCCATATGACAAACGCATTCGCCTGCTGACGCTGACCGCCGAGGGGCGGGCTATTCTGGAAAAACTGAGCCGCGTGATCGAGACCTATCAGGAGCGCGTAACCCAGACCATCCCGGAGGCCGACCTCGTCACCTTCAGCGCCACGTTAAATCAAATCGCCTGCCGTTTGCGGAATATCCGCGAAGAAGATAACAAGATCTAACACACTATGATGACGCCTGAACAAAAATTTGCCCGCTGGGTACGGGTGAGTATTGCCGCTTTTCTGGGAATATTCGCCTGGTTTATCGTTGCCGATATCTGGATCCCGCTGACGCCGGACTCCACCGTCATGCGCGTGGTGACCCCGATTTCGTCGCGGGTCTCCGGCTATGTCTCGCACGTCTACGTGCATAACAATAGCCAGGTGAAAAAGGGCGACCTGCTGTATGAGCTCGACCCGACGCCATTCATTAATAAAGTTGAAGCGGCACAGATCGCCCTTGAACAGGCGAAACTGAGCAACCAGCAGCTGGACGCGCAAATCGCCGCCGCCCGCGCCAACCTGCGCACCGCGCAGTACACCGCCCGTAACGATAAGGTCACGCTCGATCGCTATCAGCGCCTGAGCACCATGCAGAACGTCTCGCAGTCCGATCTCGACAAGGTGCGGACCACCTGGCAGACCAGCGAGCAGTCGGTCTCGGCGCTGAACGCGCAGATCCAGAACCTGCTGATCCAGCGCGGCGAGCGCGACGATAAGCGCAACGTCACCCTGCAGAAATACCGCAACGCGCTGGAGGAGGCGCAGTTGAACCTGGCCTGGACCAAAGTGCGTGCGGAAACTGACGGCATGGTCAGCAACCTGCAGCTTAACCCGGGGATCTACGCCACCGCGGCGACGGCCGTGCTGGCGCTGGTCAACAACAATACCGATATCGTCGCTGACTTCCGTGAGAAGAGCCTGCGCCACACCGCGGTAAACACCGATGCGGCGGTGGTTTTTGACGCCCTGCCGGGGGAAGTTTTCCCGGCGCACGTGACCAGCAGCGATGCCGGGATTCTGGCGGGGCAAGAGGCGGTTAACGGGCAGCTGTCGCAGCCGGAACAGTCCACCCGCTGGGTGCGTGATGCCCAGCGAATGCGCATTCACGTCGCGCTGGATCAGCCGCTGGCGAAACCGCTGCCGACCGGCGCCCGCGCCACGGTGCAGCTGTACAATAGCGAGGGACCTTTCGCCCGCACCTTCGCCGGCCTGCAGATTCATCTGGTGAGCTGGTTGCACTATGTCTATTAATACCCTGGCGCACGTCTTTACCCCGCACGGCAATATCGTCTACACGGCGAATGATTTTCGCCAGACGGTGCGTATCGCCGTGGCCGGGACCATTGCGCTCAGCATCTCCACCTTCTACGACGTGCAGTACGGCGTATTTTTTGTGGTGTATCCGCTGATGCTGATGTCGCTGGTGCCGGTGTTCAACCGCCACGTCGCCCGCCAGTTTGTGTTCAGCGCGGCGGTGAACTGCGTCGAAATGGTGCTGATTGTCGGTTATTTGTCGCAATGGCCGGTGATCATGACGCTGGTGGTGTTCGCCCTGTACGTGATGCGTTTTCGCTTTATGAGCCAGGGGCCGCTGTTTCTGCTGGGGTCGATGGGGGTGGTGTGTCAGAGCACGATGCTCAACTTTATGAGCTACCCGACCAGCAACTGGCACACCCTGATGTTCTCCAACATGGAAGCGTGCGTGCTGGCGGTGGCGCTGAGCGCGCTGCTGCATTACCTGATCCCGGACGTCGAACCGCGCAAGCCGCCGCCGCGCATTGAAAAAGACGCCGCCCGCATCCGCCACGAGTCGCTGCTCTCCGGCACGGTGGCGACGATCATCTTCGTGGTGTTTCAGATCTGCGATCTCAGCGACTCGCTGTCGGCGCTGATGGCCGGGATCCTGATCCTGTTCCCGATGCACTATCGCGGGGCGGTGATCAGCTCGATCTGGCGCGTGGCGGGGGTGGTGCTGGCCTGTCTCTATATTCTGGTGGTGCAGCTGATTATCTATGACTTCAGCAATCACATGATCCTGATGATGCCGCTGATTGGCCTCGGGCTGGCCTTTAGCGCCCGCCTGCACGTGATGGAGAAAGTGGGCGCCGGGGTGGGCTTCGCCAGCATTACCACCATCGGCATTATGTTTGGCCAAAACCTGCATCCCTATCAGGATCTGGTGTTCAGCGATCTGTACCGCATCACCTCGGTGACGGTCTCGCTGGTGGTCACGCTGACCCTGGTTTTTCTTATGCACCGTCTGCTGAACTGCTTTGCGGCGACGCGCTTTGTGGTAAGCGATTAACCTGCCGGTGGGAAGGTGGCGAGACAGCGCCACGCCTCCCCGTCCTGCTGATATAACGCCGCCGTCTGTTCCGGGACGATCCAGGCTCGCGCGTCGGCTTCCGTCCCCTCAAGCAGGATGCACAGCCCGCAGCCGCTGCGCAGCTGGCGGGGAATATCTTTGACCTCGAAGGTCATTCCCGCCGCCTGCAGGGCTTTGCGCGTTCGCACCACTCCCACCGTGGAATGAAATAAAAACAGAAACGTTGTCATCCGCGCCTCCGCTGGCGCTGGCCGATCAGCGCCGCGCCGATCGCCCCGGCGAACTGGGCGTCGGGATGGGTTGTCACCGCCATGCCGACATGGCTTTCCAGCATGCGGGCAAAGGCGGCGCAGTGGCTGACGCCGCCGGTAAACAGCAGCGGCCCCTGCGCTGATAAGCGGCCGATAAAGTTCGCGCTGCGCCGGGCCATGGCGTTAATCACCCCCGCCAGAATCGCCTCCGGCGCGACTCCCGCCGACCGCAGGCTGATGACTTCCGATTCGGCGAATACCGTACACATGCTGGTGATGGCATGCGGTTCCACGCCGTCGGTAATGGCGTCCAGCTGTTCGACGCTGGCGCCGAGGGTGCGTGAAATGACCTCCAGAAAGCGGCCGGTGCCGGCGGCGCATTTGTCATTCATCAGAAAGTCGCTGAGGTTGCCCCCGGCATCCAGCTGGATAACCTTGCTGTCCTGGCCGCCGATATCAATCACCGTGCGGGTGTCCGGTGCCAGCAGGCGGGCGCCGAGACCGTGACAGGAAATCTCCGTCACCTGTTTATTGGCGAAATCTACCAGCTGGCGACCATAGCCGGTGAGGGTTAAAAAGGGCGTTTCCGCGAGGCCAGCGCGCAGCGTCTCCCAGGCCTCATGGATGGCGTCGGCGGGGCGAAAGGGGGTCGGGCAGAGGAAACGACGCGTAACCACCCCGTCCGCGAGCAGGATGCCTTTCGTGGCAGTGGAGCCGGAATCAATACCAACCGTGTAGATCACGCGTGCTCCTTATAGCATTTCGATAAAGGCGGCGACGCGAGTGCTGAGCTGGCCGAGGTCCGCTGTCGAATAGTCGGTTTCTATCGCCATATAAGGAAGGTCGTGCTGCTGGCGGAGATGGCGTTTGATGGCCAGCGATTCCACGGCATAGGTATGGCAGGCCTGCAGAATGACGTCGATCACCCCGTCGGCCTGGTACTCCTCCACCATCTGGCTCAGCAGCTGCAGGCGCTGGTCGTTGGGGGAAATACAGGAGCAGCCGATGGCGAGATATTTGTCGGTTAAGGCGTCGTAGACGTCGCCCTCTTCCGCCACGCAGCGCTCGGTGGCCTTCGCACCGGTGCAGTTTTCATAGCCTACCACCCAGCCGCCGTTTTCTTCGATGGCGCGAACCACTTTCTCCGCCGCGCCGCCGATCGGGCAGCCGGTGATCAGAATGCGCGGGCGGGATGCCAGCCGTTTACCCTGCCGCCACTCCTGACGGATGCGCTCCGCCATGGCGTTGAGCTCGTCAATCAGCGCGGTTTTGTCGAAGCGGAAGGTGGCGCCGTACACCACTTTCAGGATGTCGCCGCCGCTGAGCGCCGGCGGATTGAGCTGCCCGAGACGATAAAAGTGGGCCAGCGCCCGGCGTTCACGGTTTTTCAGCACGATGGCTTCACGCAGCGCCGCCTCGCTAATCGGCGCGCCAAACCGCGCCTCAATCACCTGCTGCAGGCGCAGGATCTCCGCTTTCCACAGGGCGCGGGAGGCTGCGTCGCTGGCGCTGTTCGGCAGCTGCATCACGTGGACCGCCTTGAACTCGGCCATATACTCGTACATTTTCTTTTTGCCGTCGCAGGTGGTTTCCCCGACCACCAGGTCAGAGAAATAGAAGTAGGGGCATTTATCGGTTTTGCCGAAGCCGTAGCTGCTTTTGATTAACGGGCAGAGGTTGCGCGGCAGATCTTTTTCCGCTTCCTCGATGGTTTCATCGGAGGTGGAGCACAACGAGACCACCACGGCCCCCGCCGCCATAGCGATCTCCTGAGGCATAAAGGTGCAGTAGGTGCCTACCAGCGGCACGTTCTGCTCTTTAAGATCCATGACGGTGAGAAAGCCCTTCTGGCGAGCTTCCGAGAACTGGTCAAAAATGGCGGGTAGATCGGTGATAAGCGACATGGTTTCCTTCCCCGTACACGGGAGATGCTGAAAGAGTCGCCATTATAACCCTGTTGATTGTGTGCTTTTATTGATCTCCTGCGTCTGCGCGCGGCGTTAATAGACCTTCTTTAAATCCATCTCTTCCTGGATCCGCTCGCTCCATGCCAGATGGGTGCGGATGGCCTCTTCGATACCGGCGTTGTAAAACAGCGGCCCCAGCTCCTGGGCGATAAAGTCGACAAAAAATTCGGCGTCAAACTGCTCCAGCTCGAGGTTAAACGTCTCTTCGCAGTACTTGCTGAGCCTGTCGCGCAGCAGGTCGCGCTGCGCCGGGCTGAGTTCAATCTCACTCATGATGGGGCTTTCTCCGTAAAAGGGGTCACGACTGCCGGGCTTCAATGACCGCTTGCGCACACTGACGCTGGTGGCGTAACAGTCCGGCGAGGCAGCAGGCGGCGATGAGCCCGGCGGCCACCGCTAACAGGTGGAAGGGTAGTCTCCCGCCATGGAACCACAGCCAGCGCGCGCCTTCAATCGATAAGGCGCTGACGCTGAGGATCACGATATTCAGCGAGGCGGAGACCGTGCCTTTCGGCAGGTCGTTGGAAAAGAGGGTAAAGCGGAACAACGTCGGGAAAATTAGCCCGATGCCGAAGGCGTAGAAGCAGGTGCCGAGCACCGACCACAGCCAGACGTGCGGCCATACCAGATTCCCAACGATCAGGATGGCCAGGCCGAGCATCTGTACCGGCACCGCGCTCAGCACAAAGCGCGGGCG
This sequence comes from Klebsiella pneumoniae complex sp. WS1778, assembly GCF_049472055.1. Lineage (NCBI taxonomy): Bacteria > Pseudomonadati > Pseudomonadota > Gammaproteobacteria > Enterobacterales > Enterobacteriaceae > Klebsiella > Klebsiella pneumoniae complex sp. WS1778. Next base: position 31,014 of record NZ_JBKGTJ010000004.1, read on the forward strand.
GGTGGGATCTTTTACCCAGCGCGCCACCGACAGGTTGGCGATGATGACGGCGCTGAAGACCGGCACCTGGCTCCAGGCGAACTCGCTGGTGGTCAGCCCGCCGGCGTCCATTAAAATCACCGGCGATACTGCCACCCAGCTCATCAGCGGAATATAGCTCAGCGACAGCGTGGCGGCGCCGAGCAAAAAGATGCGGTTGCGAAAGACGTTGCGAAAATCGCGCAGTACGCCCAGGGGGCTGAACGGCACATCGCCCCGGCGCACCGTCTCCGGCATGGTCAACAGCAGCCCCAGCCAGGCCACCAGCCCCATGGCGGCGATAATGCCGAACAGCGCTTTCCAGTGGATAAAATGCATCAGCGCCGCGCCGGAGAGCGGGCCGACGATCGGTGCCACCAGCACGACGGAGGTGATCACCGCCATCAGCCTGATCGACCTTTTTTCCTCAAAGGCTTCCTGCACGGTGACGTAGCCGACGGTGGCAATAAAGCAGATGCTGGTGCCCTGCACGAAGCGGGCAATCAGGAACTGGGTCATGGAGGTGGTGAACAGCGTCGCCAGGCAGGCGAGGGTGAAAATGAGCGCGCCGGTGAGCAGTACCGGACGCCGTCCGATTCGGTCAGAGAGCGGCCCCAGCAGCCACTGCAGCGCCATGCCGCCGGCCATATACAGGCTTACCGAGGCTGGGGCCAGCGCCACATCGGCGTTAAAATCCCGCACCACGTGGAGGATCCCCGGCTGGATCAGGTCGGTGGTGAGATAGGCGGAAAAATCATACAGAATGAGCGCCGCCGGGAAGAACAGCGCGGCGGCGTGCCGGGTTAGCCAGTGGGTCATCCGGTGCATTATCTCGCCCTCCCTGTGGAATATTTATCAGCGCTATTGTTCAGTTAGTATCATTGCTAACCAATATGCAGATGCAGCAGCGAGGGGATCTGCGAGAGCAGCCACAACAACAGGCCGATAGTTCCCCCCACCAGGGTGCCGTTGATGCGGATGAATTGCAGATCTTTACCGATGTTGAGCTCGATCTGCCGCGACATATCGCGGGCGTCCCAGCTCTTCACCGTGTCGCTGATATGTCGAGTGAGGAAGGCGGCGAACTCCGGCGCCACCCGATGCGCCGCCTGCTCCAGGTGTTCGTTGAGCGATTCGCGCAGCGCGTCGTCGCGGAGTAAGGTTTCACCGAACCACTGGCCGGCCTCGGCGATGCGCTGCTTGATACGCGAGTCGTCGCTGCTGATATCGTTTTTTACCCAGCCGCGCAGGTCGCCCCACACTTCGCCAAGATAGCGGTTGAAGGTCTCATCGTTTTTCAGCCAGGCTTTAATGTTATCGGCCTTCTGCGCCAGTTCCGGGTCGGATTTCAGGTTATCGATTAGCTTTTGCGTCGCGCGGTCAAAGGTCTGGCGGATCTGGTGGGTGCGATCGTGGGTGACTTCGTCCAGTAGGGTATTCACGGCGTCGGTGACCATCTCGGCGCTGTGCTCGCCGAGCCACTCGGTGGGTAACAGCCTGGCCTTCAGCGGATGTTCGGTCTCCAGCCAGTGTACGATGCCGCGGGCGATAAAAGCGCGGGAGCTGTCGCGCTGCAGCAGGGCGATCAGCTGATTTATCAGCGAATCCAGCAGCTTTTGATGGCGGTTGTCGCGGGTCAGCCCCTCCAGCATCATGGCGCTGGTCTGCGTCAGGTCGACCTTATCGATCGCCTTATGCACCGCGCGCCGCAGCAGGCGCTGAATGCGGGCGTCATCGGTCAGTTCGAGAAAACCGCTCATCACCTGCAGCAGGTGTTGGCCAACCCGCCGGGCGTTCTCAGGCTGGCTGAACCAGTTGCCGAGCATCAGCGCTGGTTGATAGCGGCGGATCAGCGCCACCAGCGACGGGGTATCGAGGAACTTCTCCTCAACGAAGCGGCCGAGGTTGTCGGCGATGCGATCTTTGTTGCGCGGGATAATCGCGGTATGGCGGGCGACAAAGGGCAGCGGAATACGGCGAAACAGGGCCACCACCGCAAACCAGTCGGCCAGCGCTCCGACCATCGCCGCTTCGGAAATGGCCTTCAGCGCGCTGACCCACGGCGTCGGCGGCAGCAGCAGGGTGGTGATAAATAGCGCGGCGGCGATCAGCAGCAGCGACAGCGCCAGCAGTTTGGCGCGTTTCAGTTCAGCGAGTTTTTCCATAAACTTAAGCATATAACCTGACGGCGAGGTCGTGCAAAAATCGCCAGATAATCCACAGACCGAACATCATCAGGATCGCCCCCGCCGCCCGCTCGACCCGCCAGACGATAGCGCTCAGGCGGCGCTGCACCTGCGGCAGCGCAATCGCGCTCACCAGCAGTAAATCCCAGAAGAACACCACGCTGACCATCCACAGCCCGCTCACCGTTTGCTGCAGCAGGGTGACCGCCGGCCCCAGCAGGGAAGTCATCAGCGCCAGATAAAACAGCGCATTCTTGGGGTTGAGCAGCGATGACCCCAGCCCCAGCAGTAGCTGCTTGCCGAACCCCGGACGCGATGTGCGAACGCTCTCCACCGCCAGCGCCGCGGGACGGCTGCGAATCAGCAGGCTGCCAATCCACAGTAAGTAGCCCGCGCCCAACAGCTCGATGAGTAAAAACAGCAGCGGCGCCTGGCGCAGAAGTCCCCAGCCAACGATGGCCAGAACAATATACAACGCATTGCCGGCGGCGATGCCTAGACACAGTCCGAGGCTGCCGCGGATCCGGTAGCGTACAGCGTAACCGACCAGTAGAAAAAAATCGGGGCCCGGGCTGAGCAGGGCGACAAAGTGGGACAGGGCTAACGCCGGGAAGGCGGCGGGGAAGAGAGTCGATAAGGTATGCATAGTGGCCTCGATAATGGTGCTGAAGCCACCCTACGCCAGATGGAAAATTACTTATTGTCGGAAATTGATCTGCTGTGCGCATACTGCCGCGGCGTGGCGGCGGTATAGCTGACGAAGGTTTTATGGAAATGGCTCTGATCGGCAAAGCCGGCTTGATAGCTGACGTCGGCGATAGGGTCCCCGGCACGTAAGCGCGTTTTCGCATATTCGATGCGCGCCATATTGATCAAACTGGCGGGCGTCAGGCCGGTATCCTGTTTCACGGCGCGGATAACGGTCTCTTTACGTAGCGCGCTATCGTGGGCCAGCTTATCCAGCGATGGCGGCGCCGGCAGATCTGTCGCCAGGCGCTGAAACAGCAGGGCGCTGGCGTGATGTGGCGCCTGCGGCGCGGCGGCGCACAGCGGCAGCGCGTGCAGGAGCTGCGCCACCCGGGCTGGCAGTTGCTCAATGCGGCCGCGGCTCATCAGGGCGACAATCTGCTGGAAGCAGGCAAAGAGAGGGCTGTCGCGCAGCAGCGGCTGGGACGAAGCCATGCTGACGGTAGGGGGAATATCCGGACGCTGCGCATGGCACCATGCCGCCTCCAGGTACAGCATATGATAGCTGCGCGGCTGGTCACGCAGCGGATTACAGCTATGCGGCGCGTGCGGCGGGATCACGATCAGATCCCCGGGCTGCAGGAGATATTCCTGTCCATTGCACAGGCAGCGCGTTTCACCGTCGATAATCGCCCCCACCGAGAGCTGCGGGTGGCTGTGGCGCTTATAGGCCTGACGGCTGCGCCAGGTGCTGCGCAGCTCCAGCCACGGCAGGCGATCGTCTCGCCAGAAGGTTTGGGGAATATCTCGGGTATGGTTCACCGCATCGACCTTTGCTGAGGGGATAAATCGTTTATAGCATGCTGCGCCGAGGCTGTCGCCCGCCGGGATTTGCGTACCGCGTCGAAAAAGGATGTCGCGCTTGCAGTCCGGGGAAATATGTTTTCGTCGCGGAACGTAAAACTCCGGTTTCCGGGGTGTCAGCGACATTCATGGGAGGTAGAGTCCCTGCAGGATAAGCAGGCAGGGATGAGCCGATGGCAAAGGGCACCACCTCGACGCCGCATGATGCGGTGTTTAAACAGTTTCTCACTCAGGCCGACATCGCGCGTGATTTCCTGGCGATCCATCTACCGCCTGCGCTGCGTCAGCGCTGCGACCTCGATACCTTACAGCTGGAGTCGGCAAGCTTTATCGAGGAGAGCCTGCGGGCCTGGTACTCCGATGTGCTGTGGTCACTCAAAACCGCGTCTGGCGAGGGCTACATTTATGTGGTTATCGAACATCAGAGCTCGCCGGATGCGCAGATGGCCTTCCGCCTGATGCGCTACGCCATCGCCGCGATGCAGCGCCATCTGGATAGCGGTCATACCAGACTGCCGCTGGTGGTGCCGATGCTGTTCTATCACGGAGCGACCACGCCATACCCGTGGTCGCTCAACTGGCTGGACTGCTTTGCCGATCCACCGCTGGCGAGGGAGCTTTATGCCTCGCCCTTTCCGCTGGTGGATATCACGGTGATCCCCGACGATGAGATCGTTCGTCACCGGCGCGTGGCATTACTCGAGCTGATACAGAAGCATATTCGCCAGCGCGATTTAATGGGTATTGTTGAGCAACTGACGACGATTTTACTTAGCGGTGACGCTAATGACAGGCAGATAAAAACGCTGTTTAATTATCTGCTGCACACTGGCAACGCGCGCCGCTTTGGCCGGTTTATCCACAAAGTGGCGCAACGGGTTCCTCAGCACAGGGAGAGATTGATGACCATCGCCGAACGAATACAGGAAGTGGGCCGCAGAAAAGGCAAACGGGAAGGCCGGCAGGAGGGACAGCATGCCGAGGCGCTGCGCATTGCCCAGAGGATGCTGGCCGACGGCATTGCCCGCGAGACGGTGGTGAAAATCACCGGCCTGACCGCCGATGAGGTCGCCGCGCTGGCGCATTGATAACGCCGGGGCGGCCTGACGGTCGCCCCGGTTAGCCACCGTTATGGAATATTCCGGATATACCTAACTTTACCCGCATCGCCAGCCATCTCGACTACCCTTAATATCCTTAACGGCATTTTTGACTGCCTTTATAGCGATAACAAGGAGACATGCGATATGGCCTATCAGACGGTGAATCCTGCGAACAATCAGCTTATTAAAACGTACCCGGCGCACAGCGATGCGGACGTGGAGGCGGCGCTGCGGCAGGCGGATGCGCTCTATCATTCGGCCTGGGCGAAAGGCGATATTGAACCGCGCCTGGCGGTGCTGCATAAGCTGGCGGATCTGATCGACAGCCGGGTGGAAGATCTGGCGAAAATCGCCAGCCAGGAGATGGGGAAACTCATTAAGCAGAGCCGCGGCGAAGTGAAACTGTGCGCGCAAATCGCCCGCTATTACGCCGATAACGCCAAATCGATGCTGGCGCCGGTGAAGTATCCCTCCGAACTGGGTGAAGCCTGGGTTGAGCACCACCCCATTGGCGTCTTACTGGCGGTGGAACCGTGGAACTTCCCCTATTACCAGCTGATGCGCGTCCTGGCGCCAAACCTGGCGGCCGGGAACCCGGTTATCGCCAAACACGCCAGCATCGTACCGCACTGCGCGGAGACCTTTGCCCATCTGGTGCGCGAGGCCGGCGCACCGGAAGGGGCGTGGACCAACCTGTTTATCTCTCAGGATCAGGTGGCGAAGATTATCGCCGACGACCGTGTGCAGGGCGCGGCGCTGACCGGGTCGGAAAAAGCCGGCAGCGTGGTGGCGGCGCAGGCGGCGAAGCATATTAAGAAATCGACCCTGGAACTCGGCGGCAACGATGTGTTTGTGGTGCTCGATGATGCTGAGCTCGAGCGCGCGGTGAAAATCGGCGTCCAGGCGCGGCTGAATAACGCCGGCCAGGTGTGTACTGCCGCCAAGCGGTTTATTCTGCATGAGAACATCGCTGAGTCGTTTCTGACGAAATTTAGCGAGGCGTTTCGCCAGGTAAAAATAGGCGATCCGCTGGATGAAGGCACCACGCTGGGGCCGCTCTCCTCTAAAGATGCGCTGGAAACCTTGAGCAAGCAGGTGGACGAGGCGGTCAAAAACGGCGCCACGCTGCATCTGGGCGGCAAAGCGGTGGCGCGGGAAGGCAACTTCTTTGAACCCACTATCCTGACCGGTATCACCCGTGACAACCCGGCGTACTTCGAAGAGTTCTTTGGCCCGGTGGCGCAGATCTACGTGGTGAAAAACGATGAGGAGGCGATTGCGCTTGCCAATGATTCTCACTATGGCCTGGGCGGCGCGGTGTTCAGTCAGGACATCGAACGCGCCAAACGGATGGCATCCGCCATTGAAACCGGGATGGTCTATATCAACTGGCTGACCGATACCGCGCCCGAACTGCCGTTTGGCGGCGTGAAGCGTTCCGGTTATGGCCGGGAGCTCTCCGATCTCGGGATCAAAGAGTTCGTGAACCAGAAGCTGGTGGTGGTGCGCCGCTAGGCCGGCCATAAAAAAACCTGCCATCCGGCAGGTTTTTTTATAATAGATTTATTGCACTTCGACTTTATCCCAGCCGCTTTTGAACATACAGCTGTCGACTAAGGTCTCCCGCTGATATTCATTCGCGTCTTCTACTGTATAACTTGTTTCAACATCCTGTTTCTTTTGTTTTTTGTCCGTTTTTTCTGAACTGGACCCGGTCACCACGTTATCCGGCGGGAGATCGACCAGGGCCTGCGCTTCACATTCGGTGAGCTTTTTATGCATCTCGGCATCGCTTAAACCCGGCTTCACCCAGGTATACTGAGTGCAGCCGGTCAGCAGCAACGCCAGGCTCAGCGCAGAGAGCGCGGCGAGACGTGATTTCATCAGAAGGTAACCCCGCCGCCTACGTAGGCGCCGTCAATCAGGGTGTGGTTTGGGCGGCCCTCTTTGCCGTCAACGCTCACGTGACGGTAACCCACCTTCAGGGTCAATGGACCAACCGGGGACCAGCTCACGCCGCCGTTCGCTTCAACATAGTTTTTCACGCTGTTGTTCAGGCCGTCGGGCGCGACATACCCTTCGCCAAATACGTGGATGCTGTCGGTCAGGGCCACGTTCACCCCGCCGCCGACCGGAAACGCGACGCCGTTATCGCCTTTTTTCGGTCCCAGATAGATAGCTTTCGCGCCAGCGTTGAGCATCACCGGGCCCACTTCCAGATTGTAACCCGCGCCAACGCCGCCGGTCTGGCTACCGTCATCGGTATTCTTCAGCCAGTGGCTTTCGGCATACAGGCCGGAAGAGGATTTACCCATTTCCATATTCAGGTTGGTAAAATTCTTACCTTGTTCAACGGTAAACCCCATTGCCATGGCGGAACCAGAGACCGCAGTCAGGGCAGCAACAATAAGGATGTTAAGCTTTTTCATGGTTTGCTCCTCGTCATTAAATTTGTCTGAGGGCACCTTAACAATCGATGTTTACCTCTGCAAATGTGACTTACGTCGATTTTTTATGCTGGTTTTGTCAGCGGTGTGTTTTGATAATGTTGTAAAGACGTTGGGTTACGGCGAGGTCAATCATGAAATTTGGTCTGTTTAGCAGAGGTTTAATGGGTGAGCTAAACAGAAACTGAACAGGGCGGGCATTAATTATTAAGGATCCTATTCATTTAGTTTCTTATTATTTCCAAAAGTGTTTCTACTGTTACTTATAAAAACGTTGATTTACATTTTTCGACGCGATGACGACGTTTTGTTCCTGTCTTTGACGATGTGCGGTGAGAGAAGGGGGCCTGCGCCTTAGCGCGCAGGCGGGTAGGTTAGCGTCGTAACCCGGCAAACGCCGCGCGAATTTCCTCTTCCGGCAACTGAATGCCGATAAACACCAGCGTGCTGTGCGGCGTTTCATCGCCCCACGGGCGATCCCAGTCGGCGCTGTAGAGGCGCTGCACGCCCTGGAACAGCAGCCGATTCGGCTCGCCGTCGATCCACAGCATCCCTTTATAGCGCATCAATTGATCGGCGAAGGAGAGCAGCAGGTTTTCCATTACCCGTGATACCTCGCTGATATCCACCGGGTAATCCATCTCAACCACGATTGATGACACGTCGTTTTGCTTCTCGGCCATAAAGTGGAAACGCGGTGTGCTGTTAACGACCTTCTCTTCCAGCATAAAGCCGCTGGTGTTAAACAGCTGGCTTAGATCGATATCGCCATGAATGACGGTATAAATCGGCGCCCGGGCATTGATGCGCGCCAGGCGTTCGCGCAGCTTTTCGGTATCGCCGGCTACATCAGTTTTGGTCAGCAAAATGCGGTCCGCGTAGCCCACCTGCGACTGGGCGATGGTGAACTGATCCATCTGCTGGTCGGCATGGACCGCATCCACCAGGGCGATCACGCCATCCAGCAGATAGCGCTCGCAAAGCACCTCATGGGAGAAAAAGGTTTGGATAATCGGCCCCGGGTCGGCCATGCCGGTGCACTCAATCACCAGCCGGTCAAACTCGATTTCGCCGCGATCGCGGCTGTCGAGGAGATCGAGCAGGGCGTCTTCCAGTTCGTTGGAGCGCGTACAGCAGATGCAGCCGTTGGTCAGGGTTTTGATCTGCGTGGCGCGGTCGCCGATCAGCTGATCGTCAACGGAGACTTCGCCAAATTCATTTTCAATCACGGCGATTTTGAAACCGTGCTGCTCATTCAGGATATGGCGCAGGAGGGTGGTTTTTCCTGCGCCGAGAAAACCGGTGAGTAGGGTGACTGCAATCGGTGCCATTATTGCCTCCATTAACAGCAGCGGACGCCGCCTTTGCCGTCGCCGCCGTAGCGGGCCTGCTGGCGTTCGCGGAAGAATTCTTCATAAGTCATGTACGGCTGATCCGGATGGTTGGTTTGCATATGGGTGACGTAGTTGTCGTAATCCGGAATGCCAATCAGCATTTTCGCCGCCTGACCGAGATATTTTTTAGCCTGACCTAAGTTACCAAACATTGTAAGTTCCAGATAACGAATAAAGCCGGATGGCGACTCGCGCCTTATCCGGCCTACGTTAATGCGCTTGTTTGTAGGCCGGATAAACGTAGCGCTATCCGGCATCAGAGTTAATGATGTGACGAGGTCTTCACACCGCCTTCCGGTACCGGCACGTACGGGGTCTCTTTGTCGGTGCGCACCTTATTGTTGCGCACGTTGAGCCAGGTTTTGATGCCGTAGAAGATGATGCTGTACACCACCACCAGGAACAGGATACTCAGCCCGGCGTTGGTGTAGTTGTTGACCACGATATGATTCATGTTGGCAATCTGCTGCGCGGTCAGCTCGCCGCCGGCGGCGATCTTCTCTTTATACTGCTGAGCCATAAAGAAGAAGCCCTCCATCTGCGGGTTGGTGCTGAACAGCTTCAGGCCCAGCGCCCAGGTGGTGCACAGCAGCAGCCACGCAGCCGGGATCACGGTGACCCAGATATATTTGGTGCGCTGCATTTTGACCAGCACCACGGTGCCAAGCACCAGCGCCACGGCGGCCAGCATCTGGTTAGAGATACCGAACAGCGGCCACAGGCTCTTCACGCCGCCCAGCGGGTCGACCACGCCCTGATACAGCAGGTAGCCCCACAGCCCGACGCAGCCCGCGGTACCGATAATCCCGGCGACCAGCGAGTCGGTTTTTTTCAGGAACGGCACGAAGTTACCCAGCAGATCCTGCAGCATAAAGCGGCCTGCGCGGGTACCGGCATCCAGCGCGGTGAGGATAAACAGCGCTTCAAACAGGATACCAAAGTGGTACCAGAAGCCCATATCCGCCATCGGGATGATTTTATGGAACACGTGGGCGATACCGACGGCCAGAGTCGGCGCGCCGCCGGCGCGGTTCAGTACCGAAGGTTCGCCGATATCTTTCGCCGTCTGCAGGATCTGCTCAGGTGAAATCACGAAGCCCCAGGAGCTGACGGTCGCCGCCGCGTGGACGGTCACTTCTTTCAGCTGCGCGGCGATCATCGCCGCGTTTTCACCGCCCATTTCGTGCAGGTTCGGCATGACGATGCCAAGGCCCGCCGGCGGGGTGTTCATCGCGAAGTAGAGACCCGGTTCGATAATCGATGCCGCGACCAGCGCCATGATGGCCACGAAAGATTCCATCAGCATCGCGCCATAGCCGATAAAGCGGGCATCGGTTTCGTTGGCCAGCAGCTTCGGCGTGGTGCCGGAGGCGATCAGCGCGTGGAAGCCGGAGACCGCGCCGCAGGCGATAGTGATAAACAGGAACGGGAACAGGGCGCCTTTCCACAGCGGGCCGGTGCCATCAATGTACTGGGTCACTGCCGGCATTTTCAGGTCCGGGTTGAGGATAACGATCCCCAGCGCCAGGCCGACGATAACGCCGATTTTCAGGAAAGTGGCCAGGTAGTCACGCGGCGCCAGAATCAGCCATACCGGCAGCAGGGCGGAGATAAACGCGTAGCCAATCAGGGTAAAGGTGATGGTGGTGTCTTTAAAGGTCAGCGCCGGGCCCCAGTAGGGGTCGTGAGCAATAATGCCGCCGAACCAGATGGAGGCCACCAGCAGCACGATACCGATAACCGACACTTCACCCACGCGGCCCGGGCGCAGGAAGCGCATGTAGATACCCATGAACAGGGCGATAGGCACCGTCGAGCAGACGGTAAAGACGCCCCACGGGCTCTCCGCCAGCGCTTTCACTACGATCAGCGCCAGTACCGCGAGGATGATGATCATAATCAGGAAGCAGCCAAACAGGGCGATAGAGCCCGGAACCGGCCCCATCTCCTGCTTGATCATCTCGCCCAGCGAGGCGCCGTTACGCCGCGAGGAGATAAACAGCACCATAAAGTCCTGTACTGCCCCCGCCAGCACCACGCCGGCCAGCAGCCAGAGGGTGCCAGGCAGATAGCCCATCTGCGCGGCAAGCACCGGGCCCACCAGCGGGCCGGCGCCGGCAATGGCGGCGAAGTGGTGGCCAAACAGCACGTAGCGGTTGGTCGGCACATAGTTCAGGCCATCGTTATTAATGACCGCCGGCGTCGAGCGCGTCGGGTCAAGCTTCATCACCTTCTGCGCGATATACAGGCTGTAATACCGGTAGGCGACGAGGTACACGGAAACCGACGCCACGACGATCCACAGGGCACTGACGTGCTCACCGCGGCGCAGGGCGACGACTGAGAGGCAAAATGCCCCGATGATTCCGAGAATCACCCAGGGTATGTGCTTGAGTAGTTTTTTGGTATCCATAGTAAAACCTGGCGTTAATTAGATGAATAATTGGCCGAAGCCGTCTGGTTTTAAGTAAGGGTTAATGGAGGTATTGATTAGCTAGGCTGGCTTCGATCTTGCCAGAACGACGCGCGCGTAAAGTTGGGTAAATCGGTGAGTGGTTGTATAGGGGGTTAAGCGGTTACTGGAGGGGGTAAGCGGTTGGCTACGAAGTGAACAGGGCTGGATTATGTGATTGTGATCACAGGAGATTGTGGCCTGCGACTCTGTTGGTTAACGCTCCTCCCCAACCGGGGAGGAGCAGGCGAGGCCATTACACCGCGACTTCCATGTCCATCATCACCGGGTGGAAACGGCGTTTAAAGTAAATCAGGCCGTGGCCTTGCGGGCTCAGGGTAATATTGCGGATCTCCACCAGATATACCAGGTGGGTACCGATGGTTTGCACCTGGCTAATCTCGCCTTCGAGACTGGCCAGCGAGCCCTTCAGCACCGGCTGCCCGAGCGCGCCGTGCTGCCAGCCGCTGAGGGCAAACCGCTCTTCCATCGTCACCCCGGTCATCCCGGCGAAATGACGGGCCATGATTTCCTGTTCGTGGTTCAGCACGTTGATGCACAACTTGCCGTTGCCCTGAAACACCGGGTTCATCGCGCTGTTGGCGTTGATACACACCATCACCGATGGCGGCGTATCCGTCACCGAGCACACCGCCGTGGCGGTAATCCCGCAGCGGCCGGCTTCGCCTGCGGTAGTGACCACATTCACCGCCGCCGACAGGCTGGCCATGGCATCGCGAAAACGCAGGCGTTGTTCATCTAATTGCATTATGACCTCCCGCTGCGAATTACTTCAGCAGCTTATCCAACATGTTGATATCAGCGTTATTGTGCAGATGCGGCACCGTCCAGCCGTTCTGGTCGTACTCGGACAGGCAGCGGTCGACCATCGCCATCATCTTGTCCATATTGCCGGAGCTCTGCGCCTGGCGCAGACACTGCAAGCGAATCTCATCCTGGCTACCGGAGTAGTTGATTTCATACAGCTCGTGGCGGCCGCCGAATTCGCTGCCGATGGCGTCCCACATCAGTTTGAGGATCTTGATACGTTCAACGTGATCCATACCGTTGGAGCCGCGCACGTATTTCGCCAGATACTGGTCGATCTGCGGGTTGTTCAGATCGCGGGCGCTGGACGGCAGATAAATCAGGCCGCTGGTGACGTTGCGCTCGATGATGTTTTTGATCTTGGCGTAGGCCATCGGGGCCATCACGCGATAGGTCTGCAGCGCGGCGTGATCCGGCAGCCATGCGCCGTTGACCCACGGCGTCGCTTCCGAGCACATGGAATCGCTTAACGCCCAGAACATGTTGCGCCACGCCACAACTTCGCCAAGGTCGGCCTGCACACCGCGGAATTCGAGGGTACCGGTACATTCCAGAGAACGCTTCAGCAGGGCGGTGATAAAGTCCAGTTTCACCGCCAGGCGCACGCAGGCCTGCAGCGGATACATGCGGGCGAAACCGCCCTCCATGGTCCAGCGACGGCAGCGGTCAAAGTCGCGGTAAATCAGCACGTTCTCCCAGGGGATCAGCACTTTATCCATGACCAAAATTGCGTCGTTCTCGTCGAAACGGCTGGAGAGCGGATAGTCGTACGGGGACCCGGTCGCGCCGGCGACCATCTCATAGGAGGCGCGGGAGATAAGCTTCACCCCTTCGGCATCCATCGGCGCGACGAACATCAGCGCGAAGTCCGGGTTCTCGCCCATCACCTGTGCGGAGCCGAAGCCGATCATGTTGTAGTGGGTCAGCGCCGAGTTGGTGGCGACCACTTTCGCGCCGCTGACGATGATCCCGGCATCGGTCTCTTTTTCCAGCTTGATGTAGACATCCTTCACTTCATCAGCCGGCTTGTGGCGGTCGATCGGCGGGTTGACGATCGCATGGTTAAAGTACAGGCCGGTTTCCTGAATGCGGGTGTACCAGTTGCGGGCGTTCTGCTCGAACTGGCCGTAAAACGCCGGGTTGGCGCCCAGCGCGCAGCCGAAGGCGGCTTTATAGTCCGGGGTGCGGCCCATCCAGCCGTAGCTTAGGCGTGACCACTCGGCGATGGCGTCGCGCTGCTGGCGCAGATCGTCGGCGCTTTTCGCCACGCGGAAGAATTTATGGGTGTAGCCGCCGCTGCCGGTATCGGTGCCCCAGCACAGGGAATCCTGCATCTCCGGTTTGTGCAGCGCATCGTACAGTTGCGCGACAGAAGCCGCGGCGTTACGGAAAGCCGGGTGGGTGGTGACATCCTTCACGCGCTCGCCGTAGATATAAATTTCGCGGCCATCCTGCAGGCTTTTTAAATATTCTTCGCCAGTTAACGGGCGTTTCGCGTCGGCGCGGAAATCTTCAGGTTTCATAGGGGCCTCTTCAGTATTTATCGGAAAATAATGTTAAATATATGTTTTGTTTTTGTTGTTTAATTGAAGCGGTTATTGCGCTTGTCGTGAAGGGACGTTTGCGACAACGACGGGTACTTTTCAGGCGGGAGTCAATTTTGTGATCTCTGCAGCTTTTGCCGGCTGGCGCGGCGCTGACCCGACCTGTGGGCCATCGTCCGGCAGGCGCAGCGCCAGCGGGGACTTACGATACCGGTACTTTTTGCGCCCGGTAGCTGCTGGGCGAGCAGCCGACCTGGCGGCTAAAAAAGCGCGCAAAATAAGCGGGATCTTTAAACCCCAGCTGCCAGGCTATCTCATTAACCGCGCTATCGGAAAACAACAGCAGCCGCTTCGCCTCGCGTAGCTGGCGGTCGAATATCAGCCGCTTCGGCGAACGGTTGGCAAAGCGGCGACAGATATCGGTCAGCCGCGATTCGGTCAGGTGCAGCTCCCTGGCGTAATCCGGTACCGTCCAGTGCTGATGGTAGTGGCTGTCGATCATCTGGTTAAAGCGCTGGAATAGCTTCAGCTCGCCGCGCATGCCGCTGGCAGCGTGATCGTCGAGCTTTGCGTTACGCAATAGCAGGGTAAAGACCGCCTGCGCCAGCAGCGCCAGGGTATGCTCGCGCCCCGGCAACTGGGCGGTAGATTCCCGGCGAATCAGCTGCCAGTAGTGCGCCAGCGCCGCCAGCTCGTCGGGTTTATCCGCCAGCGACAGGCAGATCCCCGGCAGGCCGAAGGTCTCCCGCGTGCCGGGATAAAGCACCTCCAGCAGCGGCCAGATGAGTTCTTCGTGCACCGTCAACACGTGACCATCGCTATCGGACTCGGTAATAAAGGCGTGCGGCACCGAAGGCGGCGTTATCACAAACAGCGGCGCCTGCACCGAGTAGCGATGGTCATCAAGCTGCAGCTCAATCTGCCCGGTATCAAGAAAGTGCATCTGAAAATAGCGGTCGTGGCGATGCGCCTGCATGTCGCGGCCAAAAAAGGCCGCCATACGGGCAAACGACTGATAGTGCACCTCTTCGGTACCCAGGCTCTCGTCGTAATCTTTATTGATGTCGATGTTGGCGATGGAATGCTGACACATACCCGCTCCTTAGTGGCCTTTTTGCGCCGCTAAGCCCGGCGCGGCGGCGGCGTCCTCACGCTGGCTCATTGGAATGCGGGTGAGCACCAGCGCGCCGACGATCAGCAGCCCGGCGACAAACCACAGCCCGGAGCTAAAGCTGCCGGTGGTATCGCGCAAAATGCCGATCAACAGCGGGCTGACGGCAGAGCCGACGTTGCCGATGGCGTTGATCACCGCCAGCGCCACCGCGCGCGACTGCAGGCTGATCACCCGATCCGGGGTGGTCCAGAAAATGGCCATCGCGGTAAAGGATCCCACCGAAGCCATAATAATGCCGATCAGCTGGATCAGGCTGTGGTGCGTTGCCGAAGCCAGCAGCCAACCCGCCGCGGCGAACAGGTAGGGCAGGATGGTATGCATCTTGCGCTCTTTGCGCCGGTCGGAGCGGCGACTCCACCAGATCATGCCGAAAATGGTGCAGAACTGCGGGATCGCCGCCAGCAGGCCAATCATGATGTTGCTACTGCCGGTGTTGAAGCTCTGCAGGATCTGCGGCGTCCAGATATTAATGGCGCTGAGGGTATTGGTCAGGCAGAAGTAGGCCAGGGTATACATCAGCACCGCTGGCGTCAGGACTTCGCGCAGCGTGGAACGCGGCGAAGCCGGGACGATCGCCGCATGTTCCCGTTCGCGATCGATCATCGCCTTCAGCGCCTGTTTCTCTTCGTTATCCAGCCAGTTGGCTTTATCCGGCGTGTCGTTGAGGAAGAACCAGGTGACGACGCCAAGCACCACCGATGGCAGGCCTTCCAGCAGAAACAGCCACTGCCAGCCCTTCAGGTTCCACAGGCCGTCGAGCGCCAGAATATAGCCGGAAAGTATCGAGCCGAGCATCATCGTCACCGGCATGGCGATCATAAACAGGGCGTTGGCGCGGGCGCGATGGTAGGCCGGGAACCACCAGGTCAGATAGACGAGGATCCCAGGTAGGAAACCAGCCTCGGCGATGCCGACCAGCATGCGCAGGATGTACAGCGTATGCGGGCTGGTGGCGAACATGGTACAGGTCGAGGCGATCCCCCAGACCACCATGATCCCGGCGATCCAACGGCGCGCGCCAACTTTCGCCAGCATGATATTGCTGGGGATCCCGCACAGTACGTAGGTGACGTAGAACAGCGTCGCCGCCAGGCCGAACATGGTGGAGGTCAGACCGAGGTCTTTGCCCATCGTCAGGCCGGCGAAGCCGATATTAATGCGGTCCAAAAATGAGAAAACAAAGAGAACGAACAGGAAGGTGATCAGGCGGCGGAACAGCTTTTTGATCACCCGGTTTTCTACTTCAACGGCTTTATTATCAGTGTGTTGCAGGGTAGAGGTAGTCATGTTGCGCTCCACATTATCCGTTCAATAGACGGATTTATTGTTATCGGTTGTGGTCGTTGCGGTGTGGGTAAACCGGGCCGCCAGCGCTTCTGCGCCGCGGGCCAGCAGGGTGGTATCGACGCCGACGGCGACGAACAGCGCGCCCAGTTCGAGATAGCGCTTCGCCAGCTGTTCATTGGCCATCAGGATCCCCGGCGCCTTGCCGGCCTGACGGATTTGCTGGATGGCATCTTCAATGGCGGCCTGTACTTCCGGGTGCTGCGGATTGCCGCCGTGACCCATATCGGCGCTGAGGTCCGCCGGGCCGATAAACACCCCGTCCACCCCGTCGACATCGAGGATCTGCGGCAGATTTTTCAGCGCTTCACGGGTCTCAATCTGTACCAGCACGCACATGGCGTCGTTGGCCTGGTGGAGATAATCCGGCACGCGGTTCCAGCGTGAGGCGCGGGCCAGCGCGCTGCCGACGCCGCGGATGCCGGCAGGTGGGTAGCGGGTGGCTCTGACCGCCAGCCGCGCCTCTTCGGCATTCTGCACCATCGGCACCAGCAGTGTTTGCGCGCCGATATCCAATAGCTGTTTGATCTGCACCGGGTCGTTCCACGATGGGCGGACTACCGGCTGGCTAGGGTAGGGCGCGATGGCCTGAAGCTGGGTTAGCACCGTTTGTACATTGTTGGGCGCGTGTTCGCCGTCGATCAGCAGCCAGTCGAAGCCGGCGCCGGCCAGCAGTTCGGCGCTGTAGCTACTGCACAGCCCAAGCCACAGGCCGATTTGCGGACGCCCGGCCTTGAGCGCCGCTTTAAAAGCGTTGTTCATGTTGCTCTCCTCAGACAAAGCGGCAGCTGATGGCGCCCATGTTGCCGTAGTCGACATGGAAGGTATCGCCCTTGCGTGCCGGTACCGGACGGGTAAAGGAGCCGCCGAGAATAATCTGCCCGGCTTCGAGCTGAACATCGTACGGCGCCAGCTTGTTGGCCAGCCAGGCCACGCCGTTGGCCGGGTGATTGAGCACCCCGGCGGCGACGCCGGTCTCCTCAATCACGCCGTTGCGGTACAGCAGGGCGGAGATCCAGCGCAGATCCAGCTCGTCGGGTTTAATCGGGCGGCCGCCGAGGATCACCCCGGCGTTGGCGGCGTTATCGGAAATGGTGTCGAACACTTTGCGCGGGCGCTGGGTTTCCGGATCGATGTTGTGGCAGCGGGCGTCAATAAGCTCCAGCGCCGGAATAACGAAGTCGGTGGCGTTGTAGACATCAAACAGCGTGCAGTTCGGGCCGCGCAGCGGTTTGGCCAGCACGAAGGCCAGCTCGACTTCGATACGCGGCACGATAAAGCGGTCGGTGGGGATATCGCTGCCGTCGTGGAAGAACATATCGTCAAGCAGCGCGCCGTAGTCCGGCTCGCTGATCTGCGAGCTGGCCTGCATGGCTTTTGAGGTCAGGCCGATCTTGTGGCCTTTGAGTACGCGGCCTTCGGCGATCTTCATCTCGACCCACTCGCGCTGGACGGCGTATGCGTCCTCAATGGTGATCGACGGATAATCCAGCGAGATCGCGCGGATCTGTTCACGCTGTTTTTCGGCCTGATTCAGCCGCTGGGCAATCAGGGTTCGGGTCTGTTTATCGAGCATAGAGATTCCTGTGGCATTGTATTGCCGGATGGCGCTTCGCTTATCTGGCCTACAAATTCATGGCCGTTGTAGGCCCGGTAAGCGCAGCGCCACCGGGCAATTTGCACATTATTTAAATAACGCGTGCACGTTGTTCTGTTTGTAGTTCAGCGTCGGGTCGAGCTCTTCCATGGCAAACGACAGCGCCAGGTAGCGACTCTCCATCAGCGCCGCGAAATGGGATTTGATCAGCGCGAACAGCATATCTCCCACGTCCTGACGGCTCTCCAGGCTGCGCCCGGAGCCGATCTTCAGCGTCATATGGACAAAGGCGTAATCCTGCTTGCCGTCGGCCATCTGCCAGGTATCGAGCCAGTGGGCACGGCTGCGGATCCCGCCGATCGGAAAGATGCCGGTGGCGGCCAGCGCCTCGTTGACTTTGGCGAACAGCCCGGGCAGATCGGCCTGCTCGCGGATGTTGTCGGTACATTCGGCGATAAAATGCGGCATGGGGCCCCCTTACGCCTGCGCCGGCAGCGGGAACACGGCGTTAACCTGGCCGGTACCGGAGCTGGCGAACAGCTCGGTGATAAACTCCACCTTGCCGTCATATTTATCCCAGCCCAGCAGGCCGAGCAGCATCACCGTGTCGTGCATGTTGCCTTCGCCGTAGCAGTAGTCGGCGTACTCCGGCAGCATGGTGCAGAACTCTTTAAATTTGCCCTCGCGCCACAGCTTCACCACCCGCTCATCCATCTGATGATCGAACTCGCGGGTGTAGCTGTTCATCCCCTCTTCGGCGCGTTGATCGTCGATAAAGCGGTGCGACAGCGAGCCGCTGGCCAGCACCGCCACGGTGCCGTCATATTTCTCAATGGCTTTGAGGATCGCTTCGCCCAGCCTGCGGCTGTCGGCAAAGTCGTGAACGGTACAGAAGGCGGAAATGGACACCACTTTGAAATGCTTATCGCTGTTCATGTAGCGCATTGGCACCAGGGTGCCGTACTCCAGCTTCAGGCTGGGAATATTGTGTGCTTTGGCGCGTACGCCGAGCTTTACGGCCTCGTCGGCGATAAGCTGGCCCAGCTCCGGGTTGCCGTCGTAGTCGTAGGTCATGTCGCGAATAAAATGCGGCAGTTCGTTACTGGTGTAGACGCCCTGAAAATGGTCGGCGCAGTTGATGTGATAGGCGCTGTTGACCAGCCAGTGGGTGTCGAACACGATGATGGTATCGACGCCCATTTCACGGCAGCGCTTGCCAATTTCTTTATGCCCGTCGATCGCGCCCTGGCGGCAGCCGTGGTTTTTCCCCGGCAGCTCAGACAGATACATCGACGGCACGTGAGTGATTTTTGCTGCTAACGCTAACTTACCCATATCAGACTCCCCATTTCGGGATCGGATGGTCGCCCATCGAGATGCAGACGTTTTTCATTTCGGCGAACACTTCAAAGCTGTACTCGCCGCCTTCGCGGCCGGTGCCGGAGGCCTTCACGCCGCCGAACGGCTGACGCAGGTCGCGCACGTTCTGGGTGTTGACGAACACCATCCCGGCTTCAATACCGCGCGCCAGACGCAGCACTTTGCTGACGTCCTGGGTCCAGATATACGACGCCAGGCCGTATTCCACATCGTTAGCCAGGCGCAGCCCTTCCGCTTCGTCTTTGAACGGCAGCAGGCAGGCGACCGGGCCAAAAATCTCTTCCTGCGCGACGCGCATGCGGTTGTCGACATCCGCCAGCACCGTCGGGCGCAGGAAGTTGCCGGCTTTCAGATGCGCCGGCAGGTCGGACGGCTTATCCGCGCCGCCGGCCAGCAGGGTGGCCCCCTCTTCGATGCCGAGGCGAATGTAACCGGACACTTTCTCCCAGTGCTGTTGGCTAATCAGCGCGCCGACCTGGGTATTCGGATCGGTCGGATCGCCCACGCGCAGGCGGTTGGCGCGCTCGGCGAAGCGCTTGACGAACTCCGGATAAATACTCTGCTGAATAAAGATGCGCGAGCCGGCGGTGCAGCGTTCGCCGTTGATCGAGAAGATGGTGAACAGCGCGGCGTCGAGCGCGCGCTCGATATCGGCATCTTCAAAAATCAGCACCGGCGATTTGCCGCCCAGCTCCATGGAGTACTTTTTCAGGCCGGCGTTTTTCATGATGTTGCGCCCGGTGGCGGTTCCGCCGGTGAAGGAGACGGCGCGCACATCATGATGGCGCACCAGCGCGTCGCCGGCGGTGGCGCCGTAGCCCTGCACCACGTTCAGCACGCCGGCCGGGATCCCGGCCTCCAGCGCCAGCTCGCCCAGACGATCGGCGGTCAGCGGAGATAGCTCGGACATTTTCAGCACTGCGGTATTGCCTAAGGCCAGGCACGGCGCCACCTTCCAGGTGGCGGTCATAAACGGCACGTTCCACGGCGACACCAGCGCGCAGACGCCCACCGGCTGCACCAGGGTGTAGTTCAGCATCTTGTCGTCGACGGGGTAGGTTTTGCCGTTCATCTGCTGGCACACTTCGGCGAAAAATTCGAAATTGTGTGAGGCGCGCGGGATCAGCACGTTTTTGGTCTGGTGGATCGGCAGGCCGGTATCGGCAGTTTCCATCGCCGCGATCTCCGGGACGTTCTGATCGATCAGATCCCCCAGGCGGCGCATCAGGCGCGCGCGCTCTTTCATCGGCAGGTTAGCCCACTTCGGGAAGGCCTCTTTTGCCGCCGCTACCGCCTGGTTGATTTCGGCTTCGCCGCCGGAGGCGACTTCAGCCAGTACCTCGCCGGTGGCCGGGTTGGTGGTATGAAAATAGTCTGCGCCGGCAACGTTTTTACCGTTGATCCAATGGTTAATTTTTTTCATGACAGTGTCTCCTCATACGCTTGCTGGCTGATGATATGGTTGACCAGGCGGCCCACGCCCTCGACTTCAACGATCACCTCGTCGCCCGGCACCACGTCGGACAGCCCCTTCGGCGTGCCGGTGGCGATCATGTCGCCCGGTTGCAGGGTCATAAATTCGCTTAAGTAAGCGATGAGAAACGGGATGCTGAAGATCAGATCGGCGGTGGTGCCCTGCTGGCGCAGCTCGCCGTTGACCCAGGTGCGCAGCGCCAGATTATGCGGATCCGGGATCGCCTCTTTGCCGACGATCCACGGGCCGATCGGCGTCAGGGTGTCGCGGCTTTTCACCCGCAGGTTCGGCCGATAGTAGTTTTCCAGATAGTCGCGGATCGCGTAGTCGTTGCACACGGTATAGCCGGCGACATAGTCCATGGCCTCGGCTTCGTTGACGCGGCGGGCGGTTTTCCCGATCACCACCACCAGTTCGGCTTCGTAGTGCATGTATTCGACGTTATCCGGGCGTACCGACTGCTGCTGGTGGCCAGTAAAGGTGTTTGGCGCTTTGATGAACACCAACGGCTCGGTTGGCGGCTTAAACTCCAGCTCGCTGGCGTGGTCGGCGTAATTCAGCCCCAGCGCGAACAGCGTGCCGTCGGCGGGCGGCAGCCAACGGAATTCACCTCCTTTTAATACCGTGCCATCGTCCAGGCGCACCTGGTCGCGTTCATCGACCAGCACGTCGCGTACCTGTCCCTGCCATTCAATGCGTGCCTGTTTCATGCCAGCTCTCCTTCTGCGACAACCGGGTTTTCCAGCGTCGGGAAACCGTCGGCGAGGATACGTACCCGGTCGCCGGGGCGCAGCGTGACGCGGGAGTGGGGCGTACCGATGAGGATCGCGTCGCCGGGATTGAGGGTGGCGAACTCGCTCAAGGCGCTCAGCAGCTGCGCGGCGTTACGCTGCAGATCGCCGGTATGCCAGCTGTCCGCTTCGCGGCCGTTGATTTCGGTGATGATGGTCAGGTTATCGACGTTGCGCACCGGCGACAGCGCGCCGACGGGGCAGAAGCCATCGCGGCACTTGGCCTTGATCGCCGGGCGATAAAAACTCTCTTCCGGCAGGCTGACGTCGTTAGCCAGCGCGTAGCCGGCGATATAGTTCGCCGCCTCTTCTTCCGCCACCTTGCGCGCGGTTTTGCCGACAATCAGCGCCACGGTGGCGCCGCTTTGCACGGTTTCACCCGGCGGATAGGGGATCGCCTCGCCATCGCCAATCACGGTATTGCGCGGCTTGATAAACCAGACCGCGGTTTTCGGCGGCGTCTTGTAGGGGGCCTGTTGAAACGCCTCGCGCCAGGCGTCGAGCTGGCTGCGATGATTGAGCGCAACGGCGAAGATGGTACCTTTCATTCACCACTCCTCTGGGACTGATTTCGGTTTAAAGGGATTTCGTTAATATGTTAATGATCATCTTTTATGCTTTGCGCTGAGGTTTAGCAACTGGAAGTGAATGTTTTGTGATCGGATTAACACAATATTTACACATCAATAACTTATTTATTATTAATCAATGAGTTGAATTGTTTTCAGGGAAAGACTGGTACTTTTCAGGTGCAGAAACCGGTTGTACATGGCAGGATTAACGCTAATTATTAATTTGTTAATAAGTTTTAGATGAGGCCGTTGAGGGGAAACTATGCATGATTCATTAACCATTGCCTTGTTGCAGGCGCGTGAAGCGGCGATGGCCTACTTTCGACCGATCGTTAAACGACACAATCTCACCGAACAGCAGTGGCGGATCGTGCGGATCCTCGCCGAACGTCCGTCGATGGACTTTCACGATCTGGCTTTTCGCGCCTGTATCCTGCGCCCCAGTCTGACCGGTATTTTGACGCGTATGGAGCGGGATGGACTGGTGCTGCGCCTGAAGCCGGTTAACGATCAGCGCAAGCTATACGTCTCGCTGACGCCTGCCGGAACCGCGCTGTACGAAAGCGCCCAGGCGGAGGTGGAAGAAACCTATCGCCTGCTGGAGGCTCAGTTCACCACGGAAAAGCTGCAGCAACTGACCTCGCTGCTGGAGGAGTTTATTGCGCTTGGCGTCCCTGCCGGGCGCGGTGATGAAGAAGAGTAGCGGTTACGGCTCGGCACTCAGCCTGGCGAGGGCAATAAGCGTTTCCGCGCGGGCGGGGGACAGCGGCTCTCTCGGCTGCGGCAGCGGCCAGCCATACAGCCAGCGGGCGCTGGCGGCGCAGGTGCGCCCTTGACAGGCGCCCATTCCGCAGCGCTGGGTCAGTTTGGCCTGCAGCCAGTCGTCGGCGGCAGCCACGTCGCCGCAGCGCACATCTTCGCAACGGCACAGCAGGCTCTCCGGCGTCGCCGCGTTTTTCAACGACTCCGCCAGCTGGAAGGTGCGGTTAATAGCCGCGGCGAAGCGCTGCCAGCGGGCACGACGGGCAAATCGCGCCTGGGCCTGCTGGCTGGCACCGGCGGCGGCATACCCGGCGATTTCGCCCTCCACCAGCGCCAGCTCGCTCCCGCCGAAACCGGTGCACTCCCCGGCGGCGTAGACATCCGCGATGCTGGTCTCCTGCCAGCGGTTAACCTGGATCGCCTCCTGCGCCGTGGCGCAACCGAACAGCAGCCCCGTCTCGATATTGGGCACCAGCCCGTAGCCGATGGCCAGCCGATCGCAGGCGATAGTCCGCTCGACGCCGCGCTGGCGCAATGTCACGGCCTCCAGCCGCGTTGTGCCGTGGGCGCGGATCGCCTGGGCGCCGCTAAGATAGCCTTTCGGGGCCAGCGTCGCTAACTGGCGCAGCTTCTGCGGCCAGCGCCACAGCCCGCTGGCGAAGCGCAGCAGCGCCGGGAGCGCCGCTTGCTCAATGATATTCGTTACCTGGCCTCCGGCCTTATTCACCGTATCCGCCACCGCCAGCAGCAGCGGGCCGCTGCCGGCAATCACCACCTTTTCTCCTTTCAGCGACAGGCCCTGCTTGATCTGCGCCTGCAGGCCGCCCGCGCCGGTCACGCCGGGTAAGGTCCAGCCGGGAAAGGGCAGCGACAGCTCGCGCGCACCGCAGCAGAGGATCAGTTTCTGCCAGTCAACCACGCCCCCGCCGTCGGCGGTTTCAAACAGCACGCTGCGCGCGGAGGGGCGGGCAATCAGCCGCGCGCCGTTCACCATCCGGATGGCGGCAGACGCGGCGATGGCGTCGCGGTAGCGCCGGGCCAGGGCGGGCAGCGTCGTCTGCGAGCCGGCGCGCCAGATTTGCCCGCCGGGTGCGGGGTTATCGTCGAGAATAATGACCTGCTTATTGCAGGCGGCGGCAGAGAGCGCGGCCGCCATGCCGGCGGGGCCGGCGCCGAGGATTAAAATGTCACAGCGCAGCGTGTGCATAGCGGCTCCTTTCTATTTGCATGCCGGCCCGGCACAGGGTCTGGCAGGCCAGCACCCGCCGGCCGTCGACGGTGATCCGGCACTCCTGGCAGATCCCCATGCCGCAAAACGGCGCGCGGGGGTCGCCGTTAACCGCCTGGCGGGTGGTGGGATCGCCGGTCAACGCCAGCGCCGCCGCCACGCTGATCCCTTCCGGCACCGTCAGCGCTTCGCCATCGACAGTGATATTGAGCGTGTTATTCATGCGATCGCCTCCTGATGATACAGACGGGTCGGGAGCCAGGCCTCAGGCGCCAGCGGGCAGCGTTCGCCGAGGATCTGCGCCGCCAGCAGCTCAGCCGTCGCCGGGGCGGTGGTGACGCCCAGCCCTTCATGGCCCAGCGCCAGCCATACACCGCGGCGCGTGGGGTGCGGGCCAATCAGCGGATTGCCATCCTGTGAGGCGGCGCGCAGGCCGCTCCAGCAGCGGATGATATTCAGCGTCGCCAGCGCCGGCACAAAATGGCGGGCGCGATCGAGCATCTGCCCCAGCAAGGGGAGATCCAGCTGGCGCTCGCGGTTATCAAACTGGCGCGACGAGCCAATCAGCAGCTGGCCGGTGGGCCGCGGCTGCAGGTTAAAGGCCACCGAGGTGCCGCCGCCGTGGGCGCTGGCGCCGTAACCCAGTTCAACCAGCTGGTGATGCACCCGCGGCCCGTAGCGATCGGTTATCGCCAGTTGGCCTTTTTTCGGCCGCAGCCAGTTTTCTGCTAACAGCGCGTTGGCTTCAAGTCCGCAGGCCACCACGATGGCCCGCGCCTGTAGCCGTTTGCCGCTGGCGAGCTGTACCTGTGGTTCGGTAATCGCCTGCGCGCTGTCGCGCAGGCAGGTGAGATGGTCTCCGGCATCGGCCACCAGCCAGCGGGCGACGTTCGGCGCGTAGACGATACCATCGCCGGGCACCCATAGCCCGCCGGCCAGCCCGCTGCGCAGCAGCGGTTCGCGCCCGGCGATCTGCTGCGGGGTCTGCAGCTCGCTGTGGACCTGATAGCCTGCCAGCCGCCGCTGTTTTTCGCCCCCGACGGCCATCTCTTCTTCGCTATCCGCCAGCCACAGCGTGCCGCAGCCGCGCCAGGCGCAAGCGTCGGGCATCCGCGGCGTGATGGCGCGCCAGCGCGCCAGCGACCACGCCGACAGCGCCAGTTCGGCGGGGTCGTCATCCATGCACACCAGATGGCCCATACCGGCCGCTGTCGCGCCGGGCTGACCGTCGTCGATAAGCGTCACGCTCTGCCCCCGCTTCGCCAGCTGCCACGCGCAAGCGGCGCCGATGATCCCGGCGCCGATCACGATGACATCGCACGACTTCACGGGGCGATCCCCCAGCAAAAGGGATCGTCCGGGTTGAGGATCAACTGATTATCGCCGCACACCCAGGCTTCGCCGCGGATCGTGGGGATGATGCCCGCGGCGGCGCGCTGGTAGCTGGCGGTAAACTGGCTGCCGATGATGCTGGCCTGGCGCCAGATCGCTCCCGGCTGCAGCTTGCCATCCTGCGCCAGGCAGGCCAGCTTGGCGCTGGTGCCGGTGCCGCACGGCGAACGATCCCAGGCCTTTCCCGGACAGAGTACGAAGCTGCGGCTGTCGGCGGCATCGTCATCGGCGAACAGCTCGATATGATCGATAACGCCGCCGTCGTCGCCGCGGATCCCCGCGGCTTCCAGCCCCTCACGCACCGCCCAGGCGTAGTCGGTGAGCTGTGGGATGTGCTCCGGGGTAATGGCGAACGGGTGATCGTTGATCAGGAAAAACCAGTTGCCGCCCCAGGCAATATCGCCGACGACGGGGCCGAGCGCGGTCTCCACGCGGACCTGCTTTTTCCAGCGGCGGGCCGGGACGTTTTGCACCGATACGCTGCCATCGTCGTGTAACGTGGCGCTTACGTCGCCGACCGGGGTTTCAATCAGATGTACGCCTGGCTGGATACGGCCAAGCCACGCCAGCGAGGCGATAAGCCCGATGGTGCCGTGGCCGCACATATTCAGAAAACCGGCGTTGTTGAAGAAAATGACGCCAGCGGTGGCCGCCGCCGAGACCGGCTGGCACAGCAGCGCGCCGACCAGCACATCGTTGCCGCGCGGTTCGAGAATCACCGCCTGACGCCAGCGATCGAAGTCACGGGCGAAACGGTCGCGGCGCTGCGCCATGCTGCCGCCGCCGAGGTCGGGGAAGCCGTCAACGATCAGGCGGGTGGGTTCGCCGCCGGTGTGTGAATCAATGGCTCTCAGCGTAATAGGGGGGCGTGGCGCGGTCATTCTGCTCTCCGAAAGTTAACAACATGTTTCATCATGCTGGCGCAACCCGGGGCGGGCGGCTTGAGCGCTTTCGGCAGAGATAATGACGAAATCGGCATAATCGTGCCGGGGTGATGTGCATACGTTGCATAGTTATTTCTTATTAATCATTTGGTTAATGGCGTGGTAAACCGAAAGTGGCGATTGCGCCAGTGGATAAACCAGGGGAAGGCGTAAAGCGGATCCAGGATCGCAAAACCGGCGGTTACCGCTTGAGGTGTTAACAGGAAGTGAATAAATATCCTTCGGTCACTTACCATGAGGAAGCCCTATGATCGGTGTTTCTGAAGCGGCGCCGCCGCGCGCTGTTAATCAACCGGAGCTGGCGGTCGATGAGCTGAGCCAGATCTGCGAAGGGCTGGCGCGCCAGCGGCCGGAGAATATGCCGGCGCTGCTCAATGCCCTGGCGCTGATCGCCCCCCTGCTCAATGCCATCCCCAACGTGGTCTTTTTTATCAAAGACCGCGAGGCGCGTTATCTGCTGGCGAACCTGACGCTGGCCCGCCGCTGCGGTTTCAAAACCGTCTCCTCGCTGCTGGGGAAAACCTCCGCCGACGTCTTTCCTTCCACGCTGGGGCAGGGGTACACCGAACAGGATCTTCGGGTATTACGGGAGGGCGTGACCTTGCGCGACCAGCTGGAAATGCATCTCTACAATGGCCGGGAACGAGGCTGGTGCCTGACGCAGAAGCTGGCGCTGCGCGATGTCCGCGGTCAGGTGATCGGCATGGCCGGGATCTCTCACGATCTGCAGGAGGCCCACGCCCGCCATCCGGCGTGGCAGCGGCTGGCGATCGTCGACGATCATATCCGCCGCCACTATCACCGGCCGATCGCCATGGAAGAGTTGACCGCCCTAAGCGGGATGTCGATTGCGCAGATCGAGCGCTACTGCAAGCGGATCTTTCATCTCACCCCGCGGCAGATGATCCACAAAGTGCGTCTGGAAAAAGCCACCGAACTGCTGGCCGGCGATACGCCGATTACCGATATCGCCTTGCAGTGCGGCTATACCGATCACAGCGCCTTCAGCCGCCAGTTCAAAGCGATGACCGGCTCGACGCCGCGCGATTTTCGCCTGACGCTGCAGGGATAACGGCTGGCTCACACTTTTGTCGACTGTGCTAATTTCGTCATCGGATTAAGGGAAAACCGACAAGCCGCCGGTTCCGCGACGCGTCAATCTGTCAGTGAATATTCACCAATCATTCACCTCGACTTAACAAAATGACGACAAGGAACCGAGCATGAGCAATAAAGCGATTCACTGGAGCGGCGTATTCCCGGCGGTTAGCACGCAGTTTCGTAGCGATTACTCCCTCGATTTAGACGCCACCCACGCGGTGATGAAAAACCTGGTCAAAGATGGCGTTTCCGGGCTGGTGGTGTGCGGCAGCGTCGGGGAGAACACCTCCCTGAGCACTGATGAAAAATTGCAGATTATCGAAGTGGCGAAAGATGCCGCCGGCGGCAAAATTCCGGTGATCGCCGGGGTGGCCGAGTTCACCACCGCCTTTGCCCAGAAGATGGCGAAAGAGGCGGAGCGCGTCGGCGTCGACGGGATCATGGTGATGCCGGCGCTGGTCTACTCCTCAAAACCGCATGAAACCGCCGCCCACTTCCGCAGCGTGGCCACCGCCACCGACCTGCCGATCATGGTCTACAACAACCCGCCGATATACAAAAACGACGTGACGCCGGACATTCTCGCCACCCTGACCGATTGCGACAACATCGTCTGCTTTAAAGACTCCTCCGGCGATACCCGCCGCTTTATCGACCTGCGTAACACCGTTGGCGATCGCTTCGTGCTGTTTGCCGGGCTGGATGACGTGGTGGTGGAAAGTATCGCCGTCGGCGCGGAAGGGTGGATCTCCGGAATGTCCAACGCCTTCCCGCGCGAAGGGGAAACGTTATTCCGTCTCGCCCGCCAACAGCGTTACGAAGAGGCGATGGCGCTGTACCGCTGGTTCATGCCGCTGCTGCATCTCGATGCGCGTCCGGATCTGGTGCAGTGCATCAAGCTGTGCGAAGAGCTACTCGGACGCGGCAGCGCCGTGACCCGTCCGCCGCGTCTGGCGCTGGAAGGGGAAACGCGCCAGCAGGTGGTGGCGATCGTGGAACAGGCGCTGGCGACTCGTCCAGCCCTGCCGGACGTCGGCCTCTGAACCCAGGAGTCAGTATGAATGCATCTCAGACCATGGCGGGACGGCAGTTTATTGCCGGCCGCCGCGTTGCCAGCGGCGAGGCGACGCTATTGAGCCTGCGGGCGGTGGATGGGGAAGCCACCGGCCATCGCTTTTATCCGGCTTCACGCGAGGAGGCCGCCCAGGCCGCGGAGGCGGCACAGCAGGCGTTTGCCGTTTATTCACAAACCACGCCGCAGCAGCGGGCGCGCTTTCTCTGCGCCATTGCCGATGAGCTGGACGCGCTGGGGGAAGCGTTTTTTGCACTCGCCGAACAGGAGACCGCGCTGCCGCTGGCGCGGCTGCAGGGCGAGCGGGCGCGCACTAGCGGCCAGCTGCGGATGTTTGCTGGCGTGATCCTGCGCGGGGATACCTTCGCCGCCCGTATTGATACCGCCTTAGCCGACCGTCAACCGCTGCCGCGCCCGGACCTGCGCCAGTATCAGCAGGCGTTAGGGCCGGTGGCGGTGTTTGGCGCCAGCAACTTTCCGTTGGCCTTTTCCACCGCTGGCGGCGATACCGCCTCGGCGCTGGCGGCGGGCTGCCCGGTGGTGGTGAAGGCCCATCCGGGCCATATGGCCACCGCCGAGCTGACCGCTGAAGCGATCGTCCGGGCGGTCGCGCGATGCGGGTTACCCGGCGGCGTCTTCAATATGATTTTCGGGACTGATATCGGCGCCGAATTAGTCCGCCATCCGGCGATTCAGGCCGTTGGCTTTACCGGCTCACTGGCCGGCGGTAAGGCGCTGTATCAACTGGCGCAGCAGCGTTCGCAGCCAATCCCGCTGTTTGCTGAAATGTCGGCGATTAACCCGCTGATTATTCTACCGCAGGCGCTGCAGACGCGGGCCGAGGCGCTGGCGAACGAGCTGGTGGCGTCATTCACCCTCGGCGGCGGCCAGTTCTGTACCTGTCCGGGGCTGATTCTGGCGCTGCGCGGCGCCGGGCTGGAACGCTTTAAGTCGGCGCTGTGCACGGCGGTAGCGGGCTCTGCGCCGCAGGTGTTGCTCAATGCGCCGACCCTCCAGCACTACCGCCAGGGCGTGGCGGCCCTGGCGGCGCACCCGCGTATCGAGAGGCTGGCGAGCGGCCTCGCCGCCGGCGCCGGGCAGGCGCAAACCCAGCTGTGGCAGGCTCAGGTCGAAGATCTGCTGGCGCAGGATACGCTGCTGCAGACCGAAGTTTTCGGCCCGCTATCGTTGCTGGTGGAAGTGGACGACGCGGTCCAGCTACAGGCGGTGGTGAAAGCGCTGCAGGGACAGCTCACCGCGACGCTGCACGCGGAAGCGGACGACGGCCCGCTGGCGGCGAACCTGCTGCCGCTGCTGTGCGAGAAGGCCGGACGGGTGCTGTTTAATGGTTATCCCACCGGCGTGGAAGTGTGCGATGCGATGGTCCACGGCGGCCCGTGGCCGGCGACGACCGATGCGCGCGGAACGTCGGTCGGCAGCCGGGCGATTGAGCGTTTTCTGCGCCCGGTCTGCCTGCAGAATGCGCCGGCCGCCCTGTTACCGCCGGCGCTGCAGGATGCGAACCCTTTGAACCTGCTGCGCCTGGTCAACGGCCAGTGGACCCGGGAAGCGATTTCCTCCTCTCATTGACGCAAGGGCATCACCATGACCATTCACACTACGCATAACAGTCAAACCCGCGTTGCTGAGTCGGGTAAGTTTAAAAAACAGCTGACCCTGACCGACCTCACCTTTATCGGCCTGGGCGCGATTTTCGGCTCGGGATGGTTATTCGCCGCCAGCCACGTCGCATCCATTGCCGGTCCGGCCGGGATCGCGTCGTGGGTGATCGGCGGCTTTGCGGTACTGCTGCTGGGGATTGTCTACTGTGAGCTGGGGGCGGCGCTGCCGCGCGCCGGCGGCATTATCCGCTACCCGGTCTTTTCCCACGGCGAGCTGATGGGCTATCTGCTGGGGTTCATCACCCTGATTGCCTTCTCCAGCCTGATCTCGATAGAAATCGTCGCCGCCCGGCAATACGCCGCGGCCTGGTTTCCGGTGCTGACCCAGCCGGGCTCCAGCTCGCCGACGCTGCTGGGGTGGGTAGTGCAGTTCCTGCTGCTCTGTTTCTTCTTTGCGCTGAATTACTACAGCGTCAAGACCTTCGCCCGCTCGAACAACTTCATCAGCGTGCTCAAGTTTCTGGTGCCGCTGCTGGTGGTGGTGACGCTGTTCGCCTTCTTTAAACCGGAGAACCTGCACGCGCAGGGCATTGCGCCGTTCGGTATGTCCGGGGTGGAAGCGGCGATCAGCGCCGGAGGAATTATCTTCGCCTATCTGGGACTGACGCCGATTATCTCGGTGGCCAGCGAAGTGCAAAAGCCGCAGCGGACTATCCCTATTGCGTTGATTTTATCAGTGGTGCTGTCAACGATTATCTACGTGCTGCTGCAGCTGGCGTTCCTTGGCAGTATCCCCACCGAGATGCTGACCGGCGGTTGGGCCGAGGTGAGCAAACAGTTCTCGCTGCCGTATCGCGATATCGCCATTACCCTCGGCATGGGCTGGCTGGCCTTTATGGTCATTAGCGATGCGATCATCTCCCCGAGCGGCACCGGCAATATCTACATGAACGCGACGCCGCGGGTGATCTACGGCTGGGCGAAGGCGGGCACCTTTTTTAAAGCCTTTACCCATATCGATAAAGCGTCCGGTATTCCGCGCCCGGCGCTGTGGCTGACCTTCGGGCTGTCGATTTTCTGGACGCTGCCATTCCCCTCATGGGAACAGTTAATTAGCGTGGTGTCGGCTGCCCTGGTGCTGAGCTACGCCATCGCCCCGGTGACCGCCGCCGGGCTGCGCCGCAACGCCCCGGATCTGCCGAGGCCGTTCCGCGTGCGCGCCTTCGCCATCATCGGCCCGGTATCGTTTATGGTCTCGGCGCTGATCGTCTACTGGTCCGGCTGGAATACGCTCTCGTGGCTGCTGGGGCTGCAGATCGTGATGTTTGTGGTGTACGTGATGTGCAAAGGCAAGGTGCCGGAACATACCGTGAGCCTGGCGCAGCAGGTGAAGTCTTCGCTGTGGCTGATCGCTTTTTATGCGTTGATTATCCTCTTTTCCTGGCTGGGCAGCTTCGGCGGGCTTAATGTTATTGGTCACCCCTGGGATACGGTGCTGGTGGCGGCAATGTCGCTGGGGATTTATTACTGGGGCGCGCACAGCTGTCTGCCGCAGGCTAATTTTAGCGGAGACGAAGAAGAGTAAAGGAGAACAGTATGGAGTCGGTAACTCTATCGTTACCAGAAGCTTATGACCTGGCGCTGGCGGTGCTCAGCGCCAATGGATTCAGCGCCGACCACGCGGCGGCTATCGCCCGTAACGTGGCTGCCGGGGAGCGCGACGGCTGCGCTTCCCACGGCCTGTGGCGGCTGTTGGGCATTGTCGATACCTTACGTAAAGGTAAGGTATCGCCTGATGCCGAGCCGCAGATCCACGACCAGGCGCCGGCGATTGTGCGGGCGGATGCAGGGGGCGCCTTTTCGCTGCTGGCCTACGAGCGCGCGTTGCCGCTGCTGCTGGAGAAAGCGCGGCACAGCGGCATTGCGGCGCTGGCGATTAACCGCTGCGTCCATTTTTCCGCGCTGTTTGCCGATATTGAGCCGTTGACCGAGGCAGGGCTGGTGGGGCTAGCCTGTACGCCAAGCCACGCCTGGGTCGCCCCGGCGGGCGGCACCCGTCCGCTGTTCGGCACCAACCCTATCGCCTTTGGCTGGCCGCGGCGGGACAAGCCGCCGTTTATTGTTGATATGGCGACCAGCGCCGCGGCGCGCGGCGAGATCCAGTTGCATCAGCGCGCCGGCAAAGCGCTACCGGAAGGGTGGGGAATCGACAGCCAGGGGCAGCCGACCACCGATGCCACAGAGGTGCTGAACGGCGCGATGTTAACCTTCGGCGGCCATAAGGGCTCGGCGCTGGCGGCAATGGTTGAGCTGCTGGCCGGGCCGCTTATCGGCGATATGACCAGCGCCGAATCGCTGGCGTGGGATAACGGCGCGGGCGGTTTACCCTACGGCGGAGAGCTGATTCTGGCGCTGGATCCGCAGCGCTTTCTCGGCGAGCAGGCACAAGAGCAGCTGGCGCGCGCCGAAACCCTGTTCAGCGGGATGCAGGAGCAAGGGGCACGGTTACCGGGCGAGCGGCGGTTCGCCTGTCGCCAGCAGAGTGAGCGGCAGGGAGTGGCTATCAGCCGCGCCTTATATGATGAGATTTGCGCCTTGCGGCCGTAGCAAAGCGCAGAGCGCGGCGGGGCCGAACATCAGAGCGCCAGGCGCATGGCGCAGCGCGTCTCCGGCGGCAGGCCGTGCCGGGTCTCCTGTTCTCTTTTCGCCGCCAGCCCGGCGGGCAGGGTCAGTTCATCGAGCATGGCGAATCCCAGACGGGTATAAAACGGCGCATTCCACGGCACGTCGCGGAAGGTGGTGAGGGTCACCGCCGGGTAAGCCATTTGCCGGGCGCCGTC
This sequence comes from Klebsiella pneumoniae complex sp. WS1778, assembly GCF_049472055.1. Taxonomy (NCBI): domain Bacteria; kingdom Pseudomonadati; phylum Pseudomonadota; class Gammaproteobacteria; order Enterobacterales; family Enterobacteriaceae; genus Klebsiella; species Klebsiella pneumoniae complex sp. WS1778. Next base: position 63,830 of record NZ_JBKGTJ010000004.1, read on the forward strand.
GATAACCTGCTCCAGCAGCATCCGCCCGATGCCCTGATGCTGCCAGGCCTGGTGGACGGCGACTTCGACGATAAATAAGGCATCGTCGAGCGGTTCGGTCAGAATAAAGCCAATCGGCTGCCCGGCGGCTTCCGCCAGCAGGCTATGCTCGGTTTCCAGATAATCATGATGACGCGCAACGCTAATCACCTCACTGTCCGCCAGCCAGGCGAGAGAGGGGATCTGGCGAAATGCCTGGGCGGCGGAACGTTCAATGGCCGGCAGAAGGGCGATATCACTCTCCTCGGTCAGGCGTAATCCGGCGCCGGCAGTTATAGTGTTAGTTTTCATCACCTCAGCATAGCAGCCTTCGGGAGAAAAGTATGGAGCTGACCGCCGTTCCCGCCACGCAGTTCAGCAGCGTGCAGTTAACGGATATTCTTAACGCCTGTTTTGCAGACTATCTGGTACCGGTGACCCAGTCGGTGGAGGGATTTGTTCAGCGCTTTAGCGCCGAGGGGATGAGCCTGATCGATTCCCGCGTCTGGCTGGCCGGAGATGAACCGGCGGCGATCGCGATCGTCGCGCGTCGGGGGAATATGGCTCGCCTGGCGGCCTTTGCCCTGCGTCCGGCCTGGCGCGGCAAAGGTCTTGCACGGAAATTGATGCAGGAGCTGCTGATGCTTCTGCAGCAGCAGGAGATCGAGGCGGTTTCCCTGGAGGTGATCCGCGATAACCATGTGGCCGTCGCGCTGTATCAGTCGTTAGGCTTTACGCGGCGCTATGGGCTCTGCGGCTACCTGAGCGCAGAGCCTCAGGCTGCGGCGCCAGGCGTGTTACAGCCTTATCCCACCCTGGCGCTGCTTAGACGCGCCGTTGAGGAGAGTAACAGTCAGCTCCCCTGGCTGATGGATCCGCTTACCTTCGCCACCCTGCCATGCCGCGTCGTGACGCTGGAACAGCGCGCCTTCGCGGTACTGGGCACCTCGGGTTCACGGCCTGTACTGCAGTTTTTATGGGTTGAACCCGCCGCCCGTCGCCAGGGGCTGGCACGGGCGCTGCTGATGGCGCTGGCGCAGCAGTTCCCGGGTATCGGCACTTCGGTGACGGTCCCGGAAACCTTTACGCCGCTGTTTGCCGCGGCGGGATATTCACCGCTATCGCTGCAGCAGTATGAAATGACGATGGAGTTGACCGCAGCGAAGTTCGCTTAAGCGGGAGTGTGCGCTGGGCCGCAAAAAACAGCACGGGGCGCCGATAAGCCTCTCTTTTGCCGCATCATATCTCTTCGTAATGGCGACGAGGGGGATGTAATGCGTAAAACGGAACTGTTGGCTTTTTTGCAAAATCAGACCGATTTTTTCGATCCGGATAACCTGAGCGAAGTGTTCACCGCCAGCTGGCTGGCTCAGCGTTTCGCGATGCAAAGAAATACCGCCAGCCATTATCTCAATCAGCTGGTCGCCCAGGACGTGCTGGTGAAGATCAACACCCGGCCGGTCTATTTTCTGCATAAAAAAGCCTTCTGCCAGCAGTTCTTCCCCCTTTCCCGCAGCGAGTACGCCAGCATGGCGGACCTGCTCGCGGAGAGTGACCGCCAGCCGGAACAGGCGGACCATTTTTCGTTGCTGACCGGCCATGACGGCAGCCTGCGTAAACCGATTGAGCAGATGAAAACCGCGCTGTTTTATCCCAACGGCGGGCTACCGCTGCTGATCACCGGCGACAGCGGGACCGGTAAAAGCTATATGGCGGAGCTGATGCACGAGTTCGCGATCGCCCAGGGCCTGCTGGCGCCCGATGCGCCCTTCGTGAGCTTCAACTGCGCGCAGTATGCCAGTAATCCGGAGCTGCTGGCCGCCAACCTGTTCGGCTACGTCAAAGGCGCGTTTACCGGCGCGCAGAGCGATAAAGCCGGGGCGTTCGAGGCGGCAAACGGCGGGATGCTGTTTCTCGACGAGGTCCACCGCCTGGATGCTCAGGGGCAGGAGAAGCTGTTCACCTGGCTGGATCGCAAGGAGATCTACCGGGTGGGGGAGACCGCTCAAGGCCTGCCGATTTCGCTGCGGCTGGTGTTTGCCACCACCGAAGAGATTCACAGCACTTTTCTGACCACCTTTCTTCGTCGTATTCCGATCCTGGTCAGCTTGCCCGATCTTCAACACCGCAGCCGCGAGGAGAAGGAGGCGCTAACGCTGCAGTTTTTCTGGCAGGAGGCCCGGACGCTGGCCGCCCGGCTGCAGCTAACGCCGCGGCTTTTGCAGGTCCTGACGCAGTACGTTTATCGGGGCAACGTCGGCGAACTGAAGAATGTGGTGAAGTACGCCGTGGCATCAGCCTGGGCCCGGTCTCCGGGCAGCGAGATGCTGACCGTGACGCTGCACGATCTGCCGGAAACGATCATGGCGGCGACGCCGGCGCTCAGTGAAGCGATGGGCCAGCAGGAGCCGCTGCTAATCGAGCCGCAGACCAGCCTGGTCTGGCTGCTGCGGGCGCGCGACCCGATTCAGGGGCTGATCTATGACGTTCAGTGTCGGATTCTGGCGCTGCACGAAGCGGTGCTGAATAAAAAAACGGTCTGGGAAGAGGCGCAAAGAAGCATGGGGGAGGAGATTGAAACCCTCTTCGATCAGCTGATCTTTGATAACCAGGATGCCAGTAGCTCGCAGATGTTGCTGCTGATCGCCCATCAGGTGCGGGAGGAGTATTATCGCCTGGAAAAACGCTTCAATATCCAGTTTAACGGTAACTGTCTTTACGCCCTGAGCCACTACCTGATCCATCGATCCCGTCAGGCGCCGTCCACAATGAGCAATGAGAAAATCCGTCTGCTGGCGGATTTTCTGGCAAACAAATTCCCGCTGCTGTATCGCTTTTGCGAAGCGATCCTCGACGCGCTGGCGCTGAAGCTGGATATTGAGCCCCAACGTATTGACCTGCTGTTGCTGGTGCTGTGGTTCCAGAAAAATGGCGCTATTAGCCAGCAGCAGGTGACCCGGGCGATTATTCTCGCTCACGGTTACGCCACCGCCAGCAGCATCGCCAGCGTGGCGAACCGCTTGCTGAAAAGCCCGCTGTTTGAGTCATTCGACATGCCGCTCGACGTGACGCCGGAGGCTATCGCTAATCAGGTGATGGCCTACATTGAGCGCCACGCGCTGGCGTCAGGGCTGATCATTTTGGTCGATATGGGATCCCTGAACGCTATTCACAGCCATTTTAATCGTCGTCTGAACACGCCGGTGGCGATTATTAACAATGTCTCCACCGGCATGGCGATGTACGTCGGGGAGCGGATTTTGCACGGCGATATGCTGGAAGATATCGTCCGCGAGATCGGCGATGATCTGGCGGTTGAGCACCAGCTTTATTACCCGCAGACCGATAAACCGCGGGCGATTTTGACCACCTGCGCCACCGGCCTGGGCGCGGCGGCGAACCTGTCGGCGCTGTTAAAAGCCAGCATCCCTGAAGCGCTGGGCGTTGATATTGTGGCCTGCGATGTGGAGACCCTTGCCGATCCTGCGCGACGGGAGCCGATGCTCAGCCGCTACGAAGTGCTGGCGATCGTCGGCACCCTCGATCCGCATCTTGCCGATCTCCCGTGGATCTCGCTGGATTCGCTGATTTCCGGCGAAGGAAGTCGCCCGCTGATGCGTATCTTCGGCGAACTGGCGACAGCGGAGCAGGTCAGCGAGATCAACAACCTGATCCTGAAAAACTTCTCGCTGCGGCGGGTGATCGAGTCGGTGACGATCCTGGATACCGCGAAGGTGATCAACCAGGTTGAGCAGTTTTTGCTGCGCTATGAGCATCTGGCCGGGTACGAGGTGCCCAATGAACGTAAGGTGGCGCTGTATGTGCATATCAGCTGTCTGATAGAGCGGTTAATCCGCCACGCTTCCCCAACCCATTATTCGGGAAGGCAGTGTCCGGAGCGCGAGCTGGCTACGCTGCGCGAGGCCTTTAGTGTCATAGAGAGCGGATATAGTGTCAAAATTCCCGTTGTCGAGCTCTATTACATTCACGACATCCTGACGCGTGAAACGGAATTTATTCAGGAAGATCAAGAGTTTTAACGCCTCTCTCCCTTTTGTCCTTACGTAAGCCGACGCGCCACTGTTTCTGGCACGTCGGTTGCAATTAAGAAAGCAGTGGAATGCGCTTTCGAGGTAAGGATGAAACGACACTATATTTTTGCCAGCCACGGCACCTTTGCTAACGGTTTGTTGAACTCTGTGGAGCTGATCCTCGGTAAACAGCCGGATATTCATACTCTGTGCGCCTATGTAGAAGAGGAGGTCGATCTGACGCAGCAGGTGGAGGCGCTGCTGGCGCGTTTCCCGGCGCAGGATGAGCTGATAGTGATTACGGATATTTTCGCCGGTAGCGTCAATAATGAGTTTGTGCGTTTTTTATCGCGCCCGCACTTCCATTTATTGTCCGGGTTAAATCTACCGTTAATTATTGACCTGCTTATTTCTGCAGCGGAAGAGAATACCGAAAAATTAATTTCTGAAGCATTAATCAACGCCAAAGAGAGCATTCAGTACTGCAATCAGAGTATTGCCGGGGCGATGACTATGGATAAAGACTTCTGAAATGAGGATGCATGATGATTACGTTATTAAGGGTTGACCATCGATTACTTCACGGCCAGGTCGCTTTTTCCTGGACCCAATATGTCGGCGCCGATTGTATTTTAATCGCCAACGACAGTGTCCCTGAGGATGAACTGCGGAAAACCACCATTAAGCTTGCTAAACCACCCTCGGTAAAGCTGGTGATTAAAAATATAAATGATTCTATTGAAGCGATAACAAGTGGGGTTACCGATAAATATAATTTATTTATTGTTGTGGAATCGGTCAATGACGCCTGGCGTATTGCCAGCGCCGTTGAGGAAATAAAAAGTATTAATCTCGGTGGGATTAAGGCCAAAGAGGGCAGTAAAAATATTTCTAAGGCGATTAATTTACTGCCGGAGGAAATAGAGCAGTTGCAACAACTGGTGGGCAAAGGCGTCGAGGTGGAAATTCGCCAGGTCCCGAACGATCGCAAACAGCTTTTTACGGAATGCGTGTAATTCCGGAGGACAGATTATGGTAGAGGCTCTCTTACTGGGTCTGGTGGCGTTTATCGCGCAATCGGAATATGCCTTAGGGACGTCGCTGATTTCCCGGCCTATCGTCACCGGGCTGCTGACCGGCCTGGTGCTGGGGGATGTGCAGACCGGCGTCATCATGGGCGCGACGCTGGAGCTGGCGTTTATCGGCTCGTTCTCCGTTGGCGCCTCGATCCCGCCCGACGTGGTGACCGGCGGTATTCTCGGCGTGGCGTTCGCCATCACCTCCGGCGCGGGCACGGAAACGGCGCTGTTGCTCGGCCTGCCTATCGCCACCCTGACCCTGATCCTGAAAAACGTTTATCTGGGGATGTTCATTCCGTTGCTCAGCCAGAAAGCGGACGGCTATGCGGAACGGGCGGATACGCGCGGCATTGAGCGGATGCATTTGATCGCCGGATTCGGCCTGTCGCTGATGCTTGCCACGGTGGTGACCGTCTCATTCCTGGTGGGCAGCAACGCGGTGAAATCTCTGCTCGATGCGATCCCGGAATTTATCAAACACGGACTCAGCGTGGCCACCGGGATCATTCCGGCTCTCGGCTTCGCGATGCTCGCCAGGTTGCTGATTAACAAGAAAGTGGCGCCGTACTTTTTCCTCGGCTTTGTGCTAATGGCTTATTTGAAAATCCCGGTGACCGGTATCGCCATTCTCGGCGCCATCGTGGCGGTGGTGATGGTTAACGTCACCGCGTTGAATTCACCTCGTACGACGACAGAACAAGGAGTCAGCGATGACGACGAAGATGATTTCTGAAGAGACCCTGCAGCCGCAGGAGCAGGAAGAAACGCGAATTACGCCGCGTGATTTACGCCGGGTGTTCTGGCGCTCCTTCCAGATGGAGTTCTCGTGGAACTATGAGCGACAGATGAATCTCGCCTTTGTTTACGCGCTGATCCCGGTGCTGAAGAAGCTCTATCCGTGCAAAGAGGAGCTGGCCGGGGCGTTGAAACGCCATCTGGTGTTCTTCAATACCACGCCGCATATCGTCACCCTGCTGCTAGGGATCACGACGGCGATGGAGGAGAAAAACAGCCAGCAGAAAAATATGGATGCCAATGCGATTGATAACGTCAAAGCTTCGCTGATGGGGCCGCTGGCCGGGCTGGGAGATTCCTTTTTCTGGGGGACGCTGCGCCTGATCGCCACCGGTATCGGCACCAGCCTGGCGCTAAAAGGCAATATTCTCGGGCCAATCCTGTTTCTGCTGGTATTTAACGTGCCGCACATTCTGGCGCGCTGGTGCTTTACCCGCTGGGGCTACGTGCTGGGCACCGGCGTCCTGCAGCGGATCCAGAAGAGCGGAATGATGGAGAGCCTGACCTACGGGGCATCGATTATCGGCCTGATGGTGGTCGGGGCGATGACCGCCTCAATGATCGATATCACCATCCCTGTCTCCTTCGGGGCCGGGGAGGCCAAAACCCAGGTGCAGGACATCATCAACGACATTCTGCCCTGCATGCTGCCGCTGGTGAGTTTCGGCATCGTCTACTGGCTGCTTGGGCGGAAGGTTAAACCGCTCTCTATTATCGGCGGAATGGCGGTGGTGGGCATTCTGGGTTCGTGGATCGGATTGTTTTAACGGGAGTGAGCTATGCAACCAACAATGATGACCTATATCAGCGAAGAGCCGGCCTGTCTGGCGCAGATCCTGCGCGACTACCGGCACAAGCTGGCGGCGATTGAGACCTTTGCCCGCCAGCACCCGGTACGCCGAATTTTGCTGCTGGCGACCGGATCGTCGCTGAACGCCGCGCTGTGCGCGCGCTATTTCTTTGAACAACGCTTCGGCGTGCTGGTTGACATTAAAGAGCCGTACAACTTTACCCATTACGAAGCTATCGACCCGCATACCGATCTGGTGGTGGCGATTTCACAAAGCGGAAAAAGCGCCTCGACGCTGGAGGCAATGCGTAAGGTACAGGCCTCAGGACTGCCGGTGTTTGCCCTGACCTCCGACCCGCAAAGCCCGACCGGGCGCGCCTGCGATGGCGTGCTGGATATCAATACCGGGATCGAGAGCGTAGGGTTTGTCACCCGCGGTTTTAGCGCGACGGTGCTCAATCTGCTGCTAATGGCGCTGATGATTGCCCGTAGCCAGGGGAAGGCCAGCGAGACCGAGGAGCAGCACTATCTTGCCGAATTGCAGCGGCTGGCGGCGGCGATCCCGGAGGTCATCGCCCGCACTTCGCGCTTTATCGACCGGCATAGCGAAACGCTGCGGCGCGGCGAGCGCTTTGTCGCCACCGGCTATGGCGCGCTGGTTGGCGTGGCGAAAGAGTTCGAAACCAAATTTACCGAGACGGTGCGCGTGCCTTCCAGCGGCTTTGAGCTGGAAGCCTATATGCACGGCCCCTATCTGGAGGCCAATGCCCGCCATGTGATGCTGTTTTTGGAGGACTCGCCGGACGCGCGAACCCGGGCGCTGCGCGACTATATGGCGCCGTCCATTGCCCGGGCCTTTACCCTGACGCTGGGCGACGAAGAGGATGAACAAACGCTGGCGCTAAACTGCCCGTGCGAGCATCACCTGGCGCCGCTGCTGCTGATTGTCCCAGTGCAAATGCTCGCCTGGCATACCGCCGGACTGAAAGGCATCGATCTGGCGATACGTATTTTCGACGATTTTGACCGCGTATTAAAAAGTAAAATCTGATTATTCAGGAGAAAACTATGTTGGGTTTTAATCAGGACGAGTACCTGACCAGTGCTCGCGAGATCATCGCTGCACGTAAACAGGCTGAAACCGTGGCCGACGCTATTTATGACAGCGGCTGCAGCGCATTATTTTTTGCCTCGGTTGGCGGTTCCCTGGCCCCGATGATGGCTATTAATGAGTTTGCCAAAGAATTAACCAGCGTGCCGGTTTATCTTGAGCAGGCGGCGGAATTAATCCATCGCGGGCATAAAAAATTAAATAAAGAGGCGGTTGTCGTCACGCTCTCTAAATCCGGCGATACCAAAGAGTCGGTGGCCATTGCCGAATGGTGCAAGGCGCAGGGGATACGCGTGGTAGCCATTACCCGTCATGCCGATTCGCCATTGGCTGCCGCCGCCAGCTGGCATATTCCGATGTGCCACAAGAACGGCGTGGAATATGAATATATGCTGCTGTACTGGTTATTCTTCCGCGTCATTTATCGACATGGTGAGTTTGCTGAATATGCGCGTTTTGCCAGCCAGCTGGAATTGCTGCCGGAAAATCTGCTAGAGGCCAAGCGCCAGTTCGATCCTCAGGCGGACAGCATTGCCGCGCAATACCATGACAGCGACTATATGATGTGGATTGGCGGCGCGGAAATGTGGGGTGAGGTCTACCTGTTCTCGATGTGTATTCTCGAAGAGATGCAGTGGAAGCGGACGAAGTCGGTAAGCTCGGCTGAATTTTTCCACGGTACCCTGGAGCTGCTGGAAAAAGAGGTCCCGCTGTTTCTGGTGAAGGGCGAGGGGAAATGCCGGGCGCTGGACGAGCGCGTCGAACGCTTTGCCGAAAAGATAACTGACCATCTGGTGGTGATCGACCCACGGGACTATCCGCTGAACGGCATTGATGATGCGTTCCGCTGGATTATGGCGCCGTGCGTGGTGTCCACTCTGCTGGTGGACCGGCTGGCGGCCCACTTTGAGCACCATACCGGCCACGACCTGAATATCCGCCGTTATTACCGGCAGTTTGATTACTAAATCTTGCCCATGGCGGCCAGTCAGACTGGCCGCTCCGCTATTCTCCGAGGCGCTTCCCAGAAAATCATCGCCAAAACCAACCGGGTAAAAACCGGTGGTAGAGTCCGGCTTTCCTTCTCTTTCAGGCAAGCGGATGGCCATGAAAAAACGAATAACCGCCACGCCGCACGATGCGGTGTTTAAACGATTTCTTCGCCACCCGGAGACGGCGAATGATTTCCTCATGCTCTATCTTCCCGAAGCGATCCGCCAGCGGTGCGATTTCGCTACCCTGAGGCTGCAATCGGCGAGTTTTATCGATGAGGATCTGCGCGCCTGGTATTCGGACGTGCTGTGGTCGGTGCGAACCACCTGCGGGGCGGGATATATTTACGTGGTGATAGAGCATCAGAGCTCGCCGGACAACCATATGGCTTTTCGTCTGATGCGCTATGCGATTGCCGCGATGCAGCGACACCTCGACGCCGGGCACAAAACGCTGCCGCTGGTGGTGCCGATGCTGTTTTATCACGGCGCAACCAGTCCGTATCCTTTTTCCCTCAACTGGCTGGATGAATTTGCCGACCCGCAGCTGGCGAAGAGGCTGTACGGCAGTCAGTTTCCATTGATCGACGTCACGGTCATGCCGGACGATGAAATCGTGCAGCATCGGCGGGTCGCCCTGCTGGAGCTGATGCAAAAGCATATTCGCCAGCGCGATCTCAGCGACATAACGGAGTCGTTGGCGGCCGTGGTGATGCTGGGATACACTAGCCCCCGGCAGTTGAGAATGCTGTTTCACTATATGCTGCAGTACGGTAACACGGCCGAGCCGGGCGTGTTTCTCCGCCGGCTGGCCCGCCGTCTGCCACAGTATGAGGAGACATTGATGTCTATCGCGCAAAAGCTTAAGCAGGAAGGTCGACAGGAAGGTCGGCATGAGGGCCGACAGGAAGGGAGCCGGCGTGAGGCGCTGCGCATTGCCGGCAGCATGTTACAGAATGGCCTCGACAAAGAGACGGTACAGAAGATTACCGGACTGTCGGCTGACGAGCTCAAGCCGCTGTATTGCTAACACCCCGCCACCCAAACCGTTGCCCGGCGCCAAAACCCGCCGGGCAAGGTGGCTTTAACCTTCGCTTTTGACCACTTTGATCTCCACCATACCGATCCCCAGCTGACGCGGGGAGTGGCCGAGGATATTGCCCTCGTTGGTGGACTGCGGGTTCGGCGGAGTGATGGTCAGCGTGTTGCTGCGCGTCGGGTTGTCGAAATGCAGCGTCGTGGTGGTCACATCATTGACCAGAGTAAGCACTTGCTCACTTTGACCAACCCGCACCGGGATCGGCTTATTGGCATTGGGACCGTAGGCTTTGGCGGTGATCACCAGATCAAATTTCTCCGGCAGCGGCTCTTTATATTCAATCTTCACGTCGCTGCCCAGCTGGGCATTGGACCACCGACCCCAGGACTCGGGGCGCGAAATGCCGCTAAATTGTTTCACCTCTTCCGGCGCGCCGGCAACGTTAAACACGAAGCTGTCGGCTTTATAGCGAATATCGTTGTCGACAACTTTCAGCGTATCGACGTTGCCCTTATAGCGCTCCATATCGATAAGGGTGTCCCTGAAGGCGGTCTTGCCTTTCCACTGTGGCTTATCAACGTGCTGAACCTTCTGCTCACCCCCGAGCTGGCCCTGTGAGACGCACCAGTCGGTGGAGAGCGCCAGCTCAGGAGACCACAGCTGGCCCATTTTATAGCAGCGATCGACCCACACGAAATTATCCCGCGGTGCGAAATCGGCCAGCTGGAAGCGCAGCGGCGCCGAGTATTCGCTCTCCGGCAGCGGTTCAACGCGCTGGTCCGACACCCGGAGCAGCAGCGGCAGACGGAAATGGCTGCCGGAGAAGGCGATCATGTTCTTCTGCGAGTCTATGGTGAAGTTTTTAATCTCTTTCGGGAAGTTCCACAGGCGGATCACGTCGGGTTTCCAGGCCAGGATCTTCTCTTTCATATTGATGAAAATACCGGAGAGCGACTGGCCAGAGAGGCTGCTGCGCCCGAGGCCGATATAGTTATCGCCACCGAGAATATCCAGCACCGTCGCACCGTTATCCATGGTGTTGCGTTTCACTGCCAGGGTCTCCTGCTGCGGCCGATCGCCGCGCAGGACAAAGAATAAATTGCTGCGATCGTGCTTGTTGAGGTAATCCCAGGCGCTGTTCTTCATGGCCAGGTGGTCGGAAGAGACCACGATGACCGTGTTTTTGAAATAGGGAGAGGCTTTGATCTTCTCGATTAGCGCGGCGATATGTTCCTGGCTGCAGCTAACGGCGCTGAAGGAGAGGTTTTTCTTGCCGTCCACGTCATAGCGTTTACGCTCGCAGGTGCGCGAAATAAAGCCGTCGGGATGGTGGGTGTCCACCGTCAGGGCGAACAGCGAAAAGCGTTTTCCGGACTGCGACAGCTCTTCGAATTTTTTCCACGTCTCCTCAAGTACCGTGTCGTCATAGAAGCCCCAGTCGTTGCGGTAGGCGGGATCCGCTACCGTGGTTTTGAGCTCTTCCGCCCCGAACAGGTGATCGAAGCCGTGGGACTTGAGAAACACGTCTTTGCCGGCAAAGCGCAGGTTAGCTCCCTGCACAAAATAGTTTTCGTAACCGGAGTTTTTCAGGATATCGCCAAGGCAGATATTCTGCGGAAAGAAGCTGGATACGGAGGCCGAAGCGTTGCCTTCAAACGGCGCAAACAGCGGAATGCCGCACTGTGACGCGACCATGCCGGCGATGGTGTAATCGGTCCCCGGCAGCTGCATGGTATTGCTGAAATCAATGCCCTCATCTTTAATTCTGCCAAGCTCAGGGGTGAGGTTGGGGAACGCATCGTTATCAAAATAGGTGCGCTCAAGGCTTTCGCCATAGATATAGACCAGATTCAGCTGCGGATTGTCGATACGCTTCGACGGTTCTTTGTAGTACGCGGCAAAGTCCGGGTCTCCTTCCCGTGATTGCGATTTCACCAGCTCGCTGATTTGATGGAAGGCCGGGCTGGCGTCGACCGAGGCCAGCGCCAGCAGCAGCGCCGCCAGGCTGTAGCCGACGTGATGAGGATGATGCCGACGGCGGCGCAGCACCCACCCCAGGGCGCCAAAAACGGCAACCAGCGCGACGGCCACGCCGACGCCCGGCAGAATGTACTTGCCGATCCCGGCGCCGGTCAGGCTGTTGGTCAGAGTGTAGAGTACCGCGTCGTTGATGCCGTCGCCGGTAAAGTAGTCGCTGGCGTAGAGGGTGATATTCAGTACCACGAACAGGCCTAACACCGTGAGCGTGGCGGCAAACCACCAGGTGTTACGACCCGCTTTCCAGGCATAAAGCGCCACCGAAGCTAAAAATAAGGCGATGGATAACAACTCTGACACAGCTCATCCTCATTAACGCCAGTTATCGGCTGGCAGAACAGATTACTTTTCAAGCCACACTGTAATTGCAGCGCCATCTTGCTGCAATTCTAGCGTCATGAAAGTGTGCAGTTATTCAGAATTGGTTTAGAAGTTGCTTTTTTTGATCGGCGTCGCAGCCGGCGTGGCGGGGAAGCGCAAGGAGAAAAAGGAGAAAAAAGCCGTTTCAGGCCGCGCTGCCGTCGCGAAGGCGACAAACGCGGCATTAGCAGTACGTATCAGGAGAGGAAGTTAACGCCCTGTTTTAAGACCAGATCGCAGGCTTTGGTTTTCACCTGTTTCGCCAGCGAGCTGTTGCCAAGCGTATTCAGGTCCAGCTGCTGGCCGTTATTACTGTTGAGCAACCCCTGCAGGCCATCGAGATAGTTGGTGTCTTGTTTCTGTTTTTCCGGCGTGCTGAGTCCTAGTTTATCCAGCACCTGGTTTTTGACGTTATCGGCGCTGGTCACGGAGGCCAGCTTCTGTTGCGCGCAATATGACAAGATCCCGGCCGCATTATTCATGCTGCTGGCGGTCAGCGACTGGCTGCTGCCACTGAGCAGGCTGGTTAGCGAGGAGACGGACATGCCGCCGCTGCCAGCCTGGGTGCTGCCGCCGCTGAGCTGGCTGGCGGCGCTGTTGAGAGAATCCTGCCAGGAGGCAGCGTGGGCCCCGGAGAGGGTAAATGCGCTGAGGGTAAGCGCGGCAAGTAAGCCATTTTTTAACGATTTCATAGACGGACTCATAAGCGTGACTGAAGAATCACTTTAGTATAACGCCGCCGTTGTCCGGAAATCTCTTAATACTCCTTGCCGGTGACGCGGTGCCGGTAACTTTCCCAGTTGAAGATAACCCACAGGCTGTTGCCCAGGCGCATACGGTCCATCACCCGTTCGCCGAGCAGCTTATTCATCTCTTCCATATTACTGTTGGTTAGCATACCGGTAGGCCGTTTGGAGGAAGAGCGGCGGTCAACTATCTGATTGATAATGACCTTTTCATAGCGAGACTCCGTCTGCATACCAATTTCATCAATCACCAGAAGATCGACCTTGCTGAGATCGCTCAGTAATTGCTCTTCGCTCGTCTCCCGATTGCCGAAGGTATCTTTCATGGCTGACATAATATCAGCCACGGTGATAATTAAGACCGATTTCCCGCGCAGCAGCAGTTCGTTGCAGATAGCAGCCGCGAGGTGGTTTTTACCGGTGCCCGGTTTGCCGGAGAAGATAAAGCTGGCGATATTGCCATCAAACTCCTCCACGTACTGACGCGCCCGGGCGAGGGCGTTCATCTGCCCCTCGCACTCGACGCGATAGTTATCAAAGGAGCAGTTCTGATGCAGGGGGCGGATCCCCGAGCGGTTAAAGGTGCGCTGCATTTTCATCGCGCGGTTCTCCCGCTCCAGCGCTTCGGAACGCAGCTTGCCTTGCTCTTTTTGCCAGGCCAGCAGCTCTTCGCCGGTTTTAAACGCCGGTTCGATATGAGCCGGCATCATTTTCTGCAGGCGCTTCATCAGATCGCCAACGTTTTTCATGCTCATCCTCGGAAACCTCGCGGAATATGACTGTCGGGTTCGCTCACGCTGTTCACATCGCGCTTCGGCTGCCCGCCGTTGCTGGCGCGGCTGATTTGCACGCTGCGAGCCAGTTTCTGCTGCCACTGCACGTGGTGAAACACTTTACCTTCCGCCTGCCAGTAAGCGACGAAAGCGGCCAGCTCTTCCGGGGTGACCGGCTGGCTCAGGGCGATGCCCCACAGCGCGGCCAGACGCTGAAAGTCGGCGTCCGGCTGCCAGGCCGCATACATGGCAAATTTGCCCATCGGCACCGCAACGGGCGCCGCCGCGGGCTCGTCGAAAAACTGCGGGTCAAGCGCGATGTCGCTGCCGGGGCGCGCCAGCCTGGCTTCCAGTTCCAGCAGCTGCGCCAGCCGGTCTGGGGTCAGCGCATAGAACGCCGGGGCGTTGTTGGCAAAAACGGCGACAGTGCCGTCAGTCGATTTCGCCAGCAGCGCCGCGTGCTGCTGGAGGAACTCTTCCAGGCCGCTAAAATGGGAGGTTAAAATTCGCGAAGACATAACTCTATCTCAACTCTGAACTGCAAAGAGTGGGGTGATCTGCACATAGTAGCACAGAGCCCGTCGCGGAAGGAGCGTCGCGGCTTTACCGCGACGCCGGGGTTAGACGCGAGGGCGCTTACGATACAGCCACAGACCGGGTATCGACAGGCCGATGGAGAGGGCGCCCACGATTGAAGAGGCCTTTAAAAAATTGCTCAGCAGCAAAATCATCATCTCTTCAGAATAGCCAAAATGACTGATTTTTACCGCGGAGATCATCGCAGTGTAAGCGGAAATACCGGGAAACATCGGGATCACGGCGGCAACGGTAAAAATCTTCGGATGCGCCAGATACCAGCGCGACCACTGGATGCCGATGCAACCCACCAGCAGGGCGGCGAGAAACGTGGCCCATTCAATGTTAAAACCGGCGCTCATCATGACCATGCGCGAACCGTGGCCGATGGCCCCCAGCAGCGCGCACCAGCGCAGGGCGCGCTGCGGGACATTAAAGACCATCGCAAACCCGACGGCAGGGATCGCCGCCAGCAGCATGTCTTCCGCCAGCGCGAAAATAAACGAAATTATGCCCATCCCCGCAGCCCCCATACGGTCATTGCCATCACTACGCCAATGCAGGTGGCAAGGGTTAACAGGCTGGCGATCGCCCAGCGGGCGAGGCCGGTATTAATATGCCCTTTAAACATATCGGCGACGGCGTTGATCAGCGGAAAGCCCGGGACCAGCAGCAGGACGCTGGCGGCCATGGCGATGGTCGGGGTGCTGGCAAAGGTAGGGAGGCGCAGCAGCAGCCCGGAGATCGTGGTGGCCACAAAGGCGGTGATGCAGAAGTTGATCTGCGGATGCATGGAACGGTGGGTCAGCACCTGGCGAATGTACATGGCCACCGTGCTGGCGCAGAAGCTGACCAGCGCTCCATCCCAGCCGCCGTTATTCAGTTTACAGAAACAAGCGCAGGAGAGGCCCACCATGATCACCAGCAACCAGCGGGGATAGCGCAGGGGCCTAATCTGCGCGAAGCGCTTCTCGACGTCGCGATAATCCAGCAGCTTATGCTCGGCGAGGATCACGATATGCTGCACTTCCGTCACCACATGCATATTAATGCCGCGGTCGACATTTTTACGCGTGGAGGTAAGACATTCGCCATTCTTAATGGTGGTCAGGACGATAGCGTTGGAGGAGATGGCGCTTTCGACGCTGTCCATCCCCAGCGCCAGCCCGAGACGCGTTGAAAGCTCTTCCACCAACGCGCTTTCGGCGCCGTGCTGTAACAAAAAAAGACCACACTGGATGCATAATCGTGTGATTGCCCGCTGCTGTGCCCGATCAACCTGCATATTTCCTCTGCTGTCCGCGACGCCTGGTATCTGCCGATACTTTAACCTGAAGCGCCTGGGCGGCTGAGGGGGGTGGGATCAAATAATGTGCAAAAATTTCCCGCCCGCCGGAGGGGCAGAATTTGAAGCGTCCCACACTTTTGCCAGTTTGGTGAAAAGTGCAATTTTTGTCGCCATTCATCCCTTCTTTTTCCCGTCTGACTTATCAAAAATGCAGGAAAGCACTTTTATTAAACAAAAAATATACAAATAATTAACCCTGCAAAAGTGAGACAATCCTATGAAAACACAGGTCGCGATTATTGGCGCTGGCCCTTCCGGGCTGCTGCTGGGGCAGCTCCTGCACAACGCCGGCATCCACACGGTCATTCTTGAGCGTCAAACGCCGCAGTATGTGCTGGGGCGCATCCGCGCGGGAATTCTGGAAAGCGGTACCGTCGATCTGCTTCGCGAAGCGGGCGTGGCGCAGCGAATGGACGTCGAAGGCCTGGTGCATCATGGGGTGGAGTTTCTCTTTGACGGCCAGCGGGTGCCCGTCTCACTGAGCGAGCTGACCGACGGCAAGAGCGTGATGGTTTACGGCCAGACTGAAGTGACCCGCGACCTGATGGCTGCCCGGGCCGCCAGCGACGCGCCGATCGTGTACGGCGTGAGCGAAGTGACTATCCATGACGCGAAAAGCGACCGGCCGACGATCACCTATCTTAGCGAAGGTGAATTCTGCCGCCTGGAGTGTGACTTTATCGCCGGTTGCGACGGGTTCCATGGCGTGTCGCGGCAAAGTATTCCCGCTGACATCCTCAAAACTTACGAGAGCGTCTGGCCGTTCGGCTGGTTAGGCCTGCTGGCGGATACGCCGCCGGTCAATCCGGAGCTGATCTATGCGCATCATCAGCGGGGATTCGTTTTATGTAGTCAGCGCTCACTTACTCGCAGCCGCTACTATCTGCAGGTTCCGCTGAGCGATAAAGTGGAAGACTGGTCGGACGAACGCTTCTGGCAGGAGTTGAAATGCCGATTGCCGGCGGATCTGTCATCAAAGTTAGTGACTGGTCACTCACTTGAGAAAAGCATCGCTCCCTTGCGCAGCTTCGTCGTAGAGCCGATGCAATATGGGCGATTGTTTCTGGTGGGGGATGCCGCGCATATCGTACCGCCGACCGGCGCTAAAGGGTTGAACCTGGCGGCATCGGACGTGAACTATCTGTGGCGGATCCTTCGCGAATACTACCATCATGGCCGGAGCGATCTGCTCGCGACCTATTCGCGACTGGCGCTGGATCGGGTCTGGAAAGGGGAACGCTTTAGCTGGTTCATGACCCGCCTGCTGCACGATTTCCCGCAGCAGAACGAATTCGACGCCAAAATGCAGGCGGCCGATCGCCGCTACTATCTGGGCTCGCGCGCTGGGCTGACCACCATCGCGGAAAACTACGTGGGCCTGCCCATGGAGCGCGTCGTCTGACTGAACAGGAGTAACTATGTCGCCCGTCCAAACTGTTCCGGTATTTAAGCTCTATGGCGAGGAGCGCGGCTGGCCGACGCCGGACCTGCTGCACTGCGAATCGATTTTGCAGCGCAGCAGCCTGTATCAGTGGCATATTCGCGTCCACCAGCACGCCGAAATGGTCCAGCTCCTCTATCTGCACAAAGGTCGGGCGGAGATCGAAATTGAAGGCACCACCGCGGTGATGACGGAATCCTGCATCCAGGTGGTGCCCGCCCTCTGCATTCATGGCTTTCATTTTTCACCCGGGACGCACGGATTTGTGCTCTCCCTGGCGCTGCCGCTGCTGAGCCGCTTTGAAAATCAGTTCGGCCGGCCGCTGGATGTGCTTAGCGTAGCGCAGTGTCTGCCGGTGGGGCGTTCCCGGGGGCGTATGCATACGCTGTTTTCAGCGCTTCGCGAGGAGTACAGTGCCGATCATGACGCACGGGAAATGATGCTTTATTCGCTGCTGGGAACGCTGCTGGTCTGGCTGAACCGGCAGTGCCGCCCCGCACCGCCCGCGGAAGACAAAGCGGAGCGAAAGCGCAGTATGATGCGTCATTTTTCCCGGCTTATTGAGAGCCACTACCGGCAGCATCTCCCGCTGGCGGAGTATGCGAAGTTGATTGGGCTGTCGGTCACGCATTTAAACTATTTATGTCGCGAGTTCTATGGCTGTAGCGCTCTCGGGGTACTGCATCAGCGACTGATGCTTGAGGCGCGGCGTAACCTGCAGTACACTCGCATGACGGTAACGCAACTGTCTGATTATTTGGGTTTTAGCGACGCCGCCTATTTTTCTCGCTTTTTCCGCCGCTACAGTGGTATGTCGCCTAAAGCATTTAGAGAAGCAATTAAAGAGAATGCTTCATAATTTTCAAGCCTGAAATTATTTTTGCTAAATAATAGTTTTATCTTTTCTAATTTATTAGCGCAGAGGCGTCTGTGCTAATATTCATCGCAAGTATACACAGGAATAATATTTACACGGTATGACCATGGTTCGGTCATTCAGTATATCGTGTACGCGGGCCATGAATATGTTTTTAATATTCATCCAGTAAATGGTATGGCGATCGAGTCACTCGCCGAACGTTTACGGGCAAGCGAAGGAACTTCGACAGGAAGCGGAGGTGTTATGTTACCAGGACAAGGTAAGTTTGGCGTCGTTATTAGTAAAATCCCCGTCATGCAGTCAGGGTTAAAGGTGATCTTCAATGAGAACCTCCCGGATTACGAACTCAGTTTTTGTCGCTCTCATGATGAGCTCACCCTTTTACAACTGCGGCGGGCGGTGCTGGTTGTCGCGGATATCTCCGGCGAGATTTCGCAACCCCGGGCCGTCTGCGAGCGTTATTACTCCCTCATGACCCAGTATCGTGATATTCACTGGGTTTTTATGGTCAGCGACAGCCTCTATCCATTAGCCGTTGAGCTATTAATTCGTCCCGAAAGCTCGCTCATCTCCGAGAGCGAGCCGGTAAACCGGCTGATTGAGGTGATTTGTGCCGGTAGCCGTGCAGCTGAGCAGATTAGCCGTACGCTGTTTACCGGGAATGAGGACAGCGATTTCGCAAGCTACCACTCTGCGGCGATGCTGACCCTGTCAGAGCGAAAAGTTCTGCGCCTTCTGGCGAAGGGATGGGGAATTAACCAGATCGCCGCGCTGTTGAAAAAGAGCAATAAGACGATCAGCGCGCAGAAAAATAGCGCAATGCGTCGCTTATCGCTACGCAGCAACGCTGAAATGTATGCCTGGATCAACAGCGCGCAGGGAATGCAAGAGCTGAATATCAATTCAGCTTACGGGGAGCAAATGGAATGGAAAAAAATAGCACAACCCGTCATGTCGCCATCGTAGAAAAATGTGTGATGACGGAAATGGCCTGGCGCTATATCTTTAGCCGTGAAGATAACAGCCAATACCGCATTCATTTTTTTAAAAATATCAATTTGCTCAGGGCGGTGGAAGCGTCGTTCCCATGGTCAGCAATGATCTTTTCACTTTCAGGGAGTCGTTCGTCCAGAGCCGAGAGCCTGCTTTTTCTTCACGAGATGGCGAGGATCCGACCGGAAGTCCAAACGATTATTCTGGCTAATAATGAAAGCGAAATGCGCCTGATCGGCCATTTAATGCCGTCCTGCCTGCACGGTATATTAAATAAATCTGCGCCGCGACGCGGGTTGCAGGAGCATTTATTACAGCTGCTGGATAATCATTCCCTCGCCGGCAAAGAGCATTTTTGCGGCAGAGAGGCATGCAACGATCCGCTAAGTCCGACGGAGCACGCTATTCTTCGGTATATGTCGTGGGGATATTCGCTTTCGGAAATTGCGGTGCAGCTGAACCGGAACATTAAAACCATCCGCGCGCATAAGTTCAACGCCATGACCAAGCTCGGAGTTCGCTCTGACATTGGTTTATTAAACGCGGCGGATATCTTGCTGCATTTACCGATAAACGGCCCGACCAGCGCCGTTAAACAGGTGGCATAACGCGGCTATATGCATACGTCTACCCATGTTGCGTCGGTGAGCTGCGCCATTCGTTCTGGTTCGATGCGAACGGCGCTGTGAATAGCCCCCGCTGCGGGTAGTACCTCCTGATAGTGCCTGAGCGAGACGTCACAGAAGACGTCCAGCGGATTTTCCAGACCAAACGGGCACACGCCGCCGACCGGATGGCCGGTCCAGGTCACCACCTCATCGCTGCTCAACATACGCGCTTTTGCGCCAAAGGTTTCTTTTAGCTTTTTATTATCCAGCCGCGCATCGCCCCTGGCGACGATCAGTACAATTTTATCTTTGATCTTGAGCGACAGCGTTTTGGCTATTTGTCCCGGCTCAACGTTGTGCGCGGCAGCGGCGAGCGCCACGGTGGCGGTACTCTGGTTTAACTCAATAATTTCGATATCGGGGGCGTGTTCGGCAAAGAACTGCCGTACAGACTGCAGACTCATTGGATTCTCCTGATTTAAGCCTGGTTAAATCTGTCACAAGCCTGGCGGAGTGTAAATATCGGCGCGGACAATCCAGATTCTTTCTATTTTGTCGATCTCCTTCACATTCACCGTAACCGGTTACTGTAACCGGTTGCGGTTATCTGCATTGAGATGAATACTGGAACAGTCACTTCTCCTTTTATTTATAACAAAAGAGCCGTGTATGAATCGTTGTGTTATGAGCAGTATAGCCGGTGATCCACCCGCGGCCTGCTGCATCAAAAAGCGGTCATCGTAACGGCAGGGTAATCGTTGTTGGGCCAGTATCAATAGCCTGTCAGGAGGGCTACTATGTCTGCTAACCATGCTGCGTTTAATTTGATATTTCGCTTTGTAGAAAATTACATAAGCCCCATAGCAGGGCGGATCTCATCGCAGCGTCACGTCATGGCTATCCGTGACGGTTTTATCTCCGCGATGCCGTTTATGATCGTCGGATCGTTTCTGCTGGTGTTTGCTTATCCTCCTTTTTCCCCGGATACCACCTGGGGTTTCGCCCGCGCCTGGCTGGATCTGGCAAAAGAGTTCGAGGGGCGCATTCTGACCCCCTTTGATATGACAATGGGGATCATGTCGATCTACATCTGCGCGGCAATCTCTTACAACCTCGGTAAGCACTACGAGAAATCCAATCAGCTCGATCCCTTTATGTGCGCGATGCTGTCGATCATGGCCTTTTTACTGATTGCCGCGCCGAAGACGAATGGCACGCTGCCGGTGGATAGCCTCGGCGGAACAGGGATCTTTACCGCCATTCTGGTGGCGATCTACTGTGTGGAGATGATGCGTTTTCTCAAGGCACATAACATCGGTATCCGTCTGCCGGATCAGGTCCCTCCGATGATCAAAAATTCCTTTGATCTGTTGATCCCGGTGCTGGTGGTTGTGCTAACGCTCTATCCGCTGAGCCTGTTTATTCAACACCATTTTGACATGCTGATCCCGCAGGCCATTATGGCGATTTTCAAACCGCTGGTTTCGGCGGCCGATTCCCTGCCGGCGATCCTGTTGGCGGTTCTCATCGGCCACCTGCTGTGGTTTGCCGGGATCCACGGTGCGGCGATCGTTTCCGGGATGCTGCAGATGTTCTGGCTGACCAACCTCGGTATGAACCAGCAGGCGCTGGCCCAGGGCGCACCTCTGCCGCATATCTTTATGGAGGCGTTCTGGACCTTCTTTATCGTGGTCGGAGGTTCTGGTGCCACCATGGGGCTGGTGTTCTGCTATCTGCGCAGTCGTTCAGCGCATTTGCGCTCCATTGGTCGTTTGAGCGTGGTGCCAAGCCTGTTTAACATTAACGAGCCGGTCATCTTTGGGACGCCTATTGTCATGAATCCGGTGTTCTTTATTCCGTTCCTGCTGGCGCCGATGGTGAATGCGGTGCTGGCCTGGGCGGCAATGAAGCTGGATCTGATCGGCCGCGTCATCTCCGTGGTGCCGTGGACGGCGCCGGCGCCGATTGGCGGTGCCTGGGCGCTGGGCTGGGATTTCCGGGCGGCAATTCTGGTCATCGTTCTGGCCTGCGTGTCGGCGATTATCTACTTCCCGTTCTTTAAGGTGTATGAGAAACAGCTGCTTGCTCAGGAAGCGGAAGAGGCCGAACGGGCGGAACAGGAGAGTCAGCAGACCGCATAAATAGTGACCGGGCGGCCACAGGCTGCCCGTAGCTTATTGGGAACAGGGCGTTATTTTAACGTGCAGTCGCCGCACTGTTGGACGTCCGGCAGGCGATAGCGCTGACAGCAGGTGCGTCGGACTAACTGCCCTTCACGCAGCACGACCGTTCGCCATAGTGGGTTATCCTGACCATCGGCGAGTTGTTTTTCAAAGAAACAGTGCTGGCGCAGGGCGGCAAGCTGCTCATCCCCCAGCAGCGCGCGCATTTCCCCAAGATACCAGTTAATCAGATAGCCTGTATTGCTCCAGATAAGCTTGCCATTGATTTCGCCCGTCGCTTCCAGCGCCTCAATAACCGGCTGCAGGGTGCGCGTCACCAGGGCATCCATCCGCGACAGCGGTGACAGTCTCTCGATGCCGGCATCACTATGGACATCAATCCAGAAACAGGCCGCCCGGCCGCTTTCGTGAAATTCGACGTGGAAATGTTCCGGCGCCAGGCTGAGACCCTGTGGTTCATTGAGCAACGCCAGCATCAGCGGCGGCACCAGCAGACCGATATACCATTGCGCCCAGAGCGAGAGCAGAGGTTTCTGTTCCCGTGTCAGCGTTGGCTGATGACGATAGATATGATCGGAATAAGTGGCCAACAGGGAGCGTAAGGCGGTGGGTTGCGACCACTCGGCGAGCGTCAACGCGTGACCGGGAGCGGATTCATCCAGGCGCAGGAAATCGAGCAGATGGGGGCGCAGGGTGGCGATTTTTTCCCGAATACTCTCCGCCAGGGCGCGCTCAGCCGTCGGCAAAGGGGCCCGCCAGATAAGTTCATCGCTGAGAGGAAGGGAACGCCAGGCCATTCGATTTCCAGATACAAATCTAAATGATAATGATTCCTGATATTAGTTGTTTGCAGGCGGCATGGCAAGAATTTTGTCGGCGCCACGATGCCGCAGCGCGCGCGGGTTAACTGGCCAAAATAATGTTGCGGCCTTTATTTTTAGCTTCATAGAGTGCGCCATCGGCTCGCGCCAGCGCTTGCTCAATATTGTCATCAATGAGCGGCGTCAGACCAATACTGATGGTCACGTTGGTGGCGACGCTCTCATTAAACATATGCGGGATTTTCAGGTCATAGACCCGCTGTCGAATTCGTTCGGCAGCCTGCCAGGCCGTTTCTTCGCTGCTATTGGTCAGCAGCACCATAAACTCCTCTCCACCAAAGCGGGCGACAATATCGCGCGAGCGTACGGCGTTACGAATGGCAGCAGAGACGCGAATGAGCGCCTGATCGCCCATCATATGACCGTAGTGATCGTTATAGGCTTTGAAATGATCGATATCGAGGAGCAGCACGAAGTGGTTATCGCCGTCCAGCGCCAGCAGGGTATCGAGGCGATTCTGCAGTCCGCGGCGATTATACAAACCGGTCAGGGGATCCAGCATACTGAGATCGTTGAGGGTGTTGCGTTCCTGCATCAGTTTATCCATCAATCCTTGTGTAAAGGCATCGCTGCGCTTCTGGATAATATTTTGCAGGGTAATACCGGCAATAGGCAGCATAAAACAGTAAGTCATGCGCAACCATTGTTCTCCCTCCGCCATTATCAGGCAGGCAAGGAAAGTCGGTAAAGAGTGGAGGGTAAAGGCAGTGATATTATTGGAAAAAGCGATGGTGCCGATAAACAGAATGCTTAATAGGGCGATCACCAGATAGTTAAAATGCGGCGGTGTCAATAGCATCGCCTTTGTCACTACGTGCCATGCCCATAGCATGCCAAATAACAACGAGATAGCGGAAATATTTATTTTCGATTGCGGCCATTTCCAGTGCCAGAGCAGCAGCAACCCGCTGCAGGCCACGATCAGGGCGCAGGGCAGCGTGAAACGAACTACCGTAAATAGGGGGGTGACCAGCGACAGAGAGGAAGAAATGAAATTAAGCAGTAAAAAAAGCCGTAAGGAATATTGATATTTTTGTGCGTAATGTGCTCGCCAGGTTTGTGCAGTCATATCGGAAGAATCATTATTAGTCGTTAAATTTCAAAATGATGAAAGCCAAAAATGAAGAGTCTGATAACAATGTGCAAAAAAAGGTTATTTGCAAAATAAGAAAAATATTTAATATATATCGATAATCCGCTTAATTTATCACCTTCATGAATGTATGTCATTACCGCGAACGTAAAGAATAAGGCACAGAGCACTTTGCAAATGACAAATGATAAAAATTATCATATGATATTGGTTATCATTATCGTTGTGAGAGGTAAAACCATGCTGCTGCGAGCATTAGGAAGCGGTTGGGCAGTCGTCGTTCCCGGCGCGCTGATTGTCGCTCTCGGGTATGCCGGGGTGTCGGCTGACGTATGGCGGACGCTGGTCGCGGTGGGCATGCTGATGTCCGCGGTGATGATATGGCATCGTCAACTGCGCCATTTTATCCTGCTGCCATCGTGCGTTGCATTGATTGGTGGGATAATGCTGATGATGGTGGATATCAAGCTGAGAGGATAACGTCGGGAGAGGGAAGAATATTGGTGCGAGGGGGGGGACTTGAACCCCCACGTCCGTAAGGACACTAACACCTGAAGCTAGCGCGTCTACCAATTCCGCCACCTTCGCACAGTATTCTTTCTTTGGATATTGCCTCGTTGGTGCGAGGGGGGGGACTTGAACCCCCACGTCCGTAAGGACACTAACACCTGAAGCTAGCGCGTCTACCAATTCCGCCACCTTCGCCCAGTGCGAGCAATATCTTCGTGGATTATGGTGCGAGGGGGGGGACTTGAACCCCCACGTCCGTAAGGACACTAACACCTGAAGCTAGCGCGTCTACCAATTCCGCCACCTTCGCATACCATCGACACTATGAAAGTATCGTTACCACGGAGGCGCATTCTAGTGGTTTTCGGCGACACGTCAATAGTTAATTATGCAGGTTGTATCGATTGCTGCAAAAATGGGCGGATTTGCCCGCGGGAAGCGCCAGCGGCACCAGGAGCGGGCCGCCGGCGTGAAAAGACGATTATTTTTTCGCCTGACGGGTCATGATGGTGCGATAGACCTTAAAACGTCCGGTCTGGGCGATCACCTCATGGAAGCCGAACGTCTCATCCAGCACCTGCGGATACGGCAGGAAGGCGTTGGCGACAATGCGCAGCTCGCCGCCGCTGTTGAGATGGCGAACCGCGCCGCGGATCAGCGCCTGGGCGGCTTCGAGGCTGGTCTGCAGGCCGTCATGGAATGGCGGGTTGGAGATGATCATGTCGAAGCGACCATTGACCTCGGAGAAGACGTTGCTGGCAAACACATCGCCAGCCAGGCCGTTGGCGGCAAGCGTCGCGCGGCTGGCTTCAACCGCCGGGGCGCTGACGTCGCACAGGGTGAGGCGCACTTTCGGCGAATGGCTGGCCAGCGCGGCGGCCAGCACACCCGCGCCGCAGCCGACGTCCAGCACTTTCCCTTTGGTATGCGGCTCGAGGGTGGAGAGCAGCAGCTGGCTGCCGACGTCCAGACCGTCGCGGCTGAAGACGCCCGGTAGGGTTTTAATCGTCAGATTATCCAGTGTGTATTCGCCCCAGAAAGCTTCGGCGTCGAAGGCGGGCTGCTTTTCCAGACGGCCATGATAGAGGCCACAGCGGCGAGCGCTATCCACTTTGTTTAATGGCGCGTATTCAGCCAGCATCTGCTCCGCGCTGCGGACGCCGCTGCGGTTTTCACCGACGACGAAAATGTCGCTTCCCACCGGCAGCAGAGAGAGCAGGTTCATCAGCTGGAACTGCGCCTCTGGTTTGTTCTTTGGCCAGTAGTAGATCAGGGTGTCGCACTCGGCGACGTCAGCCGCCTCAGCCACTAAGCTAAAACGGACGGTGTCACCCATCTGGCGGCTGAGGACCTGCCAGTGGTGGAACTGCTGGGTGTGGGCGCGGCTGGCCGCGGTATCCAGACGCGCAGGCAGGTCATCCTGCAGGTCACCGGCAAACAGAACGCGGGCGGACTCGAAATCATCACTGTGGCGCAGCAAGACTTCACTTGCCGGGGTAAAAGCGGACATGAAACACTCCTTCATTAAGACTGGCGCCGATTATAGTAGTTTGTTGGCGCAGATACGACGGATTTGCTATATTGCGCGCTTGTTTAACAGGAGTGTTTCGCTATGACATCCCGACGAGACTGGCAACTACAGCAGCTGGGCATTACCCAGTGGTCGCTGCGCCGACCGGGGGCGTTACAGGGCGAAATCGCTATCTCGCTTCCTGAACATATTCGTTTGGTGATGGTGGCGGAAACCCCGCCGTCGCTGACAGAGCCGCTGATTGGCGACGTATTGCGCGCGCTGGCCGTAACGCCAGATCAGGTCCTGCAGCTGACCCCGGAGCGGGTGGCGATGCTGCCGCAGGACAGCCGCTGTAACAGCTGGCGGTTGGGCACAGAGGCGTCGCTGCCGCTGGCGGGCGCCCAGGTGTCCACCCCCGCTTTTGATGAACTCCAGACCAGCGCGCCGGCTCGCAGGGCGCTCTGGCAACAAATCTGCGCACATGAACACGATTTCTACCCTCAGCACGGCTGATTTAACCCGAGCCTGGCAAATCGAAACCCGCGCCCACGCTTTCCCGTGGAGCGAACAGACCCTGGCCAGTAACCAGGGGGAACGCTATCGCAACTATCAGCTGTCGGTGGATGGCGAAATGGCGGCTTTCGCCATTACGCAAGTGGTGCTGGATGAGGCGACGCTGTTCAATATCGCTGTCGATCCCGCTTACCAGCGCCGTGGCCTGGGGCGAGCGCTGCTGGAACATGTCATTGATGAAGTCGAAAAGCTCGGCGTCGTCACGCTATGGCTGGAGGTGCGCGCCTCCAACGTTGCCGCCCTCGCGCTGTATGAAAGCTTAGGCTTCAATGAAGCGACGATTCGCCGCAACTACTACCCGACGGCCGACGGGCGCGAAGACGCCATTGTTATGGCTCTGCCAATCAGTATGTAAGACAAGGTGATACGATGAAATGGGACTGGATTTTCTTTGATGCCGATGAAACGCTGTTTACGTTTGATTCTTTCAGCGGCTTACAGCGGATGTTTCTCGACTACAGCGTGACCTTTACCGCCGAAGATTTTCAGGACTATCAGGCCGTGAATAAGCCGCTATGGGTGGATTACCAAAACGGCGCCATCACCTCGCTGCAGCTGCAGCACCAGCGTTTTGACAACTGGGCGCAACGTTTGAATGTGCCGCCGGGGGAGCTCAACGACGCGTTTATGAATGCGATGGCGGAAATCTGTGCGCCGCTGCCGGGTGCGGTCTCTCTGCTCAACGCGCTGCAGGGCAAGGTCAAAATGGGCATCATCACCAACGGCTTTACCTCGCTGCAGCAGACTCGTCTGGAGCGGACCGGTTTACGCGATCACTTTGATTTGCTAATTATTTCTGAAGAAGTGGGCGTCGCTAAACCGGACGCGCGCATTTTCGATTACGCGCTGGCGAAGGCGGGTAACCCACCGCGCTCGCGGGTGCTGATGGTCGGCGATACCGCCGAGTCGGATATTCGCGGCGGCGTGAACGCCGGACTGGCGACCTGCTGGCTCAATGCGCATCAGCGCGAGCTGCCGGCGGACCTCGAGCCGGACTGGACGGTGACCTCGTTAAGCGAACTGGAGCAGCTCCTGTGTAAACACTGATTGCCTCCCCCCCGTTGATGGGTAAAATAGCCGCAATTTTTCGTATTCCACATGCGTGGCCCATGGCCGCGTTTACTTAGAAGATTAATTATGACGTTGTCTCCTTATCTGCAAGAGGTGGCCAAACGCCGCACTTTTGCCATTATCTCTCACCCGGATGCCGGTAAGACCACCATCACCGAAAAGGTGCTGCTGTTCGGACAGGCGATTCAGACCGCCGGTACCGTAAAAGGCCGTGGCTCCAGCCAGCACGCGAAATCCGACTGGATGGAGATGGAAAAGCAGCGTGGTATCTCGATCACCACCTCGGTAATGCAGTTCCCGTATCATGACTGTCTGGTGAACCTGCTGGATACCCCGGGGCACGAAGACTTCTCCGAAGATACCTACCGTACCCTGACGGCGGTGGACTGCTGCCTGATGGTGATTGACGCGGCAAAAGGCGTCGAAGATCGGACCCGTAAGCTGATGGAAGTCACCCGTCTGCGCGATACGCCGATCCTCACTTTTATGAACAAACTCGACCGTGATATCCGCGATCCGATGGAGCTGCTGGATGAAGTCGAGAACGAGCTGAAAATTGGCTGCGCGCCGATTACCTGGCCTATCGGCTGCGGTAAGTTGTTCAAGGGCGTCTATCATCTCTACAAAGATGAAACCTACCTGTATCAGACCGGTAAAGGCCATACCATCCAGGAAGTGCGCATCGTGAAGGGGCTCAACAACCCGGATCTTGACGCGGCGGTGGGGGAAGATCTCGCGCAGCAGCTGCGTGACGAGCTGGAGCTGGTGCAGGGCGCGTCGAACGAGTTCGATAAAGATCTGTTCCTGGCCGGGGAAATCACCCCAGTGTTCTTCGGGACCGCATTAGGTAACTTCGGCGTTGACCATATGCTGGATGGCCTGGTGGAGTGGGCGCCGGCGCCGATGCCGCGTAACACCGACACCCGTGAAGTCAACGCCACGGAAGAGAAGTTCACTGGCTTCGTGTTTAAAATTCAGGCCAATATGGACCCGAAACACCGCGACCGCGTGGCTTTCATGCGCGTGGTGTCCGGTAAATATGAGAAAGGCATGAAGCTGCGTCAGGTGCGCATCGGTAAAGACGTGGTGATCTCCGACGCGCTGACCTTTATGGCCGGCGACCGTTCACACGTCGAGGAAGCCTATCCTGGGGATATTATCGGCCTGCATAACCACGGCACCATTCAGATTGGCGATACCTTCACCCAGGGCGAGATGATGAAGTTCACCGGTATTCCGAACTTCGCACCGGAACTGTTCCGTCGTATTCGCCTGAAGGATCCGCTGAAGCAGAAACAGCTGCTGAAAGGGCTGGTTCAGCTCTCTGAAGAGGGCGCGGTGCAGGTCTTCCGTCCGATCGCCAATAACGATCTGATCGTCGGCGCCGTGGGGGTGCTGCAGTTTGACGTCGTCGTGGCGCGCCTGAAAAGCGAATACAACGTGGAAGCGATTTACGAATCGGTCAACGTGGCCACCGCGCGCTGGGTTGAATCCACTGACGTGAAGAAATTCGAAGAGTTCAAGCGCAAAAACGAAGTTCAGCTGGCACTGGATGGCGGCGATAACCTGACCTACATCGCTCCGACGATGGTCAACCTGAACCTGACGCAGGAGCGTTATCCTGACGTGGTGTTCCGCAAAACGCGCGAGCACTAATCCCTGACGAAGCGCGGCGCAGGCCGCGCTTTTTTCTTCTTCTGCCCGCGCTTCCTTCCTTCTGGAAAGTTCTTAAAACGCCGCTAATTCGTCTGTTTTTTATCCATATCCTCCGCAACCCCTTCGCCTGTCTACTATATTTAATTCGTGTTTTTAAAAATGCTGGCGTAATTCACTGCGATAAGACGCCAGCGCTGGTGAAAAAACGAGGACATCACGATGACCAGACTAAAGAATGCCAATATGTTGCTGGCGCTCTTCTTAGGCTTAGCCGCGTTGAACGCCTCGGCAGAGACGGAAAAAACAACGGTAGACAGTGCGAAGTCAGCTGCCAGCAATGCGGGAGAGGCGGTAGACAATTCGATTAATAAAGTCGGCGATTTTATGGACGACAGCACCATTACCGCGCGGGTAAAGGCGGCGCTGATCGACCATAAGGATATTAACTCCGGCGATATTTCGGTGAAAACGGAAAACAAAGTGGTCACCCTCAGCGGCGACGTCACCAGTGCTGAACAGAAAAGTCAGGCGCTGAGCGTGGCAAAAGCGGTCGAAGGCGTCTCTCAGGTTAACGACAAACTGACGGTGCAGCACAAATCGTCGAGCGAGACGGCGACGCTGAAAGGCTATGCCGGGGATACCGCTATTACCAGCGAAGTGAAAGCCAAGCTGCTGGCGGATGACATTGTCCCTTCGCGCAATGTGAAAGTAGAAACTAACGCCGGCGCCGTGCATCTGACCGGTACGGTGGCTTCCGCTGCGCAGGCTGAGCGCGCCGCAGAGATTGCGAAAGCGGTCTCCGGTGTGAAAAGCGTCCGCAACGATCTTAGCGTGAAGTAAATCGAGTTATTAACAAAAGTGTTGTCTGGCCAAGGTTGCCGAACGAATAGCAGCATCCACTGAGCGATGAGCTAGACAGAAAGGGTGCGCAAACCGCTGTTCACCGTCCATTATGGTAAGGAGAAAAGTATGTTTCGA
Organism: Klebsiella pneumoniae complex sp. WS1778; assembly: GCF_049472055.1. Lineage (NCBI taxonomy): Bacteria > Pseudomonadati > Pseudomonadota > Gammaproteobacteria > Enterobacterales > Enterobacteriaceae > Klebsiella > Klebsiella pneumoniae complex sp. WS1778. The sequence goes on from NZ_JBKGTJ010000004.1 coordinate 93,905, forward strand.
TGGGGAATTATTTTTCTGGTCATTGCATTAATTGCTGCGGCCCTGGGCTTCGGTGGTCTGGCGGGTACTGCCGCTGGCGCCGCGAAAATCGTCTTTGTCGTCGGGATTATCTTGTTCCTGGTGAGCCTGTTTACTGGACGCAGACGTCCTTAGGTGGCCCGCGATGCGGGCGATGCTGAAGCCTGAGCATTTTTACTGACACGTCGTCTTACACAAAGCCAGTCCTGCGGACTGGCTTTCGCGGTTTAAGCGGCGGGCAAATTGCGTTACCTTGTCAGGAGAAGACCAATCGAACAGGAAAGCAGGGTGGGGCAACGCATTCCCGTCACGCTGGGCAATATCGCCCCGCTGGCGGTTAAACCCTTCCGACCAGGCAAGCTGGCGCTGGTGTGTGAAGGCGGGGGACAGCGAGGGATTTTCACCGCCGGGGTTCTGGACGAATTCATGCGCGCCGGATTTAACCCCTTTGACCTGATGCTGGGGACTTCCGCGGGGGCGCAAAACCTCTCCGCCTACATGTGTAATCAGCAAGGCTATGCCCGCAAAGTCATCACCCGCTACACCACCTCACGCCAGTTTTTCGATCCGATGCGCTTTGTGCGCGGCGGCAACCTTATCGATCTCGACTGGCTGGTCGAGGCCACCTCGCAGCAGATGCCGCTGGCCATGAACTATGCTGAAACGCAGTTCGCGCAGGGAAAAGAGCTGTGGATGTGCGCCTGTCGCGGCGACGATTACTCCGCCAGCTATTTTTCACCAACGCCGCAAACCTGGCTGGATCTGATCCGCGCCTCCAGCGCCATCCCTGGATTTTATCGCAGCGGCGTATTGCTTGACGGCGTCAGCTACCTTGACGGCGGCGTCAGCGATGCGATCCCGGTTCAGGAGGCGGCCCGCCGCGGCGCTCAGACCATCGTGGTGATCCGCACCGTCCCCTCGCAGATGTTTTATACCCCGGAGTGGTTTAAGCGGATGGAGCGCTGGCTGGGGGAGAGCAGCCTGCAGCCGCTGGTCAATCTGGTGCATCACCACGAAACCACCTATCGCGCCATCCAGCAGTTCATCGAGAAACCGCCCGGTAAGCTGCGGATCTTCGAAATCTATCCCCAGCGGCCGCTGCGCAGCATGGCGCTTGGCAGCCGACTGCCGGCGCTGCTGGAGGACTACAAAACCGGACGCCAGTGCGGCCGTTATTTCCTGGCCACCGTGGGTAAACTGCTGGCTGACCGGCCGCCGCTGTTGCGCCACGCGCCGCGTGTTGCCCGGCCCTCGCCGGTGGTGGTGCCGCCGGTGCCGGTGGCCAATGAAGCGCCGCAGGCGACCATCATCGCTGCGCCGCAGGCCAATGACGCAAGCTTTAATCATGAGGATCTGGCGTGACGCACCGTTTTATCGATACCCACTGCCACTTCGATTTTCCCCCCTTCGCGGAAGATGAGGTCGCCAGCCTGGCGCGTGCGGCGCAGGCCGGCGTCGGACGAATTATCGTTCCGGCCATCTCCGCTGAGCGTTTTAGCCGCGTGCTGGCGCTGGCGGCGCAGCACGAGGCGCTGTATGCCGCGCTGGGCCTGCATCCGATTGTCATTGAGCAGCATACCGATGAGGGGCTGGCGCAACTGGAGGCGTCGCTGGCGCAGCGCCCGCCAAAACTGGTGGCGGTGGGGGAGATTGGTCTCGATCTCTATCGCGACGAGCCGCAGTTCGATCGTCAGCAGGCGCTGCTGGAAGCGCAGCTGCGTCTGGCGAAGCGTTACGATCTGCCGGTGATTCTCCACTCCCGACGCACCCACGATAAGCTGGCGATGCTGCTGAAAAAACATGCCCTGCCGCGTACTGGGGTGGTACATGGCTTCGCCGGCAGTCTGCAGCAGGCCGAGCGCTTTGTGCAGCTTGGCTATAAGATCGGCGTTGGCGGCACCATTACCTATCCCCGCGCCAGCAAAACCCGCGAGGTGATGGCGCGTCTGCCGCTTTCAGCCCTGCTGCTGGAGACCGATGCCCCGGATATGCCGCTCAATGGCTTTCAGGGACTGCCCAATCGCCCGGAGCAAGCTGCGCGGGTATTTGAGGCCCTGTGCGAACTGCGCCCTGAGCCTCCGGCAGCTATAGCCGAAGGGATAATGCGCAACACACTCGCCTTGTTTTCCTTACCCTCAGCCACTGTATGGTGATCGAATTCTCATAATTGTCCATCCATATCATTGATTTGCTTAAAATGTGTGAAGCCAGGCGGGCAGGATAGTTTCGGGCCGATATAATCACGCCGTTAGTGCTGGACTATCAAAACACAGGGAATCTGTATGCAAATCCTCATGGGACTTATCGGCATGGTGGCGCTGTTGGCCATTGCTGTGCTGCTCTCCAATAATCGAAAAGCCATTAACCTGCGTACCGTGCTCGGCGCCTGGATAATCCAGGTGGGTATCGGCGCGTTAATATTGTATGTACCGGCCGGGCGCTCGGCGCTGTTAGCGATGTCGAACGGCGTCGCCAGCGTTATTGCCTACGGCAATGAAGGGATTAGTTTCATCTTCGGCGGGCTGGTTTCCGATAAAATGTTCGAGGTATTTGGCGGCGGCGGCTTCGTCTTTGCCCTGCGCGTGCTGCCGGTGATCGTTTTCTTCTCGTCGCTGATTGCCGTGCTTTACTACCTGGGCATTATGCAGCTGGTCATTCGCATTCTCGGCGGCGCGCTGCGGGCGGTTCTGAAGACCTCGCGTACCGAGTCGCTGTCGGCCACGGCGAACATCTTCGTTGGTCAGACCGAAGCGCCGCTGGTGGTGCGTCCTTATATCGCCACCATGACCCGCTCGGAGCTGTTTGCGGTCATGTGCGGCGGCCTGGCCTCGGTGGCGGGTTCCGTGCTGGCGGGCTATGCGCAGATGGGCGTTCCGCTGGAGTACCTGATTGCCGCGTCGTTTATGGCGGCGCCGGGTGGACTGCTGTTTGCCAAAATTATCGTACCGGAAACGGAGAAACCGGACGATAACCCAGCTCATGACCGCCAGAGCGCGGATGCGGATAAACCGGCCAACGTGCTGGACGCCGCCGCCTCCGGCGCCGCGTCTGGTATGCAGCTGGCGCTCAACGTCGGCGCAATGCTGCTGGCGTTTATTGCGCTGATCGCTCTGCTGAACGGCATTCTGTCCGGCGTCGGCGGCTGGTTTAACCATCCGGAGCTGTCGCTGCAGATGATCCTCGGCTGGGTCTTCTCACCGCTGGCGTGGGTGATCGGCGTGCCGTGGCACGAAGCGACGGTAGCGGGGTCGTTTATCGGCCAGAAGCTGATCATTAACGAGTTCGTGGCCTATATGAACTTTGGCGAGTATCTGAAGGCGGACGCTGAGGTGGCGGCGGCCGGGCTGCAGGTCATTTCAGATCACACCAAAGCCATTATCTCTTTCGCGCTATGCGGATTCGCCAATCTGTCATCGATCGCCATCCTGATTGGCGGCCTCGGGGGGATGGCACCCAACCGGCGTCAGGATATCGCCCAGCTTGGGCTGCGTGCGGTGGCGGCGGGGACGCTGTCTAACCTGATGAGCGCCACCATCGCCGGGGTTTTCCTCGCCCTCTAAACCTGTTACCTGAACCAGCGGCCGTCGCGTCGCTGGTTTTATTGAGTTTGTGAAAATTCCATCATTTCTGGTTTTCAGAAAAACCATTTACATTTCAAATGATAATCATTTTATCACCGGCAGTGCGGACAAAATGTGCGCCACGTTGTCGAGTGGCGCTGTTATTATGTGTTAGAATTGTCACATCCCCATTGGTTGCAGAGTTTTGATTATGCTTAAGAGGGGCGTGATGATAATTGTCGCGGTATGCACCGATTTTTCGTGATTAAAATCACATTACAGTAATGCAAATTAGTAAGTAGTTTTCATTAACTGTGATGAATGTCGAAGTGTAACAGCGAGTGAATGTTACAATAGTAACAGACTCGCAAGGTGAACAAACTATTGAACCGGCACTGCGCCGGCGGAGTATGAAATGACTGATTTAAAAGCAAGCAGCCTGCGCGCGTTAAAACTGATGGACCTGACCACCCTGAACGACGACGACACCAATGAGAAGGTGATTGCCCTGTGTCATCAGGCGAAAACCCCGGTGGGTAACACCGCGGCGGTCTGTATCTATCCGCGCTTCATCCCGATTGCCCGTAAGACGCTGAACGAGCAGGGAACGCCGGATATCCGCATCGCCACGGTCACCAACTTCCCGCACGGTAATGACGATATCGACATTGCTCTGGCGGAAACCCGCGCGGCGATCGCTTACGGTGCTGATGAAGTGGACGTGGTTTTCCCGTACCGCGCGCTGATTGCCGGTAACGAACAGGTCGGCTTCGAGCTGGTGAAAGCCTGTAAAGAGGCCTGCGCGGCGGCCAACGTGCTGCTGAAAGTGATCATCGAAACCGGTGAGCTGAAAGAAGAAGCGCTGATCCGTAAAGCGTCTGAAATCTCTATCAAAGCCGGGGCCGATTTCATCAAAACCTCGACCGGTAAAGTGCCGGTGAATGCCACGCCAGAAAGCGCGCGCATCATGATGGAAGTCATTCGTGATATGGGCGTTGAGAAAACCGTTGGCTTCAAACCGGCGGGCGGCGTGCGCAGCGCGGAAGATGCGCAGCAGTTCCTGGCGATCGCCGATGAGCTGTTTGGCGCCGACTGGGCCGATGCTCGTCACTACCGCTTTGGCGCCTCCAGCCTGCTGGCCAGCCTGTTGAAAGCCCTGGGTCACGGCGACGGCAAGAGCACCAGCAGCTACTGATTGTCAGACATTGCCGGATGAGGCTTCACTTATCCGGCCTACAGGATCGTAGGGCGGGTAAGCGTAGCGCCACCCGCCACCATTCACCCGATTCCTCATGGGGGTTACCGTGTTTCTCGCACAAGAAATTATTCGTAAAAAACGTGATGGTCAGGCATTAAGCGATGAAGAGATCCGCTTTTTCATCAACGGCATCCGCGACAATACTATCTCAGAAGGGCAGATCGCCGCGCTGGCGATGACCATCTTCTTCCATGATATGTCTATGCCGGAGCGCGTTTCGCTGACCATGGCGATGCGGGATTCCGGTACCGTTCTGGACTGGAAAAGCCTCAACCTTAACGGCCCCATCGTCGATAAACACTCCACCGGCGGCGTCGGGGATGTCACTTCGCTGATGCTGGGGCCGATGGTGGCCGCCTGCGGCGGCTATGTGCCGATGATTTCCGGCCGCGGCCTCGGCCATACCGGCGGTACCCTGGATAAACTGGAAGCGATCCCGGGCTTCGATATCTTCCCGGACGACAACCGCTTCCGCGAGATTATTAAAGACGTCGGCGTGGCGATTATCGGGCAGACCAGCTCCCTCGCTCCGGCGGACAAACGTTTCTATGCCACCCGCGATATTACCGCGACGGTGGACTCCATCCCGCTGATCACCGCCTCGATCCTAGCCAAAAAGCTGGCGGAAGGGCTGGATGCGCTGGTGATGGACGTTAAAGTCGGCAGCGGCGCGTTTATGCCGACTTATGAGCTTTCCGCCGCGCTGGCGGAAGCGATCGTCGGGGTCGCCAACGGCGCCGGCGTGCGCACCACCGCGCTGCTGACCGATATGAACCAGGTGCTGGCCTCCAGCGCCGGGAACGCCGTTGAAGTTCGCGAAGCGGTTCAGTTCCTGACCGGCGAATACCGCAACCCACGCCTGTTCGACGTGACGATGGCGCTGTGTGTGGAGATGCTGATTTCCGGCAATCTGGCGAAAGATGACGCCGAAGCCCGGGCGAAACTGCAGGCGGTGCTGGATAACGGTAAAGCAGCGGAAGTCTTTGGTCGCATGGTCGCGGCGCAGAAAGGACCGAGCGACTTTGTCGAGAATTATGATCATTATCTGCCGACGGCGATGCTGAGCAAAGCAGTCTATGCTGATACCGAAGGTTTTATCAGCGCGATGGACACTCGCGCGCTGGGCATGGCAGTGGTTTCTATGGGCGGCGGCCGCCGTCAGGCATCAGACACCATTGACTATAGCGTTGGCTTTACCGAGATGGCGCGTCTGGGTGACCGCGTGGACGGACAGCGTCCGCTGGCGGTGATCCATGCCAAAGACGAGAACAGCTGGCAGGAGGCCGCGAAAGCGGTCAAAGCGGCCATTAAACTGGACGATAAAGCTCCGGAAATTACACCGACAGTCTATCGCCGTATCACTGAATAGCGATATACTGATCTGATCGCTTTTTTGCAGCGCAAGATGTATGGAGAACAAGATGAAACGTGCATTTATCATGGTGCTGGACTCCTTTGGGATTGGCGCAACGGAAGACGCAGACCGCTTTGGCGACGTCGGCGCCGATACGCTGGGCCACATTGCGGAAGCCTGCGCCAAAGGCGAAGCTGACCACGGCCGCAAAGGCCCGCTGAATTTACCGAACCTGACCCGTCTGGGGCTGGTGAAAGCGCATGAAGGCTCCACCGGTAAAATTGCCGCCGGAATGGATGGCAATGCCGAAGTGATTGGCGCCTATGCCTGGGCGCATGAACTCTCTTCTGGTAAAGATACGCCGTCCGGCCACTGGGAAATCGCTGGCGTGCCGGTACTGTTTGACTGGGGCTACTTCAGCGATCACGAAAACAGCTTCCCGCAGGAGCTGCTGGATAAGCTGGTGAAACGCGCCAACCTGCCGGGCTACCTCGGCAATTGCCACTCTTCGGGGACGGTGATCCTCGATCAGCTCGGCGAAGAGCATATGAAAACCGGGAAACCGATTTTCTATACCTCCGCTGACTCCGTATTCCAGATCGCCTGTCATGAAGAGACCTTTGGCCTCGACAAACTGTATGAGCTGTGCGAAATCGCTCGTGAAGAGCTGACCGAAGGCGGCTACAACATTGGCCGCGTCATCGCCCGTCCGTTTATCGGCGATAAAGCCGGCAACTTCCAGCGTACTGGCAACCGTCACGATCTGGCGGTCGAACCGCCGGCGCCGACCGTGCTGCAGAAGCTGGTTGACGAGAAGAACGGCCACGTGGTGTCTGTCGGTAAGATAGCGGATATCTACGCCAACTGCGGCATCACCAAAAAAGTGAAAGCCACCGGGCTGGACGCGCTGTTCGACGCAACCATTAAAGAGATGAAGGAAGCTGGCGACGAGACTATCGTCTTCACCAACTTCGTCGACTTTGACTCCTCCTGGGGCCACCGTCGCGATGTCGCCGGCTACGCGGCGGGTCTGGAACTGTTCGACCGTCGTCTGCCGGAGCTGATGGAGCTGGTAGGGGAAGACGACATTCTGATCCTCACCGCCGACCACGGCTGCGACCCGACCTGGACCGGTACCGACCACACCCGCGAGCATATTCCGGTGCTGGTGTACGGCCCGAAAGTGAAACCAGGTTCGCTCGGTCACCGTGAAACCTTCGCGGATATCGGCCAGACTATCGCGAAATACTTTGGTACGTCTGACATGGAATATGGCAAAGCCATGTTCTGAGGTCATTGCCCGGTGGCGCACAGCGATCCGGGCCTACTATTTTGTAGGCCGGGTAAGGCGTAGCCGCCACCCGGCAAAAACAACAATATAAAAGGAACTGAAGATGGCAACTCCTCACATTAACGCAGAAATGGGCGATTTCGCTGACGTAGTTTTGATGCCGGGCGACCCGCTGCGCGCCAAGCACATTGCCGAAACCTTCCTCGAAGACGTGCGTGAAGTGAATAACGTGCGCGGCATGCTGGGCTTCACCGGCACCTATAAAGGCCGCAAAATCTCCGTAATGGGCCACGGGATGGGTATCCCGTCCTGCTCTATCTACACCAAAGAGCTGATCACCGATTTCGGCGTTAAGAAAATCATCCGCGTTGGCTCCTGCGGCGCAGTGCGCGAAGACGTCAAACTGCGCGACGTGGTGATCGGCATGGGCGCTTGCACCGACTCCAAAGTGAACCGTCTGCGTTTTAAAGACCATGACTTCGCGGCGATTGCCGATTTCGGCATGGTGCGTAACGCGGTAGACGCGGCGAAAGCGTTGGGCGTTGACGCGCGCGTCGGCAACATCTTCTCCGCAGACCTGTTCTATACCCCGGACCCGTCCATGTTCGACGTGATGGAAAAATACGGCATCCTGGGCGTGGAAATGGAAGCGGCGGGTATCTACGGCGTGGCGGCGGAGTTCGGGGCGAAAGCGCTGACCATCTGCACCGTGTCTGACCATATTCGTACCCACGAGCAGACCACTGCCGCGGAGCGTCAGACCACGTTCAACGACATGATTAAAATCGCGCTGGAATCGGTACTGCTGGGCGACCAGGAGTAAGCGTGGTATAGCCCGGTAGCGCTTTGTTTACCGGGCTTGAGTCAAATCTGTAGGCCGGATAAGGCGTAGCCGCCATCCGGCTTTTTTTATCAGCGCACTGCGCCGGCAATCCATGCCGACAGCTCTTTCAGTTCCGCTTCTTGCTCCGGGAAATCGCCGACCAGCGCCTCACACTGCTGCTGCAAAACCTCAGCCCGATACTGACAGCCGACTAAGCGTGCCGCCAGCGCCTCCAGCGGCGCCGGATTCAGGCTATCGGTAAAGGCCTGCGCGCGGGTGATATGTCCTTTCTCAACGTCAAAATGCAGCTCGACGCCGCCCCAGGGGAAGCGCTCGTCCAGCAGGTGGGAAAAGGCGGGCGCCTGGCCGAAGTTCCACTCCCAGCTGCTCTGGCGAGCGAAAGTGTCGGCAAAGTTCGGCAGGTCCGGCGTGTTGTCCGGGGAGATCACCTCGGCGTCTACCCGTTCGCCGTAATGGCTGAAGAACGCCTCCTGGATCGCCTCGCAAACTTGCTGATGGGTAATGCCCGGCAGTAGCTCAACCAGATTCGCCACTCGCCCGTGCACCGAGGTAATGCCTTTAGCCTGCAGCTTTTTCTGGTCCGGGTTGAGGTAGTTGGCAAGACGGCTTAAATCGGCGTTGAGCAGCAGGGTGCCGTGGTGAAAACCGCGGTCCATGGTTTCACGATAGGCGGAGCCGGAGACTTTGCGGTCGCCGCTGTCGGTTTTGACCACCAGATCGTTGCGCCCGGAGGCTTCGGCGGTTACGCCGAGTGAATTGAGCGCCGCCAGCACAATAGCGGTGGAGACGGTTTTGTCGTACTCCGGTTTGCCAGCCATAAAGGTAAAGCAGGTATTGCCGAGGTCGTGGAACACCGCGCCGCCGCCGCTGCTGCGACGGGCCAGCCGCACATGATCTTCTTCCATTCGGCGGGTATTACACTCCTTCCACGGGTTCTGCGCGCGGCCGATGACCACGGTATCGGCATTGCGCCACAGGAACAGCACCCGCTGGGTGGCGGGCATCTGGCGGAAAATGCACTCCTCGACCGCCAGGTTGAACCACGGGTCGTAAGAGTCAGAAAGCAGGAGGCGCAGTGTGGACATTATAGATTTCCTTTCTTTTCATCGTCTTCATCCTCAACCGGCTTGTTGGCGGTGAGCAGGAAGGGCGATTGCTGCCAGCGGGTGCGTTTGCCCTGCAGCAGCGTGCGGGTCAGTACCACGCCGATGGCCAGGGACAGCAACAGCATCAGGCGTAAGATATTGGTGGTATTATCCACCTGCTTCGCCTCGGTCGCCAGAGTATGGGTATCGAGGGTCAGGCGCAGATAGCCCAGCGGGCCATTTTTTCCCGGCACCGGTTCGACAATCTGCTGGTTGAAGTAGCCGCCGGCTTTCTTACCATCCAGCGCCAGCCGGTCGCGAACCTCGACGCTTTCGCCAGAGCGCGCCACCAGGTCGCCCTGTTCGTCATATACCCCGGCGTCAAGTACGCGGCTGTTGTGGGTGAGCTGCGTCAACAGCTGATGGATGCGCTTCTCGTCCGGCGTCTCGCTGCGCATCAGCGGCGCGAGATTCAGCACCACCTGCTGCGCCAGCGTGCGGGCCAGCTCTTCCAGCTGCGGATTGCGTTGTTTCTGACTGTTCTGACTGAACCACGAGGCGCCCTGCATCAGCGCGACGAGCAGGGCGAGACAGATAAGGACAATGACCGCACGATGCAGCCGGAATTTCAGTTTTGCGCGAACCATATTCCACCTTTGAAAATTTGCAGCTTAATGTTGCCAGAAGCGCTGGTTACAAGGTAGCCTCATGCGTTATTTTCCTCGCCTGAATGAAGAGATGTGGAGCCGTAATGCCTAACAGTTTGACCTGGTGCGACCTGCCTGAAGACGTTTCCCTGTGGCCTGGGTTGCCGCTTTCCCTGAGCGGTGACGAGGTCATGCCGCTGGATTATCACGCCGGGCGCAGCGGTTGGCTGCTGTACGGACGTGGGCTGGATAAACGCCGTCTGACGGCGTGGCAGCGCGAGCTGGGCGCCGCGTTAGTGATCGTCGCCTCCTGGGTGGTCGAGGATTACCAGGTGATCCGCCTGGCGGGCTCGCTTACCCCGCGTGCGACGCGACTGGCGCATGAGGCGGGGCTGGACGTCGCGCCATTGGGTAAAATCCCCCATCTGCGCACCCCAGGGCTGCTGGTGATGGATATGGACTCCACGGCGATCCAAATTGAATGCATCGATGAGATCGCGAAACTGGCCGGCACCGGCGAGCTGGTGTCGGAAGTGACCGAGCGGGCGATGCGTGGCGAGCTGGACTTCACCGCCAGCCTGCGCCAGCGCGTGGCGACGCTAAAAGACGCCGATGCCAACATTCTGCTGCAGGTTCGCGACGCGCTACCGCTGATGCCTGGCCTGGCGCAGCTGGTGCTCAAGCTGGAAACGCTGGGCTGGAAGGTGGCGATCGCCTCCGGCGGCTTTACCTTCTTTGCGGAGTATCTGCGCGACAAACTGCATCTCGACGCGGTGTTCGCCAACGAACTGGAGATCCGCGACGGTAAGCTTACCGGCAACGTACTCGGCGATATCGTCGATGCCAAATACAAAGCCAATACGCTGCGCAAGCTGGCGGAAAAGTATGAGATCCCAACGGCGCAGACCGTGGCCATCGGCGATGGCGCCAACGACCTGCCGATGATTAAAGCTGCCGGGCTTGGCATCGCGTATCATGCGAAGCCTAAAGTGAATGAACAGGCGGAAGTGACTATCCGCCACGCTGACCTGATGGGGGTATTCTGTATTCTCTCGGGCAGCATGAACCAAAAGTAAGAGGTAAACGTGGCGAAAGCTCCAAAACGCGCATTTGTCTGTAATGAATGTGGTGCGGATTATCCGCGGTGGCAGGGGCAATGCAGCGCCTGCCATGCCTGGAATACCATCACCGAGATGCGCATCGCCGCGTCGCCGCAGGTGGCGAGAAACGAGCGTTTGTCAGGCTACGCCGGTAACGCCGGCGTCTCGAAGGTGCAGAAGCTGTCAGACATCAGCCTGGAAGCGCTGCCGCGTTTCTCCACCGGGTTTAAAGAGTTCGATCGCGTACTCGGCGGCGGCGTGGTGCCGGGCAGCGCGATCCTGATTGGCGGCAACCCCGGCGCGGGGAAATCGACCCTGCTGCTGCAGACTTTGTGCAAGCTGGCGGAAGGGATGAAAACGCTGTACGTCACCGGGGAGGAGTCCCTTCAGCAGGTGGCGATGCGCGCCCATCGCCTTGGGCTGCCGACGGCGAACCTGAACATGCTCTCGGAAACCAGCATTGAGCAGATCTGTCAGATTGCCGATGAAGAAAAACCGCAGCTGATGGTGATCGACTCAATCCAGGTGATGCATATGGCCGACGTTCAGTCGTCGCCGGGCAGCGTCGCCCAGGTACGTGAAACGGCGGCCTATCTGACGCGCTTTGCCAAAACTCGCGGCGTGGCGATCGTTATGGTCGGCCACGTCACCAAAGACGGTTCGCTGGCCGGCCCGAAGGTGCTGGAGCACTGTATTGACTGCTCGGTGCTGCTGGACGGCGATGCCGACTCCCGCTTCCGCACTCTGCGCAGCCACAAAAACCGCTTTGGCGCGGTGAATGAGCTGGGCGTTTTCGCCATGACCGAGCAGGGGCTGCGCGAAGTGAGCAACCCGTCCGCTATCTTCCTCAGCCGGGGAGATGAAATCACCTCCGGCAGCTCGGTGATGGTGGTCTGGGAAGGGACCCGCCCGCTGCTGGTGGAGATCCAGGCGCTGGTGGATCACTCGATGATGTCCAACCCGCGCCGCGTGGCGGTGGGGCTGGAACAGAACCGTCTGGCGATCCTGCTGGCGGTGCTGCATCGCCACGGCGGCCTGCAGATGGCCGATCAGGACGTTTTCGTCAACGTGGTCGGCGGGGTGAAGGTCACGGAAACCAGCGCCGATCTGGCGCTACTGCTGGCGATGGTCTCCAGCCTGCGCGATCGCCCGCTGCCTCAGGACCTGGTGGTCTTTGGCGAAGTGGGGCTGGCCGGCGAAATTCGCCCGGTGCCGAGCGGTCAGGAGCGTATCTCCGAAGCAGCGAAGCATGGCTTCCGCCGCGCCATCGTCCCGGCGGCCAATGTGCCGAAAAAAGTGCCGGAAGGCATGCAAATCTTTGGTGTGAAAAAGCTTTCAGACGCGCTAAGCGTTTTTGACGACTTATAATAAGTTAAAAGGAGATTAGCGATGTCGTCATTTGACTATTTAAAAAGCGCCATAAAGCAGAAAGGCTGTACCCTGCAGCAGGTGGCGGAAGCCAGCGGGATGACCAAGGGGTATCTCAGCCAGCTGTTGAACGCCAAAATCAAAAGCCCGAGCGCGCAGAAGCTTGAAGCGCTGCATCGCTTCCTCGGGCTGGAGTTTCCCCGCCGACAGAAAAGCGTCGGCGTGGTGTTTGGTAAGTTTTACCCGCTGCATACCGGGCACATCTATTTGATTCAACGCGCCTGTAGCCAGGTCGATGAGCTGCATATCATCATGGGCTACGACGATACTCGCGACCGCGAGCTGTTTGAAGAGAGCGCCATGTCGCAGCAGCCAACGGTGCCTGACCGCCTGCGCTGGCTGCTACAGACCTTTAAATATCAGAAGAATATTCGCATCCATGCGTTCAATGAAGAGGGGATGGAGCCCTATCCGCACGGCTGGGATGTGTGGAGTCATGGGATCCGCGCTTTTATGAGCGAAAAAGGGATCGAGCCGAACCGGATCTATACCTCGGAAGAGGCCGATGCGCCGCAGTACCTTGAGCATCTGGGGATCGAGACGGTGCTTATCGATCCTAAGCGGACCTTTATGAATATTAGCGGCGGCCAGATCCGCGAGAACCCGTTCCGCTACTGGGAATATATTCCGACGGAAGTGAAACCGTTCTTTGTGCGGACGGTGGCGATCCTCGGCGGCGAGTCGAGCGGTAAATCAACGCTGGTCAATAAGCTCGCCAATATCTTCAATACTACCAGCGCCTGGGAATATGGCCGGGATTATGTCTTTTCGCATCTCGGCGGCGATGAGATGGCGCTCCAGTATTCTGATTACGATAAAATTGCCCTCGGGCATGCCCAGTATATTGATTTCGCAGTGAAATATGCCAACAAGGTGGCATTTATCGATACCGACTTCGTCAGCACTCAGGCGTTCTGTCTGAAGTACGAGGGGCGTGAGCACCCGTTCGTGCAGGCGCTGATTGATGAATACCGCTTTGACCTGGTGATCCTGCTGGAGAACAACACCCCGTGGGTGGCTGATGGGTTACGCAGTCTTGGGAGTTCGGTGGATCGTAAAGAGTTTCAGTCGCTGCTGGTGTCGCTGCTGAAAGAGAACGAGATCGAGTTCGTCCATGTGAAGGAGTCGGACTACGATACGCGCTTCCTGCGCTGCGTCGAGCTGGTGAAGCAGCTGATGGGGGAGCAGGGGTAGATCCTCTGCGGGCTGTTGCCCTCACCCCGGCCCTCTCCCGGTGGGAGAGGGAGCAAACCCTAAAAAAGGCAACTTGCGTTGCCTTTTTACTTTTACCTTGCCCTCACCCCGGCCCTCTCCCGGTGGGAGAGGGAGCAAACCCTAAAAAAGGCAACTTGCGTTGCCTTTTTACTTTTACCTTGCCCTCACCCCGGCCCTCTCCCACAGGGAGAGGGAACAAACATTAAAAAAGGCAACTTGCGTTGCCTTTTTGCATTTTATTTTGAGATACGTTTGTACTTGATTCGCTTGGGCTCCAGCGCGTCGGCGCCGAGAGTGCGTTTCTTGTACTCTTCATACTCGGTAAAGTTACCTTCGAAGAACTCCACCTTACCTTCATCCTGGTAATCCAGAATGTGGGTGGCAATACGGTCAAGGAACCAGCGGTCGTGCGAGATAACCATCGCGCAGCCCGGGAACTCCAGCAGGGCGTTTTCCAGCGCGCGCAGGGTTTCGATATCCAGGTCGTTGGTCGGTTCATCGAGCAGCAGGACGTTACCGCCGACCTGCAGCAGCTTCGCCAGGTGCAGACGACCGCGTTCACCGCCGGACAGCTCGCCAACGCGTTTACCCTGGTCGACGCCTTTGAAGTTAAAGCGGCCCACGTAGGCGCGGCTCGGCATTTCGGTGTTGCCGATCTTCATGATATCCAGGCCGCCGGACACTTCTTCCCACACGGTTTTGCTGTTGTCCATCGCGTCGCGGAACTGATCGACGGAAGCCAGCTTAACGGTTTCACCCAGGGTGATGGTGCCGGAATCTGGCTGTTCCTGGCCAGACATCATGCGGAAGAGGGTGGATTTACCCGCGCCGTTCGGACCGATGATGCCGACGATAGCGCCTTTCGGTACCGAGAAGCTCAGATCGTCGATCAGCACGCGGTCGCCGTAGGATTTGCGCAGATGGCTGACTTCCAGAACTTTATCGCCCAGACGCGGGCCTGGCGGAATGAACAGTTCGTTGGTCTCGTTACGTTTCTGGTATTCAACGTTGTTAAGCTCTTCAAAGCGCGCCAGACGGGCTTTGCCCTTAGACTGACGGCCTTTCGCGCCCTGGCGTACCCACTCGAGCTCTTTCTCGATGGATTTGCGGCGTGCGGCTTCCTGAGAAGCTTCCTGCGCCAGACGCTGATCTTTCTGCTCCAGCCAGGAGGAGTAGTTGCCTTCCCACGGAATACCTTCGCCGCGGTCAAGTTCGAGGATCCAGCCGGCGACGTTATCGAGGAAGTAACGGTCGTGGGTAATCGCCACCACGGTGCCTTCGAAGTCGTGCAGGAAGCGTTCCAGCCAGGCGACGGACTCGGCGTCGAGGTGGTTAGTCGGTTCGTCGAGCAGCAGCATATCCGGTTTTTCCAGCAGCAGGCGGCACAGCGCGACGCGGCGGCGTTCACCACCGGAAAGATTAGCGATTTTCGCATCCCAGTCCGGCAGGCGCAGGGCGTCGGCCGCGCGCTCCAGCTGCACGTTCAGGTTGTGGCCGTCGTGCGCCTGGATAATCTCTTCGAACTTGCCTTGCTGTGCGGCAAGCTTATCGAAGTCCGCATCCGGCTCGGCGTATTTAGCATAGACTTCGTCCAGACCCTTCAGCGCGTTAACCACTTCGGCGACCGCTTCTTCCACGGACTCGCGCACGGTGTGCTCCGGGTTGAGCTGCGGCTCCTGCGGCAGGTAGCCAATTTTAATGCCGGGCTGCGGACGCGCTTCACCTTCGATCTCGGTGTCGATACCGGCCATGATGCGCAGCAGGGTAGATTTACCGGCGCCGTTCAGACCGAGCACACCGATTTTCGCGCCAGGGAAAAAGCTGAGGGAGATATTTTTCAAAATATGACGTTTCGGCGGAACCACTTTGCCGACACGATGCATGGTATAAACGAATTGAGCCACGTTGGACTTCGCCTCTTTCTATTTTGATAGATAGTTCAAAGCCGAAGTGTAGCCTTTTTCGCGCGCTAATCCCAGCGAGGCGACAGGATTCACAGAAGCGTAAAAAAATGTTCAGGACATGGCGCGTTTAGCGTTGTCTGATTAGCATAAGTAAAGCCGCCTGCCGAACCGGCAGGGGCTTTTAAGCGGCACGATGCTGCGAAAATGCACCTGAAAGAGGAAGAGCTTGTGGAAAAAGCCAAAAAAATGGCGTGGCATCTTTTGGCTGCCAGCGTTGGTCTGTTGGCGTTGAGTCAGCTGGCGCATGCGGATTCACTGGATGAACAGCGCAGCCGCTACGCACAAATTAAGCAGGCGTGGGATAACCGGCAGATGGATGTGGTTGACCAGCTGATGCCCACGTTAAGCACCTATCCCCTGTATCCCTATTTGCAGTACCGGCAGATTACCGACGATCTGATGAACCAGCCGGCGCTGGTGGTGAAAAACTTTATTGACGCCAACCCGACGCTGCCCCCGGCGCGTTCATTACGTTCGCGTTTCGTGAATGAACTGGCCCGGCGCAGCGACTGGCGCGGCTTGCTGGCGTTTAGCCCCGATAAGCCGACCAGCACCGAGGCGCAGTGCAACTACTACTACGCCAAACTGAGCGTGGGTCAGTCGCAGGAGGCCTGGAGCGGAGCGAAAGCGCTCTGGCTGACGGGCAAGAACCAGCCCGGCGCCTGTGAACCGCTGTTCAGCGCCTGGCGCGACTCCGGCCAACAGGATCCGCTGGCCTATCTCGAACGGATCCGCCTGGCGATGAAGGCCGGCAATATTGGGTTGGTGAAATCGCTGGCCCAGCAGATGCCTGCCAACTACCAGAGCATCGCCAGCGCCGTGGTCGCCCTGGCTAACGATCCTAACAGCGTTCTGACCTTTGCCCGCACCACCGGGGCGACGGACTTTACCCGCCAGATGGCCGCCGTCGCTTTCGCCAGCGTCGCCCGTCAGGATGTGGAAAATGCCCGTTTGATGATCCCTTCGCTGGTGCAGGCCCAGCAGCTCAATGAGGATCAGACCCAGGAGCTACGCGATATTGTCGCCTGGCGCCTGATGGGGAACGATGTGACCGAAGAGCAGGCCATCTGGCGCGACGATGCGATTATGCGCTCGCAGTCCACGCCGCTGGTGGAGCGGCGGGTACGGATGGCGCTGGGGACGGGCGATCGCCATGGTCTGAATACCTGGCTGGCGCGCCTGCCGATGGAGGCGAAAGAGAAAGACGAATGGCGCTACTGGCAGGCGGATCTGTTGCTGGAGCGCGGCAGGGACGAGGAGGCGCAGGCGATCCTCCGGTCGTTGATGCAGCAGCGGGGTTTCTACCCGATGGTCGCTGCGCAGCGTCTCGGCGAGGAGTATACCTTCCGCATTGATAAAGCGATTGGCACGCTCGATCCGGCGCTGGCCTCCGGTCCGGAGATGGCCCGGGTGCGCGAGCTGATGTACTGGAATATGGATAACACCGCGCGCACTGAATGGGCGAACCTGGTCACCAGCCGTAGTAAATCCCAGCAGGCGCAGCTGGCGCGTTACGCTTTTGATCAACACTGGTGGGATCTGAGCGTACAGGCGACGATCGCCGGCAAACTGTGGGATCAGCTGGAGGAGCGCTTCCCGCTGGCCTATAACGATCTGTTTGCCCGCTATATCAGCGGTAAAGATATTCCGCAGAGCTACGCGATGGCGATTGCCCGCCAGGAGAGCGCCTGGAACCCGAAAGTGCGCTCGCCGGTCGGCGCCAGCGGGCTGATGCAGATTATGCCGGGCACCGCGACGCATACCGTCAGCATGTTCAGCATTCCCGGCTACAGCGGCCCGTCGCAGCTGTTGGATCCGGAAACCAACATCAACATCGGCACCAGCTATCTGCAGTACGTTTACCAGCAGTTCGGTAATAACCGCATCTACGCCTCGGCGGCCTATAACGCCGGGCCGGGTCGGGTACGCACCTGGCAGGGGAACAGCGCCGGACGGATCGACGCCGTGGCGTTTGTCGAGAGTATTCCGTTCTCGGAAACACGCGGCTACGTGAAGAATGTCCTCTCCTATGACGCCTACTATCGCTACTTTATGGGTCAGCAGGATAAGCTCTTCAGCGATGCGGAGTGGCGGCAGCGTTACTGATCGCCGGGAAGTATGTTATGCTTTGTACTCGTTGAAGAGTACATTCGACGGGCAGCGTAAGCTGCCCGTCTCAATATGGTGGCGCGATATGACCCAACAATCTCCCTATTCCGCGGCCGTTGCCGAACAACGTCATCAGGAGTGGCTGCGCTTTGTGGCGCTGCTACAGCAGGCCTATGCGCAGGATCTGCATCTACCGTTGCTGCAGCTCATGCTGACCCCTGATGAGCGTGAAGCGCTGGGGACTCGGGTGCGCATTATCGAAGAGCTGCTGCGCGGTGAGATGAGCCAGCGCGAGCTGAAAAATGAGCTCGGTGCCGGCATTGCGACCATTACCCGCGGGTCCAACAGCCTGAAGTCGGCGCCGGTTGAGCTGCGCCAGTGGCTGGAGCAGACGCTGTTGGCTAGCGATAAATAGCGTTGTGGAACGGGCTTAACGCCAGCACGACCGCCTGATGGTAAACGCTGCTGCGGGTTAATTTGCCGCCGGTGAAAACCCCAATCGCTCCCTCTTTACGACCAATCTGATCGATGCCGGTATACTGCGACATGACCGGCCCGAGGGCTTCGCCAGCGCGAACCTGCTCAAGAATAACGTCAGGCAACGGCAGCGTGGCTGAGCGCGCTTCTCCGCGCTGGCTGGCGCTTTCGATGACCACCCAGCTAAAGGTACTGTCATCGTCAATTCCGGCTTCGATGGCGACCCAGAAATCGGCATGGGGCTGGGCAAGGCGCGCATTGGCGACGCGATTTCGTGCGCCAGCGCGCGTTTCCTCGCTGCCGAAGGGCTGTTCCGGCACGCCGCTCTCGACGGAGACGGACTCAATGTGGCAGGATCCTTCGCCGAAAATCTCGTCAAAAGCCTGCAGAATTGCCTGAATTTTGGCGGGATTAGTGGTCGCTGAGACAACATGGTGCATAATCAAAACAACTCAGAATAAACTAACGTCATCGCAGTATACTCTAAATCACCCCCAGGGCAGTCGGTAATGCCCGCAAGCGGTCGATAACGAGTTCAGAACGGAAAAAAAGCATGTTACAGGTATACCTTGTTCGCCACGGTGAAACGCAGTGGAACGCCGAGCGACGTATTCAGGGTCAGTCCGACAGCCCGCTGACCGCACACGGTGAGCGCCAGGCCTGGCAGGTTGGCGAGCGCGCCAGAACGCTGGGGATCACCCACATCATTACCAGCGATCTGGGACGAACCCGTCGCACAGCAGAGATTATTGCCGAAGCCTGCGGCTGCAGCGTGATCGCTGATGCGCGCCTGCGCGAGCTGGATATGGGAGTGCTGGAGAAGCGCCATATTGACTCGCTCAGCGAAGAAGAAGAGGGCTGGCGCCGCCAGTTGGTCAACGGCACGCCGGATGGTCGCATTCCGCAGGGCGAATCGATGCAGGAGCTTAGCGAACGTATGCATGCGGCGCTGGCCGCCTGTCTGGAATTACCGGCCGGTAGTCGACCGCTGCTGGTGAGTCATGGTATCGCGCTGGGCTGCCTGGTGAGTACGATTTTAGGGCTGCCGGCATACGCAGAGCGTCGTCTGCGCCTGCGCAACTGCTCGATCTCGCGCGTCGATTATCAGCAAAGCCCGTGGCTGGCTTCCGGCTGGGTGGTGGAAACGGCGGGCGACGTCTCGCATCTTGACGCCCCCGCGATGGACGAGCTGCAGCGTTAACGGCGGATCGGGATCAGATACTCGCAGCGTAACTGAATCGGCGTGGCCTGATCCCGGCTTTCATCTTCAGGATAGAAGCGTTCAATATCCAGCCCCTTGCGGCGCGTCAGGTTCAGCATCGGCATGCAGGTGCCGTAGACCGTCAGGATGAATTCCTGCAGGCCGGTACCCAGCCCTTCATACGTAAACATGACATACTCGCCGCCCTCCAGCGTCACCGGATGGGCGTTCTGCAGGTGGCCGTTAGCCATCTCCGGCGTCAGCGCGGTGGTATAGAACACTTCCTGCTCATCGTCTTTCTCCAGGCTCGGACGCGGTTCATGCAGCCCGTAGAGCACCGGGGGGATCGACGGCGAGTTGCCGAGGAAATCTCGCCAGAACTGGACCCGCATCTGGTTGCGGAAGTCGGAGATTTCCTCCAGCTTACAGGTATAGCTCTGAGTCACACCGAGCAGTTGAGTCGTGGGTAGGGCGACAAATTCATGTTTCGGCAGGGTAAACTCGCCAAGACGTAGCGGCGGACGCATACCGAACGAGCTCCAGTCCGGCGAGCGGCGGTAGAGAGCCGGCGTCAGCGAGAATTGCTTCTTGAACGCCCGGGTGAAGGTCTGCTGGGAGTCGAAACGGTACTGCAGCGCAATATCAAGGATTGGACGGGCGGTAAGGCGTAATGCGACAGCTGATTTCGACAACCGGCGCGCGCGAATATAGGCACCGATAGCGTGGCCGGTGACATCCTTAAACATTCGCTGCAGATGCCACTTGGAATAACCTGCCTTCGCCGCCACATTGTCCAGAGAAAGCGGCTGATCCAGGTGACCTTCCAGCCAGCTAAGGAGATCGCGAATAATCCCTGCTTGATCCATAAAATGTCCCCATCCTTAAACACAGGTGCCTGATATTAAAGTAGCGGATAATAGCATTTTTTGATGTTTTAGCATTCAGTGTTTTTTTTGCTTTTAAATGCGGTAGGTCAGTGGATCTGAACGATAATTTTGTAAAGCTGTGATCTATAAACCTTTTCTGCTAAGTCCGTGATAATCACTTAGCTATATTTTTTAATAATGGTAACAATATGAAATACAAGAAGTTTGCGATGGGCCTGCTGTTGCTGGCCGGCTGTCAGATTGCTCAGGCGGAGCAGATTGGTTCCGTGGATACGGTCTTCAAATGGTTAGGACCGGATCACAAAATTGTCGTCGAAGCCTTTGACGATCCGGATGTCCAGAACGTGACCTGCTATATCAGCCGGGCGAAGACCGGCGGGATCAAAGGCGGGCTGGGTCTGGCGGAGGATACCTCCGACGCGGCCATCTCCTGCCAGCAGGTCGGGCCGATTGAGCTGACGGACAAAATCAAAAATGGCAAAAGCCAGGGCGACGTGGTGTTCCAGAAGCGCACCTCGTTAGTATTTAAAAAGCTACAGGTCGTTCGCTTCTATGATGCGAAACGCAATGCGCTGGTCTACCTGACCTATTCGGATAAAGTAGTTGATGGTTCGCCGAAGAACGCCATCAGCGCCGTGCCGATTATGCCCTGGAATAAATAAACGGGAGCGCGCATGCAGCAGCCATGGATTTGGTTAGTTGAGGATGAACAGAGTATCGCCGATACCCTGGTTTATATGCTCCAGCAGGAGGGCTTCCAGGTCACCGTCTTCGACCGCGGGTTGCCCGCGCTGGAGGCGGCGGCGCATCAGGCGCCCGATGTCGCCATCCTCGACGTTGGCTTGCCGGATATCAGCGGCTTCGAGCTCTGTCGGCGCCTGCTGACACGTTATCCGGCGCTACCGGTGCTGTTTCTCACGGCGCGGAGCGATGAGGTCGATAAGCTGCTGGGGCTGGAAATCGGCGCTGACGATTACATCGCCAAGCCGTTTTCGCCGCGCGAAGTTTGCGCGCGGGTGCGCAGCGTGCTGCGACGGCTGCAAAAATTTGCCGCGCCTTCGTCGGTAGTTCGCGTCGGCGAGTTTGTGCTTGACGAGCAGGCGGCGTCGATAAGCTGGTTCGGCCAGCCCCTGAACCTGACGCGCTATGAATTTCTGCTGTTGAAAACTTTGCTTCACGCGCCCGGTCGCGTTTTCTCCCGTCAGCAGCTGATGGAGCGGGTATGGAGCGATGCCTGGGAAAGCCTCGACCGCACCGTCGACACCCACATCAAAACCCTGCGCGCTAAACTGCGGGCCGTGAATCCTGATTTGTCGCCAATCAATACCCATCGCGGGATGGGTTACAGCCTGGGGCGCTGCTGATGCGCATCGGCATGCGCCTGCTGCTGGGCTATTTTCTTATCGTCGCGATCGCCGCTTGGTTTGTACTGTCGATCTTTGTCCAGGAAGTGAAGCCGGGCGTGCGCCGGGCGACGGAGGGGACCCTCAACGATACCGCCACCCTGCTGGCGGCGCTGGCGCGTGAGGACCTGCTGGCGGCAAACCCGCAGCAGGGCAGGCTGGCGCAGGCCTTTCAACAGCTCCACCAGCAGCGGCTAAACGCCAACATTGGCGGAATTAAAAAGGTGCGTAATGAGTACCGCGTCTATCTGACCGATGCCCGGGGCAAGGTCGTGTTTGACTCCAGTGGAGAGGCGACAGGGCAGGACTATTCACGCTGGAACGACGTCTGGCTCACCCTGCGCGGGCAGTACGGCGCGCGCAGTTCGCGCAGCGATCCGCATGATGAAGCCAGCTCGGTGATGTATATCGCCGCGCCGGTGATGGATCAGGGGCGGATTATCGGCGTGCTGAGCGTCGGTAAACCCAATCTGGCGATGACGCCGGTCATTAAGCGCAGCGAGCGGCGGATCCTCTGGGCCGGCGGTGCCCTGCTGGGCATTGCGCTGTTGATCGGCTGCGGCGTCGTCTGGTGGATCAATTTCTCTATCGGTAAGCTGGTGCGCTATGCGGACTCCGTGACCGCTGACCGCCCGCTGCCGTTGCCGGAGGTCGGCAGCAGCGAACTGCGTAAGCTGGCCCAGGCGCTGGAGAGCATGCGGGTGAAGCTCGAAGGCAAAAACGCCATCGAAAACTATGTCTATGACCTGACGCACGAGCTGAAAAGTCCGCTGGCGGCTATTCGCGGTGCGGCGGAGATTCTGCGCGAAGGGCCGCCGCCTGCGGTGGCGGCGCGGTTTACTGAGAATATCCTTGCGCAGAACACCCGCATGCAGCTGCTGGTGGAGCGGTTACTCCAGCAGGCGCGACTGGAAAGCCGGCTGGAGATAAAGCTACAGCCGGTGTCGATAGATGCGCTATACCAACGCCTGGCGGAGGAGCGCGACATCGCCCTGGCGGCGAAAGCCATTACTCTGCGCTGGCAGGCGAGTGGGATGCTGGTCAATGGCGATGGCGAACTGCTGGCCCAGGCGCTGGGTAATCTGCTCGACAACGCGATTGATTTTACCCCCCAGGGGGGCGAGATCGCCCTGGCAGTAGAGAAACGGAATGCAGAGGTGCAACTGAGCGTAACGGATAACGGATGCGGTATTCCGGAGTATGCCCTGACGCGGATCTTTGATCGGTTCTACTCGCTGCCGCGTGAAGACGGCCACAAGAGCAGCGGCCTTGGGCTGGCCTTCGTTCGTGAAGTGGCGCGCCTGCATCATGGCGATATCCGTCTGCACAATCGCCCTGAAGGCGGCGTGGTCGCTACGCTGAGACTTCACCGTCCCTTCACATAGCTTCAAATTCTCCCCACACAGCCGCCCTATGGTGAGGCCATCACGATAGGGAGAAAGCTATGTTGAAATCACCGTTATTCTGGAAAATCACCACGCTAATAGGTTGTATTGTGCTGTTATCTCTACCTTTAATGATGGTCAGGGAGCTCATCAATGAGCGGGCTGATTATCGCAGCGAGGTAGTGGACGCCATTGAGCAGAGCACCAGCGGTTCGCAAAAACTCGCCGGGCCGCTGATCGCTATTCCGGTAACCGAGACGCTGACCCGCAGGGAGAACCAAAAAGAGGTCGCCTATCAGCGTAGCTGGGTGTACTACTGGCTGCCGGAGTCGCTGGCGGTCACCGGCAAACAGACCGTGGAGTCGAGAAGGGTGGGCATCTACAGCGGGCAGGTATGGCATAACGCCCTGCAGATTAAGGCCACCTTCGATCCGCTGCGTCTGGCGTCGCTGCGAAAAACGCATATCACCCTGGGCCTGCCGCGGCTGGTGGTGAGCGTTGGCGATGCCCGCGGCATTGGCGCCATCCATGCCCCGGAGGTCAATGGTAACGTATTAAGCGTGGAGCCGGGGCTGGGGATCAGCGGCGATGGGGCGGGCATCCATATGCCGATGCCTGCGCTAGCGGAGGACAACAAACCGCTTGAGATTGCTTTTTCGCTCGATCTGAACGGGACGGGCGCATTTTCACTGGCGCCGCTCGGGCGCAACAGCGAGCTGCAGCTGACCAGTAACTGGCCGCATCCCGGCTTTCTCGGCAGCTTCCTGCCAACGAAACGCGAAGTGAATGCTGCCGGCTATCGCGCCCACTGGCAAAGCAGCTGGTTCGCCAATGATATGGGCAGCTATTTCAAGGATGATATGGAGATCCCGTGGTCGCGCTTACCGGCGTTCAGTGCCGATGTCATGTCGCTTGCCGACCAGTACCAGCTAACCGATCGGGCGACAAAATATGCCATCCTGTTAATCGGGCTGACGTTTATGGCGTTTTTCGCTTTCGAGAGCCTGACCCATCGACCCCTGCATCCGATGCAATATTTGCTGGTGGGCTTATCGCTGGTGCTGTTTTACCTGGTGCTGCTGGCGCTTTCGGAGCACATTGGCTTTACCGCCGCCTGGCTGGCCGCCAGTCTGTGCGGCGCGGTGATGAATGGGATCTACCTCCAGGCGGTGCTCAGGGGATGGCGCAACAGCCTGCTGTTTGTCGCCGCGCTGTTGCTGCTGGATGGGGTGATGTGGTTTCTGCTGCACTCCGAGGACAGCGCGCTGCTGTTGGGGACCGGTGTGCTGGCGCTGGCGCTGAGCATTCTGATGTTTTTGACCCGGCGACTGGACTGGTATGCGTTATCGTTACCGAAAGGCAGTGCGCCTCCGCCGCCGTCTGCTGATGACGACAAACTGCGCCTGTGGAAAGAGTGACGGCATAAAAAAACGGCGCCCTCGGGCGCCGTTTTCACATCATAGCTGCGGAATAACTCGCATTATTCCTGCAGATCGCCACAGAAACGGTAACCTTCACCGTGAATGGTAGCGATGATTTCCGGAGTATCCGGAGTGGATTCGAAGTGTTTACGAATCCGACGAATGGTCACGTCAACGGTACGGTCATGCGGCTTCAGCTCGCGACCGGTCATTTTCTTCAGCAGCTCGGCACGAGACTGAATTTTGCCCGGGTTTTCGCAGAAGTGCAGCATCGCGCGGAATTCACTGCGCGGCAGCTTGTACTGTTCGCCGTTCGGGCTAACCAGGGAACGGCTGTTGATATCGAGTTCCCAGCCGTTGAACTTGTAGCTTTCCACGCTGCGACGCTCTTCGCTCACGGTACCGAGGTTCATGGTACGGGAGAGCAGGTTGCGCGCGCGGATAGTCAGTTCACGCGGGTTAAACGGTTTAGTGATATAGTCGTCAGCGCCGATTTCGAGGCCAAGGATCTTATCCACTTCGTTGTCGCGGCCGGTCAAGAACATCAGCGCGACGTCGGCCTGCTCGCGCAGCTCGCGCGCCAGCAGAAGACCATTTTTACCCGGCAGGTTGATATCCATGATCACCAGGTTGATATCATTTTCAGACAGGATCTGATGCATTTCCGCGCCATCGGTCGCTTCGAATACATCGTAACCTTCTGCTTCGAAAATACTTTTTAACGTGTTGCGTGTTACCAACTCGTCTTCAACGATAAGAATGTGCGGGGTCTGCATGTTTGCTACCTAAATTGCCAACTAAATCGAAACAGGAAGTACCAAAGTCCCTGACCTGCCTGGTGCATGTCGCAAATTAACATGCGCGGCGTAACATGACTAAAGTACGTAATTGCGTTCTTGATGCACTTTCCATCAACGTCAACAACATCATTAGCTTGGTCGTGGGTACTTTCCCTCTGGACCCGACGGTGTCAAAAACGGCTGACATCCTAACCATTTTAACAGCAACATAACAGGCTAAGAGAGGCCGAACACCCAATAAAACTACGCTTCGTTGACATATATCAAGTTCAATTGTAGCACGTTAACAGTCTTGTGAAATCATTGCATCGCCATGCTCTTTATAGTCACAATCTTTACCCGGCTCAACTAGTTGCGTGGATAAATTAATAAATACAGTGAATCCAATGTCTGGAACGATGCGTCAGATGAAATTTCATTGCCCATCATATGGATAAATGGGTTCTGTTAACATACTCCTTGTCATGGCCTCCTGAGAACAGTTTAGATTTTTTTATGGGTAAGAAAACGCAATTTTAGTGATTTTTGTTGCAAATTTGTAAATTTTCACCGCGTAAAATGGGGGGCTCCGCGCCTCAGACAACGCCTGAGAGAGAGAATGAAACCGCAATGCGTTTAACGATTATTTTGGTCGGTCCTGCCCGGGCCGAGAACGTCGGTGCCGCCGCCAGGGCGATGAAAACCATGGGATTTCGCGATCTGCGGATCGTGGACAGTGAAGCCCATCTGGCGCCGGCGGCACGCTGGGTGGCGCACGGCTCAGGCGACATCCTCGATGGCATCACCACCTATTCCACCCTTGCTGAGGCGCTGCACGACGTCGATTTTACCGTCGCCACCACCGCCCGCAGTCGCGCGCGGTTTCACTATTACGCCACGCCGCAGCAGTTGTTGCCGCTGCTGGAGGAGAAGGCGAACTGGATGACCCATACCGCGCTGGTATTTGGCCGTGAAGACGCCGGATTGACCAATGAGGAGCTGGCCCTGGCCGATGTGCTGACCGGCGTGCCGATGGTCGCGGATTATCCGTCGCTGAACCTCGGTCAGTCGGTGATGGTTTACTGCTATCAATTAGCATCGCTTATGCAACAATCGGCTCCCGCCGCTGCCGCGGCAGACCATCATCAGCTGCAGGCGTTGCGCCTCCGCACCATGGCCTTGCTTTCGCGTCTGGGCGTGGAGGACGATGCCAAACTGGCCGACTGGCTGTCGCAACGATTGGGTCTGCTGCAGCAGCGAGACACGGCAATGTTGCATCGTTTGCTGCATGATATTGAAAAAAACCTACCAGAATAAAGTTCTGTCATATTTTTTATTTATGGTTGCATATACTGTTTTTGCGGCAGGTGTTCCGCCAATCTGGGTGTTTTTTCTTGTCGGGGTGGCGCAATACGTAAGCCGGCTGAAATGGGGTTAATTGAGAAATTCATTGACTTAAGACGGCAGATACTTTAACCAATATAGGCAGGACACACAGACAGATAAAAATACAGAGTACACAACATCCATGAATCGCATCGGCATGATTACCACCATTATCACCACCACCATTACCACAGGTAACGGTGCGGGCTGACGCGTACAGGAAACACAGAAAAAAGCCCGCACCTGAACAGTGCGGGCTTTTTTTTTGACAAGAGATCAAGGGGTAAGAACCATGCGAGTGTTGAAGTTCGGCGGTACATCAGTGGCAAATGCGGAACGGTTTCTGCGGGTTGCCGATATTCTGGAGAGTAATGCCAGGCAGGGGCAGGTAGCGACCGTCCTGTCTGCCCCGGCGAAGATCACTAACCATCTGGTAGCGATGATTGAAAAGACCATTGGCGGCCAGGATGCCCTCCCCAATATTGCCGACGCTGAACGCATTTTTGCCGAACTTCTTCAGGGCCTTGCCGACGCCCAGCCCGCTTTCCCGCTCGCCCAGTTGAAAGCCTTTGTTGAGCAGGAGTTTGCTCAGATTAAGCATGTCCTGCACGGTATTAGCCTGCTGGGTCAGTGCCCGGATAGCGTCAATGCCGCGCTGATCTGCCGAGGCGAAAAGCTCTCCATCGCCATCATGGCGGGTCTGCTGGAAGCCCGTGGTCATAAAGTCAGTGTCATTAACCCGGTGGAAAAACTGCTTGCCGTTGGTCACTACATGGAGTCCACGGTCGATATCGCCGAATCCACCCGCCGCATCGCCGCCAGCCAGATCCCGGCAGACCATATGATCCTGATGGCCGGGTTTACCGCTGGCAATGAGAAGGGGGAGCTGGTGGTGCTGGGGCGCAACGGCTCCGACTATTCGGCTGCGGTGCTGGCCGCCTGCCTGCGCGCCGATTGCTGCGAAATCTGGACCGATGTCGACGGAGTGTACACTTGCGACCCGCGCCAGGTGCCGGATGCGCGTCTGCTGAAATCGATGTCTTATCAGGAGGCGATGGAGCTCTCCTATTTTGGCGCGAAAGTGCTGCACCCGCGCACCATCGCCCCTATCGCCCAATTCCAAATCCCATGTCTGATTAAAAATACTGGCAACCCGCAGGCGCCGGGAACGCTCATCGGCGCCAGCCGCGACGAGGACGATCTGCCGGTTAAAGGCATCTCTAACCTCAACAACATGGCGATGTTCAACGTTTCCGGGCCGGGGATGAAAGGCATGGTCGGCATGGCCGCCCGCGTCTTCGCCACCATGTCCCGCGCCGGCATCTCGGTAGTGCTGATCACCCAATCCTCCTCCGAGTACAGCATCAGTTTCTGCGTGCCGCAGAGCGACTGCGCGCGAGCCAAACGGGCGATGGAAGATGAGTTTTACCTCGAGCTGAAAGAGGGACTGCTGGAGCCGCTGGCCATTATGGAGCGTCTGGCTATTATCTCGGTGGTGGGCGACGGGATGCGCACCCTGCGCGGTATCTCGGCAAAGTTTTTTGCCGCGCTGGCTCGCGCCAATATCAATATCGTGGCGATTGCTCAGGGCTCCTCCGAGCGCTCCATTTCGGTGGTGGTTAGCAATGACGATGCTACCACCGGCGTGCGCGTGACCCATCAGATGCTATTCAACACCGATCAGGTGATCGAAGTGTTCGTCATCGGCGTCGGCGGCGTCGGCGGCGCGCTGCTGGAGCAGATCAAACGCCAGCAGGGTTGGCTGAAGAGCAAACATATCGATCTGCGCGTTTGCGGCGTGGCCAACTCTCAGGCGCTGCTGACCAGCGTGCATGGTCTGAATCTGGAAAACTGGAGTGAAGCGCTGGCGGAGGCGAAAGAACCCTTTAATCTTGGTCGCCTGATCCGCCTGGTAAAAGAGTACCACCTGCTGAATCCGGTGATCGTCGACTGTACCTCCAGCCAGGCGGTCGCCGATCAGTACGCCGACTTCCTGCGCGAAGGTTTCCATGTGGTCACGCCGAATAAAAAGGCCAATACCTCTTCACTGGATTACTATCATCAGCTGCGCCACGCGGCGAGCAGCTCGCGCCGCAAGTTCCTCTATGACACGAACGTTGGCGCTGGCCTGCCGGTGATTGAGAACCTGCAGAACCTGCTCAACGCCGGCGATGAACTGCGCCATTTCTCCGGGATCCTTTCCGGCTCCCTGTCGTTTATCTTCGGCAAGCTGGATGAGGGGGTGAGTTTCTCGGCGGCGACGGCAATGGCCCGTGAGATGGGGTATACCGAGCCGGATCCGCGCGACGATTTATCCGGGGTGGACGTCGCGCGTAAGCTGCTGATTCTGGCCCGTGAGACCGGGCGTGAACTGGAGCTGTCGGACATTATCGTCGAGTCGGCGCTGCCGGCGGACTTCGACGCCAGCGGTGATGTCGAGACCTTTATGGCCCGCCTGCCGTCGCTGGATGATGAGTTCGCTTCGCGGATCGCTAAGGCGCGCGATGAAGGTAAAGTCTTGCGCTATGTCGGTAACATCGAAGAGGATGGTACCTGCCGGGTGAAAATTGCCGCCGTTGACGGCAACGATCCGCTGTACAAAGTCAAAAATGGCGAGAACGCGCTGGCCTTTTACAGCCACTATTATCAGCCATTGCCGCTGGTGCTGCGCGGCTATGGTGCCGGGAACGACGTCACGGCGGCCGGCGTATTCGCCGACCTGCTGCGCACCCTTTCCTGGAAGTTAGGAGTTTAAGATGGTCAAAGTATATGCCCCGGCTTCCAGTGCCAATATGAGCGTCGGGTTTGATGTGTTGGGCGCGGCGGTCACGCCGGTCGATGGCACGCTGCTTGGCGACAATGTCACTGTCGAAGCGGCGGAGCAATTTAGCCTGCAGAATCTGGGACGCTTCGCCAGCAAACTGCCGACGGCGCCGCAGGAGAACATTGTTTACCAGTGCTGGGAAAGCTTTTGCCGGGAGATCGGTAAGACGGTGCCGGTGGTGATGACGCTGGAAAAAAACATGCCGATTGGTTCCGGGCTGGGTTCCAGCGCCTGCTCGGTGGTCGCCGCGCTGGTGGCGATGAACGAGTTTTGCGGTAAGCCGCTGAACGAGACGCGCATGCTGGCGCTGATGGGGGAGATGGAAGGGCGTATCTCCGGCAGCATTCACTACGACAACGTGGCGCCGTGCTATCTTGGCGGCATGCAGTTGATGATCGAAGAGAACGGGATTATCAGCCAGCAGGTGCCCGGGTTTGATGAGTGGCTGTGGGTGCTGGCCTATCCGGGGATTAAAGTCTCCACCGCCGAAGCGCGGGCGATTCTGCCGGCGCAGTACCGCCGTCAGGATTGTATCGCCCATGGTCGCCACCTCGCGGGCTTTATTCATGCCTGCTACACCCGCCAGCCGCAGCTGGCGGCAAAATTGATGAAAGATGTGATTGCCGAACCGTACCGAACCAAACTGCTGCCGGGCTTTAGCGAAGCGCGTCAGGCGGCCATGGAGATGGGCGCCCAGGCTTGCGGCATCTCCGGCTCTGGCCCAACGCTATTCGCGTTGTGCGATAAGCCGGACACCGCACAGCGCGTCGCCGACTGGCTTGGCGCGCACTATCTACAGAATCAGGAAGGCTTTGTTCATATTTGCCGGCTGGATACGGCGGGCGCACGCGTAGTGGGATAACCAATGAAACTGTATAACTTAAAAGATCACAATGAGCAGGTCAGCTTTGCGCAGGCCGTTACCCAGGGACTTGGCAAGCATCAGGGCCTGTTCTTTCCGCACGATCTGCCGGAATTCAGCCTGACTGAAATCGACGATATGCTGGCGCAGGACTTTGTCACCCGCAGCGCCAAAATTTTATCCGCCTTTATCGGCGATGAGATCCCGCAGGATGTCCTGCAACAGCGGGTCCGCGCGGCGTTTGCGTTTCCGGCGCCGGTGAGCAAGGTTCAGGAGGATGTCGGCTGTCTGGAACTGTTCCATGGCCCCACGCTGGCGTTCAAGGATTTCGGCGGCCGCTTTATGGCGCAGATGCTGACCCACATTGCGGGCGACAAGCCGGTCACCATCCTCACGGCGACCTCTGGCGATACCGGGGCGGCGGTGGCGCATGCTTTCTATGGTCTGCCGAACGTTAAGGTGGTGATCCTCTATCCGCGCGGCAAGATCAGCCCGCTGCAGGAGAAGCTGTTCTGTACTCTCGGCGGCAACATTGAAACCGTGGCGATTGACGGCGACTTCGACGCCTGCCAGGCGCTGGTGAAGCAGGCGTTTGACGATGAAGAACTGAAGGCGACGCTGGGGCTGAACTCGGCTAACTCCATTAACATCAGCCGCCTGCTGGCGCAGATCTGCTACTACTTCGAAGCGGCGGCGCAGCTGCCGCAGGAAGCCCGCAATCAGCTGGTGATTTCTGTGCCGAGCGGCAACTTCGGCGATCTGACCGCCGGTCTGCTGGCGAAGTCGCTGGGTCTGCCGATCAAACGCTTTATCGCTGCCACCAACGCCAACGACACTGTTCCGCGCTATCTGCAGGGCGGCGAGTGGGCGCCAAAAGCCACCCAGGCGACGCTGTCCAACGCCATGGACGTCAGCCAGCCGAACAACTGGCCGCGTGTCGAAGAGCTGTTCCGCCGTAAAATCTGGCGTCTCAGCGAGCTGGGCTATGCCGCGGTCGATGATGAGACCACCAAAGCGGCAATGCGTGAGCTGAAGGCCATCGGCTACATCTCTGAGCCGCACGCGGCGATTGCCTGGCGCGCGCTGCGCGATCAGCTGCAGCCGGGAGAGTACGGTCTGTTCCTCGGTACTGCGCATCCGGCGAAGTTCAAAGAGAGCGTGGAGGAGATCTTGCAGGAGACCCTGCCGCTGCCGAAAGAGCTGGCCGACCGCGCCGACCTGCCGCTGCTGTCTCACAACCTGCCGGCGGATTTCGCCGCGCTGCGTAAGCTGATGATGGGCTAAATCCTTACCGTCCCCCTGTCGCGTCGAACGCCGCAGGGGGACGCTTACTTACTGCTCGTGGCGTTTAAACACCAGTTCGCCTTTCTCCGAAGCCTCCGCATCAAAGAAATAGCCTTCGCTATTAAAGAATTTCAGCTGCTCCGGCTGGGTTAAGCGATTTTCAATAATGTAGCGGCTCATCAGGCCACGGGCTTTCTTGGCATAGAAGCTGATCACTTTGAATTTGCCGTTCTTCTCATCGAGGAAGACCGGCTTGATCAGCTGGCCCTGCAATTTTTGCGTTTTCACCGATTTAAAATACTCATCGGAAGCCAGGTTGATGACGATATCGTCGCCCTGAGCCTGCAGCGCCTGATTCAGCTTCTCGGTAATGGTATCGCCCCAGAACTGGTACAGATCTTTACCGCGCGGGTTTTCCAGACGGATCCCCATCTCCAGGCGGTAGGGCTGCATCAGGTCCAGCGGGCGCAGCACGCCATACAGGCCGGAGAGCATGCGCAGGTGTCGCTGGGCGAAGTCAAAGTCGTCCTCAGTGAGCGTCTCTGCCTGCAGGCCGGTGTAGACATCGCCCTTAAAGGCGAGGATCGCCTGGCGGGCGTTTTGCGGCGTGAAGTCAGGGTGCCAGTCGTGGAAACGGGTGGCGTTCAGATCCGCCAGCTTGTCGCTGATGCTCATCAGCTTGCCGATTTGCGGCGCGGTCAGCTGACGGGCGATGCTAATAAGCTCTTGAGAATACTCGAGGAGTTCGGGCTGGGTATAGCGAGTCGTTGCCAGCGGGCTTTGATAATCGAGCGTTTTAGCAGGTGAAATCAGAATCAGCATATCCAGTCCTTGCAGGTATTTTCGACGAATTTTAACAAAAAAAGTGAATGGTGGGATCGTATAGCTGCGATTGCCACGCTATTCGCGCGGCAGTTCATTCCACGCGCCCGGGGCCAGCTGCTGGTGAATCTCGGGATAGCGCGACGCATCAAAAGTGGGCTGGATGCCCAGCTGGCGCTGACGCAGATAATCACTGGCGATAATTCGCACCGTCGGGGAGAGCAGCAGGATGGCCGTCAGGTTGGTCATCGCCATCAGCGCCATAATGATATCCGCGCTCTGCCAGACGACCGGCAGGCTAACCAGGGTCCCCAGCAGCACCATCAGGACGGTGAGTATTCTCAGCCCCCAGATATAGCGCGGCTTATCCAGATGCAGAAAGATCAGATTATTTTCCGCATACACGTAATTGGCCACGATAGAGCTAAAAGCGAACAGCAGCACGATGAGGGCGATAAAATCCGCTCCCCAGCCGCCGACCAGCACGCTCATCGCGTGTTGCAAGTCCTGAATACCATTGAGCGTATACTCATTGTCGGGCCGCGGCGCCAGCATGACGATAATCGCGCTGGCGGTACAGATCACGATGGTATCGATAAACACGCCTATCATCTGCACGATACCCTGCGCCGCCGGGTGCGGCGGCCATGAGGCGGCGGCTGCGGCGGCGTTAGGCGAAGAGCCCATCCCTGCTTCATTGGAGAACATGCCGCGCTGAAAGCCGCTGGTCAGCGCCTGGCTGATGGTGTAGCCCACCGCGCCGGCGGCGGCTTCCTGCCAGCCGAAGGCGCAGCGAAAGATGGTGGCGAAAATCGTCGGCAGGGCGGTGATATGCCACAGGCCGATAAGCAGGCTGGTGGCGATCCATAGCAGCGCCATGATGGGCACTATCCACTGCATCAGGCGCGCCACGCCGCGTAAACCGCGGAGGATGGCCAGCAGAACGACAACGGCCAGCACGCCGCCGCTGACCGCCGCCGGCAGATCGAACGCATAGCGCAGGGCATGAGCCACGGAGTTGGCCTGCACGGTATTGAAGATAAAACCATAGGCCAGCAGCAGGAGGATCGAAAACAGGACGCCCATCCAGCGCATGCCGAGCCCGCGCGCCATATACCAGGCCGGGCCGCCGCGGAACTGGCCGCGGCTATCGCGTTCTTTATACAACTGGGCAAGGGAACATTCGGCGAAGCTGCTGGCCATGCCGAGCAGGGCGGAGACCCACATCCAGAATACCGCTCCTGGTCCGCCGGCGGCAATGGCCAGCGTGACGCCGGCAAGATTACCGCTGCCAACCCGGGCGGCAAGACTGGTACATAACGCCTGAAAAGAGGTTAAACCGCCCGGCTGCGGGTGCAGGCTTTTTTTCAGACTGCGGCTAAATTTGCGCACGTAACGGAACTGAATACCCCGGGTTTGCCAGCTAAACCAGATCCCTGCACCCAGTAGCAGATAAATCATCACTGAGCCCCAGAGTATTTCATTGATAAATGAGAGAAAATCAGGCATTAAACATCCTCTTGTCCATGCCGGAACGCCAGTGTAAGCGTTACCAATTAAGTGACAATCCTTGCGCTTTCAGCAAATTAATCTGCATAGTTTATCACACTCTGCGCTCTTCTCTCGTCGGCGGTTGCGCTGACCCGGCAGCGTGTTATCATCTGGGCAGACCGGTTACATCCCCTTAACTGCTGTTTAAGAGAAATATATCATGACGGATAAATTAACTTCTCTGCGTCAGTACACCACTGTCGTCGCTGACACCGGAGATATTGCGGCAATGAAGCTGTATCAGCCTCAGGATGCCACCACCAACCCTTCCCTGATCCTCGGCGCGGCTCAGATCCCTGAGTACCGTAAGCTGATTGACGACGCTGTGGCCTGGGCTCGTAGCCAGAGCAGCGATCGCGCACAGCAGATCCTTGATGCTTCCGACAAGCTGGCGGTGAACATCGGTCTCGAAATTCTGAAACTGATCCCGGGCCGTATCTCCACCGAAGTGGATGCACGTCTCTCCTACGATACCGAAGCGTCTATCGCCAAAGCCAAGCGCATCATCAAGCTGTATAACGACGCGGGCATCAGCAACGATCGTATTTTGATCAAGCTGGCTTCCACCTGGCAGGGCATTCGCGCCGCTGAGCAGCTGGAAAAAGAAGGCATCAACTGCAACCTGACCCTGCTGTTCTCCTTCGCTCAGGCTCGTGCTTGCGCCGAAGCGGGCGTCTTCCTGATTTCGCCGTTCGTTGGTCGTATCCTCGACTGGTACAAAGCCAACACCGATAAGAAAGAGTACGCGCCGGCAGAAGATCCGGGCGTGGTTTCCGTCAGCGAAATCTACGAGTACTACAAGCAGCACGGTTATGAAACCGTAGTGATGGGCGCCAGCTTCCGTAACGTTGGTGAAATTCTCGAACTGGCTGGCTGTGACCGCCTGACCATCGCCCCGGCGCTGCTGAAAGAGCTGTCCGAGAGCGAAGGCGCCGTTGAGCGTAAACTGGTGTATACCGGTGAAGTGAAAGCGCGTCCGGAGCGTATTACCGAATCTGAGTTCCTGTGGCAGCATAACCAGGATCCGATGGCGGTAG
The DNA here is from genome assembly GCF_049472055.1 of Klebsiella pneumoniae complex sp. WS1778. Classification (NCBI taxonomy): domain Bacteria; kingdom Pseudomonadati; phylum Pseudomonadota; class Gammaproteobacteria; order Enterobacterales; family Enterobacteriaceae; genus Klebsiella; species Klebsiella pneumoniae complex sp. WS1778. The sequence goes on from NZ_JBKGTJ010000004.1 coordinate 129,097, forward strand.
ACAAACTGGCGGAAGGTATCCGTAAGTTTGCGATCGACCAGGAAAAACTGGAAAAAATGATCGGCGAACTGCTGTAATCCCGCAGGTGGCCGACGCCCGTCGGCCACATTACACTGTCTGTCCCGCCAGCAGCAGTGTATCATTTCGTTTAACGCTACAGTTTGAACGGAATAACCATGAATACCTTACGAATCGGCTTAGTTTCCATTTCCGATCGCGCCTCCAGCGGCGTCTATCAGGACAAAGGCATCCCGGCACTGGAAGAGTGGCTGGCGCGTGCCCTCACTACCCCTTTTGAACTGCAGACTCGCCTGATTCCGGATGAGCAGGTCATTATTGAGCAAACGCTGTGCGAACTGGTTGACGAGATGGGGTGCCACCTGGTGCTGACCACCGGCGGAACCGGCCCTGCGCGTCGCGATGTGACGCCCGACGCCACGCTGGCGATTGCCGATCGCGAGATGCCGGGCTTCGGCGAGCAAATGCGCCAGGTTAGCCTACACTTTGTGCCGACGGCGATCCTTTCCCGGCAGGTCGGGGTGATCCGCAAGCAGGCGCTGATCCTCAATCTACCAGGACAACCGAAAGCGATTCAGGAGACCCTGGAAGGGGTGAAAGATGCTGACGGCAACGTGCTGGTGCACGGTATTTTCGCAAGTGTACCTTATTGTGTACAGTTGCTGGAGGGGCCTTATGTGGAAACCGATGGCCGTGTGGTAGAAGCATTTCGTCCAAAAAGCGCCAGACGCGAAACTTTATCCTGAATTTGATGCATTTGTGACATAACCTGCATCGCTGATGGTGTGCCGTTTTATTTACGATATAGTGCTGTTTACTTTACACACTATAAAATACGCTGCACACCTCAGGATGAAATCGCGTTATGTCATATGCAAACCGACCGCTCAACCGCCAGGATTATAAAACGCTAACGCTGGCCGCCCTTGGCGGCGCGCTGGAGTTTTATGACTTTATCATCTTCGTTTTCTTCGCCGCCGTCGTCGGCGAGCTCTTCTTCCCCGCGGATATTCCGGAATGGCTGCGCCAGGTACAGACCTTTGGCATTTTCGCCGCCGGTTACCTGGCGCGTCCGCTGGGGGGGATCATCATGGCCCACTTTGGCGATCTGGTAGGGCGTAAAAAAATGTTTACCCTCAGCATTCTGCTGATGGCGGTGCCGACCCTGGCGATTGGTCTGCTGCCGACCTACAGCTCGGTGGGTATCGTCGCGCCGCTGCTGTTGCTGCTGATGCGTATTCTGCAGGGGGCGGCGATCGGCGGCGAGGTGCCTGGCGCCTGGGTGTTTGTCGCCGAGCATGTTCCGGAAAAACGCATTGGTATCGCCTGCGGCACGCTGACGGCCGGCCTGACCGTAGGCATCCTGCTGGGATCGGTGGTGGCGACGCTTATCAACACCAGCCTGACGCCGCAGGGGATCCACGACGGCGGCTGGCGGATCCCCTTCCTGCTGGGGGGCGTATTTGGCCTGGTGGCGATGTATCTGCGCCGCTGGCTGCAGGAGACGCCGATTTTTCTTGAGATGCAGCAGCGCAAAGCGCTGGCGCAGGAACTGCCGGTAAAGGCGGTCGTCCTCAAGCACCAGAAGGCGGTGGCGGTCTCTATGCTGCTGACCTGGCTGCTGTCGGCAGGCGTGGTGGTGGTGATCCTGATGTCGCCGGTCTGGCTACAGAAACACTATGGCTTCGCCCCGGCGATGACCCTGCAGGCCAACAGCATTGCCACGATTATGTTGTGCATCGGCTGTCTGCTCGCCGGGCTGGCGGCGGACCGCTTCGGCGCCAGCCGCACCTTTATCGTCGGTAGCCTGCTGCTGGCGGTTGCCAGCTGGGCATTTTATCACCTGTCCGGCGCCAGCCCGCAGCGGCTGTTTCTGCTGTACGGTACGGTGGGACTCTGCGTGGGCGTGGTGGGGGCGGTGCCTTATGTCATGGTGCGGGCCTTCCCGGCGGAAGTGCGCTTCACCGGCATTTCCTTTTCCTACAATCTGTCGTACGCGATTTTTGGCGGCCTGACGCCGATTGCCGTCACGATGCTGATGGGGGTGTCGCCGATGGCCCCGGCCTGGTATGTGCTGGCCTTGTCGCTGATGGGCTTGGGATTAGGTATCTGGCTGCGTCAGGGGCTGACGGCGGCGAGGTTGCCGGAAGGGGAGCTGCAGCGCTAAGCAGGGTTTACCGATGATGACCAGCCGCCGCCCTGTCACAGGGCGGCGGCGGAAGATTAACGCGGTTCGCCGATCGGCAACACGGTGCGGCCGAACTGCTCGTTCAGCACTTCGCCCATCGCCAGGTAAATGGCGCTGGCGCCGCAGATCAGGCCGATCCAGCCGGCTACTTTCACGATGCCTTCGTTATCTACCAGATGCCCAATCGCCAGCAGCGCGAACAGCACCGTCAGGCTCAGGAACACGAACTGCAGCATACGTGCGGCTTTCAGCGTGCCGAAGAACATGAACAACGTAAAAATACCCCACAGGCCGAGATACATGCCGAGGAAGTGCGCGTTCGGCGCATCAGCCAGGCCCATTTTCGGCATCAGAAGGATAGCAACCAGCGTCAGCCAGAAGCTGCCGTAGGAGGTAAAAGCGGTCAAGCCAAAGGTGTTGCCTTTTTTGTATTCCAGCAGGCCGGCAAAAATTTGCGCAATGCCGCCGTAAAAAATGCCCATCGCCAGGATAGCTACATCGAATGCGAAGAGGCCGCTATTCGCCAGGTTAAGCAGAATAGTGGTCATGCCGAAGCCCATAAGGCCCAGCGGTGCCGGATTAGCCAACTTAGTGTTGCCCATAATTCCTCAAAATTATCATTAAAAGGGAAGCATTACCCCGCGACTTGGCGGCGGGGCGCGGCATAATAATGAGGCGCGTAAAGGCTGTCTATGATCTGGCGGGGTATTTTTCACCAATTTCAGTTGCGCCCGACGACGAGTGGAGCATTTGTCGTAAACAGGCAATTTGCAGGACTGCGGGGATGGTGACCCGATAAGCGCTGCCGCTCACCGCTTTCACGCTGTTCAGCGCGGCGCCAAGCGGCCCCCCCAGCCCGGCGCCGCGTACCAGGCCATGACCGATGACGCTCACGGCGGCGTGCGTGCGCAGGATGGCGGTTAACCGCTCATCCAGTAGCAGGGCAACGCCTTCACTCAGCTTGCGGCGTCTCAACAGATGGGGCAGCAGGCTTTCCAGCTCAAGACTCCGGCACTCCACCGCGGCGAGAAACTGCGTTTTTTGTGCCGCATCCAGCTTATTCCAGCTGTGCTGCAGAAAATGCGTCAACAACTGTTGCTCGATCTGCGGCGTCGTCATCTGTTTATCGACCTTTGCCTTCAGCCTCTTACACACATCCAGCAGGATGGCGCGATAAAATTTGCCATCGCGGCGCAGCGTATTGGCGATGCTGTCGCCGCCGAAATGCTGTAGCTCGCCGGCGATCAACTGCCAGTTGCGGCGATAGCGCTCCGGGTGGCCCTCCATAGACAGAAAGGTTTCGTTGCGCAGCAGCGTACTGGAGAGACGGGGTTTGCCATTTTCCCCGTGGGTCAGAATACGGGTAAACGCTTCCAGATGCGCCTCGCTGCACTCAGGCAGAAAGGCGAGATCGTCATCATCCAGATAATTAATACGCATAACGTTTTCTCTCGGGCAGGGGACGACGTTAGTCGTCGCCGATAATTTTCAGTGAGGCCATATCTGAGGAGTTGACCGTCTGGCCGGAGAAGGCGATTTTTTTCACACAGCGCTTGTTGTCGTTATCGCTGTTGAGGGTGATCCAGCCGGTGGTGTTGCCCTCTTTGATCCCGGCGGGCACGTTCAGCGTGTGGCTGGCGCCGTGGCTGGCCTTAAAGTAGACGGTTGCTCCGGAGAGCTGTATATCGCCGCGCTCGGCGCTGAGCTGAATACGTTTGACCACCCGGCAGACGGGGAGCTTCAGCGTCAGTTCGTTGGTCTCATTGCGCGGCATGGCGATCACGCCGAGGATCTTATGGTCGTTGGCGGCCGCCGAGGTGATAACTGACACGCTAAGGATAAGCCCCGCTGAAAGCCGGAATAGTGATTTCATTAATCTGTCCCCTGAATAAGTAAAGTGCGAGGGCGGGGATCTTATCACTGCGAAAACGGGGCTTTTAGCGCACAAGTATTGCGTTTTATGTCAATGATATTATGAATATATTTGGTTATTTTATTCGTTATTTATATGGATGTTTCGCCATCTTTTTTGCCGCCCGGCAACATCGTTTGCTGAGCCATCGGCGACAGGGGGCGAGGGCGTCGGCTGGTCCCCGGCAAAAAATTTTTCTACTTGCCCCTTGATGCCGGAGTGGGCGACCCCATCTTGTAGTCAACCGCAGTGAAGAACCTGAAAAAAAATGATGTCTGAGCAGTTGAAACCGCAGGTTTCGCCCTTATTACAGGTTCACAACCACATGTTGATCGAATTTTTAGTGGAGACGTTTAGATGGGTAAAATTATTGGTATCGACCTGGGTACTACCAACTCTTGTGTAGCGATTATGGATGGCACTACTGCACGCGTGCTGGAGAACGCCGAAGGCGATCGCACCACGCCTTCTATCATTGCCTATACCCAGGATGGTGAAACTCTGGTTGGTCAGCCGGCTAAACGTCAGGCAGTGACAAACCCGCAAAACACCCTGTTTGCGATTAAACGCCTGATTGGCCGCCGCTTCCAGGACGAAGAAGTTCAGCGTGACGTTTCTATCATGCCATACAAAATTGTTGCCGCAGACAATGGCGACGCATGGCTGGATGTGAAAGGCACCAAAACGGCACCGCCGCAGATCTCTGCTGAAGTGCTGAAAAAAATGAAGAAAACGGCTGAAGATTACCTGGGTGAACCGGTAACTGAAGCGGTTATCACCGTACCGGCTTACTTCAACGATGCGCAGCGTCAGGCCACCAAAGATGCTGGCCGTATCGCCGGTCTGGAAGTCAAACGTATCATCAACGAACCGACCGCGGCCGCGCTGGCGTACGGTCTGGATAAAGAAGTGGGCAACCGTACTATCGCGGTTTACGACCTCGGTGGTGGTACTTTCGATATCTCTATTATCGAAATCGACGAAGTGGATGGCGAAAAAACCTTCGAAGTACTGGCGACCAACGGTGACACCCACCTGGGCGGCGAAGACTTCGATACCCGTCTGATCAACTACCTCGTTGATGAATTTAAGAAAGATCAGGGCATTGACCTGCGCAACGACCCGCTGGCGATGCAGCGTCTGAAAGAAGCCGCTGAGAAAGCGAAGATTGAACTGTCTTCTGCTCAGCAGACCGACGTTAACCTGCCGTACATCACTGCAGACGCGACCGGTCCGAAACACATGAACATCAAAGTGACTCGCGCGAAACTGGAAAGCCTGGTAGAAGACCTGGTTAACCGTTCCATCGAGCCGCTGAAAGTAGCCCTGCAGGATGCCGGTCTGTCCGTTTCCGATATCAACGACGTGATCCTCGTTGGTGGTCAGACTCGTATGCCGATGGTGCAGAAGAAAGTGGCCGAGTTCTTTGGTAAAGAACCGCGTAAAGACGTTAACCCGGATGAAGCCGTGGCGATCGGTGCTGCCGTTCAGGGCGGTGTACTGACTGGTGATGTGAAAGACGTTCTGCTGCTCGACGTGACCCCGCTGTCGCTGGGTATCGAAACCATGGGCGGCGTGATGACTGCGCTGATCAGCAAAAACACCACCATCCCGACCAAGCACAGCCAGGTGTTCTCTACCGCTGAAGACAACCAGTCTGCGGTCACCATCCATGTGCTGCAGGGTGAGCGTAAACGCGCGTCTGATAACAAATCTCTGGGTCAGTTTAACCTGGATGGTATCAACCCGGCGCCGCGCGGCATGCCGCAGATCGAAGTGACCTTTGACATCGATGCTGACGGTATCCTGCACGTCTCCGCGAAAGACAAAAACAGCGGTAAAGAGCAGAAGATCACCATCAAAGCCTCTTCCGGTCTGAATGAAGAAGAAATTCAGAAAATGGTTCGCGAAGCGGAAGCTAACGCCGAATCTGACCGTAAGTTCGAAGAGCTGGTACAGACCCGCAACCAGGGCGACCATCTGCTGCACAGCACTCGCAAGCAGGTTGAAGAAGCAGGCGATAAACTGCCGGCTGACGACAAAACTGCCATTGAGTCTGCGCTGACCGCGCTGGAAACTTCGCTGAAAGGTGAAGACAAAGCGGACATCGAAGCGAAAATGCAGGCGCTGGCGCAGGCTTCCCAGAAGCTGATGGAAATCGCCCAGCAGCAGCATGCTCAGCAGCAGGCGGGTTCCGCTGACGCTCAGGCGAGCAACGCGAAAGACGACGATGTTGTCGACGCTGAGTTCGAAGAAGTGAAAGATAAAAAATAATCGCCCTTTGAACGGGTAAAACACTGGCACGGGCGAAGAGGTTTCCTCTCCGCCCGTGCACGCATGTTAAGGGGCTGAAAAACACCGATGGCAAAGCAAGATTACTACGAGATTTTAGGCGTCTCCAAAACAGCGGAAGAGCGTGAAATCAAAAAGGCTTATAAGCGCCTGGCCATGAAGTATCACCCGGACCGCAACCAGGGTGATAAAGAGGCCGAAGCCAAATTTAAAGAAATCAAAGAAGCGTATGAAATCCTGACTGATGCCCAGAAGCGTGCGGCCTACGATCAGTACGGCCACGCGGCCTTTGAGCAGGGCGGCATGGGCGGCGGCGGCGGTTTTGGCGGCGGTGCGGACTTCAGCGATATCTTTGGCGATGTTTTCGGCGATATCTTTGGCGGCGGACGTGGCCGGCAGCGCGCGGCGCGCGGCGCCGATCTCCGTTACAACATGGAGCTGACGCTGGAAGAAGCGGTACGTGGCGTCACCAAAGAGATCCGTATTCCGACGCTGGAAGAGTGCGACGTCTGCCACGGCAGCGGCGCCAAAGCAGGCAGCAAACCGCAAACCTGTCCGACCTGTCATGGCGCAGGCCAGGTACAGATGCGTCAGGGCTTCTTTGCGGTACAGCAGACCTGTCCGCACTGTCAGGGACGCGGTACGCTGATTAAAGATCCGTGCAATAAATGTCATGGTCACGGCCGCGTTGAGAAGACCAAAACCCTGTCGGTTAAAATCCCGGCGGGCGTGGATACCGGAGACCGGATCCGTCTGGCGGGTGAAGGTGAAGCCGGCGAGCATGGCGCACCGGCAGGCGATCTGTACGTTCAGGTCCAGGTGAAGCAGCACGCTATCTTTGAGCGTGAAGGCAACAACCTGTACTGCGAAGTGCCGATCAACTTCACCATGGCTGCGCTGGGCGGCGAGATTGAGGTCCCGACGCTCGACGGCCGTGTCAATCTCAAGATTCCGGGCGAAACCCAGACCGGCAAACTGTTCCGCATGCGCGGCAAAGGCGTGAAATCCGTTCGCGGCGGCGCGCAGGGCGATCTGCTGTGCCGGGTGGTGGTGGAGACGCCGGTGGGGCTGAACGAGAAGCAGAAGCAGCTGCTGAAAGAGCTGCAGGAAAGCTTCGGCGGCCCGACCGGGGAAAACAACAGCCCGCGTTCGAAAAGCTTCTTCGACGGTGTGAAGAAGTTCTTCGACGATTTGACCCGCTAATTCCGCTTTCGCTGACTCCTGGCCCGGGCCTTTGCTGCCCGGGCTTTTTTTGTCTTATCGCTCCTCTTTGATTCGTAAAAATCGAATGTTTACTCAACTTAAATCTGATTTTTTCGAGTTATCAGTTTGTGTATTATGCTTTTATCGAGTTATTCACCAACAGGATGAAAGTAAAAGTGAAACATCTGCAACGATTCTTCAGTAGCGATGCTTCCGGCGGCATTGTCTTAATCATCGCCGCGGTGCTGGCGATGGTCATGGCCAATACCAGCGTGACCAGCGGTCTGTATCACTCCTTCCTTGATACGCCTGTACAGCTGCGGGTGGGGGCGCTGGAGATCAACAAGAATATGCTGCTCTGGATCAATGATGCCCTGATGGCGGTGTTCTTCTTGCTGATTGGCCTCGAGGTCAAACGCGAGCTGATTCAGGGCTCGCTGGCGAGTCGTCGTCAGGCGGTCTTTCCGGTGATTGCCGCGCTCGGCGGGATGATCGTCCCGGCGCTGGTCTATCTGGCCTTTAACGCTCAGGATCCTGTCGCCAGAGAGGGATGGGCGATCCCGGCAGCGACGGATATTGCCTTTGCCCTTGGCGTGCTGGCGCTGTTAGGCAGCCGCGTCCCGACGGCGCTAAAGATTTTCCTGATGGCGCTGGCGATCATTGATGACCTGGGGGCTATCGTGATTATCGCGCTGTTTTATACCCACGACCTGTCAATGCTCTCGTTGGGCGTGGCGGCGGCGGCGATTGCGGTGCTGGTGGCCCTGAATCTGAGCGGCGTGCGGCGCACTGGGATCTATATTCTGGTCGGCGCGGTACTGTGGACGGCGGTGCTGAAGTCCGGCGTTCACGCGACGCTTGCCGGGGTCATCGTCGGCTTTATGATTCCGTTACAGGAAAAGCAGGGTAAATCCCCGGCCAAAGCGCTTGAGCATGTCCTGCACCCGTGGGTCGCGTTTATGATCCTACCGCTGTTTGCCTTTGCCAACGCGGGTGTCTCGTTGCAGGGGGTCACACTTGATGGACTGACGTCGCTGCTGCCTCTGGGCATCATGGCCGGCCTGTTTATCGGTAAGCCGCTGGGGATCAGCCTGTTCTGCTGGCTGGCCCTGAAGCTGAAGTGGGCCTCGCTGCCGGAGGGGACCACCTGCGGGCAGATTATGGCGGTGGGTATCCTGTGCGGGATTGGCTTTACGATGTCGATTTTTATCGCCAGTCTCGCCTTTGGCAACGTGGATCCCGCGTTGATCAACTGGGCCAAGCTTGGCATCTTGATCGGCTCAGTGTTATCGGCCGTCACCGGATACCTCATACTGCGTCAGCGCGCGACGGATACTCGCCTCGCGGTATAACCTTTCTGCGGAGGGCCTCTCCGGCCCTCCAGGACATTATCAGGGAGAGAAGCATGTCACATATCAACTACAACCATCTGTACTACTTCTGGCACGTCTATAAAGAAGGGTCTGTCGTGGGCGCGGCGGAGGCGCTGTTTCTGACGCCGCAGACCATTACCGGGCAGATCAAAGCGCTGGAGGAGCGTCTGCAGGGTAAATTATTCAAGCGCAAGGGAAGAGGGCTGGAGCCGAGCGAGCTCGGGGAGTTGGTCTTCCGCTATGCCGACCGGATGTTTACCCTGAGCCAGGAGATGCTCGACATCGTCAACTATCGCAAAGAGTCTAATCTGCTGTTTGACGTCGGCGTGGCCGATGCGCTCTCGAAGCGGCTGGTCAGCGGCGTGCTGGATGCCGCCGTTGTCGAAAGCGAGCAGATTCATCTGCGCTGTTTTGAATCCACCCATGAGCTGCTGCTGGAGCAGTTGAGCCAGCATAAGCTCGATATGATTATCTCTGACTGCCCGATCGACTCGACGCAGCAGGAAGGGCTGTTTTCGGTGAAGATTGGCGAGTGTAGCGTCAGCTTCTGGTGTATGAACCCGGCGCCGACGAAGCCGTTCCCGGCTTGTCTCGAAGAGCGACGGCTGCTAATCCCCGGCCGACGATCGATGCTGGGACGTAAGCTGCTGAACTGGATTAATGTGCAGGGTCTGAAGGTGGAGATTCTCGGCGAGTTTGACGACGCGGCGCTCATGAAAGCCTTTGGCGCTGCGCATAATGCGATATTTGTCGCGCCGACGCTCTACGCGCATGATTTCTATCATGATGAATCGATTGTCGAAATTGGCCGCATGGATAGCGTGATGGAGGAGTATCACGCTATTTTCGCCGAACGGATGATTCAGCATCCGGCGGTACAGCGCATCTGCAATCGCGATTATTCGTCGCTGTTTACTGAACCCAGATAGCCGGAAAGCGTGGCTGGCGTGGCTCAGGTCGCGCCAGGGCGGGGAAGATGACAGGCATAAAAAAACCCGCTTTCGCGGGTTTTTTCACAAAGCGACAACAAGCAGCGATTAAGCCAGTTTGTTGATCTGAGCGGTCAGGTTAGCCTTATGACGCGCAGCTTTGTTTTTGTGGATCAGACCTTTAGCAGCCTGACGGTCCACGATCGGTTGCATTTCGTTAAATGCTTTTTGTGCAGCAGCTTTGTCGCCAGCTTCGATAGCTGCGTATACTTTCTTGATGAAAGTACGCATCATAGAGCGACGGCTAGCGTTGTGCTTGCGAGCCTTTTCAGACTGAACGGCGCGCTTCTTAGCTGATTTGATATTAGCCAAGGTCCAACTCCCAAATGTGTTCTATATGGACAATTCAAAGGCCGAGGAATATGCCCGTTTAGCCTTCTTTTGTCAATGGATTTGTGCAAATAAGCGCCGTTTAACACCACAGCGCTTCATTACGTAGTGATGGCGCAAGATTCTACCAGCTTGTTGCAGGCGAATACAGCTTTTCCACCATAAAAATCGCCGGGGGCGGGCGGTTTTCCCGCTTACCCGCGCTGAGTGAATGAATTCCTGAGAACTTTCGTTGCCGAGGAGCAATCGCTGGTTAACGTTGACAGTTGTACAAGGTATACTCGGACGATTTTCACTGTTTTGAGCCAGACATGAAGCTGATACGCGGCATACATAATCTCAGTCAGGCCCCGCACGGGTGCGTGCTGACCATTGGCAATTTTGACGGCGTGCATCGTGGGCATCAGGCGCTGCTGCAGCGATTGCGCGAAGAGGGCCGCCAGCGCGGTTTACCGGTGGTGGTGATGATTTTCGAACCCCAGCCGCTCGAGCTTTTTGCCGCCGATAAAGCCCCGGCGCGGTTGACCCGCCTGCGTGAAAAGCTGAGCTATCTGGCTGAAAGCGGGGTCGACTATGTGCTGTGCGTTCGCTTCGACCGCCGGTTCGCCGCGCTGACGGCGCAGGATTTTATCAGTGAACTGCTGGTGCGCCGCCTGGGCGTGCAGTTCCTTGCCGTCGGTGACGATTTCCGCTTTGGCGCTGGTCGCCAGGGGGATTTCTTGTTATTACAAAAGGCGGGGGCGGAATACGGCTTCGACGTCACCAGCACCCAAACCTTCTGCGAAGGCGGGGTGCGGATCAGCAGCACGGCGGTGCGTCAGGCGCTGGCCGATGACGATCTTCTTCTTGCGGAGACGCTGCTCGGCCATCCGTTTAGCATTTCCGGACGCGTCGTGCATGGCGACGAACTGGGCCGTACCATAGGTTTTCCGACGGCGAACTTACCGCTGCGTCGTCAGGTTTCCCCGGTTAAAGGGGTCTATGCGGTAGAAGTGACAGGTCTGGGCGACAAACCGATCGCCGGTGTCGCCAATATTGGCACCCGTCCAACGGTAGCGGGCGTGCGTCAGCAGCTCGAAGTGCATTTGTTGGACGTTGTAATGGACCTCTACGGTCGCCATATCAATGTAGTACTGCGTAAAAAGATACGTAATGAGCAGCGGTTTGCGTCGCTGGACGAGCTGAAGGCGCAAATCGCACGTGATGAGTTAACGGCCCGCGAATTATTTGGGCTGACCAGCCAGGCCTGAGCCACTGGTGTTTATCAAACCGAAATACGGAACCGAGAATCTGATGAGTGACTATAAATCGACCCTGAATTTGCCGGAAACAGGGTTCCCTATGCGTGGCGACCTCGCCAAACGCGAACCGGGAATGCTGGCGCGTTGGACCGATGATGACCTGTACGGCATCATTCGTGCAGCCAAAAAAGGCAAAAAAACCTTCATTCTGCATGATGGCCCTCCTTATGCGAATGGCAGCATTCATATTGGTCACTCGGTAAACAAGATTCTGAAAGACATTATCGTTAAGTCCAAAGGACTGACGGGCTATGACTCGCCTTACGTTCCGGGCTGGGACTGCCACGGTCTGCCGATCGAGCTGAAAGTAGAGCAGGAATACGGCAAGCCGGGCGAGAAGTTCACCGCAGCAGAATTCCGCGCCAAGTGCCGCGAATATGCCGCCGAGCAGATCGACGGCCAGCGTAAAGACTTTATCCGCCTCGGCGTGCTGGGCGACTGGTCGCATCCGTACCTGACCATGGACTTCAAAACCGAAGCCAATATCATTCGCGCGCTGGGCAAAATCATCGGCAACGGCCATCTGCATAAAGGCGCCAAGCCGGTGCACTGGTGCGTAGACTGCCGTTCCGCGCTGGCGGAAGCGGAAGTGGAGTATTACGACAAGACTTCCCCATCCATCGACGTGGCGTTCCACGCGGTAGATAAAGCCGCGGTGCTGGCGAAATTCGGCGTCGCCGACGTCAACGGCCCGGTGTCGCTGGTTATCTGGACCACCACTCCGTGGACCCTGCCGGCTAACCGCGCTATCTCCCTGTCGCCGGAGTTCGACTATGCGCTGGTGCAGGTTGACGGTCAGGCGCTGATCCTGGCGAAAGACCTGGTCGAGAGCGTGATGAAGCGCGTTGGCGCGGCCGATTACACCATCCTGGCGGCGGTGAACGGCGCCGAGCTTGAACTGATGCGTTTCCAGCATCCGTTCCTGGATTTCGACGTGCCGGCGATCCTTGGCGACCACGTGACGCTGGATGCCGGTACCGGCGCGGTGCATACCGCCGGCGGCCACGGTCCGGACGACTACACGATCAGCCAGAAATACGGTCTGGAAATCGCTAACCCGGTTGGCCCGGACGGAGCTTATCTGCCAGGCACCTATCCGTCCCTGGACGGTATCAACGTCTTCAAAGCCAACGATATCATCGTTGAGATGCTGCGTGAGCGCGGCGCGCTGTTGCATGTGGAAAAAATGCAGCACAGCTATCCGTGCTGCTGGCGCCACAAGTCGCCGATCATCTTCCGCGCCACCCCGCAGTGGTTCGTGAGCATGGATCAGAAAGGCCTGCGCGCGCAGTCGCTGAAAGAGATCAAAGGCGTGCAGTGGATCCCGGACTGGGGCCAGGCGCGTATCGAATCGATGGTCGCCAACCGTCCTGACTGGTGTATCTCCCGTCAGCGTACCTGGGGCGTGCCGATGTCGCTGTTCGTGCATAAAGAAACCCACGAACTGCACCCGCGTACCCTTGAGCTGATGGAAGAAGTCGCGAAGCGTGTTGAAGTCGACGGCATCCAGGCGTGGTGGGATCTCGATTCCCGCGACATCCTTGGCGATGACGCTGACAGCTACGAGAAAGTGCCGGATACCCTTGACGTCTGGTTTGACTCCGGATCGACCCACTCTTCCGTGGTTGACGTGCGTCCGGAATTCGCCGGTCACGCCGCCGATATGTATCTGGAAGGCTCCGACCAGCATCGCGGCTGGTTCATGTCCTCGCTGATGATTTCCACAGCGATGAAAGGCAAAGCGCCCTATCGTCAGGTACTGACCCACGGCTTCACCGTCGATGGTCAGGGGCGCAAAATGTCCAAGTCTATCGGCAACACCGTTAGCCCGCAGGACGTGATGAACAAGCTGGGCGCCGATATCCTGCGCCTGTGGGTGGCTTCCACCGACTACACCGGCGAAATGGCGGTCTCTGACGAGATCCTCAAACGCGCCGCGGACAGCTATCGTCGTATCCGTAACACCGCGCGCTTCCTGCTGGCGAACCTGAACGGTTTCGATCCGGCAAAAGACATGGTCAAACCGGAAGAGATGGTGGTGCTGGATCGCTGGGCGGTCGGCTGCGCGCAGGCGGCACAGGAAGATATCCTGAAAGCCTACGAATCCTACGACTTCCACGAAGTGGTGCAGCGCCTGATGCGCTTCTGCTCCATTGAGATGGGCTCGTTCTACCTCGACATCATCAAAGACCGCCAGTACACCGCTAAGGCGGACAGCGTGGCGCGTCGCAGCTGCCAGACCGCGCTGTTCCACATCGTGGAAGCGCTGGTGCGCTGGATGGCGCCGATCATGTCCTTCACTGCGGACGAAATCTGGGGTTACCTGCCGGGCGAGCGTGAGAAATACGTCTTTACCGGCGAATGGTATCAGGGGCTCTTCGGCCTGGCCGACGACGAAGCGATGAATGACGGCTTCTGGGATGAGCTGCTGAAAGTCCGTGGCGAAGTCAACAAAGTGATCGAGCAGGCGCGTGCGGATAAGAAAGTCGGTGGTTCGCTGGAAGCTGCGGTGACGCTGTATGCTGATGCCGACCTGGCCGCTAAGCTCAACGCGCTGGGGGATGAATTGCGATTTGTCCTGTTGACCTCCGGGGCGAACGTCGCAGACTATGCGAGCGCATCTGCTGATGCGCAGCAGAGCGAACTGCTCAAAGGGCTGAAAGTCGCATTGAGTAAAGCTGAAGGTGAGAAATGCCCGCGCTGCTGGCATTACACCACCGATATCGGCAAGGTGGCGGAACACGCGGAAATCTGCGGACGCTGTGTGAGCAACGTCGCCGGTGACGGCGAGCAACGTAAATTCGCCTGATGAGTAAATCGATCTGTTCAACGGGGCTACGCTGGCTGTGGGTGGTCGTAGCCGTGCTGATTATCGATCTGGGCAGCAAATTCCTGATCCTCCAGAACTTCGCTCTGGGGGAGACGGTTCCGCTGTTCCCGTCGCTTAATCTGCATTATGCCCGCAACTATGGCGCGGCCTTTAGCTTCCTCGCCGACAGCGGCGGCTGGCAGCGCTGGTTCTTTTCCGGGATCGCAATCGGCATTTGCGTGGTGCTGACGGTGCTGATGTACCGTTCGAAGGCGACGCAAAAGCTGAACAATATTGCCTACGCCCTGATTATCGGCGGCGCGCTGGGCAACTTGTTCGATCGCCTGTGGCACGGCTTTGTGGTCGATATGATCGACTTCTACGTCGGCGACTGGCACTTCGCCACTTTCAACCTCGCCGATAGCGCTATCTGCATCGGCGCGGCGATGATTGTGCTGGAAGGCTTCTTGCCGAAACCGACCGCAAAAGAGCAGGTGTAAATGTTAATGCCGGGTGGCGCCACGCCTGCCCGGCCTACAGAATGTGTGGTCTCCCGTCGCCCGGTAAGCGTAGCGCCTCCGGGCAACAGGTGACCTAAAACAAGCGAGCAATTTGCATGTCTAAATCCGTACAGAGCAACAGCGCGGTTCTCGTTCACTTCACGCTGAAGCTGGACGATGGATCCACCGCCGAGTCCACCCGTAACAATGGCAAACCGGCGCTGTTTCGCCTCGGCGACACCTCCCTGTCTGAAGGGCTGGAGCAACAGCTTCTTGGTCTGAAAGAGGGCGAGAAAAAGGCCTTTTCGCTGGAGCCTGACGCCGCTTTTGGCGTCCCGAGCCCGGACCTGATTCAGTATTTCTCTCGCCGCGAGTTTATCGACGCCGGCGAGCCGGAGATCGGCGCGATTATGCTCTTTACCGCAATGGATGGCAGCGAAATGCCTGGCGTGATCCGCGAAGTGAACGGCGATTCCATCACCGTCGACTTCAACCATCCGCTGGCCGGGCGCACCGTTCATTTTGATATTGAAGTGCTGGAGATCGATCCGGCGCTGGAGGATTAACATGCAGATCCTGTTGGCTAACCCGCGCGGCTTTTGCGCTGGCGTTGACCGCGCTATCAGCATTGTAGAAAACGCGCTGACGCTGTATGGCGCGCCGATCTATGTTCGTCATGAAGTGGTGCATAACCGCTATGTGGTGGATAGCCTGCGCAAGCGCGGCGCCATATTTATCGAACAGATCAGCGAAGTACCGGACGGCGCGATCCTGATTTTCTCCGCTCACGGCGTATCGCAGGCGGTACGGAATGAAGCGAAGAGCCGCGACCTGACGGTGTTCGACGCCACCTGTCCGCTGGTGACGAAAGTGCATATGGAAGTCGCCCGCGCCAGCCGCCGTGGCGAAGAGTCGATTCTGATCGGCCATGCCGGACACCCGGAAGTCGAAGGCACTATGGGGCAGTACAATAACCCGCAAGGGGGCATGTACCTGGTCGAGTCGCCGGAAGACGTTCTCAAGCTGGAAGTCAAAAACGACGCCCGGCTGTCGTTTATGACCCAGACCACCCTCTCGGTGGACGATACCTCTGATGTGATTGACGCGCTGCGCGCGCGTTTCCCGAAAATCGTCGGCCCGCGCAAAGACGACATTTGCTATGCCACCACTAACCGTCAGGAAGCGGTGCGCGCGCTGGCGGAGCAGGCTGACGTGGTGCTGGTGGTCGGTTCGAAAAACTCCTCCAACTCTAACCGCCTCGCCGAACTGGCGCAGCGGATGGGTAAGGCAGCCTACCTGATTGACGATGCCTCCGATATTCAGGAAGCCTGGGTCAAGGATGCGGCCTGCGTCGGCGTGACGGCGGGCGCATCGGCGCCGGATATTCTGGTGCAGAACGTCATCACCCGCCTGCAGGAGCTGGGCGGTGGCGAAGCGGTGCCGCTGGAAGGCCGAGAAGAGAATATCGTTTTTGAAGTGCCGAAAGAGCTGCGTGTGGATGTCCGTGAAGTAGAGTAAGTTCTTTCCGCCTGCAATATGAGAAGATGCCAGACTTAACGTCTGGCATTTTTTTTAGGGGGAAACCATGCGCTTACCGATCATTCTTGATACTGACCCGGGCATCGACGATGCTGCCGCCATTGCTGCGGCGCTGTTCGCTCCCGAGCTGGATCTGCAGCTAATGACCACCGTGGCGGGCAATGTCTCGGTGGAGAAGACGACCCGTAACGCGCTGCAGCTGCTGCACTTCTGGCATGCCGATGTGCCGCTGGCGCAGGGCGCTTCGATGCCGCTGGTGCGTCCCCTGCGCGATGCCGCTTCGGTGCATGGCGAATCCGGTATGGAAGGGTATGACTTTGTTGAGCATCAACGTCAGCCGCTGGCGAAGCCGGCCTTCCAGGCGATCCGTGATGCGCTTATGCACGCTGCCGAGCCGATCACTCTGGTGGCGATTGGCCCGCTGACCAATATTGCGCTGCTGCTGACCCAGTATCCGGAATGCGTATTCAACATTCGCCGGCTGGTGATCATGGGCGGCTCGGCGGGCCGCGGCAACTTTACGCCGAATGCCGAATTCAATATTGCCATCGACCCGGAAGCCGCCGCGAAAGTCTTCCACAGCGGGCTGGAGATTGTGATGTGCGGGCTGGACGTCACCAATCGGGCGCTGTTGACGGCGGATTATCTGGCAACCCTGCCGACGTTGAACCAGACCGGTAAAATGCTCCATGCGCTGTTTAGCCACTATCGCAGCGGCAGCATGAGCAGTGGTCTGCGAATGCACGATCTCTGCGCTATCGCATGGCTGGCCCGCCCGGAACTGTTCACTCTGCAGCCATGTTTTGTGGCGGTGGAGACGCAGGGCACCTGGACCGCCGGCACCACGGTGGTGGATATTGAAGGACGACTGGGTCAGCCGGCGAACGCCCAGGTGGCGCTGGATATCGACGTGGAAGGGTTTCAGCGCTGGGCGGCGGAGGTGATTGCCCTGGCGCCGTAATACCCACCCAATCTTCAAGGAGAGAAGCAATGACCTATGGACAGGCGTATTTGAGCGGCTGGAAAGAGACCTTTAATTTTAGCGGCCGGGCCAGCCGACAGCAGTTCTGGGCGTTTTTTCTTATCAATCTACTGATCGCCAGCGCGCCGCTGGCCGTCTGGTGTCTGGCAACCCGCGTAGACCCTCGCTACGGCATCCTCAGCTTTGTGGTCATTCCCTTTGCGGCGCTGTGTCTGCTGTTGATGGCGATCCCCCTGCTGGCAGTTGGCTGCCGGCGGATGCATGACATCGGCCGCTCCGGGATCTGGTTCGTGCTGGGGGTTATCATTCCGTGGTTTGCGGTTATTTCGCTGGCTCTGTGCTGCCTGCGTTCAGCGCCGGCACCGTCTCGCTGAGATAATCAATCATCGCCCGCATTCTGGCGGGCATATGCTTATCTCCCGCCCACAGCAGCCACAGATCGCCGGAATAGCTGCTGATAAATTCCCACTCGGGCAGCACCTGCACAATGTCGCCATTCGCCAGCGCCTCGCGGGCGGTGAACAGCGGCAGGCTGCCGATCCCCAGATGCTGCTTAACCGCGTCGAGGCGCACGGCGGTATGGTTGGCGGCGTACCGCCCGTATGTTTGCACCGTTTCGATTTTCCCTTCCCGACGGAACTTCCAGCGCGCGTCGGCGGGCGTTTCGCCAAGGCTGATGCAGCTGTGCGCCCGCAGTTCCTGCGGCGTGTTCGGCATACCGTGGCGCTGTAAATAGGCTTCAGTGGCGCAGATAACGTGCGTGACCGGCATCAGCGGTTTGCCATGCAGGCCGGGCGAGGGGGTATCGGTGATGCGTAGCGCCAGATCGATACCGTCATCGATAAAATCCAGAGGGCGATCTTCCAGCCGCAGGCAGACGTCAACCTGCGGGTAACGGTGAAAAAACGCCATCATCAGCGGATGGATCACAAAGCGGCCGATGGCTTTCGGTACGCTGAGCGTCAGCTTTCCCTGGGCGACCGTTTGGCGACTGCCGGCGGAATCCATCGCCTGTCGCGCCGCTTCCAGCATCTGCTGGGCATGCTGGTAAACCGTTTCCCCGGCATCGCTCAGACGCAGCTTGCGAGTGGTACGCTGCAGCAGTTTGCAGCCCATCTCTCGCTCCAGCCGCGACACGCTACGGCTAACCGCGGAAGGGGTAATGCCGCTCTGGCGGGCGACGGCGGAGAAGCTGCCCTGGTCGACGATCTGTACGAAGAGGGCAAGGTCGGGCAGGAGGTTCAGATTCATTTGTGCTCCTGGAGCAAGAGTGCATTGGCGAATGATGGGATTATCGCTGTCGGTATTAATAATATACTGGGCGAACAGAGAGGAGAATCACTATGACTGAACGGGTTTATTACACCAGCGATGCTACCGACGGGCGCGCCCAGATCATCGCCTGCACTGCAGAAGCGGATGGCCGTTACGCCATCGAACTGGATCGGACGCTGTTTCACCCGCAAGGGGGCGGTCAACCGGCAGATTGCGGCTGGATTGCCGGACAGGCCGTTGAGACGGTGGTTGTGCGCGGCGACAGGGTGCTGCATATTCTGTCGCAACTGCTTCCCCTCGGTGAAGTGGAGATAAAAATTGATGCCTCCGCGAGACAGCTGCATGCTCGTCTGCATTCTGCCGGCCACCTGCTTGGCCTGGCGGGCGAACAGCTTGGCTGGCAACCGGTGAAAGCGCACCACTGGCCCGGCGAAGGGCGGATAACCTTTGCCAGCAGGAATAGCGCCGCGCTGCCGGACGCCAGTGCGCTACTGGCGCTAGTAAAGGCATGGCAGGCGCAGGACCTCCCGCGTCAGGTGACCTTCGCTGAAGGTTTGCGCATGGTGGGGTTTGGCGAACTGCCCGCCTATCCCTGCGGTGGCACCCACGTCGCCCGTCTGGCGGAGCTGGGCGACATTGTCATTAGTCAGATTAAGATGAAGAAGGGGCAGCTGGTGGTCAGCTACACCCTGGCGTAAGGCTTTCTGCTCTACCAGAAGTATAATGTTTCCATAGCATTTCAATGCTGGTCGGTCGAGTATGCCAGCTTTAGTGCATCTTATTTCTTAATACCGACAGATGACGAAAACGTCGATATATTGCCTCAGAGAGAGCGCCTGCACCCGCAAAGCACGCATTTCAGTACAATCGTATAGTTTTTACTGATATCGTCCGCCGTTTGTCATAAATTTCTAATTATCGGCGTTTTTGAGTAGCGGCCCGCTGACGGGCTGGTTACTCTGAAAACAATTTACGTAATGTTAACAAAAGAGAATAGCTATGCATGATGCACAAATCCGCGTGGCCATCGCCGGCGCGGGCGGCCGGATGGGACGCCAGTTAATTCAGGCTGCGCTGCAGATGGATGGAGTGGCGCTGGGCGCGGCGCTGGAGCGCGAAGGGTCCAGCCTGGTGGGCAGCGACGCCGGCGAGCTGGCGGGTGCCGGCAAAGCGGGCGTCACGGTGCAAAGCAGCCTGACGGCGGTAAAAGATGATTTCGACGTGTTGATCGATTTTACCCGCCCGGAAGGCACGCTGAACCATCTGGCGTTTTGCCGCGACCACGGCAAAGGGATGGTCATCGGCACCACCGGTTTTGACGACGCCGGCAAGCAGGCGATTCGCGATGCTGCGCAGGAGATTGCCATTGTCTTCGCTGCGAACTTTAGCGTCGGCGTCAATGTCCTGTTAAAGCTGCTGGAGAAGGCGGCGAAGGTGATGGGCGACTACACCGACATCGAAATTATCGAAGCGCACCATCGGCATAAAGTGGATGCGCCGTCAGGCACCGCGCTGGCGATGGGCGAAGCGATCGCCGGAGCGTTGAACAAAGATCTCAAGGACTGCGCGGTCTACAGCCGTGAAGGCCACACTGGCGAACGCGTCCCGGGCACCATTGGCTTCGCCACCGTCCGCGCGGGGGATATCGTCGGGGAGCATACGGCGATGTTTGCTGATATTGGCGAACGTATCGAGATCACCCATAAAGCCTCCAATCGAATGACCTTTGCTAATGGCGCGGTTCGCTCTGCATTGTGGCTGAAGGGCAAGAAAAGTGGACTTTTTGATATGCGTGACGTGCTTGATCTGAATAGTTTATAACGATTATTACCCATCGTGATGTGGTTATTGCTATCAATAAGTTATTGATGCAAGGGGCAATATTTTGTTGCCCTTTTTTATTTTGGCCGCTTTAGGTTGTTATTTTTCTGAATGGGCTATAAGTTAGGATGTTCTTCGGTTTTTAAGTGAATGAAATGTAAATTTTGACCATCTGGTCCACTTTTTTGCCGTCCAGCACCAGATTTTACACTCTTCGCCGTCCGCAAGCGTTTTCTCAGCCAGGTTTGTTGATCTTTTTGGCGTTAAAATCACGTGTTATGCGCCAGTGGCGTAAAATGACATTAAAAATCTCCGCTTTAAGTTGACTTTTATCCGACATCTCTCCAGAATGCCGCCGTTTGCCAAAAATCTGCGGGCAACAGATTTGCATTGATTCAGATCGTGTTTATGAATTAATATGCAAATAAAGTGAGTGGATATTCTCTGGAGGATGTTTTGATTAAGTCAGCGCTATTGGTTCTGGAAGACGGAACCCAGTTTCACGGTCGGGCCATCGGGGCAACCGGCACGGCGGTTGGGGAAGTCGTTTTCAATACTTCAATGACCGGTTATCAAGAAATCCTCACTGATCCTTCCTATTCCCGCCAAATCGTCACTCTTACTTATCCTCATATTGGTAATGTCGGCACCAACGCCGCCGATGAAGAATCTTCTCAGGTACATGCTCAGGGTCTGGTTATTCGCGACCTGCCGCTGATTGCCAGCAACTTCCGCAGTACCGAAGACCTCTCTTCCTATCTGAAGCGCCATAACATCGTGGCGATTGCCGATATCGATACCCGCAAGCTGACGCGTCTGCTGCGTGAGAAAGGGGCGCAGAATGGCTGCATCATCGCGGGCGACAGCCCGGATGCCCAGCTGGCGCTGGAAAAAGCGAAAGCGTTCCCGGGCCTGAACGGCATGGACCTGGCGAAGGAAGTGACCACCGCAGAAACCTACAGCTGGACGCAAGGCAGCTGGACCCTGGCGGGCGACCTGCCGGAAGCGAAAGCGGAAAGCGAGCTGCCGTTCCACGTCGTGGCGTATGACTTCGGCGCGAAACGCAACATCCTGCGCATGCTGGTTGACCGCGGCTGCCGCCTGACGGTGGTGCCGGCGAAGACGTCGGCGGCGGATGTGCTGGCGCTCAATCCGGACGGCATTTTCCTCTCCAACGGCCCAGGCGACCCGGCGCCGTGTGATTACGCTATCGAGGCGATTGAAAAATTCCTCGAGACCGATATTCCGGTGTTTGGCATCTGCCTCGGCCATCAGCTGCTGGCGCTGGCGAGCGGCGCCAAGACCATTAAGATGAAGTTCGGCCACCACGGCGGCAACCACCCGGTGAAAGATATTGATAACAACGTGGTGATGATCACCGCCCAGAACCACGGCTTCGCCGTGGATGAGGCGACGCTGCCAGCCAACCTGCGCGTGACCCACAAGTCGCTGTTCGACGGCACCCTGCAGGGGATCCATCGCACCGACAAGCCGGCGTTCAGCTTCCAGGGGCACCCTGAAGCGAGCCCGGGGCCGCACGATGCCGCGCCGCTGTTCGACCACTTTATCGAGTTAATTGAGCAATACCGTCAGTCCGCGAAATAATCAGGAGTAAAAGAGCCATGCCAAAACGTACAGACATAAAAAGTATCCTGATTCTGGGCGCGGGCCCGATTGTTATCGGTCAGGCGTGCGAGTTTGACTACTCCGGCGCCCAGGCCTGTAAAGCCCTGCGCGAAGAGGGCTACCGCGTTATCCTGGTGAACTCTAACCCAGCGACCATCATGACCGACCCGGAAATGGCCGATGCCACCTACATCGAGCCGATTCACTGGGAAGTGGTGCGCAAAATCATCGAAAAAGAGCGCCCGGACGCGGTGCTGCCGACCATGGGCGGCCAGACGGCGCTGAACTGCGCGCTGGAGCTGGAGCGTCAGGGAGTGCTGGCTGAATTCGGTGTGACCATGATTGGCGCCACCGCCGATGCGATTGACAAGGCCGAAGACCGTCGCCGATTCGATATCGCGATGAAAAAAATCGGTCTCGACACCGCGCGTTCAGGTATCGCCCATACGATGGAAGAGGCGCTGGCGGTAGCGGCTGACGTCGGCTATCCGTGCATCATCCGTCCGTCGTTCACCATGGGTGGCACCGGCGGCGGCATCGCCTATAACCGCGAAGAGTTTGAAGAGATTTGTACCCGCGGCCTGGATCTCTCTCCTACCAACGAGCTGCTGATTGATGAATCGCTGATCGGCTGGAAAGAGTATGAGATGGAAGTGGTGCGCGATAAGAACGACAACTGCATCATCGTCTGCTCTATCGAAAACTTCGACGCCATGGGGATCCACACCGGTGACTCCATCACCGTTGCGCCGGCGCAGACCCTGACCGACAAAGAATACCAAATCATGCGTAACGCCTCGATGGCGGTGCTGCGTGAAATCGGCGTCGAAACCGGCGGCTCTAACGTTCAGTTCGCGGTCAACCCGAAAAACGGTCGCCTGATCGTTATTGAAATGAACCCGCGCGTTTCCCGCTCCTCGGCGCTGGCCTCCAAAGCCACCGGTTTCCCGATTGCCAAAGTGGCAGCCAAGCTTGCAGTAGGTTACACCCTCGACGAGCTGATGAACGACATCACCGGCGGCCGTACCCCGGCTTCCTTCGAGCCGTCCATCGACTACGTGGTCACTAAAATCCCACGCTTTAACTTCGAAAAATTCGCCGGCGCCAATGACCGTCTGACCACCCAGATGAAGTCCGTCGGCGAAGTGATGGCGATTGGCCGTACCCAGCAGGAATCCTTGCAGAAAGCGCTGCGCGGTCTGGAAGTGGGCGCCACCGGCTTCGACCCGAAAGTGAGCCTCGACGATCCGGAAGCGCTGACCAAAATCCGCCGCGAGCTGAAAGACGCCGGCGCTGAGCGTATCTGGTACATCGCCGACGCGTTCCGCGCGGGCCTCTCGGTTGACGGCGTCTTCAACCTGACCAACATCGACCGCTGGTTCCTGGTGCAGATTGAAGAGCTGGTCCGTCTGGAAGAGAAAGTGGCGGAAGTGGGCATCAACGGCCTCGACGCTGACTTCCTGCGCACCCTGAAACGTAAAGGCTTTGCCGATGCGCGTCTGGCGAAGCTGGCGGGCGTGCGGGAAGCGGAAATCCGTAAACTGCGCGACCAGTATGACCTGCACCCGGTCTACAAGCGCGTGGACACCTGCGCCGCGGAATTCGCCACCGATACCGCCTACATGTACTCCACCTATGAAGAAGAGTGCGAGTCCAACCCGTCCGTTGACCGCGATAAAATCATGGTCCTCGGCGGCGGCCCGAACCGTATCGGTCAGGGTATCGAATTTGACTACTGCTGCGTACACGCCTCGCTGGCGCTGCGCGAAGACGGTTACGAGACCATCATGGTCAACTGTAACCCGGAAACCGTCTCTACCGACTACGACACTTCCGACCGTCTGTACTTCGAGCCGGTCACCCTGGAAGACGTGCTGGAAATCGTGCGCATCGAGAAGCCAAAAGGCGTTATCGTGCAGTACGGCGGGCAGACTCCGCTGAAGCTGGCGCGCGCCCTGGAAGCCGCAGGCGTACCGGTTATCGGTACCAGCCCGGACGCTATCGACCGGGCGGAAGACCGTGAGCGCTTCCAGCACGCGGTTGACCGTCTGAAGCTGAAGCAGCCGGCGAACGCCACCGTTACCGCCATTGAGCAGGCGGTAGAGAAAGCGAAAGAGATTGGCTACCCGCTGGTGGTGCGTCCGTCTTACGTGCTCGGCGGTCGGGCGATGGAGATCGTCTATGACGAGCAGGATCTGCGCCGCTACTTCCAGACTGCGGTCAGCGTCTCCAACGACGCGCCAGTGCTGCTGGACCGCTTCCTCGACGACGCGATTGAAGTGGATGTCGATGCCATCTGCGATGGCGAAATGGTGCTGATTGGCGGCATCATGGAGCATATCGAACAGGCAGGCGTCCACTCCGGCGACTCCGCCTGTTCCCTGCCAGCCTATACCCTGAGCAAAGAGATTCAGGATGTGATGCGCGAGCAGGTGCAGAAGCTGGCCTTCGAGCTGCAGGTTCGCGGTCTGATGAACGTCCAGTTCGCGGTGAAAGATAACGAAGTCTATCTGATTGAAGTCAACCCGCGTGCGGCGCGCACCGTGCCGTTCGTCTCCAAAGCCACCGGCGTACCGCTGGCGAAAGTGGCGGCGCGCGTGATGGCCGGTAAGACGCTGGCGCAGCAGGGCGTGACCAAAGAGATCATCCCGCCGTACTACTCGGTGAAAGAGGTGGTCCTGCCGTTCAACAAATTCCCGGGCGTTGACCCGCTGTTAGGGCCAGAAATGCGTTCCACCGGGGAAGTGATGGGCGTTGGCCGTACCTTTGCCGAAGCGTTCGCCAAAGCGCAGCTGGGCAGCAACTCGACCATGAAGAAACAAGGTCGCGCGCTGCTCTCCGTCCGCGAAGGCGACAAAGAGCGAGTGGTCGACCTGGCAGCGAAGCTGCTGAAGTTTGGCTTCGAGCTGGATGCGACTCACGGCACGGCGATTGTGCTGGGCGAAGCGGGCATCAACCCGCGTCTGGTGAACAAGGTGCATGAAGGTCGTCCGCACATTCAGGACCGCATCAAGAATGGCGAATATACCTACATCATCAACACCACCGCAGGTCGTCAGGCGATTGAAGACTCCAAGCTGATTCGCCGCAGCGCGCTGCAGTACAAGGTGCACTATGACACCACCCTGAACGGCGGCTTTGCCACCGCGATGGCGCTGAACGCTGACGCCACCGACAAGGTGATTTCGGTTCAGGAAATGCACGCGCAAATCACCAAATAAGCGCTCCGGCCTGGCCGGATAGCAACACACTTGGGCTGACGACTTCGTCAGCCCATTTTTTTTGGCCGCGGCCATCTTCAGAGAGTTCTGCTTTTAACCCCCTGTCGGGTCAGGCTAACTATAGTTAGCACCATAACGATACCTATTGATGAAAAGACAGGAGGATACAATGCGGAACAATATTCTGGTGGCATCCGCACTGGCAGCGACGGCAATCATGTTCGTGGCCGGCTGCTCATCGAATCAGTCGATCAAAACCACCGACGGCAAGACCATTGTCACCAGCGGTAAACCGCAGGTGGATGATGATACCGGTCTGGTCTCTTACAAAAATGCCGAAACCGGACGCGTGGAGCAGATTAACCGCGATCAGGTGAAATCTATGGATGAGCTGGATAATTAAGGCCTGACGTTTGCCATTCAGGCGCGCGTTGTGTCCACCACCGCGACATAAATCACAGTTATCATTGTAAGCGGTTCATTTAACTGTCTACACTCTTGCTGATTACGACAAGAGCTAACGCAGGCCAATCAATGATTCTGATAATTTATGCGCATCCTTATCCGCAGCATTCGCATGCGAATAAGCGAATGCTTGAACAAGCAGGGACGCTTGAAGGCGTAGAGATACGCTCCCTCTATCAACTCTATCCCGACTTTAATATCGATGTCGCCGCCGAGCAGGCGGCGCTCGCCCGTGCCGATCTGGTTATCTGGCAGCACCCGATGCAGTGGTATAGCGTGCCGCCGCTGCTGAAGCTGTGGATGGACAAAGTGCTGTCGCACGGCTGGGCCTATGGCCATAACGGTATTGCGCTGCGCGGTAAATCGCTGATGTGGGCGGTGACCACCGGCGGCGGTGAAAGCCACTTTGATATCGGTTCGTTTCCCGGTTTCCCGGTGCTGGCGCAGCCGCTGCAGGCCACGGCGCTCTACTGCGGGATGAAATGGCTGCCGCCGTTCGCCATGCACTGCACCTTTATCTGCGATGACGAAACGCTGCAGGCGCAGGCCCGCCATTATCGTCAACGCTTAATCGACTGGCAGGAGGCACATCAAAATGGATAGCCATACGCTGATACAGGCGCTGATTTACCTGGGCGCCGCGGCGCTGATTGTGCCCATCGCCGTCCGCCTTGGGCTTGGGTCGGTGCTGGGCTATCTCATCGCCGGCTGTATTATTGGGCCGTGGGGGCTGCGGCTGGTGACCGACGCCGAGGCGATTCTGCACTTTGCCGAGATTGGCGTGGTGCTGATGCTGTTCGTCATTGGTCTGGAGCTGGATCCGCAGCGTCTGTGGAAGCTGCGCGCTTCGGTGTTTGGCGGCGGTGCGCTGCAGATGGTGGCCTGTGGGGTATTGATCGGCCTCTTCTGCATGCTGCTGGGGTTGCGTTGGCAGGTGGCCGAGCTGATCGGTATGACCCTGGCGCTCTCCTCAACCGCGATCGCCATGCAGGCGATGAATGAGCGCAATCTGACGGTATCGCAGATGGGGCGCAGCGCCTTCGCGGTGCTGCTGTTCCAGGATATCGCGGCGATCCCGCTGGTGGCGATGATCCCGCTGCTGGCGGCCAGCGGCGGCGCCACTTCGCTGATGGCTTTTGCCCTTTCCGCGCTGAAGGTGGCCGCGGCGCTGGCGCTGGTGGTGGTGCTGGGGCGCTATCTGACCCGTCCGCTGCTGCGCTTTGTCGCCCGTTCCGGTCTGCGCGAAGTATTCAGCGCCGTGGCCCTGTTCCTGGTCTTCGGCTTTGGGCTGTTGCTGGAGGAGGTGGGGCTGTCGATGGCGATGGGGGCGTTTCTCGCCGGGGTGTTGCTGGCCAGCTCCGAGTATCGCCATGCGCTGGAAAGCGATATTGAGCCGTTTAAAGGCCTGCTGCTGGGGCTGTTTTTTATTGGCGTCGGGATGTCGATTGATTTCGGCACCCTGGTCACCCATCCGCTGCGTATCGTGATTTTGCTGGTGGGTTTCCTGGCGATAAAAATGCTGATGCTGTGGCTTATCGCCAGGCCGCTTGGCGTGCCTCGCGCTCAGCGCCGTTGGTTTGCGGTGCTGCTGGGGCAGGGGAGTGAATTCGCGTTTGTGGTCTTTGGCGCCGCGCGGATGGCGGAGGTGCTGGACGGCGAATGGGCAAAGGCGCTGACCCTGGCGGTGGCGCTGTCGATGGCGGCAACCCCCATTCTGCTGGTGCTGTTGACCCGTCTGGAGAAATCGTCCAGCGGCCAGGCGCGGGATGCGGACGAGATTGATGAAGAGCAGCCGCGGGTGATTGTCGCCGGCTTTGGCCGCTTCGGGCAGATCGCCGGGCGACTCCTGCTCTCCAGCGGGGTGAAGATGGTGATCCTCGATCACGACCCGGACCATGTCGATACCCTGCGCAAATTTGATATGAAGGTCTTCTACGGCGATGCCACCCGGGTCGATCTGCTGGAGTCGGCCGGCGCCGAAAAGGCGGAGGTACTGATCAATGCCATTGACGATCCGCATGTCAGCCTGGAGCTGGTGGCGAGGGTAAAAGAGCATTTTCCGCATCTGCAGATTATCTCCCGCGCCCGCGATGTCGATCACTATATCCAGCTGCGTCAGGCTGGCGTTGATGCCCCGGAGCGTGAAACCTTCGAGGCGGCGCTGAAATCCGGCCGAATGACGCTGGAGGCGCTGGGGCTAGGCGCGTATGAAGCGCGCGAGCGGGCCGATTTGTTCCGTCGTTTCAACCTGCAGATGGTCGAAGAGATGGTGGCGATGGCGGAAAACGACGCGGCGTCGCGGGTGGCGGTCTTCAAGCGGACCAGCGATATGCTGACCGGCATCATCAACGAAGATCGTCATCATCTGTCGCTGGTGCAGCGTCACGGTTGGCAGGGGACGGAAGAGGGCAGGCACACCGGCGATATCGCCGATGAGCCGGAAAATAAGCCCTCCGCCTGACGCTAATCAGTAACATTCTGTTTTCGTTTGGATCCTGTTCTGGCGGCCCACGGTGTGAACGTGGGCTTGCCAGCAAATCAGAAAATTTTCTTATTCTTTACCCTCCGGCCAGTCGACGAAGTTGTACGCTTTCCGTATAGTGGCGACAATTTTTTGTACTCAGGAATGAATGAATGATCAGTCTGATTGCGGCGTTAGCGGTAGATCGCGTCATTGGTATGGAAAACGCCATGCCATGGAACCTGCCTGCCGATCTCGCCTGGTTCAAACGCAACACATTAAATAAGCCGGTAGTGATGGGGCGTCTGACCTGGGAATCCATTGGGCGCCCGTTGCCGGGGCGTAAAAATATCGTGATCAGCAGCAAGCCAGGCAGCGACGATCGCGTGCAGTGGGTCTCCTCCGTTGACGAAGCGATTGCCGCCTGCGGCGATGTGGAAGAGATCATGGTGATTGGCGGCGGTCGGGTGTATGAGCAGTTCCTGCCAAAGGCGCAGAAGCTCTATCTGACCCATATCGATGCGGAAGTGGAAGGCGATACCCATTTCCCGGATTACGATCCGGACCAGTGGGAATCGGTGTTCAGCGAGTTTCATGACGCCGACGCGCAGAACTCCCACAGCTACTGCTTTGAGATCCTCGAACGCCGTTAAGCGGGAAGGATAGCAATGAAAAAACCCCGGTCGCGTCTGGCGTGACCGGGGTTTTCTTTGCCGTGAATTCAGCGTGGATGACGCTGCTACTATTTTTTCTGCGCCATGTTTCCCGTCGCGGGCTTCGTCTTTCGGGAGCGCTGCTAGGGCGACAAATCGCAAGGAAATGTAGCCCGGATAAGGCGCAACGCGCCGCCATCCGGGAAAACTCAGGACGCGACGGCTTCGCCTTCGTCGAGGCTTTTCTGCCGGTTCGACGGCTGGGTAAAGTACTGCTTATCCTCCCAGCGCAGGCAGGTGAGTTCACCGCCCCAGCAGCAGCCGGTATCCAGCGCGTAAATGCCCTCCGGCGTACCGCGTCCCTCCAGCGACGCCCAGTGGCCAAAGGCAATGCTGTAGGCACTGCTGACCGGACCAGGAATGGCAAACCACGGCTTCAGCGGCGCCGGGGCGTCCTCGGGCGCTTCTTTCGAGTACATATCCAGCTGGCCGTTCGGGAAGCAGTAGCGCATGCGGGTAAAAGCGTTAGAGATAAAGCGCAGGCGCGCCAGGCCGCTCAGCTCGTTGCTCCAGTGATTCGGCATGTCGCCGTACATGGCATCAAGGAAGAAAGGGTAGGAGTCGCTGGAGAGCACCGCTTCAACATCGCGCGCGCACTGCTGGGCGGTCTCCAGATCCCACTGCGGCGTGATGCCGGCGTGGGCCATCACCAGCTTTTTCTCTTCGTCCACCTGGAGCAGCGGCTGACGACGCAGCCAGTTAAGCAGCTCATCGGCATCCGGCGCTTCCAGCAGTGATTTCAGACGATCCTTCGGCTTGTTGCGGCTGATGCCGGCGAAGACCGCCAGCAAGTGTAAATCGTGATTGCCCAGCACCAGTCGCACGCTGTCGCCCAGAGATTTGACATAGCGCAGAACCTCCAGCGACCCCGGGCCACGGGCTACCAGATCGCCGGTCAGCCACAGCGTATCGCTCCGCGGGTCGAATTCAACCTGCGCTAATAATGCGATCAGTTCATCGTAGCAACCGTGAACGTCGCCAATAAGGTATGTTGACATTGTTTTAATGAATGAGCGTTGGAACTGCGAGACGGAAAACAGGGATCTCGATACGGAACGGCGCGCCGTCGATATCGATCATCTCATAATGACCCTGCATGGTTCCCAGCGGCGTTTCAATGACCGCGCCGCTGGTATATTGATATTCACCGCCGGCGGGAATATGCGGTTGCTCGCCGACCACCCCTTCACCCTGAACTTCAGTCTCACGACCGTGGCCGTTAGTGATGAGCCAGTAGCGGCCAAGCAGCTGAACCTGACTCCGCCCCAGATTGCGAATGGTGACGGTATAAGCGAAGACGTAGCGCTCTTCTTCCGGAGAAGATTGCGATTCGATATAGACGCTTTGCACCTGGACGCAAACACGAGGCGAATTGATCATGGTTAGCTCTCCTTCGATGGCAGATTGTCAGACAGCCAGTTGGCCATCTGGCAGTACTGCGCCACGGAAATATTTTCTGCACGCATGGCCGGGTCAATGCCCAGCTCGGTCAGCACTTCCACACTAAACAGGTTGCCGAGACTGTTGCGGATGGTCTTGCGGCGCTGGTTGAACGCTTCGGTGGTGATGCGGCTCAGTACCCGGATCTCTTTGACCGGATACGGCATCGTGCTGTGCGGCACCAGACGGACCACCGCGGAATCGACCTTAGGCGGCGGGGTGAACGCGCTCGGCGGCACTTCGAGTACCGGGATCACCTGGCAATAATATTGCGCCATCACGCTTAACCGACCATACGCCTTACTGTTCGGTCCGGCAACCAGACGATTCACCACTTCCTTCTGCAGCATAAAGTGCATATCGGCAATGGCATCAGTATAGCTGAACAGATGGAACATCAGCGGGGTCGAAATATTGTACGGCAGGTTGCCGAAGACGCGCAGCGGCTGACCCATTTTCTCCGCCAGTTCGCCGAAGTTCATGGTCATCGCATCCTGCTGATAGATGGTCAGCTTCGGCCCGAGGAACGGATGCGTCTGCAGGCGTGCCGCCAGATCGCGGTCCAGCTCAATGACGGTCAACTGGTCAAGGCGTTCGCCGACCGGCTCGGTCAGCGCGGCGAGACCGGGGCCGATTTCAACCATCGCCTGGCCTTTCTGCGGATTAATCGCCGAGACGATGCTGTCGATCACAAACTGATCGTTGAGGAAGTTCTGCCCGAAGCGTTTACGGGCTAAATGGCCCTGATGGACTCGATTATTCATTGGGTATTAACAATCATTTTGATGGCGAGATTAAGCGCCGTGATAAAACTGCCGACGTCCGCTGTTCCCTGGCCCGCTAATTCCAGTGCGGTGCCGTGGTCGACGGAGGTACGAATAAAAGGTAAACCGAGCGTAATGTTCACGCCGCGGCCAAAGCCCTGGTATTTTAGCACGGGCAGGCCCTGATCGTGGTACATCGCGAGTACCGCATCGGCATGGTCAAGGTATTTGGGCTGGAAAAGGGTGTCAGCTGGCAGCGGACCGCTGAGGTTCATCCCCTTCCCGCGCATCTCTTCCAGCACCGGAATGATGGTGTCTATCTCTTCCGTTCCCATATGACCGCCTTCGCCAGCATGCGGGTTAAGCCCGCAAACCAGCACGTGCGGCTGGGCAATACCAAATTTCGTGCGCAGGTCGTGATCGAGAATCGTGATGATCTCGCGCAGCAGGTCGGGCGTTATCGCCTCGCTGATGGCTTTCAACGGCAGATGGGTCGTCACCAGCGCCACCCGCAGCTCCTCGGTCGCCAGCATCATCACCACTTTGCTGGCCTGCGCGCGCTCTTCGAAGAACTCGGTATGACCGGTGAAGGCGATGCCGGCGTCGTTGATGTTGCCTTTGTGCACCGGGCCGGTCACTAACGCCGCGAATTCGCCGCTCAGGCAGCCGTCGCAGGCGCGCGCCAGCGTCTCGACCACGTAGGCGCCGTTCTGTACGTTCAGCACGCCGGGCTCCGCCGGGACGCTCAGCGGGACGTTAAGCAGCGTCAACGTACCGGCACGCTGCGGAACGGGCGGTTGCGCAGGATCGTATGGCAGGAGAGATAAAGGAAGACCGAGCCTTTGGGCTCGGTCAGTTAACAGGGCGCCGTCGGCGCAGATCACCAGCTCAACTGGCCAGTCGCGCTGGGCAAGCTGCACGACCAGGTCAGGGCCAATCCCGGCGGGTTCGCCGGGAGTGATAACAACTTTATGGGTTTCAGGCATCGATATTAGTTGCTCAGAATTTTAACATACGCACTGGCGCGCTGTTCCTGCATCCAGGTTGCCGCTTCTTCAGAGAATTTGCGGTTCATCAGCATACGGTAAGCACGATCTTTCTGCGCGGCGTCGGTTCTGTCGACCTGACGGCTATCCAGCAGTTCGATCAGGTGCCAGCCGAAGGAGGAGTGCACCGGTCCGCTGGTCTGCCCTTTGTTCAGACGCATCAGCGCATCGCGGAACGCCGGGTCGAAGATATCCGGCGTGGCCCAGCCTAAATCACCGCCCTGGTTCGCCGAGCCCGGATCTTCAGAATACGCTTTCGCCGCTTTAGCGAAGGTGGTTTTCCCGCTCTTAATGTCGGCGGCAATTTGCTCCAGCTTCGCCTGAGCCTGCGCATCGTTCATGATTGGCGATGGCTTCAGCAGAATATGACGGGCATGCACTTCAGTGACGGAGATGTTCTGGGTCCCGCCGCGCAGATCGTTCACTTTCAGAATGTGGAAGCCGACGCCGGAACGGATCGGACCGACGATATCCCCTTTCTTCGCGGTGCTTAACGCCTGAGCGAAAATGCCCGGCAGCTCCTGGATACGACCCCAGCCCATCTGGCCGCCCTTCAGCGCCTGCTGGTCGGCGGAGTAGGTGATCGCCAGTTTACCGAAGTTGGCGCCGTTGCGCGCTTGCTCAACGATAGCATTCGCTTGCTCCTGGGCCGCGGCGACTTGATCGGAGGTCGGGTTCTCCGGCAGCGGGATCAGGATGTGGCTCAGGTTGAGCTCGGTGCTGGCGTCGTTCTGGTCGCCGATCTGTTTGGCCAGCGCTTCCACTTCCTGCGGCAGCACGGTGATGCGACGACGCACTTCATTGTTACGCACTTCCGAAATCAGCATCTCTTTACGGATCTGGTTACGGTAGGTGTTGTAGTTGATGCCTTCATAGGCCAGACGGCTGCGCATCTGATCCATGGTCATGTTGTTTTGTTTAGCGATGTTGGCGATGGCCTGATCGAGCTGGTCGTCAGAGACCTTCACGCCCATCTTCTGCCCCATCTGTAACACGATCTGGTCCATGATCAGTCTTTCGAGGATCTGATGGCGCAGGGTCGCGTCATCCGGCAGCTGTTGGCCAGCCTGACCAGCATTGAGCTTAACCGATTGCATCAAACCATCGACGTCGCTTTCCAGCACGACGCCATTATTGACGACGGCCGCTACTTTATCGACCACCTGGGGGGCAGCGAAACTGGTATTCGCGATCATGGCGATACCGAGAAGCAGCGTTTTCCAGTTCTTCATACTTTTTCCATTTCGATTAACCGCAAATGCGGATGATGTTGTAAACCAGCCGCATCACAGGGAGCTCTGGTACGGTAAAATGTTCGAACGCAGCATCTGCTGGGTGCCGAGGCCGTAGTTAGAGCTCAGACCGCGCAATTCGATATTGATTCCGAAGGTGTTGTCGTATTTGCTCTCGCCGCCGTTGTTGTTGCTATCCCAGCCGTTGACTTTGCGTTCGTAGCCAAGACGGATGGCGTAGCAGCAGGAGTTATACTGGACACCCAACATCTGGTTTGCTGCTTTCCGGGTATTGGTATCGTAGTAGTAGGCACCGACCACGGACCAGCGATCGACGATCGGCCAGCTGGCGGTCATCCCCACCTGCGAGATACCTTCTTTATATTGCGCCGCGGTGGAATATGACGGCAGTGTGGCCTGAATATATTCCGGGCTGGCGTAACGATAGTTAAGCTGGACTAAGCGGTTTTCATCGCGACGGTATTCAATGGTGCCGTTACCGGTTGCGACGTTATCCAGACGCGTATCGTACTGGATCCCGCCGCGCAGACCCCAGTTATCGGCAATGCGCCAGTAGGTGTCGCCGGCCCATACCAGTGAACCCGTGGTGTCGTTGTTCTCCCAGTTGATGTTGTCATCACCGGTGCGTGACTCGGTGAAATAGTAGATTTGACCAACGGAAATATTAAAACGTTCCACCGCGGCGGCGTCGTACACGCGCGAGGTGATACCGGTAGTGACCTGATTGGCCGACGCGATGCGGTCGAGACCGCTATAGGTACGGTCGCGGAACAGGCCGGAGTAGTCTGACTGCAACAGCGTGGAGTCATAGCTGCCGATTTCACTCTGATCGCGGTACGGCACATACAGATACTGCATGCGTGGTTCCAGCGTTTGGGTGAATCCCTCCTGAAGGTCGCGCTCGAAGACCATTTTGCCGTCGACTTTAAACTGCGGCATCACACGGCTAACGGACTCTTTGTAGTCCGTGCCGTTGGCGGCGTTGTACTTATCGAGGTTGCTCTGCTGGTAGTGGGTCGCCAGCAGCTTGGCTTCGGTATTCAGACTGCCCCAGCCGTTCGACAGCGGCAGGTTGATCGTCGGCTCGAAGTGAACGCGGGTCGCTTCCGGCATGTTGTTATTCGAGTTAACAAAATGGGCGACCTGGCCGTACAGATGGGTATCGAACGGACCGACATCGTTCTGGTAGTAGTTAATGTCGAGCTGCGGCTCAGCCGAGTAGGAGTTGCTCGACTCTCGATCGAAGACCTGGAACTGCTTGGTTGAGAGCGTGGCGTCAAAGTTCTGATTGACATACCCGGCGCTGAATTTCTGCGTCGCATAGCCGTCGGTACTGGAACCATACTTCGAGCTGAAATCGTTGAAGTAGTCAGGATCGCTGACCTTGGTGTAGTCAGCGTTCAGACGCCACACTTGATCGATAACCCCGGAGTGGTTCCAGTAGAACAGCCAGCGGCGGCTGTTGCTGTCGCTGGAGTGGTCATCTTCGTAGACTTTATCCGACGGCAGGTAGTCGAACTCCGTTAAGCCGCTGCCGAGCTGGGTCAGGTAGCGGAATTCGTTTTCCCACATCACGCCGCCGCGCTTGTTCATATAGTGCGGGGTGATGGTGGCATCGAAGTTTGGCGCGATGTTCCAGTAGTACGGCAGGGAGAATTCCACGCCGTTTTTGGTGCTGTATTTCGCGTTCGGGATCAGGAAGCCTGAACGACGCTTATCGCCCACCGGCAGCTGCAGGTAGGGGCTGTAGAAAATCGGCACGGAGCCAAGCTTGAAGCGAGCGTTCCAGATCTCGGCGACCTGCTCTTCGCGATCGTGGATAACTTCGCTGCCCACGACGCTCCAGGTGTCGGAGCCCGGCAGACAGGAGGTAAAGCTGCCGTTTTCCAGAATGGTATAGCGGTTTTCACCGCGCTGTTTCATCAGGTCAGCAGTACCGCGTCCCTGGCGTCCGACCATCTGATAATCGCCCTGCCAGACGTTGGTATCTTTGGTATTCAGATTCGACCAGGCTTTTGGTCCTTTGAGGATCACCTGGTTATCGTCGTAATGCACGTTGCCCAGCGCGTCCACCGTGCGCACCGGCTGCGCCTGGCCCGCGGCCTGCTGCTGATGCAGCTGAACTTCGTCGGCGCGGAGGCGGCTATTCCCCTGGTTGATATCGACGTTGCCGGTAAAGACGGCGTTGTCCGGGTAATTGCCCTTCGCACGATCGGCGTTAATCGTCACCGGCAGATCGCCAGGCCGCCCTTCCACGAGCGGACGATCAAAGCTTGGCACGCCAAGCATACATTGCGTTGCGAGATCGGCAGCGAGGCCTTGTTGGCTATACAAGGCGCTGGCAATCATCGTAGCCAGGAGGCTGGGAATACGTTTTTTCATACGTTGTATTTATTGTTCCATCATCTTGTGGCAGCGGCTTGCAAACGGTCAGAGCCTAACTTACTCAACTTTATCACGCTAGTGTTAATCCTGCCCGTTTCGAGCCCGAGCGTTAGGCACCCTGTTGAATGACGAGTATGATAAAGCAAATTATAGGCTATGTCCCACAATTGACCGAGGCGCGAGTGCCGGGTAACGTGCGGTCATATTCGTGCTTAACGGCGACAAACAGTTGGGGAGTCTATGCAGTATTTGGGTAAAGTGATTGGCGTGGCAGTAGCTTTGCTGATGGGCGGTGGGTTCTGGGGCGTGGTGCTCGGCTTCCTGGTCGGCCATATGTTTGACCGGGCGCGCAGCCGCCGGTTGAATCTCTTCGCCAATCAGCAGGAGCGTCAGTCGCTCTTCTTTTCCACCACCTTTGAAGTGATGGGGCATCTGACCAAATCCAAGGGTCGCGTTACCGAGGCGGATATTCACGTCGCCAATGTGCTGATGGATCGCATGAATCTGCACGGCGCTTCGCGTACCGCGGCGCAGCAGGCGTTTCGCGACGGCAAAGCCGACAATTATCCGCTGCGCGAGAAGATGCGCCAGCTGCGCAGCGTCTGCTTTGGCCGCTTCGATCTGATTCGGATGTTTCTGGAAATTCAGCTGCAGGCGGCGTTCGCTGACGGCGAACTGCACCCTAACGAACGTGAAGTGCTGTTCGTCATCGCCGATGAGCTTGGCATCTCTCGCGCCCAGTTCGATCAATTCCTGCGAATGATGCAGGGCGGCGCCCAGTTTGGCGGCGGTTCGCAGCAGCAATCTTATGGTCAGCACGGCGGCAACGCCGGCTGGCAGCAGGCGCAGCGCGGGCCAACGCTGGAGGACGCCTGCAACGTGCTGGGGGTGAAACCGACTGACGACGCGGCGACGGTGAAGCGCGCCTATCGTAAGCTGATGAACGAGCACCATCCGGACAAGCTGGTGGCGAAAGGGCTGCCGCCGGAGATGATGGAGATGGCCAAACAGAAAGCCCAGGAGATCCAGAAGGCCTGGGAGCTGATCAAAGAACAGCGCGGCTTCTGAGTTTTTCAGCCCCTCGCCCGGCGAGAGGGGTTAGCGTTTGGCCTGTGCGCGGCGATACAGCCGCCGCGGATGGCCGATTTTTCCATACAGCATCTCCACCTCCAGAAACCCGGTCTCAACGCCGTGTTCAAGATAGCGGCGGGCGGTGGTTTTGCTGAGTCCGGCGGCGCTGACCACCTCATCAACGGAAAAGCAGTGCGCTTCCCGGCCGCTAAACAGACCCTGCACCAGCGCCAGCGTCTTCTCTTCAATCCCCTTGCTGCCACTATCTACGCGATAGTTCTTCGCCTGCAGTTGATAGAGGGAATCGACGTTCTGCTGATCGACGATTTTCCACTCCCGCTGCTGATCGTAGAACTGGATAAAACGCTCCAGCGACTGACTCAGCCGCTTCCATGATACCGGCTTAAGAATATAGTCGAAGGCGCCGTTGCGGATAGCCTGGCTGCAGGTTTCCATATCGCTGGCGGCGGTGATAAAGATCACCGAGCATTGGCTGGTCGCCAGCGCCGGATCGGTCATCAGCGTCACCCCTTTGCCGTCCGGCAAATAGTTATCCAGCAGTACCAGCTGCGGCGGGGTGGCGTGGAGCAACTGGCGGGCCTGGGCGAGGGAGGCCGCCATGCCCGCCAGCCGCAGGCGCGGGTGTTTCTGCACAAGCTCGGCGTGCAGGCGCGCCAGCTCGCTCTCATCTTCAATGATTAGCACATCGACCAGGTCATGATGCATCGTGGGCCTCCGGGTGCGGACGGGCAGGTGCGTCGGCCGGGATAAACAGGGTGAAGATCGTTCCCCGCGGCGCATTATCGGCGACTTCGATGGTGCCGCCCGCCTGAGTGACATAATGTTCAATAAGATACAGACCAATGCCGTGATCGCCACGGGTTTTGGTGGTGACGCCGCGTTCAAAAATGCGCTCGCGGATATCGGGGCGGATGCCGACGCCGCGGTCGGCCACTTCGATAATCAGCTCCCGGGCGTTGAGCTGGATCAGGACTTCCACCGGCTCATGCGGAAGCTCGGCGCGCTGCGTGGCTTCGATGGCGTTATCCAGCAGGTTGCCGATGATGGAGATCAGCTCGGATTCCATCAGCGACGGCAGGGGACGGTCGATGCGGCAGGCCGGGTCGAAGCTCAGCGCCACGCCTTTTTCGCGGGCGCGGGTGGCTTTGCCGAGCAGCAGACCGCATAGCGTCGGCGAGTGGAAGTGTGAGGAGATAAAGTCCAATAGCTCCTGAGCATGTTCCGACTGGGCCTGAATATAGCGGATCGCTTCGTCATAATGGCCCATATGCAGCAGGCCGGAGAGGGTAGTCATCCGGTTGAGCTGCTCGTGGCGCATGATGCGTAGATTGTCGACATAGCGCTTCACCTGGCTCAGCTGGGCGGTGAGGGCATTGATTTCATTGCGGTCACGGAATGTGATCACCCAGCCCTGCAGGGTATTCTCCAGCATAATGCGCACCCGACTGGCGAGCACGGTCAACTGGTTGAAGCGGCACAGCTCATCGTGGGTGTCGCGCTCAAG
The DNA here is from genome assembly GCF_049472055.1 of Klebsiella pneumoniae complex sp. WS1778. Classification (NCBI taxonomy): domain Bacteria; kingdom Pseudomonadati; phylum Pseudomonadota; class Gammaproteobacteria; order Enterobacterales; family Enterobacteriaceae; genus Klebsiella; species Klebsiella pneumoniae complex sp. WS1778. The sequence goes on from NZ_JBKGTJ010000004.1 coordinate 167,599, forward strand.
CATGTCGCCGCTGGCGAAAAAGGGCTGCGGGGAAATCACGCTGTCAATCGACTGACCGCGCAGCTGACTGGCGGGCTGGCTGAGTCCCAGCAGGCTGCGGGCGGCATGGTTTATCACCTCAATGCGCCGCAGGCGATCGATGACGATCACCCCCTCAAAGATCGACTCCATCATCGCCTTTTGCTGTCGCACCAGCAGGCCTATCTCCCGCGGCTCGAGCGAAAAAATCTGCTTTTTGATGCTGCGGGTAAAGTACCAGGAGAAGATAAACAGGGCGATGAGCAGCAGAACGGCGGCGATAAAAATATTGATCACTTTGGTCAGGGTAATGCTGTCGAGATAGCTGGTGAGGTAGCCGACGGAGACAATGCCGATCACCCGTCCCTCGTCATCGACGATCGGCGTTTTGCTGCGCAGCGAGACCCCAAGTCCGCCTTTGCGAATGGTGGTAATGGATTTTCCCTCCAGTACCGCCTGGTTGTCGCCGCCAACCAGCCGCGTGCCGACCCACTCCGGATGGACCGAATGAAACAGATGCACCCCCTGGCGGTCGCCGATGACGATAAAGCTGGCGTCACTATGGGCGGCGATTTGCTGCATAAACGCCTGAATCGCCTGTGGGTCATGCCGGCTGACCTGCTGACGTAAATTTGGCATCAGGGCTATCTCTTCGGCCTGAATTTTGGCCCGGGCGCTCATTTCCTGATAAAGCTGGCGGCTGGCATCAAAGTAATAATAAATACCCAGCGCGATAAAGAGGACTGAGAAAAAAGCGACCAGCGAAATAAACAGCTTATATTGAAAAGATAATTTCATAGGTCCCGGACGACGTATTCACCATACCGGCACTCTATCATTTTTCTGTCACGTGACGTAAATGTTAAAGGAAAGTTGTGATCAGTGGCGCAGGCGCGGGCTGCCGCCAGCAGTTGCGGTGGATATAAGGCGTGATGGGAAATAAAAACCATAAAAACCACGATAATAAATCAGAGATATATCACCCCTGCGCGGATCCGCGAATAGAAACCATAAAAACCATAGTGACCATTAAAACTTCTTTTTTAATTCGGGGAGCTTCACATTAACGACGCCGCTGTCCCTTTACGCTGAAAATGAATAATAACGACAGGGCTGAATTTATGAGCACGACAGACAATGCATTCTCTGCAACCCTTGAACCGATCAATACGCCGAAAGCCACGCTCAGGCAGCGCTGGTGGCACATCATGGATAACTGGAAGGTAGGGATCGTCCCGCTGCCGCTGTTTTTGCTGGCCGGGGGGCTGATTGCCCTCGATTGCCTTGGCGGTAAACTGCCGAGCGATATCGTGGTGATGGTGGCCACTCTGGCTTTCTTTGGCTTCGCCTGCGGCGAGTTTGGTAAACGCCTGCCGGTGCTGGGGAAACTCGGCGCGGCGGCGATCTGCGCCACTTTTATTCCTTCCGCGCTGGTCCATTACGGCCTGCTGCCAGACGTGGTCGTGGAATCCACCACCAAATTCTATAAATCCACCAACATCCTCTATCTCTATATCTGCTGCATTATCGTCGGCAGCATCATGAGTATGAACCGCACCACCTTGATTCAGGGCTTCCTGAAGATCTTCTTCCCAATGCTGTGCGGCGAGGTGGTCGGCATGCTGGTGGGCATCGGCGTTGGCACGCTGCTGGGCATGGAGCCGTTTCAGGTGTTCTTCTTTATCGTGCTGCCGATCATGGCCGGCGGCGTGGGGGAAGGGGCGATCCCGCTGTCGATGGGCTATGCCGCGCTGATGCATATGGAGCAGGGGGTGGCCCTGGGCCGGGTGTTGCCGATGGTGATGCTCGGCAGCCTGACGGCGATCGTCATCTCCGGCTGCCTCAACCAGCTCGGCAAGCGCTTCCCGCATCTGACCGGCGAAGGGCAACTGATGCCGAACCGCAGCCATGAAACCCGCAGCCTCGGCGAGAGTGAAGGCATGAGCGGTAAAACCGACGTCGGGACGCTGGCCTCCGGCGCGCTGCTGGCGGTACTGCTGTATATGATGGGGATGCTCGGCCACAAACTGATTGGTCTGCCGGCGCCGGTGGGCATGCTGTTTCTCGCGGTGCTGTTAAAGCTGGCTAATGTGGTGTCTCCGCGCCTGCAGGAGGGATCGCAGATGGTGTATAAATTCTTCCGCACCGCGGTCACCTACCCGATCCTCTTTGCCGTTGGTGTGGCGATCACCCCGTGGCAGGAGCTGGTGAACGCCTTCACCTTCACCAATCTGCTGGTGATCGTCAGCACCGTCTCCGCGCTGGTGGCGACCGGTTTCCTGGTCGGAAAAAAGATAGGGATGCACCCGATCGATGTGGCGATTGTCTCCTGTTGCCAGAGCGGGCAGGGCGGCACCGGCGATGTGGCGATCCTGACCGCTGGTAACCGCATGAGCCTGATGCCGTTCGCGCAGATCGCTACCCGGATTGGCGGGGCGATAAATGTCTCTCTGGGGTTGCTGTTCCTCAGCCACTATCTGGCGTGATATAACGCTACGCTCAGCGATAAAACTGCTATTTTCCGCTACAGAACGCCGAAAATATCTGCGTTCTGTATCCTAAATGCTCCGCATTTAGCGTTACAATCAGCGCGCGATCGGCTATCGCAACCATCATTATGACAGTCCAGGCGCTGTCGCATTTATCATATGTAGGAGAGGAATTAATGTCAGTGGATACTCCCGCCCAGGCGGGCGTCAGCATCGACGCATTGCTGGCGGCGAAAGAGCAGCGTGCAGCCCGCCAGGCCGACTGGTTGGCCCATTATCAGCAGCCTGTTATTTCCCTGACCCTGGTAACCCCCGGGGCGGTGAAGGACAGCATTCGCTATCGCAACATGATGGGCGTAGCCCTCCAGGCCTGCGATCAGCTGCTTTGGAAGCACCGCTGGCAAACGCTGGATCGTCAGGTGCTGTGGCTGCCGACCGGGCCTGAAGCGCTGTGGTGCGTGGCGCATCCGGCCAGCGAAATCAAAGCGATGTGCAGTACGCTGGAGCAGAGCCATCCGCTGGGACGCTTGTGGGATATCGATGTGATCTGTCCGCAGAGCGGGCAGGTGGGACGCCAGTCGCTGGGCGAGTCGCAGCGCCGCTGCCTGCTGTGCGATGAGCCGGCGCACGCCTGCGCGCGTAGCCGTCGTCACGACACCGATCTCGTCGTTGCCCGCGTTGAGCAGATGATTGACGCGTGGTTTGCCCGCGATTAACGGGTTAGCATTCCCCGGCAGCAGAGCGCTGCCGGGGAGGTCCTAAAAGTCGAGCGGCGCGCGGAAGGTCATCGCGTTGCCGTAGGCGGGGTGGGTGATGGTGAGCGTCTCGGCGTGAAGCAGCAGGCGCGGGGCCATCGCCAGCGCCTCCGGCGTGGCGTAAAAGCGGTCGCCAAGGATCGGATGTCCCAGCGCCAGCATATGCACGCGCAGCTGGTGTGACCGTCCGGTAATTGGCTTCAGGCGCACGCGGGCGGTATTATCTTCCGCGTACTCCAGCACCTCATACTCGGTCTGCGCCGCTTTGCCGGTTTCATAACACACCTTCTGCTTTGGCCGGTTCGGCCAGTCGCAAATCAGCGGTAAATCCACCAGGCCCTCCGCCGGCTGCGGATGGCCCCAGACGCGGGCGATGTACTGCTTCTTCGGCTCGCGCTCGCGGAACTGGCGCTTCAGTTCGCGCTCGGCCGCCTTATTCAGCGCCACCACAATCACGCCGCTGGTGGCCATATCAAGGCGATGCACCGATTCGGCCTGCGGGAAGTCGCGCTGAATGCGCGTCATCACGCTGTCTTTATGCTCATCAAGACGACCCGGCACGGACAACAAGCCGCTCGGCTTGTTGACCACCATGATGTGCTCATCCTGATACAGGATCACCAGCCAGGGATCCTGCGGCGGATTGTAGTTTTCCATCGCCATTTCGCGTTCCGTTACTGGTGAGTGACGACGATCAGACGCAGCGCGTCCAGACGCCATCCGGCCTGTCCCAGCGCCTCCAGCACCTGCTGGCGGTTGCTTTCAATCGCCGCCAGTTCGTCGTCACGGATGTTCGGGTTGACCGCCTTCAGCGCTTCCAGACGGGAGAGCTCCGCCGTCAGCTTATCGTCGGCTTCACTACGCGCCGCGTCGATCAGCCCCTGCGCCGCCTTGGCGATCTGCGCTTCGCCCTGCTGCAGAATGGCATGAACGTCCTGCTGCACCGCGTTGACCAGCTTGCTGCCGGTGTGGCGATTGACCGCGCTCAGCTGGCGGTTGAAGCTTTCAAACTCCACCTGGCCGGCGAGGTTGTTGCCGTTTTTATCCAGCAGCATGCGAACCGGGGTCGCCGGCAGGAAGCGGTTGAGCTGCAGCTGCTTCGGCGCCTGCGCTTCGACCACGTAGATCAGCTCCAGCAGCAGAGTGCCGACCGGCAGCGCCTTGTTCTTCAGCAGGGAAATAGTACTGCTGCCGGTATCGCCGGAGAGGATCAGGTCGAGGCCGTTGCGGATCAGCGGGTGTTCCCAGGTGATGAACTGCGCGTCTTCACGGGACAGCGCCACGTCACGCTCGAAGGTGATGGTGCAACCGTCCTCCGGCAGGCCCGGGAAATCCGGCACCAGCATATGGTCGGAAGGGGTGAGGACGATCAGGTTTTCCCCGCGGTCGTCCTGGTTGATGCCGACGATATCGAACAGGTTCATCGAGAAGGCGATCAGGCTGGTGTCGTCATCCTGCTCTTCGATGCTCTCCGCCAGGGCCTGGGCTTTCTCGCCGCCGTTGGAGTGGATCTCCAGCAGACGGTCGCGGCCCTGCTCCAGCTGCGCTTTCAGAGCGTCATGCTGCTGGCGGCAGGATTTGATCAGATCGTCAAAGCCGTCGGTGGATTCCGGCGCCGCAAGGTAGTTGATCAGCTCGTTATGGACGCTGTCGTAGACGGTCCGTCCGGTCGGGCAGGTATGTTCAAAGGCGTCGAGGCCTTCGTGATACCAGCGCACCAGCACCGACTGCGCGGTCTTTTCCAGGTACGGGACGTGGATCTGGATATCGTGCGCCTGGCCGATACGGTCGAGACGGCCGATACGCTGCTCCAGCAGATCCGGGTTAAACGGCAGATCGAACATCACCAGGTTGCTGGCGAACTGGAAGTTGCGTCCTTCGGAGCCGATCTCGGAGCACAGCAGCACCTGGGCGCCGGTGTCTTCTTCAGCAAACCACGCCGCGGCGCGGTCGCGTTCGATAATCGACATCCCTTCATGGAACACGGCGGCGCGGATACCTTCGCGCTCGCGCAGCACCTGCTCCAGCTGGAGCGCGGTGGCGGCTTTGGCGCAAATCACCAGTACCTTCTGCGAGCGATGGCTGGTCAGGTAGCCCATCAGCCACTCGACGCGCGGGTCAAAGTTCCACCAGGTGCCGGTATCGCCTTCAAATTCCTGATAGATCTGCTCCGGGTAGAGCATGTCGCGCGCGCGCTCTTCCGCGGTTTTGCGGGCGCCCATGATGCCGGATACTTTGATGGCGGTCTGGTACTGGGTCGGCAGCGGCAGGCGAATGGTGTGCAGCTCGCGTTTCGGGAAACCTTTGACGCCGTTACGGGTGTTACGGAACAGCACGCGGCTGGTGCCGTGGCGGTCCATCAGCATCGAGACCAGCTCCTGGCGCGCGGCCTGAGCGTCTTCGCGATCGCTGTTGGCGGCCTGCAGCAGCGGCTCGATATCCTGCTCGCCGATTAGATCGCCGAGGGTATTGAGTTCGCTATCGCTCAGCTTGTTGCCCGCCAGCAGCAGAGCGACAGCGTCGGCCACCGGACGGTAGTTCTGCTGTTCTTCGACAAACTGCGCGAAATCGTGGAAGCGGTTCGGATCCAGCAGGCGCAGGCGCGCAAAGTGGCTCTCCATCCCCAGCTGTTCCGGCGTCGCGGTCAGCAGCAGAATGCCCGGCACGCGCTCGGCCAGCTGTTCAATGGCTTGATATTCGCGGCTCGGCGCCTCTTCGCTCCACACCAGGTGGTGCGCTTCATCGACCACCATCAGGTCCCACTCGGCGTCGCACAGGTGCTCCAGGCGCTGCTTGCTGCGGCGCACGAAGTCTAAAGAGCAGATCACCAGCTGTTCGGTTTCGAACGGGTTGTAGGCGTCATGCTGCGCTTCGGCGTAGCGCTCGTCGTCAAACAGCGAGAAGCGCAGGTTGAAGCGGCGCAGCATCTCCACCAGCCACTGGTGCTGAAGGGTTTCCGGGACCACGATCAGTACGCGCTCGGCGGCGCCGGAGAGCAGCTGCTGGTGCAGGATCATCCCGGCTTCGATGGTTTTACCTAAGCCCACTTCATCGGCCAGCAGGACGCGTGGCGCGTGACGACGGCCCACGTCGTGGGCGATGTTCAGCTGATGCGGGATCAGGCTGGTGCGCTGGCCGCGCAGGCCGCTCCACGGCATGCGGTACTGCTCGCTCTGGAACTTGCGCGCGCGGTAGCGCAGGGCAAAGCGGTCCATGCGGTCGATTTGGCCGGCGAACAGACGGTCCTGCGGCTTGCTGAACACCAGTTTGCTGTCGAGCAGCACTTCACGCAGGGTGACGTTCGCTTCCTGGGTATCGAGGCGGGTGCCGGTGTAGGACAGCAGCCCGTTCTCTTCATGCACTTTGTCAACGTGGAGCTGCCAGCCTTCGTGGCTGGTAATGGTGTCGCCCGGGTTAAACATCACGCGAGTGATCGGGGAATCGTTGCGTGAGTACAGACGGTTTTCGCCGATGGCGGGGAAAAGGAGAGTGACCATGCGCGCATCCAGCGCTACCACCGTCCCTAATCCTAGTTCGCTCTCTGTGTCGCTAATCCAGCGTTGACCAAGTGTAAAAGGCATATATGTTCGGCTCTTTAGTTCTTTAATTGCAGGCAATAGTTGATCATCTCCATGTACAACCGGAGATGCGTCAAAATTGGGGCCAGGAATGGAAAGGGCGCTATATTACTGGATGGCAGAACGTTCGTCACGTCCTCCTCACGGTTCATTTTCAGGCTTCTGCGCCCGCGGAATGGGTGAGAAAAAATCAAAATAGCCCCAGCTGTCCTGTCACTATTGTAGCAAAGTCGTCGTTGACGAAGGGCAGGATCCCTTCCGCTACCGGCTGCAGCTGCTTTGACAAATAGTGGTCGTAATCGAGTGGCGACTGCTGATAATCCACCGGTTCCGGACCGCCGGTGGTCCAGACGTATTTGATGGTGCCGCGTTGCTGATACTGCTGCGCCCGACCCCGCTTCAGGTTGTGCTCATCGGCAAGCCTCGCGGCGCGCACATGCGGCGGCACGTTGCGCTGATACTCCGCCAGCGGCCGACGCAGGCGTTTGCGATAAACCAGCTGCTCATCGAGCTCGCCGTTCATCAGCCTGGCGATAGTCTCCCGCACATAATCCTGATAGGGCTGGTTGCGGAAGATGCGCAGGTACAGCTCCTGCTGAAACTGCTGGGCCAGCGGCGTCCAGTCGGTGCGCACTGTTTCCAGACCCTTGAAAACCATGCGCTGGCCGTCGCCCTCCTGAATCATTCCGGCGTAACGCTTCTTGCTGCCGGTATCGGCGCCGCGGATCGTCGGCATCAAAAAGCGGCAGAAGTGGGTTTCGTATTCCAGCTCCAGGGCGCTGGTTAGCTGGCTTTTGCCAAGCTCCTGCGCCCACCAGGCGTTGACGTCGTTCACCAGCGTCCGGCCGATCTCCGCCGCCTGCGCTTCGCTGTGCGGGCGCTTAAGCCAGACGAAGGTGGAGTCGGTATCGCCGTAGATGACGTCATAACCATTGGCTTCAATTAACGCTTTAGTCTGACGCATGATCGCGTGGCCGCGCATGGTGATCGACGAGGCGAGACGTGGGTCGAAGAAGCGGCAGGCGCTGGTGCCCAGCACGCCGTAAAAAGCGTTCATGATGATCTTCAGCGCCTGGGAGAGCGGCTTATTGTGCTGGCGCTTGGCTTCATCGCGGCCGTGCCAGATCTGGCTGACAATCCCCGGCAGGCAGTGCTTGTCTCGCGAGAAGCGGGCGCCGAGGAAGCCCTCAATGCTGTGCTGGTCATCGGGCTGCGCCAGGCCCTCCACCAGGCCGACCGGATCGATTAAAAAGGTGCGAATGATCGACGGATACAGGCTCTTGTAGTCCAGCACCAGCACCGAGTCATACAGGCCGGGGCGGGAGTCCATCACATAGCCGCCGGGGCTCGCCTGGGGCGGCACGTCGCCGAGGTTCGGCGCCACGTAGCCCAGGCGGTGCATGCGCGGAAAATAGAGGTGGCTGAAGGCGGCGACCGAGCCGCCGTGGCGATCGGCGGGCAGGCCGTTGACCGTCGCCCGCTCGAGCAGAAATGGCATGATCTCCGTTTTGTGGAAGATCCGCGTCACCAGCTCGCAGTCCTGTAGGTTATAGATGGCCAGCGCCGGTTTATCTTCATGGAAGCGGCGATCGATCTCGTCCATCCGATCCCATGGGTTGTCGATGGCTTTGCCTTCGCCCAGCAGCTCGCGGGCCACTGCCTCCAGCGAAAAGGAGGAGAAATTCCAGAACGCCGATTTCAGCGCGTCGATGCCGTCAATAATCAGCCGGCCGTGGGCCTGGGCGAAGAAGACGCCGTTCTTAAAACCGTGCTCGCGCCACTCCAGCTCGCTGTTGCCGCGGCCGAGCCTTAGCGGGATGCGGTAGCGTTCGGCATGCTTTTGCAGGACGCGCAGATCGAACTGCACCACGTTCCAGCCGATCAGCACGTCGGGGTCGTGATCGGCAAACCAGGCGTTGAGCTTTTCCAGCAGCAGGGGGCGACTGACGACGTAGACCAGATCGAAATCGACGTCTGGCGGCGTTTCCGGTTCGGGGCCCAGCATGTAGACCACCCGCTGACCGCAGCCTTGCAGGCCGATGCAGTACAGCTCGCCGTGGCGGCTGGTTTCGATATCCAGCGACACCCATTTCAGCGGCGGGCGATAGTCAGGATTGGGTTTCATGCGCGCGTTAACCAGCTGTGGGCCGCGCGTTTCGCCTTCCACCCACACCGGGGCGGTAATAAAGCGCTCCATCAGGTAGCGCTCCGGCGGACGGATATCGCCCTCATAGAGGGTGACGCCGCTGTCGCGGAGCATCTTCTCCAGACGCATCAGTTGACGATGGGCGCGGCAGTAGAGGCCGACAACCGGCTGGCGATGGAAATCTTTCAGGGCCAGCGGGGCGAAGCGGAAGCCTTTCTCACCCTGCAACAGTCGCTCAGCCTGCGCCCGCTGCGCTTCGGGGATAAAGGCGACGGACTCCTGCGGCGGCAGCGTGACCTGCAGCGGGCCGTCGTCGGTGGCCAGCCAGAAGGAAAGCTCGGTGCCTTGCGGAGTGTCCCGCCAGTGACGGGTGAGTAGAAAACCTGCTCGTGGCTGGGTCACGGGTGCTCTCGATGATAAAAAACCAGGCCTGATTATAGCCTGGTTTCTCAATGGGTGCTGGGATTTTATACAGGTATTCGGCGCTGAGGTGGCCCCGGATTTCGGCTTGCGCCTTATCCGGTCTGCCAGACGGTGCAGAGCCGTAGCCCTGCTAAACGCAGCGCGAGCAGGGTGATTATTGGCCGTAGTAGGCTTTGGCCCCATGCTTACGCAGATAGTGTTTATCCAGCAGCGTCTGCTGCATATCCGGCAGCTGCGGCGCCAGCTGGCGGCAGAAGATGCCCATATAGGCGATCTCTTCCAGCACGATGGCGTTATGCACCGCGTCTTCGGCGTTTTTACCCCACGCGAACGGGCCGTGGGAATGCACCAGCACGCCGGGCATCTGCGCCGGGTCGATCTCGCGCTGGCGGAAGGTTTCGACAATCACCTTGCCGGTTTCCCATTCGTATTCGCCGTTGATCTCCGCATCGGTCATCAGCCGGGTGCAGGGCACCGGACCATAGAAATAGTCGGCGTGGGTGGTGCCGGTCGCCGGAATAGCTTGACCGGCCTGCGCCCAGATGGTGGCGTGGCGCGAATGGGTATGCACAATGCCGCCCAGCGTCGGGAAGGCCTGATACAGCAGGCGATGGGTCGGGGTATCCGACGAGGGTTTCTTCTTACCCTCCACCACTTCGCCGCTCTCCAGACTGACCACCACCATATCGTCGGCGGTCATCACGCGGTAATCCACGCCGGAGGGTTTGATAACCAGAACGCCCTGGTCGCGGTCGACGGCGCTGACGTTGCCCCAGGTTAAGGTCACCAGATTATGCTGCGGCAGCGCTAAATTGGCTTCCAGCACCTGGCGTTTAAGATCTTCTAACATAGTGTGCTCCGAATAGCAGGCGAGCCGGGTATCCCTCACCCCGACCCTCTCCTGGCGGGAGAGGGAGAAAGGCGGCATCGCGCCAGGCCGGTACCCTCTCCCCGGCGGGGAGAGGGGAGGGTGAGGGGGCGACCTCTTAGCGTTTTGAACCGTAATAGACTTCATTCCAGCGCAGCGCGTCTTTGAAGGCCGGCAGACGGGTGTCGTTGTCGATGACCGTCAGCTCGATATCATTCAGCTCGGCGAACTGGCGCATATCGTCGAGGTTCAGCGCATGGCTGAAGACGGTATGGTGCGCGCCGCCGGCGATGATCCAGGCTTCCGAAGCGGTACGCAGATCCGGCTGCGCTTTCCACAGGGCGTTGGCCACCGGCAGCTTCGGCAGGTCGTGCGGGGTCGGGACGGTTTCGATGGTATTGACCAGAAGACGGAAGCGGTCTCCCAGGTCGATCAGGCTGGCGACAATCGCCGGTCCGGTCTGAGTATTGAAGATCAGGCGCGCCGGATCCGCTTTGCCGCCGATGCCCAGCGGCTGGACGTCGAGGATCGGTTTCTCGGCGGTGGCGATCGTCGGGCACACTTCCAGCATGTGCGAGCCGAGCACCAGATCGTTGCCGTTGTCGAAGTGGTAGGTGTAATCCTCCATAAAGGAGGTGCCGCCCTGCAGACCAGTTGACATCACCTTCATGATGCGAAGCAGAGCGGCGGTTTTCCAGTCGCCCTCGCCGGCAAAGCCGTAGCCCTGCTGCATCAGGCGCTGTACGGCGAGCCCCGGGAGCTGTTTCAGGCCGTGGAGATCTTCAAAGGTGGTGGTAAAGGCGTGGAAACCGCCCTGTTCGAGGAAGCGTTTCATCCCCAGCTCAATGCGCGCGGCGTCCAGCACGTTTTGACGCTTGTCGCCGTGAACCTGCGCCGCCGGGGTCAGACGATAGCTGCTCTCGTATTCATCGACCAGGGCGCTGATATCGCCGTCGCTGACGCTGTTGACCACTTGCACCAGATCGCCGACCGCCCAGGTGTTCACCGAGAAGCCAAACTTGATCTGCGCCGCGACTTTATCGCCGTCGGTCACCGCCACTTCGCGCATGTTATCGCCGAAACGGCACACTTTCAGATGGCGAGTATCCTGTCTGGAGACCGCCTGGCGCATCCAGCCACCGATGCGCTGGTGGGCCTCTTTATCCTGCCAGTGGCCGGTCACCACTCTGTGCTGCTGGCGCATACGGGCGCCGATGAAGCCGAACTCGCGGCCGCCATGCGCGGTCTGGTTCAGGTTCATAAAGTCCATATCGATGCTGTCCCAGGGCAGCGCGGCATTGTACTGCGTATGGAACTGTAGCAGCGGCTTGTTGAGAATGGTCAGGCCGTTGATCCACATTTTTGCCGGCGAGAAGGTGTGCAGCCAGACCACTAACCCGGCGCATTTGTCATCGTAGTTAGCGTCGCGGCAGATGTGAGTGATCTCGTCCGGGGTGGTGCCCAGCGGCTTAAGGACCAGTTTGCACGGCAGTTTGGCTTCCGCATTCAGGCTGTTCACCACATGTTCGGCATGCTTCGTCACCTGGCGCAGGGCTTCCGGGCCGTACAGATGTTGGCTGCCAATAACGAACCATATTTCATAGTTATCAAAAATCGTCATTTTCGTATCCTTAATGGGTGAGCGCTGCCTGAGATTGCGGGGCTTTTTCCGCCTTTGCAGCCGAAGGGAGATAGTGTTGTTCGGCGCTGACCGACCACTGTTGGTAGCGCTGATAGAGTTGTTCGAAACGCTGTGCCTGCGCCGGGCGCGGCTGCAGGGTGGTTTCCACCTGGCTTGCCATCCGCTGCTGGGCGGCTGGAATATCCTCATAGACGCCGGCGGCGACGGCGGCGAAGATAGCCGCCCCCAGCGCGCAGCACTGATCGGAGGCGACAATCTGCAGCGGACGGTTCAGCACGTCGCAGCAGGCCTGCATGATGACCTGGTTTTTCCGCGCGATACCGCCAAGCGCCATGACGTTGTTAACCGGGATACCCTGCTCGGTGAAGCACTCCATAATGGCGCGGGCGCCGAAGGCGGTGGCGGCGATCAGACCGCCGAACAGCGCCGGCGCGTCGGTGGCCAGGTTAAGGTCGGTGATCACCCCTTTCAGGCGCTGGTTGGCATTCGGCGTGCGGCGGCCGTTGAACCAGTCAAGCACCACCGGCAGATGCTCCAGCGATGGATTGTTGGCCCAGGCTTCGGTGAGCGCCGGCAGTAACTGTTTTTGGCTGGCTTTGATTTGCTCCCGCAACGCTGGCTGCTGCTGGGCTAGCTGCTCCAGCGGCCAGCCGAGAATGCGACCAAACCAGGCGTAAATATCGCCGAAGGCGGACTGGCCTGCCTCCATACCGATAAAGTGCGGGACCACGCTGCCGTCGACCTGGCCGCAGATGCCTTTGACCGTGCGGTCGCCGACGCTCTCTTTATCGGCAATCAGAATGTCGCAGGTGGAGGTGCCGATGACTTTCACCAGCGCGTTAGGCTGCGCGCCGGCGCCCACGGCGCCCATATGGCAGTCGAAGGCGCCGCCGGAGATGGCCACGGTCTGCGACAGGCCCAGGCGCTGGGCCCACTCTGCGCTCAGCGTGCCGACCGGCACATCGGCCGTCCAGGTATCGGTGAACAGCGGCCAGGCCAGATGCTGGTTAATGATGGGATCAAGCTCATCGAAGAAGCTGGCCGGCGGCAGACCGCCCCAGCTCTCATGCCACAGGGATTTATGCCCGGCGCTGCAGCGGCCGCGGCGCAGATCCTGCGGACGGGTGGTGCCGGAGAGCAGGGCGGGTACCCAGTCGCAAAGCTCCACCCACGAGGCGGCTGCCTGGGCGACGGCGCTATCTTCCCGGGTGACGTGGAGGATTTTGGCCCAGAACCATTCGCTGGAGTAGATCCCGCCAATATAGCGCGAGTAATCCTCTTTGCCCGGCTGGTGGCACAGGCGGGTGATCGCCTCGGCTTCCTCGACTGCGGTGTGATCCTTCCACAGGACAAACATGGCGTTAGGGTTGTCAGCGAATTCTTCGCGCAGCGCCAGCACGTTGCCCTCGGCATCAACGGGAGCCGGGGTTGAGCCGGTGCTGTCGACGCCAATGCCCACGACGTCGGCGCGCTGTTCGGCGCTCAGGGAGGCAAGTACGCTTTTCAGCGCCGCTTCCATGGTCTCGATGTAATCTCGCGGGTGGTGGCGGAACCGGTTGTTAGCGCCATCGCAATACTGTCCTTCCCGCCAGCGCGGATACCACTCCACGCTTGCCGCCAGTTCTGCGCCGGAGGCGCATTCCACCGCCAGGGCGCGGACTGAGTCACTACCAAAGTCGAGGCCAATCGCAATTGCCATCTTGTTACTCCATGCAGAAATCATTCATGCAGCAACAGTAGATATCCCCGGCAAAATCCGTCAGGCCGGATTCGCTAATCTTATGGATTATTTTGCTGTCACCTCGCAAAGTGTGACGCCGTGCAAATATTCGATGTGGACTTTCCTGCCGTATTTATAGACACTTTTGTTACCCGGCATATCACGGTGGAATGCACGCCGCTGGCGCTTTTTTCGCTTGCTGTGCGGCTTTTTAGCGAAATTCCCACTGCCGTCGCAGTCGTGACAGGGCCGAGAGCGATAAAATGATGAATATGGACAATTGGTGTCACTAATACCTTCGGGGAGAACCACGCGTATGGCCGAAACGCAAAACGATCCGCTGCTGCCGGGCTACTCTTTTAACGCTCATCTGGTCACCGGTCTGACGCCGATTGAGGCGCAGGGATACCTGGATTTTTTTATCGACCGCCCGCTGGGTATGAAAGGTTATATCCTCAACCTGACGATCCGCGGCGAGGGGGTGATCAACAACCACGGCGAGCAGTTTGTCTGCCGGCCGGGCGATATGCTGCTGTTCCCGCCGGGGGAGATCCATCACTACGGCCGCCATCCCGACGCCAGCGAGTGGTATCACCAGTGGGTCTACTTCCGCCCGCGCGCCTACTGGCACGAGTGGCTCAACTGGCCGACCATCTTCGCCCAGACCGGCTTTTTCCGTCCGGACGAGCAGTGGCAGGCGCGCTTTGGCGAGCTGTTCGGCCAGATAGTCGATGCCGGACAGGGGGCGGGGCGCTATTCCGAACTGCTGGCGATTAATCTGCTGGAACAGCTCCTGCTGCGGCGGATGGAGGCGATCAACGAATCGCTGCATCCGCCGCTGGATAACCGGGTGCGCGACGCCTGCCAGTACATCAGCGACCATCTGGCGGACAGCCATTTTGATATCGCCAGCGTCGCCCAGCACGTCTGCCTGTCGCCCTCGCGTCTGTCGCACCTGTTCCGCCAGCAGTTAGGGATCAGCGTGCTCGGCTGGCGTGAAGATCAGCGCATCAGCCAGGCCAAACTGTTGCTGAGCACCACGCGGATGCCGATCGCCACCGTCGGGCGCAACGTCGGCTTTGAAGATCAGCTTTATTTTTCCCGCGTATTCAAAAAATGCACCGGCGCCAGCCCGAGCGAATTCCGCGCGGGATGTGAATAAAAAGTAAAGAAAGTGAAATGATGACCCGCTTAAATGTCACAGCCAGTAAACTATTAAGACAATTGTTGGCTTGACGACGGCGCGATGGCTTCGGAGAATCCGGGCTTCGTTTTTTAACCGGGTACATTATGCAAGCATTGCTCGAACACTTTATTACCCAATCCACGGTCTACTCGTTGTTAGCCGTGATGCTGGTGGCCTTTCTCGAGTCGCTGGCGCTGGTGGGGCTTATTTTACCCGGAACGGTGATGATGGCCGGCCTTGGGGCGCTGATTGGCGGCGGTGAGGTTAATTTCTGGCAGGCGTGGCTGGCGGGGATCGTGGGCTGTCTGCTGGGAGACTGGATCTCATTCTGGCTCGGCTGGCGCTTTAAAAAGCCGCTGCACCGCTGGTCGTTCATGAAGAAAAACCGCGCCCTGCTGGAAAAAACCGAGCATGCGCTGCACCAGCACAGCATGATCACCATCCTGATTGGCCGCTTTGTCGGGCCGACGCGTCCGCTGGTGCCGATGGTTGCCGGGATGCTCGACCTGCCGGTGGCCAAATTCGTGCTCCCGAATATTATCGGCTGCCTGCTCTGGCCGCCGCTCTATTTCCTGCCGGGGATTCTCGCCGGCGCGGCGATTGATATTCCGGCCGATGAAAACAGCGCCAGCTTTCAATGGCTGCTGCTGGGGGCGGCGCTGCTGGCCTGGCTGGCGGGGTGGCTGTGCTGGCGGCTGTGGCGGAGCGCGAAAACGTCTGGCGATCGGCTGTCCCGCTGGCTGCCGCGCGGGCGTCTGCTGTGGCTGGCGCCGTGTATGGTCGCGCTGGCGGCAACGGCGTTAACATTTGTCTTCCGCCATCCGCTGATGCCGGTCTATCTGGCGATCCTGCACAAGGTTATCGCGCGCTGATCCCCATCAGATGCGAGGCGCTGCTGCGGCCGCTTAACAGCTCGGCGGTAGCGCCATCCCAGACAATGCGCCCTTCGGCGACCACAATCGAGCGCGGCGCGATGCGCGCGGCATCTTCCACGCTGTGCGAAACCATCAGCAGGGTGAGCTGCTGCTGTTCACAGACATCCGCCACCAGCGCCAGCATCTCCTGACGCAGCGCCGGGTCGAGCGCCGAGAAGGGTTCATCCAGCAGCAGCACCGGCTGCTGGCGCACCAGACAGCGGGCCAGCGCCGCGCGCTGCCGTTGACCGCCGGAGAGCGCTCCCGGCAGGCGGTCAAGCAGGGCATCAATTCCCATCTGGGCGGCAATCGCCGTGACTTTATGCTGCTGTTCGCGGCTCAGTTTCAGGCCAGGGTGGATCCCGAGGCTGATATTCTGCCGAATGGTCAGATGGTTAAACAGGTTATTCTCCTGGAACAGCATCGAGACCGGACGCTGCGCCGGCGGCGTCGCGTGATGCGTCTCGCCGTTAATCTGCAGGCTGCCGCTGGCGGGCGGCAGAAAACCGGCGATCAGATTCAGCAGGGTGCTCTTTCCGGCGCCGCTGGGGCCGAGCACCGCGATGCGCTCGCCGCGCGCGACGTCGAGAGTAAAGCGCATCGGCAGATGCTGGTACAGCCAGGTCACATCATTGAGTTTTAGCATCACGCCCCGGAAGTTTTTCAATCAGCGTAAATAGTAAGAAACAGAGCAGCAGCAGAAGCAGAGCGGTGACGGCGCCGTCCTGGCTGCGGTAGGCGCCTATCTGCTGGTAGAGATAGAAAGGCAGGGTGCGGAACGCCTCGTTGCCGAACAGCGCCACCACGCCGAAGTCGCCAATCGACAGCACGCAGGCGAAGGCTAACGCCTGGGCTAGGGGGCGCCGGAGCGCGCGAAGTTCGATGACCCGCAGTCGCGTCAGGCCTTCGATCCCCAGCGACTGGCACAGCATATTGTAGCGGACGGCAATGTCGCGCATCGGGTTTTCCAGCACTTTAAGCGCGTAGGGGATCGCCATCAGAGCGTTGGTAAAGATGACGATGCCGTCGGCGGACTCCGGCAGGCCGATGCTGTTATTGAGCAGCAGAAAGAAGCCGGTAGCCAGCACGATGCCCGGCATGGCAAGGATCAGCATGCCGCTCAGCTCCATCGCCTGCCCGGCCAGCGGCCGCTGGCGGGCGCGCAGCTCTCGACTGCTCCATAGCAGCATCATTGTCAGGGTCACGCTCAACAGCCCGGCGGCGATGGCGATGCGCAGGGAAGTCGTTAATGCCTGCCAGAGGGCGGGCTGCGCCAGCACGTCCAGCATATTGCGGTTGACCCCGTCGACGATGACCGCCAGCAGCGGCGGCAGCAGCAGCAGCAGGGCGGCGCCGATCAGCAACCCATCGCTCAGCCGGCTATGCAGGCGATCGTCAGGGTCACGCCAGCCGCGGACATGGCTGACGCCGATAGCCACCGCTTTACTGAGGCGCTGGCTGAGCAGCACCAGCCCGAGGCAGCAGAGCATCTGAATCAACGCCAGCATTGCCGCTCGCGCCGGATCGTAGTCAAAGCTCAGCGCCTGGTAGATAGCCAGCTCAATCGTGGTGGCCTTCGGGCCGCCGCCCAGTGACAGCACGGTGGCGAAGCTGGCAAAGCAGAGCATAAAAATCAGCGCGGCGACGGCGGGAATGTGCCGGCGCATCCATGGCCATTCGACGAGGCGGAAGAAGGCATAGCCGCGCATGCCAAGCTGGGCGGCAATTTGCCGCTGCTCGCCGGGAATGTTCTCCAGCGCCTGCAGCAGCAGGCGGGTGGCCATCGGCATATTGAAAAAGACGTGCGCCAACAGGATGCCCTGCAGGCCGTAAGGTGAGAAATCCCACTGCCAGCCAAAAGTGTGAAACAGCGAGGCCAGCCAGCCCTGGCGGCCATAGACGCTGAGGATGCCGAACACCGCCACCAGCACCGGCAGGATCAGGGTCATCGCGCACAGACGCAGCAGCAACGTGCGGCCGGGGAAGCGACGCCGATAAAGCGCGCGGGCGAGAAAGATAGCCGGCCCCACCGAGAGCAGCGCTGACAGCGACGCCTGCCAGAAGGAGAAGCGCACCACATGCCAGAGGTAGCTATCGCTGAAGACCGTCCGCCAGCCCGCGCCGGGGGCGCTGAACCACAGCGCCAGAAACGCCGCCAGCGCGACGGCGCAGAGCAGCGTAGCGGCGAACAGGCCCGGCAGCAGCCCGCTCAGGTTTAGCGGCTGACGGCGCGTTGCCATGCGCTAATCCAGGTCTGACGCTCGCTGGCGACCTGCTGCGGGGTAAACGTCAGCGTGGTCTGCGGTTTTACCAGGCTTGCAAAACCGGCCGGCAGCGCGACCTGGGTCACCGGATACATCCAGTTGCCGGTGGGGATGGCGTTCTGGAAGCCAGGCGAGACCATGAATTTGAGGAATTTTTCCGCCAGTTCCGGCTGCTTGCTGGCGGCGGTGCGGGCGGCAACTTCGACCTGCAGATAGTGGCCTTCGGCGAAGTTCGCCGCCGCATAGTGGTCTTTCTTCTCTTCAATCATGTGGTAGGCCGGCGAGGTGGTGTAGCTCAAGACCAGGTCGCTTTCCCCTTTCAGGAACAGACCGTAGGCTTCGCTCCAGCCCTTGGTGACGGTAACGGTTTTCGCCGCCAGCTTCTGCCAGGCCTCGGGCGCTTTATCGCCATAGACCTTTTGCATCCACAGCAGCAGCCCCAGCCCCGGGGTACTGGTGCGCGGATCTTCATAGATGACCCGCCATTTTTGCGGGCTCTCGACCAGCTCTTTCAGGCTCTTCGGCGGGTTGGCCAGTTTGTTTTTGTCATAGACGAAGGCGAAATAGCCGTAATCGTAGGGGACAAAGGTGTCGTTATCCCAGCCGCCCGGCACGCTGACCGCGCTGGCGGGTACGTTGCTTTTGGCAAACAGTTTACTCTGCGCCGCGGCTTCCAGCAGGTTGTTATCAAGGCCAAGCACGACGTCGGCCTTGCTGTTTTTGCCTTCCATGCGCAGGCGATTCAGTAGCGAAACGCCATCTTCCAGCGCGACGAACTTCAGCTCGCAGCCGCAGTCCGCTTCAAACGCTTTTTTGACCGCCGGGCCGGGGCCCCAGTCGGCAGAGAAGGAGTCATAGGTATAGACAGTGAGGACAGGCTTCGCCAGAGCGGGCATGGCGACCAGCGCCAGCAGCGGGAGTAATTTTTTCAACACTTTGCACCTCAGAAAAAAGGGGGGGCAAAGGATTTTGAGTGAGCCTCAAATCCCTTCGCCGGCGTTATCCGGATCAGGTTCGACGGGTATTTTCTCAGCCCATACGCTTCATCCTTCAAGCCGCATCTGCGTTAGCTTCGCGCGTTCACCCCAGTCACATAGTTATCTATGCTCCAGGGGATTCACCCGCTTGCTGCCTTGATGCAACTTGAATGATATTGCGTATGTTTATTAGCACCCCGTTGAGAACGGCCTTAGTGTAATGATTTTGTCAGATGACGGAAAGGCTTACGGCTCCGGCGGCGCAAACCATGCGGATTTAAAATCGAACCAGCCGAGGGTGTTCATCCGCACGCCGCGCATACTGCGCTGGCCCTGAATCATCAGCCAGTGATGGATCAGCGGCACGATATGCTGGCTGGCCAGCAGACGCTGACTCCAGGTGGCCGGATTAAACTCTCCCGCGCGCCAGCGGCTGGCGTCTTCCTGCCAGTCGATGGGGATGCAGCGCTGAATCAGCGGGACTTCGTACAGATAGGCGAATAGCGAGAATTCGATCGGCAAGGTGAAGTTAACGCTGTTGAGCCAGATATCGCTGACTACCTCGCCGCGATGCCAGGCATCGTACTCCAGCTCCTGGATCTCCAGCTTCACCTGATGCGCGGCCAGCAGGTCGCGCATGATCCCGCCGATCACCCGGTGTTCGACGTGATCGCGGTAATAGGTGAGGGTGACCGTCTCCAGCCCCGCCGGCTTGTCGCTGGCGTGATTGCTGGCGTGATGCCAGCGCGGCAGCAGGCCGTAGGCGGGAAACCAGTTGCCCTGGTAGTGTTCGCCCGCGTGGTAGAGCAGGTTCGCGGGCTGGAACAAATAGCTTAACCAGCGGCGCACCGCCTCGTTGGCGCCCAGCGGGCTTCGCGAGTCAAACAGCAGGTAGTAGCACCCCTCTTCCAGACGACTCTCCACCGCCTTTTCGCTTTCGGTATTGCCCTGCAGCGTCAGGCCGCCGTTGGGCTCTTCGCTAATTTCCGGTAGCACCCAGACGTTCACCTCATCGATCAGCGCCCGGTAGCCAAAATAGTCCTCAAAGGCGTGGATCTTGAGCTGGTTCTGATTGTTACGCACCACGGCATACGGGCCGGTGCCGACCGGCATCGAAGAAAAGTGGTTCATGGTCTGCCACTCCTGCGGCAGCACCATCGCTGGCACCTGGCCCAGCAGCCAGGGCAGCCAGCGGTCGGGCTGGCGCAGATGAATATCCAGGGTCCAGGCGGTGGGCGACTCGATGCGTTCGATATGCGAATAGAGCGGCAGGGCATTGCTGCGCTGCAGAGAAGCGATCACATCGCTCATCTCCAGCTCACGGCCATGGTGAAAATGGATGCCTGGCCGGAGGAAAAAGCGCCAGTGGGTGGGCGTCAACTGCTGCCAGTGGTGGGCAATATCAGCTTCCAGTTCCCCATTTTCCTCATTTACCCGCGTCAGCGCGCTGAATATTTGCCGGGCGATATGGGTTTCCGAACGTCGCAGCGCGCTGCCGGGCAGTAAATTCTTCATCGGCCGGTAGTAGAGCACGCGCAGGATGTGCCGCCCCTGGCGGAAGCTGCGCCCGAGATGCGAGACCAGCATCTGACGGACGGCGGCTTTATCGCCGACCAGCTGCACCAGCTGATCGATGCGATCCTGTTCAAGCAGATCTTCGGCACGCTGCTGCTGCAGGGCGAGCCCGGTATAGAGAAAGGTCAGCCGCGAGCGTTTTCCGCGGCCAGCCTCCGCCTCCCAGGTCAGCCAGCCGCGGGACTCCATCATATTGAGCAAGGTGCGCATGTGGCGGCGCGAGCAGCTCAGCATTTCCGCCAGCTCGTTGAGGGTGGTCTCCTGCGACTTGCCGTCGCAGCACTGCCATAGACGGATGAACTGTTGTTGCAGACGGCCGGAAGACATAAAAGGGGAACTCCTGCGCAAAACTCAGCAATTTATTACTCCCCATATTAAGCCAATAATGAATCCCGATGAAGCGAGGAGGTGAATATGATGAGGTCTACCGCAAAATCGTTCTACCAGCGCTACTTTTCTGCGACGCAGGAAGCGTCCTGGCTGGCCCGCCTGATGGCAGGACGACAGCAGGAAATCCTGGGCGAACTGATGCAGTGGGGAGTGACGTCAAAGACCTCTGATCATTGACTTGCAGACATCATGTGTGACTGAGTATTGGTGTTATACTCGTCGTTTTTCAAGCTGCAGGTGCGCGCGCTTGCCCGGGTCTATCGCTGTCGATGCTCCCAGAGCCTATGTTCTGGCCGCGTGAATCGCCCCTACGGGACTCACCCTTTCGGAGCCAGCGTAAGCGCTGCGCAAAACGGTTAACCGTTTGTCCTGCAACGTGAAATCCACAGAGTATAGAATCACCCGCCAGCAGAAAGCCTCTGCTGGCTTTTTTCGTTTACTTCGCGTGTGTTAAGGACATTTCATGCTGTGGTTGATGACGATGGGACGACGGCTAAACGGCGTCTATGCCGCCTTTATGCTGGTTGCTTTTATGATGGGCGTGGCGGGCGCATTGCAGGCGCCGACGTTGAGTTTGTTTCTCAGCCGCGAAGTGGGGGCGCAGCCGTTCTGGGTGGGCCTGTTCTACACCGTGAATGCGATAGCCGGGATCCTGGTGAGCCTGGCGCTGGCCAAGCGCTCCGATAGCCGCGGCGACCGGCGGCGGTTAATTATGTTCTGCTGTCTGATGGCGGTAGGCAATGCGCTGCTGTTTGCCTTCAACCGCCACTATCTGACGCTGATCACCTGTGGGGTGATGCTGGCATCCATCGCTAACGCCGCCATGCCTCAGCTCTTTGCCCTGGCGCGGGAATATGCCGACAGCTCGGCGCGGGAAGTGGTGATGTTCAGCTCGGTCATGCGTGCCCAGCTGTCTCTGGCGTGGGTGATTGGCCCGCCGCTGGCCTTTATGCTGGCGCTCAACTATGGCTTTACCACCATGTTCTCTATTGCGGCGGGCATCTTTGCGATCAGCCTGGCGCTGATTGCGGTCAAACTGCCCTCGGTTCCGCGCGTGGAACAGCCCTCGGAAGAGGCGGAGGCGCTGGCGCAGGCCGGCGGCTGGCAGGACAAGAATGTGCGGATGCTGTTTATCGCCTCCACCCTGATGTGGACCTGCAACACCATGTATATCATTGATATGCCGCTGTGGATCAGCAGCGATCTCGGGCTTCCCGACAGTCTGGCCGGGATCCTGATGGGCACCGCCGCCGGCCTGGAGATTCCGGCGATGATCCTCGCCGGCTACTACGTGAAGCGCTTTGGTAAACGTAAAATGATGGTAGCGGCGGTGGCGGCCGGTGTGCTGTTTTATCTGGGGCTGATCCTGTTTCATGCCCGAACGGCGCTGCTGGCCCTGCAGCTGTTCAACGCCATTTTTATCGGCATAATCGCCGGGATCGGCATGCTGTGGTTCCAGGATTTAATGCCGGGACGCGCGGGGGCGGCGACCACCCTGTTTACCAACAGTATTTCCACTGGCGTGATCCTCGCCGGCGTGATGCAGGGGGCGCTGTCGCAGAGCTATGGCCACGCCAGCGTCTACTGGACGATCGCCGCGATTTCGCTGGTGACGCTGTTTTTAACCAGCAAGGTGAAAGATATCTGACCGTCCTCTTCGCCCCGGCGTGCAATTCGCCGGGGCCGCCGTCTTTACTTCAGTTCGATTCGCTTGATGTCGCCGATGATAAAAATGTAGGCAATCACGCCGATCAGCGCCGTCAGGCCGACGTAGATCAGTGCGTAAAAGAAGTTACCCGTTGCGGAGATAATCACGCCAATTATCAGTGGGGCTATAATCGACGCCATATTAGCGCAGAAATTAAATATCCCGCCGGTCAGGCCTGCCATATTTTCCGGGGCAATATCAGAAATTAACGTCCAGCCCAGACCAACCATTCCCTGACCAAAAAATGCCACTGACATAATAATAATAACGGTGCTGTTGGCGCTCACCCAGTTCGCCGCAATAATACAGCTGGAGAGTAATAATCCGGAAATTATTGGTAACTTCCGACTGATATTGACGGAGCCGGTTCGCTTCAGCAGTCGGTCCGAGATCCAGCCGCCGAAGAGGATGCCGATGGCGGCGGCGAGAAACGGCCAGGTGGCGAAGAAGCCAACGTGCAGCCAGGGAAGATGGCGCTCGTTGGCCAGATAGCTGGGAAACCACGTCAGGAAAAACACCAGCGTGGTGTTGCCCGCAAACTGACCCAGACTGGCGCCGAGGATCTGGCGACAGCCCAGCAGGCGCCTGGCGTCACGCCAGTTAAATGGAACGTTCTGGATTTTATTGTTAATACCGTTTGCGCCGATATAATCCAGCTCCGCTTGATTAGCCGTGCGCGATTCATGGGGTTCGTGATAAAAACGCCACCACACCAAAGTAAATAAAATACCTAATCCTCCGGTGAGGAAAAAAAGCGTTCTCCAGCCGTGATGTTCGAGGATTAAAAATAACAGCGGTGAGAAGGCCGCCAGTCCTATATATTCACCAACCGTATATGTTGCCGTCGCCCGTGCGCGCTCATGCTGCGGGAACCAGGTGCTGACGATGCGGCTGTTGGCCGGGAAGCAGGGCGCTTCACTGACGCCAAGTCCCAGGCGCAGAAGCAGCAGAGATTTAAGCCCGAGGGTGAAACTTTGCAGCAGGGTAAACAGCGACCAGAAGAAAATTGACAGGGCATAGGTCAGTTTGTTGCCGAAGCGGTCTAAAAACATGCCGCCGGGGATCTGCGCCAGGGCATAGGTCCAGGCAAAGGCGGAGAAAATGATGCCCATCATCGCCGGATCGATATGAATTTCCTGGGTTAACTGTGGGGCAACGATACCGAGGATGGTGCGGTCGAGATAATTGATCATCGTTCCGACGGACAACAGCAGTAAAATAACTATCCGAACGCGGCTTCTTTTTTTCGTCCCTGATGAGGAAGTGAGGACTTCCTGAGAGTTTGACATACTCATAGCGAGTTCCTTTAAAGTTTAAAATATTTTTGCATATATTTGTATATGCAAAAATATCTCCGGGAACTATAGGTAGTATCTATGAATGGCAACGCTTTGTGGCACATTCATACGCTTCAGAAAATAATATTTGATACACCGCCGATATTTACCCGCTCATGCACATTATTGGTGGCTTGCATGGTATATTAGCATCAGTGGATTTATTCTTATATTATACGGGCAAAAATAATGAACCTAAAGCAACTTTATTATTTTAAACGTCTGTCTGAAACTGAACATTATACCGAAGCGGCCTCCAGTCTGTGCATCACCCAGCCTTCGCTAAGCCATGCGATATCAGAGCTGGAGAAGGAGTTAGGGGTCGCACTGTTCGCCAGACAGGGACGGAACGTTAAAATTACGCAAAACGGCAAGCGTTTTCTGCCGTATGTCGAAGATGCCCTGGCCTCACTGGAAAATGGCCGCACAGTTTTGCAAAAAAACGGCGCTGAAAATAAAGAAAACATTCGTATCGCCTTTATTTACACGATGGGCGAATATGTTGTTCCGCAGTTAATTAATAAATATTCTCTTTCACCTGAGTTTCACAATGTGACTTTTTCTTTTACTCAAGGGACCTCGCTGACGCTGTTGCAGGAGCTGAAAGCGGGAAAAGTCGATCTGGCGATCTGCTCTTATATTGCCGATGAGCCCGATATCGATTTTATTCCGGTTATTCAGCAGGAGCTGGTGGTGGTGACCGCCAGGGATCATCCGCTGGCCCGTCTGTATGAACATGAAGTCGACCTCGTGGAGACGATTCATTATCCCTATATCTATTTTTCAGAAAATAGCGGCTTACGTCCGTTTATCGATAATGTATTTATGCAGCAAAAGCTGGTGCCGGAGATTGCCTGCTACGTGGAAGAGGATACCGCGATGGCCGGGCTGGTCAGCATTGACTACGGGATCGCGATCATGCCGCGGATCTCGGCGCTCTCCCATTACAACGTCCATATCCTGAAGATTAAAAACACCCTCCCTCCGCGCTATATCTATCTGGCGACCATGAAAGACCGGGGACTTTCCCCGGCGCTGCAGTCGTTTAAAAATGTGGTCATCCACGACAGCCAGAAGATCTGTTAGCGAATAGCCCGGAGTGGTCCTCCGGGCTAAGGGGTTATCAGGAGAGAATATCCATCACTTCACGCAGCTTATTGATGGCTATCTGTCCCGGCGCGGAAGCTTGACCCACGGTACCGAAGGTCATGGCTGAGCCAAAAAGACGCCCGGTCACCCGGCTGACGCCGCCTGATTTTCCCATCGACATGGTGATCAGCGGGCGGGTGGCATACTTCTCTTTCATGGTCAGCGTGGCGGCGAGCAGGGTCAGAACGTCCTGCGGCGATTGCGGCATCACCGCGATCTTCGGCAGATCGGCACCCAGATCCTGCATGCGGCGCAGGCGATAGATGATATCTTCCTGGGCGGGGGTTTTATGAAAATCATGGTTACTCATGATCACTTTGACGCCCGCGGCATGCGCATCGTCAACCAGCGCGCGGATCTGCGCTTCATCATTGAACAGCTCGACATCGATGACATCAACCAGTCCACTGCGCGCCGCTTCGCGGTTGAGCGCGAAGTAGGCATCGTCGCTGAGCTCGGTCTCGCCGCCTTCTTTCTTGCTGCGGAAGGTGAACAGCAACGGCAGGGCTTTCAGCGCACCACGGATTTCCGCCAGCGCGGCCATCACCTGGGCCATCTCTCTGACCTGCGTAAAGTGATCAACGCGCCATTCGATGATATCGGCGCCGGCGTCGACCAGGCCGTGGGCGTTACCCAGTATTTCATCCAGCGTTTTGCCGATCAGCGGTACACAAATTAAGGTTTCCCCTTCCTGGAAGGTGATGTTCTTTACGGTAACTGCATTTGTCATGTAGGCATCCATTATTATTCGCGTTGAACCTCAGGCGGTGACTGCGGTGCGTGATACTTTTTGCGCCGCCCGAGCCTGCAGTTGACGATAGCCGATGTACAGGGCGATCACAAAGCCGATCACGGCGATCGCAAAATCAAACCACATAATGCTGGCAATACTGATCTGCGAAAGTTTGGCGGTGATCAGCGGGATCGTGAAGCTGGCGATACTGCCGGCGGTGTAGAAGATCCCGGTTGCCTTGCCTTTCCCGTTCGGGAAGCTCATCGCCATGATCGTCGCTCCCAGCTGTAGCACTCCGCCCGCGGCGGCAAAGCCGATGACAAAGGCGAAGCCGGTAACCATCATCGGCGTCGGGAACAGGCACACCAGCAGCAGCGAGACCATCGACAGGCCAGTATAGATGATCATGGCGACGGCAGAGCTGAACACCTCTTTGACGAAGGCAGCAGTCACGAAGACGCAGACCAACGACCCAACGGTATAGATGCTGAGCAGCTTAATCGCCGAGGCATAGGGCAGCCCGACCACGAACTGGCCGTACTGCGCCAGCCACTGGCTGACCAGATAGAACGTCGCCATGCCGATATAGCCGTACAGCGTGAAGATCATCATATCCAGTTTGTTGGCCTGCGGACGGGCGAACGTTTCCGCCTGTGGCTCAGGAGATTCCTCTTTTTTCGCTGCCTGGCTGTCAGGGAATGGCATTTTAAGCAGGTAAATCCCGCTCAGTACAAAGAGCGCCGCCGCAATCACGAACGACCAGCCGAACCATAGATTCGCCCAGATCAGGAAGCTGATAATGAACGGCAGCAGGAACTGCCCGGCGGAAACGAAGGCTTTGATCAGCACGTTGGCCCGGCTGGCGGAGTGCGGGAAAGATTCCATCAGCGCCGGATAGGTGCCGGAGTCGAGGAAGCTGTTCGCCAGGCCCGCCATAATGCCGAAGACATAGGCCAGATAGATATTTTTGGTCAGCAGAATGCCGATAAAAAAGATCAGATAGCTGAGGATCCCCAGATAGATAAAGGGCTTACGACCAAAGCGATCCGACAGAAAGCCGGTCACGATGGTCGCTAACTTACCAATACCTAACGAGGAGATAACGATCGATACGCCGGCTTTATCTGTTCCCCACTGCTCCTGAAGATGAGCCATGTTGAGGGTGATCAGCAGCACCCCCATGCCATGAATCAGGTAGTTGAGGTACAGCCCTGCCGCGGTAGGGATGTATTTATTTTTCATCGCTTGCCCCTTAGAACAGGATGCTTTTGATGTAATCAACCGGCATCTGTTTACCCGTCCAGATTTCGAACGCGCGCGCGCCTTGCCACAGCATCATCCCGAGGCCGTTTAGCGTGCGGCAGCCTTTTTTCTCAGCCACTTCCAGCAGGTGGGTTTTGCGCGGGTTGTATACGACGTCGGAGACGATCAGATCCGGACGCAGAAAGCTGTCGTCCGGCAGCAGCATCTGGCCTTCGAACGGCTTCATGCCGACCCCGGTGGCATTGGTCAGGATCACGCTGCTATCGATTTCGGCACGCAGTTTGTCATGATCGTCAAGATCGAACAGATGGATCTCACAGCGCGTGTTGTTGCGGATCTTGGCGACCGTTTCTTCGGCGTTGGCGAAGAATTTATCGCGACGGTTGAAGATGGAGATCGCCTTCACGCCATCCAGTGCCGCCTGGACGCAGAGTGCGGTCGCCGCACCGCCGGCACCGAGCACGGTCATCTTCTTGCCAATGATATCGATACCCGCTTCGCTAAGGGCGCGCATATAGCCGGTGCCGTCGGTGATATGCCCGGTCAGGACGCCGTCGTCATTGACCACGGTATTCACCGCCCCGACCAGCTGCGCCGCCGGCGACAGCTTATCGAGATACTGGCAAATCTCGGTTTTGTTCGGCATAGAGACATTAAAGCCGCGCAGCTTCAAAGCCCGGAAGCCCTGCACAACGTCTTTCAGCTCCTGATTACCGACTTCAAAAGCCAGGTAGACGTAGTCCAGCCCGAGATGGGCGAAAGCCTCGTTGTGCATGGTGGGCGACATGCTGTGGCGAATCGGGGTGGCGATCAGACCAATCAGCTCAGTGTGTCCAGTAATACGTTCTGCCATGACAAAAATCCTCAATAAGTTAGAAAGGGAATTCGTTGTGCTTCGCGGCTGCCCAGCGCACCCATGTCTTCGAGGGTGTCCAGCACGTTGCGGCCTTCGCGGATGCCGTCGATAATGCGTCGCGCTATCACGCTGTCGCCGATATTCATGATTTTGACGTTATTGGCATTGGCCCAGCGTTCGATCTCGTCGAGACCCGTCCGGTTGGCGCGCATCCCCAGACAGACAAAGCCGTAGTCGAAGGGGATATCGAAGGTGTGCTGTGTATTTTTCACCTGGAAATGGTCGGCAGCCACCGCCATCAGTTGCGTATTCATGTGCTGTTCGACCTGGTGCTCGTCGAGCATGGTCAACATGGCATTCTTGGTAATGATGTCGAGATCGCGACCGGCGGCGTCCTGCATTTCGATTAAGACCGCCTGCGCGCCGCGAGCGGTAAAGTATTCGATGACGTCGAGGCCAACGGCGCCCGCGCCGACAACGGCGATGCGTTTGCCCTCGACATGGGTAAATTTCGCCAGATTGTCGATCATGCCGGTAATGGAGAAGACTTTGCCTTCCGCGGCGTCAATATTCTCCCGCAGTCCAGCAATGGGCGGCAGCAGGGGGGTTGAGCCGGTGGCATTGACGATCAGATGTGGACGCAGGGCGGAAACCGAGGCCACGTCTGCCCGTTTGCCGACCTGCAGCATCAGGTTGTCCAGCGCGGCGATGCGGTTTTTCATAAACTGCGGGAAATCCGCGATGCGTTTTTTCTCCGGCAGACGGGCGATATCGCTGGCGAGACCGCCGACGTGATTTTTCGCCTCCAGCAGCCAGGTGTGGCAGCCGACTTCCGCCGCGGTGCAGGCGGCCTCCATCCCGGCAGTGCCGGCGCCGATGACGACCACGTTCGTTTCGCGATTAACGCGCCGCGTTTTGTAGGCATCGCCGTGAATGATGTTCGGGTTAATTGAACAGCGCAGCGGACGCGAGCGGGCGATGCGATGGTCGGCGCAGCCGATGTTGCAGGAGATGCATTTGCGCATCACGCGCTCTTTACCGCTTTGCACCTTCTGCACCCACTCCGGCTCGGCAATCAGACCGCGACCAATGGCAATGAGATCGGCATCGCCGCTGGCGAGGATATCCTCGGCCACCTGCGGGGTACGGATATTGCCGGCGATGACCGTGGGCTTATGGAATTTATCGCGCACCGCGCGGGAGAGGTAACGCTTCCAGCCATCCTCCAGCGACATCTGGTCGATTTGCAGATTCAGGTTGTCGTTCTGCGCCGCCGAGACGTTGATGATATCGACCTTCTCCTGACAGAGCTCAAGGATGCGCAAGGAATCTTCGAGGGTATTGCCGCCTTTGAGGAAGTCGTCGGCGCTGATGCGCAGGCTGACCGGAAAACGTGGCCCGACGCAGGCGCGAACTTTATCGACAATCAGACCTAATATTCGAGAGCGGTTTTCGACGCTGCCGCCAAATTCATCGGTGCGTTTGTTAAATAACGGCGATAAAAACTGGCTAATTAAATAGGAGTGGCCGGCATGAATTTCGACGCAGTCAAAACCCGCGCGACGAACGCGCTCTGCGGCGTCCCCGAATTTTTCCACCGCGTGATAAATTTCCTCATGGGTCATTGGCCGCGGAATATTACCGTGCTTTTTCGAGGGCGTCGTCGAGGAGGAGAGCGGTGTCTGACCCTCGAGGCGGTAGGCATAAGCGGAAGCGCCAGCGTGATTTAACTGAATGGATACGCAGGCGCCGTGTTTATGCAGGGTCTCGGTTAATTTAAACAGCCGCGGGATATATTGATCGTTATCGATGCGCAGCTGGGTGGTGCCGTTGGAAGCGAAAGGGAAATCAATACAGATATTTTCGATGGTGATAAGACCGGTGCCGCCTTTGGCCCGCAGTTCGTAGTATTCCAGCTGTTCCTGCGAGACCTCGCCATTGAGCGTAGCCATATTGGTGCCCATCGGGGGCATAATAATGCGGTTTTTTAGCGTCATGCCGTTGATGGTCAACGGACTGAAAAGGTGCGGATAGTGGCTCATCTCTTCTCTCCACAGGAGGCCGGGAGGCCGCTATGCGGGGGCCCGGGCGTGTCCTTAGTTAATATTTCTCTGTGGAAAAAGATAGCGAGGGGAAAAATTGAAAAATAATGCTTTTTTTTGCTGTGAGCTATAGGGGTTCTCTATGAGATTAACGCTTCTTTCACATTGTTATATTTTTATATTAAACACTCATACCTTATTTTTACTTGCAGTGAAGGGTTAATACATAAACCGCGCAGGTCAGGGGGAAGAAAGCGAAATCATTCGTCTTTATCGCGTGGGGCAGGCCAACGTCAAGGGCTGACGTTCGAAGAATTAATATTGTTTTTTGTGCGTGAGATCTCAATTTTCTGCTGCAGTAAATTAAAAAGCCCGGCCAAATGACCGGGCGCGAAGCTTAATTCATAAACGCCGGCAGCTTGTGCTCATAGTCGGAAATCGCCGCTTCATGTTGCAGCGTCAGGCCGATGCTATCCAGGCCATTAAGCATGCAGTGGCGACGGAAATCGTCGATCTTAAAGCTGTAGGTTTTATCTCCCGCTTTCACCACCTGCGCTTCCAGGTCCACTTCAAACGTAATGCCCGGGTTGGCCTGCACCAGTCTGAACAGCTCGTCGACCTGCTCATCGCTCAGCGTCACCGGCAGCAGCTGGTTGTTGAAGCTGTTGCCGTAGAAAATATCGGCAAAGCTTGGGGCGATAACGACTTTAAAACCGTAATCGGTCAGCGCCCACGGCGCATGCTCGCGGGAGGAGCCGCAGCCGAAGTTTTCCCGCGCCAGCAGGATAGAGGCGCCTTTGTACTCAGGAAAGTTCAGCACGAACTCCGGGTTCGGCTGTTGACCTTTATCATCGAGGAAGCGCCAGTCGTTGAACAGGTGCGCGCCAAAGCCGGTGCGGGTCACTTTCTGCAGAAACTGCTTGGGAATGATCGCGTCGGTATCGACGTTTGCAGCATCCAGCGGAACCACCAGGCCGGTATGTTGGGTAAATTTCTCTGCCATGATGGTCTCCTTACTTCAGATTACGGATATCGGCGAAATGACCGGTCACAGCCGCCGCCGCGGCCATTGCCGGGCTCACCAGGTGCGTGCGTCCGCCGCGGCCCTGACGGCCTTCAAAATTACGGTTGCTGGTGGAGGCGCAGCGCTCGCCCGGGTTCAGGCGGTCGTTGTTCATCGCCAGACACATCGAGCAGCCCGGTAAGCGCCACTCAAAGCCGGCTTCGATAAAGATCTTATCCAGGCCTTCCGCTTCCGCTTGCGCTTTCACCGGACCGGAACCAGGTACCACCAACGCCTGGACGCCCGGCGCCACTTTACGCCCTTTGGCGATTTCCGCCGCGGCGCGCAAATCTTCGATACGCGAGTTGGTACAGGAGCCGATGAACACTTTATCGATAGCCACTTCCGTCAGCGGGATGCCGGATTTCAGTCCCATATAGGCCAGCGCTTTCTCAGCGCTGGCGCGTTCCACCGGGTCGCTGAATGACGCAGGATCGGGGATATTATCGGTGACCGAAATCACCTGGCCTGGGTTGGTGCCCCAGGTCACCTGCGGAGCAATCTCAGCCGCCTGCAGCGTCACCACGGTGTCAAATGTGGCGCCGTCGTCGGTTTTCAGGGTTTTCCAGTACGCCACCGCATCGTCAAAATCTTTGCCTTTCGGCGCGTGCAGACGGCCGCGTACGTAATTGAAGGTGGTTTCATCCGGCGCGACCAGGCCCGCTTTGGCGCCCATCTCGATCGCCATGTTGCACAGGGTCATGCGACCTTCCATGCTCAGATCGCGGATCGCTTCGCCGCAGAATTCCACCACGTGGCCGGTGCCGCCGGCGCTGCCGGTTTTACCAATGATCGCCAACACGATATCTTTGGCGGTGATGCCCGGCGCCGCTTTGCCTTGCACTTCGATTTTCATGGTTTTCGCACGACCCTGTTTCAGGGTCTGGGTCGCCAGCACATGTTCCACTTCGGAAGTGCCGATGCCGAAGGCCAGCGCGCCGAACGCGCCGTGGGTGGCGGTATGGGAGTCGCCGCATACAATGGTCATCCCCGGCAAGGTCACCCCTTGTTCCGGGCCCATTACGTGAACGATGCCCTGGTACGGGTGATTCAGGTCGTACAGCTCAACGCCGAACTCTTTACAGTTCTTAATCAGCTCCTGCATCTGAATGCGGGCCATCTCGCCGGACGCGTTAATGTCTTTGGTCTGCGTCGAGACGTTGTGATCCATGGTGGCGAAGGTTTTACCCGGCTGGCGCACCTGGCGGCCGTGGGCGCGCAGGCCGTCAAAGGCCTGCGGGGAGGTAACTTCATGCACCAGATGGCGGTCGATATACAACAGCGGGGTTTCGTTTTGCGCCTCATACACCACGTGCGCATCAAACAATTTTTCGTATAACGTCTTCGCCATGATTACACCCCTTCTGCGACATAGCGGGCAATGATATCGCCCATTTCATCAGTGCTGACCGCCGCCGTGCCGCGCGCTAAGTCGCCGGTACGAATCCCTTCCTCCAGAGCGCGGTTAATCGCGCTTTCAATTGCGCTCGCCGCCTCGTTAGCGTCAAGGCTATAGCGCAGCAGCAGCGCCAGGGAGAGGATCTGCGCGATCGGGTTAGCGATATTTTTGCCAGCGATATCCGGCGCCGAGCCGCCTGCAGGCTCGTACAGGCCGAAACCTTGTTCGTTAAGGCTGGCGGACGGCAGCATACCCATCGAGCCGGTGATCATTGCGCACTCGTCGGAGAGGATGTCGCCGAACAGGTTGGAGCACAGCAGCACGTCGAACTGAGACGGATCTTTAATCAGCTGCATGGTGGCGTTATCGATATACATATGCGCCAGCTCAACGTCCGGATACTCTTTGCCGATCTCACTGACGATTTCGCGCCACAGAATAGAGGACTGCAGAACGTTGGCTTTATCGATGGAGGTCACTTTGTGACGACGTTTACGGGCAGATTCAAAAGCGATGCGCGCGATACGTTCGATTTCAAAGCGGTGATACACCTCGGTATCAAAAGCTTTCTCATGCTGACCGCTGCCTTCGCGGCCTTTCGGCTGGCCGAAGTAGATGCCGCCGGTCAGTTCGCGAACGCAGAGAATGTCGAAGCCGTTGGCGGCGATGTCGGCGCGCAGCGGGCAGAACTCTTCCAGCCCCTGATACAGTTTGGCCGGGCGCAGGTTGCTGAACAGTTTAAAGTGTTTACGCAGCGGCAGCAGGGCGCCGCGCTCTGGCTGTTCTGCGGGCGGCAGGTGTTCCCACTTCGGGCCGCCAACGGAGCCGAACAGGATCGCGTCCGCCTGCTCGCATCCGGCGACCGTCGCCTGCGGCAGGGGAGTTCCATGGCGGTCGATGGCCGCGCCGCCGACGTCGTACTGGCTGGTGGTAATGTGCATGGCAAAACGTTGGCGCACGGCTTCCAGTACTTTCATCGCCTGGTTCATCACTTCCGGGCCAATGCCATCACCCGGCAAAACGGCAATATGGTAATTCTTCGACATTACACGGTTTCCTTATTGTTCTCTTTATTCTGAGCTTTGCGTTGCAATTCTTTTTCGACTTCGGCGGCGCGCCAGATGTTGTTCAGCACATGAACCATCGCTTTGGCTGACGACTCTACGATATCCGTTGCCAGACCAACGCCGTGGAAACGGCGGCCGTTGTAGTCAACGACGATATCCACCTGGCCCAGGGCGTCTTTGCCGTGGCCTTTCGCGCTTAAGCCATATTTCACTAATTCAATGTTGTAATTGGTGACGCGGTTAATCGCCTGGTAGATAGCATCGACCGGACCGTTGCCGTTGGCGGCTTCAGTTTTGATCTCATCCCCGCAGACCAGTTTGATCGAGGCGGTGGCGATATCGCTGGAGCCGGACTGAACGTTGAAGTAATCCAGGCGGAAATGCTCTGGCTCTTCCTGCTGCTTGTTGATAAAGGCCAGCGCTTCCAGATCGTAATCGAAGACCTGTCCTTTTTTGTCCGCCAGCTTCAGGAACGCGTCATACAGATGATCCAGGTTGTAATCGCTCTCCTGGTAGCCCATCTCTTCCATCCGGTGTTTCACCGCCGCGCGGCCGGAACGGGAGGTCAGGTTCAACTGCACCTGGTTCAGACCGATGGATTCCGGGGTCATGATCTCGTAGTTTTCGCGGTTCTTCAGCACGCCGTCCTGGTGGATACCGGAGGAGTGGGCGAAGGCGCCGGTGCCGACGATGGCTTTGTTCGCCGGGATCGGCATGTTGCAGATCTGGCTGACGGTCTGGCTGGTGCGCCAGATTTCATGGTGGTTGATATTGGTGTGCACGTTCATGATGTCTTTGCGCACTTTAATCGCCATGATGACCTCTTCCAGCGCGCAGTTGCCGGCGCGCTCGCCGATACCGTTCATCGCGCCTTCTACCTGGCGAGCTCCGGCGTGGACCGCGGCGAGGGCGTTGCCGACGGCAATGCCCAGGTCATCATGGGTGTGAACGGAGATAATGGCTTTGTCGATATTCGGTACGCGCTCATACAGGCCGCTGATAATGTTGGCGTACTCGAACGGCATGGTGTAGCCGACGGTATCCGGAATATTTATGGTGGTGGCGCCAGCGTTAATCGCTGCTTCCACGACGCGAGCCAGGTCAGCTATTGGCGTACGGCCGGCGTCTTCACAGGAGAATTCGACATCGTTAGTGTAATTGCGCGCCCGCTTCACCATATAAACCGCTCGCTCAATGACTTCATCCAGGGTGCTGCGCAGTTTGGTGGCGATATGCATCGGCGAGGTGGCGATGAAGGTGTGGATACGGAACGCTTCGGCCACCTTTAAGGATTCCGCCGCCACGTCGATATCTTTCTCAACGCAACGCGCCAGAGCGCATACGCGGCTGTTTTTGATGGTGCGCGCGATGGTCTGCACGGATTCAAAATCGCCCGGAGAAGAAACCGGGAAACCGACTTCCATCACGTCAACACCCATGCGCTCGAGGGCCAGAGCGATCTGCAGCTTCTCTTTGACACTCAGGCTTGCCTGTAACGCTTGTTCGCCATCACGTAAGGTCGTATCGAAAATAATGACTTGCTGGCTCATGGTTTGGATCCTTAGTCTGTGTCCTGGCGCCTTGTTGACGAGCATAAAAAAACCCGCGCCAAGGCGCGGGTTTTATAGTCTTGCTGGAAGATGACTTAACGCTGAACGTCGCCCAACAGCCTACCGCGCAAATGGCATGCGTTTAGTAGTAGTAGGCTGGTGATGCGAGTGGTGCGAATCATTGCGTCAAACTCCAGATGAAATCGTTATGCTTTTAGAGTTACTGGATAGCCGTTTCAAAGTCAACCCCTGGCATGGAAAAAGCGTTTTTGGTCCACGGCGTGAATTAGCTAATTGTGCTGATGTTTGCCCTTTTTTGCCGAAGATCCTTTTTTGGCCCTGCGGGAGCGCACTGGGATATGTTTCAGTTGACAATGTACTTTGCATTAAAGGCTTCGCTCACGATGCGCCGCGAGCGAGGCGGCAAAAAATCGCTATCTAAATGAAAAGATTATATTTATTTTTCGTGTGAATATCTCCACCCCTTAGCGGCTCTTTTTTCAATGATAAATGGTTGTTAATTTTATGGGGTAGAAAATAAAATGCTTTATTATTGCTTAAGTTACAGTTAATCATTGGTGTTGTTTTTATTTTTCTGAATTATGGTTAAACTCATCATCATTAAGTAACTAGTATGGTTTGAGCAGTTCACCTATTCCGGCGGTACCGGATTTACACTGCCACTCATAGCCTTGATATATTCCTAAAATACACCTTTGCTATTTTGCAAATGTCATTAGCATGATAAATGATATTTTCGCCGCTAATCATAGCGGTTTAGTAAAGGGAATTCATCGTGACGGCGGAACTAGATATGTTAATTGAAAGTCCAGAATATAAATCAGCCCCCGGACAGGAAGTCGTAAAACCTCAACTACGGATGGTTGATCTCAATCTGCTTACCGTTTTTGATGCGGTTATGCAGGAACAGAATATTACCCGTGCCGCCCATACGCTCGGCATGTCTCAACCGGCGGTGAGCAACGCGGTTTCACGTCTGAAAGTGATGTTTAATGATGAACTGTTTGTGCGCTATGGCCGCGGTATTCAGCCGACGGCGCGGGCCTATCAGCTCTTTGGCTCAGTGCGCCAGGCGCTGCAGCTGGTGCAAAACGAATTGCCAGGCTCCGGTTTTGAACCACTGAGCAGTGAGCGTGTTTTCAATCTGTGCGTCTGTAGCCCGCTGGATAACATCCTGACGTCGGTGATATTTAATAAAGTCGCTGAAATCGCGCCCAATATTCATTTAGTCTTTAAATCAGCGCTTAATCAAAATACGGAACATCAGCTACGTTATCAGGAAACGGAATTTGTGATCGGTTATGAAGAGTTCCGTCGCCCTGAGTTTGCCTGTGTGCCGCTATTCAAAGATGAAATGGTTCTGGTGGCCAGTCGCAACCATCCGCGTATCTCCGGACCGGTGATGGAGGCTGATATTTATCGCGAGGAGCATGCCGCGGTGGCTCTTGATCGGTATGCCTCATTCAGTCTGCCGTGGTATGACACGGCCGATAAACAAGCGCGCATCGCATATCAAGGTAATGCGATGGTCAGCGTATTAAACGTGGTGTCACAAACACAGATGGTGGCCATTGCGCCGCGCTGGTTGGCAAATGAGTTTGCCGATAAGTTAGCGCTGCAAATATTACCTCTGCCGCTGAAGGTGAATAGCCGGACCTGCTATCTCTCCTGGCACGAAGCGGCGGGTCGCGATAAAGGCCATCAGTGGATGGAAGAGCTGCTGGTGGATATTTGTCAGCGCTGAGCCGATGGCAATGATCATGAAAGGGGCTTCGGCTCCTTTTTTTATATGATTGAATTACAAGAATGCAGAATTTTATGCTGTTTACCCTTTCGGTTGCTCTCCGCCCGTTAACAAAAAATGGATCAATTCCTGCTATCGCGCCTTTTCTCCGAGTATTTACTATTCTCTTTTCTTATCTCTGAAGCATTCCACCATATTTTCCTCTCTCCGCTTGTTTTTCTTCTTATTCCACTTAGAAAGCCCCTGTCGTGGCGAATTGCCTGCCTGCTGGCGAGCAGTTATGGTAGTGGCATGCAGTCCATTCACCTCAGTGCGGAGGGGTACCCCTTCGCATCGTGCGAGCGCGCGGAAATTGAGTTCCGCTGTCGTAAAACAATAAGCCTGGAGGCAAACCATGGAGATGTTGTCAGGAGCCGAGATGGTCGTCCAATCGCTTGTCGATCAGGGCGTCAAGCAAGTATTCGGCTATCCCGGAGGCGCAGTCCTCGATATCTATGATGCGTTACATACCCTTGGCGGTATCGATCATGTGCTGGTTCGCCACGAGCAGGCGGCGGTGCATATGGCGGATGGTCTGGCGCGAGCGACCGGGGAGGTCGGTGTGGTGCTGGTGACCTCAGGGCCTGGGGCGACGAACGCCATCACCGGTATCGCGACGGCCTATATGGACTCTATCCCGCTGGTGATCCTCTCAGGGCAAGTGGCGACATCGCTTATCGGCTATGATGCCTTCCAGGAGTGCGACATGGTGGGGATTTCCCGCCCGGTGGTGAAGCACAGTTTCCTGGTGAAGCAGACCGAAGATATTCCCGGCGTGCTGAAGAAAGCCTTCTGGTTAGCGGCCAGCGGTCGCCCCGGGCCGGTGGTGGTCGATCTGCCGAAGGATATACTCAATCCGGCGAAGAAACTGCCGTACGTCTGGCCAGACGCGGTCAGCATGCGCTCGTATAACCCGACGACCAGCGGCCATAAAGGCCAGATTAAACGCGCCCTGCAGACCCTGGTGGCGGCGAGCAAGCCGGTCGTCTACGTCGGCGGCGGGGCGATCAATGCGCAATGCGAACCACAGCTGCGCGAACTGGTGGAAAAGCTGAAGCTGCCGGTGGCCTCCTCCCTGATGGGGCTGGGCGCTTTCCCGGCGACGCACTCGCAGGCGTTGGGGATGCTGGGCATGCACGGCACCTATGAAGCCAACATGACCATGCACCATTCAGACGTGATTTTTGCCGTCGGCGTTCGCTTTGACGATCGGACCACCAATAACCTGGCCAAATACTGTCCGAACGCGACTGTGCTGCATATTGATATCGATCCGACCTCAATCTCGAAAACCGTGCCGGCAGATGTGCCGATCGTCGGCGATGCCCGGCTGGTGCTGGAACAGATGCTGGAGCTGCTGGAACAGGAAGAGGCGCAGCAGCCGCTGGACGATATTCGCGACTGGTGGCTACAGATTGAGCAGTGGCGCGCCCGCCATTGTCTGCGCTACGACGACCAGAGCGATAAGATCAAACCGCAGGCGGTGATTGAAACGATCTGGCGACTGACCCAGGGCGATGCCTATGTCACTTCCGATGTGGGTCAGCACCAGATGTTCGCCGCCCTTTATTACCCCTTCGACAAACCGCGGCGCTGGATTAACTCCGGTGGTCTCGGCACCATGGGCTTTGGCCTACCGGCAGCGCTGGGGGTCAAAATGGCTCTGCCGGACGAAATGGTCGTCTGCGTGACCGGTGACGGCAGTATCCAGATGAATATTCAGGAACTTTCCACCGCGCTGCAATATGAACTGCCGGTCCTGGTGCTTAACCTCAACAACCGCTATCTGGGGATGGTGAAGCAGTGGCAGGATATGCTCTATTCCGGGCGCCACTCGCAGTCCTATATGGAGTCGCTGCCGGACTTTGTGCGTCTGGCTGAAGCCTATGGCCACGTTGGCATCCGCATCAGTGAGCCACAGGAGCTGGAGACGAAGCTTGCTGAAGCCCTGGAGCAGGTGCGACAGCGCCGGCTGGTGTTTGTCGATGTCACCGTCGACGGCAGTGAGCATGTGTACCCCATGCAGATCCGCGGCGGCGGCATGGATGAAATGTGGTTGAGCAAAACGGAGAGGACCTGATTATGCGCCGGATATTATCGGTATTACTGGAAAACGAATCGGGCGCATTGTCCCGCGTTATCGGCCTCTTTTCCCAGCGCGGCTATAATATAGAAAGCCTGACTGTCGCGCCGACAGACGATCCGACCCTCTCCAGGATGACCATCCAGACCGTGGGCGATGAAAAAGCGATCGAGCAGATTGAAAAGCAACTGCACAAGCTGGTGGATGTCCTGCGGGTCAGCGAACTGGGGCAGGGGGCTCATGTCGAACGTGAAATCATGCTGGTGAAGGTCCAGGCCAGCGGTTACGGCCGTGAAGAAGTGAAGCGCAACACCGAAATCTTTCGTGGACAGATTATCGACGTGACGCCTTCTATCTATACCGTCCAGCTCGCCGGCACCAGCGATAAGCTCGACGCCTTCCTGGCCTCGCTGCGCGATGTCGCTCGGATCGTGGAAGTGGCTCGCTCCGGCGTGGTCGGCCTGTCTCGCGGTGATAAAATCATGCGCTGAGGATCGGGAATTGATGCAAAAATAGCCCGGCAGCGACTGTCGGGCTTTTTTTTTGCGAAATCAGTAGGAACTGTAAGCGAAAGCGGTTGCTGCGCTAACTATTCTGCGTTTAGATGTTATAAAAAGGGTTCCATACCTGAATAATGGTTATGTTTGGCACTTCTTACCCAAGGGGCAATTGTGAAACTGGATGAAATCGCCCGGCTGGCCGGTGTTTCAAGAACCACCGCGAGCTATGTGATTAATGGCAAAGCGAAGCAGTACCGCGTAAGCGACAAGACGGTCGAAAAGGTGATGGCTGTCGTGCGAGAGCACAACTATCATCCGAATGCGGTCGCTGCTGGCCTGCGTGCAGGACGCACACGCTCTATCGGTCTGGTGATCCCGGATCTGGAAAACACCAGCTATACCCGCATTGCAAATTATCTGGAGCGGCAGGCGCGCCAGCGCGGCTATCAGCTGCTGATTGCCTGCTCGGAGGATCAGCCCGATAACGAAATGCGCTGTATCGAGCATCTGCTACAGCGCCAGGTGGACGCCATCATTGTTTCCACCTCGCTGCCGCCGGAGCACCCTTTCTACCAGCGCTGGGCTAACGATCCGTTTCCGATTGTCGCCCTCGACCGCGCCCTTGATCGCGAGCACTTCACCAGCGTCGTCGGCGCTGATCAGGATGACGCCGAGATGCTCGCCGCCGAGCTGCGGACTTTTCCAGGCGAAACGGTGCTTTATCTTGGCGCGCTGCCGGAACTGTCGGTGAGCTTCCTGCGCGAGCAAGGCTTCCGTAAAGCCTGGCAGGACGATCCGCGTGAGGTGCATTATCTCTATGCCAACAGCTATGAGCGAGAAGCGGCGGCCCAGCTATTTGAAAAATGGCTTGAAACTCATCCGATGCCGCAGGCGCTGTTTACCACCTCTTTCCCGCTGCTGCAGGGCGTCATGGATGTGACGCTGCGCCGTGAGGGTAGACTGCCTTCCGAGCTGGCGATCGCCACCTTCGGCGATAATGAGCTGCTCGATTTCCTGCAGTGTCCGGTACTGGCCGTGGCCCAGCGCCATCGCGATGTTGCTGAGCGGGTGCTCGAGATCGTCCTCGCTAGCCTCGATGAACCGCGCAAGCCGAAACCAGGCCTCAGCCGTATTCGTCGTAATCTTTATCGCCGCGGCAGCCTGAATCGCCGTTAAGGGCGCAATATCGTCAGCATCCAGGATTATTCCTGGCAGGCCTGCCAGAGAGCAGGCCGCTGGCGATAAATCAGGCAACTGACGTCCAGAATGCAAAACTGAATATATTTCAGACAAATCCCTAAACTTCTTTACGCGTTATTTTGTTTTATTCCCTGGCAATCGTTTTGTGACTCAAAACAGGACACAAAAAATGATGGTGCAGGCTTTAATTGTATTATTTTGTTACATTCACCAAGTTAATTGCTGAATTAACACCCATTTTGTTCGCCACTACCGTTCTCCCCTGCCTTATCCCGCGCCTGGTCCACCCCTCAGGCAGCAACAGGTACTGTTAACGGCCGGCATAATGGCCTAAAATGCCGCTCGCGTCGCAAACTGACACTTTATATTTTCCCGCCGAAGATATTTTGTTGTTTATAACTGTTACGAGTTTGTTGGTTATTTTCTTACACGTATTCATAACGTTAATTTGCCTCGCCTGTTGATGATTTTTTCATCAGGGCTAATGTCGGCTGTAAATAATGGGTTTTTGAGCTCCGTTGGCATTCGTGCTGGCTTGACAAGCTTTTCCTCCGCTCCGTAAACTCCTTCTGGTGGGAATTTGTGGGATAAAGTGGCGAAAAGGGGTGAGGCTGGCATGTTCCGTGGAGCAACGTTAGTCAATCTCGACAGCAAAGGCCGCCTGGCCGTGCCAACGCGCTATCGCGATGGGCTGATCGAGGACGCTGCCGGTCAATTGGTATGCACCATTGACATTCATCACCCGTGCCTGCTGCTTTATCCATTGCCTGAATGGGAAGTCATCGAGCAGAAATTGTCGCGTTTATCGAGCATGAATCCCGTTGAGCGGCGCGTACAGCGTTTGCTTCTGGGTCATGCCAGCGAATGTCAGATGGATAATGCCGGTCGCTTGCTGATTGCGCCGGTGTTACGGCAGCATGCCGGGCTGACAAAAGAAGTGATGCTGGTCGGGCAGTTTAATAAATTTGAACTGTGGGACGAAACGACCTGGTATCAACGGGTCAAGGAAGATATCGACGCTGAGCAGTCCGCGACCGGTGAACTGTCGGAGCGCCTGCAGGATTTGTCTTTATAAAAATGATGGAAAATTTTAAACACACTACGGTACTTCTGGATGAAGCCGTCAACGGCCTCAATATTCGTCCAGACGGTATCTATATTGATGGTACCTTTGGTCGCGGCGGTCACTCGCGCCTGATCCTCTCCCGGCTGGGAGCGGAAGGACGCTTGCTGGCAATCGATCGCGATCCACAGGCGATTGCCGTCGCGCAAACCATCGATGATCCCCGCTTTTCCATCGTACATGGTCCATTTTCACAGCTTGCTGATTATGTCGGCGAGCGCAATCTTACCGGTAAGATCGACGGCATTCTGCTCGATCTCGGCGTCTCTTCCCCACAGCTTGACGATGCGGAACGCGGTTTTTCCTTTATGCGCGACGGACCGCTGGATATGCGCATGGATCCGACGCGCGGTCAGTCTGCGGCCGAATGGTTGCAGACCGCTGAAGAAGCGGATATCGCCTGGGTGATTAAAACCTTCGGCGAAGAGCGTTTCGGCAAACGGATCGCCCGCGCGATCGTCGAACGTAATCGCATTGCACCGATGACTCGCACCAAAGAGCTGGCGGAGGTCATCGCCGCGGCTATGCCGGTAAAAGATAAGCACAAACATCCCGCGACCCGTACCTTCCAGGCGGTGCGCATTTGGGTAAACAGTGAACTGGAGGAGATAGAGCAGGCGCTAAAAAGCTCGCTCAGCGTGCTGGCCCCAGGCGGGCGGCTGTCGATCATTAGTTTTCATTCGCTGGAAGATCGCATTGTAAAGCGCTTTATGCGCGAGCAAAGCCGCGGTCCGCAGGTTCCGGCGGGAATACCGATGACCGAATCGCAGCTCAAAAAACTGGGCGGCCGTGAGTTACGAGCACTAGGCAAGTTGATGCCGGGCGAAGAAGAGGTGGCAGAGAATCCACGCGCCCGTAGTTCAGTGCTGCGTATTGCAGAGAGGACGAACGCATGATCGGCAGAGTGACAGAGGCCTTAAGCAAGGTTAAAGGGTCGATTGGAAGCAACGAGCGCCATGCTTTGCCTGGCGTGATCGGGGACGACCTTCTGCGGTTTGGGAAACTGCCACTCTGCCTGTTCATTTGCATCATTATTACGGCGATTAC
This sequence comes from Klebsiella pneumoniae complex sp. WS1778, assembly GCF_049472055.1. NCBI lineage: Bacteria > Pseudomonadati > Pseudomonadota > Gammaproteobacteria > Enterobacterales > Enterobacteriaceae > Klebsiella > Klebsiella pneumoniae complex sp. WS1778. The sequence continues at coordinate 210,468 of NZ_JBKGTJ010000004.1, forward strand.
CGTGGTCACCACCGCGCACCACACGCGCCTGCTGACCGCGCAGCGTGAACAACTGGTTCTGGAACGCGACGCCCTGGACATTGAATGGCGCAACCTGATCCTCGAAGAGAACGCGCTCGGCGATCACAGTCGGGTTGAGCGGATCGCGACCGAGAAGTTGCAGATGCAGCACGTCGATCCATCCCAAGAAAATATCGTTGTACAGAAATAAGGATTATTGCGACGGATGAAAGCAGCGCCAAAAACGCCTAAAGCAAAACGTCAGGAAGAACAGGCCAACTTTATCAGTTGGCGTTTTGCGTTGCTGTGCGGCTGTATTCTACTGGCGCTGGCTTTTCTGCTGGGGCGGGTTGCCTGGCTACAGGTAGTCAGCCCGGACATGCTGGTGCGCCAGGGCGATATGCGTTCTCTGCGCGTACAGGAAGTATCCACCGCGCGCGGGATGATTACCGACCGCTCCGGTCGTCCGCTTGCGGTCAGCGTGCCGGTGAAGGCTATCTGGGCCGATCCAAAAGAACTTCATGATGCCGGCGGGGTAACCCTGGATACGCGCTGGAAGGCTCTGGCGGATGCCCTCAATATGCCGCTGGATCAGCTGGCGACGCGCATCAATACCAATCCGCGGATGCGTTTCATCTATCTGGCGCGTCAGGTTAACCCTGACATGGCCGACTACATCAAAAAACTGAAGCTGCCGGGCATTCATCTACGTGAAGAATCCCGTCGTTACTACCCTTCCGGGGAAGTGACCGCTCACCTCATCGGCTTTACCAACGTCGACAGCCAGGGGATTGAAGGGGTCGAAAAGAGCTTTGATAAATGGCTTACCGGCCAGCCGGGCGAGCGTATCGTGCGTAAAGACCGCTATGGCCGGGTAATTGAAGACATCTCTTCCACCGACAGCCAGGCGGCGCACAACCTGGCGCTGAGCATCGACGAGCGTCTGCAGGCGCTCGTCTATCGTGAGCTGAACAACGCCGTGGCCTTTAACAAAGCCGAGTCCGGCAGCGCGGTGTTAGTGGACGTGAACACCGGCGAAGTGCTGGCGATGGCCAACAGCCCGTCCTACAACCCAAACAACTTTGCCGGCACGGCGAAAGACACCATGCGTAACCGCGCCATCACCGACGTGTTCGAACCGGGTTCGACGGTGAAGCCGATGGTGGTGATGACGGCGCTGCAGCGCGGTATCGTCAACGAAAATACCGTGCTCAATACCGTGCCTTATCGAATTAACGGCCACGAAATTAAAGACGTGGCGCGCTACAGCGAATTGACCCTGACCGGGGTACTACAGAAGTCGAGTAACGTCGGTGTTTCTAAGCTGGCGTTAGCGATGCCGTCCTCAGCGTTAGTAGATACTTACTCACGTTTTGGGCTTGGAAAGGCGACCAATTTGGGGTTGGTCGGAGAACGCAGTGGCTTATATCCTCAAAAACAACGGTGGTCTGACATAGAGAGGGCCACCTTTTCTTTCGGCTACGGGCTAATGGTAACCCCGTTACAGTTAGCGCGAGTCTACGCAACGATTGGCAGCTACGGCATCTATCGCCCGCTGTCGATTACCAAAGTTGATCCACCGGTTCCGGGCGAACGTGTCTTTCCGGAATCACTCGTTCGTACCGTCGTTCATATGATGGAAAGCGTGGCGCTGCCTGGCGGCGGCGGCGTGAAGGCGGCGATCAAAGGCTATCGCATCGCGATTAAAACCGGTACGGCGAAAAAAGTGGGGCCGGATGGCCGCTACATCAACAAATATATTGCTTACACCGCAGGCGTTGCGCCCGCCAGCCATCCGCGCTTTGCGCTGGTGGTGGTGATCAACGACCCGCAGGCAGGTAAATACTACGGTGGCGCCGTTTCCGCGCCGGTGTTCGGTGCCATCATGGGCGGTGTATTGCGCACCATGAACATCGAGCCGGATGCGCTGGCAACGGGCGAAAAAAGTGAATTTGTAATTAATCAAGGCGAGGGAACAGGTGGCAGATCGTAATTTGCGCGACCTTCTCGCTCCATGGGTGCCAAACGCACCGGAGCGCATTCTGCGAGAGATGACGCTGGACAGCCGGGTGGCTGCTTCCGGCGATCTCTTTATCGCGGTACAGGGTCATCAGGCGGACGGGCGTCGTTATATCCCGCAGGCGATAGCGCAAGGTGTGGCTGCCATTATTGCTGAAGCCCAGGGCGAAGCTAAAGACGGTGAGATCCGTGAAATGCACGGCGTGCCGGTTATCTACCTGAGCCAGCTTAACGAACGCTTATCGGCGCTGGCCGGGCGTTTTTATCATCAGCCGTCGCAGCAGCTGCGTCTGGTGGGCGTGACCGGTACCAACGGCAAAACCACCACCACCCAGCTTCTGGCGCAATGGGCGAAACTGCTCGGCGAAACCAGCGCGGTGATGGGGACCGTCGGCAACGGCCTGCTGGATAAAGTGGTGCCGAGCGAAAACACCACCGGTTCTGCGGTCGATGTTCAGCACGTGCTTTCCGGTCTGGTCGAGCAGGGGGCAACCTTCGGCGCGATGGAAGTCTCTTCCCACGGGCTGGTGCAGCACCGCGTGGCGGCCCTGCAGTTTGCCGCCTCGGTATTTACCAACCTGAGCCGCGACCACCTCGACTACCATGGCGACATGGCGCACTACGAAGCGGCGAAATGGCTGCTGTACTCCACCCACCATTGCGGCCAGGCCATCGTCAACGCTGACGATGAAGTCGGTCGTCGCTGGCTGGCGAAGCTGCCGGACGCGGTGGCGGTGTCGATGGAAGATCATATCAATCCGAACTGCCACGGCCGCTGGCTGAAGGCCACCGCGGTTAACTATCACGACAGCGGTGCCACCATCCAGTTTGACTCCAGCTGGGGCAACGGTGAAATCGAAAGCCGCCTGATGGGCGCCTTTAACGTTAGCAACCTCCTGTTGGCGCTGGCCACGCTGCTGGCGCTGGGCTATCCGCTGGCCGATCTGCTGAAAACTGCGGCGCGTTTACAGCCGGTATGCGGCCGTATGGAAGTGTTCAGCGCGCCCGGTAAACCGGCGGTGGTGGTGGATTATGCCCATACCCCTGACGCACTGGAAAAAGCACTGCAGGCCGCGCGCCTGCACTGCAGCGGCAAGCTGTGGTGCGTCTTCGGCTGCGGCGGCGACCGTGACAAAGGCAAGCGTCCGCTGATGGGGGCGATTGCAGAAGAGTTCGCCGATATCGTGGTCGTCACTGACGACAACCCGCGTACCGAAGAACCGCGGGCGATTATCAACGATATTCTGGCCGGCATGCTCGATGCAGGTCATGCAAAAGTGATGGAAGGCCGTGCGGAAGCGGTGACCAACGCCGTGATGCAGGCGCAGGAGAACGACGTGGTGCTGGTGGCGGGTAAAGGCCATGAAGATTACCAGATCGTCGGTAACCGTCGTCTGGATTATTCCGACCGCGTCACCGTTGCGCGTCTGCTGGGAGCGGTAGCATGATTCGCTTTACGTTAAGCCAGCTCGCCGCGATCGCCCATGGCGAACGGCAGGGTAGCGATATCGCTATCGACGAGGTGACCACCGACACCCGTAAAGTCACAGCGGGCTGCCTGTTTGTGGCGCTAAAAGGCGAGCGTTTCGACGCCCATGATTTTGCCGAACAGGCGAAAGCGGCAGGCGCCGGCGCGCTGCTGGTGAGCCGTCCGCTGGCCTGCGATCTCCCGCAGGTGATCGTGAAAGATACCCGGCAGGCTTTCGGCGAGTTAGCCGCCTGGGTCCGTCAGCAGGTGCCGACCCGCGTCGTCGCCCTAACCGGCTCGTCAGGTAAAACCTCGGTCAAAGAGATGACCGCGGCGATCCTCAGCCAGTGCGGCAACACGCTGTATACCGCCGGCAACCTGAACAACGATATCGGCGTACCGATGACTCTGCTGCGTCTGACCAAAGAACATCAGTACGCGGTGATTGAGCTCGGCGCCAACCACCAGGGCGAAATCGCCTGGACCGTCAGCCTGACGCGTCCTGAAGCGGCTCTGGTCAACAACCTTGCCGCCGCGCACCTTGAAGGTTTCGGCTCGCTGGCGGGCGTGGCGAAGGCGAAGGGCGAAATCTATACCGGTCTGCCGGAAAACGGCATCGCCATTCTCAATGCCGACAACAACGACTGGCTGAACTGGCAGGCAGTGATTGGCGATCGCAAAGTGTGGCGCTTCTCACCGAATGCGGCCAACAGCGATTTCACTGCGACTAACGTGCAGATCACCAGCCACGGCACCGAATTTACGCTGCAGACTCCAACCGGTAACGTTGATGTACTGCTGCCGCTGCCGGGACGCCACAACATCGCTAACGCGCTGGCGGCGACCTCGCTGGCGATGGCGGTAGGCGCCGATCTGGCGGCGGTGAAAGCCGGTCTGGCGCAGCTGCAGGCCGTTCCGGGACGTCTGTTCCCGATCCGCCTGACCGAGAGCCAGCTGCTGCTGGATGACTCCTATAACGCTAACGTCGGTTCGATGACCGCGGCGGTGCAGGTCCTGTCAGAGATGCCCGGCTTCCAGACGATGGTGGTCGGCGATATGGCCGAACTTGGCGCGGAAAGCGCGGCTTGCCACCGTGAAGTCGGCGAAGCGGCGAAAGCGGCAGGGCTGGATTGCGTTCTCAGCGTCGGCGCCTTGAGCGCGGATATCAGCCGCGCCAGCGGCGTGGGCGAACATTTTAACGATAAAGCCGCCGTGGTGGCTCGCCTGCGCGAGCTGCTGGCTGAGCATAAGATAATGACCATTTTAGTGAAGGGTTCACGTAGTGCCGCCATGGAAGAGGTAGTACGCGCATTACAGGAGACTGGGACATGTTAGTATGGCTGGCCGAACATTTGGTCAAATATTATTCCGGCTTTAACGTCTTTTCGTATCTGACGTTTCGCGCCATCGTCAGCCTGCTGACCGCGCTGTTCATCTCTCTGTGGATGGGCCCGCGCATGATCGCCCGTCTGCAAAAACTCTCCTTCGGCCAGGTGGTTCGTAACGACGGTCCGGAGTCTCATTTCAGTAAGCGCGGTACCCCGACCATGGGGGGGATCATGATCCTCACCGCGATCACCGTGTCGGTGCTGCTGTGGGCTTACCCGTCCAACCCGTACGTCTGGTGTGTGCTGACGGTGCTGATCGGCTACGGCATCATCGGCTTCGTTGATGACTACCGTAAAGTGGTGCGCAAAGACACCAAAGGCCTGATCGCCCGCTGGAAGTACTTCTGGATGTCGGTGATTGCCCTTGGGGTCGCCTTTGCCCTGTATCTGGCGGGGAAAGACACCCCGGCGACCGAGCTGGTGGTGCCGTTCTTTAAAGACGTCATGCCGCAGCTGGGGCTGTTCTATATCCTGCTGGCCTACTTCGTGATCGTCGGCACCGGCAACGCGGTTAACCTGACCGACGGTCTCGACGGCCTGGCGATCATGCCCACCGTCTTCGTCGCGGCGGGTTTTGCGCTGGTGGCGTGGGCGACCGGTAACATGAATTTCGCCAACTACCTGCACATTCCTTATCTGCGCCACGCCGGCGAACTGGTGATCGTCTGTACGGCGATCGTCGGCGCGGGGCTAGGCTTTCTGTGGTTTAACACCTACCCGGCGCAGGTCTTTATGGGCGACGTCGGTTCGCTGGCGCTCGGCGGCGCGCTGGGCATTATCGCCGTGCTGCTGCGTCAGGAATTCCTGCTGGTGATTATGGGCGGCGTTTTCGTGGTGGAGACCCTGTCGGTGATCCTGCAGGTTGGCTCCTTTAAGCTGCGCGGTCAGCGTATCTTCCGCATGGCGCCGATCCACCACCACTATGAACTGAAAGGCTGGCCGGAGCCGCGCGTTATCGTGCGCTTCTGGATTATTTCGCTGATGCTGGTGCTGATTGGCCTGGCGACGCTGAAGGTACGTTAATCATGGCAGATTATCAGGGTAAAAAAGTCGTCATTATTGGGCTGGGCATGACCGGCCTGTCATGCGTGGACTTTTTCATGGCGCGCGGCGTAACCCCGCGCGTGATGGACACCCGCGTCGCGCCTCCTGGGCTGGATAAATTGCCTGAATCGGTCGAATGCCATGTCGGCGGCCTCAATGATACCTGGCTGCTGGCGGCGGATCTGATTGTCGCCAGTCCTGGCATCGCGCTGGCCCATCCTTCGTTGAGTGCGGCGGCAGATGCTGGCGTAGAGATCGTTGGCGATATCGAACTGTTCTGCCGCGAAGCGCAGGCGCCGATCATCGCCATTACCGGCTCGAACGGCAAAAGCACCGTCACCACCCTGGTGGGCGAGATGGCGAAAGCGGCCGGGATTAACGTCGGCGTGGGCGGCAATATCGGCCTGCCGGCGCTGATGCTGCTGGATACCGATCGTGAGCTGTATGTCCTGGAGCTCTCCAGCTTCCAGCTGGAAACCACCTCCAGCCTGCAGGCGGTGGCGGCAACCATCCTCAACGTGACTGAGGACCATATGGACCGCTACCCGCTGGGGCTGCAGCAGTATCGCGCGGCGAAGCTGCGGATTTACGAGAATGCGAAGACCTGCGTGGTCAACGCGGACGATGCGCTCACCATGCCGGTACGCGGCGCGGACGATCGCTGCATCAGCTTTGGTATCGACGTCGGTGACTATCACCTTAACCGTCAGCAGGGCGAGACCTGGCTGCGCGTAAAAGGTGAGAAAGTCCTCAATGTGAAAGAGATGTCTATCACGGGTCAGCATAACTACAGCAACGCCCTGGCGGCGCTGGCGCTGGCCGATGCCGCGGGTCTGCCGCGTGCCAGCAGCCTGAAGGCGCTGACCACCTTTACCGGCCTGGCGCATCGCTTCCAGCTGGTGCTGGATCACAACGGCGTGCGCTGGATTAACGACTCGAAGGCAACCAACGTCGGCAGTACCGAGGCGGCGCTGAACGGCCTGCAGCTTGATGGCACGCTGTATCTGCTGCTGGGCGGCGACGGCAAGTCCGCTGATTTCACTCCGCTGAAGCGCTACCTTGGCGGCGATCGTATCCGTCTGTACTGCTTTGGTCGCGACGGCGCCGAGCTCGCCGAGCTGCGTCCTGAGGTGGCGGTACAAACTGAAACCATGGAGCAGGCGATGCGTCAGATAGCGCCCCTGGTGAAGGCGGGCGATATGGTTCTCCTGTCGCCAGCCTGCGCCAGCCTGGATCAGTTTAAGAACTTTGAACAACGGGGCGAGATGTTTGCCCGCCTGGCGAAGGAGTTAGGTTGATGCGTTTCTCTCTCCCACGCCTGAGAATGCCGCAGCTGAGCTTGCCTCGGTTGAGACTGCCGCGACTGCCGGGGATGTTTATCTTCGCCTGGCTGTTCGCCGCGCTGAAAGGCTGGGTGATGGGCTCGCGCCCAAAAGATAACGACAGTCTGGTGATGTATGACCGGATGCTGCTGTGGCTGACCTTCGGCCTGGCGGCGATCGGCTTTATTATGGTGACCTCGGCATCAATGCCGGTGGGACAGCGCCTGGCGAACGATCCTTTCCTCTTCGCCAAACGTGACGGCCTGTACATTGTGCTGGCCTTTGTCCTCGCGCTGGTGACGCTGCGCCTGCCGATGGATTTCTGGCAGCGCCACAGTACCGCGATGCTGATTGCCTCGATCGTCATGCTGCTGATCGTGCTGGTGGTGGGTAGCTCGGTAAACGGCGCATCGCGCTGGATCGCCCTCGGTCCGCTGCGCATCCAGCCGGCGGAGTTCACCAAGCTGTCGCTGTTCTGCTACATCGCCAACTATCTGGTGCGCAAAGCCGACGAAGTGCGCAACAACCTGCGCGGCTTCTTAAAACCGATGGGCGTGATTTTCGTACTGGCCATCCTGCTGCTGGCGCAGCCTGACCTCGGTACGGTGGTGGTGCTGTTCGTCACCACGCTGGCGATGCTTTTCCTCGCCGGCGCCAAGCTGTGGCAGTTCATCGCTATTATCGGCATGGGCATCTCGGCGGTGGTCCTGTTGATCCTCGCCGAACCGTACCGTATTCGCCGCGTGACCTCCTTCTGGAACCCGTGGGAAGACCCGTTCGGCAGCGGCTATCAGCTGACCCAGTCGCTGATGGCCTTTGGCCGCGGCGAGATGTGGGGGCAGGGACTCGGCAACTCGGTGCAAAAACTGGAGTATTTGCCGGAAGCGCACACTGACTTTATCTTCGCCATCATCGGCGAAGAACTCGGTTATATCGGTGTGGTACTGGCGCTTTTAATGGTATTCTTCGTCGCTTTCCGCGCCATGTCGATTGGCCGAAAAGCGCTGGAGATCGATCATCGCTTCTCCGGCTTCCTCGCCTGTGCGATTGGTATCTGGTTTAGCTTCCAGGCGTTAGTTAACGTCGGGGCGGCGGCGGGGATGCTGCCGACGAAAGGTTTGACGCTGCCGCTGATCAGTTATGGTGGTTCCAGTCTGCTGATTATGTCGACGGCCATCATGTTGTTGTTGCGAATTGATTATGAAACGCGTCTGGAAAAAGCCCAGGCGTTTACACGGGGTGTTCGATGAGCGGTCAGGAAAAGCGGTTGATGGTGATGGCGGGCGGTACCGGCGGGCATGTGTTCCCGGGACTGGCGGTCGCACACTATCTAATGGACCAGGGCTGGCAGGTTCGCTGGCTGGGTACCGCCGATCGTATGGAAGCGGATTTAGTGCCGAAAAACGGCATCGAGATTGATTTTATCCGTATCTCCGGCCTGCGTGGCAAAGGGATTAAAGCACAGCTGCTGGCGCCGGTGCGGATCTTCAACGCCTGGCGTCAGGCGCGGGCGATCATGAAGCGTTTCCAGCCGGACGTGGTGCTGGGTATGGGCGGCTATGTGTCCGGGCCTGGCGGCCTGGCGGCGTGGTCGCTGGGGATCCCGGTGGTCCTCCACGAACAAAACGGCATTGCCGGCCTGACCAACAAATGGCTGGCGAAGATTGCGAAGAAAGTGATGCAGGCGTTTCCCGGCGCCTTTCCGCATGCGGACGTCGTCGGGAATCCGGTGCGCACCGATGTGCTGGCGCTGCCGCTGCCGGGGCAGCGTCTGGTGGGCCGTCAGGGGCCGATTCGCGTGTTGGTGGTCGGTGGCTCTCAGGGCGCGCGCGTCCTGAACCAGACCATGCCGCAGGTGGCGGCGAAGCTCGGCGATACGGTGACCATCTGGCATCAGAGCGGTAAAGGCGGCCAGCAAACCGTACAGCAGGCCTATGCCGCCGCGGGGCAGCCGCAGCATAAAGTGACGGAATTTATTGATGATATGGCCGCGGCGTATGCCTGGGCAGATGTTGTGGTATGCCGTTCCGGCGCCCTGACGGTTAGCGAAATCGCGGCTGCGGGCTTACCGGCGCTGTTTGTACCGTTCCAGCACAAAGATCGTCAGCAGTACTGGAATGCGCTGCCGCTGGAGAAAGCCGGCGCGGCGAAAATTCTCGAACAGCCGGCGTTCACGGTTGAGGCGGTAGCCTCTACTCTGGCGAGCTGGGATCGGGAAACCTTGCTGGATATGGCGGAACGAGCGCGTGGCGCTTCGATTCCGGACGCTACCGAGCGGGTAGCAGAAGAGGTCAGCGCCGTAGCTTTGGCGCGCTAATTGCGGTGATTTTCACCGCCCGAATACAGAAGTTGATGGCGTAAAGAATGAATACACAAGATTTGGCAAAACTGCGTTCCATAGTGCCCGAGATGCGTCGCGTCCGGCACATTCACTTTGTCGGCATCGGCGGTGCCGGTATGGGCGGTATTGCCGAAGTGTTGGCTAACGAAGGTTATCAGATCAGCGGCTCCGACCTGGCGCCGAATCCGGTGACCCAGCAGCTGTCGCAGCTTGGCGCCACTATTTATTTCAATCATCGCCCGGAAAACGTGCGCGATGCCAGCGTGGTCGTAGTTTCCAGCGCGATTTCCGCCGATAACCCGGAAATCGTCGCCGCGCACGAGGCGCGTATCCCGGTGATCCGTCGTGCGGAAATGCTGGCGGAGCTGATGCGCTTCCGTCACGGGATCGCCATTGCCGGGACCCATGGCAAAACCACCACCACCGCGATGGTATCCAGTATTTACGCCGAAGCCGGGCTGGACCCGACTTTCGTCAACGGCGGGTTGGTGAAAGCGGCGGGCGTCCATGCGCGCCTCGGCCATAGCCGTTACCTGATTGCGGAAGCGGATGAGAGCGATGCATCGTTCCTGCACCTGCAGCCGATGGTGGCCATTGTTACCAACATCGAAGCCGACCACATGGACACCTACCATGGCGATTTCGAGAATCTGAAGCAGACCTTTATTAACTTCCTGCACAACCTGCCGTTCTACGGACGCGCGGTGATGTGTGTGGATGACCCGGTGATCCGAGAACTGCTGCCGCGCGTCGGCCGGCAGATCACCACCTACGGTTTTAGCGACGACGCCGACGTCCGCGTAGAAGACTACCGTCAGGTTGGAGCGCAGGGGCATTTCCGCCTGGTGCGTCAGGATAAAGAACTGCTGCAGGTGACGCTCAATGCCCCGGGACGCCATAACGCGCTGAACGCGGCGGCGGCGGTCGCCGTGGCGACGGAAGAGGGGATTGACGATCAGGCGATCCTGCGCGCGCTGGAAAGCTTCCAGGGTACCGGCCGTCGTTTCGACTTCCTTGGCGAATATCCGCTGACGGAAGTCAACGGCAAAGCGGGCAGCGCGATGCTGATCGATGACTATGGCCACCACCCGACGGAAGTCGACGCCACTATCAAAGCGGCGCGTGCCGGCTGGCCGGATAAAAATCTGGTGATGGTATTCCAGCCGCACCGTTATACCCGTACTCGCGATCTGTACGATGATTTCGCCAACGTGCTGACCCAGGTCGATGCGCTGCTGATGCTCGATGTCTACCCGGCAGGCGAAGCGCCGATCCCGGGTGCCGACAGCCGCTCGCTGTGCCGTACAATCCGTGGTCGCGGTAAAGTTGACCCGATTCTGGTGTCCGACCCGACGCAGGCCGCGGCGATGCTGGCGTCGGTGCTGACCGGCAACGATTTAGTGCTGGTGCAGGGGGCCGGAAACATTGGAAAAATCGCCCGTCACCTGGCTGAAATCAAACTGATCCCGCAAAAAACGGAGGAGGAGCGCCATGGCTGATAAAATCGCGGTGCTTTTCGGTGGAACCTCCGCTGAACGTGAAGTGTCGCTGAATTCAGGCGCCGCGGTGCTGGCCGGGCTGCGTGAAGCCGGGGTGGATGCCCATCCGGTTGACCCGCGCGATGTCGATATTACCCAGTTGAAAAAGCTGGGCTTTAAGAAAGCGTTTATTGCCCTCCACGGCCGCGGCGGGGAAGATGGCACGCTGCAGGGGCTGCTGGATCTGATCCAGCTGCCTTATACCGGCAGCGGCGTGATGGCTTCGGCGATTTCAATGGATAAACTGCGCAGCAAATGGCTGTGGCAGGGGGCCGGATTACCGGTCGCGCCGTGGGTGGCGCTGACCCGCGCCCAGTTTAGCGCCGGATTGTCTGCTGATGTCGAACAGCAGATTGCGGCGCTGGGTCTGCCGCTCATCATCAAGCCCAGCCGCGAAGGCTCCAGCGTTGGGATGTCGAAAGTCAGCGAAAGCTGTGATTTAGCAAGTGCACTGGCGTTGGCTTTTCAGCATGATGATGAAGTTTTAGTCGAAAAATGGCTCAGTGGGCCGGAATTTACCGTCGCCATCGTCGGTGAAGAAATTTTACCGTCAATACGTATCCAGACGGCTGGAACCTTCTATGATTATGAGGCGAAGTATCTCTCTGATGAGACGCAATATTTCTGCCCAGGATTGGAGGATCCAGCGCGTGAGGCAGCCATTCAAAGCCTGGTGCTTAAAGCCTGGAATGTTCTGGGTTGCAAAGGCTGGGGCCGTATTGACGTCATGCTGGACAGCGATGGCCAGTTTTATCTGCTGGAAGCGAATACTTCTCCGGGCATGACCAGCCATAGCCTTGTACCGATGGCGGCGCGTCAGGCAGGAATGAGCTTCTCCCAGCTTGTTGTACGAATTCTGGACCTGGCGGGGTGATATGTCGCAGGCTGCGCTGAATACGCGGAACCATGAAGAGGACGTTTCTTCTTCGCGTCGGAGTAATGGAACGCGGCTGGCAGGGATCGTTTTCCTGCTGGCGGTGCTGTTTACCGTGCTGGTCAGCGGGTGGATGGTTCTTGGCTGGATGGAAGACGCGCAGCGTTTACCGCTGTCGAAGATGGTGGTGACCGGCGAGCGTCACTATACGCGCAATGATGACATCCGCCAGGCGATCCTGGCGTTGGGTTCGCCGGGCACCTTTATGACTCAGGACGTGAACATCATTCAGAGTCAGATTGAACGTCTGCCGTGGATTAAGCAGGCGAGCGTCCGAAAGCAGTGGCCCGATGAATTGAAGATTCATCTGGTTGAATATGTGCCGATTGCGCGCTGGAATGATCAACATATGGTGGATGCAGAGGGAAATGCCTTCAGCGTGCCGGCGGATCGCACCAGCAAACAGAATTTACCGATGTTATACGGCCCGGAAGGCAGCGAGAACGAAGTGCTGCAAGGGTATCGTGACATGGGGCAGGTGCTGGCAAAGGATAAATTCACGTTGAAAGTGGCGGCGATGACCGCCCGTCGCTCCTGGCAGATGACGCTTAATAATGACATTAAGCTCAACCTTGGTCGTGGCGACACCATGAAACGGCTTCAGCGCTTTATGGAACTCTACCCGGTTCTTCAGCAGCAGGCGCAGACCGACGGCAAACGGATTAGCTACGTTGATTTGCGTTATGACTCGGGTGCGGCAGTGGGCTGGGTACCTGCTCCCGCAGAGGAAACTAATCAACAACAGAATCAGGCACAGGCAGAACAACAATGATCAAGGCGACGGACAGAAAACTGGTAGTTGGACTGGAGATTGGCACCGCCAAGGTGGCCGCTTTAGTAGGGGAAGTTCTGCCCGACGGCATGATTAATATCATCGGCGTGGGCAGTTGCCCATCGCGTGGTATGGATAAAGGCGGTGTGAACGACCTCGAGTCGGTGGTGAAATGCGTACAGCGCGCCATCGACCAGGCCGAACTGATGGCGGATTGCCAGATTTCATCAGTTTATTTGGCTCTTTCGGGTAAACATATAAGCTGTCAGAATGAAATCGGGATGGTACCGATTTCGGAAGAAGAAGTGACGCTGGACGACGTCGAAAACGTGGTCCATACCGCGAAGTCGGTTCGCGTCCGCGATGAGCATCGCGTCCTGCACGTGATTCCGCAGGAATACGCCATTGACTACCAGGAAGGGATTAAAAACCCGGTTGGGCTGTCCGGCGTGCGCATGCAGGCGAAGGTGCATCTGATTACCTGCCATAACGATATGGCGAAAAACATTGTTAAAGCGGTGGAACGTTGTGGTCTGAAAGTTGACCAACTTATTTTCGCCGGTTTAGCGGCCAGTTATTCCGTATTAACAGAAGACGAACGTGAGCTGGGCGTCTGCGTGGTGGATATTGGCGGTGGTACAATGGATATCGCCGTCTATACCGGCGGCGCGCTGCGTCACACCAAAGTAATCCCGTACGCGGGCAACGTGGTGACCAGCGATATCGCCTATGCCTTCGGGACGCCGCCGAGCGACGCCGAAGCCATCAAGGTTCGTCACGGTTGCGCATTGGGTTCCATCGTCGGTAAAGACGAAAACGTCGAAGTACCGAGCGTAGGCGGACGGCCGCCGCGTAGCCTGCAACGTCAGACGCTGGCTGAGGTGATTGAACCGCGCTATACCGAACTGCTTAATCTGGTCAATGAAGAGATCCTGCAGCTGCAGGAACAGCTCCGCCAGCAGGGGGTGAAACACCATCTGGCGGCGGGGATTGTGTTAACCGGCGGCGCGGCGCAAATTGAAGGTCTGGCGGCCTGTGCGCAGCGCGTGTTCCATACCCAGGTGCGCATTGGCGCGCCGCTGAACATCACCGGTTTAACGGACTATGCCCAGGAGCCGTATTATTCGACGGCGGTGGGGCTGCTGCACTACGGAAAAGAGTCACATCTGAGTGGTGAAGCGGAAGTCGAAAAACGCGTGACGGCGTCGGTGGGCTCGTGGATTAAGCGACTCAACAGCTGGCTGCGAAAAGAGTTTTAATTTTTTAAGAGAACGCAGACAATTAGCGTTCTCAGGCGACAGGCACAAGACGGAGAGAAACTATGTTTGAACCTATGGAACTGACCAACGACGCGGTGATTAAAGTCATCGGCGTCGGTGGCGGCGGCGGTAATGCCGTTGAACACATGGTGCGCGAGCGCATTGAGGGTGTTGAATTCTTCGCGGTGAACACCGATGCGCAGGCGCTGCGTAAAACGGCTGTTGGCCAGACTATCCAGATCGGTAGCGGTATTACCAAAGGTCTGGGCGCTGGCGCGAACCCGGAAGTCGGCCGTAATGCGGCGGACGAAGACCGTGAAGCGCTGCGTGCTGCCCTTGATGGCGCAGACATGGTGTTCATCGCGGCAGGCATGGGCGGCGGTACCGGTACCGGCGCGGCGCCTGTTGTTGCCGAAGTGGCTAAGGATCTGGGGATCCTCACCGTTGCGGTGGTCACTAAGCCGTTTAATTTTGAAGGTAAGAAGCGCATGGCGTTTGCTGAGCAGGGGATCACCGAGCTGTCCAAGCACGTTGACTCACTGATTACCATCCCAAACGACAAGCTGCTGAAAGTACTTGGCCGCGGTATTTCTCTGCTTGACGCGTTCGGCGCGGCAAACGACGTCCTCAAAGGCGCGGTGCAGGGTATCGCTGAACTGATCACCCGTCCGGGTCTGATGAACGTTGACTTCGCGGACGTCCGTACCGTGATGTCTGAAATGGGCTACGCGATGATGGGCTCCGGCGTGGCGAGCGGTGAAGACCGTGCGGAAGAAGCGGCTGAAATGGCCATCTCTTCTCCGCTGCTGGAAGATATCGACCTGTCCGGTGCGCGCGGCGTGCTGGTTAACATCACCGCGGGCTTCGACCTGCGTCTGGATGAGTTCGAAACCGTGGGTAACACCATCCGCGCATTTGCCTCGGATAACGCCACCGTGGTTATCGGTACCTCTCTGGACCCGGATATGAACGACGAACTGCGCGTCACCGTAGTGGCGACCGGTATCGGCATGGACAAGCGTCCGGAAATTACCCTGGTGACCAACAAACAGGTTCAGCAGCCGGTGATGGATCGCTACCAGCAGCACGGTATGTCCCCGCTGACGCAAGAGCAGAAGCCGGCGGCAAAAGTGGTGAACGACAATACGCCGCAAACCGCGAAAGAGCCGGATTATCTGGATATCCCAGCCTTCCTGCGTAAGCAAGCCGATTAAGAATCGACTGGAAGTTGGGTATCTGCGCTCTTTGTGCTAAACTGGCCTCCCGATAGTGGTGTACACTTCGGTTGGATAGGTAAATTGGCGAGATTATACGATGATCAAACAAAGGACTCTTAAACGTATCGTTCAGGCGACTGGTGTCGGTTTGCATACCGGCAAGAAAGTCACACTGACGTTACGCCCTGCGCCGGCAAATACCGGGGTCATCTATCGTCGCACCGACTTGAATCCACCGGTAGATTTTCCGGCTGATGCCAAATCTGTGCGTGATACCATGCTCTGTACTTGCCTGGTTAATGAGCATGACGTGCGGATTTCTACGGTTGAACACCTGAACGCCGCATTGGCTGGCCTGGGTATCGACAACATTATTGTTGAAGTCGATGCACCGGAAATCCCGATTATGGACGGCAGTGCGGCTCCGTTCGTTTATCTGTTGCTGGACGCCGGCATCGATGAACTGAACTGCGCCAAGAAATTTGTACGTATCAAAGAGACGGTTCGCGTCGAAGATGGCGACAAATGGGCTGAATTCAAACCGTACAATGGTTTTTCGCTGGACTTCACCATCGATTTTAACCATCCGGCGATTGATGCCAGCACCCAGCGCTATACGCTGAACTTCTCGGCCGATGCGTTCATGCGTCAGATTAGCCGTGCGCGTACCTTCGGTTTCATGCGCGATATCGAATATCTGCAGTCCCGTGGCCTGTGCCTGGGCGGCAGCTTCGATTGTGCCATCGTTGTTGACGATTATCGCGTACTGAACGAAGACGGTCTGCGCTTTGAAGACGAATTTGTTCGCCACAAAATGCTGGATGCGATCGGTGACCTGTTTATGTGTGGTCACAACATTATCGGCGCATTCACGGCGTACAAATCGGGTCACGCGTTGAACAACAAACTGCTGCAGGCTGTTCTGGCAAAACAGGAAGCCTGGGAGTATGTGACCTTCGAAGACGACGCAAAATTGCCAATGGCGTTCCGCGCACCGTCGATGGTTCTGGCGTAAGCCTGACCATTCAGTAAATTCGACTGGTAACCTGGTACTCTCTCCGACCAGGGAACCAGTCGTTTTTCTTTTATAGCCTCTTCCCGTTATTTTTCACTGCGATCGCTGGGTAATAATTAGCGCGCGTTCGCTGCTTTATTAAGCGTTTTCCCCGGGCAACGGCCTTCATTCATGCTGCCTCAGCGCGCTATTAATGTTAGTATTTGAGCGCAAAATTATTTCTCCGGGTTGCTTTACCCCGTGGACATCAGGTTGTCCTGCGAAAAACGTCAATAAAGAGACAGCCTGAACGACGACGGGTATACCAAAGAAAGGTAATGAACGTGAGTGGATTGCTGACGCGCTGGCGACAGTTTGGCAGACGGTATTTTTGGCCGCATCTCCTGTTGGGGATGGTCGCGGCCAGCCTCGGCCTGCCTGCGCTTAGCAACGGCCATGAGACCGCGACGCCAGCAAAGGCGACCGCCAGCAACCACAACCCGAGTAAAGTTAATTTCTCCCAGCTGGCGCTGCTGGAGACGAATCGCCGGCCCAACTTTACCGTCGACTACTGGCATCAGCATGCCATTCGCACCGTTATTCGTCATCTCTCTTTCGCCATGGCGCCGCAGGCGTTGCCGGTGGCGGAAGAAGCGTCTCCGCTGCAGGCGCAGCATCTGGCGCTGCTCGACACGCTCAGCGCGCTGCTGACGCAGGACAGTACGCCGCCGGTAGTGATCCGCCAGGCGGCGTATATCCCTTCCTCATATTCTGCCTTCCGCGTCAGCGCCTGGATAAGCCAGGTAGCGGGGATCCGCGCAGGCCCTCAACGTCTCAGCTGAAAATAACCACGGACCATCCTATTTTTTGTGACTCCGCACCGCGGGGCGTTTGAGATTTTATTATGCTTATTAAAATGTTAACTAAGGTTTTCGGCAGCCGTAACGACCGTACGCTGCGTCGTATGCGCAAAGTCGTCAATATCATCAACGGTATGGAACCGGCGATGGAAAAACTCTCTGATGACGAGCTGAAAGCGAAAACCGCTGAATTCCGCGCGCGCCTGGAAAAAGGCGAAGTGCTGGAAAACCTGATCCCTGAAGCGTTCGCCGTCGTTCGCGAAGCCAGTAAGCGTGTGTTCGGCATGCGCCACTTCGACGTCCAGCTGCTGGGCGGTATGGTGCTTAACGATCGCTGCATCGCCGAGATGCGTACCGGTGAAGGTAAAACCCTGACCGCGACCCTGCCGGCCTACCTCAATGCGCTGACCGGCAAAGGCGTTCACGTGGTGACCGTCAACGACTATCTGGCGCAGCGTGACGCCGAAAATAACCGCCCGCTGTTTGAATTCCTCGGCATGACGGTTGGCATCAACATGTCCGGCCTGCCGGCGCCGGCGAAGCGTGAAGCCTACGCTGCCGATATCACCTATGGCACCAACAACGAATACGGCTTCGACTACCTGCGCGACAACATGGCCTTCAGCCCGGAAGAGCGCGTTCAGCGTAAACTGCACTATGCGCTGGTGGATGAGGTGGACTCCATCCTGATCGATGAGGCGCGTACGCCGCTGATCATTTCCGGCCCGGCGGAAGACAGCTCTGAAATGTACCGTAAGGTCAACAAGATCATTCCGCACCTGATCCGTCAGGAAAAAGAAGATTCGGACACCTTCACCGGCGAAGGCCACTTCTCGGTGGATGAAAAAGCGCGTCAGGTTAACCTGACCGAACGTGGTCTGGTGCTGATTGAAGAGCTGCTGGTACAGGAAGGCATTATGGATGAAGGTGAGTCCCTGTACTCCCCGACCAACATTATGCTGATGCACCACGTCACCGCCGCGCTGCGCGCCCATGCGCTGTTCACCCGCGACGTTGACTACATTGTTAAAGATGGCGAAGTTATCATCGTCGATGAGCACACTGGTCGTACAATGCAGGGCCGCCGCTGGTCCGATGGTCTGCACCAGGCCGTTGAGGCCAAAGAGGGCGTGGAGATCCAGAACGAGAACCAGACCCTGGCCTCTATCACCTTCCAGAACTATTTCCGTCTGTATGAGAAACTGGCGGGGATGACCGGTACCGCCGATACTGAAGCCTTTGAATTCAGCTCTATCTATAAGCTGGATACCGTGGTCGTGCCGACCAACCGTCCGATGATCCGTAAAGACATGGCGGATCTGGTCTATATGACCGAAGCGGAAAAAATTCAGGCGATTATCGAAGATATCAAAACCCGTACCGCAGCCGGTCAGCCGGTGTTGGTGGGGACAATCTCGATCGAAAAATCGGAAGTGGTTTCCCGTGAGCTGACCAAAGCCGGCATTAAGCACAACGTTCTGAACGCCAAGTTCCATGCCAGCGAAGCGGATATCGTCGCTCAGGCAGGCTATCCTTCCGCGGTGACCATCGCTACCAACATGGCGGGTCGTGGTACCGATATTATGCTCGGCGGTAGCTGGCAGGCGGAAGTCGCGGCGCTGGAAAATCCAACGCCTGAGCAGATTGAAAAAATCAAAGCCGACTGGCAGGTGCGCCACGATGCGGTACTGGCCGCAGGCGGCCTGCACATTATCGGTACCGAGCGTCATGAATCACGCCGTATCGATAACCAGCTGCGCGGCCGTGCCGGTCGTCAGGGGGATGCCGGTTCTTCCCGCTTCTACCTGTCGATGGAAGACGCCCTGATGCGTATCTTCGCCTCCGATCGCGTTTCCGGCATGATGCGTAAACTGGGGATGAAACCCGGCGAAGCCATTGAGCACCCGTGGGTCACCAAGGCTATCGCCAACGCGCAGCGTAAAGTCGAGAGCCGTAACTTCGATATTCGTAAGCAGTTGCTGGAATATGATGATGTGGCCAACGACCAGCGCCGGGCAATTTACACCCAGCGTAACGAACTGCTGGACGTGTCTGACGTCAGCGAAACCATCAACAGCATCCGCGAAGACGTGTTTAAGGCGACTATCGATGCCCATATTCCGCCGCAGTCGCTAGAGGAGATGTGGGATATCGAAGGCCTGCAGGAGCGTCTGAAAAACGACTTCGACCTCGACCTGCCAATCAAAGAGTGGCTGGATAAAGAGCCGGAGCTGCATGAAGAGACCCTGCGCGAACGTATTCTGCAGAGCGCGGTAGAGACCTACCAGCGTAAAGAAGAAGTGGTCGGCGCTGAAATGATGCGCCACTTCGAGAAAGGCGTGATGCTCCAGACTCTGGATTCACTGTGGAAAGAACATCTGGCGGCGATGGACTACCTGCGCCAGGGTATCCACCTGCGCGGCTATGCGCAGAAAGATCCGAAGCAGGAGTACAAGCGCGAATCGTTCTCTATGTTTGCCGCGATGCTGGAGTCACTGAAGTATGAAGTGATCAGCACCCTGAGCAAAGTGCAGGTGCGGATGCCGGAAGAAGTCGAGGCGATGGAGCAGCAACGTCGTGAAGAGGCCGAGCGCCTGGCGCAGATGCAGCAGCTCAGCCATCAGAGCGATGATGAAGCCGCTGCACAGGATCTGGCGGCACAAACCGGCGAACGTAAAGTGGGGCGTAACGATCCGTGCCCGTGCGGTTCCGGTAAAAAATACAAACAGTGCCATGGCCGTCTGAGCTAAGGGCTGATAAAAAAACAAAGGCGCAGAGTTCTGCGCCTTTTTTATGGAGCTGATTCAATGAAAAAACTGCAAATCGCCGTAGGGATAATTCGCAATCCAGAAGGCGACATCTTTATTACCCAGCGCGCCGCGGATGCCCATATGGCGAATAAGCTGGAGTTCCCGGGCGGGAAGATTGAATCTGATGAAACGCCGGAGCAGGCGTTGATCCGCGAGCTGCAGGAAGAGGTGGGAATTACGGCCACTACCTTTTCACTATTTGATAAGCTGGAGTATCAGTTCCCCGATCGCCACATTACGCTGTGGTTTTTCCTCGTGGAAAGCTGGGAAGGCGAGCCCTGGGGTAAAGAGGGGCAGCCGGGACAGTGGATGACGCGGCAGGCGCTGGATCCGGAAGCGTTTCCCCCGGCGAATGAACCGGTTATCCGCAAACTTATCGCCCAGGGCTGAACCCCAGGTTGGGAGGCTAACCCAACTGGCGTTGGGTTAGCGTGCCGTCAAATCAGGGCTCCTGTTCGCTCCAGTCATCGCTGTCGGAGAGATCGCCCGCGCTGGGGATGCGCTTTTCCTCTGCTGCCCATTCTCCCAAATCGATCAGCTGGCAGCGTTTGCTGCAAAATGGACGATAGGGGCTTTGTTCGCCCCATACCACGTTTTTGCCGCAGGTCGGACAATTGACGATAGTCTCTTCTGACATGTTATCTCCTTAACAGCAGGCCAGTTCAAAATCAAAGCGCTCCGGCACGATCCCATACTCACTGTCCAGCGGCAGGAAGCGGATGGCGAAACGGCTCTTATGGCCAGAGATCTGCGGATAAAGCTGGTGGGCCAGATCGAGACGCAGGCGCAGCAGATCGGCATCTTCGCCGTTATCCTGATAAAAGCCATTGAGGCTGGTCTGTTTGCGAAACTGTCCGGAGTTACGAATCAGATCGAGGATCAGGCTCAGGGACTGGACCAATGGATCGAGGCTGGCAAGCCAGCTGGCCACCTGCTCGTCACGATGCGCCTGCGGCATATGGAGCCAGATATGCAGGGTCGGTAAATCGAAGCTGCAGCAGCCGCCAGGGATACTCAGGCGCTGGCGCACTAGCGCAATCAGGCGATCTTCACGCAGAAACTGACCAATGCGCGGCGCGGCCATCAGGGTGCTGGAAGACTGCTTGAGCTGCTGGCGCAGCGCGTTAATGCGCTCCTGATCGACTCCCGGCACTTCTGCCCAGGACTGGAGCTTACGCTGCTGGCGCTCCAGCTCTTTGACCAGATCGGTACGCACCTCGCCGCGCTCCAGGACATCCAGCAGATCGCCGGCGTTACGGAAAAAATGGAGCGCATCGGCATGGCTGGCAATCATCGGATGGAAAGCCATCTGCTGGATCAGAAATTCGATGCGCAGCCAGGTGCGCATTTTCTCATTAAGAGGATGTTCAAACAGAACGGGGGTATGCATTACGAGTTTTCCTGTGAGGCGGCCTGCAATGCCAGCGTTAAGTACTTTTCGTGCAGGCGGGCAACATCCGATGCCACTGCATCCGGAGTGCCAGTGTTTTCAATAACATCGTCCGCGACGGCCAGGCGCTGCTCGCGCGTGGCCTGGGCGGCAAGAATATGTTCAGCATGTTCGCGGCTGACCTTATCGCGCAGCATGGTGCGTTCGATTTGCGTCTCTTTTGGCACATCGACGACCAGTACGCGATCGGCCTGGCTGGACAGGCGGTTTTCGACCAGCAAAGGTACGACCCAGAGGAGATAAGGGGAGGTGGCGGCCTGCATCTGGCGGCGCGTTTCCTGCTGAATCAGCGGATGCAACAGCGCGTTGAGCCAGGCTTTTTCCTCCACCTGAGCAAAAATTTTTTCCCGCAGCAGACGGCGGTTTAGCGTGCCGTCGGGGGCAATCATCTGTGGCCCGAAGTGGCCGGCAATGGCCTGGAGCGCCGGGGTGCCGGGTTCGACCACCTGGCGGGCGATAACATCGGCATCGATAACCTTAATCCCGAGCTGCGCGAAGGCGTCGGCGACCGTACTTTTACCGCTGCCAATCCCGCCTGTTAACGCGACTGTGTACCCCATATCTTCTGACCCTGAAACGGATTGCTCGTATTTTTGGTATTCAGACAGCGAGGACGGGCAGTATGCCGGAGAGGCGAGAGCGATCTTGTCGTGATGGCCCCGTGCCAGCCGGGAGCGCCGTCCGCTATTCTGTTTCTTTTAATCAAGCAAATCAAATGGTTAAAAATAATGCGCTGGCGGGTGGAGATATAAGCGCTTTTTTCTCCATTCACCAGGTAAATTTATACGATTGTAGCGTAAAAAAAGTGAAAATCGCAGTCTTGCGCGGGCCTGATTCGTGCGTATGATAACGTCACTGGAGTTGTGCTCTCACATTAATGCCATTAACCCCAGGAATTCGCACATGCGTATTGAAGAAGATCTGAAGCTTGGTTTCAAAGACGTTCTTATCCGCCCGAAACGCTCTACCCTCAAAAGCCGTTCTGATGTTGAGCTGGCACGTGAATTCACCTTTAAACATTCAGGCCTGACCTGGTCCGGTGTGCCGATTATTGCGGCTAACATGGACACCGTCGGCACCTTCAGCATGGCGAAAGCGCTGGCCACTTTTGGCATTCTGACGGCAGTACACAAGCACTACACCGCGGAAGAATGGCAGGCGTTTGTCCAGAGCGTATCCGCAGACGTTCTCAAGCATGTGATGGTTTCCACCGGTACTTCCGATGCGGATTTTGATAAAACGCAACAGATCCTCTCTCAGAACCCACAATTGAACTTTGTGTGCATTGACGTCGCCAATGGCTACTCTGAACACTTCGTCCAGTTTGTGGCGAAGGCGCGCGAAGCCTGGCCGCAAAAAACCATTATTGCCGGGAACGTGGTCACCGGTGAAATGTGTGAAGAGCTGATCCTCTCCGGCGCCGATATCGTCAAAGTTGGCATTGGCCCGGGCTCCGTCTGCACCACCCGCGTCAAAACCGGGGTCGGCTACCCGCAGCTCTCCGCCGTGATCGAGTGTGCTGATGCCGCACATGGCCTTGGCGGCCAGATCATCAGCGATGGCGGTTGCACCATGCCGGGCGATGTGGCGAAAGCCTTCGGCGGCGGCGCTGATTTCGTGATGCTCGGCGGTATGCTGGCGGGCCACGAAGAGAGCGGCGGTACTGTGGTTGAAGAGAACGGTGAAAAATTCATGCTGTTTTACGGTATGAGCTCCGAATCGGCGATGACCCGCCATGTGGGCGGTGTCGCGAAATACCGCGCGGCGGAAGGGAAAACCGTTAAGCTGCCGCTGCGTGGCCCGGTGGACAATACCGCGCGCGACATTCTCGGCGGCCTGCGCTCTGCCTGCACTTACGTTGGCGCCTCGCGACTGAAAGAGCTGACCAAACGCACCACCTTTATCCGCGTTCAGGAACAAGAGAACCGGATATTCAATAGTCTGTAACCGGCTGCGCTGGCGCCTGCGCGGTGCCAGCGTTGCTTATCCTCCCGCCCCGCCAATGGCATCGCCCAGATGAAAAACGGGCAAATACATCGCCACCACCAGGAGCCCGACCAGCGAGCCGGTTATCACCAGCATCAGGGGTTCCAGATGCGCAGCCAGACTGTCGGCTCGCTGATGGGTCTGCTCACGATGATGATGCGCCAGGTTTTCCAGCATCTGATCCAGTGCCCCCGCGCTTTCCCCCGTGCGGATGAGCTGCAGACACAGCGGTGTAAAACCGCCGCAGCGGCTTAACGCCTGCCAGATCGGATCCCCCTGAACGATCAGCGCGCGGGCCTGCGCCAGGCGCTGGCGCCACAGCGGGCACGACAGGGTCTCTTCAACGCTTTGCAGCCCCTGTAGAAAGCTGATACCGGCACTTTGGGTTAACGCCAGAACGGTGAATATCAGGCTCAGCTGTTGGCCGCCGATCAGGGGGCCGATGAGAGGGAGCGCGTTAAGCAGTTGCTGGCGACGCAGCAGCCAGTCGGCGCGCTGCCGGACCAGCTGGTTGAGCAGCAGCGGGCTCAGCAGAAAGGCCAGCAGTAACGGCCAGCCGCGGTTCAGCATGTCCCCTGCCGCAATAACCATTCGCGTTAATAACGGCAGCGGCGTATTGAACGTCTGGTAGATGGCAGTGAATTCAGGAAGGACAAAATAGAGCATCCCCAGCACCACCAGCAGCGCCAGTGTGAGCACGATCAGCGGGTAGCGCAGCGCCTTCTTGACCTTGCCGGCGAGCCGCTGCTGCTCCTGCTGCT
The DNA here is from genome assembly GCF_049472055.1 of Klebsiella pneumoniae complex sp. WS1778. Lineage (NCBI taxonomy): Bacteria > Pseudomonadati > Pseudomonadota > Gammaproteobacteria > Enterobacterales > Enterobacteriaceae > Klebsiella > Klebsiella pneumoniae complex sp. WS1778. The sequence goes on from NZ_JBKGTJ010000004.1 coordinate 234,631, forward strand.
GGTTGGCCAGCTGCTGGCAGCAAATATCGAGCTTGCCCGTCAGTTCGCCAGTGCTAATCATCGCCAGATACAGTGGCGGAAAAGCCTGCGGCCACTGCGCCAGTGCGGCAGAGAAAGTCACGCCCTGGGCCAGTTCGCGGCCCAGCGCCTCAAGCAGCGCCTGCCACTGCCCATGCGGTTGCTGCTGCGCCAGAAGCGATAACCCTTCCGCCAACGGTAGCCCGGCCTGTAGCAGGGTTGCCAACTGGCGGATTGTTTCGCTGCTGTAGCGCGGGTGCCACAGGCTTTGCTTCACCGTACAGCGGCGTATAGCCAGCGGCAGGATGCGCTGCTGCTGGAGGTGATGCAGCACCTCCGGACGACTGGCTTGCCATAGCATCCCCTGACAAGGAGCGCCTTGCGCATCGACGCCTCGCCAGCGCCAGAGACGCTTAGTCGCCATGGGGGATCCCCAGCACCCGCACCACCTCTTCGAGGCTGGTCAAGCCCTGTTCGATAGCCTGACATCCGCTTTCGAAGAGCGTCATCATGCCCGCGGCTCGCGCCAGAGATTCGATCTCAATGGCGTTGAGCCCCTGGACTATCCCCTGACGTAGCCCCGGAGTGACAGGCAAGACCTCGAACAGCGCCAGCCTGCCGTGATACCCGTGATAACAGTGTTCGCAGCCCGCGGCCTGCCAGCGCGGCAGCGAGCGGGGCCACAGACTGTGCGGCAGGTCGGCGGCACTGCCGGCATTGCGCCGGCAGTGGGGGCACAGCTTGCGGACCAGACGCTGGGCGATAACCAGCGAGAGCGCAGAGGAGATCATCCAGCGGGCGATGCCCATTTGCTGCAGGCGGGTAAGGGTTTCGCTGGTGGAATTGGTGTGCAGAGTAGAGAGCACCAGATGACCCGTTTGGGCGGCTTTCAGCGCGATTTCAGCGGTTTCGGCATCGCGGATTTCACCCACCATCACAATATCCGGGTCCTGACGTAACAGGGCGCGCAGTACGCTGTGAAAGGTCAGCCCGGCGCGCGGGTTGATTTGCGTCTGGTTCATCCCGGCGATGGGGATCTCCAGAGGATCCTCGACGCTACAGATGTTCACTTGCTCCCGGTTTCGCGCCTGCAGGGCGCTGTAGAGGGTTACCGTTTTCCCGCTTCCGGTTGGGCCAGTGACCAGCAGCAGCCCCTGCGGCTGATTCAGCGCCTGGCGGAAGGCCGCCAGCTGAGAGGATGAGAGGCCGAGCGCCTCCAGATCCAGCGCCTGGTCAACCTGATGCAGAAGGCGCAGGACAATTTTCTCGCCATAGCGGCAGGGCAGAGTGGCGATGCGAAAGGAGAGCTGCCGTCCGGCGAGGTTCAGCGCGAACTGACCATCCTGCGGCAAACGATGCTCGGCGATATCGAGACTGGCCATCACTTTGAGTCGTGCGATAACCGGCGCGGCCAGCTCGGGCGCCAGCAGCGGCAGGGCGTGTAGCACGCCATCGACACGCAGGCGGATCCGTAAGTGTGTTTCCGTAGGTTCGATATGAATATCGGAGGCCCGCTGACGCAGGGCCTGCTCGAGGATCTGATTGACCCGTTCGGCGATGTTTTCCGGCCCTGCATTTTGCGCCAGCAGCGCCTGCTTTTCCTGGACTTGCAGGCGCTTATCCATCTGCTCCTGGCTCCAGCATTCAATATCGATCCGTTTTTGCGTCGCGAAACGTAGCGCCTCCATTAGCTCCGTCGGCGGGGTATCGACCACCGCAATGGATATCGTCTGCTCATCGCTGTGCAGCAGCAGGGCGTGATGGCGACGACAGAGAGGGATCAGCTGTTCTGTTTTCATGTTGTCGCCCTCACTTCACGCGGAAGACGTCTTCGCAGGCCTGCTGAAGCGCGCTGTTGTCGGTGATAGTGCAGACCCGCTGCCAGCCGGTGACGCCCTCGGCGTTATCCCAGGTCGGGGTTAGGGTGACGCCCAGTCCGTTGAGACTTTCCTGGCCGGTGAGGGTAACGACCCCTTTTGCCACGCTCATGGCGGAGAGGTAGCGCGTGGTGGTTGGCGAGGGGATGCCATTGCTGCCGCCGTCGCATGTCGTCAGGCCGCCATGATCGAGCGCGCAAAGTTCAATTGCCGTCCGGTAGGGGACAAAGGTCTGCAGCAGATCGGTGAGGGCGGCTTTACGCAGGTAGTTCTGGTAGGCCGGGATGCCGATGGCGCTGAGAATGGCGATGATGCCGATGACCACCATCAGTTCAATCAGGGTAAAACCTCGTTGTTTATCCATAAGTCGCTCCTTGTTGTGACAGAAGCACTGTGACGGGATTCAGGGGGACAGGCGAGGAGACGAAAACGATCCGGGAAACCGGGTTCCAGGGTTTTTAGCGGGATTGCATGGTGAGCAAGAGCGGCTGCGAGTCGGGTCGCAAATTCAGGCCTTCACGCCGGAAACGTGAAGGCCCAATCTTCAGCGAAAACGCATCGACAGGTCGAGCGCCTGCACATGTTTGGTCAGGGCCCCGACGGAGATATAGTCGACCCCGGTGTCGGCAAATTCGCGGATGGTGTCAAAGGTGACGTTGCCGGAGACCTCGAGCGACGCCTGGCCAGCGGTGATTTTCACCGCCTCGCGCATCAGGTCGGTGGTGAAGTTATCGAGCATAATGATATCGGCCCCGGCTTTTAACGCCTGCTCCAGCTCATCCAGCGTTTCCACTTCCACTTCCACCGGCACATCAGGATGCAGCCAGAACGCCTTTTCCACCGCCTGACGGATCGAGCCGGAGGCGATGATGTGGTTTTCTTTAATCAGGAAAGCGTCGAACAGCCCCAGGCGGTGGTTGGCGCCGCCGCCGCAGAGAACCGCGTATTTCAAAGCGGTACGCAGCCCTGGCAGCGTTTTGCGCGTATCCAGGAGTTGGGTTTTGGTGCCCGCCAGCAGGTCGACATAGCGGCGGACAACGCTGGCGACGCCGGAGAGGGTTTGTACAAAGTTCAGCGCCGTACGTTCGCCAGTGAGCAGAATGCGCGATGGGCCTTCCAGCTCGAACAGGGGTTGATCGGCTTTGACCGCATCGCCATCGGCGACGTGCCAGGTGATATTCACGTCGTCACCGGCGAGCTGAATGAAGACCTCTTCCACCCAGCGTTTACCACAGAAGACGCCATCTTCGCGGGTAATGACCACCGCATGGGAGCGTGCATCCTGCGGCAATAATTGTGCGCTAATATCGTTGCTGGCGTCGACTTCGCCGCCCAAATCTTCCCGCAGGGAGTGTGCGACAGCATCGGTAATATCGAGATTAATACGTTCCAGCAGCACGTCACGGCGGCGGTCGGGGTTGTAACGACGAGGCGACATGATAAAGCTCCAGATAGATAAGATTCAGAAGTGGGAAACATGCTAACCTGAACGACGTTTCAGTACCATACACACTTCATCCTTTGGGCCGGCGTGTGGCCCGGAAGCATGAGTTCGCGAAAGGAGATCCCGCATGCAGTTGAACGAGGGATGGCTGGTCGGCGCGCGGCGGGTTCCCTCGCCGCACCATGACTGCCGTCCGGATGAAGAGGCCCCTTCCTTATTGGTGGTGCATAATATCAGCCTGCCGCCAGGTGAATTTGGTGGTCCATGGATTGACGCGCTGTTCACCGGCACCCTGGATCCTCACGCGCATCCTTTCTTTGCCGAGATCGCTCATCTGCGCGTTTCGGCGCATTGTCTGATTCGCCGTGATGGTGAAATCGTGCAGTATGTGCCTTTCGATAAGCGTGCATGGCATGCGGGTGTCTCCAGCTATCAGGGGCGTGAACGCTGCAATGACTTTTCCATCGGCATAGAGCTGGAAGGCACGGATACCCTGGCGTATACCGAAGCGCAGTACCAGCAGCTGGCGGCGGTGACAGATCTGCTTATCACGATTTATCCTGCCATCGCCGCAAACATCACGGGCCATAGCGATATCGCGCCCGTTCGCAAGACGGACCCGGGACCGGCCTTTGACTGGAAAAAATTTCGTGCGCTGCTCAGCGCGCCGTCCGAAAAGGAGACCTCATGACGCTGTTTACTACGCTGCTGGTGCTTATCGCTGAACGCCTGTTTAAACTGGGCGAACACTGGCAGCTTGATCATCGGCTGGAGGTGGCGTTCCGCCGGATAAAACATTTCTCGTTGCCGGGAACGCTGCTGATGACCCTGGTCGCCGTCGCGGTGGTCTACATTATTCAGCGCTTGCTGCAGGGGCAGCTGTTCAACGTACCGCTGCTGGTGTTCTGGATTTTGCTAGGCCTGCTGTGCATCGGCGCCGGTAAGGTTCGGCTGCACTATCATGCCTATCTGAAAGCGGCGTCGCGCAATGACAGCCGCGCCTGCGATGCGATGGCCAGCGAGCTGACGTTGATACACGGCGTCCCCCCGGGCTGTGATGAGCGCGAGTACCTTAGCGAACTGCAAAATGCGCTGCTATGGATTAACTATCGTTACTACCTGGCGCCACTCTTCTGGTTTGTGGTCGGTGGGGCGTGGGGGCCGCTGACGCTTATCGCCTATAGCGTCCTGCGTGCCTGGCAGACGTGGCTGGCGCGCTACCAGACGCCGCATCATCGTTTGCAGTCCGGAATCGATGGTATCCTGCATATTGTGGACTGGCTGCCGGTGCGTCTGGTGGGGGTTGTCTATGCTCTGGTGGGGCATGGAGAGAAAGCGCTCCCGGCGTGGTTTGCATCGTTAGGCGACCGCCATTCGTCGCAGTATCAGGTATTGACCCGCCTGGCGCAGTATTCCCTGGCTCGTGAACCGCACGTGGATAAAGTGGCGACCCCGAAGGCCGCGGTGTCGATGGCCAAGAAAACCTCGCTGGTGGTGGTGGTGATCATGGCGCTGCTGACGATTTACGGCACCCTGGTGTAACGGCCTGCGCTCGTACTCTATCTGCCACGATACTCTCACATCTGGGGCGTTATTTGCCGGATGGCGTTGCGCTTATCCGGCCTGGAGACCCACACTGCGCAGGCCCGGCAAGCAACAGCGGCGCCGGGTTCTATATCAGACGCCGTACCTGGCATGTTGCCGGGCGGCGGTTTCGCCTGACCCGGCCTGGAGAACCCGCGCCAGCGGGCCGCATACCGAACCGCTACAGCGTATCCGCCGGCGGGATGCCGAAGTCGGGCATGCCGTCCTCTCTCCAGCTGACGAGTTTTAGCCGGGTATGACGATTGGGGTCATACAGCGGGTCGCCTTCAATCTCGGTGTAATTCCGCGCGTGGTAGACCAGCACATCTTCCCCCGCCGGCGTTTGGGTAAAACTATTATGGCCCGGGCCATACTGGCGGTTTTCATAGCTGGTCCGGAACACCGGCTGCGGGGCTTTATGCCAGTTTGCCGGCTGCAGCGGATCGGCCTGCCGGTTAATCCAGAGCAACCCCATGCAGTAGTTTTCGTCGGTGGCGCTGGCGGAATAGCTGATGAACAGCTTATCGCCATGCACCAGAACCGCGGGTCCTTCATTGACCTTAAATCCCCGGCACTCCCAGTCGAACTCCGGCTTGCTCAGCATGACCGGCTCGCCTTTTAGCGTCCACGGGTTGGCCATTTCAGCGAGATACAGGTTTGAGTTGCCCTCGATATGCGGCGATTTTTGCGCCCACAGGTACCAGCGTTTGCCCTGATGGATAAAGGTGGTGGCATCGAGGGCGAAGGTATCGAAAGGCGTGATCACCTGGCCTTTTTCCTGCCAGCGGCCGGTCAGCGGATCGTTGTCGGCGCACTCGATCACGAACATACGATGCTGGAACATGCCCTGCGCATCCAGATCGTGGGTATGGGTGGCGGCAAAATAGATATACCACTTCCCGTCTATCTCATGTAGCTCCGGCGCCCAAATCAGCTGGCTCATCGGCCCGCTTTGCGGTGCGCGCCAGACCACTACCGGCTCCGCATCGCGTAATCCTTCAAGGGTCGCCGCGCGCCGGATCTCCAGCCGGTCGTATTCCGGCACCGAGGCAATAAAGTAGTAGTGATTAAGGTGGCGCAGAATAAAGGGATCTGCGCGCTGTTCAATAAAGGGGTTGGGCCAGTTATTCATCAGGCTTTCCTTACGTGTTCACTGGTTTTCAGTTCCTGGTATTCATTCAGCTCGCTGTAGTTGCTGCGGCGCTTCTCTAAATCGCTCTGGATCTGGCGCATCAGGGTGCGGTCAACTTTCAGCAGGCGCACCACGCCGGCGGTGATCAGGTAGCCGACGCCGGGGATAACCGAGAACAACAGCACGATGCCGTTGAGGGCGGAGGCGCTTTGCGCTTTGGCGCCAGCGTCGTAGCCGTACCATGACAACAGGAATCCGACCATCGCCCCGGCGACCGCCAGGCCGACTTTGAGGAAGAACAGATTGCCGGAGAAGCTAATGCCGGTGATGCGCTTGCCGGTTTTCCACTCGCCGTAGTCGTCAACATCGGACATCAGCGACCAGTGCAGCGGGGAGGGAATTTGATGCAGGATGTTGAGCAGGAAGTAGAGCACCATAATCAGCGTGGTGGCGTGCGGATTAAAGAAATAGAAGGCGCAGGAGAAGATCGCCAGCACGATATTGGTCCAGAAGAAGACCTGCAGTTTGCACCAGCGGTCGGTGAGGACTTTTGCCAGCATGCTGCCAATCATCATCCCGACCACGCCGAGGCTGATAAACAGAGTGGCAAAATGGGTGCTTTGCCCCATTACCCAGGTGACGTAGTACATGGTGGCGGCCATGCGGATAAAGCCCGGACAGACGTTGCACAGCGTGAGCAGCAGGATGCGTACCCACTGGTCATTTTTCCACACGTCTTTGAGATCTTTTTTCAGTTCATCATTGGTCTGTACCGCCGGGTGGATGCGTTCGCGCACGGTAGCGAAGCAGAACAGGAACATACACATGCCGATGAAGGCCAGCACGGTCATCGCCATCTGATAGCCCTTCGCTTTATCGGCGCCGCCGAACCAGTCGGCCATTGGCAGCAGCGTCAATGACAGCAACAGCGTGGCGATACCCACCATCACGAAACGATAAGACTGGCAGGCAACGCGCTCTTTCGGATCGGCAGTCATCACCGTTCCCAGCGAGCAGTAGGGGATGTTAATCGCGGTATAGGTAATCGACAGCAGAAAGTAGGTGACAAACGCATAGATGACTTTGCTGTTATAGGTCCACTCAGGAGTGGTGAACATCAGTACGCTGAACAGGGCGTAGGGGAAAGCAATCCACAGCAGCCATGGACGAAAGCGGCCATATTTACTGCGGGTACGGTCGGCGAGGGCGCCCATGATCGGGTCGGTCACCGCATCGATGACGCGCACCGACAGCAGCAGTACGCCCACCAGCGCCGGCGCCAGACCGAAAATATCGGTATAAAAATAGTTAACAAACAGCATGATGGCGCCAAAGATGATATTGCATCCGGCATCCCCCATCCCATAACCAATCTTTTCTTTTATTGAAAGTCTATTGTCTGCCATGTGCGGTCTCTCCGTTGCAGTATGGAGAGAATTATTGGCTGCTATCGAGAGAATTACGTTGCAGGAACGCGTTGACGATATGGATAAAAAAGCTATGGAGGGGAAAGTGTGAAGCAGATAACAATGCTCTGCGCCCGTCATTCAGGGAGGGGGCGCAGAGCAAAGAGAATTATTGATGAGATGTATTATTGTGCTTTTATGGTGGCGGCGGCTTTCTGTTTAAACAGATAGCCCACGCCCAGCACGGCGATCCATACCGGGATCAGCCAAACGGAAATCGCCATCCCCGGGGTCATCAGCATAATTACCAGCACCGCGGCCATAAACAGCAGGCACACCCAGTTACCCAGCGGGTAGAAGAGGGCGGGGAAGCGAGTGGTGACCCCCTGCTGCTGTTTGGCGCGACGGAATTTGATATGCGCGAGGCTGATCATCGCCCAGTTGATCACCAGGGCGGAGACTACCAGCGCCATCAGCAGGCCAAATGCGGATTCCGGCGCCAGGTAGTTGATCAGCACACACAGGGCGGTGACCACGGCGGAGACGAGAATGGTATTCACCGGCACGCCGCGTTTGTCGACGCTGAGCAGCGCTTTCGGTGCGTTCCCCTGCTGGGCAAGACCGAACAGCATACGGCTGTTGCAGTAGACGCAGCTGTTATACACCGACAGGGCCGCCGTCAGCACCACTACGTTGAGGGCGTTTGCCACCAGCGTATCGCCAAGCTCATGGAAAATCAGGACGAACGGACTGGTGTCCGCAGTCACACGCGTCCACGGCAGCAGCGAGAGCAGGACCGCCAGCGAGCCAACATAGAAGATCAGGATACGGTAGATAACCTGGTTAGTGGCTTTCGGGATGCTTTGCTCCGGGTTATCCGCTTCCGCCGCGGTGATACCCACCAGCTCCAGACCGCCGAAGGAGAACATGATGATCGCCATCATCATTACCAGTCCGGTAAAGCCGTGCGGCAGGAACCCGCCTTGATCCCAGAGGTTACGTACTGTCGCCTGCGGGCCGCCGTTACCGCTGAACAGCAGCCAGCCGCCGAACAAAATCATCGCCACAACGGCGACCACTTTGATAATGGCAAACCAGAACTCCATTTCCCCGAACACTTTCACGTTGGTCAGGTTAATGGCGTTGATGGCGATGAAGAAGACCGCCGCTGAGGCCCAGGTTGGGATTTCCGGCCACCAGAACTGGATATATTTGCCGACGGCAGTGAGTTCCGCCATGGCCACCAGGACATACAGCACCCAGTAGTTCCAGCCGGAGGCGAAGCCGGCAAAGCCGCCCCAGTATTTATAAGCAAAGTGGCTAAACGAACCGGCTACCGGCTCTTCCACCACCATTTCGCCCAGCTGACGCATGATCAGAAAGGCGATAAAACCGGCAATCGCGTAACCAAGAATGATACCCGGGCCGGCGGACTGAATGACGGACGCGCTCCCCAGAAACAGGCCGGTGCCGATAGCCCCGCCCAGCGCGATGAGCTGGATGTGGCGGTTTTTCAGGCCGCGCTTCAGCCGATCGCCGTGCTGTTGACCTTCCATATGAAACCTCGTGTGTGATTATTTTTTGTGTACGTCATCCGTCAGGTTGCTGCTTCACTGCTGTCCCTGCCAGAAAGCATAGCCAGCGAAAATTTGGGCGAAGTGGCCCACTTTTTACCTGAGTGATGGCGCGCACATATTGTTGTGTTTGTGTATTTAGCGACTTCCGTTTCTGTATTGTTTTGTTTACGGAAGGCGGTGCGGTAATTCAGAAAAAGGCCTTTCGTCTCAGGGAGAATAGTGGTAAGCGCGTTTGAATGCACCTGCTTTATGAAGGGATGATGACCATGTGTCTAAAAAGACATCAATAGACACATTCTGTATTATTCCGATGCATTGCTTCTTTGTGATTATTTATTCAATTGTATTGTCTTTGTATTCATTTATTGGGTCGTTGAATCGGTTCAGATAGCGTAATTTTTCGTTTCCATTAAGTTAATGCTACCTCTTTATGAGTAAACGTAACATTTGTGCAAGGTTACATTTCTGAAATGTTATTTCTGTAAGGTTGTTAAAATGTCCGTCGTTTACTGATTTCAATCAAAACCTGTATGGACAGAAGGTGAATACTTTGTTACTTTAGCGCTACGAACTTTAAATTGGTAAGACCAATTGACTCCGGGCTAATGGCAGAGACAGGGAATATGGCCTACAGCAAAATCCGCCAACCAAAATTATCCGATGTGATAGAGCAGCAGCTGGAGTTTCTGATCCTTGAGGGGACCTTGCGCCCCGGTGAAAAACTCCCGCCTGAACGCGAACTGGCTAAACAGTTCGACGTTTCCCGCCCCTCGCTGCGTGAGGCGATTCAACGCCTCGAAGCCAAGGGCCTGTTGCTTCGTCGTCAGGGAGGTGGAACGTTTGTTCAGAGCCGCCTGTGGCAGAGCTTCAGCGATCCGCTGGTCGAGCTGCTGTCCGATCACCCTGAATCCCAATTCGATCTGCTTGAGACCCGTCACGCGCTGGAAGGCATTGCGGCTTATTACGCGGCGCTGCGCAGCAATGATGAAGATCGCGACCGTATCCGCGAGCTGCATCAGGCTATTGAGCGGGCTCAGCAGTCGGGCGATCTGGACGCTGAGTCCGGCGCCGTCGTCCAGTACCAAATCGCCGTCACCGAGGCGGCACACAATGTGGTTTTGCTTCATCTGCTAAGGTGTATGGAGCCGATGCTGGCGCAAAACGTGCGTCAGAACTTTGAATTGCTGTATGCCCGCCGGGAAATGCTCCCGTTGGTCAGCAACCATCGCACTCGCATTTTCGAGGCGATAATGGCCGGGGAGCCGGAGCAGGCGCGTGAGGCGTCGCACCGTCACCTGGCGTTCATTGAGGAAATTTTGCTGGACCGTAGCCGTGAGCAGAGTCGTAGAGAACGCTCGCTGCGTCGTTTACAGCAACGAAAGGACGAGAACTCCGGTTCTTAAGCGCCATTTTTAGAGCGCGGCAACTAAACGCAGAACCTGTCTTATTGAATTTTTGGTTGTTCAACGGTGAAGAACGAAGAGTTCAATGGGACAGGTTCCAGATTAATCAACGATTAGATAGATAAGGAATACCCCCCATGTCAGAACGTTTACCAAATGACGTGGATCCGATCGAAACTCGCGACTGGCTACAGGCGATCGAATCGGTCATCCGTGAAGAAGGTGTTGAGCGCGCTCAGTATCTTATTGACCAACTCCTTTCTGAAGCCCGCAAAGGCGGGGTGAAAGTGGCTGCTGGCGCATCGACCGGCGGTTACGTCAACACTATTGCCGTTGAAGATGAGCCGGAATATCCGGGTAATCTGGATCTGGAACGTCGTATCCGTTCTGCGATCCGCTGGAACGCCATCATGACCGTTCTGCGCGCATCGAAAAAAGATCTCGAACTGGGCGGCCACATGGCTTCTTTCCAGTCTTCCGCAACCTTCTACGAAGTGTGCTTCAACCACTTCTTCCGCGCACGCAATGAGCAGGATGGCGGCGACCTGGTGTACTTCCAGGGTCACATCTCTCCGGGCGTTTATGCGCGTGCGTTCCTGGAAGGTCGTCTGACTGAAGAGCAGATGAACAACTTCCGTCAGGAAGTTCACGGTAAAGGTCTGTCCTCTTATCCGCACCCGAAACTGATGCCGGAATTCTGGCAGTTCCCGACCGTTTCTATGGGCCTGGGCCCAATCGGGGCGATTTATCAGGCTAAATTCCTGAAATACCTGGAACACCGTGGTCTGAAAGACACCTCCAAACAAACCGTTTACGCGTTCCTGGGCGACGGTGAGATGGACGAGCCGGAATCTAAAGGCGCGATCACCATCGCCACCCGTGAGAAGCTCGACAACCTGGTGTTCGTTATCAACTGTAACCTGCAGCGTCTTGACGGCCCGGTCACCGGTAACGGCAAAATCATTAACGAACTGGAAGGCATCTTCGCGGGCGCTGGCTGGAACGTTATCAAGGTTATCTGGGGCGGTCGTTGGGATGAGCTGCTGCGTAAAGACACCAGCGGTAAGCTGATTCAGCTGATGGAAGAAACCGTTGACGGCGATTACCAGACCTTCAAATCCAAAGACGGCGCTTATGTGCGCGAGCACTTCTTCGGTAAATATCCGGAGACCGCTGCGCTGGTTGCCGACTGGACTGACGAGCAGATTTGGGCCCTGAACCGCGGTGGCCACGATCCGAAGAAAGTTTATGCTGCTCTGAAAAAAGCGCAGGAAACCAAAGGCAAAGCGACCGTTATCCTCGCCCATACCATCAAAGGTTACGGCATGGGTGACACTGCTGAAGGTAAGAACATCGCTCACCAGGTTAAGAAAATGAACATGGACGGCGTTCGCTACGTCCGCGATCGTTTCAACGTGCCGGTTGCCGATGCCGATCTGGAAAAACTGCCGTACGTCACCTTCCCGGAAGGTTCCGAAGAGCACACCTATCTGCACGCTCAGCGTCAGAAACTGCACGGCTATCTGCCGAGCCGTCAGCCGAACTTCACTGAGAAGCTGGAGCTGCCGACGCTGGAAGATTTCCGCCCGCTGCTGGAAGAGCAGAATAAAGAGATCTCTACCACTATCGCGTTCGTTCGTGCCCTGAACGTGATGCTGAAGAACAAATCCATCAAAGACCGCCTCGTGCCGATTATCGCCGACGAAGCGCGTACTTTCGGTATGGAAGGTCTGTTCCGTCAGATCGGTATCTACAGCCCGAACGGCCAGCAGTACACCCCGCAGGACCGTGAGCAGGTTGCATACTACAAAGAAGACGAGAAAGGTCAGATCCTGCAGGAAGGGATCAACGAGCTGGGCGCAGGCGCATCCTGGCTGGCTGCGGCGACCTCTTACAGCACCAACAACCTGCCGATGATCCCGTTCTACATCTACTACTCGATGTTCGGGTTCCAGCGTATCGGCGACCTGTGCTGGCAGGCAGGCGACCAGCAGGCTCGCGGCTTCCTGATCGGGGGTACTTCCGGTCGTACGACGCTGAACGGCGAAGGTCTGCAGCACGAAGATGGCCACAGCCATATTCAGTCTCTGACTATCCCGAACTGTATCTCTTACGATCCCTCCTACGCCTACGAAGTGGCGGTCATCATGCATGACGGCCTGGAGCGTATGTACGGTGAGAAACAAGAGAACGTTTACTACTACATCACTACCCTGAACGAAAACTACCACATGCCGGCCATGCCGGAAGGCGCCGAGGAAGGTATCCGCAAAGGTATCTACAAACTCGAAACCATCGAAGGTAGCAAAGGTAAAGTTCAGCTGCTGGGCTCCGGTTCTATCCTGCGTCACGTCCGTGAAGCAGCGCAGATCCTGGCGAAAGACTACGGCGTGGGCTCTGACGTGTACAGCGTCACCTCCTTCACCGAACTGGCGCGTGATGGCCAGGATTGCGAACGCTGGAACATGCTGCACCCGCTGGAAACCCCGCGCGTGCCGTACATCGCTCAGGTGATGAACGACGCTCCGGCAGTGGCATCCACTGACTATATGAAACTGTTCGCCGAGCAGGTTCGTACCTACGTACCGGCTGACGATTACCGCGTACTGGGTACCGATGGCTTCGGTCGTTCCGACAGCCGTGAAAACCTGCGTCACCACTTCGAAGTCGATGCTTCCTATGTGGTCGTTGCAGCGCTGGGCGAACTGGCTAAACGTGGTGAAATCGATAAGAAAGTGGTTGCGGACGCAATTACCAAATTCAACATCGATGCAGAAAAAGTTAACCCGCGTCTGGCGTAAGAGGTAAAAGAATAATGGCTATCGAAATCAAAGTACCGGACATCGGGGCTGATGAAGTTGAAATCACCGAGATTCTGGTCAAAGTGGGCGACAAAGTTGAAGCTGAACAGTCGCTGATCACCGTAGAAGGCGATAAAGCCTCTATGGAAGTCCCGTCTCCGCAGGCTGGCGTCGTGAAAGAGATTAAAGTCTCCGTCGGCGATAAAACCGAGACTGGCAAACTGATTATGATTTTCGATTCCGCCGAGGGTGCAGCAGCCGCTGCACCTGCGCAGGAAGAGAAGAAAGAAGCCGCTCCGGCCGCCGCTGCTCCAGCAGCTGCCGCGGCAGAGAAAGAAGTGAACGTGCCGGACATCGGCGGTGACGAAGTTGAAGTCACTGAAATTCTGGTGAAAGTGGGCGATACCGTTGCGGCTGAGCAGTCTCTGATCACCGTCGAAGGCGATAAAGCCTCGATGGAAGTGCCGGCGCCGTTCGCGGGTACCGTGAAAGAGATCAAGATCAACACCGGCGATAAAGTGTCCACCGGCTCCCTGATCATGATCTTCGAAGTGGCGGGCGCTGCGCCTGCTGCCGCACCTGCTCAGGCTGCTGCTCCGGCGGCGGCTGCTCCAGCTGCGGCTGGCGGTGCGAAAGACGTTAACGTACCGGACATCGGCGGCGACGAAGTTGAAGTGACCGAAGTGATGGTAAAAGTCGGCGATAAAGTGGCTGCTGAGCAGTCCCTTATCACCGTCGAAGGCGACAAAGCGTCTATGGAAGTGCCGGCGCCGTTCGCGGGCACCGTCAAAGAGATCAAAATCAGCACCGGCGATAAAGTCAAAACCGGCTCCCTGATCATGGTCTTCGAAGTGGAAGGCGCTGCGCCTGCCGCCGCACCGGCTCAGGCCGCTGCTCCGGCACCGGCTGCAGCTCCGGCTCAGGCCGCTAAGCCTGCCGCGGCACCGGCTGCGAAAGCGGAAGGTAAAACCGAATTCGCTGAAAACGATGCTTACGTCCACGCCACTCCGCTGATTCGCCGCCTGGCGCGCGAGTTCGGCGTTAACCTGGCGAAAGTGAAAGGCACCGGCCGTAAAGGTCGTATCCTGCGCGAAGACGTTCAGGCTTACGTGAAAGACGCTGTTAAGCGTGCTGAATCCGCACCGGCGGCTGCCGCTGGCGGCGGTATCCCGGGCATGCTGCCATGGCCGAAGGTTGACTTCAGCAAGTTCGGCGAAATCGAAGAAGTGGAGCTGGGCCGTATCCAGAAAATTTCTGGTGCCAACCTGAGCCGTAACTGGGTCATGATCCCGCACGTTACGCACTTCGATAAAACCGATATCACCGATCTGGAAGCGTTCCGTAAGCAGCAGAACGCCGAAGCTGAGAAGCGTAAACTGGACGTGAAATTCACCCCGGTTGTCTTCATCATGAAAGCCGTGGCCGCTGCGCTTGAGCAGATGCCGCGCTTCAACAGCTCGCTCTCCGAAGATGGTCAGCGTCTGACGCTGAAGAAATACATCAACATCGGTGTGGCGGTAGATACCCCGAACGGTCTGGTGGTTCCGGTCTTTAAAGACGTGAACAAGAAGAGCATCACCGAGCTGTCTCGTGAACTGACCACCATCTCGAAGAAAGCGCGCGATGGCAAACTGACGGCGGGCGAAATGCAGGGCGGTTGCTTCACCATCTCCAGCATCGGCGGCCTGGGTACCACCCACTTCGCGCCGATTGTTAATGCGCCGGAAGTGGCCATCCTCGGCGTGTCTAAGTCCGCGATGGAGCCGGTATGGAATGGTAAAGAGTTCGTGCCGCGTCTGATGCTGCCGATCTCTCTGTCCTTCGACCACCGCGTCATCGACGGTGCTGATGGTGCCCGCTTCATTACCATCATCAACAACACCCTGAGCGACATTCGCCGCCTGGTGATGTAATTGAAAAAGCCGGCCTGACGGCCGGCTTTTTTCTGATAACCTCAGGCTGTTTGGGATTATCAGCAACAAAGGACAAAATCGTTTGCCGTTTGTTGTTTAAAAATTGTTAACAATTTTGTAAAATACACGCGGATAGAACGTCCCGGTGGACTTGGGCGTAAAAATAATAGCGTCAGACCCGCCGGATATAAATTACAGAGGTCATGATGAGTACTGAAATCAAAACTCAGGTCGTGGTACTTGGGGCAGGTCCTGCAGGCTACTCTGCAGCCTTCCGTTGCGCTGATTTAGGTCTGGAAACCGTCATCGTAGAACGTTACAGCACCCTCGGTGGGGTGTGCCTGAACGTGGGTTGTATCCCTTCTAAAGCGCTGCTGCACGTGGCAAAAGTTATCGAAGAAGCGAAAGCGCTGGCCGAACACGGCATCGTTTTCGGCGAACCGAAAACTGACATTGACAAGATCCGCACCTGGAAAGAAAAAGTCATCACTCAGCTGACCGGTGGTCTGGCTGGCATGGCCAAAGGGCGTAAAGTGAAGGTGGTTAACGGTCTGGGTAAATTCACCGGCGCTAACACCCTGGAAGTGGAAGGCGAAAACGGCAAAACCGTGATCAACTTCGACAACGCCATCATCGCGGCGGGCTCCCGTCCGATTCAACTGCCATTTATTCCGCATGAAGATCCGCGCGTATGGGACTCCACCGACGCCCTGGAGCTGAAATCTGTGCCGAAACGCATGCTGGTCATGGGCGGCGGTATCATCGGTCTGGAAATGGGTACCGTATACCATGCGCTGGGTTCAGAGATCGACGTGGTTGAAATGTTCGACCAGGTCATCCCGGCTGCCGATAAAGATGTGGTGAAAGTCTTCACCAAACGCATCAGCAAGAAATTCAACCTGATGCTGGAAACCAAAGTGACTGCCGTTGAAGCAAAAGAAGACGGTATTTATGTTTCCATGGAAGGCAAAAAAGCGCCGGCGGAAGCACAGCGTTACGACGCCGTGCTGGTGGCTATCGGCCGCGTACCGAACGGTAAAAACCTCGACGCAGGCAAAGCGGGCGTGGAAGTTGACGATCGTGGCTTCATCCGCGTTGACAAACAAATGCGCACCAACGTGCCGCACATCTTTGCTATCGGCGATATCGTCGGTCAGCCGATGCTGGCGCACAAAGGCGTCCACGAAGGTCACGTTGCCGCAGAAGTTATCTCCGGCCTGAAGCACTACTTCGATCCGAAAGTGATCCCATCGATCGCCTACACCGAGCCAGAAGTGGCATGGGTGGGTCTGACCGAGAAAGAAGCGAAAGAGAAAGGCATCAGCTACGAAACCGCCACCTTCCCGTGGGCTGCTTCCGGCCGTGCTATCGCTTCCGACTGCGCAGACGGCATGACCAAACTGATCTTCGACAAAGAGACCCACCGTGTTATCGGCGGCGCGATTGTCGGCACCAACGGCGGCGAGCTGCTGGGTGAGATCGGCCTGGCTATCGAGATGGGCTGTGACGCTGAAGACATCGCGCTGACTATCCACGCTCACCCGACTCTGCACGAGTCTGTTGGCCTGGCGGCAGAAGTATTCGAAGGCAGCATCACCGACCTGCCGAACGCCAAAGCGAAGAAAAAGTAACTTTTTCTTTCAGGCAAAAAGCATAAGCGGCTCCCGGAGCCGCTTTTTTTATGCCTGATGTTTAGAACTATGTCGCTATTCATAAACCGCTACACCTCATACATACTTTGTAAATAGTCACTCTGTAAACTTATAGGTAGTTAACGATATCAATGAGGTGTGTGATGAAACGCTTTTTAACCACAGCGCTGGTCGCAGCAGCGTGCTTATCCGGTGTCGCCTGCGCGGCTGACGCCACGATTCCGTGGGCGGATAACAGCGGTGGTACGGAAACGACCCATATTGCGGCGATGGGCCAGGATCTGAATGCTCAGCATCAGCAAGTGACCAAGACCAGTGAAGGAGTATGGGCGGCGAATTCCGGCAGCATCAGCGCTGACGAATCGGCATTGTCCAGTACGAAACCAGCCTTTGCCGGCGATCCGTCGCTGATGCCCCACCAGGGCTAAGTGAATGAAAACGCCCGGTTGCGTATACGTAACCGGGCGTTTTTTTATGGATTGACCACCTGCCAGCCGGCGTCAGCGTCGGGGGCAAAGCGCGTTATCGCCTGGGCCTTTGCCGCGCTCTCTTCACCGAGATTGGCCTGATAAACCGTATCGTGCTGATCGATCATAAAGCTCATCACGCCGGTTTCCCCCCACGCCACAGGCCACGCCAGCAAGGCGACGCTCTGCTCATCTCTACCGGTGATAATGCGGAAGCGGTAGCCATGGTAGCCGCTGCCGGGAACCGTCGGGCTAAAGGCTGGCCCAAGCGGACTTGGCGCTTCGCCCGGCGAGGTGGGCCAGTACAGACCATCTTTTTTGCCTTCGCTACTGATGATTTTCTGCGCCCAGCGGTGGTTCAGTTGATAGTAATCCTGCTGGGCGTCAACGTAGGCATGCATGGCGGCTATCGCCGATAGTTCATTACGGCCGATAGCGCGGGTGAGGATCTCTTCTTCGCCAGCGGCCATATCAAAGCGCCAGCCCTGGGATGCTTTGACGATGGGGACTGGCAGCCGCCATGCTTCGCTACCGACGTCGAGCCAGGCTTTTTCACCCTGCTGCACAATCACATGTTTCACCTGCCAGTCGCGCTGGAAGCGGTCGACGGCAGTGGGGTCGATCCCGTCGGGGGGTAAAAAATGCTGCCAGTTATCGCCAAGCACTTCACTCAGCGCCGCATCATTTTGCTGGCCGATCGCCTCGGCCAGCGCGTTTGCGGCCTGCTCGGGGGTGGCATACTGCTGCTGGGCGAAGGCGGCAAGCGGCGACAGCATTAACGTGAACAGGGCAATTGGTAATGGGTTTCTCATTCTGCTCATCCTCAGCGGCGGCGTAGTTCATGGTGTTCAGAAAGACGCTCTCTGGCGCCGTCGCGCTGCTCGCGGTTTACGCTGGAAAACTGACGACTCTGCCGTCCCCGTTCTTGCTGCGCTTGCCAGGAGGGGGCGCGGCTTTCGTTGCCGCTAAGGGCGCTGGCGCGCAGATGACTGACCGTCTGCTGACGCTGGGCTGGCGTGGCAGACTGGAGCTGCTGCCGGCGCTGTTGCTGCTGCGGTGTAGTATTCTGCTCGCGGCTCTTAATGGTTTCCCTACGCTGCTGTTGCTGCGGCGTCGGGTTTTTCAACTGCGCTTTCGCCGCGTCTCGACGCTGCTGGGTCGATGTCGGCTCGCTGTCGTAACCGCGGTAGTTGCTGCGCTGGGTGGCTTGTTTCAACTGCGCCGAGGCCGCCTGACGCTGGGCATCGCGCGAGGCGGTGTTTGCCGCCAGGTTGCCCGCCGTGGCGGTCGACGCGCTGCGCTGCTGAAGCTGGGTCATCGCCGCCTGGCGCTGCGCCTCACGATCGACCGGCGCATGCTGGGTCGCGCTCAGTCCGCCGGATACGTTGGCCTGATGAAAGCGCTGGGCGACGGTATTATCGGGGTATGGCACGTGACCGCGATAGGCGGGGTTGTGCTGCCAGTTTACGCGGTCGCCCGGCAGGTTTTGTCCGGTAATGCGGTTAAAGTTATTCACATTGATATTGATGTTATCGCCGTTATGCGAGTAATCGCCGCGGTGGTAGTCGTCATCGTGATGGTGGTGGTCATCATCATCATCCCAGTCGATGCTGCTGAACAGCGCCCAGGTGGTCGCCACGCCCAGGCTGTAACCGAAGCCTTTGACGAAGCTATCGGTAAACTGCTCCCCGGGAGGCGGCGGCAGATAGACCGGAGGATAGGCGCTGTTCGGCCAGGTACCATAGACGGTGGAGGGGTTGTAGTTGGGAACATAGACCACCTGTGGATCGGTCGGTTCTATTTTTATGACCTGCGTCGGTGCGGGCGCCGCCGCGCTGGTCGTTGACGTTGTTACCGTGCTGCTTTTCGAGGTGGAGGCCGGCGCAGGCGCCGCTGCGGCGACAATCACTTTTTGCTGCGGCGTAGATTTCAGCGTCCCTGTCTGCTGGGCGATGGCACGCAGACGCTGCACCGAGTCCATCACATCATGCGGCTGGGCCAAAAACGCATTACCCAGATTTTCCACCCAGGGCGGATTCTCGCCCATCATCGCCAGCAGGGCCGGGAAAGCGACAAGCGATTTAACGCTGGGATCCCACGGCTGGCTGGCAACAGCCTGAACGGCGGCATCCCCTTTCATGGAGGGATTATCCTGGGACCACTGCACCGCCTGCATGACGTTGTCCGGGTAGGTGGAGGCCATCAGCACCTGCGACAGCAGACTGTCCGGATAGAGCGCGATGGGGGCAACCCACTGATCAATCTGCGCCTGGGTGTAGGTGGTGGCTACCGGCTGCGCGGCGACTGGCTGTGTGGCTGGAGTGGGGGCCGACGCAGCCTGCGCCGTCGGCTCAGTGACCGTCTCTGGAGTACGGCTTTGCACATAGAGTGTTCCCGCCGCCGCGAGTAAACCAGCGCTACAGAGCAGGGCGATAATATGGGGTTTGAACGGCAGTGACATAGAAGCTCCTGACCCAAAAAGTTACCCATCTCGCTAAAGTATCGGCGAAAACGGCGCGTTTGCTGAGTATAAGTAAGCGGTATGGCTTTTTATTGATGATTGTTGGGATCGGCCCATGGCGTTGTACGTGGAAAGGAATTTTTGTCGCGGGATTTGAACAGAAAGCCTGCAATATCCTGCCCTTAACGATTCAGCTAAATTTTAATGTTGCTTTTTTGTAAACAGATTAACACCTTTCAAAAATCCTGCTATGCTGCCGACGCGGTATCGGGCATTTACCCTACAAACTGCTGTCTCACAGGAGCGTGAAGAAAATCGCCCAGCCACTAAATCCTTCAAGATGCGTCAAGGCGGCAAACTGCCAATACCGAAGCAGATTGATTGAAGACGTGTAGGCCGCATTATGACAATGAGAAGCGAGGAGAACCGTCGTGCTAGAAGAATACCGTAAGCACGTAGCTGAGCGTGCCGCCATGGGGATTGTTGCCAAACCCTTAGATGCAACCCAAATGGCCGCGCTGGTAGAACTGCTGAAAAACCCGCCTGCGGGCGAAGAAGAATTCCTGTTAGACCTGCTGATTAATCGTGTACCGCCGGGCGTTGACGAAGCCGCCTATGTTAAAGCTGGATTCCTTGCCGCGATCGCCAAAGGCGAAGCGTCCTCCCCCCTGGTTACCCCTGAAAAAGCCGTTGAACTGCTGGGCACCATGCAGGGCGGTTACAATATCCACCCGCTGATCGATGCCCTGGACGACGCGAAACTGGCGCCGATCGCCGCGAAAGCGCTCTCCCATACTCTGCTGATGTTCGATAACTTCTACGACGTGGAAGAGAAAGCGAAAGCAGGTAACGAGCACGCAAAACAGGTCATGCAATCCTGGGCCGACGCTGAGTGGTTCCTGAACCGCCCGCAGCTGGCAGAAAAAATCACCGTTACCGTTTTCAAGGTGACTGGCGAAACGAACACCGATGACCTGTCTCCGGCGCCGGATGCCTGGTCGCGTCCGGATATCCCGCTGCACGCCCTGGCGATGCTGAAAAACGCCCGCGAAGGCATTGAACCGGATCAGCCGGGCGTGGTTGGCCCGATCAAACAGATCGAAGCCCTGCAGCAGAAAGGCTACCCGCTGGCCTACGTTGGCGACGTGGTCGGGACCGGCTCTTCACGTAAATCGGCCACCAACTCGGTGCTGTGGTTTATGGGCGACGATATCCCGAACGTGCCGAACAAGCGTGGCGGCGGCCTGTGCCTGGGCGGCAAAATCGCGCCAATCTTCTTCAACACCATGGAAGATGCAGGCGCGCTGCCTATCGAAGTGGATGTGTCAAACCTGAACATGGGCGACGTGATTGACGTTTACCCGTTCAAAGGCGAAGTGCGTAACCACGAAACCAACGAACTGCTGGCCAGCTTCGAGCTGAAAACCGATGTGCTGATCGATGAAGTGCGCGCCGGCGGCCGTATCCCGCTGATCATTGGTCGCGGTTTGACTACCAAAGCGCGCGAAGCGCTGGGTCTGCCGCACAGCGATGTCTTCCGTCAGGCGAAAGACGTGGCGGAAAGCACCCGCGGCTTCTCTCTGGCGCAGAAAATGGTTGGCCGCGCCTGCGGCGTTGCCGGTATCCGTCCGGGCGCCTACTGCGAGCCGAAAATGACCTCCGTCGGTTCTCAGGACACCACCGGTCCAATGACCCGTGATGAACTGAAAGATCTGGCGTGCCTGGGCTTCTCCGCTGACCTGGTGATGCAGTCCTTCTGCCACACCGCAGCCTATCCGAAGCCGGTTGACGTCACCACGCACCATACTCTGCCGGACTTCATTATGAACCGCGGCGGCGTCTCACTGCGTCCGGGCGATGGCGTTATCCACTCCTGGCTGAACCGCATGCTGCTGCCGGATACCGTGGGTACCGGCGGCGACTCCCATACCCGTTTCCCCATCGGGATCTCCTTCCCGGCGGGCTCTGGTCTGGTGGCCTTCGCCGCCGCGACCGGCGTGATGCCGCTGGATATGCCGGAATCGGTGCTGGTGCGTTTCAAAGGTAAAATGCAGCCGGGGATCACGCTGCGCGACCTGGTTCACGCTATCCCGCTGTACGCCATCAAGCAGGGCCTGCTGACCGTTGAGAAGAAAGGTAAGAAAAACATCTTCTCTGGCCGCATCCTTGAGATTGAAGGCCTGCCGGATCTGAAAGTGGAGCAGGCATTCGAGTTGACCGATGCCTCTGCTGAACGTTCTGCTGCAGGTTGCACCATCAAGCTGAACAAAGAGCCGATCGTTGAGTATCTGAACTCCAACATCGTCCTCCTGAAGTGGATGATTGCCGAAGGCTACGGCGATCGCCGCACTCTGGAGCGTCGTATTCAGGGTATGGAAAAATGGCTGGCGGATCCACAGCTGCTGGAAGCCGATGCTGACGCGGAATACGCGGCAGTAATCGACATCGATTTGGCGGATATCAAAGAGCCGATCCTGTGCGCGCCGAACGATCCGGACGATGCCCGCCTGCTGTCTGATGTGCAGGGCGAGAAGATCGACGAAGTGTTCATCGGCTCCTGCATGACCAACATCGGCCACTTCCGTGCCGCCGGTAAGTTGCTGGACAGCCACAAAGGCCAACTGCCGACTCGCCTGTGGGTGGCGCCGCCAACCCGTATGGACGCCGCGCAGCTGACCGAAGAAGGTTACTACAGCGTATTTGGTAAGAGCGGGGCGCGTATCGAAATCCCTGGCTGTTCCCTGTGTATGGGTAACCAGGCGCGCGTGGCCGACGGCGCGACGGTGGTTTCCACCTCTACCCGTAACTTCCCGAACCGTTTAGGTACCGGCGCTAACGTCTATCTGGCCTCTGCCGAACTGGCGGCGGTAGCTTCTCTGCTCGGTAAACTGCCGACGCCGGAAGAGTACCAGACCTTCGTGGCTCAGGTGGATAAGACAGCGGAAGATACCTATCGCTATCTGAACTTCAACCAGCTGGATCAGTACACTGAAAAAGCTGACGGCGTGATCTTCCAGACCGCGGTGTAAAACCATTCGGTCAGCCCAGCTGACCGTTTGGCTACAAACTCCTCAATGCCCGGTGAACATTGCATCACCGGGCATTTTTATTTCCAAACCTCCTGCCTGTTACGCTTTTTTTCTTTCGGTCTGCTGCGATAATTACTCCATGGGTACAGTGCAGCGGTGACGCATTGCCCTTGCAGAGGAAAAGACGATGGACTACGAATTTCTGCGCGATATTACCGGAGTGGTAAAGGTGCGAATGTCGATGGATCACGAGGCGATTGGCCACTGGTTCAACGAGGAGGTGAAAGACAATCTTGCTCTGCTTGACGAAGTGGAGCAGGCTGCGCGCACCGTGAAAGGCAGTGAACGTTCCTGGCAGCGTGCCGGACATGAATATACGCTGTGGCTGGATGGCGAAGAGGTGATGATCCGCGCCAATCAGCTGGAATTTTCCGGCGACGAAATCGAGGAGGGGATGAGCTACTACGATGAAGAAAGCCTCTCTCTGTGCGGCATTGAGGATTTCCTGCAGGTAGTTGCCGCCTATCGTGAATTTATGCAGCAGCGTTGATGACTTATTTTGCGCCGGGCTGCGGAAAAGCGTAGCCTTGCTAAGCGTCGCGTGCGCAGGGCACATCCCCGGGTCGCGACGAGTACCTTGCCCCGGCTACCAGCCGGCGCAGAACCCAGGCCCGGCAAGCACAAGCGCCGCCGGGCATTTGAGGCATTACACGGCAGGAATATTGCGGCCGTAGTAAATCTCGCGCATCTCTTTCCACAGCAGGTCGGTAATGACCTTGCGCTCTTCAGCGGTCAACTCTTCCGGTCGGGTATGGAACATGTAATGCTTAAGGTCGAACTCCTTAAGCAACATTTTGGTATGGAAGATATTTTCCTGATAAACGTTGACGTCGACCATGTCATACAGCGACTTCATATCGTCAGACATAAAGTTCTGAATTGAGTTGATTTCATGATCGATAAAATGCTTCATCCCATTGATGTCGCGGGTAAAGCCGCGCACGCGGTAGTCAATGGTTACAATGTCCGATTCCAGCTGGTGGATCAGATAGTTCAGCGCTTTGAGCGGTGAAATAACCCCGCAGGTAGAGACTTCGATATCGGCGCGGAAGGTGCACAGACCGCCTTCCGGGTGGCTCTCCGGATAGGTATGCACGCAGATATGGCTTTTATCGAGATGGGCGACCACGGTTTCAGGTAGCGGGCCGGGGTGTTCGGTCTGGTCGATAAGCCGCGGGTCGACGGGCTCTTCGCTAACCAGAATGGTCACGCTGGCGCCCTGGGGTTCATAATCCTGGCGGGCGATATTCAGGATATTAGCGCCAATAATAGAGCAGGTTTCGGTCAGGATCTCTGTCAGGCGATTGGCGTTATAGAGTTCGTCGATATAGGCGATGTAGCCGTCGCGCTCTTCTGCCGTTTTGGCGTAACAGATATCGTAGATACAAAAACTCAGGCTTTTGGTCAGGTTGTTAAAGCCGTGCAGCTTCAATTTTTTCAATTTAGTTCACCCCCTTATTTCGCTTCACGGTGCGGACAGAGCATCATGCAGATATTGTGGTAAGGCGAAGGCCGCCGTATGGATTGCCGGATTGTAGTAACGGCAGGTCAGGTTGGCTTTGTGAAAGCGCGCCTGAATGATTTCGCTGGAAAGATGGCGCAGCGCCTCGTTGTCGCTCGCCCAGGCAAAGGTCATGATCCCGCCGTAATAGGTCGGAATCGCCGCCTGGTAGAAGCTGACGTCGCGAAAATAGTGGCTCAGCTTACGATGACTGCCCACCGCTTCGTCCTGCTGCAAGAAGCAGACGCCGTTCTGTGCAACGAAAATTCCTCCCGGCTTCAGGCAGCGTTTGCAGCCTTCATAAAAAGCCGAGGTGAAGAGGCTTTCCCCCGGGCCGATAGGATCGGTACAGTCCGAAATGATCACGTCAAACGTTTGCGTCGTCTGGTTAACAAAATTGACGCCATCATCAATCACCAGCGTAAAGCGCGGATCGTCATAGGCGCCGGCGCTATGGTTGGGCAGGTACTGGCGGCAGAATGAGACCACTCCGGCGTCGATTTCCACCATGGTGATACTTTCGATGCTGCGGTGACGAGAGACTTCGCGCAGCATCGCGCCATCGCCGCCGCCGATGATCAGGACATGCTTCGCGTTGCCGTGAGCCAACAGCGGCACGTGGGTCATCATTTCGTGATAGATAAACTCATCGCGTTCGGTGGTCTGCACGACGCCATCCAGCGCCATTACCCGGCCAAAGGCGCGGTTGTCAAAGATGATCAGATCCTGATGATCGGTTTTTTCGTGGTACAGCACGTTATCAACGCTAAAGTACTGACCAAAATGGTCATGCAGCGTTTCATGCCACAGTGGATTATCGGCCACGGTGAGGCTCCTCCTTCGTTAACATCTGTTACACCCGTAAAACGAGTGCAACATCATAGACAACTATAGATGAGGATGCACGGCGGTTATTGCAGCAATGCGGCAGGAATAACAGCACCGCCCGGAGAGGGCGGTGGGGAGACAGGGCTATTTTGCCGGCGCGGGTTGGCTATCCACTATCCGCACGGAATAGACCATGGTGGCGCCTGGGGGGATCTTCGGTGGCAACCCTTTACTGCCATAGGCTTTGTCGGGCGGGACGACCAGCGTCACGGAGCCGTGGTTCTGCAGGCGCTTCAGCGGCCCGCGAAATACCGGGGGATAGGCATCCAGTTTCTGGGTAAGCGCCTGATCTTTCGTCTCCATATCATTGATCACCGTTCCGTCCGTCAGCATCTCTTTGATCACCACGGTCACCAGATCGTTGCCGCTAATTTTTCCTTTACCCGGGTAATCGATACGGCTGTAGACGCCCTCTTTGAAGACCACACCTTTTTTGCGCGCAAATGCCTGCTGGTATTTCTGACCGGCGCTGATGTTTTTCTGCTCGATTTTATTCAGGTTCTGGAAAACCTGCTGTGAAATGTCAAACAGCGCTTTGTTACGCTCCTGTTCGCCGAGGCGAAGCTGGCCGCTGAAGGCATCCTCGATGCCCTGCAGCACCAGGTCGGCGTCGACGTTAACCCCCTGAGTGCGACGAGTCGTGAGGACATTAAGCGCCTCTGTACCCATCGAGGCGCCGATGGCGTAAGCCTGCTGTTCACCTGGCGCGCTGAGTTTGGCGGCGGTTTTGCCGGTGGTATTTCTCGGCGGGACCGTCAGCTGCGTCCGCAGCAGCTGGATTTCATCCTCTTTCATCCGCAGCTGGGCGTTATCTTTGTCCGCCTGCAGGCGATAGGCCGCCACTATGGCCGCCATCTCGGGGGGCTCATCTTTTGCCGCCACGGCGGCATCGGCGCGGCTCGATGGCGCTTTTTCCGCCGCGGCGAGCCGGTTAACCAGCGACTGCTTATCGGCATTAAGGGCTTTGACCTGATCAAGAGCGGTCTGCTGCGTCTTCTCTGCCGCGGCGAGCCGGTTAGCCAGCGACTGCTTATCGGCGTTAAGGGTTTTAACCTGGTCGAGGGTGGTCTGCTGCGTCTTCTCTGCCGCGGCGAGCCGGTTTGTCAGCGACTGCTTATCGGCGTTAAGGGCTTTAACCTGGTCGAGGGCG
Organism: Klebsiella pneumoniae complex sp. WS1778; assembly: GCF_049472055.1. Lineage (NCBI taxonomy): Bacteria > Pseudomonadati > Pseudomonadota > Gammaproteobacteria > Enterobacterales > Enterobacteriaceae > Klebsiella > Klebsiella pneumoniae complex sp. WS1778. The sequence goes on from NZ_JBKGTJ010000004.1 coordinate 260,994, forward strand.
GTCTGCTGCGTCTTCTCTGCCGCGGCGAGCCGGTTAGCCAGCGACTGCTTATCGGCGTTAAGGGCTTTGACCTGGTCGAGGGCGGTCTGCTGCGTCTTCTCTGCCGCGGCGAGTCGGTTTGTCAGCGACTGCTTATCGGCGTTAAGGGCTTTGACTTGCTCGAGGGCGGTCTGCTGCGTCTTCTCTGCCGCGGCGAGCCGGTTTGTCAGCGACTGTTTATCGGCGTTAAGGGCTTTGACCTGGTCGAGAGCGGTCTGCTTCTCTTTTTCCATCACGGCCAGCCGGGTGGTTAACGACTGCTTGTCGGCGGCGAGGGCTTTTGCGTGGTCAGGAGCGGCCTGCTGCGCTTTTTCCATCGCGGCCAACCGGGTAGCGAGCGTCTGTTTATCCGTATTCAGAGCGGTGAGGATGGCGCTGAGCCGTTTATTTTCAGCTTCGGCTTGCTGAAGCTGTGACGTTAATTGTTGGATCTGCTGCAGCGCGGCGGCCTGACTTTGCTGCAGAATAGAATTCTGGGCTGTGCTTTCTTTTTTTATTAACGCCTCATTTTTCGCGGTGGCGGCGGTTAAGGCGACCTGTAATTCTTTTATTTTGTTATTTAATGCCGCTTGCTCATTCGCGATGGAGGTTTCGGTGGCCGGAGTGTTAGCAAGCTGTTTTTTTAATTGCTGAATAGTTTTATCTTTTTGCTCAATGGTCGCCTGCTGGCTGGCGATTCTTTTTTGCAATTGTGCGGTATTAGGCGTCTTTTTTTTATTATCCGCATTTTGACGACCGCCTGACGTTTGCTTTGCGGTTGCAGTATCGCTTTTTTCATGCGCCTGGGTTTGCTGCTGGGCGTAGTCAAGAAACGCCGGCGCGGCGCCGGCGAAGAACGGTGTTGAAAGCGCCAGCGCCGCGACGAGCATCAGCAGGGGCGCGTTGAGGGTCAGCGTGGCGGCTCTGTTCATGGCTGTTTGCTTTCACCCCGCTGTACCAGGCTATCGATCAGCGTTTTCTGGATATCGGCGCATAGTTTGATGGATTTAAACTGATACATGGAGTCAATGCCAAGCCGGGTGGGATCCGCCACTTTCTCGCGCACGCTGTTGTATTGTGATGCCGCACGCACTAAGGCATTGAAGTCATTGCTAAGTTTGGTTGCCTGCTGTGGGTTAACCTCTTTTAGCGAGTCCAGCGCCTGTCGGCAGGATTCAATACGCACTTGTTCGCTAGCCGCGCGCTCCTGTTCTGCCTGCTGCTGTGACGTTAGCGGAGTGGTGAGCGGTTTTACCTGCTGGCGAGAGGCGGTATTGCTACAGCCGGCTAATAACATAGCGGCGAGTGGAATAATACGAAGAGTCAGCGAGATATTCACAATTTCAGTCCATGAAGTAGATATATTTTCAACGGATTCTAAAAGGCTGTTTTTTATTTTGCAATATATCATTAGGGATATTTTATTGTTTTTTCTGGAAAGGCTGTTAGTGCGGGTTTAATTTATTTATTGGATTTATGTATTGCGATATATATAAGGTTTATTTTATATAAAATAATAATGGTAAATATTAGAGGCGGGTGAGGAGGGGAAAAGCGCGGCGCGTTGCCGCCCGCGCGGGAAATTATTTGACGTAAGCCAGCAGGCTAAGTGAATCGCGGGCCAGCGCTTTACATTTTTTCGCCGTCGGAAGGTTAATGCCGCTGAGATCGCGATAGCTGTCTTCGCCAAGCGCTTTCATGTTGTAGCTGTAGTAGTTGCTCAGGTCCCACTGGTTCTGTTGGGCAAAGAACACCAGGGCGCGCCGGATCTGCGTGTTGGGCAGGTTCTGGTAGCCACAGTCGTTTTTCAGAAACACAAAAACCGCGGTTAAATCAGCCATGTCTTCCGCTTCGGATTCGCTGAGCGCGTAGCTGTTGGCGGAGAGAGTAAGCAGGCTGCCGAGTACCATTGTTCTGAAAAGCGTCTTCATTTTTTCTACCGTTAGATCACCGACGCTTCAAATTAGCATACTTCTTTACACAGCGCCGATCTTTATTCTCACTCTTCTGCTTGACCTTCCCGTTACGGTAGGGTTTAAGCTCAAATATTCGCCCGCAGAATAAAAGGATGTGAATATGCAACGTCGAGACTTCCTCAAACTGACCGCCGCGGTCAGCATGGCCAGCGCGTTACCGCTTTGGAGCCGTGCGGTCTTTGCAGCCAGTCGCCCGGCCCTGCCGGTACCGTCGCTGTTGACGGCCGATGCGCGCAACCGTATCGCGCTGACCATCCAGGCGGGCAAAACGCAGTTTGGCGCGATGAACGCCACCACCTGGGGGTATAACGGCTCGCTGCTGGGGCCCGCGCTGCAGCTGACGCAGGGGAAGACCATCACGGTGGACATTACTAACCAGCTGGCAGAAGAGACCACGCTGCACTGGCATGGTCTGGAGGTCCCGGGCGAGGTCGACGGGGGACCGCAGGGGGTTATCGCCCCGGGCTCCACTCGGACGGTGAGCTTCACGCCAACGCAACGGGCGGCCACCTGCTGGTTTCACCCCCATCAGCACGGGACCACCGGTCGGCAGGTGGCGATGGGGCTGGCGGGGCTGGTGCTGATCGAGGATGAAGAGAGCGGACGCCTGCTGTTGCCGAAGCAGTGGGGAATCGATGATGTACCGGTTATCGTACAGGACAAGAAGTTTACCGCCGCTGGCGAAATTGATTATCAGCTGGATATCATGAGCGCCGCCGTCGGCTGGTTTGGCGATACGCTGTTGACCAATGGCGCTCTCTATCCTGAACATGCCGCCCCGCGCGGCTGGCTACGTCTGCGCTTGCTGAACGGCTGTAATGCCCGTTCCCTCAATTTTGCGACCAGCGATAAGCGCCCGCTGTACGTGGTGGCCAGCGACGGCGGTCTGCTGGCGGAGCCGGTGAAGGTCAATGAACTGCCGGTCTTGATGGGGGAGCGTTTTGAGGTGCTGGTGGACACCAGCGACGGTAAACCTTTTGATCTGGTGACCCTGCCGGTGAGCCAGATGGGCATGGCCATTGCGCCTTTCGATAAACCACAGCCGGTACTGCGCGTCCAGCCGCTGGTTATTCCTGCCTCCGGTAAGCTGCTGGATACCCTGGCCGCTCTGCCGGCGCTACCGTCCCTGACGGGGCTGACGCAGCGTCAGCTCCAGCTGTCGATGGATCCGATGCTTGACAGGATGGGCATGCAGGCGCTGATGGAGAAATATGGCGATCAGGCGATGGCCGGAATGGATCACGGCATGATGGGGCACGGCGGGATGGGCGACATGGGGAGTATGCACCACGGCGACATGAGCAACATGAACCACGGGTCCGGCATGAATCATGGTATGTCGTCGGCTAAGGGGTTTGATTTCCATAACGCCAACCGCATCAACGGCAAAGCCTTCGACATGAATGTGCCGATGTTTGCCGCCGCCAGAGGAGAGTATGAACGCTGGGTCATCTCCGGCAAGGGCGACATGATGCTACATCCGTTCCACATTCACGGCACCCAGTTCCGCATCCTTAGCGAAAACGGCAAGCCGCCAGCGGCGCATCGTAGCGGCTGGAAAGACACCGTTCGTGTGGAAGGGGACGTGAGTGAAGTATTAGTGAAGTTTGATCATCCGGCGCCGAAGGAGTTTGCCTATATGGCCCACTGCCACCTGCTGGAACATGAAGACACCGGGATGATGTTGGGATTCACGGTTTAGGGCGGTATAGCCCTGGCGCGTGGAAATAGGGGATAAAGACAAAAAAAACGGCAACTTTCGTTGCCGTTTTGCGTTTTATTTCGCCTCATCCGGGAGCGCATAGGCGACGATATAATCGCCCATTTTTGTACCAAACGAGCCGTGACCGCCGGCAGAGATGACAACATACTGTTTGCCATTCACTTCGTAAGTCATCGGAGTCGCCTGGCCGCCGGCTGGCAGACGGGCTTCCCACAGTTTCTCACCATTGCTCATATTGTACGCGCGCAGGTAGTTATCCGCGGTCGCGCCGATGAACAGGACGTTACCCGCCGTGGAGATCGGCCCACCCAGCATCGGCATACCCATGGTGAACGGCAGTTTCACCGGCATCGGGAACGGCAGGCTATCCTGCGGAGTACCGATACGTTTTTTCCATACCACTTCGTTGGTTTTCAGATCCAGCGCGGAGATATAGCCCCATGCCGGCTGTTTGCACGGCAGGCCGAACGGCGACAGGAACGGGTTCAGGGTGACGCCGTAAGGGACTCCGTACTGCGGCTGCACGCCGGACTCGGTGCCTGAGCCTTTCGCATCTTTCGGCGGTTCCATTGGGTTGCCCGGGCCGCGTGGGATCAGTTTAGAGACGAACGGCAGCGCCATTGGGTTGGCGATAGCCACCTGACGGTTCGGATCGACGGAGATGCCGCCCCATTCAAACATCCCCAGGTTACCCGGGAAGACGAGGGTGCCCTGCTCAGACGGCGGGGTAAAGATACCTTCATAGCGCATCTGGTGGAAAATCACGCGGCACACCAGCTGGTCGAACATGGTGGCGCCCCACATGTCCGCGCCGGTCAGATCTTTCTTCGGACGGAAGCTCAGATCGGAGAAGGGCTGGGTTTTGGCCACATAATCGCCTTTGGCGGCGCCCTGCGGGACCGGTTTTTCCGGGGCCGGGACCACCAGCTCGCCGTTACGACGATCCAGCACGAAGATGTTGCCGGTTTTCGCCGGAGCATAGATGACCGGCACGGTTTTGCCATTGACTTCAATGTCAGCCAGCGTCGGCTGAGAAGGCATGTCCATATCCCACAGGTCGTGGTGGACGGTCTGGTAGCTCCAGGCCAGTTTACCGGTGGTGGCGTTCAGCGCGACAATCGAGCTGGCATAGCGCTCTTGCTCCGGCGTGCGGTTGCCGCCCCAGATATCCGGAGTGGTCACGCCCATCGGCAGATAGACCAGATCCAGTTTGGCGTCGTAGGCGGCAGGCGCCCAGGAGTTCGGTGAGTTGAGCGTGAAGTGATGCTCATCGCTTGGGATGGCGTTCGGATCTTTCGCGCCTGGATCGAAGGCCCACAGCAGTTTCCCGGTATTCACATCAAAACCGCGGATCACGCCTGACGGCTCACGGGTAGAGAAGTTATCGGTGACTGCGCCGGCAATTACGATGGTCTTATCGGTGATAATCGGCGGGGAAGTGGGTTCATACATGCCCGGCGTGGTCACTGGCATGTTGGTCTGCAGGTTGAGAATACCTTTGTTGGCAAAGGTTTCGCACAGCTTACCGTTGTCGGCGTTTACTGCGAACAGGCGACCATCGTTCACCGGCAGGATAATGCGGCGCGGACAGTCGGCCACGACGTCAGCAGGGGCGTTATCCGCTTTCGCTTCGTGATACGAGACACCGCGGCAGGTGACGTGCTGGAATGACGGGTCGGCGTTCAGCTGCGGGTCAAAATGCCATTTCTCTTTACCGGTGGCGGCGTCAAGCGCGAACAGGCGCTGATGGGCGGTACACAGGAAGAGCGTGTCGCCGACTTTAATCGGTGTCACTTCGTTAGTGATTTCACCCGGATCGTTCGGCTGTTTCAGGTCGCCGGTGCGGAACACCCAGGCTTCCTTCAGGTTCTTCACGTTGTCGGCGTTAATCTGCTTCAGCGGGGAGAAGCGCTGACCTTCCTGGTTGCGGCCATAGGCCGGCCAGTCGCCGTCGGCAACGTTGGAGATCGGCGCGGCCGGGGTGGCGTCGGCGCTCAGGGTGCCGTTGATCTCCTGCGGGTCGTTAAAACCAGCCCAGGTCAGCATGCCGCCGCTGATCAGCAGGGCGACGACCAGCGCGCCTACGGCGCCAGCGGAAGGCACCGGCAGACGACGCCAGACAAAAGGCAGGATCAGCCAGATACCAAAGAAGACGAGGATGTCGCTACGCGGCGTCAGCGCCCAGAAGTCGAAGCCGACTTCCCAGACGCCCCAGATCATGGTCGCCAGCAGCAGTGCGGCGTACAGCCACAGCGCAGCGCGCTTGCCGCGCAGCAGCATCACGGTCACGCCCAGCATCACCAGACCGGCGATGGGGTAGTACCAGGAGCCGCCAAGCACGACCAGCCATGCTCCGCCGATTAAAAGATAGAGGCCGCAGAACGCTGCAAATAGCGCAGTCAGCGTCACCAGGAGCCTTGATTGTTGAGACTTTGTTTCAGCCATAGAAAGTTACTCATGTGTTTGTTAATTTTTTAACTGCAATTAATTATAGGATTTAACAAGTGTGATCGGAATCACAAATATGGCTTTATTAATCCCTGCACCGCAGATTTCTTTTTGCTGGTATACTGGATGGCTTGCCGGTCATCGTCGGGGCGAAAGCAGCGGCTTTGATGATTTATATTTAGAATCAAATGGTTAGTCTTATGAAACATACTGTAGAAGTGATGATCCCGGAATCCGAGATCAAAGCGCGCATCGCGGAACTGGGTCGTCAAATCAACGAACATTATCAGGACAGCGGCAGCGAAATGGTGCTGGTGGGGCTGCTGCGCGGCTCGTTTATGTTCATGGCCGACCTGTGCCGTGAAGTGCAGGTGCCGCATGAAGTCGATTTTATGACCGCCTCGAGCTACGGCAGCGGCATGTCCACCACCCGTGATGTGAAAATCCTCAAAGATCTGGACGAAGACATCCGTGGTAAAGACGTACTGATCGTGGAAGACATCATCGACTCCGGCAATACCCTGTCTAAAGTGCGTGAGATCCTCAGCCTGCGCGAGCCGAAGTCGCTGGCCATTTGTACGCTGCTGGATAAACCAAGCCGCCGTGAAGTGAATGTCCCGGTTGAGTTCGTCGGTTTCGCCATTCCGGACGAGTTCGTGGTGGGCTACGGTATCGACTACGCTCAGCGCTACCGCCATCTGCCGTATATCGGCAAAGTCACCCTGCTGGACGAGTAAGGGAATATTCCACTCAGGCGCGCGCCGCTCGCGCCTGAGCGGCTAAGTCTGAAGGCTATTTGTGGTTGATGTGCTTGATCTTGAGGTTGGAGATCCCGTGGCGATAGCGCTGTTCGAGGGTTTCCCTGCTCACGGCGGTCACATCCAGATCGCGCAGCAGTCCGTCGTGAATACCGTATGCCCAGCCGTGGATGGTGACTTTCTGTCCGCGCTTCCACGCCGATTGCATAATCGTCGAATGTCCCAGGTTGTATACCTGCTCCATCACGTTCAGTTCACAAAGGGTATCCAGACGGCGCTCCTCCGGCATTTCCCCCAGCAGCGAGCTGTGTTTAAACCAGATATCGCGGATATGCAGCAGCCAGTTGTCGATGAGCCCCAGCTCCGGGTTCTCCACCGCCGCCTGCACGCCGCCGCAGCCGTAGTGGCCGCAGATAATGATGTGCTCAACTTCAAGGACATCGACGGCATACTGTACCACCGACAGGCAGTTGAGGTCGGTGTGGATCACCAGATTCGCCACGTTACGATGCACAAACAGTTCGCCTGGCTCCAGGCCGGTGAGTCGCTCAGCGGGAACGCGGCTGTCAGAACAGCCAATCCACAGGAAGCGCGGTTTCTGCGTTTGCGACAGTTTCTCAAAAAAGCCGGGGTCCTCTTCCACCAGCATTTTTGACCATAGTGCATTGTTGCTGATGAGTGTATCTATATCATTCATGGACGTTATCGGCCTGTAACCAAGTAAGTGCGTTGCGCTAATATAGGGTAAGCTCACCTTTTTTAAAACCATCTTAACCCGTGATACTTCAGGCTGCAGATGCGCTGGCCGCGCGAGTACAGCGCAAACGTCAGTCAGGCGGGTTAATGACGTGTCATGACACGAGAAGAGATATTTAATGACCATTGCTCTGGAATTAAAACAGCTCAAAAAAACCTACCCCGGCGGGGTTCAGGCACTGCGGGGAATCGACCTGCAGGTTGAAGCGGGGGATTTCTATGCCCTGCTGGGCCCGAACGGGGCGGGAAAATCCACGACGATCGGCATCATCAGCTCGCTGGTGAACAAAACCTCCGGTCAGGTCAATGTCTTTGGCTACGATCTGGAGAAAGATGTCGTCAACGCCAAGCGCCAGCTTGGCCTGGTGCCGCAGGAGTTTAACTTTAACCCGTTCGAGACCGTGCAGCAGATCGTCGTTAACCAGGCGGGCTACTACGGCGTTGAGCGTAAAGAAGCCATCGCCCGCAGCGAAAAGTACTTAAAACAGCTCGATCTATGGGAAAAACGTAGCGAACGCGCGCGGATGCTCTCCGGCGGGATGAAGCGCCGCCTGATGATCGCTCGCGCGTTGATGCATGAGCCGAAGCTGCTGATCCTCGACGAGCCGACCGCCGGCGTCGATATCGAACTCCGCCGCTCGATGTGGGGCTTCCTCAAGGATCTCAACGATCGCGGAACCACCATTATTCTGACCACCCACTATCTCGAAGAGGCCGAAATGCTGTGCCGCAACATCGGCATCATCCAGCACGGTACGCTGGTGGAAAACACCTCGATGAAAGCGCTGCTGTCGAAGCTGAAGTCAGAGACCTTTATTCTCGACCTCGCGCCAAAAAGCCCGGTGCCGAAGCTCGAGGGCTACCAGTATCAGCTGGTCGATACCTCGACGCTGGAAGTGGAGGTCCTGCGCGAGCAGGGGATTAACAGCGTCTTCGCGCAGCTGAGCGCCCAGGGGGTGCAGGTACTGAGTATGCGTAACAAAGCCAACCGTCTGGAAGAGCTGTTTGTCACCCTGGTGCATGAGCGAAAAGGAGAGTCAGCATGATGCAGCTTTATTGGGTCGCGCTGAAAAGCATCTGGACCAAAGAGATCCACCGTTTTATGCGCATCTGGGTGCAGACGCTGGTGCCGCCGGTGATCACCATGACCCTGTACTTCGTGATTTTCGGCAACCTGATCGGCTCGCGCATCGGCGAGATGCATGGCTTTACCTATATGCAGTTTATCGTGCCGGGCCTGATCATGATGGCGGTGATCACCAACGCTTACGCCAACGTCGCCTCGTCGTTCTTCAGCGCCAAGTTTCAGCGCAACATTGAGGAGCTGCTGGTGGCACCGGTGCCGACGCACGTGATTATCGCCGGCTATGTGGGCGGCGGGGTGGCGCGCGGGCTGTGCGTGGGCATCCTGGTGACCGCGGTGTCGCTGTTCTTTGTGCCGTTCCAGGTTCACTCCTGGCTGTTTGTCGCCCTGACGCTGCTCCTTACCGCGGTGCTGTTCTCGCTGGCCGGGCTGCTGAACGCGGTGTTTGCCAAGACCTTCGATGACATCAGCCTGATCCCGACCTTTGTGCTGACGCCGCTGACCTATCTCGGCGGGGTGTTCTACTCGCTGACCCTGCTGCCGCCGTTCTGGCAGGGGCTGTCGCATCTGAACCCCATCGTCTACATGATCAGCGGTTTCCGCTTCGGCTTCCTCGGTATCAACGATGTGCCGCTGGTGACCACCTTTGCGGTGCTGGTGGTCTTCATCGTCGCCTTCTATCTCCTCTGCTGGTCGTTAATCCAGCGCGGCCGCGGCCTGCGTAGCTGATACTCATCACGGTTAGCGCTTCCGGACGCCAATACGCGAAGCGCTAACCGCTTATCTTTGACCGCCATCACCGATACGCCATCTTCCCCTTGCTACATTGTTGGCTGGCTAAGGAGGGAAGCATGCTTGGTTGGGTCATTACCTGCCACGATGAGCTGGCGCAGGAGATGCTGGATCGTCTTGAACAAAAATTTGGTCCACTGGCCCAGTGCCGGGCGGTCAATTACTGGCGCAATCTCAGCAGCAATATGTTGAGCCGGATGATGTGCGATGCGCTGCATGCCACCGACTCCGGGGACGGGGTCATTTTCCTTACCGACAGAACCGGCGCGTCGCCTTATCGGGCCGCGGCGCTGATGAGCCACAAACATACCCACTGCGAAGTGATCTCCGGCGTCAGCTATTCATTACTTGAGCGAATGTATCTGCTGCGGAATACGTTAAGCAGCGAGGCGTTTCGCCAGGCTATCGTCAGCGCGGGCGGTCCGATGGTAAGCAGCCTGTGGCATCAGCAGCAGAAGAACCCCCCGTTCCGGTTGCGTCATGATACCTTTGGAAATTAAGCAGCGGGACAGATGCCGCTTTTGTTACAATAACCGCCGTTGATGGTTTACCGGTTCGATGCGCATGCTTGCCCGATTTTTTACTCTGCTTCTTTTACTGACCTCACTCAGCGCCTCCGCCAGTCTGCTTAGCCAGCAGGGCAAGCCTGTGCGCTATATGCAAACCACCGAAGACGCGGTTATCTGGGCGCAGGTGGGGAACCATGTGGTCAGCGTCGGCAATGTGCGTGCCGGGCAAATCCTCGCGGTTGTCCCGACGGCGGCTGATTACTATGAGTTTCGCTTCGGCTTCGGCACCGGGTTTATTGACAAGGGCCATCTGGAGCCAGTGCAGGGTAAGCAGCGGGTGGAGGACCGTCTTGGGGATCTCAATAAGCCGCTGAGTAACCAGAATTTACTCACCTGGAAAGATACGCCGCTCTATGACGCTCCCTCAGTGAGCAGCGCGCCGTTCGGCACGCTGGCCAATAATCTGCGCTATCCGATCCTCAGCAAGCTGAAGGACCGGCTCAATCAGACCTGGTTTCAGATCCGCATTGGCGACCGACTGGCGTGGGTCAGCAGTCTGGATGCGCAGGAGGATAACGGGATCCCCGTGCTGACCTATCACCATATTCTGCGTGACGAAGAGAACACCCGTTTCCGCCATACCTCGACCACCACCTCGGTACGCGCCTTCAATAACCAGATGACCTGGCTGCGGGATCAGGGTTATACCACGCTGACCCTCTATCAGCTGGAAGGCTACGTGCGCAATAAAATCAACCTTCCGGCGCGGGCAGTCGCCATCACCTTCGATGACGGCTTGAAATCGGTAAATCGCTACGCCTATCCGGTGCTGAAACAGTATGGCTTCCACGCCACCGCCTTTATTATTTCATCGCGTATTAAGCGTCATCCACAGCAATGGGATCCGAAATCGCTGCAGTTCATGAGCATTTCTGAGCTCCGGCAGATCCAGGATGTCTTTGACATTCAGTCGCATACCCACTTTCTCCACCGGGTAGACGCCAGCCGGCGGCCGATCTTATTCAGCCGCAACTACCATAATATTCTGTTTGATTTTGCCCGCTCGCGCCGGGCGCTGAGCCAGTTTAATCCACATGTGCTCTACCTTTCCTATCCCTTCGGCGGGTATAACGCCACGGCGGTGCAGGCGGCGAATGACGCCGGGTTTCATATGGCGGTGACGACGGTGCGAGGGAAGGTGAAGCCGGGGGACAATCCGTTTCTGCTAAAGCGGTTATATATCTTACGCACGGATTCGCTGGAGACGATGTCGCGGCTGATCAGTAACCAGCCGCAGGGGTAAACTTCGGCGCAGCGCCGTGGTCATCAGGCGACCTGCACCGGAATCGCTTTTGCCTGGCGCTTCATTTCGTTGTCGCCTTCGAAGTAGGCGATGTTGGGCTGCCAGCGGCGCGCCTCTTCGTCAGACATGGTGACGAAGCTGGCGATGATCAGGATATCGCCGACGCTGGCGCAGTGCGCGGCGGCGCCGTTAACGGAGATGATTCTGGAGCCCCGCTCGGCGGCAATGGCGTAGGTGGAGAAACGGTTGCCGTTGGTGACGTTCCAGAGGTGAATGGTTTCATTCTCCAGAATACCGGCCGCATCCAGGAAGTCCTGGTCAATGGCGCAGGAACCTTCATAGTGCAGGTCAGCCTGCGTCACTTTTACGCGGTGGAGCTTGCCCTGCAGCATATTACGCATCATAACTTCTACCCTTCAACCTTAATGTAGCAGAGCGGACACGACGTCCGCCCTGAGAAAAGCCCGGGCAAGTATTGCCCGATTTTTACCCGCTGTCTACTGACCGAGCGTGACGATCTGGTTGTCGATCAGGCGGGCCTGACCGAGCCAGGCGGCCATCAGGATGACCGCGCGCTGGCTGGCGTCGGTCAGTTCAAGCAGGGTGTCGGCATCGCGGATCTGAATGTCGTCGGCGCGGAAACCTTTCTCGTTCAGCTCCTGTTCGGCGATAGCGATGATCTCGTCGAGCTGACGGTCGCCGGCGGCCAGTTTTTCCGCCACCGCGCTCAGCACTTTATACAGGCCGGGAGCGATTTTGCGCTGGTCGGCGGTCAGGTAGCCGTTACGCGAGCTTAGCGCCAGGCCATCCTTGGCGCGGACGATCGGCACGCCGATAATATCGATATCGTAGCCCATGTCGGCAACCATCTTGCGGATCAGCGCCAGCTGCTGGAAGTCTTTCTCGCCAAAGCAAGCGACGTCAGGCTGAACCAGGTTAAACAGCTTACTGACGATGGTCGATACGCCGCGGAAATGGCCCGGGCGGCTGGCGCCTTCCAGCATGGTGGACAGGCCGGGGACGTCGACGTAGGTCTGGCCTTCGGTGCCCTGCGGGTAGACTTCCGCCGGCGTCGGCGCGAAGACAAAATCGACATGACGCTTGTTCAGCTTTTCACAATCATCCTGTAGGGTGCGCGGGTAGCGCGCCAGGTCATCGGCGCGGTCAAACTGCATCGGATTGACGAAAATACTGACCACCACCACGTCCGCGCTGGCTTTGGCTTCATCAACCAGCTTCATATGACCATCATGCAGGTTGCCCATCGTCGGGACCAGCGCGATACGCTTGCCTTCCTGACGCAGACGGCGGATATGCTGACGCAGCAGCAGCACGGATTCTATAATCAGCACAACAAGACTCCTTAATGGAAACTGTGTTCTTCGCCCGGATAGACCCCGGATTCAACTTCGGCAATATACTGCCGCACCGCGGCGCGGATGTCGCCCGCCTCGGCAAGGAAATTCTTGGCAAATTTCGGAATGTGGCCGCCGGTAATGCCGAAAGCGTCATGCATCACCAGGATCTGCCCATCGGTGACGTTGCCCGCGCCGATGCCGATCACCGGAATGGTCAGGGCTTCGGTGATGCGTTTCGCCAGGGCGACCGGGACGCACTCCAGCACCAGCAGTTGCGCGCCTGCCGCTTCCAGCGCTAACGCGTCTTCAAACAGGGTCTGCGCCGCATCGCCGCGTCCCTGCACTTTATAGCCACCGAAGACGTTCACCGACTGCGGCGTCAGGCCGAGATGGCCGCAAACCGGCACCGCGCGTTCCGCCAGCATCTTCACGGTCTCGGCCAGCCAGGCGCCGCCTTCGAGTTTGACCATATTGGCGCCAGCGCGCATCACGACGGCGGCATTTTCGAAGGCCTGCTCCGGCGTGGCGTAGGCCATAAACGGCAGGTCGGCGAGCAGCAGGCTGTTCGGCGCGCCGCGGCGGACGGCGCGGGTGTGATAGGCGATATCTTCTACGGTGACCGGCAGGGTGGAGTCGTGACCCTGCACCGTCATTCCCAGCGAGTCGCCCACCAGCAGCACATTAATGCCTTCATCGGCGAACAGCTTCGCGAAGCTATGGTCGTAGGCGGTAATGGTGGCAAAGCGCTTCTTTTCCTGTTTGCATTTCTGCAGCAGGGCAATGGTGGTCGGTTTCATAACATTTCCTGATGATGAAAGTCATATTAACCGGCATTCTAACAGCAGCATTCAGAGGGGCAATGATTTTGGGCAACCGATTACGACGATCGCCGCAAATGCTAAAAAAGGAGAGGGAATTACCAGATAGCGGGCTTTGCCGCGCCGAGATCATCCAGCACGGCGCGCAGCGCCATGCCGTCAGGAAAGTGGAGGTCCGGGGCGATCTCGAACAGCGGCCAGAGCATAAAGCCGCGGTTTCTCATATCGTAGTGCGGAACGGTCAGGCGCTCGCTGTTAATGACCGCATCGCCAAACAGCATAATGTCGAGATCGAGGGTGCGCGGCCCCCAGCGTTCGGCTTTGCGCACCCGACCCTGCTGCAGCTCAATGCGCTGGGTGTGATCGAGCAGTGCCTCAGGGGACAGCGTGGTTTCCAGCGCGACGGCGGCGTTGAGATAGTCTGGCTGATCCTGCGGGCCCAGCGGCGGCGTGCGGTAGAACGAAGAGACGTTCACCACGCGGCTGTGCGGAATTTCGCCCAGGGCGTGGATAGCCGCCTGCACCTGCGCCAGTGGCGAAGCGAGGTTACTGCCGAGGGCGATATAGGCCAGGGTCATGCGTTACCCTGGCGTGGCGCGCGCTTGCGCGGACGGCGGTGGCGACGGCGCGGCGCCGGATCGTCCCCGAGGTCGTTGAGCATATCTTTTTGCGCCGGCGGCGCGGCGACCTGGAATTCGCCCCACCATTTGGTCAGACGCTGCAGTTCGCCGTTGTTTTCAGCGCCAGCGCGTAGCTCCAGCAGATCGTAGGCGGCGCGGAATTTCGGATGCTCCATCAGCTTCCAGGCGCGTTTGCCCTGGCGACGGGACATGCGCAGCTGCAGCTGCCAGATATCGCGGATCAGGGTGGTGATGCGCTTAGGGATCGCCAGCGTACGGCAGGCTTCGTCCAGTACGTCGTTCATCGCCAGGGCGAAGGCGTCATAGTATGCCAGACCGCTCTCCTGGGCGATTTTCTGCGCCGTCTCCAGCAGCGGATACCAGAACATCACTGCGAACAGGAAGGCCGGATTGACGCGCATGTCGTTACGAATGCGGGTATCGGTGTTCTTCAGCACCTGGTTGATGATCCGCTCCATCGGGCTATCGCCGCGCTCGGTAAAGTAGCGGGTGATGGTCGGGAACAGCGGCTGGAACAGGTTGTATTCCCGCAGCAGCAGGTAGGTCTGATAGCCATGCCCGGCCTGCAGCAGCTTGAGCACTTCTTCGAACAGGCGCGCCGGCGGCACGTCGTGGAGCAGGGCGGCCAGCCGCGGCAGCGGTTCGGCCGTTTCCGGACTGATGGTCATATCCAGCTTGGCGGCGAAGCGCACCGCGCGCAGCATGCGTACCGGATCCTCGCGATAGCGGGTTTCCGGATTGCCGATCAGGCGGATCACGCCGTCCTGCAGATCCTTCATGCCGCCGACGTAGTCGCGAACGGTAAAGTCCGCCACGCTGTAATAGAGGCTGTTGATGGTGAAGTCGCGACGCTGGGCGTCCTCTTCGATCGAGCCGAAGATATTATCACGCAGCAGCATGCCGTTCTGGCCCCGCTGGGAGGTGACGCGATCGGTAGTGTGCCCTTCGTGATGGCCACGGAAGGTAGCGACCTCAATAATTTCCGGCCCGAACATGACGTGCGCGAGGCGGAAACGGCGCCCGACCAGACGGCAGTTGCGGAACAGCTTACGCACCTGATCCGGCGTGGCGTTGGTCGTGACGTCAAAATCTTTTGGCTTTTTGCCAAGCAGCAGGTCGCGGACGCCGCCGCCGACCAGCCAGGACTCGTAGCCCGCCTTGTTGAGGCGGTACATGACCTTGAGGGCGTTTTCACTGATATCTTTGCGGGAAATAGCATGCTGCTCACGCGGGATCACCGTCATAGGCGTTGGTTCGACGGCGGCTTCTGCCTCGCGCTCCTCACGGCTTAGCACCTTACGGCAAAAATTAGCGACTCGGGTAAAAATGGTGCACCTCGTAGTGTCAGACGGACTTCAGATCAACTGTACAGTGTAAAAATAGCGGCTAATCATAGCTCAGCGGGAGCCATTTGAGAATGCTCGATTTTCGCCGGCTGCCAGTTGGCGACGGCCTGGGCGAGTAAATCATCGATGCTCAGGGCCTGCCACTCCCCGGCGATCTCCTGATTCAGAAAGCGGAGCGCCCGGACGATTTCGGGGCGCGGATCGCCTTCCGGCAGCGCCGGCGCGTGGTTTTGTTTAGAGAGCTTATTGCCGTCGGCATTGAGGGCCAGCGGCAGATGGAGGTAGTCCGGTGCCTGCCAGCCAAAATGCTGATACAGCGAAATCTGCCGCACCGTCGGCTCAATCAGATCGGCGCCGCGGACGATCTCGGTGATCCCCTGAAAGTGGTCATCGACCACCACCGCCAGGTTGTAGGCAAACAGTCCGTCGCGACGGTGGATAATAAAATCTTCTCGCGCCAGCGGCTCGTTGGCGACCAGCGTGCCGCGCAGGCGGTCGGTGAACTGCAGAACCGGACGGGTCTGGCGCAGACGCAGCGCGGCGTTTTCCGCCCCCAGCCCAAGGTCGCGGCAGTGACCATCATAGATCCCGCCTACGGCGTGGATCCGCGCGCGGGTGCAGGTGCAGTAGTAGCTCAGCCCTTGCTCGCTCAGCCAGGCCAGCGCCTCGCGGTAGGCTTCGTGCCGTTGCGACTGCCAGAGCACCTCGCCGTCCCAGTGCAGACCGTAGTGGTCGAGCTGGCGCAGGATGGTGTCGGCGGCCCCGGGGACTTCGCGCGGCGGGTCGATATCTTCAATACGAACGCGCCAGATACCCTGGTTCGCGCGGGCCTGCAGGTAGCTGCCGAGCGCGGCGATCAGAGAGCCGAAGTGGAGTTCGCCGGAGGGGGAGGGAGCAAAGCGCCCTATATAGCGTGAGTCAGTCATGGTACGGACAACAGAACCAGGCGGGAGAGACTCCCGCCAGAGAGTGAGGCAGCAGGGGATTAGCCCGCCATCTGTTTTTCGCGAATTTCCGCCAGGGTTTTGCAGTCAATGCACAGATCCGCTGTCGGACGCGCTTCCAGACGGCGAATGCCGATCTCCACGCCGCAGGATTCGCAGTAGCCGAAGTCTTCGTCTTCAACTTTTTTCAGCGTTTTCTCGATCTTTTTGATCAGTTTACGTTCGCGGTCGCGGTTACGCAGCTCCAGGCTGAACTCTTCTTCCTGGGCGGCACGGTCTACCGGGTCCGGGAAGTTAGCAGCTTCATCCTGCATGTGCGATACGGTGCGATCCACTTCATCCCTGAGTTGATTACGCCATGCTTCAAGAATACGCTTGAAGTGCGCCAGCTGGGCTTCGTTCATATACTCTTCGCCCGGTTTCTCTTGGTACGGCTCCACCCCAGCGATGGCGAGAATACTCAGGGACGATGTTTTACGGTTTTGCCCTTCTTGCATGTTGCTTCTCCTTAACACGCACTATCGATCCCCATGTGGGGGAAAATCAGGCCGCTATAAATAGCAGATGCTTTTCCGGATAGCAATTATCTAAACGTTACACTTGACAACCCTGTGAAGAAAAGCGTATTCGCGCTTGCGACCCGAACACTATTTAGCCACTTATTTACCGGGGTTTAACACCACGGCGATCGGCTTATTCAGAGTCATCCTCGTCGTAGAAAGTTCCGCTTTCCAGGCGAGAATTTCCACCCCCTTGTCGCGGGCTTCTGTTAACAGCTGTGCGTATCTGGCATCAATATGATGCGCGGGAGAGAAACGGTCAATTGCCGAATGCAGGACGGCAAATAAAATCACCGCGCGGTCGCCATTTGCCGCGACGGCCATCAGCTCCCGCAGGTGCTTCTGTCCGCGCATAGTCACCGCATCAGGAAAATAACCGTATTCTTTCTCCGCCAACGTAACCGATTTCACTTCAATATAGCAGTTTTGGCGATCATCTGCCTGTAACATAATATCGATACGGCTATTCTCAGCGCCATATTTCACTTCGCTTTTCAGCTGGTTATAGCCTGAAAGTTCAGGGATTATTCCGGCGGAAATTGCTTCTTTCGCCAGCGTATTCGCGCGCAGCGTGTTGACGCAAATAACGGCGCCCTGCTGCGTTTCAGTTAATTCCCAGGTATGGGCATATTTGCGCTTCGCATTGTCAGAAGTGGAATACCAGACGGTGTCGCCCGGGACGGCGCAGCCGGTCATGGCACCGGTATTTGGGCAGTGGAGCGTCAATTCGCGGCCATCGGGGGTCACCACGTCGGCAAGAAAACGTTTGTAACGTTTAAGCAAAATGGCGGGTTGCAACGGCGGATCAAACTGCATCAATTTTCCTTATCAAACGGATAATGTTCCAGCGCCGTGTAGCGCGTGCGCCCGTAGCTAAAGCTGGATTCATAGAGCACGAACTCGTTCACCGGAAACGTCCAGCGAAAGCCGGGCGGCGGGATCGGCACCGCCTGACGGGCATCGCGCCACAGGGTAATGTGCGGATGAAACGGCTGCGGACTCTGATAGCAGCCGCTGCGCGCCGCCTGAGCGCGCAGCATACTGGCAAGCTGCAGCAGGCCGCGCGGTGGCTGACGGGTCCCGAGCCAGACCACCCGCGAACGCAGCCACTGTCCGGCATCGTCCAGCGTCAGGGTAAAGCCCGGCTGCTGGAGGCGGCCGGCGAGGGCAGACAGCGCCCGCTGTTTTTCCGCGCTCACCTCGCCGAGAAACGCCAGCGTCAGATGAAGGTTATCCGCCGCGACGGGCCTGCCGGCATCCTCAGGGAAGTGCGTTGCCCGCCACTGGACAATCTGTTTGCGGACGGCAGGCGGCAGTTCAATCGCAAAAAACAGCCTTTTCGGCTCAGACATGATAGAGACTCGGTAATGAATTAGGGGGATGCTACAATGCGAGCCCCTGAATGTTAACCCCCGGAGCCTTTTGTGTCCTCATTGCCGGTTGCCGCCGTCCTCCCAGAACTGTTATCCGCCCTGCAGCATGCGCCGCAGGTTTTGCTCAACGCGCCGACCGGCGCCGGGAAGTCGACCTGGCTGCCGCTGCAGATCCTCGCTGAGGGTAACATCGCGGGACGCATTATCCTGCTGGAGCCTAGGCGTCTGGCGGCGCGCAATGTCGCGCAGCGGCTGGCTGAACTGCTCGGCGAAAAGCCAGGGGAGACCGTGGGTTACCGCATGCGTGCCGAAACCTGCGTCGGGCCACAGACCCGCCTGGAGGTGGTCACGGAGGGGATCCTGACGCGCATGATCCAGCGCGATCCCGAGCTGACGGGCGTGGGGCTGGTGATCCTCGATGAGTTTCACGAGCGCAGCCTGCAGGCGGATCTGGCGCTGGCCCTGCTGCTTGATGTCCAGCAGGGGTTACGTGACGATCTCAAACTGCTCATCATGTCGGCGACCCTTGATAACGATCGCCTGCAGCGTCTGCTGCCTGAGGCGCCGGTGGTGGTCTCGGAGGGGCGCGCTTATCCGGTGGAGCGTCGCTTCAGCCCGCTCTCCGCGCACCAGCGTTTTGATGAGGCGGTGGCGATAGCGGCGGCGGAGCTCCTGCGGCATGAACAGGGATCGATGCTGCTGTTTCTGCCCGGCGTCGGCGAGATCCAGCGCGTTCAGGAACAGCTGACGGAGCGCGTGGCGGAGGATGTCATCCTCTGCCCGCTGTATGGCGCTTTGCCCCTAAGCGAGCAGCGCAAAGCGATCCTCCCGGCGCCGGCCGGGAAGCGCAAAGTGGTGCTGGCCACCAACATTGCTGAGACCAGTTTAACCATCGAGGGCATCCGCCTGGTGGTCGACACCGCCCAGGAGCGCGTTGCCCGCTTTGACCCGCGCACCGGCCTGACCCGGCTGGTGACGCAGCGCATCAGCCAGGCATCGATGACCCAGCGCGCTGGACGCGCCGGTCGTCTCTCCCCGGGGATCTGCCTGCATTTGCTCGGCAAAGAACAGGCCGAACGAGCGGCGGCGCAGAGCGAACCGGAGATCCTGCACAGCGATCTGTCGGCGCTGTTGCTGGAGCTGCTGCAGTGGGGTTGCCACGATCCGGCCTCGCTGGCCTGGCTGGATCAGCCGCCGGCGGTGAACCTGGCTGCCGCGCGCCGCCTGCTGGAGGCGCTCTCGGCGCTGGACGGCGAGCGGCTGTCGGCGTTTGGCCGCAAAATGGCCACCCTCGGCAACGAGCCCCGGCTGGCGGCGATGCTGGCCGCTGCGCAGACCGATGACGAAGTGGCGACGGCGGCCAGGCTGGCGGCGATCCTTGAGGAGCCGCCGCGCGGCGGGCTGGTGGATTTGGGCGCCGTCTTTTCCCGTCAGCAGGCCAACTGGCAGCAGCGCGCGCAGCAGCTGATGAAGCGTCTGGCCTGCCGCAGCGGCCAGCCCGATGCGGGACGAATGGCTGCGCTCCTGGCGTCGGCCTTCGCCGACCGCATCGCCCGCCGCCGCGGTCAGGAGGGACGCTATCAGCTGGCGAACGGTATGGGCGCGATGCTGGACGCCGACGACGCGCTGGGCCGCCATGAGTGGCTGATCGCTCCGCTGCTGCTGCAGGGCAGCGCCTCACCGGATGCCCGCATGCTGCTGGCTCTGCCGGTGGATATCGGCGAGCTGATCGCCGCCCGTCCCGAGCTGGCGCAGCGTTCCGACACGGTGGAGTGGGATGAAGCGCAGGGGACGCTGAAAGCCTGGCGGCGGACGGTGACGGGCCAGCTGGTGATTAAGACCCAGCCGCTGGCGAAGCCCTCTGAGGCGGAGCTGCATCAGGCGATGCTCAACGGGATTCGTGAGAAAGGCCTCGGTGTGCTCAACTGGACGCCAGAGGCCGAGCAGCTGCGGCTGCGGCTGCAGTGTGCGGCGCAATGGCTGCCGGAAGAGGCGTGGCCCGCGGTGGATGACGCTTCGCTGCTGGCCTCGCTGGAGGCATGGCTGCTGCCGCAGATGAACGGCGTTCACTCGCTGCGGGCGCTGAAGGCGCTGGATCTGCGGCAGGCGCTCCAGGACTGGCTGCCGTGGCCGCTGCGCCAGAAGCTGGATCGCGAGCTGCCGACGCACTATACCGTGCCGACCGGCAGCCGTCTGGCTATCCGTTACCATGCGGAGAACCCGCCGGCGCTGGCGGTGCGTATGCAGGAGATGTTCGGCGAGGCCACGACGCCGGTTATCGCCGAGGGGCGAGTGCCACTGGTGCTGGAGCTGCTGTCGCCCGCTCAGCGTCCGTTGCAGATCACGCGCGATCTCAGCGCCTTCTGGCAGGGGAGCTACCGTGAGGTACAGAAAGAGATGAAGGGACGCTATCCGAAACACGTCTGGCCGGACGATCCGGCCAACGCCGCCCCGACCCGGCGCAGCAAAAAATATTCGTAGCCCCAGGCGCCGGGCGGCATTCTGCCCGGCCAGTCGAACCACTCACGCTAGACCATCTGCTGCCAGAGAAAAACGCCCCCTCCCGCCAGCGCCAGCCAGGGGCCGAAGGCCAGCGGCTGCTGCAGCGACTGCCGGGTCCACAGGCGCTGCAGCAGGGTCCACGTCAGCCCGCTGGCCGAGGCGAACAACAGCACCTGCGGCAGAGCCTGCCAGCCGCACCAGGCGCCCAGCGCCGCCAGCAGCTTAAAATCGCCATAGCCCAGAGCCTCTTTGCCGGTCAGCAGGCGGAACAGCCAATAGACCGACCACAGCGCCAGATAACCAGCCATCGTCCCGGCGACCGCGTCCGGCAGCGCAATGTACACCTCGTTAAGATTAAACAGCAGTCCGGCCCACAGCAGGGGCAGGGTCAGGCGATCGGGCAGCAGCTGGGTCCGGGCATCAATCCGCGCCAGTATCAGTAGAAAGGAGAGCAGCACCAGGCCGCCCGCCAGTGCCAGTCCCGGCGCGAGCAGCGCCCCCGCGAGGATAAACAGCAGGCCGGTGGTCAGCTCGGTCAGCGGATAGCTCCACGAGATGCGCGCCTGACAGCAGCGGGCGCGACGGCCTAGCCAGAGGAAGCTGAGCAGCGGGATATTGTCCCGCCAGGCGATCGGCTGGCGACACTGCGGACAGGATGAGCCCGGCGTGCTGAGGGTTAGCGGCTCGTCGTCCGCGGTCTGGGCCAGCATGCGCGGCAGACGGTAGATCACCACGTTGTAAAAGCTGCCCAGCGCCAGGCCGAACAGCAGCAGAAAGCCATACCAGACAAGGGGGAAATGCAGCGATAATGCGGCTAATGTCGTCATTTTTGCTCCTTTAATCACCATTTTCCCTGCAGCTGCCACGGCGTCGGGCCCGGGTCGTTTTTGGCCATCGGGCGGGTGACCAGCAGCGCCAGCAGGGGCGGTATCCCCTGCCTGGGCTGTAGCGTACCGTGAAACAGATAGCGGCCATCGGGCGACAGGGTTCCCTGGCCGCTGAGGCTCAGCTGATGAGAATCCTGGCGGATGGCCAGCGCCACGGCGCCGGTCGTCTTACAGCTTAAGGTGCCACTGACCTGGGCTAACTCCAGGCTACCGACCGGAGAGTGCAGCCTGGCCTGACGCCACTGCGCGCGTCCGGCGGTGATTTGCTGACAGCGCCCCTCGCTGAAGTGCGCTTCGGCCAGGCTGAAAGTGACCTCTCCTTCGGCGCTGACGGGCATGGTCGGCGTTAGCCAGCGACCGAGCAGGCTGGCGGGGGCGGTGAGCCGTCCCTCCTGCAGGCGCAGATCGCGGATGCCCCACAGCCGGGCCTGACCCTCCACGCCGCGGGGATCGCTGAGCGCGATCTGCCAGCCAGCCAGGGTGAGCGACCACGTCAGCCGCTCAAGCCGTTCGCCGCGCCAGGAGACTGACTGCGCCGCGCCGCGCCAGATACTGCCGCTGAGGTTGGCCACCTGTACCTCGGGCGGCAGCATCGGGACTAACAGGCGCGCCGGGGCGGTGGCGGTCAACCACAGCAGATAGAGCGCCAGCAGTAGCCCAACCGCGAACCCGTTAGCTTTCATCGTCGCGCTCCAGCAGCAGATGGTTGACCGTGACCCAGCCCGGCCGCGACGGCTGTGCGGTTACGGATAGCGAGACCGCGTTGACGCCGCGCATCGCCGGGGCGTCCAGCCAGTCCATCAGCGCCTGAAAGGCGCAGGGCTGAAGGGTGACCTGAAGACGTTTTCCCTGTGGCTGCAGACGAACGACTTCCAGCCCGTGGCTCGCCGCCTCGCGCATCACCAGCGCGGTGAGCGCCTCTTTTGCCGCCGGCGCGGGCTGCTGGCTGAGCTGCTGCAGGCGCGGACCCTGCTGCGTCATCCAGCGCAGGCTGGCCTGTTCTTTCACCAGGATTTGCCGCCACTGCGCCTCGCGGGCTCGCCAGGGCTGCCACAGCCCGTACCAGAGGGCGCACACCACCAGCAGCCCCGCGAGTCCGAGCAGCAGGCGCTGCTCCGACGGCGTGCGCTGCCGCCACCAGATAAACAGATTAGCCATCGTTTTCCTCCAGCGTCAGTTGTCCTTCAATGCCATCCGGTTTCGTGGTCATGTCGCCTGGCCGGACGCGAAACCGCGGCTGCGCCCGCTGGGTGAACTGCTCCAGCGCCCGGGAAGAGGCCGCGGCGATATCCAGTTGCAGACGGTTGGCCGCGGCATCCCAGCTCAGCGCCCGCAGGCGGATCCCCGGCGTGTCGCTGATGATGTTCTGCAACGCGCTGAGGCGGTCGACGAGGGGGGCATGCTGCGCCTGACGGGCGAGGGGTTGCAGATGCTGCTGCATCTGCAGTCGCGGGTTAATCACCTTTTTCTCCGTAGGAAACCAGCGATGATAGTAGGCCCGGCTGGCCTGCTGGGCCGCCTCGGCCTGGCGCGCCAGATCGCGATGATCCAGAACGCTATTCACCGCCGCCAGCAGCGCCAGGGCCAGCGCGGCATACCGAGCCGGACGCCAGCTCCCCTGCGCAGGCTGCCGACGGCGGATGGCAAACTCTCCCTGCAGCAGGCTGATCTTCTGCGCCGCCGGATGATTTGCGGCGAGGGAGAGCAGCGTCTGCGCAGGCTGCGCGCGCCACGCTCCCGGCGCCGCGGGCGGCGGCGAATAGCTGTCGATGACGTGCTCTTCCGCCTCGCCCTGCAGCAGCTCCGCCAGCCAGGAGCTTTCCGCCGCCATGCCGCTCCATGGCTGGTGGCGGATCAGCCACTGCTCGTCCACCTGCACCGCGCTCCACGCCGGCGGTTGCCAGGGCAGGGCCAGCACATCGGGCGTCAACGCCAGGGGGCGTAGGGAGAGCGACTCGCAGCGCGCCAGCCAGTCGCGCATTTTTTGCCGCTGCACGGCGACGATCTCGCACTGGGCCTGCTGGCGGTGGAGCAGGGCAAAATGGGTGGCTTCCACATCGTCGGCCAGCTGCTCTTCCAACAGGAACGGGGCCACCTGCAGCGGCGGTTTACGCAGGCCCGCCGGCAGGCTGAGGGGGTGAAACGCGCAGTCGCTGGCCGGGATCAGCACCCAGGCCGGGTAATGCGCCGCCAGCGCCGGGAAAGGGCTGGCGTCGTCAGCCGGCCACCGGCCGCGGGCTTCGTGATGCGGATCGCCGGGGGCGAAGAGTTGCCAGTGCAGCGGCGCCTGCCCGGGGGCGAAGCGCACGATCAGCATGGCCTGGGGGGAAGCGTTAAACTTATTCATCAACCACCATAGAAAGTCCGTATCGCCGCTGGACGACGGTAAAGGCGCGCCCCTCCTGTTGCAGGACGCTGTGCAGCTGAAAGCGAAGGTTGCCGGTCACCACGGTGAAGGCGGCGATAAAGCGTGTGCTGCGCACCGTCAGCCAGGGGCGGGCGAGCGTGGTATCGGTTTTCTGCAGCGTAGGCTGCGCGAGAAACGCGGCGACGCTGCTCCATCCGGTTCGCGGGCGGTTGTGCAACAGCTGTTGCGCCTCCTGCAGCGTCAGATCGCCGGGAAAGAGGGCCACCAGCAGGGCGGCCTGTGAGGGCCGCAGGGTGTTGACATTGACCTGCAGCGCGTCATCCGGCTGGACGCAGACGAAGGGGAGCAGGCGCTGATAGAGCGCGGCGTCCATACCGGCCAGCAGGCGCAGCTCGCTGACGTCCTGCATCGGCTGGTTGGCGGCGAGATAGCCCGGGGTTTGTGCCATATAAACCTCGTCCTCCGCCCCGTTCAGTCGCGGCTGGCCGTCGCTGTCCGTCCAGTCGCCGAGGGCGGCGGCGATCTGGCTGGCGCGCAGCGGTGATTCGCCGAGCAGCGCCAGCAGCCGGACGAAGACGTCGGTCGGGTAGAGCGTTTCGCCGCTGGTCTCATCCGCGCGATGGTTGATGGCATTGAGGTTAAAGCAGGCGTGCCCGTCGCGGATCGTGGCGAGGATTTCGCCATCGTCGAGGGTAAAGCGGCGTCCCTCCTGCGCCCAGGTTTGCGCCAGGTTCGTTTGACTGGGCGAGTCCAGCGCGTCGCGTTGCAGCAGCGCGGCGGCCATGTTTTCCGCCGCCAGGGCGTACCATCTGGCCTGCAGATTATCGAGGGTCACGGCGGTGTGTTGATACATGACCGAGGTGCGTTCGGTCATGGCGCTGGCGAGGATCATCATCAGGGCGAGGATGAACAGCACCATCAGGAGCGCGACGCCGCGTTGCCGATTTTTCACTGGCCGCCCCCCGGGGTAAGTAAAAACAGGCGGGTTATCTCCCCGCTGTTCGCCAGGGTCAGGGTGATCTCCAGCCCCTGCGGCAGCGTCTGAGGGCGGTCCCAGGTCTCCTGCCAGCGCCCGTCGGCATAAAACCGCAGGCGAAACGCCGTCACCTCGCGCAGCAGCACCCGGACCGTCGGCTGGCTGCCGGTCAGCGGATCCTGCTGATCGAAGCTCAGCCTTTCAAGCTGCTGCTGGCGCAGGCGGTAGCTGACGTTCTGGATCTCCGAGCGCGGGAGGATCCCCAGCGGATTCGGCCAGCCGCTGCGGCTGAAGGCCAGCCCCCAGTCATCGCTCTGCAACTGAAAACGTCCGGCAAAGAAAAGCGTGTCGCTGTTTCTGGCGCGACGGGGAATGATGTGCGTGACATCGTCGGCTATCTGGCGAAAAGCGCGCTGGAGGGCGGCGATCTGCTGGCTCTTCTCACGGGTGAGGCCATCGGCGCGGATGACGTTCTGCAGCACCATCACGGCGGCGGCGCTGAGGACGGCGAGGATAGCCAGCGCCAGCAGCGTTTCAATCAGGGTGAAACCGCGCATTTTCGTTATCATGGCGGCGTCACCCAGGTGCGCAGAGTCGCCAGCGGCGCGGGATCGCTTTTTTGCCGCCGGACCTCCACGTCCAGCGCCCGCAGCTGCGGCAGCGCGGTTTCCACCCCCTGCCAGCGGACGAACCAGCGCGCCCCGGCGGCCTCCACGGTGGTTTCAGACCAGCTGAGGGCAGGCCAGCGTTTCTCCAGCCGCAGCTGCACCAGCTGATTATCCGCCAGCCAGCTGGCAAGGATTTTCTCTTCCATACGCCCGAGCTGCCGCGTCTGCTGCAGGGTGGATTGCATCACCGCCAGGCCGGCGAGGGCGAAAATCACCAGCGCGACCATCACTTCGATAAGCGTCATTCCGCTCTCGCGTTTCATGGCTGCTCCCGCGCCGCCAGCGGCTGACTGTCGCCCTGGGCGTCGATGTTGATGCCCGTCGCGGCGTCAATCCGCAGCTGAAACGGGGTGACTTCGCCGCCGGGAAAGATGAGCACGTCGGGCTGCTCGCCCGGCGTCCACGCCTGGCCGTTAGGAAAGCGCAGCGTCAGCCTGGCCCGCGGGAGGGTTTCCGCCGTGGTGGCGCGCCCGGCCTGCAGCGGCAGCCACTGCGCGTTGCCCCAGCGGTCGTCAGCCGCCGCCGGGGCGCCTTCGTCGGCAGGCTGCAGGCGCATAAACTGCCAGCGGTCAGGGTGGATAACGATCCCGAAGAGCTGGCCGGTTTGCTGCCCGCGCTCGCGGACAAAATCCAGCTGCGCCTGAAAGCGCGCCAGGATCTGCGTGGCCTCCTGGGTGCGGGCGGAGGGAAACGCCAGCAGCACCATGCTGGCGCTGACGCCGATCAGCAGCAGGACCAGCATCATTTCCAGGAGGGTGAAACCGCGCTGAGACACTATTTCTTCCCGAGGGTCCAGTTGCCGATGTCGTCATTGGTGTCGGGCATCCCGTCCGGGCCGACGCTGAAGACGTCGATGGCGCCATGCTGACCGGGGCTTAACAGCTGATACTCATTTCCCCATGGGTCCTGCGGCAGGCGGCGGATATAGCCGCCTTCCGGGTAGTTGCGGGCATGCGGCTCGACGGCCGGGGCGGTCACCAGCGCCTGCAGACCCTGTTCGGTATTCGGGTAGCGGCTGTTGTCCAGCTTATACATGTCCAGCGCCCCCTCGAGCGCCACCAGATCGCTGACCACCTTCTGGCGGTCCGCTTTCTCCTTGTTGCCCATCAGGTTAGGTACCACCAGGCTGGCGAGGATACCGAGAATGACGATCACCACCATAATTTCCAGTAACGTGAAGCCGCGTTGCCGTTGCATAGTTTTCTCCATTAATACAGTCACATACTCATAAGGGTATTCAGTTGCAGGATCGGCTGCAGGATGGCCAGCACGATAAACAGCACCATGCCGGCCATGGTGACCACCAGCAGGGGTTCAAACAGGCTGAGGGACATCTGGATCTGCGCGCTCAGTTCCCGGTCCTGGTTCTCCGCCGCGCGCTCCAGCATGGCGGTCAGCTCACCGCTCTGTTCGCCGCTGGCGATCATGTAGCGCATCATCGGCGGAAACAGCGCCGTGGCCTCCAGCGCGCGATGCAGGCTGACGCCTTCGCGCACCGACTCGCTGGCGGTCTCCAGCTGGCTGCGCGCCCAGGCATTGCTGAGAACGCCCGCGCTGATGCGCATCGACAGCAGCAGCGGCACCGCGCTAGCGTTGAGAATACTTAAGGTGCGGGCGTAGCGCGCGCTGTTGACGCTGCGCGTCACGCGGCCGATGACCGGCAGGCGCAGCAGCGCCCGGTCCCAGGCGAGCCGCCGGGCAGGCTGGCGCAGCAGATAGCGCAGCCCCAGCAGCGCCAGTAACGACAGCAGCATCAGCCAGGGGCCCGCGCTGCGCACCATGTCGCTCAGGCTCATCAGCAGCCGGGTAGAGAAGGGCAGTGCCTGTTTAAGATGGACAAACTGCTCGACGACTTTCGGCACCACGGTGGAGAGCAGAATGGCGATCACGCTGATGGCGACCAGCGTCAGCACGATGGGGTAGATCATCGCCTGCAGCAGGCGGGCGCGAAGCTGCTGGCGCTGCTCGGTATAGTCCGCCAGCCGATTCAGCACGCCGTCGAGATGGCCGGAGGTTTCGCCAGCCGCCACCATGGCGCAGAACAGGCCGTCGAAGCAGGCGGGATAGCCGCGCATCGCCTCCGCCAGCGAATGGCCTTCGAGCACTTTGCTCCGCACCCCGGCCATTAACGTTCTCAGCGGCGCCTTTTCGCACTGTTGGGCGACGGCATCGAGCGCTTTCTCCAGCGGAATGCCGGCGGCGACCAGGGTGGCCAGCTGGCGAGTGAGCAGGGCTAAATCACCGGCGCTGGTGCGCCGGGTAAGGAGCCCGCCGCGCCACAGCCGGCTCGCCGGGTCGGCGGCGGCCACTTCCAGCGCCAGCCAGCCTTTGTCCCGCAGCAGCTGGCGGGCGTGGCGGGCGGAGTCGGCCTGTTGAACGCCGCGGCGGGTTTTGCCCTGCGCGTCCAGCGCCTGATAGCGAAACAGGGCCATCTCAGACGCTATCCGCCGTTTGCTGTTCGGTGACCCGCATCACCTCCTCCCAGCTGGTGATCCCCGCCAGCGCTTTATCGCGCCCGGCATGGCGCAGGGTCTGCCAGGCCGGCCCCAGCTGCTGGATCAGGGTGATCTCATTTTCGCCGCGGTGGATGGCGGCGCGGACGCGGTGGTCGATCGGCAGCAGCTCGTGAATGCCGGTGCGTCCGCGATAGCCGGTGAAATTACACCGGGCGCAGCCTTTTGGCTGCCACAGCGGCGTGCCGGCCGGGACCGCCATCTGCCGGGCGGTATCGGCATCCGCCTGCGTGGGCTGACGGCAGTGCGGGCACAGTTGGCGCACCAGCCGCTGCGACATCACCGCCAGCAGCGACGTGGAGAGTAAAAAAGGCTCCACGCCCATATCCTGCAGACGGGAAATAGCGCCCAGCGCGCTGTTGGTGTGCAGGGTCGACAGCACCAGGTGGCCGGTGAGCGAGGCCTGAACGGCGATCTGGGCGGTTTCGCCATCGCGGATTTCGCCCACCAGCACCACGTCCGGATCCTGGCGCAGGATGGCGCGCAGGCCGCGGGCGAAGGTCATCTCGACTTTGGCGTTGACCTGAGTCTGGCCGATGCCCTCCAGCTCATACTCCACCGGATCTTCAATGGTCATGATGTTGCGCTCCCGGGCGTCGAGGCGGCTGAGGGCGGCGTAGAGCGTTGTGCTTTTCCCGGATCCGGTCGGCCCGGTGACCAGAATGATGCCGTGTGGCCGGGCGATCAGCGCGTCGACCTGGTCGAGCAGGGCGGGGGGCATGCCCAGCGTCAGCAGATCCAGGTTGACGCTGTTTTTGTCCAGCAGGCGCAGCACCACGCGTTCCCCATGGCTGGAGGGCAGGGTGGAGACGCGCACGTCTATCGCCCGCCCGCCGATGCGCAGCGCCATACGGCCATCCTGGGGAACCCGTTTTTCCGCAATGTCCAGGCTCGCCATCACCTTGATACGCGAAATTAACAGCGCGGCCAGCCGCCGCTGCGGGCGGAGAATTTCCCGCAGCACGC
Organism: Klebsiella pneumoniae complex sp. WS1778; assembly: GCF_049472055.1. Taxonomy (NCBI): domain Bacteria; kingdom Pseudomonadati; phylum Pseudomonadota; class Gammaproteobacteria; order Enterobacterales; family Enterobacteriaceae; genus Klebsiella; species Klebsiella pneumoniae complex sp. WS1778. The sequence goes on from NZ_JBKGTJ010000004.1 coordinate 290,281, forward strand.
CGTCGACGCGAAAGCGGATCTGCAGATGGCGCTCATAGGTTTCGATATGGATATCGGAGGCTTTCTCTTTGATAGCCTCGGTGAGCATGGCGTTGATCAGACGGATAATCGGCGCATCGTCCTCGCTGTCGAGCAGATCGTCGGTATCCGGCAGCTCTTCGGCGAGGGTATAGAGGTCAAGCTCATTGCCGATGTCGGCCATCATCCGGTGCGCTTCCGCCGAGTCGCGCTGATAGCTGAGCACCAGCGCTTTCTCGAACGCGTCCGGCGCCAGACGGCTGATGCTCATCGGCCCGTCCGCCAGGCGGCGCGCTTCCAGCAGCGCCCGGGCGGCGGTGTCCGCGCGGCACAGCGCTTCGCAGCGTTCGCCGTCGCTCAGCAGCACCAGATGGTGCGCGCGGGCCCAGGCGAAGGGCAGCAGCGGACGGCGTTCGGCGGCTGGCGTCATAGGCGGCCTCCGAGGTTAAAAGCGTCAATGGCGGCGCTGACCTGGCGGAAGGCCTGGGTCTCCTGCTGCGGGTAGATGTGCAACAGATCGTTGCTGAGCGATGCTTCGCTGCTCTCTTTGCCCCGCTGTTTGGTTTGCGCATCGTTGAAGGCGGAGTACTGGCCGGAAGAGGCCTGGCGGTACTCATCGCGGTCGCGAATAATGGTCGGGCGGATAAACAGCATCAGGTTGCGCTTCGACACTTTCTTGCTGTCGGAGCGGAACAGCGCGCCGATCACCGGGATGTCGCCGAGCAGCGGCACTTTGTCGGCGGTATCGGTGACGCTTTTATCCAGCAGCCCGCCAACCACCACCGTTTCGCCGCTGCCGACCAGCACGGCGTTATTCACCGTCCGGGTATTAAAGGTCGCTCCGAGATCGCTGCTGGTGCTGGAGGCCGAATCGGCGACGCTCGATACTTCCTGCTCAATCTCCAGCAGCACGGCATCGCCTTCGTTAATCTGCGGCTTCACCTTCAGCTTAATGCCCACGGTTTTGCGCTCGACGGTATTAAAGATGTTGTCGCCGGAGGTGGTTTGCGAGCCGGTTAACACCGGGACTTCCTGGCCGACGTTGAAGGTGGCTTGCATATTGTCGAGAGTGACGATGCTGGGGGTGGCCAGAATATCGTTCTTGGTACTGCTGGAGAGGGCGGTCAGCAGCATCGCCCAGTTCCCCTGATAGAAACCGGCGGCGATACCGTTAAACGAGCCGAGGGCGCTGGCCAGCGAGCTGCTGATGGTGCCGTCTTTGTTGTACTGGTTGGCGCCGGCGATGACGCTGGATATCGGCAAACCGCTGTTGGTGAACTGGGTCATGCCGGCGTTTTTATTGGCCCACTGGATACCGAGATTGAGGCCGTCGGCATCCTGCACTTCGGCGATAATCGCCTCCACCAGCACCTGCGGGCGGCGGATATCCAGCTGGGCGATCACTCGCTCCAGATCGTTCATCACGTCCGGCGCGGCGGTGACGATCAGGGCGTTGGTCTGGCCGTGGGCTTTGATAATGATATTTTTATCGATCGCGGCCACCGGTTTGGCGCTTTGCTTATCGTTCTGCAACGAGCTGCTGATCCCGGTCAGGACCTCCACCAGATCGGCGGCTTTGGCGTACTTCAGGTAGATCACTTTGGTGTTGCCCTGCACCGCCTGCTGGCGGTCGAGCTGTTTGATCATGGCGATAATGCGTTGGCGCGAGTTTGGCTCGCCGCTCACCAGCACCGAGTTGGTACGCTCATCGGCCACCACGTTCGCCACCATCGATCCCGGCAGCGCCGATTTGCTGGTGTCTTTATTGAGTTCGGTAACCAGTTTGACCACCTCCGCGGCGGAGGCCCAGGAGAGAGGCACGGTCACCACGCTGCGATCCCCGGCGTTGTCGACGCGTTCGACAATAGTCAGCAGGCGTTTGATCACCGCCGCGCGGCCGGTCATCAGCAGGACGTTGGAGGGTTCATAATGGACCACGCTGCCGGCGCCAGCGTTATCGTTCAGCTGGCGGAGCAGCGGCGCGAGATCGCGGGCGGCGACGTTGGTCAGGGGCACCACCCGGGTGACGACCTCATCGCCTTCGCCCGGCGCGGCCTCGCTGGCGACCGGAACGGCCGAGGTCTTGGCGTCTTTAGCGCGGACCACCTTCAGCACGCCGTTATTCATATTAATCACGGCGAAGCCGTATACATCCAGCACGCTGAGGAAGAATTGATAATATTGCTCTTCATTGAGCATATCGTAACTGCGCACGGTGATAGTACCGCGTACGCTGGGATCGATAATCACCGTTTTATTCAGGTTTTTGCTGACGGTATTGATAAATTCCTGGATATCGGTGCCTTTAAAACTGGCGGAAAATTCCTCCGCGGCGGCCGGGGAAAATAGCAGCGGGGTTAATATCAGCAGCGCAGGCAGCATTTTTCGCAGGCGTTTCATGGTTGGCAATTATTCATCCCCCAGGGCGAAAACAATATCGTGTCGTTGGCCTTCCCGCTCAACGGTTAGCGTTATTTCGGTCATGTCGGCCAAATTCTGCAGCGCCTGTTGCGCTTGTTCCTGATCGCGTAAATCGATGCCATTTAAGGCAATCGCCAAATCATTTGCCTGTAGGCCGGCCTGGCGAAACAGCGAGGGGTCTTTGCCAGGATTAAGTCGATAGCCCTGCAGTTTGTCGCCGCTGAGTACCGGCGAAATCGTTAAATACGTGAGGATATTTTGCGGCTGCTCGCGGAGTCGCTTCATCAGGGGCGGACGGGGCGCGGCGGCGGGCGATGACGACGGCGCGCGGGTATCGTTAAATAATAAAATGGCCTCCTGGCGCCCCTGATAGTTGACGATGATCCGGTCTGGCAGGATGGCAGCGATCTGCGCATCGTACCCCGGGGTGGTATCGCCGACGCTAAGGCTAACCTGCTGATTTCCCTTTTCAATAATCGCGATGGATCGCGCCGGGTTGCTGCTGGCGAGCAGCCCGGCCAGACGTAGCTTCAGGCTGGAAACCGGCACCTGATTGAGGCTGTTGGCCGCCGCTGGCGCGGGGGGGTTTTTAGCCGCCAGGCCAAACAGGGTAAATGCGGGCCGCACGTTTTTTAATTCCGGTTCCGCTGCCGGAGGTGCGGTTAACGGCAGGGCGGAAATATCCTCAGAACTGACAGGGAATACCACCCGCCAGGTTAATTTCGCCAGCTGCGGAATGGCGGTTATTAATATGATGAGCGTCACAATTTGGGGTAATAATTTAATTGTCCCTTTATTTATATTTGTTAACCCCATCACAGAAACTGGCATTTTAATTCCTTTGCTAATTTATTTTTCTGCACGCTGGCGTAATACCCTACCGAAACAGGTAGGTGATTATTGGCTTTTGAATGAATTATTGCCGGAGAGTGGCGATAAGCGTGGCGAATCATAATCAGTTTGCGGTTTGCGGTCGTCATTCCCTTTATTCATTTACTCCCCCGGCTTCCTACGCCCCCCTCTCATTTGTGGGGGATGATTGCGCCTGGGAAAGCAAAAATATCTAATTAGCGCGCTGTAAAGATATTCATCCTTTCTTACCTTTTATAATTTAATAAGCATATTAGGGACTATCGAATGCTCAGATATACCTGTCATGCCCTATTTATTGGATCGTTAGTATTATTGAGTGGCTGTGATAACAGCTCTTCCTCCTCTTCCTCTGGCTCACCTGGCGACCCAGGTAATCCCGGCACGCCCGACCCGCAGGATGTCGTCGTCCGTTTACCGGACGTTGCCGTCCCTGGCGAAGCGGTACAGGCCTCTGCCAACCAGGCTGTCATTCATCTCGTCGATATCGCCGGCATCACCAGCAGCACGCCGGCCGACTATGCCAGCAAAAACCTCTATCTGTGGAATAATGAAACCTGCGATGCGCTGAGCGCGCCGGTGGCGGACTGGAATGATGTCAGCACCACGCCGACCGGCAGCGACAAATATGGCCCTTACTGGGTTATCCCGTTGACCAAAGAGAGCGGATGTATCAACGTTATCGTCCGCGATGGCACCAATAAGCTTATCGACAGCGACCTGCGCGTCTCTTTCAGCGATTTCACCGATCGGACGGTATCGGTCATCGCCGGCAACAGCGCGGTCTATGACTCCCGCGCCGACGCCTTCCGCGCCGCCTTTGGCGTGGCGCTGGCCGATGCGCACTGGGTCGATAAGACCACTCTGCTGTGGCCGGGCGGGGAAAATAAACCCATTGTGCGCCTCTATTACAGCCACAGCAGTAAGGTGGCTGCCGACAGTAACGGCGAATTTACCGATAAATATGTCAAGCTGACCCCCACCACCGTCAGCCAGCAGGTGAGCATGCGCTTCCCGCATCTCGCTAGCTATCCTGCCTTTAAGCTGCCGGATGACGTTAACGTCGATGAATTGCTGCAGGGCGAGACGGTGGCGATATCCGCCGAAAGCGACGGGATCCTGAGCTCCGCCACCCAGGTGCAGACCGCCGGCGTACTGGACGATACCTATGCCGCCGCCGCCGAGGCGCTGAGCTATGGCGCCCAGCTAACCGATAGCGGCGTGACCTTCCGCGTCTGGGCGCCCACGGCGCAGCAGGTCGAGCTGGTGATCTATAGCGCGGACAAGAAAGTGATAGCCAGTCACCCGATGACCCGCGACAGCGCCTCCGGCGCCTGGTCCTGGCAGGGCGGGAGCGACCTGAAAGGCGCGTTCTACCGCTACGCGATGACGGTCTACCACCCGCAGTCGCGTAAAGTCGAGCAGTACGAAGTGACCGATCCCTACGCCCATAGTTTGTCGACCAACTCGGAGTACAGCCAGGTGGTCGATCTGAACGACAGCGCGCTGAAGCCGGAAGGCTGGGACGGGCTGACGATGCCGCACGCGCAGAAAACCAAAGCCGACCTGGCGAAAATGACGATCCACGAATCGCATATTCGCGATCTCTCCGCCTGGGATCAAACCGTTCCTGCGGAGCTGCGCGGTAAGTATCTGGCGCTCACCGCCCAGGAGAGCAATATGGTCCAGCATCTGAAACAGCTGTCGGCCTCGGGCGTGACCCATATTGAGCTGTTGCCGGTCTTCGATCTGGCGACGGTCAATGAGTTCAGCGACAAAGTCGCCGATATTCAGCAGCCGTTCAGTCGCCTGTGCGAGGTCAACAGCGCGGTGAAGAGCAGCGAGTTCGCGGGCTATTGCGACAGCGGTTCGACGGTTGAAGAGGTGCTGACTCAGCTGAAGCAGAACGACAGCAAGGATAACCCGCAGGTGCAGGCGTTGAATACGCTGGTGGCGCAGACCGACTCCTATAACTGGGGCTACGATCCGTTCCACTACACGGTACCGGAAGGATCCTACGCCACCGATCCGGAAGGCACGGCGCGCATTAAAGAGTTCCGCACCATGATTCAGGCGATCAAGCAGGATCTGGGAATGAACGTCATTATGGACGTGGTGTACAACCACACCAACGCCGCCGGCCCGACCGACCGCACTTCGGTACTGGATAAGATCGTCCCCTGGTACTATCAGCGTCTGAACGAAACTACCGGCAGCGTGGAATCGGCTACCTGTTGCTCCGACTCGGCGCCAGAGCACCGGATGTTCGCCAAGCTTATCGCCGATTCACTGGCGGTATGGACCACCGATTATAAGATCGATGGCTTCCGCTTCGACCTGATGGGCTACCACCCGAAAGCGCAGATCCTCTCGGCCTGGGAACGCATTAAAGCGCTGAACCCGGATATCTACTTCTTTGGCGAAGGCTGGGATTCCAACCAGAGCGATCGCTTTGAAATTGCCTCGCAAATCAATCTCAAAGGCACCGGGATCGGCACGTTCTCCGATCGTCTGCGCGACGCCGTGCGCGGCGGTGGGCCGTTCGACTCCGGTGATGCATTGCGCCAGAACCAGGGCGTGGGCAGCGGGGCCGGCGTTCTGCCGAATGAGCTGACCACCCTGACCGACGATCAGGCGCGTCACCTCGCCGATCTGACCCGTCTCGGCATGGCCGGTAACCTTGCGGACTTCGTGCTGATCGACAAAGACGGCGCGGTGAAGAGAGGCAGCGAGATTGACTATAACGGCGCGCCAGGCGGCTACGCGGCTGATCCGACGGAAGTCGTGAACTATGTGTCAAAACACGATAACCAGACGCTGTGGGACATGATCAGCTATAAAGCCGCTCAGGAGGCAGATCTCGATACCCGCGTCCGGATGCAGGCGGTGTCGCTGGCGACGGTGATGCTCGGCCAGGGGATCGCCTTTGACCAGCAGGGCTCAGAGCTGCTGCGCTCTAAATCCTTTACCCGCGACTCGTATGATTCCGGCGACTGGTTTAACCGCGTGGACTACTCCCTGCAGGACAACAACTACAACGTCGGTATGCCACGCAGCAGCGATGATGGCAGCAACTATGACATCATCGCCCGCGTGAAGGACTGGGTGGCCACCCCGGGCGAAGCCGAGCTCAAGCAGATGACCGCGTTTTATCAGGAGCTGACCGCGCTGCGTAAATCGTCGCCGCTGTTTACCCTCGGCGACGGCGCGACGGTGATGCAGCGCGTGGACTTCCGCAATACCGGCGCCGATCAGCAGACTGGTCTGCTGGTGATGACCATCGATGACGGGATCCAGGCTGGCGCCAGCCTGGACAGCCGCGTCGACGGCATCGTGGTGGCGATCAACGCTGCCCCGGAAAGCCGGACGCTGCAGGATTTCGCCGGCACATCGCTCCAGCTGAGCGCTATTCAGCAGGCGGCGGGCGACCGGTCGCTGGCCAGCGGCGTGCAGGTTGCCGCTGACGGCTCGGTCACGCTGCCGGCCTGGTCGGTTGCCGTCCTCGAATTGCCGCAGGGCGAATCGCAGGGCGCCGGCCTGCCGGTGAGCAGTAAATAAGGTGACGTGGGGCGCCCGTAAGGGCGCCTTCTCGTTATCATGAGGGAACAGGAGACCGTTGTGATTGTTCGTGATGACAGTGAAAGAGGGATCCCCCCGCTGGTGGCGCATCAGCCGCCCACCGCACTGGCGGACGCGCCGGTGGTCCGCGGCCGGATGGTGCAGATCCCTGGCTGGATTATCCCGCTATACGCCGGATTATTTATCGCGCTCGGCTGGTTTGGCGGCGAACAGTGGCGTCACCCGGCACCGCCGCAAACGCTGCCCTTGCCGGTGGCGCATGCGGCGCTTCTGCCGTTAACCGCTGCCGGAGAGGCCGCGCCAAAGACGCCGCCGCCGGCGGCAAAAGCCAGCGCGCCCGCCGCGCCGGTGGTGGACAGCGATACGCTGCCGCCTCTGCGCTACAGCGCCCATGTCTACGCCTCGTTAGCGGAAAAGCGCAGCATTGTGTTAAACGGCAAAGCGTGGACCGAGGGCGATTCCCCGCTGCCCAATCTGGTGGTGGAGCAGATCCAGCAGGATGTGACGATCTTTAGCTTCAATGGCACGACCTTTACCCTCGCGGCGCTGGAGGACTGGCCCGGCGGGAAAATTGACGAGGAGCCGAAAGGCGAATAAGGAGCAAGCGCAATTCAATGCGCGTTGAAGATATTTTGCTTAGTCGCCGCGTAGGCTGGCAATAAAGGGAGCAAGCTGGCGATTAAATTGACTGCACTGTGTGGCTTCCGGGGTGCTGTCCTGTAAAAGCTGTTGGTAAAGCCGGTCGCTATTTTGACTTAACGTTGCCGGGTCAATATTTCCCCATCCGCGCGCTTTGCCGACATTCACCACCGCCCGATAAATAGTTTCATCGGCGGGCAGATCGCTACGATTACATTTATTCTTGAGATAGCGCGTTCCTGCCGCCACGGACGAGAGCTGCTCGAGCTGTGCCTGGCTACTGATGGCCGGACTGAGCGTTGAGGCGGGTTTCTGTTGGCAGCCAGAGAGTAAGGCCACCACGCAAAGCGGGAATATAAGTGGAATGCGCATAGTAGAGTAATCAAAATAATGAATCACTGGCCGCTAGTTTAACAAATATTTCCCTGGTGTCATCATAAAATATTATTCTACATAAATGTTAACAGCCTCTCATTTTTATTGGCAGAAACTCGATTCATCCCCTTTACTTCTCTCAATAATAAATGCTGTCGTCCAGGAAATATATTTTCAGTCTGAGGCGATGCCGCCGCATTTGGCATCAGGGCGAGCGTCATTTTTTATGTTATTAAAAAACATACTCTTTCCCATCTTGTTACGTAAGCACGAGGTAAAATGCTGGTTAAGAATGTCGCATTTTAGTGCTATCCTGTATGCCCTGAACATTACGTGCTATGTTCTGACTTATTCTGCCAGTGATGCGTTTAACACATTGATTTTATGGTGAATTTCTATTGTTAGTATCATGTGAAGCGAAGCAAAGCAACCCTTTGAAAGGTGGGCGGCGCGTTCTGCCCGCCAGCAGGTTGTCGTCCTGAGGATGAGCAGCCTGAACGTTAATTTGAGAGATTTCTTCTTCCTCTGAACGGAGGAAGTATTGAGAATCAGGCCTTTGCGCCTGAACGTTGCGGAGAAAAAGCATGGCGGGAGATGACCGCGAGCCTATCGGACGTAAGGGAAGACCCTCACGTCCGACAAAACAGAAAGTCACCCGTCGCCGGGTCCGGGAAGAGGACTACGACGACGAGTATGATGACGATGATTATGAGGATGAGAAACCGGTGCCGAGAAAAGCCAAAGGCAAAGGTGGCAAGCCTCGTCGTAAGCGCAGCTGGCTGTGGCTGCTGGTCAAGCTGGGGATTGTCTTCGCGGTGCTGATTGCCGCCTATGGCGTCTACCTCGACCAGAAAATCCGCAGCCGCATCGACGGTAAAGTTTGGGAGCTGCCGGCTGCGGTCTATGGCCGGATGGTGAACCTTGAGCCGGACATGCAGATCAGCAAAAACGAGATGGTGCGTCTGCTGAACGCCACCCAGTATCGTCAGGTTAGCGCGATGACGCGTCCCGGCGAATATACGGTGCAGGCCAACAGCATCGAGATGATCCGCCGTCCGTTCGATTTCCCGGACAGTAAAGAAGGACAGGTGCGCGCGCGTCTGACCTTCGACGGCGACCATCTGGAAACCATCGAGAATATGGATAACAACCGCCAGTTCGGTTTCTTCCGCCTCGATCCGCGGCTTATTACCATGCTGCAGTCGCCGAACGGCGAGCAGCGTCTGTTCGTGAAGCGCAGCGGCTTCCCTGACCTGCTGGTGGATACACTGCTGGCGACCGAAGACCGCCACTTCTACGAGCACGATGGCATCAGCCTCTATTCCATCGGCCGTGCGGTGCTGGCGAACCTGACGGCAGGCCGGACGGTGCAAGGGGCAAGTACCCTGACCCAGCAGTTGGTGAAAAACCTGTTCCTCTCCAGCGAGCGCTCCTACTGGCGTAAAGCCAACGAAGCGTACATGGCGCTGATCGTCGACGCCCGCTACAGCAAGGATCGCATCCTTGAGCTGTACATGAACGAGGTGTACCTCGGTCAGAGCGGCGATAACGAAATTCGCGGCTTCCCGCTGGCCAGCCTGTACTACTTTGGCCGTCCGGTGGAAGAGCTGAGCCTCGACCAGCAGGCGCTGCTGGTGGGGATGGTGAAAGGGGCCTCGGTGTATAACCCGTGGCGCAACCCGAAGCTGGCCCTTGAGCGACGCAATCTGGTGCTGCGTCTGCTGCAGCAGCAGCAGGTCATCGACCAGGAGCTGTACGACATGCTGAGCGCGCGTCCGCTGGGCGTGCAGCCGCGCGGCGGGGTGATTTCACCACAGCCGGCGTTCATGCAGATGGTGCGTCAGGAGCTGCAGGCGAAGCTGGGCGATAAAGTAAAAGATCTCTCCGGCGTGAAGATCTTCACTACCTTCGACTCGGTGGCGCAGGATGCCGCGGAAAAAGCGGCTACTGAAGGGATCCCGGTACTGAAGAAACAGCGCAAGCTGGCAGATCTGGAAACTGCCATGGTGGTGGTGGACCGTTTTACCGGTGAAGTGCGGGCGATGGTCGGCGGCGCGGAGCCGCAGTTCGCCGGCTACAACCGCGCGATGCAGGCCCGCCGGTCGATTGGTTCTCTGGCCAAGCCGGCGACCTATCTGACCGCGCTGAGCCAGCCGAATCAGTATCGCCTGAATACGTGGATCGCCGATGCGCCAGTGACCATTCGCCTGTCCAATGGCCAGACCTGGTCGCCGCAGAACGACGATCGTCGCTTCAGCGGCCAGGTGATGCTGGTAGATGCCCTGACTCGTTCGATGAACGTGCCGACGGTTAACCTCGGGATGGCGCTGGGCTTGCCGGCGGTGGTCGATACCTGGACCAAACTGGGGGCGCCGAAGAATCAGCTCAACGCCGTGCCGGCGATGCTGCTTGGCGCGCTGAACCTGACGCCGATTGAAGTGGCCCAGGCCTTCCAGACCATCGCCAGCGGCGGCAACCGTGCACCACTCTCCGCCCTGCGGTCAGTGATTGCGGAAGATGGCACGGTGCTGTATCAGAGCTACCCGCAGGCGGAGCGCGCGGTGCCTGCCCAGGCGGCCTACATGACGCTGTGGACCATGCAGCAGGTAGTGCAGCGCGGGACGGGGCGTCAGCTGGGGGCGAAGTATCCGGGCCTCCATCTGGCGGGGAAAACCGGGACCACCAACAATAACGTCGATACCTGGTTTGCCGGGATCGACGGTAGCCAGGTGACCATCACCTGGGTGGGTCGCGACAATAACCAGCCAACCAAACTGTACGGTGCCAGCGGTGCGATGTCGATTTATCAGCGTTATCTGGCGAACCAGACGCCAACGCCGCTGGTGCTGACGCCGCCGGAAGATGTGGTCGACATGGGCGTGGACAGCAACGGCAACTTCGTCTGCAGCGGCGGGATGCGTTCGCTGCCGGTGTGGACGACGCAGCCGGATGCGCTGTGCCGCCAGGGCGAGATGATGCAGCAGCAGCAGTTGCAGCAGCAGGAAGCGAACAACCCGTTCAATCAGTCCGGGCAGCAGCAGCCTCAGCAGCAACAGCAACCGCAGCAACAGCCGCCGAAGCAGCAGGAGAAGAGCGACGGCGTCGCGGGCTGGATCAAGGATATGTTCGGCAGTAACTGATCTACGCCATAAGACCAGACCCCTTAAGACGAAAGTATTAAGGGGTTTTTTTACGTCTGTAAAAAAGTTAACGGCTCTTTAACTCCATAATAACTATCTGGTTATTAATTCAGCCCTCGACCCGCAGCGACAGGCATATCGCTTGCCTTGCCTTCGACGTTTCGCCTATTATATCGCCCGTCATAATAATAATTCTCGTTTACGTTATCATTCACTTTCATCAGAGATATACCCATGGCGCGTCCAAAAACTGCTCAGCCAAACCACTCGCTGCGTAAAGTCGCAGCTGTAGTAGCCACGGCGGTTAGCGGCATGTCTGTCTACGCACAGGCAGCAGAACAACCGAAGCAAGAAGAAACCATCACCGTCGTTGCCGCTCCGGCCGCCCAGGAAAGCGCCTGGGGACCGGCGCCGACCATCGCGGCGAAACGCTCCGCCACGGCGACGAAAACCGATACCCCGATTGAAAAAACGCCGCAGTCTGTGTCGGTGGTGACGCGCCAGGAGATGGAGATGCGCCAGCCGACGACGGTAAAAGAGGCGCTCTCCTATACGCCAAGCGTCTTCTCCACCCGCGGCAGTTCGACCACTTATGACGTGGTCACCATTCGCGGCTTCACCACCTCGACGACCGTCAACACCAACCAGTATCTGGACGGCATGAAGCTGCAGGGGAATAACTACTCTGAAGTCTCCATGGATCCTTACTTCCTGGAGCGCGTGGAAGTGATGCGCGGGCCAACTTCGGTGCTGTACGGCAACAGCAACCCGGGCGGTATCGTCAGCATGGTCAGCAAACGCCCGACCACCGAGCCGCTGAAAGAAGTGCAGTTTAAAATGGGCACCGACAATCTGTGGCAGACCGGGTTTGACTTCAGCGACGCCATTGATGATGCCGGCGTCTGGTCTTACCGCCTGACCGGCCAGGGCCGCAGCCAGGATGCCCAGCAGCAGATGGCGAAATCGACCCGCTACGCGGTGGCGCCCTCCTTTAGCTGGCGTCCGGACGATAAAACCGACTTCACATTCCTGAGCAACTTCCAGAATGACCCGGATGCGGGCTACTACGGCTGGCTGCCGCGTGAAGGCACCGTGGTGCCGTATTACGACGCCAATGGTAAGGCGCACAAGCTGCCAACCGATTTCAATGAAGGCGAAGCGGATAATAAAATCTCCCGCCGCCAGAAGATGGTGGGCTACAGCTTCTCCCATCAGTTCGATGACACCTTTACCGTGCGGCAGAACCTGCGCTATGCCGAGGTCGATACCCTGTATCGCTCGGTGTACGGCAATGGCTATGTCGCGCCGGGCTACATGAATCGCGCCTATGTGCGCTCCGACGAGCACCTGAACACCTTTACCGTCGATACCCAGCTGCAGTCTGATTTCGCCACCGGCGCGGTCAGCCATACGCTGCTGACCGGCGTGGACTACTCGCGGATGCGTAATGATGTGGATGCCGACTACGGGACGGCGGATCCTATCAGCATGAATAATCCGCAGTACGGCAACCCGAATATTCAGGTTACCTTCCCGTACGCGGTGCTCAACCGGATGGAACAGACCGGCCTGTACGCGCAGGATCAGATGGAGTGGGATAAGTGGGTCATGACCCTGGGCGGTCGTTACGACTACGCCACCACCTCAACGTTAACCCGCGCCACCAACAGCCTGGCGGAGAACCACGACCAGCAGTTCAGCTGGCGCGGCGGCATCAACTACCTGTTCGATAACGGTATCTCTCCGTACTTCAGCTACAGCGAATCGTTTGAACCGGTATCGGGCTCCAGCAGCAGCGGCAAGCCGTTCGATCCGTCGCGCGGTAAGCAGTATGAAGCCGGCGTGAAATATGTGCCGAAAGATATGCCGGTGGTGGTCACCGCGGCGGTCTATCAGCTGACCAAAGATAAGAACCTGACGGCGGATCCGGCTAACCAGGCGTTCAGCATCCAGACCGGCGAGATCCGCTCCCGCGGCCTTGAGCTGGAGGCGAAAGCGGCAGTTAACGCCAATATCAACCTGACCGCAGCCTACAGCTATACCGATGCGGAATACACTCACGATACGGTGTTCAACGGCAAACGTCCGGCGGAAGTGCCGCGTAATATGGCCTCCCTGTGGGCGGATTATACCTTCCACGAAACCGCGCTCAGCGGTCTGACGATTGGGGCCGGGGCGCGCTATATCGGTTCAACGGTCAGCTACTACAAAAATGACACCAGCACCGGTAAGAAAAATGACTCCTTTAGTGTGGCCGGTTATGCGCTGATGGATGCGACGGTGAAATACGATCTGGCGCGCTTTGGCCTGCCGGGATCGTCGGTCGGCGTCAACGTCAACAACCTGTTCGACCGCGAATATGTCTCCAGTTGCTACAGCGAATACGCTTGCTACTGGGGGGCCGGACGTCAGGTCGTCGCCACCGCCACCTTCCGTTTCTAACCACCTACGGGCGCGGTTCGCCGCGCCCTTTATCAGGTTATCGCTATGCAGGAACAGACTCCGCACGCAGAAACCACCTTCGCGTTGGATCGCGTCACTTTCCGTGTGCCTGGCCGCACGTTGCTCCATCCGCTCTCGCTCACCTTCCCGGCTGGAAAAGTCACAGGCCTGATCGGTCATAATGGCTCCGGCAAGTCGACGTTACTGAAAATGCTTGGCCGTCATCAGCCGCCTTCCGCAGGCGATGTGCTGCTGGACGGCCAGCCGCTGGAGAGCTGGGGCAGCAAAGCCTTTGCCCGCAAAGTGGCCTATCTGCCGCAGCAGCTGCCGCCGGCCGAGGGTATGACGGTGCGTGAGCTGGTGGCCATCGGCCGCTACCCATGGCACGGCGCGCTGGGTCGCTTTGGCGCGGCGGACCGCGAGAAAGTGGAAGAGGCGATTGCGCTGGTGGGGCTGAAGCCGCTCGCCCATCGCCTGGTGGACAGCCTCTCCGGCGGCGAACGCCAGCGGGCGTGGATCGCCATGCTGGTGGCGCAGGATAGCCGCTGTCTGCTGCTCGATGAACCCACCTCGGCGCTGGATATCGCCCATCAGGTTGATGTCCTCGCGCTGGTGCATCGTCTCAGCCAGCACCGCGGCCTGACGGTGATCGCCGTCCTGCACGACATTAATATGGCGGCCCGCTACTGCGACTATCTGGTGGCCCTGCGCGGCGGAGAAATGATCGCCCAGGGGACGCCGGCGGAACTGATGCGCAGCGACACCCTGGAACAAATCTACGGCATCCCGATGGGGATCCTGCCGCACCCGGCCGGCGCGGCGCCGGTAAGCTTTGTCTATTGATGATGACCCCGACTCAGATAACCCGACGCCGCCTGCTGACCGCGATGGTGCTCTCGCCGCTGCTGTGGCAGATGCGCGGCGCGCAGGCGGCGAACGTTGACCCGCAGCGCGTGGTCGCCCTGGAGTGGCTGCCGGCGGAGCTGCTGCTGGCGCTGGGCGTCACGCCTTACGGCGTGGCCGATATCCCCAACTATCGCCTGTGGGTGAACGAACCCGCGCTGCCCGACTCGGTGATCGATGTCGGTTTGCGTACCGAACCCAATCTTGAACTGCTGACGCAGATGAAACCGTCATTTATCGTCTGGTCGGCAGGCTACGGCCCGTCGCCGGAGAAGCTGGCGCGTATCGCCCCCGGCCGCGGATTTACCTTCAGCGATGGCAAACGTCCGCTGGCGATGGCTCAGCGCTCGCTGCTGGAGATGGCTGACCTGCTGGGCAAAACACAACAGGCTCAGCACCACCTGGCGGAGTTTGAGGCGCTGATGGCGAGCCTGAAGCCGCGTTTTGCCGGGCGCGGCGACCGTCCGCTGTTGATGATCTCCCTGCTCGATCCGCGCCATGTACTGGTTTTTGGCGAAAACTGCCTGTTCCAGGAAGTGCTCGATCGCTTTGGCATCAAAAACGCCTGGCGCGGCGAAGCGGCGTTCTGGGGCAGCGTCAGCGTTGGCATCGACCGGCTGGCGGAATTTAACGAGGCCGATGTGATCTGTTTCGATCATGGTAACGAGCGGGAGATGACCCAACTGCTGGCGACCCCGCTGTGGCAGGCGATGCCGTTCGTGCGCGCGGGGCGCTTCCAGCGCGTTCCGGCGGTGTGGTTCTATGGCGCGACGCTGTCGGCGATGCATTTTGCCCGCGTGCTGGCCGAGGCCCAGGGGAATCCGGCATGAATAGGCGTATTTCACCGTTAGCCATTATCCTGCTGGCCGGGCTGTTGGTTGCCGCCTTCGCGTTGAGCATCGTCAATCTCAACGTCGCCTTGCCCTATGCGCAATGGCGGCAGGCGCTGTGGCAGCCGGATAGCGATCGGATTGCCCAGATGCTGTTTCATTACAGCCTGCTGCCGCGGGTGACCGTTTCACTGCTGGTGGGGGCCGGGCTGGGACTGGTCGGCGTACTGTTCCAGCAGGTGCTGCGCAATCCGCTGGCGGAGCCAACCACCCTTGGCGTCGCCACCGGCGCGCAACTGGGGATCACAGTCACTACGCTGTGGGCCATCCCCGGCGTGCTGGCGTCGCAGTTTGCCGCGCTGGCCGGAGCCTGTCTGGTGGGAGCGCTGGTGTTTGGCGTCTCCTGGGGCAAGCGCCTGTCGCCGGTAACGCTGATCCTGGCGGGCCTGGTGGTCAGCCTCTACTGCGGGGCGCTTAACCAGCTGATGGTGATTTTCCATCACGACCAGCTGCAGAGCATGTTCCTGTGGAGCACCGGGACGCTGACGCAAACCGACTGGAGCGTGGCGCAGCGCCTGTGGCCGCAGCTGCTGGGCGGCGCAGTACTCACGCTGCTGCTGCTGCGTCCGCTGACCCTGATGGGGCTCGATGACGGAGTGGCGCGCAACCTTGGGCTGGCGCTGTCTCTGGCGCGCCTCGGCGCCCTGACGCTGGCGATCGTAATGAGCGCGCTGCTGGTCAACGCGGTCGGGATTATCGGCTTTATCGGCCTGTTCGCGCCGCTGCTGGCGAAAATGCTCGGCGCCCGTCGACTGCTGGCCCGGCTGCTGCTGGCGGCGCTGATCGGCGCGCTGCTCCTGTGGCTTTCAGATCAGGTGATCCTCTGGCTGAGCAGGGTATGGCGGGAAGTCTCCACCGGCTCGGTCACCGCCCTGATTGGCGCGCCGCTGCTGCTGTGGCTGCTGCCGCGGCTGCGCAGCATCAGCGCCCCGGTGATGAACGGCGGCGATAACGTGCAGCCTGAGCGCTATCACGTGCAAGGGTTTGTTCTCGGGGGCGTCGCGTTGCTGCTGCTGGCGGTGAGCGTGGCGCTGGCCTTTGGTCGCGATGCCCACGGTTGGCTGTGGGCTCACGGCGATCTGCTGGAGCAACTGCTGCCCTGGCGCTGGCCGCGAGTGCTGTCGGCGCTGTTCGCCGGGGTGATGCTGGCGGTCGCCGGCTGTATTATCCAGCGCCTGACCGGCAACCCGATGGCCAGTCCGGAAGTGCTGGGCATCAGCTCCGGCGCCGCCTTTGGCGTGGTGCTGATGCTGTTCTTCGTCCCTGGCGACGCCTTTGGCTGGCTGCTGCCGGCCGGGAGCCTTGGCGCGGCCGGCACCTTGCTGATCATTATGCTGGCCGCCGGGCGCGGCGGCTTTTCGCCGCATCGGATGCTGCTGGCGGGGATGGCGCTCAGTACCGCCTTCACCATGCTGCTGATGATGCTGCAGGCCAGCGGCGATCCGCGCATGGCGCAGATCCTGACGTGGATCTCAGGGTCGACCTACAGCGCGACGCCGGAGAGGGTGGTCCGCAGCGGCGCGGTGATGCTGCTCCTGCTGGCGCTGGCGCCGCTCTGTCGCCGTTGGCTGACCATCCTGCCGCTGGGCGGGGAGGCGGCGCGAGCGGTGGGCATGGCGCTGACCTCATCGCGGATTGTTCTGCTGCTGCTGGCGGCCTGCCTGACGGCGGCGGCGACGCTGACCATCGGCCCGCTGAGCTTCGTCGGGCTGATGGCGCCGCATATCGCACGGATGATGGGCTTCCGGCGCACGCTGCCGCATATGGTGATCTCCGGGCTGACTGGCGGGCTGCTGCTGGTCTTCGCAGACTGGTGCGGACGAATGATCATGTTTCCCTACCAGATCCCGGCGGGGCTGTTATCAACCTTTATCGGCGCGCCGTACTTTATCTATTTGCTGAGGAAGCAGAGCCGCTAACGATCCCGGATGGCCTCAACATCCCCGGTGGCGCTATCGCTTACCGGGGCTACAGCGCTGTGCGATTTGGTAGCCCGGATAAGGCGCAATGCGCCGCATCCGGGAAAATCCCTGCGTCACCAGGCATTCAAGCACCTTACAGTTTGGCAAATACCCGACGCGCGGCGTCGATGGTATTGTCGATATCTTCTTCGCTGTGGGCGACGGACATAAAGCCAGCCTCAAACGCTGACGGCGCCAGGTACACGCCTTCCTCCAGCATCAGATGGAAGAAGCGCTTGAAGCGTTCGACATCGCACTTCACGACGTCCTGATAGCAGGTGACAGTTTCGGCATCGGTAAAGAAGATGCCGAACATACCGCCGACGTTATTGACCACCAGCGGGATCCCGGCGTCACGCGCCGCATCAAGCAGACCTTGCGCCAGCTGGTTGGTCAGCTCGGTGAGGGTTTCATGCACGCCCGGCTGCGCCACTTCGCTTAAGCAGGCGAAGCCGGCGGCCATGGCGATCGGGTTACCGGAGAGGGTACCGGCCTGATAAACCGGGCCGGTGGGGGCCAGAGCGTCCATCACCTCGCGACGGCCGCCGAAAGCGCCTACCGGCATCCCGCCGCCGATGATTTTCCCGAGACAGGTCAGATCCGGCTCCACGCCGTAATAAGCCTGCGCGCCCGCCAGCGCCACGCGGAAGCCGGTCATCACTTCGTCGATGATCAGTAGGGCGCCAAATTCGTCGCACAGCGCGCGCAGGCCCGGCAGGAACTCCGGCTGCGGTGGAATACAGTTCATATTACCGGCGACCGGCTCGACGATGATGCAGGCGATATCCTGTGGATATTGCTCGAACGCCGCGCGCACCGAGGCGAGGTCGTTATAGGTGCAGGTCAGGGTGTGTTTGGCGAAATCAGCCGGCACGCCCGGCGAGTTCGGCTGGCCGAGGGTCAGCGCGCCGGAACCGGCTTTCACCAGCAGGCAGTCGGCATGGCCGTGGTAGCAGCCTTCGAACTTGATGATCTTGTCGCGGCCGGTGAAGCCGCGCGCCAGGCGAATCGCGCTCATGGTGGCTTCGGTACCGGAGTTCACCATCCGCACCATATCCATGGTCGGTACCAGCTCGGTCACTAGCGCCGCCATTTTCACTTCCATTTCGGTCGGCGCGCCAAAGCTCAGGCCGCGTGACGCCGCCTCGATCACCGCGTTGCGGATCGCCGGATGGTTGTGGCCCAGCACCATCGGACCCCAGGAGCCGACATAATCGATATAGGCCTTTCCATCCACGTCATAGAGGTAAGCGCCATCCGCGCGTTCGATAAACAGCGGGGTGCCGCCGACGCCGGTAAAGGCGCGCACCGGCGAGTTAACGCCGCCGGGGATCAGTTCGCGCGCAGTATGGTACAGATTTTCAGATTTGCTCATGGCCAGGGTCCTGGTTCGTGAAAAATGTTTTATCGGCTATTCTAAGTTATTCCAGGATGGTTATGAAAGTTTTGCCCAATTGAAACAATGTGCCGCAAGGGCATTTTTTTGACGACGCAGCGCGCCGGGGCGGCTAAAATGCCTCTCTCTTCATTTGTATTACCAATAATTGATAACGGCATGAAAGCAGAAACTCCCTCTTTTGAAGCACATCAGTTCGTGCGGGTGCGTCGCGGCGATGCGGTGCGCCGCTTAATTCAGCGTGATAAAACGCCGCTGGCGGTGCTGTTTATGGCGGCGGTGGTCGGCACGCTGGCCGGGCTGGTGGGCGTGGCGTTTGAAAAGAGCGTGAACTGGGTGCAGAACCAGCGGATCGGCGCGCTGGCGCAGGTAGCGGACCACTGGTATCTGGTCTGGCCGCTGGCGTTTATCTTGTCGGCGCTGCTGGCGATGGTCGGCTATTTCCTCGTGCGCCGCTTTGCGCCGGAGGCTGGCGGATCGGGGATCCCGGAGATCGAAGGGGCGCTGGAGGAGCTGCGGCCGGTGCGCTGGTGGCGCGTGCTGCCGGTGAAATTCATCGGTGGCATGGGGACCCTGGGCGCCGGAATGGTGCTGGGACGCGAAGGGCCGATGGTGCAGCTTGGCGGCAACATTGGGCGCATGGTGTTGGATATTTTCCGCATGCGCAGTCCGGAAGCGCGGCACACGCTGCTGGCGACCGGCGCGGCATCGGGTCTCTCAGCGGCTTTTAACGCGCCGCTGGCTGGTATCCTGTTTATCATCGAAGAGATGCGCCCGCAGTTCCGCTACAACCTGATCTCCATTAAAGCGGTATTTACCGGCGTGATCATGTCGAGCATTGTGTTTCGCATTTTTAACGGCGAGGCGGCAATTATAGAGGTGGGCAAGCTGAGCAATGCCCCGGTGAACACGCTGTGGCTGTACCTGGTGCTGGGGATGCTGTTTGGCTGCTTCGGCCCGCTATTTAATTTTCTGGTGCTGCGCACCCAGGATCTGTTCCAGCGCATTCACGGCGGCAACATCAAAAAATGGGTGTTAATGGGCGGGATCATCGGCGGGCTTTGCGGTCTGCTGGGGCTGATGCAGCCCTCCGCGGTGGGCGGTGGCTTTAACCTGATCCCCATCGCCGCCGCCGGTAACTTCTCCGTCGGTTTGCTGCTGTTTATCTTTATTGCCCGCGTGGTGACCACGCTGATCTGCTTCTCCTCCGGCGCGCCGGGGGGCATCTTCGCCCCGATGCTGGCGCTCGGCACGCTGCTGGGCACGGCGTTCGGCATGGCGGCTATCCCGCTGTTTCCGTCCTACCATCTCGATGCCGGCACCTTCGCTATCGCCGGCATGGGCGCGCTGCTCGCCGCCTCGGTGCGCGCGCCGCTGACCGGGATTGTGCTGGTGCTGGAGATGACCGATAACTATCAGCTCATTTTGCCAATGATTATTACCTGCCTTGGCGCAACACTACTGGCGCAATTCCTCGGCGGTAAGCCTTTGTATTCGACCATTCTGCAACGTACTCTGGCGAAGCAGGAGGCCGAGCAGGCGGCAAAAGCGCAGCAGGCGCCCCGGGAGAATACTTGAACGATTTACCAGGGTATTAGATAATGGCTCAAAAGGCCCGGTTATTCTTTAACCGGCCGGAAGTATCAATGGGAGCAAAAAATGAGTGATGACGTAGCGTTGCCGCTGGAGTTTACCGAAGCCGCAGCCAATAAAGTAAAACACCTGATTGCGGATGAAGATAATCCGAACCTGAAACTGCGCGTGTATATTACCGGCGGCGGTTGCAGCGGTTTCCAGTATGGCTTCACCTTCGACGATCAGGTGAACGAAGGGGATATGACCATTGAGAAACAGGGTGTCGGCCTGGTGGTTGACCCAATGAGCCTGCAGTATCTGGTCGGCGGCTCTGTCGACTATACCGAAGGGCTGGAAGGTTCGCGCTTTATCGTGACCAACCCGAACGCGAAAAGCACCTGCGGCTGCGGATCCTCGTTCAGCGTGTAAAGCGAGTGCGACCGGGCGTCTTCCCCTTCTGCGAGAGGGTGCCAACGTTAAAAACGGTAACCTCAGGTTACCGTTTTGCTTTTATGACCGTCCGTTATCGTCCAGCGCAAACGTCGGCAGCTTCAGGTGCCAGCGGATCGCCGCCAGACGAATCACCAGGGTCACCACCATCCCCATCATCGCCGAATTCTCCAGCGGGAGATGAAAGGTGTCGTGCGCGGTGGCGTGGACAATGCCGCCCACAATACAGGCGGTGGCGTAGATCTCGGTGCGCAGAATCATAGGAATTTCGCGCGCCAGCACGTCGCGGATTATCCCGCCGCCAACGCCGGTCACCACGCCCATGCACACCGCGACCAGCGGGCCGCTGCCGGCGAGAAACGCTTTATTCACCCCGATGCCGACAAACACCGCCAGACCGACGGCATCAAGA
Source organism: Klebsiella pneumoniae complex sp. WS1778 (assembly GCF_049472055.1). Classification (NCBI taxonomy): domain Bacteria; kingdom Pseudomonadati; phylum Pseudomonadota; class Gammaproteobacteria; order Enterobacterales; family Enterobacteriaceae; genus Klebsiella; species Klebsiella pneumoniae complex sp. WS1778. Next base: position 311,352 of record NZ_JBKGTJ010000004.1, read on the forward strand.
ACGGGCAGGATCCATTTCGGCAGCCGGCGCGGCTGGCGGACCAGCAGGATGGTCAGCATGCTGGTGACCATTGCCACCACCAGATCGGTGGGATCTTTGACCCAGAATACCGGGCCATTCGCCAGCGCCATATCGCGGATGGTACCGCCGCCCACCGCCGTCACCACGCCTAACACCAGCACGCCGAATGGGTCCATACGCAATTTCCCCGCCAGCAGAACGCCGGAGATCGCGAAGACAGCTGTGCCAATAATATCCAGCCAATAGACAAGCATCGTTGATTCCCACTGAACATCCGGTATGCCGGATGGTTATTTTACCTGGTCGAGCGCCGCACAAAGTTGTTTGGCGGCGAGGATAATACGTGGGCTTGCGCGTTCAAACCAGTCGCTGTGTAACGCAATCAACGAAATGGTGAGCTGATGTTGCCAAAAGCGCTGCGCTTCGGCGATGCGGCTGGCGTCGCCGGTCACCACAATCGCCTGCGGCTGACGGGCCAGCACCTGTTCGCGGCTCACCTGCGGCCAGGGAACGCGGCTGGCGGCAAAGATATTCTCGCCGCCGCACAGCCTCAGCACCTGATCCTGAATTGAGCCGGGGCCGCTGGTGAATAGCGGTGCGGAACCGAACTGCAGGAAGACGCGTTTCTTCGGCGCGCTGGCATAGCGCGCTTTCAGCGCATCGTATTCCTGCTGCATCGCCTGCGCCGCCTGCTGTGCTTTTTCCGGCTGTGGGCTCCACTGCGCCAGCTGACGCAGGGTGGCGATGATCTCTTCGATGGTCGAAGTCTGTACCCACAGGACGTGGATCCCCAGCGACTGCAGCTGGTTAACCTGACGTTCGGCATTACCCCCGCGCCAGGCCAGCACCAGGTCTGGCTTGAGCGCTACGATGCGCTCCAGGTTCATTCCCTGCCAGCTGGCAACTTGCTCAATCGTTTTGGCCTGCGGCGGATAATCGGAATAACTGCTGACGCCGACCGGCGTGATCCCGGCGGCAAAGGCCAGTTCGGTATTGGCGGGGGAGAGGGTGATCACCCGCGGCGCGGCCAGCAGCCACGCCGGGGCGAGTAACAGCAGCGCGGCAAGCGCGAAGGAGAGCGACTTAGCCACGTGCCAGGTTCTGTACCAGATTCTCCACCATCAGGGTGGACTGTCTGGCGGCGACCGCAAGGAACTCCTCAAAGCTGAGGTGGGACTGCTGGTCGGCCACATCGGAGATGGCGCGAACCACCACGAAAGGAACCTTAAAGTTATGGCAGACGTGAGCGATGGCGGTCGCTTCCATTTCCACAGCGATCGCCTGCGGGAAATTATGGCGGATCTTCGCCAGACCGACAGAGCCGTTAATGAAGGCATCACCGCTGACGATCAGGCCGCGAACGGCATTGAGATCTAACGCGTTAATGCAGCTCTCCGCCGCGGCCACCAGTTTTTCGTCCGCTTTAAAGCCGGCAGGGCAGCCAGGCAACTGGCCGTACTCATAGCCGAAGGCGGTGACGTCGGCGTCGTGGTAGCGCGCTTCATCGGAGACGACGATATCGCCGACCTTCAGCGTCGGCGCCAGGCCGCCGGCAGAGCCGGTATTAATGATCACGTCAGGCTGGCAGCGCTCCAGCAGCAGGGTCGCGCCCATCGCCGCCGCCACTTTCCCGATACCAGACTTCAGCAGCGCGACGTCAACGCCGTGAAGTTGGCCGGTATAGATTTCGCTCCCGCCAATAGTGATAGTCTGGCGGTTTTCGATTTTGTCGCGCAGAAGGGTAACTTCCTCTTCCATAGCGCCAATAATGCCAATTTTCATAGATTTACTCGCGATGTGTCAGGTTTAGTTGCATAGTCTATCATGCGCTTAAGGGGAAGCGTATTGCTCGCGCGGGAGAGGCTATGGCAAAGATTGATTTTCGCAACAAGATAAACTGGCGTCGACGCTTCCGTTCGCCGCCGCGTGTCGAGACGGAGCGCGACATCCTGCGGATCTTCGAAAGCGATCGGGGACGGATCGTCAACTCGCCGGCAATCCGTCGCTTACAGCAAAAAACTCAGGTCTTCCCGCTGGAGCGCAACGCGGCGGTGCGTACCCGCCTGACCCACTCGCTGGAGGTGCAGCAGGTGGGACGCTATATCGCCAAAGAGGTGCTGAGCCGGCTGAAAGAGCTGAGGCTACTGGAGGAGTATGGCCTGGAAGAGCTGACCGGGCCATTCGAGAGCGTGGTGGAGATGGCCTGCCTGATGCACGATATCGGCAATCCCCCGTTTGGCCATTTTGGCGAGGCGGCGATTAACGACTGGTTCCGCCAGCGTCTGGCGCCCGGCGATGCGCTCGGGCAGCCGCTGACCGACGATCGCTGTGAAGTGCAGGCATTACGCTTGCATGAAGGGGAAACGTCGCTTAACGCGCTGCGCCGCAAAGTGCGCCAGGATCTCTGCAGCTTTGAGGGCAACGCCCAGGGCATTCGTCTGGTCCATACGCTGATGCGCATGAATCTGACCTGGGCGCAGGTCGGCTGTATTCTGAAATATACTCGGCCGGCGTGGTGGTCCGAGGCGACGCCAGCCAGCCACAGCTATTTAATGAAAAAGCCTGGCTACTATTTAGCCGAAGAGGAGTATGTGGCGCGCCTGCGTAAAGAACTGGATCTGGCGCCTTACAATCGGTTCCCATTAACCTGGATTATGGAAGCCGCGGATGACATCTCATATTGCGTCGCGGATCTCGAGGACGCGGTGGAAAAACGTATTTTCAGCGCTGAGCAGCTTTATCAGCATCTTTACGACGCCTGGGGCTGCCATGAAAAAGGATCGTTATTCTCACAGGTAGTGGAAAATGCCTGGGAGAAATCACGAGCCAATTCCCTGAAACAGAGCGCGGAAGATCAGTTTTTTATGTATTTGCGGGTGAACACGCTGAATAAGCTGGTGCCCTACGCGGCGCGCCGATTTATTGACAACCTGCCGGCCATCTTTACGGGCGACTTTAATCATGCGCTGCTCGAGGACGACAGCGATTGCAGTCAGCTGCTGGAGCTTTATAAAAATGTGGCGATGAAACAGGTGTTTAGCCATCCGGATGTCGAGCAGCTGGAATTGCAGGGCTACCGGGTGATCAGTGGCCTGCTGGATATCTATCAGCCGCTGCTGAAATTATCGCTCGAGGATTTCAGCGAATTAGTGGCGCAGGAGCGGGTACGGCGTTTACCCATTGCCTCCCGGCTGTATCAGAAACTATCAACCCGCCACCGGCTGGCCTATGTGGAAGCGGTAAATAAGCTGGCGCGCACGGCGCCTGAATTTGCGCTGATGGAATACTATTATCGCTGCCGTCTGATTCAGGATTATATCAGCGGGATGACGGATTTGTATGCGTGGGATGAATATCGGCGGCTAATGGCGGTGGAATAAGCTGGAGTTTTGTAAAGATGGACAATAAATTTTTACTTTTTCCAGAAACTTAATTCCGGAACTTAGCGCTATAAAATGACTCTGATAGTCACGTACACAGCAACTTTCGTTTTCTGATATTGAGATTGAAACTGATGAAAAAAACCACGTTAGCAATGAGTGCACTGGCTCTGAGTTTAGGTCTGGCGTTGTCCCCGCTCTCTGCGAGCGCGGCAGAAACGGCATCTTCGGCCACTAATGCACAGCAGATGCCAAGCCTGGCCCCGATGCTGGAGAAGGTGATGCCGTCGGTGGTGAGCATTAACGTTGAAGGTAGCACCACCGTTAATACCCCACGGATGCCACGTAACTTCCAGCAGTTCTTTGGCGATAACTCGCCGTTCTGCCAGGACGGTTCTCCTTTCCAGAGTTCGCCGTTTTGCCAGGGCGGCGGACAGGGCGGTCAGCCTGACGGCGGCCAGCAGCAGAAATTTATGGCGCTGGGCTCCGGCGTGATCATTGATGCGGCCAAGGGGTATGTGGTGACCAACAACCACGTCGTGGACAACGCCACCACAATTAAGGTTCAACTGAGCGATGGCCGTAAGTTTGATGCCAAAGTGGTTGGCAAAGATCCGCGCTCTGATATCGCGCTGATTCAGATTCAGGATCCGAAAAACCTGACGGCGATTAAGCTCGCCGACTCTGACGCGCTGCGCGTTGGCGACTACACCGTGGCTATCGGTAACCCGTTCGGTCTGGGCGAAACCGTGACCTCCGGGATTGTTTCCGCGCTGGGTCGTAGCGGCCTGAACGTGGAAAACTACGAAAACTTTATCCAGACCGATGCGGCGATTAACCGCGGGAACTCCGGCGGCGCCCTGGTGAACCTCAACGGCGAGCTGATCGGCATCAACACCGCCATTCTGGCGCCGGACGGCGGCAACATCGGTATCGGTTTTGCTATCCCAAGCAACATGGTGAAAAACCTGACCGAGCAGATGGTGAAATATGGCCAGGTGAAACGCGGCGAGCTCGGCATCATGGGGACCGAACTGAACTCTGAGCTGGCGAAAGCGATGAAAGTCGACGCCCAGCGCGGCGCCTTTGTCAGCCAGGTGATGCCGGGGTCGGCGGCCGCGAAAGCGGGCATTAAAGCCGGCGACGTGATCACCTCTCTCAACGGGAAGGCGATCAGCAGCTTCGCCGCGCTGCGTGCCCAGGTCGGCACCATGCCTATCGGCAGCAAAGTTGAGCTTGGTCTGCTGCGCGACGGCAAACCGGTGACCGTGACCGTCGAACTGCAGCAGAGCAACCAGACCCAGGTTGACTCCAGCACCATCTTCAACGGGATTGAAGGGGCGGAAATGAGCAACAAGGGTCAGGACAAAGGTGTGGTGGTCAATAATGTGAAAGCCGGTACCCCGGCGGCGCAGATTGGCCTCAAGAAAGGCGACGTCATCGTCGGGGCGAACCAGCAGCCGGTGAAAAACATCGCCGATCTGCGGAAAATCTTCGACGCCAAACCGTCCGTGCTGGCGCTGAACATTCAGCGCGGCGACGCCTCTATCTATCTGCTGTTGCAGTAATAGTCAGCGCTCGCTCTCCAGCCCCTTCCCTCGCCGAGGGCAGGGGCTTTTTTTCGTTCTGTGACCGCTTCCACAACTCCACATATCTCACCCGGGCTTCGGGCATATGCACAATGCAGCAGAGCAACGACTCTTTTATGCTGGTGCCCTGCAAAGGGGAGGATTACATGGCTGGCTGGCATCTTGATACCAAAATGGCGCAGGATATTGTGGCGCGGACGATGCGCATCATCGATACCAACATCAACGTGATGGATGCCCGCGGGCGGATTATCGGCAGCGGCGATCGGGAAAGGATTGGTGAATTGCACGAAGGCGCGCTGCTGGTGCTTTCCCAGGGGCGGGTGGTGGATATCGACGATGCGGTCGCTCGCCATCTCCACGGAGTGCGTCAAGGGATCAACCTGCCGCTGCGCCTGGAGGGGGAGATCGTCGGGGTGATCGGCCTGACCGGCGAGCCGGAGTCGCTGCGAAAATATGGCGAGCTGGTGTGCATGACGGCTGAGATGATGCTGGAGCAGTCGCGACTGATGCATCTCCTGGCGCAGGACAGCCGTCTGCGCGAAGAGCTGGTGATGAACCTGATTCAGGCGGAAGAGCATACCCCGGCGCTGAACGAATGGGCGCAGCGTTTAGGAATTGACCTGAATCAGCCGCGCGTAGTGGCGATGATTGAGGTGGACAGCGGCCAGCTCGGCGTGGACAGCGCGATGGCGGAGCTACAGCAGTTGCAGAACGCGCTGACCACCCCCGATCGCAATAATCTGGTGGCCATTGTCTCGCTCACGGAAATGGTGGTGTTGAAACCGGCGCTGAACAGCTTTGGCCGCTGGGACGCAGACGATCACGTCCGCCGCGTCGAGCAGCTTATCGCCAGGATGAAAGAGAATGGGCAGCTCCGCTTCCGCGTGGCGCTGGGCAACTTCTTCACCGGTCCCGGGAGTATCGCCCGCTCTTACCGTACCGCACGCACGACGATGATGGTGGGCAAGCAGCGGATGCCGGAGAGCCGCTGCTACTTCTATCAGGATCTGATGCTGCCGGTGCTGCTTGACAGCCTGCGCGGCGGCTGGCAGGCCAATGAGCTGGCCCGTCCGCTGGCGCGTCTCAAGGCGATGGACAACAACGGGCTGCTGCGGCGAACGCTGCAGGCGTGGTTTCGCCATAACGTGCAGCCGCTGGCGACGTCAAAGGCGCTGTTTATTCATCGCAATACCCTGGAGTACCGGTTGAATCGTATCTCGGAGCTGACGGGGCTGGATCTTGGCAGCTTTGACGACCGGCTGCTGCTGTATATTGCGCTGCAGCTGGATGAACAACGCTAAGGCGTCGAGATAAAAATGCCGGGAGGCGGTTCGCCTTACCCGGCCTGGAGGATGCATGGCGTAAGCGGCAGATTATATTGGTTGCCCGGTCAGGCGGTGCGCCGCCGGGAACGCTGTCACTTACGGGTAAGTTTTTCCAGATCGGCTTCGATTTCGCTGATCTTGTTGGTGACCACACTTTCCAGATGGCGTAAATCGTCGAGGATTTTACGCTTGAGATCGATTTCAGTGCGATCGCGCTGGCAGATCTGATCCAGCTCATCGATAACGTAGCGCAGGTTCGGGCTGATCTCCTGGACCTCTTTGTAGCCCTGGCCGACGCCGTCGGCGACGACGGTTTTGCGCTGACGCGGATATTTGAACTTCACGCTCTTGGCGAAGAATTCGCCTTTGTCTTTCTGAAAGTAAATTTTCAGAATGTCATTGTTAGCTTCCTGCCGCAGGCTATAGCGATCGATCTCATCAGGGTTGGTAATGCCAAGACTTTTCAGATTATCGTACATAACGGTACCTTTGATAGCATCATAACCATTGAATAATTAACGAAAAAATCCATTTTCGCCAGCATCAAATATAAAAAAAGCGGGATATCTCCCGCTTTTTATTTGCTTTAGTCGATGGTGCGCAGCAGTTCGTTAATGCCGACCTTGCCGCGGGTTTTGGCATCGACTTTCTTCACGATCACCGCGCAGTACAGGCTGTATTTACCATCTTTCGACGGCAGGTTGCCTGATACCACTACCGAGCCAGCCGGCACGCGGCCGTAGAAGACTTCGCCGGTTTCGCGATCGTAGATTTTGGTGCTCTGACCGAGGTAAACGCCCATGGAGATCACGGAGCCTTCTTCGACAATCACCCCTTCAACCACTTCAGAGCGCGCGCCGATGAAGCAGTTATCTTCGATGATGGTCGGGTTCGCCTGCAGCGGCTCCAGTACGCCACCAATGCCGACGCCGCCGGACAGGTGAACGTTTTTACCGATCTGCGCGCAGGAGCCGACGGTGGCCCAGGTGTCAACCATGGTGCCTTCGTCAACGTAGGCGCCGATGTTCACATAGGACGGCATCAGCACGGTGTTGCGGGCGATGAACGCGCCCTGACGCACCGCTGCCGGCGGCACCACGCGGAAACCTTCTTTCTGGAAACGCGCTTCGTCATAGTCAGCGAATTTCATCGGGACTTTATCGAAGTAGCGGCTTTCCGCACCATCGATAACCTGGTTATCGTTAATACGGAAAGAGAGCAGTACCGCCTTCTTCAGCCACTGATGCGTCACCCACTGACCGTCGATCTTCTCAGCGACGCGCAGCGCGCCGGAATCCAGAAGGGCGATAACCTGGTTAACCGCTTCGCGGGTCACGGTATCCACATTAGCCGGCGTGATGTCGGCGCGACGCTCGAAAGCGGACTCAATAACGTTCTGTAACTGCTGCATTGTTTCTTTCCATTCACTAAAAAAAATACGTCACCCTTTATCGTTTGGATTGAGGGCCGCTGTCAACCGTTGTTGCACTTCTTGTTGCAGCTCATTATTAAGGGCACGCCGGTCGGCGGTAGCGATTATAAATAAATCTTCTACTCGCTCACCAATTGTCGTAATTCGCGCCCCGTGAAGCGAAATTCCGAGGTCGGCGAATACCTGACCGACACGGGCGAGCAGCCCGGGCTGGTCAAGGGCTATCAGCTCGAGAAACGATTTCCGATCGGTATGGGTCGGCAGGAAATTTACCTCGGTGTCCACCGAGAAATGACGCAGTTTTGCCGCCTGACGACGGGGCGCCGGGGGCTCCCAACTGCGCTGCGTGATGGTCTGTTCCAGACCCTGGCGGATCGCTTCGTGGCGATCGGCGGACAGCGGACTGCCGTCGGGTTCGAGGACAATAAAGGTGTCCATCGCCATGCCGTCGCGGGTGGTGAAGATCTGCGCATCGTGGACGCTGAGGTTGCGACGGTCCAGTTCGCCACACACCGCGGCGAACAGGTAAGGGCGATCCGGACTCCAGATAAAAATCTCCGTTCCGCCGCGGGTGGCCTGCGAGCTCAGGAGGATCATCGGCTTATTCAGATCGTGGCGCAGCAGGTTGCGGGCGTGCCAGGCGAGCTGCGTCGGCGTATGTCGCACGAAATAGTTGGCGCGGCAGCGGTTCCAGATCTGATGCAGCGCCTCTTCATTAATATTGTCCATCCGCAGCAGGGCCAGCGCCTGCAACTGATGGTGACGCACGCGTTCGCGCATGTCCGGGGTGCTTTGCATGCCGCGACGCAGCTGTTTTTCAGTGGCAAAATAGAGTTCGCGCAGCAGGCTCTGCTTCCAGCTGTTCCACAGGGTTTCGTTGGTGGCGCAGATATCGGCGACGGTCAGACACACCAGATAGCGCAGGCGATTTTCCGTTTGCACCTCCTCGGCGAACTGCTTAATCACCTCCGGATCCTGAATATCGCGCCGCTGGGCGGTGACCGACATCAGCAAGTGGTGACGCACCAGCCAGGCGACCAGCTGCGTTTCCCGGGAGTTCAGCCCGTGCAGCTCGGCAAACTTCAGCACATCCTGCGCGCCGAGGATCGAGTGGTCGCCGCCGCGCCCTTTGGCGATGTCGTGGAACAGGGCGGCGATTAAAATCAGCTCCGGGTGCGTTAAACGCGGCCATAACTCCACGCACAGCGGGTGGCGGCTACGAGTCTCTTCTTTAGCAAAACTCTCCAGCTTGAGCATCACGCGGATGGTGTGTTCATCGACGGTATAGGCGTGAAACAGGTCGAACTGCATCTGGCCGACAATATGAGACCACTGCGGCATATAGGCCCACAGCACGCTGTGACGATGCATCGGCAGCAGTCCGCGACTCACTGCTCCCTGATGGCGCAGCATGCTGAGAAAGAGCGTGCGCGCCTCCGGGATATAGCACAGCGGCTGGGTCAGATGGCGGCGGGCGTGGCGCAGATGGCGCAACGTCGTGGAGTAGATGCCGGTGATGGTGCTGTTGCGCACCATAATATAAAACATGCGCAGAATGGCCTGCGGCTCGCGAATAAACAGCGTATCGTCACGCAGATCGATCAGCGTGCCGCGCAGCTGGAAGTCATCATCGATCGGGCGCGGTTTTTCATCCTCGGTCAGCGCAAGGATGGCCTCTTCAAACAGCTGTAGCAGCATCTGGTTCAGCTCGCTCACCCGGCGGGTGACGCGGAAGAAGTCCTTCATCATATGCTCAATCGGCTGGTTGCCGTCGCCTTCATAGCGGAGCCGGCGGGCGACGCTGAGCTGGCGGTCGAAAAGCAGGCGGTTGTCATAGCGAGTGAGTTCGAGATGCAGCGCGAAGCGGATACGCCACAGTTGATGCAGACACTCGTTGAGCTCATTGCGCTCGGCTTCGGTCAGAAAACCGAAGCCGACCATCTCATCCATTGAGGTGGCGCCGAAATGGCGGCGAGCCACCCACTGTAGCGTATGGATATCGCGCAGGCCGCCGGGACTGCTTTTCACGTCCGGCTCGAGGTTATAGCTGGTGCCGTGATAACGCTGATGACGGACGTTCTGCTCTTCGACCTTGGCGGCGAAGAACTTTTCTGATGGCCAGAAGCCGTCGCTAAAAATATGTTTTTGCAGCTCAAGGAACAGCGCGACATCGCCGATCAGCAGGCGCGATTCGATTAAGTTCGTGGCGACGGTGAGATCTGAAAGCCCTTCCAGCAGACACTCTTCGAGAGTGCGTACGCTATGGCCTACCTCCAGTTTGACGTCCCACAGCAGCGTCAGCAGTTCGCCGACCTTTTGCGCCTGGTCGTCCGGCAGCTTTTTGCGGCTGAGGATCAGCAGATCGACGTCAGAAAGCGGATGCAGCTCGCCGCGACCGTAGCCGCCGACGGCCACCAGCGCCAGGTCGCAGACGGATTCGAATCCACTGGCGATCCACAACCGCTGCAGCAGCTGGTCGATAAATTCGGTGCGCGCCGCAATGAGCAGCTCCGCGGCGATACCGGCGTCAAACGCCTCGCCCAGCCAGTGCTGAAAGGTATCGATGTGCGCCTTTATTGCAGCACAGTTCAGATCGCCCTGCGGCCAGCTTACCGGATGTTCCGGCGGGATGGGCAGAAGAGGGGAGGCTGTGTCAGGTAATGAGTTGCTCATCGCGTCACCATAAGAAAAAACTATCTAATAAAAAAGCCGGCGGGCGCCGGCTTTTCATCATTCATCGTGCGAGATTATCGCCGGGATGGTGTCATCCTTACGTAGCGTCAGAATTTCGCAGCCGTTGTCTGTCACCACAATAGTATGCTCGTACTGCGCAGACAAGCTCCGGTCTTTGGTTTTCACCGTCCAGCCGTCTTTCATGCTGCGGATCTCTTTTTTACCGGCATTGACCATCGGCTCGATGGTGAAGGTCATGCCTGGTTTGAGCACGACGTTGGTTTCCGGCGAGTCGTAGTGCAGCACCTGCGGCTCTTCATGGAAGCCGCGGCCGATGCCATGACCGCAGTATTCGCGAACCACGGAGAATCCTTCCGCTTCCACATATTTCTGGATCGCCGCGCCGATGGTGCGCAGATTGATGCCCGGCTTCACCATCTTCAGCGCCAGGTACAGGCTTTCCTGAGTGATGCGGCACAGGCGCTCGCCGAGAATCGTCGGTTTGCCGACGATAAACATTTTGGAGGTATCGCCATGGAAATCATCTTTAATGACGGTCACGTCGATATTCACGATATCGCCATCTTTCAGCAGTTTGCCGTCGTCAGGGATACCGTGACAGACCACTTCGTTGACCGAAATGCAGACGGATTTCGGATAGCCGTGATAGCCGAGACAGGCGGAAATGGCCTTCTGCTCGTTAACGATATAGTCGTTACAGATACGGTCCAGTTCGCCAGTGCTGACGCCCGGCTTAACCCAGGGTTCGATCATTTCCAGCACTTCAGCGGCCAGGCGACCGGCAACGCGCATTTTTTCAATATCTTCAGATGTCTTAATAGAGATAGCCATGGAGTATGTCCAGCAGTGTCGATATTTTCGACAATAATAGAGTAAGTCCTGTCAATGGTAACAGTCCGGGCAGGCTGGTGCCAAACTGAGAATCATTAACAGCACGCGACGTCAACAAGAGTTGGTGTCTGGGTGGATTTTGTGGTATAAAGCGCGCCGGACTTCCGATCCATCTCAGATACACAGGATGGACGGGAGCGACAAATCTCACTTTGTGTAACAACACACACGTATCGGCACATATTCCGGGGTGCCCTTTGGGGTCGGTAATATGGGATACGTGGAGGCATAACCCCAATTTAATCTATAGAGGTTTTAAACATGGCAACTGTTTCCATGCGCGACATGCTCAAGGCTGGTGTTCACTTCGGTCACCAGACCCGTTACTGGAACCCGAAAATGAAGCCGTTCATCTTCGGTGCGCGTAACAAAGTTCACATCATCAACCTTGAGAAAACCGTACCGATGTTCAACGACGCTCTGGCTGAACTGAACAAGATCGCTGCTCGTAAAGGTAAAATCCTTTTCGTTGGTACTAAGCGCGCTGCAAGCGAAGCGGTAAAAGACGCTGCTCTGAGCTGCGACCAGTTCTTCGTGAACCATCGCTGGCTGGGCGGTATGCTGACTAACTGGAAAACCGTTCGTCAGTCCATCAAACGTCTGAAAGACCTGGAAACTCAGTCCCAGGACGGTACTTTCGACAAGCTGACCAAGAAAGAAGCGCTGATGCGTACTCGTGAGCTGGACAAGCTGGAAAACAGCCTGGGCGGTATCAAAGACATGGGCGGCCTGCCGGACGCACTGTTCGTAATCGACGCTGACCACGAGCACATCGCTATCAAAGAAGCAAACAACCTGGGCATCCCGGTATTTGCTATCGTTGATACCAACTCTGATCCGGACGGCGTAGACTTCGTTATCCCGGGTAACGACGATGCAATCCGCGCAGTAAGCCTGTACCTGGGCGCTGTTGCTGCTACCGTTCGTGAAGGTCGCTCTCAGGACCTGGCTTCTCAGGCGGAAGAAAGCTTCGTAGAAGCTGAATAATAAGGTTTAAGCCCTTATTAGTACCGTGTATGAATAGGGGCCCATTATCGGCCCCTTTTTTCAATTTACGCTGTTTGGCCGTTGGCCGGGCAGTATCCACATCTCCCGAGGATTTTAGAATGGCTGAAATTACCGCTTCCCTGGTAAAAGAGCTGCGCGAACGTACTGGCGCAGGCATGATGGATTGCAAAAAAGCGCTGACTGAAGCGAATGGCGACATCGAGCTGGCAATCGAAAACATGCGTAAATCCGGCGCGATCAAAGCGGCGAAGAAAGCAGGCAACGTGGCTGCTGACGGCGTGATCAAAACCAAAATCGAAGGCAACTACGGTTACATTCTGGAAGTTAACTGCCAGACTGACTTCGTTGCTAAAGATGGTGGTTTCCAGGCATTTGCTGACAAAGTACTGGACGCCGCTGTTGCGGGTAAAATCTCCGACGTTGAAGTTCTGAAAGCGCAGTTCGAAGAAGAACGTGTTGCCCTGGTTGCTAAAATCGGCGAGAACATCAACATCCGTCGTATCGCTGTTCTGGAAGGCGACGTTCTGGGCAGCTACCAGCACGGTGCGCGCATCGGCGTTCTGGTTGCCGCTAAAGGCGCTGACGAAGAGCTGGTTAAGCAGCTGGCAATGCACGTTGCTGCAAGCAAGCCGGAATTCGTTAAGCCGGAAGACGTGTCTGCTGAAGTGGTAGAGAAAGAGTACCAGGTTCAGCTGGACATCGCGATGCAGTCCGGTAAGCCGAAAGAAATCGCAGAGAAAATGGTTGAAGGCCGCATGAAGAAATTCACCGGCGAAGTTTCTCTGACTGGTCAGCCTTTCGTCATGGAGCCGAGCAAATCTGTTGGTCAGCTGCTGAAAGAGCACAACGCTGACGTGACTGGCTTCATCCGCTTTGAAGTGGGCGAAGGCATCGAGAAAGTTGAGACTGACTTTGCAGCAGAAGTTGCTGCGATGTCCAAGCAGTCTTAATTTTTACAAGGAGCCGCCTGAGGGCGGCTTCTTTTTGCGCCCATTTTGTAAATTCAGCCAACTGCTTATAGTGACCGCGCTGAAATGCGACATACAATGTCGCCGGAATTCTCACATCTCATTCGTTGACAGTCTCAGGAAAGAAACATGGCTACCAATGCAAAACCCGTCTACAAACGTATTCTGCTGAAATTAAGTGGCGAAGCGCTGCAGGGCTCAGAAGGCTTCGGTATTGATGCAAGCATACTTGACCGCATGGCTCAGGAGATCAAAGAGCTGGTTGAGCTGGGTATTCAGGTTGGCGTAGTAATTGGTGGCGGTAACCTGTTCCGTGGTGCTGGTCTGGCGAAAGCGGGTATGAACCGCGTTGTGGGCGACCACATGGGCATGCTGGCAACGGTTATGAATGGCCTCGCGATGCGCGATGCGCTCCACCGCGCCTATGTGAACGCTCGTCTGATGTCCGCCATTCCGCTGAACGGCGTGTGTGACAACTACAGCTGGGCAGAGGCGATCAGCCTGCTGCGCAACAACCGCGTGGTGATCCTTTCCGCGGGTACCGGCAACCCGTTCTTTACCACCGATTCCGCAGCCTGCCTGCGCGGTATTGAAATTGAAGCCGATGTGGTGCTGAAAGCCACCAAGGTTGACGGCGTATTCACCGCTGATCCGGCCAAAGATCCTTCCGCCACGATGTACGATCAGCTGACCTACAGCGAAGTGCTGGAAAAAGAGCTGAAAGTGATGGATCTCGCGGCCTTCACCCTGGCGCGTGACCATAAATTGCCGATTCGCGTCTTCAACATGAACAAACCTGGCGCCCTGCGTCGCGTGGTGATGGGCGAAAAAGAAGGCACATTGATCACGGAATAATTCCCGTCAGCGCCAAATCCGGGTAATATTCCGCTTTACTTTCGCGGGGATATTACCCGGTGATTTTCATTAAATCTGACTATACTTAGCTCATTTTCCGACGGGTGCCCCGTCTGGTCTGACTGAGACAAGCTTTCAAGGATTCGTAACGTGATTAGCGATATCAGAAAAGATGCTGAAATCCGCATGGAAAAATGCGTCGAAGCATTCAAAAACCAAATCAGCAAAATTCGCACGGGTCGTGCTTCTCCGAGCCTGCTGGACGGGATTGTTGTTGAATACTACGGTACGCCGACCCCGCTGCGCCAGCTGGCCAGCGTCACCGTCGAAGACTCCCGTACCCTGAAAATCAACGTCTTTGACCGTTCTATGTCCGCGGCCGTTGAAAAAGCGATCATGGCGTCCGACCTCGGTCTGAACCCAAGCTCTGCCGGCAGCGATATTCGTGTTCCGTTGCCGCCGCTGACCGAAGAGCGTCGTAAAGATCTGACCAAGATCGTGCGTGGTGAAGCTGAGCAGGCGCGTGTTGCCGTACGTAACGTTCGCCGCGACGCCAACGACAAAGTCAAAGCGCTGCTGAAAGAGAAAGAGATCAGCGAAGATGACGATCGCCGTTCTCAGGACGACGTGCAGAAAATGACTGACGCCGCCATCAAGAAAGTTGACGCGGCGCTGGCAGACAAAGAAGCAGAACTGATGCAGTTCTGATGCTCTGCCCTTACTCGGGCCTGACAGCGTCTGGTCTGAGTAAAATCCGAAACGCCGTACAGAAGACTGTACGCTCAATTCTCGGGATTGCGTTGCGACCGCTGGCCTTGTAGCCTTTAGCGCTAAGTTGAAGGCCTAATGCCGCCGTCTTATCCCTGATAATTGCTGCGTAGGGGCTTGCTGGCGGCGTTTTGCTTTTTATTCTGTTTCCACTCTTCTGGACGTCTCATGAAGCAATTAACCGTTCTCGGTTCGACCGGCTCCATTGGCTGTAGCACGCTGGACGTGGTGCGCCATAATCCCGGTCGCTTTTCCGTCGCCGCGCTGGTCGCGGGGAAAAACGTTGACCGTATGGTTGAACAATGCCTTGAATTTACCCCCCGTTACGCCGTGATGGACGATGCGCAAAGCGCTGAGCGATTGCGCACCCGTCTGCAGGAACATGGCTGCCGTACCGAGGTGCTGAGCGGCCAGCAGGCGGCGGCAGAGGTCGCAGCGCTGGAGGAGGTCGATCAGGTGATGGCGGCTATCGTCGGCGCGGCGGGGCTGGTGCCGACGCTGGCGGCGATCCGCGCCGGGAAAACGGTGTTGTTAGCGAATAAAGAGTCGCTGGTGACCTGCGGTCGCTTGTTCATGGAGGCGGTTCAACGATCGGGGGCGCGATTGCTGCCGGTCGATAGCGAACATAACGCGATTTTTCAGAGTATGCCGGAGACAATTCAGCAGCATCTGGGATACGCTGACCTGGCGCAGAATGGCGTTTCATCCATCCTGCTGACCGGCTCGGGCGGGCCTTTCCGTGAGACAGCGGTAGCTGAACTGGCGGCGATGACGCCGGATCAGGCCTGCCGTCATCCTAACTGGTCGATGGGACGCAAGATCTCCGTTGACTCCGCCACGATGATGAACAAAGGCCTGGAATATATTGAAGCGCGCTGGCTGTTTAACGCCTCGGCCCGGCAGATGGAGGTCCTTATCCATCCGCAGTCGGTGATCCACTCGATGGTTCGCTATCAGGACGGCAGCGTGCTGGCGCAGCTTGGGGAGCCGGATATGCGCACGCCGATCGCCCATACCATGGGCTGGCCGCAGCGGCTGAACTCCGGCGCTAAGCCGCTGGACTTCTGCCAACTGAGCAATCTGAGCTTCTCCGCGCCAGACTATACGCGGTATCCGTGCCTGAAGCTGGCGATGGAGGCGTTTGACGTCGGCCAGGCGGCGACCACCACGCTGAATGCGGCCAATGAAGAGTCGGTTGCCGCGTTTCTGCATGGCGATATCCGCTTTACCGATATTGCGGCGGTTAACCAGACTGTGCTGGATAAGATGAACCTGCAGGAGCCGCAAAGCATTGATGACGTTCTGGTTATCGACGCTGAGGCCCGCGCGGTTGCTCATCAACAGCTGAAACGGTTGGTCACCCAGGCGTAACGCGGTGATATTTGTGGGCGCAAAGCTTCAGTGATATAGTCTGCGCCACCCGATCGTTGCATTTTGTTGTTAAAGATTACGGTGGCCGTGGCAAAACACGGCTTTTTTGCGTAAAGCTTTTGGTTGTTCTCTGCGATTGGCTGCAGCCCCGGCACCGGATAAAAATGCGTATCCAGCGCGGCCCGGTGGCCTCTGTTTGGTGGCTAGTTAATCCTTATTATGGACTTAAAACGCGTGATGTTGTCTGCTAATCAAACTGTCAGCGAAATATCGCCCACACATGGCTGCCGTCATGTCGCCATTATTATGGATGGCAACGGCCGTTGGGCGAAACGGCAAGGTAAAATTCGCGCTTTCGGGCATAAGGCCGGTGCGAAATCCGTGCGTCGCGCGGTCTCTTTCGCGGCGAATAATGGGATTGAGGCGTTAACGTTATACGCGTTCAGCAGCGAAAACTGGAACCGTCCGGCTCAGGAAGTCAGTGCGCTGATGGAGCTGTTCGTCTGGGCGCTGGATAGCGAAGTCAAAAGCCTGCACCGACACAATGTGCGTTTGCGGATTATTGGCGACACCACGCGCTTCAATGCGCGCCTGCAGGAGCGTATCCGCAAAGCGGAAGCGCTGACCGCGAACAATACCGGCTTAACGCTGAATATTGCGGCCAATTACGGCGGTCGCTGGGATATTACCCAGGGCGTTCGTTTGCTGGCGAAACAGGTACAGGACGGGACGCTGCTGCCTGAGCAGATCACGGAAGACATGCTGAGTCAGCAGGTCTGCATGCATGAACTGGCTCCCGTAGATTTAGTTATTAGGACCGGGGGAGAGCACCGAATAAGTAATTTTCTGATTTGGCAAATTGCCTATGCCGAACTTTACTTTACGGATGTTCTTTGGCCCGATTTTGCTGAACAGGACTTTGAAGGTGCACTCCATGCCTTTGTTAATCGAGAGCGTCGTTTCGGCGGCACTGAGCCGGGTGGCAGTCATGCCTGATGGGGGTCACTTTTGCTGAAGTATCGCCTGATATCTGCTTTCGTCTTAATCCCCGTCGTCATTGCGGCGCTGTTTTTATTGCCGCCTATGGGGTTTGCTATCGTGACCCTGGTGGTCTGTATGCTCGCCGCATGGGAGTGGGGGCAACTGAGTGGTTTCACCTCGACGTCGCAGCGGGTCTGGCTGGCGGTGTTGTGCGGCCTTCTGCTGGCGGCGATGCTGTTTCTGCTGCCGGAATACCATTATGACGTTCATCAACCGATGGTTGAAGGCTCGCTGTGGGCCTCTTTCGCCTGGTGGATCGTCGCGCTGCTGCTGGTGCTCTCTTATCCGGCGTCGGCGGCATTCTGGCGTCACTCTAAAGTGCTGCGCCTCATCTTCGGTATCCTGACCATTGTCCCGTTTTTCTGGGGCATGCTGGCGCTACGCGCCTGGCACTATACCGATAACCATTACAGCGGTGCGCTGTGGCTCCTGTACGTGATGATTCTGGTCTGGGGCGCGGATTCCGGCGCCTATATGTTTGGCAAAATGTTTGGCAAGCACAAGCTGGCGCCGAAGGTTTCGCCGGGAAAAACCTGGCAGGGCTTTTTTGGCGGTTTGCTGACCGCGGCGGTGATCTCCTGGGCCTACGGGGTGTGGGCCCATCTTGACGTTACGCCAACGGTGCTGCTGGTCTGTTCGGTAGTAGCCGCCCTGGCTTCGGTGCTGGGCGATCTGACGGAAAGTATGTTTAAGCGCGAGGCCGGCATTAAGGACAGCGGGCACTTGATTCCCGGACACGGCGGTATTCTCGATCGTATCGACAGCCTGACGGCGGCGGTGCCGGTCTTCGCCTGTCTGCTACTGTTGGTCTTCAGGACGATTTGACGGAAGGTGATATGCTGAGCGTGCTCTGGAATCTGGCAGCTTTTATCATTGCGCTTGGCGTACTGATTACGGTGCATGAGTTTGGCCATTTTTGGGTAGCGCGTCGCTGCGGTATCCGGGTTGAGCGTTTTTCTATCGGCTTCGGCAAAGCGTTGTGGCGGCGGATGGATAAGCAGGGTACAGAGTTCGTCATTGCCCTGATCCCGCTGGGCGGCTACGTCAAGATGCTGGATGAGCGTGTTGAAGCGGTGGCGCCGGAGATGCGCCACTACGCGTTCAATAATAAAACCATCGGCCAGCGCGCGGCGGTGATTGCCGCCGGTCCCATCGCTAACTTCCTTTTCGCTATCTTTGCCTACTGGCTGGTCTTCATCATCGGCGTTCCTGGGGTCCGTCCGGTAGTGGGTGAAATAACGCCCAATTCGGTTGCCGCGCAAGCACAAATTGCAAAAGGAACGGAACTTAAAGCGATAGATGGTATCGAAACGCCTGATTGGGATGCGGTGCGTCTGCAGCTGGTGGCCAAAATCGGCAACCCGCAAACAATACTTACCGTCGCCCCTTTCGGGACTAATCAGCGCCAGGATAAAATCGTCGATCTGCGGCACTGGGCGTTTGAGCCAGACAAGCAAGATCCCGTCACGTCGCTGGGGATCCAGCCGCGCAGCGCGCAGATTGATACAGTGCTGGCGGAGGTCCAGGCGGGCTCGGCAGCGCAGAAAGCAGGTTTGCAAGCGGGCGACCGGATCGTTAAAGTCGATGGTCAACCGTTAACGCAGTGGATGACGTTTGTTAATCTGGTGCGCGATAATCCGGGCAAAGCGCTGGCGCTGGAGATTGAACGGCAGGGGAGTGCGCTGCCGTTAACCCTGACGCCGGATGCAAAAACGGTGAAAGGTAAGGCAGAAGGGTTCGCAGGGGTGGTGCCAAAGGTCATCCCGCTGCCTGAAGAATACAAGACAGTACGTCAGTACGGACCGTTTGCCGCCATCGCTGAAGCCACGGATAAAACCTGGCAGCTGATGTCGCTGACGGTCAGGATGCTGGGTAAATTGATAACCGGTGATGTCAAACTGAACAACCTCAGTGGGCCGATCTCTATCGCTCAGGGGGCTGGAATGTCAGCGGAGTTTGGGTTGATTTATTATCTGATGTTCCTTGCGCTGATTAGCGTGAACCTCGGAATCATCAACCTGTTCCCACTACCCGTACTGGATGGGGGACATCTGCTGTTTTTGGCGATTGAAAAGCTGAAGGGCGGGCCGGTATCCGAGCGAGTTCAAGACTTTAGTTATCGCATTGGCTCAATACTGCTGGTGCTGTTAATGGGGCTTGCACTTTTCAATGATTTCTCTCGGTTATAAGAGAGTTTGTTAGGAAGAACGCATAATAACGATGGCGATGAAAAAGTTGCTCATAGCGTCGCTGCTGTTTAGCAGCGCGACTGTATACGGTGCTGAAGGGTTCGTGGTGAAGGACATTCATTTCGAAGGCTTGCAGCGTGTCGCTGTTGGTGCGGCCCTCCTCAGTATGCCAGTGCGTCCTGGCGATACGGTGACCGACGATGATATCAGTAACACTATTCGCGCGCTGTTTGCCACTGGCAACTTCGAGGACGTCCGCGTCCTGCGCGATGGTGATACCCTGCTGGTGCAGGTGAAAGAGCGTCCGACGATCGCCAGCATCACCTTCTCCGGCAACAAGTCGGTGAAAGATGACATGCTCAAGCAGAACCTTGAGGCCTCTGGCGTTCGGGTGGGCGAGTCGCTTGACCGCACGACCATCGCGGATATCGAGAAGGGCCTCGAGGATTTCTACTACAGCGTCGGTAAATACAGCGCCAGCGTCAAAGCGGTCGTTACCCCGCTGCCGCGTAACCGTGTCGACCTGAAACTGGTCTTCCAGGAAGGCGTCTCCGCTAAAATTCAGCAGATCAACATCGTCGGCAACCATGCGTTTTCGACTGATGAGCTGATCTCCCACTTCCAGCTGCGCGATGAAGTGCCGTGGTGGAACGTGGTCGGCGACCGTAAATACCAGAAGCAGAAACTTGCGGGCGACCTTGAAACCCTGCGCAGCTACTACCTGGATCGCGGCTATGCCCGTTTCAACATTGATTCTACCCAGGTCAGCCTGACGCCGGATAAGAAAGGGATCTATATCACCGTCAACATCACCGAAGGCGATCAGTACAAGTTTTCCGGGGTACAGGTGACGGGCAACCTCGCCGGCCATTCCGCGGAAATCGAAGCGCTGACCAAAGTCGAGCCGGGTGAACTGTATAACGGCGCGAAAGTGACCAAGATGGAAAACGACATCAAGAAACTGTTGGGTCGTTATGGTTACGCCTACCCGCGCGTACAGTCGCAGCCGGAGATCAACGACAGCGATAAAACCGTTAAGCTGCACGTCAACGTCGACGCGGGCAACCGCTATTACGTGCGTAAAATTCGCTTCGAAGGCAATGACACCTCCAAAGACGCCGTTCTGCGCCGCGAAATGCGCCAGATGGAAGGCGCGTGGCTGGGCAGCGACCTCGTCGATCAGGGTAAAGACCGTCTCAACCGTTTAGGCTTCTTCGAAACGGTCGATACCGATACCCAGCGCGTACCAGGCAGTCCGGACCAGGTCGACGTAGTCTACAAGGTGAAAGAGCGTAACACCGGTAGCTTCAACTTCGGTATCGGTTACGGTACCGAGAGCGGCGTCAGCTTCCAGGCGGGCGTTCAGCAGGATAACTGGTTAGGTACTGGCTATGCTGTCGGGATCAACGGCACCAAAAACGACTACCAGACCTATACCGAGCTGTCGGTGACCAACCCGTACTTCACCGTAGACGGTGTGAGCCTCGGCGGTCGTATCTTCTATAATGACTTTGACGCGAACGATGCGGATCTGTCTGACTATACCAACAAAAGCTATGGTACAGACGTCACGCTGGGCTTCCCGGTCAACGAATACAACACGCTGCGCGCGGGCGTCGGGTATGTGCATAACTCCCTGTCCAATATGCAGCCGCAGGTGGCGATGTGGCGTTACCTGAACTCGATGGGCCAGTATCCGGACAACACCAACGACCGGAACTCGTTCAGTGCGAATGACTTCACCTTCAACTACGGTTGGACCTATAACAAGCTTGACCGCGGCTTCTTCCCAACCGAAGGTTCGCGCGTCAACCTGAACGGTAAAGTGACCATTCCGGGTTCGGACAACGAATACTACAAAGCGACGTTGGATACCGCCACCTATGTGCCGATCGACAACGATCATGAATGGGTGGTGCTGGGTCGTACCCGCTTTGGCTATGGCGATGGTATCGGCGGCAAAGAGATGCCGTTCTATGAGAACTTCTATGCAGGTGGCTCCAGCACCGTGCGTGGCTTCCAGTCGAACACCATTGGTCCGAAGGCGGTGTACTTCCCGTCGAGCAGCCGTCATGATGGCGACAGCGGCTATACCAACGACTGTAAGAGCACCGAATCCGCACCGTGTAAATCCGATGATGCGGTGGGCGGTAACGCCATGGCGGTGGCCAGCCTGGAGCTGATTACCCCGACGCCGTTTATTAGTGACAAATATGCGAACTCGGTCCGGACTTCCTTCTTCTGGGATATGGGTACCGTATGGGATACTCACTGGGATTCGAACGCGTACGCTGGATATCCGGATTACAGCGATCCGAGCAACATCCGTATGTCTGCGGGTATTGCCGTGCAGTGGATGTCGCCGTTGGGGCCGTTGGTCTTCTCCTACGCCCAACCGTTCAAAAAGTACGATGGAGACAAAGCCGAACAGTTCCAGTTTAACATTGGTAAAACCTGGTAATTGTTGGCGGCAACGGAATGCAAGTGCAGTATAGCGCTGACCGTAGGCGATAACGCGTTTATCGCCTCGCCACGCAAATAACGGTACCCCTGGGTACTCATGGGATGGTAAGGAGTTTATTGTGAAAAAGTGGTTATTAGCTGCAGGTCTGGGTTTGGCAATGGTAACTTCCGCTCAGGCGGCAGATAAAATTGCCCTGGTGAACATGAACAGCCTGTTCCAACAGGTTGCCCAGAAAACTGGCGTTTCCAACACGCTGGAAAACGAGTTCAAAGGCCGCGCTAGCGAACTGCAGCGTATGGAAGGCGACCTGCAGTCTAAAATGCAGCGTCTGCAGTCCATGAAGCCGGGCGCCGATCGTACCAAACTGGAAAAAGACGTGATGGCTCAGCGCCAGACCTTCTCCCAGAAAGCGCAGGCGTTTGAACAGGATCGCGCTCGTCGTTCCAACGAAGAGCGTGGCAAACTGGTGACCCGTATCCAGACTGCCGTACAGAGCGTAGCGAAAGATCAGAGCATCGATCTGGTGGTTGACGCGAATGCCGTTGCATACAACAGCAGCGATGTAAAAGACATCACCGCTGATGTGCTGAAACAGGTTAAATAAGTAATGCCTTCAATTCGACTGGCTGATCTCGCGCAGCAGTTGGATGCAGAATTACACGGTGATGGCGATATCGTCATCACCGGCGTTGCGTCCATGCAGAGCGCGAAAACGGGCCAAATCACTTTCATGGTCAACCCTAAGTACCGTGAGCACCTGGCCGCTTGCCAGGCTTCTGCCGTTGTGATGACGCAGGATGATTTGCCTTTTGCCCATAGCGCCGCGCTGGTAGTGCGTAATCCCTACCTGACCTATGCGCGCATGGCTCAAATTCTGGATACCACGCCGCAGCCGGCACAGGATATCGCGCCGAGCGCGGTTATCGATCCGACGGCGAAGCTGGGTAGCAACGTTGCCATCGGCGCCAACGCCGTTATCGAATCCGGGGTAGTGCTGGGTGATAACGTGGTCATCGGCGCAGGCTGCTTCGTTGGGAAAAATACGAAAATAGGCGCCGGCTCGCGTCTGTGGGCCAATGTGACCGTTTACCATGAGATTGAGATCGGCGAGAATTGCCTGATCCAGTCCAGCACGGTGATCGGCGCGGATGGCTTCGGCTACGCCAACGATCGCGGCAACTGGGTGAAGATCCCGCAGCTGGGTCGCGTCATTATTGGCGATCGCGTGGAGATCGGCGCCTGCACCACAATTGACCGCGGCGCGCTGGACGATACCGTGATTGGCAACGGCGTTATCATCGATAACCAGTGCCAGATTGCACATAACGTGGTGATTGGCGACAATACCGCGGTTGCCGGCGGCGTTATCATGGCAGGCAGCCTGAAAATCGGCCGCTACTGCATGATTGGCGGCGCCAGCGTGATTAACGGCCATATGGAAATCTGCGATAAGGTCACCGTCACGGGGATGGGGATGGTGATGCGTCCTATCAGCGAACCTGGCGTATACTCCTCCGGTATTCCGCTGCAGCCGAACAAGGCGTGGCGTAAAACCGCTGCGCTGGTGATGAATATTGACGAGATGAGCAAGCGCCTGAAAGCGATTGAGCGCAAGGTTAATCAACAAGACTAATTCATCATTTGGTCACATGACATTTCCGGCCTGTTGCATTCGCTAAAAGATTGCCGCAGGCCGTGTTATTATTGCCTTTTAGTACATTTAGACAGGAAGAGTATTTTGACTACTGACACTCATACTCTGCACATTGAAGAGATTCTGGAACTTCTGCCTCACCGTTACCCGTTCCTGCTGGTAGATCGCGTGCTGGATTTTGAAGAAGGTCGTTTTCTGCGCGCAGTAAAAAATGTTTCTGTAAACGAGCCGTTTTTCCAGGGGCATTTCCCTGGTAAGCCGATTTTGCCGGGCGTCCTGATTCTGGAAGCAATGGCGCAGGCCACCGGGATTCTGGCATTCAAAAGCGTTGGAAAACTGGAACCAGGCGAGCTGTATTACTTCGCGGGCATCGATGAAGCACGTTTCAAACGCCCGGTAGTACCAGGCGATCAGATGATTATGGAAGTCACTTTCGAGAAAACCCGCCGCGGCCTGACCCGTTTCAAAGGCGTTGCGCTGGTTGACGGTAAAGTGGTTTGCGAAGCGACGATGATGTGTGCGCGTAGCCGGGAGGCCTGATACGTGATTGATAAAACCGCTTTTGTTCATCCTACCGCCATTGTAGAAGAAGGCGCCGTGATTGGCGCTAACGTCCACATTGGTCCGTTTTGTATTGTTGGCGCCAACGTCGAAATCGGCGAAGGCACCGTACTGAAGTCTCACGTTGTCGTTAATGGCCACACCAAAATCGGCCGTGACAATGAGATCTATCAGTTCGCTTCCATCGGCGAAGTTAACCAGGATCTGAAATATGCTGGCGAACCGACCCGGGTGGAAATTGGCGATCGCAACCGCATTCGCGAAAGCGTCACCATTCATCGCGGCACAGTACAGGGCGGTGGATTAACAAAGGTGGGCAACGATAACCTGCTGATGATCAACGCCCACGTGGCGCACGATTGTACGCTTGGCGATCGCTGCATTCTGGCCAATAACGCGACGCTCGCGGGCCATGTTTCGCTGGATGATTATGTCATTATCGGCGGCATGACCGCGGTGCACCAGTTCTGCGTCATTGGCTCACATGTTATGGTTGGCGGCTGCTCCGGCGTGGCGCAGGACGTTCCGCCGTTCGTGATTGCCCAGGGCAACCATGCGACGCCATTCGGCGTCAATATCGAAGGCCTGAAACGCCGCGGCTTCAGCCGGGAAGCGATTACCGCGATCCGCAACGCGTATAAACTGCTGTACCGCAGCGGCAAGACGCTGGAAGAAGCCAAGCCGGAGATCGCCGAACTGGCGACTCAGCATCCTGAAGTCCAGCCGTTTGTCGATTTCTTCGCCCGCTCTACCCGCGGCTTGATTCGTTAATGACTGAACAGCGTCCCCTGACGATTGCCCTGGTCGCCGGAGAAACCTCCGGCGATATTCTTGGCGCCGGCCTCATCCGCGCCCTCAAAGCACGCATCCCGAATGCGCGCTTTGTCGGCGTGGCGGGACCGCTGATGCAGGCGGAAGGGTGTGAAGCCTGGTACGAAATGGAAGAGCTGGCGGTGATGGGTATTGTTGAAGTGCTCGGTCGCCTGCGTCGCTTACTCCATATTCGCGCCGATTTGACCTGCCGCTTCGGCGAGCTGCGTCCCGACGTCTTCGTCGGCATCGACGCCCCTGATTTCAATATTACCCTCGAAGGGAATCTGAAAAAGCAGGGCATCAAAACCATTCACTACGTCAGCCCGTCGGTCTGGGCCTGGCGACAAAAACGCGTTTTCAAAATCGGCAGATCCACCGATCTGGTGCTGGCCTTTCTGCCTTTCGAAAAAGCGTTTTATGACAAATTTAACGTTCCCTGCCGTTTTATCGGCCATACCATGGCGGATGCGATGCCGCTGGATCCTGACAAAGGCGCAGCGCGCGATCGGTTAGGGATCCCGCACGACGTGCGTTGCCTGGCGCTGTTGCCCGGCAGCCGCGGCGCAGAAGTCGAAATGCTCAGCGCGGACTTTCTGAAAACCGCTCAGCTTCTGCGGGCTAGCTATCCCGATCTGCAGGTGGTGGTGCCGCTGGTTAATGCCAAACGGCGGGAGCAGTTTGAGCGAATTAAAGCTGAGACGGCGCCGGATATGATCGTCCATATGCTGGACGGTCAGGCGCGCGATGCGATGATCGCCAGCGACGCCGCGCTGCTGGCCTCCGGGACGGCGGCGCTGGAGTGTATGTTGGCGAAATGCCCGATGGTGGTTGGCTATCGCATGAAGCCGTTCACCTTCTGGCTGGCGAAGCGGTTGGTTAAAACCGACTACGTCTCGTTGCCGAACCTGCTTGCCGGGCGCGAGCTGGTTAAAGAGCTGCTGCAGGATGAGTGCGAGCCTCAGGCGCTGGCTGCCGCTCTGCAGCCGCTGCTGGCCGATGGCAAAACCAGTCATGAGATGCATGAGACATTCCGCGCGCTGCATCAGCAGATCCGCTGCAACGCCGATGAGCAGGCGGCGGATGCCGTACTGGAGTTAGCAAAACAATGATGGAGTTCGTCTATCCGCATACCCATCTGGTTGCCGGCGTCGATGAGGTCGGGCGTGGCCCCCTGGTTGGCGCGGTGGTGACCGCGGCGGTGATCCTCGATCCGGCGAAGCCGATTGTGGGTCTGAATGATTCCAAAAAACTCAGCGAGAAGCGTCGTCTGGCGCTGTTCGATGAGATTAAAGAGAAAGCGCTGTGCTGGAGCCTGGGACGCGCCGAGCCGCACGAAATCGATGAGCTGAATATCCTGCATGCCACTATGCTGGCGATGCAGCGCGCCGTCGCCGGCCTGAGCATTGTGCCCGAGTTTGTTCTGATCGATGGCAACCGCTGCCCATCGCTACCGATGCCCTCCCTGGCAGTAGTCAAAGGCGACAGCCGGGTGGCAGAAATCAGCGCAGCGTCTATTCTGGCAAAAGTCACTCGTGACGCCGAAATGGCCACGCTGGACCTCGCATTTCCCCACTACGGATTTGCCCAGCATAAAGGCTATCCCACCGCTGTTCACCTGCAGAAGCTGCAGGAACACGGCGCAACAGAGCATCACCGGCGCAGTTTTGGCCCGGTGAAGCGTGCCCTGGGCCTGGCGTCCAACTAAGTCACCGGGATCTAAAGATGGCTGAACCACGTTTCGTACACCTGCGGGTGCACAGCGACTATTCCATGATCGATGGGCTGGCAAAGACCGGGCCGCTGGTCAAGAAGGCGGCCTCGCTTGGCATGCCAGCGCTGGCGATCACTGATTTCACCAACCTCTGCGGGCTGGTGAAGTTCTACGGGACGGGACACGGCGCGGGGATTAAGCCGATCGTCGGCGCCGATTTCCACGTGCAGTGCGACCTGCTCGGCGACGAATTTACCGAGCTGACCGTGCTGGCGGCGAACAACACCGGCTACCAGAACCTGACTCTGCTGATTTCCCGCGCCTATCAGCGCGGCTACGGCGCCCTGGGGCCGTGGATCGATCGCGACTGGCTGGTGGAACATCAGGAAGGGCTGATTCTGCTCTCCGGCGGCCGTAAAGGCGACGTCGGCGTCAGCCTGATCCGCGGCAACATGCCGCTGGTTGAGCAGTGCGTCGCCTTCTATGAAGAGCATTTCCCGGATCGCTATTTTCTGGAGCTGATCCGCACCGGTCGTCAGGATGAAGAGAGTTATCTTCATGCCGCCGTGGCGCTGGCGGAAGCGCGTGGTCTGCCGGTGGTGGCGACCAACGATGTCCGCTTCCTCGATACAGGCGATTTTGACGCCCATGAAATCCGCGTCGCTATTCACGACGGCTTCACCCTCGACGACCCGAAACGGCCGCGCAACTACTCGCCGCAGCAATATATGCGCAGCGAGGAAGAGATGTGCGAGCTGTTCGCCGATATTCCGGAAGCGCTGGCAAACAGCGTTGAAATTGCCAAGCGCTGCAACGTCACCGTGCGGCTTGGCGAATATTTCCTGCCGCAGTTCCCGACCGGCGATATGACCACGGAAGATTTCCTGGTGATGAAATCGAAAGAGGGTCTGGAGGAGCGGCTGGAATTCCTCTTCCCGGATCCGGAAGTGCGCGCGAAGCGCCGGCCGGAATACGACGAGCGTCTGGATATCGAGCTGCAGGTGATCAACCAGATGGGCTTCCCCGGCTACTTCCTGATCGTGATGGAGTTTATCCAGTGGTCGAAGGATAACGGTGTGCCGGTCGGCCCGGGCCGCGGTTCCGGCGCCGGTTCGCTGGTGGCCTACGCGCTGAAGATCACCGATCTCGACCCGCTGGAGTTCGACCTGCTGTTCGAACGTTTCCTTAACCCGGAGCGTGTCTCAATGCCCGACTTTGACGTCGACTTCTGCATGGAGAAACGCGACCAGGTTATCGAGCACGTGGCGGATATGTATGGCCGCGACGCGGTATCGCAGATCATCACCTTCGGTACCATGGCGGCGAAGGCGGTCATCCGCGACGTGGGCCGCGTGCTGGGTCACCCGTACGGCTTTGTCGACCGCATCTCCAAACTGGTGCCGCCCGATCCGGGCATGACGCTGGCGAAAGCCTTTGAGGCCGAGCCGCAGCTGCCGGAGATCTACGAGGCGGACGAAGAAGTGAAAGCGCTGATCGACATGGCGCGTAAGCTGGAAGGGGTGACGCGAAACGCCGGTAAGCATGCGGGCGGCGTGGTTATCGCACCGACCAAGATCACCGACTTCGCCCCGCTGTATTGCGATGAGCAGGGGCTGCATCCGGTTACCCAGTTTGACAAGAACGACGTGGAATACGCCGGGCTGGTGAAATTCGACTTCCTCGGTCTGCGTACGCTCACTATCATTAACTGGGCGCTGGAGATGATTAATAAGCGCCGTGAGAAGAACGGTGAAGGGCCGCTGGATATCGCCGCCATCCCGCTGGATGACAAGAAAAGCTTCGACATGCTGCAGCGCTCGGAAACCACTGCGGTCTTCCAGCTTGAATCGCGCGGCATGAAAGATCTGATTAAACGCCTGCAGCCGGACTGCTTCGAAGATATGATCGCTCTGGTGGCCCTGTTCCGCCCGGGCCCGCTGCAGTCGGGGATGGTAGATAACTTTATCGACCGTAAGCACGGCCGAGAAGAGATCTCGTATCCGGACGTGCAGTGGCAGCATGAAAGCCTGAAACCGGTGCTGGAGCCGACCTACGGCATCATCCTGTATCAGGAACAGGTCATGCAGATTGCCCAGGTGCTGTCCGGGTATACCCTCGGCGGCGCGGATATGCTGCGTCGCGCGATGGGTAAGAAAAAGCCGGAGGAGATGGCCAAGCAGCGTTCTATCTTTGAGGATGGGGCGAAGAAAAACGGCATTGACGGCGAACTGGCGATGAAAATCTTTGACCTGGTGGAGAAATTCGCCGGTTACGGGTTTAACAAATCGCACTCCGCCGCGTACGCGCTGGTTTCTTACCAGACGCTATGGCTTAAGGCGCACTATCCGGCTGAGTTTATGGCGGCGGTAATGACCGCCGATATGGATAACACCGAGAAGGTCGTTGGCCTGGTGGACGAGTGCTGGCGGATGGGGCTGAAAATTTTGCCGCCGGATATTAACTCCGGCCTGTACCATTTCCACGTCAACGACGACGGCGAGATCGTCTACGGTATCGGCGCCATCAAGGGCGTCGGCGAAGGGCCGATCGAAGCGATCATTGAGGCGCGCAACAACGGCGGTTATTTCCGCGAGCTGTTCGACCTCTGCGCGCGGACCGATATTAAAAAGCTCAACCGTCGCGTGCTGGAAAAGCTGATTATGTCCGGGGCGTTCGATCGTCTCGGTCCGCACCGTGCGGCGCTGATGAATTCGCTGGGCGATGCGCTGAAAGCCGCCGACCAGCACGCCAAAGCCGAGGCCATCGGCCAGGCTGATATGTTCGGCGTACTGGCGGAAGAGCCTGAGCAGATTGAACAGTCCTACGCCAGCTGCCAGCCGTGGCCTGAGCAGGTGGTGCTGGATGGTGAAAGGGAGACCCTGGGGCTGTACCTGACCGGGCACCCGATTAACCAGTATCTGAAAGAGATTGAGCGCTACGTCGGCGGCGTGAGGCTCAAAGACATGCATCCGACCGATCGTGGAAAAGTGACCACGGCGGCGGGGCTGGTGATTGCGGCGCGGGTAATGGTCACCAAGCGCGGCAATCGTATCGGCATCTGTACCCTGGATGACCGTTCCGGGCGGCTGGAAGTGATGTTATTCACCGACGCGCTGGATAAATATCAGCAGTTGCTGGAAAAAGACCGCATACTTATCGTCAGCGGACAGGTCAGCTTTGATGACTTTAGCGGGGGGCTTAAAATGACCGCCCGTGAAGTCATGGACATTGACGAAGCCCGGGAAAAATATGCTCGCGGGCTTGCTATCTCGCTGACGGACAGGCAAATTGATGACCAGCTTTTAAACCGACTCCGTCAGTCTCTGGAACCCCACCGTTCGGGAACCATTCCAGTGCACCTCTACTATCAGAGGGCGGATGCACGCGCGCGGTTGCGTTTCGGCGCAACATGGCGCGTCTCTCCGAGCGATCGTTTACTCAACGATCTGCGTGGCCTTATCGGCTCGGAGCAGGTGGAACTGGAGTTTGACTAATACAGGAATACTATGAGTCTGAATTTCCTAGATTTTGAACAGCCGATTGCAGAGCTGGAAGCGAAAATCGATTCCCTGACTGCGGTAAGCCGTCAGGATGAGAAACTGGATATTAACATCGATGAAGAAGTGCATCGTCTGCGCGAGAAAAGCGTAGAGCTGACGCGCAAAATCTTCTCCGATCTCGGTGCATGGCAGGTTGCGCAACTGGCGCGCCACCCGCGCCGTCCTTACACCCTGGATTATGTCCGCCTGGCGTTCGACGAGTTTGACGAACTGGCCGGTGACCGTGCCTACGCTGACGATAAAGCGATTGTCGGCGGTATCGCGCGTCTTGATGGTCGTCCGGTGATGATCATTGGCCATCAGAAAGGTCGCGAAACCAAAGAAAAAATTCGTCGCAACTTTGGTATGCCGGCCCCGGAAGGCTACCGCAAAGCGCTGCGCCTGATGGAGATGGCTGAGCGGTTTAAAATGCCGATCATCACCTTCATCGACACCCCGGGCGCCTACCCGGGCGTTGGCGCGGAAGAGCGCGGCCAGTCGGAAGCGATCGCTCGCAATCTGCGTGAAATGTCGCGTCTGAGCGTGCCGGTGATCTGCACCGTGATCGGCGAAGGCGGCTCCGGCGGCGCGCTGGCTATCGGCGTGGGCGACAAGGTCAACATGCTGCAGTACAGCACCTATTCGGTGATTTCGCCGGAAGGCTGTGCCTCCATTCTGTGGAAGAGCGCGGATAAAGCGCCGCTGGCTGCGGAAGCGATGGGCATTATTGCCCCGCGTCTGAAAGAGCTGAAGCTGATCGATTCTATCGTTCCGGAACCGCTGGGCGGCGCCCACCGCAACCCGGAAGCGATGGCGGCAAACCTGAAAGCGCAGCTGCTGGCGGACCTGGCCGATCTCGATCTTCTCAGCGAAGAAGAGCTGCTTAACCGCCGCTATCAACGTCTGATGAGCTACGGTTACGCCTAAGTATTCCGCTAGCGCAAAAGACTAAGGGCCGGATTTTCCGGCCCTTTTTTTATGTGCGATGCGCCCAGGGGATTGCTATGATGCTGGACTTAGGTGAATACCAGGAGGAAAGCGTGAATATCATCGCCATCATGGGGCCTCACGGCGTCTATCACAAAGACGAGCCGATCAAAGAACTGGAAGCGGCGCTGCAGCGCCAGGGCTTTCAGACCATCTGGCCGCAAAACAGCGCCGACCTGCTGCAGTTTATCGAGCACAACCCGCGCATCTGCGGCGTGATCTTCGACTGGGATGAGTACAGCGTCGATCTGTGCAGCGATATCAATCAGCTCAATGAATATCTGCCTCTGTACGCCTTTATTAACGCCCACTCGACGATGGATGTCAGCAGTCAGGATCTGCGCATGACGCTGTGGTTCTTCGAATATGCGCTGGGACTCTCCGAAGAGATCGCCACCCGCATCGGGCAGTATACCCGCGAGTACCTGGACAATATCACCCCGCCGTTTACCCGCGCGCTGTTTAACTATGTGCAGGAGGGTAAATATACCTTTTGTACGCCGGGTCATATGGGCGGCAGCGCCTATCAGAAAAGCCCAGTGGGCTGCCTGTTCTATGACTTTTTTGGCGGGAATACGCTGAAGGCGGATGTCTCGATTTCGGTCACCGAGCTGGGCTCCCTGCTGGATCATACCGGCCCGCATCTGGAGGCGGAGGAGTATATCGCTCGCGCCTTTGGCGCCGAGCAAAGCTATATGGTGACCAACGGTACCTCAACGTCCAATAAAATTGTCGGCATGTACTCGGCGCCCGCCGGCAGCACGCTGCTGATTGACCGTAACTGTCACAAATCGCTGGCCCACCTGCTGATGATGAGCGATGTGGTTCCCCTGTGGCTGAAGCCGACCCGCAACGCGCTGGGGATCCTCGGCGGTATCCCCCGGCGCGAGTTTACCCGCGACAGTATTCAGCAGAAAGTGCGCGACACGGGCGGGGCGCAGTGGCCCGTGCATGCGGTGATCACCAACTCCACCTACGATGGCCTGCTCTACAACACCACCTGGCTTAAAGAGACGCTCGACGTCCCGTCGATCCATTTCGATTCCGCCTGGGTGCCGTATACCCATTTCCATCCGATATATCAGGGGAAAAGCGGCATGAGCGGTGAGCGGATCCCCGGTAAAGTCATCTTCGAGACGCAGTCGACGCATAAGATGCTGGCCGCGCTGTCGCAGGCCTCGTTGATCCACATTAAGGGCAACTATGATGAAGAGACCTTTAATGAAGCCTTTATGATGCATACCTCTACATCGCCGAGCTACCCCATCGTCGCGTCGATTGAGACCGCGGCGGCGATGCTGCGCGGTAACTCCGGTAAGCGCCTGATCCAGCGCTCCATTGAGCGGGCGCTGGACTTCCGCAAAGAGGTGCAGCGACTGCGCGAAGAGTCGGACGGCTGGTTCTTTGATATCTGGCAGCCGGAAGCGGTGGATAAAGCCGAGTGCTGGCCGGTGGCACCGGGCGAAGACTGGCACGGTTTCAAAGATGCCGATGCGGATCATATGTATCTCGATCCGGTGAAGGTCACCATTCTGACGCCGGGCATGGACGAGCAGGGGAATATGGATGAAGAGGGGATCCCGGCGGCGCTGGTGGCGAAGTTCCTCGACGAGCGGGGCGTGGTGGTGGAGAAAACGGGCCCCTACAACCTGCTGTTCCTCTTTAGCATCGGTATCGATAAAACCCGGGCGATGGGGCTGCTGCGCGGCCTGACCGAGTTTAAGCGTGCCTACGATCTCAATCTGCGGGTGAAGAATATGCTGCCGGATCTGTACGCCGAAGATCCCGACTTCTACCGCAATATGCGGATCCAGGATCTGGCGCAGGGGATCCACCGCTTGATCCGCCAGCACCAGCTGCCGCAGCTGATGCTCAGCGCCTTTGACGTCCTGCCGGAAATGAAAATGACGCCGCATCATGCCTGGCAGCGCCAGATTAAAGGTGAGGTGGAAACTATTGAACTGGAGAACCTGGTGGGCCGGATTTCGGCCAACATGATCCTCCCTTATCCGCCGGGGGTACCGCTGCTGATGCCAGGAGAGATGATCACGGAGGAGAGCCGGGCGGTGCTCGACTTCCTGCTGATGCTCTGCTCCATAGGACGTCATTACCCGGGGTTTGAGACCGATATTCACGGCGCGAAGCGCGATGAGGACGGCGTTTATCGGGTACGAGTCTTAAAAAATGACGAAAGGCTTGCGCGTTAACGGCGCGCACGAGTAACGTGGCTGGCTTAACAGAAGGAGTTTGACCATGCTGGGTTTGAAACGGGTTCACCATATTGCCATCATTGCGACCGACTACGCCCGCAGTAAAGCGTTCTATTGCGATACTCTGGGGTTTACGCTGCAAAGCGAGTTTTATCGCGCCGAGCGTGACTCCTGGAAAGGCGATCTGGCGCTCAACGGCGAGTATGTGATTGAGCTGTTCTCGTTCCCGTTTCCGCCGGCCCGCCCCAGTCGTCCGGAAGCCTGCGGGCTGCGTCATCTGGCCTTTAGCGTGGATGATATCGACGCTGCGGTAGCGCATTTGACTGCGCATGGCGTGGAGTGCGAAGCGATTCGCGTCGATCCCTTTACCGGTAAACGCTTTACCTTCTTTAGCGATCCGGACGACCTGCCGCTGGAAATATATCAGCAGTAAACCTTGCCAGCGCGACCCTGGCCCGGTAACGTGCCGGGCCATCACTTCTCGGTATGTTTGTGGTTATGACGGCTGACATTGCGCATACGCTTCATCCCCATCGCCAGCTGCTGGTGGCCTTCAGCGGCGGTCTGGACTCGACGGTTCTTCTGCATCAGCTGGTGCTGCTGCGGGAACAGGATCCCTCGCTGACGCTGCGGGCGGTGCATGTTCACCACGGCCTTAGCGCCCACGCAGACGACTGGGTGGCGCACTGTCGGCAGATTTGCCAGCAGTGGCAGGTGCCGTTGGTGGTGCATCGCGTGACGTTAGCCCGGGGCGGCCTGGGCGTCGAGGCCCATGCCCGTGCGGCGCGCTATCAGGCCTTTCAGGATACGCTCAATGCCGGCGAGGTGTTAGTGACCGCCCAGCACCAGGATGACCAATGCGAAACGCTGCTGCTGGCGTTAAAACGCGGCAGCGGTCCTACTGGTCTGTCGGCGATGGCGCCATCCTCTGCTTTTGCCGAGAGCCGACTACTGCGTCCTCTCCTCAATGAAACCCGCGAATCGCTACGCCAGTGGGCGCTCGCCCATCAGTTGTCGTGGATTGAAGATGAGAGTAATCAGGACGATACCTATGACCGCAACTTTCTGCGCCTGCGGGTGATCCCGCTGCTGCGCGAGCGCTGGCCGCACTTTAGCGAGGCCGTCGCCCGCAGCGCCAGCCTGTGCGCCGAGCAGGAGCAACTGCTGGACGAGTTACTGGCGGCGGAGCTCGCGTCGCTGGCGGCCGAAGACGGGTCGCTGGCTATCGCGCCACTGACGTCGATGAGTTCTCCCCGCCGCGCGGCGCTGCTGCGTCGCTGGCTCGCCGGGCAGCGGGCGCCGATGCCGGCCCGCGAGGTGCCGGAGCGCCTCTGGCACGAGGTGGCGCTGGCGCGGGAAGATGCCAGCCCCTGCCTGCGGTTGGGGGAATTTACCGTCCGTCGTTTTCAGCAGCGCTTGTACTGGGTGAGATATGTACCCGGGCAGGCGGATAGCGTCCAGCACTGGCCCGACTGGCGCCAGCCGCTGCGGCTGGCGGACGGTCTCGGCGAGCTGATGCTGCAGCCGGGCGGCAGGCTGCGCCCGCCCTCGGCGGATGAGCCGATCACCGTCCGCTTTCGCGCCAGCGGCAATCTGCATATCGTCGGGCGTCATGGCGGCCGAAAGCTAAAGAAGATCTGGCAGGAGCTGGGCGTTGCTCCGTGGCGACGAGACACCACGCCGCTGCTGTTTTACGGTGAAACGCCGATTGCCGCAGCGGACGATCTGTTTGTGACCCACGAAGGTGAAGTCAAAGACGGGGAAGGAGTCAGTCTGACATGGAGGAAAACGGGCGGTTAAGCCCGTTTTGATTCAGGATTCGCTCACCACCACGGTGCCGATTTCCGGGTGACTGAAGCTGGCGATTTTATCCAGGCGCAGCTCGCGGACGTTGCCGGCGAGTTCGACCACCAGATACTCGATATTTTTACGCGAGATTAGATCGCTGGCCTTCGCCTGCAGCTGTTCGCCATCCTTCAGCGCCAGCGTCAGCACCAGGTGATGCTGGCAGGCCAGCTCCAGGTTGTCGTAATCATCGCAGTTAATGGGTTGATAAGTATCATTCATTGACATAATCGCTCACCAGTAAGTTTGCTGCCGCATAAGCGGCCTTTTCCCTGACTGACTCCGAAAGGGCCTCATCCGCCGCAATCTCATTCAATACTTTCAACACGCAACCCAGCGCATCCGGGATATACCCTAAGTCTCCGCTGGCTATTTCCGCATACCGCTTGCGTATTAACTCACAATAGTGGTCCACATGCCCTCCTGTCAGCGTTCTGACTCAACCGTGGGATGCAAGTTTAAGCCTACGAAGATAAACTCTGTTTAGCAAGGGAACTATATCATAGTCATTTAAGCAATTTCAGCAGGATGAAACAGGTTGCTGCGATTGCTGACAGCCTTTTGCCGCCAGTTTCGCTACAATGTACGCCATTTTTTTCAGGAGTTTATTCATGGCGCTGAAAGCGACGATATATAAAGCCGCGGTGAATGTAGCCGATCTGGATCGCAACCAGTTTCTGGATGCTAACCTGACGCTGGCGCAGCACCCGTCGGAAACCCAGGAGCGCATGATGCTGCGCCTGCTGGCGTGGATCAAATATGCCGATGAACGGCTGCAGTTTACGCGCGGCCTCTCGTCAGACGACGAGCCGGAGCTGTGGCTGCTTAACGATCATCTCGGGGTTGATCTGTGGATCGAGCTGGGGCTGCCGGACGAGAAACGTATCAAGAAAGCCTGCTCGCGGGC
This sequence comes from Klebsiella pneumoniae complex sp. WS1778, assembly GCF_049472055.1. NCBI lineage: Bacteria > Pseudomonadati > Pseudomonadota > Gammaproteobacteria > Enterobacterales > Enterobacteriaceae > Klebsiella > Klebsiella pneumoniae complex sp. WS1778. The sequence continues at coordinate 347,578 of NZ_JBKGTJ010000004.1, forward strand.
GCAGGCGGTGGCGTTGTTCGCCTATAACAGCCGGGCGGCTGAAATCTGGTGGCAGCAAAATCAGAACAAGCTTGCGGCGTACCCGAAGCTGACCATCTGGTATCTTGATGATGCCCAGCTGGCGCAGCTTAGCGCTTTTGCCGACCGCACGATGACGCTGCAGGCCACTTTGCAGGAGGGGAGCATCTGGTTATCCGATGCTCAGAATAATCTGGAAATTCAGCTTACCGCCTGGCAAGCGCCGGCATGATTACTATCAGCCGCAGTGTGGCCATTGCTGACAACGAGATCACGCTGGAAGGTATTCGCGCCCAGGGGGCCGGGGGCCAGCACGTGAACAAAGCGTCGACCGCGATCCATCTGCGCTTCGATATTAAAGCCTCGAGCCTGCCGGCGTTTTACAAAGAGCGCCTGCTCGCCGCCAGCCATCACTTAATTTCTGCTGACGGTGTGGTTATCATTAAGGCTCAGGAATACCGCAGTCAGGAGATGAACCGCGAAGCGGCGATCGCCCGGCTGGTGGCCCTTATCAAAGAATTAACCGCAGTGCAAAAAAGTCGCCGGGAGACGCGACCGACTCGGGCATCCAAAGAGCGTCGCCTTGCTTCTAAGGCGCAAAAGTCCTCAGTCAAGGCGCTGCGTGGAAAAGTTCGCCAGTGAAGGTGTCGGCGAACGGGTGGAATGGATCATAAGGAAAGTAGAGTGAAGAAAATCATATTCTCCGTGATAGCGGCCTGTTCGCTGTTCGCGCTGTTTGGTTGTAACCATCGCGCCGAAAATGACACGGTTCAGCCGGCAGCGATGGAAGAGCTCAAACCGATGCAGCAAAGCTGGCGTGGGGTGCTGCCCTGCGCGGATTGCGAAGGCATCGACACCTCGCTGTTCCTGGAAAAAGACGGTACCTGGGTGATGAATGAGCACTACCAGGGCGCTGGTCGTGAACCATCTTCCTTTGCCTCTTACGGCACCTGGGCGCGTACGGCGGATAAGCTGGTACTGACCAACAGCAAGGGCGAAAAATCGTACTTTCGCGCGAAGGGCGACAAGCTGGAGATGCTCGACCGCAACGGGAGTCCCATTCAGTCTCCTCTCAACTATACCCTGGAGCCGGTGAAGGCCAGCCTGCCGACCACCCCGATGGCGATGCGTGGCATGTACTTCTATATGGCCGATGCGGCAACCTTTACTGATTGCGCGACCGGTAAACGCGTCGCGGTGGCGAACAATGCCCAGCTTGAGCGGGATTATGCCGCTGCCCGCGGCAATGATTCACGTCCGGTTCTGCTGGTGGTGGAAGGGCACTTTACCCTCGAGGCGAACCCGGATACCGGCGAAATGATGAAAACGCTGATGACGGATCAGGCCGGCAAATTTATTCCAGGGAAAGACTGCGGACACTGATTGTCCGGCTCCTGCCCGGGAAACGGGCAGGAGATACGCCTCAGCGGTAGCCGGCCAGCGGACTTCGTTCATGGTGGTTTTACCGTCCCCCCCCTTTTCCACCAACCATAGCGCACGAATCATGAGCCTCATGACGGGTGGGAAAGGGCAAATCGTTCTTTTACTCCGCACCGGCCTTCGGTTTGTTCACCAGATACAGCGCGACGTGGCTCACGGAAGAGGGACTGAAGGCGCGGATCCCAAACGAAGTGACGCCGAGGCTGGAGAAGAAGAGCAGGTCGCCGGAACGTAGGTCGCTTTCGGCGATTTCGCGCAGTCCGCTGCCGGCAATCGAGCTGTGGCGCTGGAGGGGGACCGCCCATGGCAGTGAGCGGCTATCGGTAGCGGATGCGGAAGGGGCGTTGCGGCCGACGTCTACAGTGCAGGCGGTAGGCAGGAGCAGGGCGGAGGTCAGCAGCCCGCTGCTGAGAAGAGGTGCAGTCATGGGTACAGTCCTTGTAAAAAAAAGGCCCTGACATCCGTTCAGGGCCCTGGTTGGGTGATTAGCCTTTTATCGCTTTAACCAGATATTCCACAATATCCCCGGTCTTAATCAGCTGCTTCTCACCGTTGCGACGATACTTGTATTCGATATCGTCATTGTCGAGGTTACGATCGCCCAGCACGATGGTGTGCGGGATACCGATCAGCTCCATATCGGCGAACATCACGCCCGGACGCTCTTTACGATCGTCCATCAGCACTTCAATACCCTGGGCGCTCAGCTCGGCGTACAGTTTCTCCGCCAGCTCCTGCACACGGTAAGATTTGTGCATGTTCATCGGCAGGATCGCCACCTGGAATGGCGCAATCGCATCCGGCCAGACGATACCGCGATCGTCAAAGTTCTGCTCAATCGCCGCCGCCACTACGCGAGTGACCCCGATACCATAGCAACCCATCGTCAGGATCTGGTTGCGGCCATCTTCGCCCTGGACCGCGGCTTTCATCGCCTCGGAGTACTTCGTCCCCAGCTGGAAGATATGACCCACTTCGATACCGCGCTTGATAAGCAGGGTACCTTTGCCGTCCGGGCTCGGATCGCCGGCGACGACGTTACGGATGTCCGCGACTTCCGGCGTGGCGACATCGCGGTCCCAGTTGATGCCGAAGTAGTGTTTGCCATCGATGTTGGCGCCGGCGGCGAAATCGCTCATCACCGCCACAGTACGGTCGATAATCACCGGCACCGGCAGGTTCACCGGACCCAGGGAGCCCGGACCGGCTTTCACCAGGGCGCGGATCTCTTCTTCGGTGGCGAAGGTCAGCGGGCTGGCGACCTGCGGCAGTTTTTCCGCTTTCACTTCGTTCAGCTCGTGATCGCCGCGCACCAGCAGGGCAACCAGCGGGGAAGCGCTATCTTCAACCGCTTTCACCAGCAGGGTTTTCACGGTTTTTTCGATCGGCAGGTTGAACTGCTCAACCAGCTCGGCGATGGTTTTGGCGTTCGGCGTGTCGACCAGGGTCATCTCCTGGGTGGCGGCCGCGCGCGGCGTTTTCGGCGCAACGGCTTCCGCAAACTCGATGTTTGCCGCGTAGTCGGAGCTGTCGGAGAAGATCACATCGTCTTCGCCGCTCTGCGCCAGCACCTGGAATTCATGAGAGGCGCTGCCGCCGATAGAGCCGGTATCAGCCTGTACCGCGCGGAAGTCCAGCCCCATGCGGCTGAAGATTTTACTGTAAGCGGCGTACATCGCATCGTAGGTTTCCTGCAGCGATTCCTGCGACGTATGGAAAGAGTACGCATCTTTCATCAGGAATTCGCGGGAGCGCATCACGCCGAAACGCGGACGCACTTCGTCGCGGAATTTGGTCTGGATCTGATAGAAGTTCAGCGGCAGCTGCTTATAGGAGTTCAGCTCGTTGCGGATCAGGTCGGTGATGACCTCTTCGTGGGTTGGACCGAGGACGAACGGACGATCGCCACGATCGGCAATGCGCAGCAGTTCCGGGCCGTACTGCTCCCAGCGACCGCTCTCCTGCCATAGTTCAGATGGCTGAACGACCGGCATTAACACCTCGATCGCACCGGCGTTGTTCATCTCTTCACGCACGATGTTTTCGACTTTTTTCAGGACGCGCACGCCGGTCGGCAGCCAGGTGTATAACCCGGAGGCCAGCTTGCGGATCATCCCGGCGCGCAGCATCAGCTGGTGGCTGATTACCTCGGCGTCGGCAGGTGTCTCCTTCAGAGTGGAGAGCAGATATTGGCTAGTACGCATGTTGTAACGGTTCCAGTTAAACGAGCGGAACAGGCTGGTTGCCCAGCCTGAAACAAAAAAAGTGGTTTAGTTTACCAGTGTGGGAAAGATGCCAAAAGAGAGGAAAATAAAATTAGCGCGCTTCGAGGGCAAAGACTTCAAAACCGGCGGCAGTCACCCGCCAGCGGACGTTGAAATCCAGCAGCCAGACGGCGTAATTTTTACCTGCCTCTTCTTCCTTACGATAGGCCGGACGCGGATCCTGCGCCAGCACCTCTCGGATAAACGCCTTCAGATGCGGATAACGCTTCTCCAGATGCAAAAGCTGCGTTTCGACCTCGGCGGTAAAACTGACGACCTGATCCGCCTGCGGTGCCTGTTGCGCGTAGCTGGCGTGCGCGTTGGGCAGCGCTTCGGCAAACGGCAGATAGGGTTTGATGTCGACCACCGGCGTACCGTCGACGAGATCGAGGCTGCCGAGCTCCAGTATCACCTGCTCTTTTTGACAGCGAACGCCCTTCAGCTCAACCAGCGACATGCCAATGGGATTGGGGCGAAACGTGGAGCGGGTGGCGAAGACGCCCATACGCGCGTTGCCCCCGAGACGGGGAGGGCGCACCGTCGGACGCCAGCCGCCTTCCATGGTCTGATGAAACACAAACAAGATCCACAGATGGCTGAAGCTTTCCAGACCACGCACGGCGTCGGCCTGGTTGTAGGGCGCGATCAGATGGAGTTCTCCGCCGCCGTGCTTGACCAGACCCGGCTGGCGAGGCACGGCAAACTTCTCTTTATACGGCGAGCGGATAACGCCTATCTGCGCGAACTGAAATGCACTCATTGCGCCGATACGTTAAGCGCCGAGCCCAGACAAACCGCCTGACGGTAGCAGCCTGGGGTACCGCTGGTCACTTCGCAGCGGTGCAGCAGGACAGCATTGGCTTTCATTCGTGCGGCATTAATCTGCAGGCGCTTGCGGGCGGTAGGGATATTCGGCGGAGAATCCTGATTCGAAGCCTGGCAGGACTCGCCAGACACTTCACCCAGATCGCGGAACGGTTTACCTACCAGCTCTGACGCATCGGTATAAATACGTACCGGCGCCGGACGGGTTGCGCGTGGTTTGGTCGGCTCCGATTTAACCGGAGGAGTTGCAGTGCTTTGAACAGGCTCGACGGGAGATCTGCTTAGCATGGAACAACCGCTTAACATGAGTGCTATCAAACAGACCGGTAAAGCACGCATAATATTTCCTCAATGAATAAAAAACAGGGCGTTATTGAATCAGGTGCTTGCATAAATGACAAGACGGGCGTGAAGCCCGTCCTGAATGATATTACGGTGAGAAAAGATTACCAGCCTTTCACTGCGCCGCCGTTAAAGATCTTGTTTGCTGCTTCGTAAACTTCATCGCTCTGGTAAGCCTGAACGAATTTTTTCACATTCTCAGCATCTTTATTGTCTTCACGCGCCACGATCAGGTTCACGTACGGCGACTCTTTCCCTTCAACAAAGATGCCGTCTTTCGCCGGGGTCAGGCCAATCTGGCTGGCGTAAGTGGTGTTGATAACGGCCAGCGCAATCTGCGCGTCGTCGAGAGAACGCGGCAGCTGCGGCGCTTCCAGTTCAACAATCTTCAGGTTTTTCGGGTTCTCGACGATATCCAGTGAGGTCGGCAGCAGGCCAACGCCGTCTTTCAGTTTGATCAGGCCCACCTGCTGCAGCAGCAGCAGAGAACGACCGAGGTTGGTCGGATCGTTAGGGACGGCGATCTGCGAGCCCGGCTGCAGTTCGTCCAGCGATTTGATTTTCTTCGAGTAACCCGCGATCGGGTAGACGAAGGTATTGCCGACAGCCACCAGCTTGTAGCCGCGGTCTTTAATCTGCTGGTCGAGGTACGGTTTATGCTGGAAGGCGTTGACGTCGATATCACCTTTGCTCAGCGCTTCGTTCGGCAGAACGTAATCGTTGAAGGTCACCAGCTCAACGTCAAGGCCATACTTCTCTTTTGCCACTTTCTGCGCGACTTCAGCGACCTGCTGCTCCGCCCCGACGATAACGCCGACTTTAATATGATTCGGATCTTTTTCATCCTGACCGCAACCCACCAGCGCCAGAGAACCGATTAACGCACCAACTGCCGCAAAGGTTTTGAAATTAAAGGCCATGTTATTTCCTTCCTGTAAGAATGAGTGTTGTCTGCCAATAACGTTATTTATGAGTCACAGCCCGGACGATGCGATCGCCAGAGAATTGAATTAAATAAACCAGAATAACCAGCAATACCAGTACGGTATTCATCACGGTGGCGTTGTAGCCGATATAGCCATACTGATAACCAATCTGCCCCAAACCGCCGGCGCCCACCGCGCCGCCCATGGCGGAATAGCCCACCAGGGTGATAAGAGTGATAGTGGCGGCGTTGACCAGACCCGGCAGCGCTTCAGGCAGCAGAACCTTACGCACGATCTGCAGCGGCGTAGCGCCCATTGCCCGGGAGGCTTCAATAAGGCCTGTCGGGATCTCCAGCAGCGCGTTCTCCACCATGCGAGCGATAAACGGCGCGGCGCCCACTGTCAACGGCACGATCGCCGCCTGCAGGCCGATTGAGGTGCCGACGATTACGCGGGTAAACGGGATCATCCAGACCAACAGGATAATGAACGGGATGGAGCGGAAAATGTTCACCAGCGCCGACAGCGTCCGGTACAGTTTAGCATTGGCGACGATTTGCCCCGGACGGGTCACGTACAGCAGCACGCCCACCGGCAGGCCAAGGACAAAACCGAAGAAGCCGGAGACAAAGGTCATTGCCAGCGTTTCCCATACGCCGCGCAACAGCAGCCACATCATTGCCTCAGACATAACCCAATACCTCTACTTTTACATGATGTTCCTGCAGCCAGGCGATAGCCGCCTGAGTGTCTTCCTGTGTACCGTGCATTTCAGTCAGCATGATGCCGAACTTCACCCCGCCGGCATAATCCATCTGCGCGCTAATAATGTTGTTATTCACGTTGAAGCGACGCGCGGTTTCAGAAAGCAGCGGCGCATCGACGGAATGGCCGGTAAATTCCATGCGCAGCATTGGTACGCTATCCGCTGTAGCGGTAGGTTTCAGGCGCGCCTGGTAGTCATCCGGAATATCCAGGTGCAGGGTCGACTGAATAAACTGCTGGGCCAGCGGCGTCTTCGGATGGGAGAAGACTTCGCTCACCGTGTCCTGCTCAATCAACTGGCCGTTGCTAATCACTGCCACGCAGTCGCAAATGCGTTTCACCACATCCATTTCGTGGGTGATCAGCAGGATGGTCAGCCCCAGACGACGGTTAATGTCTTTCAGCAGTTCGAGAATGGAACGGGTGGTGGCCGGATCCAGGGCGCTGGTGGCTTCATCGCACAGCAGTACCTTGGGGTTACTGGCCAGCGCGCGGGCAATGGCGACACGCTGTTTCTGACCGCCGGAGAGATTAGCCGGATAGCTGTCGTGCTTATCACCCAGGCCGACAAGATCCAGCAGCTCCGTCACGCGGCGTTTGATTTCTGCCTGTGGCGTGTTATCCAGCTCCAGAGGTAACGCCACGTTGCCGAAAACGGTGCGGGATGCCAGCAGGTTAAAATGCTGGAAAATCATGCCAATCTGACGGCGAGCGCGGGTTAGCTCTTTTTCCGACAGCGCAGTCAGCTCCTGACCGTCAACCTGTACGCTGCCCTCGGTCGGGCGCTCCAGCAGGTTAACACAGCGAATCAGCGTACTTTTACCGGCGCCGGAGGCACCGATGACGCCGTAAATCTGTCCGGCAGGGACATGCAGGCTGACGTTATTCAGCGCCTGAATGCTGCGATTCCCCTGCTGGAACACTTTGGTGATATTGGAAAGTTTAATCATCAGTTATTTATTATCGTTTAGCCGTTTGCCGTGGCATTTTCTTCTGCCGTATCCAGGCGATGCCTGGCAATGAAATGGATGTTAAGGCATCCAGACGTCTAAATCAATCTGACTCTTTATAATGAGCACTTTCTTGCATGCGGAAACATGCGATACTAACGGCACTAGCCTTTTTCAGGAGCAAACCGGTGGCAAAGTCAGTACCCGCAATTTTTCTCGACCGTGACGGCACTATTAATGTCGATCATGGCTACGTCCACGAAATCGACAATTTTGAATTTATCGATGGCGTCATTGACGCAATGCGCGAACTAAAAGAGATGGGCTACGCGCTGGTGCTGGTCACTAACCAGTCCGGTATTGCTCGCGGTAAATTTACCGAAGCCCAGTTTGAAACGCTGACCGAATGGATGGACTGGTCCCTGGCAGACCGTGGCGTTGATCTGGACGGTATCTATTATTGCCCGCATCACCCGCAGGGTGCGGTTGAGGAGTACCGTCAGACCTGTGATTGCCGTAAACCGCATCCGGGGATGCTGATCTCCGCCCGCGATTATCTGCATATCGATATGGCCGCTTCCTATATGGTTGGGGACAAACTGGAAGATATGCAGGCTGCAGCGGCTGCTGATGTCGGTACTAAAGTGCTGGTGCGTACCGGTAAGCCTGTTACTGAAGAAGCGGAAAAAGCCGCGGACTGGGTGCTAAATAGCCTGACAGAGCTGCCGGCGGCGATTAAAAAGCAGCAAAAATAAGCGTTACGTATAAAAGATGAGCGGTTGAAATAAAATTGTATTTTTCCGCTTGTCATTCCCGGCGGGCTCCCTATAATGCGCCTCCATCGACACGGCGGATGTGAATCACTTCACACAAACAGCCAGTTCGGTTGAAGAGAAAAATCCTGAAAAACGGGTTGACTCTGAAAGAGGAAAGCGTAATATACGCCACCTCGCGACAGAGCGCTAAAGCGCGTCGCAACTGCTCTTTAACAATTTATCAGACAATCTGTGTGGGCACTCAAAGTGACATGGATTCTTAACGTCCCCGGACGAAAAATGAATACCAAGTCTCAA
>NZ_JBKGTJ010000005.1:0-326525 GCF_049472055.1 Klebsiella pneumoniae complex sp. WS1778
GCGGCCGATCGCCGAGGCGCCGTTATAGGAGCCGTCGACGCCGACATATTTCTGGTCGCCGGTCTGGAAGTGGGCGCCATAGCGGGCGTAGCCGCTGAACTTGAGGCCGAACGGAATGGCCATATCCGGCGAGGCGGCGGTGGTCTGCGGGTTGGTGATCACGTCGACCTTTTTGTCGGCCGCGGCGTCGATTTTCGCCTGGCGGTCGGCCAGCGCTTTATCAACGGCTTTGGCGACGATGGCGTCGATCTGTTCCTGAGTAAATTCTTGCGCCATTACAGAGGTAAGCGGAAAAAACGCGGCGATAACCGCCATGGTTAATGGAAGTTTTTTTATCATTGTCATGAGTTTCTCAATATAGGTTAATTTTATTCAGACAATAACCAGCCTATTCTGAGCTGACAGAATATGTCGCTATCATCAGAACAAGTTATTTTTTATTTTGTACGGTCACAGAGGCATTACACAATTATCGCGACTCTTCCTCCTTCACTAATATTAAACAGGTGGCACAATAGCAGAACCATCCGCACAGCGGATTGTTCATCTATAGACAGTCAAACAGATAGCCTTGCGGCGCAGACAGCATAAATACAACACGAACCAATAAACGCTATTTCCTGGCAGCGGGCAGATGGCGGAATATATGCCCCCGCAGGGGCATATCAGCCAAATTTAACCAAAGATATAGGTATTGACGAGATTTTCGAGTAATTCCTGACGCCCGCTGTGATGCTGCGGATTCAGATTATGCTGCTCAGCGTACCGGGCAATATTATCCAGCGACATGCGGCCGGCCATAATTTGTTGCCCCAGCTCGCCCTGCCAGCCGGCATAGCGTTTTGCCAGAGCCCGATCGAGCTTGCCATCCTCAATCATGCGCGCGGCCAGCTTGAGGGACAGCGCCATCACGTCCATGGCGCCAATATGGCCATAGAACATGTCGTATTTGTCGGTGCTCTGCCGGCGAACTTTGGCGTCAAAGTTCAGGCCGCCGGTGGTGAATCCCCCGGCTTTGAGGATCTCGTACATCACCAGGGTATTTTCTTCCACGCTGTTCGGGAACTGATCGGTATCCCAGCCGAGCTGCGCATCGCCGCGGTTGGCATCAACGGAGCCGAAAATGCCCAGCGCAATGGCGCTGGCGATTTCATGGTGGAAAGAGTGCCCCGCCAGGGTGGCGTGGTTGGCTTCAATGTTCACCTTGATCTCATTTTCCAGACCAAACTGCTTCAGGAAGCCATACACCGTCGCGACATCGTAATCGTATTGATGCTTGGTGGGCTCCTGCGGTTTCGGCTCGATAAGCAGCGTGCCGCCAAAGCCAATCTTATGCTTGTGCTCCACCACCATCTGCAGGAAGCGGCCAATCTGCTCGCGCTCCTGGCGCAGGTCGGTATTCAACAGCGACTCGTAACCTTCTCGGCCGCCCCACAGCACATAGTTTTCGCCGCCGAGCTGGTGGGTGGCGTTCATGGCGGTCACCACCTGCGTGGCCGCCCAGGCAAACACCTCCGGATCGGGGTTGGTCGCCGCCCCGGCGCCGTAGCGCGGGTGGGTAAAGCAGTTGGCGGTGCCCCACAGCAGTTTCACGCCGGTTTGCTGCTGTTTCTCCGCCAGCACTTCGGTCATCACGGCGAAATTATGCAAATACTCTTTCAGCGACGCGCCTTCTGGCGAGACGTCGACATCATGGAAGCAGTAATACGGCACGTTGAGCTTGTAGAAAAATTCAAACGCCACGTCCGCTTTGCGTTTGGCCATTTCCAGCGCATCGCCCGCGGCCTGCCAGGGACGCTCAAACGAGCCGGCGCCAAACATATCAGCGCCATTCCAGCAGAAGTTATGCCAATAACAGGCGGCAAAACGCAGATGATCTGCCATCCGTTTTCCCAGCACGATTTCATCCGGATTATAGTGGCGAAACGCCAGCGGATTATCGGTTTTAGGTCCGGCAAAAAGAACGCGTTCGAGCTGGTCAAAATAAGTTTGCATGATGAACTCCGAAAATGAGGAAGCCGAAAATTAACAACTGTGACACATCGTGTATTCTCATCGTCGGTTGCTCAATTACGTTATTTCACTCAGCGATTGAGAAAATGCTCAAATGTGAGCCATCTCGCAAATAAAACTATTTTAAATATCTCGCTTCGCGCGCGTATAGCGTACACTTCCTGGGGAATTCAGGTGAACATAGCGAATTAAAATGCCGGTTTTGTCACATTGCATATCTGTCAGAAAATTAGCGGCGGATAACGATTCAACGCAGGTGATACAGGCCGTTGCTTCGAGGATCACAGAAGTAAAAAAACATAATTACTTAATTTAAAAACGTAATAGATTCTTCCAGGTCAACTGTGTCAGAAAGTGTTTCACCTACACAAAACAAACCGGAGTCTGCTTAGAATGAGTAAAAACATAATGCACAGTCGGCATGATGAATATCATAAATTAACCCGCGGAGAACGAATTGGTTATGGCATGGGCGACTTTGCGCAAAACCTGGTTTTCGGCACCATTGGGGGTTTTCTGGCATTGCATATGCTGACGGTAAATACCATCAGCACGGCAACGGCAGGCTTTATTTTTCTTTTTGTCCGTATCATTAATGTGTTTTGGGATCCGATGGTCGGAACCTACGTGGATAAACGAACCTCGAAAGCAGGAAAATATCGTCCCTGGCTGTTACGAGCCGGCGTGCCGCTGGTGATCCTGTCGGCATTACTGTTCGCGCCCATCCCCGGAGTGAAAGGTTCGGTGGCTTTCGCCTTTATTATTTATCTGGCGCTGGACCTGGTTTATTCCTTAGTTAATATTCCCTATGGCTCGCTGAATGCCTCGCTGACCCGCGACCCGGAATCGATCGATAAGCTGACCAGTACCCGCATGATGCTGGCCAACAGCGCCAACCTGCTGGTCTATACCCTGTTCCCGATGTTTGTGCAGATGGCGGCGCCGAAAGATCGTAGCCTGAAAGACACCGGCTTTTTCGGCCTTGAGCTGAATCTGGGCAACTATACCGATCCGTCGGCGAACTACGCCTGGTTCGGCGTGTACGCCATCTATATGATCATCGGCGCGGTGGCCCTGTTTATCTGTTATAAATTCACCAAAGAACGCGTTGTCGCGACCGCCGAGCAGACCGCCAACGTCAAAACCACCGACCTTTTCCACGAGCTCAGACATAACCGCCCGCTGGTTATTCTCGGCATGTTCTTTATGCTGGCCTTTACCTTCATGTTCTTTATGAACACCGTTAACGGCTTCTTCAACCAGTACGTCGTCGGCCACTCCGAATGGATGGGTGCGGTGGGTCTCGTCGCGTCTATTCCCGGCATCGCCTTCCCGATTTTCTGGCCGAAACTGAAAAAAATCTTTGGTAAAAAAGGCTTCTTCCATCTGTTCCTCGCCATGTTCATCGTCGGCGAACTGCTGACCTACGTCTGGTCCCGCGAAGGGATGCACGACGCCCTGTGGCTGGCCTATATCGCCACCTTTATTAAACAGTGGGGCTTAACCTCCGCCACCGGCTTTATGTGGGCGCTGGTACCGGAAGTCATCGCGTATGGCGAATTAAAATCTGGCAAACGCAATGCCGCCATTATCAATGCCATTATGGGACTCTTCTTCAAGATCGGCTTCACCATCGGCGGCGCGATCCCGCTGTGGCTGCTGGCGGTGTATGGATTTAATGAAAGCGGCGCCGTGCAGAGCGCCAGCGCCATCGACGGGATCATTATGACCGCGGTGTGGATCCCGATTGCGCTGGCCGCTATTTCGATGGTGATCATGCAGGTTTATCCGATCTCCGATAAACATGTTACCGACATCAACCGTCAGCTGGATGAGATCCGCGTGTAGTTAAAAAAATTATAAATCAGACCGATTCGTCACTTTCCATTTTAAAAGGTGTAATGAAATGTCACTTATTCAAAACCCGATATTACGCGGCTTTAATGCCGACCCCAGTATTATTCGCGTCGAGGATACGTACTATATTGCCAACTCGACGTTTGAGTGGTTCCCGGGCGTGCGTTTACATGAGTCGAAAGACCTGAAAAACTGGAACCTGCTGCCTTCGCCGCTCTCCACCACCACCCTGCTGGACATGAAGGGCAACCCCTCCTCCGGCGGCATTTGGGCACCGGCGCTTTCCTGGGCCGATGGGCAATTCTGGTTGGTGTATACCGATGTGAAAGTCACCGAAGGCGCCTTTAAAGACATGACCAACTATCTGACCACCGCGAAGGATATTCGGGGCCCGTGGAGCGACCCGATCAAGCTGAACGGCGTCGGGTTTGACGCCTCGCTGTTCCATGACGACGATGGCCGGAAATATATCGTTCAGCAAACCTGGGATCACCGGGAGTACCATCACCCCTTCGATGGCATTACCTTAACGGAGCTGGATACCAACACGCTGAAGTTAATGCCGGAAACCGCGCGCACCATCTACCGCGGCACCGCCGTGGCGCTGGTCGAGGGGCCGCACCTCTATAAACTGAACGGCTACTACTATCTGTTTGCCGCCCAGGGCGGCACCGTGTTTACCCACCAGGAGGTGGTGGCGCGGTCGAAAACCCTCGAGGCCGACAGCTTCGAAACCGAACCGGGCGACGTGTTCTTAACCAACGTCGACACGCCGGACAGCTACATCCAGAAACAGGGCCATGGCGCGCTGGTCTCCACTCCGGAAGGCGAATGGTATTACGCCTCGCTCTGCGCCCGCCCGTGGAATCGCCCGGGGGAATCCATCTACGACCCGCGCGGCTGGTCAACCCTCGGCCGGGAAACCTCGATCCAGAAAGTGTACTGGGACGACGAGGGCTGGCCGCGTATTGAAGGCGGTCACGGCGGGAAAACCGTCGTCGAAGGGCCGAAAGACGCCATCTTCACCGAAAGCGCCAGCGATAATAGCCAGCAGGATGACTTTACGTCGCCAGCGCTCGACCCGAACTGGAATACCCTGCGGGTGCCGTTTACCGCCAAAATGGGCACCACCGGCAACGGCAAATTAACCTTAATCGGCCAGGGTTCGTTAGCCAATACGCATGACCTGTCGCTGATTGCCCGCCGCTGGCAGGCCTTCTATTTTGACGCCGCGGTGAAGGTGAAATTCGAGCCCTTCAGCTACCAGCAGATGGCCGGGTTAACGAATTACTATAACGACCGCCACTGGAGCTTTGTCTTCCTGACCTGGAATGAAATTAACGGCAAGGTCATCGAAGTCGGCGAAAATAACCGCGGGAAATACACATCGTACCTGAAAGATAACGCCATCAAGGTGCCGGACGGCGTGGAATACGTCTGGTTCCGGACCAAAGTCCGCAAGCAGACCTACAGCTATGAATACAGCTTCGATGGCGTGACGTTCACCGAGATCCCGGTCCAGCTGGATGCCGCAGTGCTGTCCGATGACTATGTGTTGCAGAGCTACGGAGGGTTCTTTACCGGGGCGTTCGTCGGCCTGGCGGCGGTAGACTACGCCGGGTACGGCACCCAGGCTGAGTTTTATCAGTTCGAGTATCAGGAGCTGGGCGATAGGTTAGCGGCCGATGGCAGTTATAGCTGGGAGGCTGGCGAGACGCGGGATAAATAGGGAGTGTGAGCCCACGCTACCGGTAAGGTAGCGTGGGGTTAGTAGTGTGTTTGATGTAATTAAAGCGAGCGCTGTCGGATGTCAGTCTGCAGGGCGCAGCCGGGCCTTCAGCTCTTCGGGAGTAAACGGCGGATCTCGCCGGTGCAGCATTGTATGGCAGTTGGGACATACCGGGATCAGATCGGTTTCTGGGTTCAGACGGTAGTCCTGCTTTATCCCGGACAGCGGAATGAGATGGTGGATATGGATAAAGCCCTGGCCGATATCGCCATAGCGGCTGGCCATATCCAGACCGCATACCTGACACCGGCAGCCGTGCAGGCGAAGCGCCGCCTGACGAGCCTGACGGTCGCGCTCATAGCGATTGATCACCACCTGCATCGCCGCCCCTTCCACGTACTCCATGGTCGTCTGCCCCTCATCGGGGAAAAGCGCAGCCTCGTCATCGCCAGCGCCCTGCGACGCGATCGTAAATCCTTGCTCCAGTAACAGACGCACGCATTTGGATTTAATCCCCCCGCTGAAATCCGCCGGGGTAAATTCCGTGCCTGTCGCAAGCGTGGCCGCTAACCCGACGATGGCTTTTGAAGGATACCGACGCCCCTCAAACTCGATCTCATACAGACGCGCGCTTTTAAACTGATGCGCAACGCCTGCATCGTAAGCGCGAATGGCGGCGATGATGCATTCCCTGGATAAATGGTCCGGTAGTTTTTTCATAAGACATAGCTATCTGATGGCGCGAAGCTTGAGTATAAATAGAAAGCTATGGGCTTTTCGAACAAATAACTGGCAGTGATAGTTAAATAGCGATCCACGTAGAATCGCCGCATCTGGTAGGTTGATCGGCAAGGATTTTGCGAGCATCATCGCATTTATTTAGCTGCCAATGTAACGCTATGCCCTCCAGCACGACCCTGCAACACGCGATCGAGAACATCACCATCTGGCGCAAAGGCGAACAGCGTGCACCGCATAAGCCACTGCTGCTGCTGTACGTCCTCTCACAGTACCAGCGCGGCCATGTGCGGATGTTCGACTATGCCTCAGAGATACGCGATGAGCTGCATAGCCTGCTGGAACGCTTTGGCCCGCAGCGCCGCCAGTACCGGCCGGACATGCCCTTTTGGCGCCTGAAAGGCGACGGCTTCTGGGAGCTGCACAACAGCGAACAGTGTTCAACCCAGGGCAGCCGACAGCCGCCCGGCAAAGAGCTGGAGCTCTGCCACGTCGCCGGCGGATTCGATGAGCCGCATTTTGCGCTACTCAACAGAAATAAGAAGCTGATCAATACCCTCGCCCATCAGATCCTCGAAGCGCATTTCCCGGAGAGTATTCAGGAAGAGCTGGCTGAAGAGATGGGGTTTGATCTGCAGCAAATCCGTAAAGAGCGCGACCCGCATTTTCGCCAGCAGGTGCTGCGCGCCTATAACTATGAGTGCGCTATCTGCGGCTTCAATATGCGCCATGATAATACCTCTGTCGCCCTGGAAGCGGCCCATATCAAATGGAAGCAGCACGGCGGCCCCTGCGAAATCCCTAACGGCCTGGCGCTCTGCGCGATTCACCACAAGGCTTTTGATAAAGGATCCATTGGTCTGGATGAGGATATGCGCATCCAGGTTTCGCCGGCGGTGAACGGCGGGGGCATCGTTGGCAGGCTGTTCTGGGATTTTGATGGTAAGCAAATTGGATTGCCTCAGGAGAAGGACGGTTATCCGAAAGAAAGTTATATTGAATGGCATAAACGAGAAGTTTTCAGAACATAGCAATAGAAATTGCTACCAATAATTGGTGATATATGCCTTTTCCAAGTTACAAAGAGATAGAAATACCTTTGCTTTTAGAGATCTACAATCGCGGAGGTGAGGTCAATTCATCCTCATGCTATAAGCCGCTAGGAAAAATATTTGGCCTTACCGATACTGAAATGACGATATTACTCCCTGATGATACTAATCGCCCTCAATGGAACAATATGGTCCAGTGGGCGAGGAAAAAGCTTGTTGATTACAAGTACCTCCACAATGCAAAAGAGTCAGGCCTTGGTATCTGGAAGCTCACACCAGATGGCATCAAAAAAGCGGAATCACTTTCCACCCGATTGAATATCGATTATCCAGATGATGTTCCGGAAACCTTTTACGAAGGTGCCGTAAAGCAAATCAAAGTTAACAAATACGAACGTAGTAAAACGGCAAGAGACAAATGCATAGATCATTACGGCTGTCAGTGCAGCGTGTGCAATATGGATTTTGAGGAAACGTATGGTGAAACCGGAAAGGACTATATTCACGTCCACCATATTACCCCGCTGTCTGATATTGGAGAGCGCTACAAACTGGATCCCGTAAAAGATCTTCGTCCTGTCTGCCCCAATTGCCATGCAATGATCCACAGACAATACCCCTCACTTACTATTGAGGCATTGAAAGCCTTAATGAAGAAAGCACAAAAATAGTAGCAAGTGAGGGCAGCCTGTTAAACACGGGACAAAAGCGGAACAAGGAACTAAGAACATACTTACAAAATAGTGAGTTACATTAAATTCTGACGATTGAATGTACAACTGGAGAGAGGTAGCATGCACTGATGCCTCATCCTTTAACGGATTATCCTAATATGTCAGCATTCCAAAGGCTGGCCTGAACGCGGAACGTGCATGAACAAATCCAACTTCGATTTCCTGAAAGGCGTAAACGATTTCACTTACGCCATTGCCTGCGCGGCGGAAAACAACTACCCCGACGATCCGAATACGACACTGGTAAAAATGCGTATGTTTGGCGAAGCGACAGCCAAACACCTGGGGCTAATACTGGATATTCCTCCCTGCGAAAACCAGCATGACCTGCTACGTGAGCTGGGTAAAATTGCCTTCATTGACGACAGCATCCTGTCCGTTTTCCATAAGCTGCGCCGTATCGGCAATCAGGCCGTTCACGAATACCATAACGATCTGGATGATGCCCAGATGTGCCTGCGTCTCGGATTCCGTCTTGCCGTTTGGTACTGCCGGCTGGTGACCAAAGATTATGATTTCCCGGTGCCAACGTTTGTGATGCCTGAGCACGGCGAGGATCGCTACCACGCCGAAGTTATCACTCTCAAACAGCTGCTGGAGCAGCAGGTACAGGAAAAAGTACACAGCCAGACAGAGCTGGAAGCTCAGCAGCAACGCTTAATTGCACTCAATGGCTACATTGCTGTTCTCGAAGGTAAGCAACAGGAAACCGAAGCTCAGACCAAAGCCCGTGTGGCAGCCCTGGAAGCACAGCTCGCCGCCAAAAACGCCGAGTTAGCAAAACAGACCGAACATGAACGTAAGGCCTATCACAAAGAGATCACCGACCAGGCTATCAAGCGCACGCTGAATCTCAGCGAAGAAGAGAGTCGCTTCCTGATTGACGCCCAGTTGCGTAAAGCGGGCTGGCAGGCCGATAGCAAAACGTTACGCTTTGCCAAAGGCGCTCGCCCGGAACCCGGCGTCAACAAAGCGATAGCCGAATGGCCGACGGGTACAGATGAAACGGGTAAAACAGGCTTTGCCGATTACGTGCTGTTCATTGGCCTTAAGCCCATCGCCGTCGTTGAAGCAAAACGCAACAATACCGATGTGCCCAGCAAGCTCAATGAATCTTACCGCTACAGCAAATACTTCGATAACGCCTTCTTACGCGACACGCTGCTTGAGCACTACGCTCCCGACGAGGTACACGAAGCCGTGCCGGAGTATGAAATCAGCTGGCAGGACACCAGCGGTAAACAGCGCTTTAAAATCCCTTTCTGCTACTCCACCAACGGGCGTGAATACCGCGCGGCGATGAAGACCAAAAGCGGCATCTGGTATCGCGACGTCCGCCACACCACCAACATGTCAAAAGCGCTACCGGAATGGCATCGCCCGGAAGAGCTGCTGGCTATGCTGGGCAGCGATCCGCAGAAACAAAACCAGTGGTTTGCTGAAAACCCCGGAATGAGCGAACTCGGCCTGCGCTATTACCAGGAAGATGCCGTCCGTGCGGTAGAAAAGGCTATCGTTAACGGCCAGCAAGAAATTCTGCTGGCGATGGCGACTGGTACCGGTAAAACCCGTACCGCCATCGCCCTGATGTTCCGCCTGATCCAGTCGCAGCGTTTCAAACGCGTTCTGTTCTTGGTCGACCGTCGCTCGCTCGGCGAGCAGGCGCTGGGGTCGTTTGAAGACACACGCATTAACGGCGATACCTTTAACAGCATTTTTGATATCAAAGGCTTGACCGACAAATTCCCGGAAGACAGCACCAAAATTCACGTCGCCACGGTGCAGTCACTGGTCAAACGCACGCTGCAATCTGATGAACCGATGCCGGTCGGCCGCTACGACTGTATCGTCGTCGATGAAGCGCACCGCGGCTACATTCTCGATAAAGAGCAGACCGAAGGCGAGCTGCAGTTCCGCAGTCAGCTGGATTACGTTTCCGCCTACCGTCGAATTCTCGATCACTTCGATGCGGTAAAAATTGCCCTGACCGCCACACCAGCCTTGCACACGGTCGATATTTTCGGCGAGCCGGTTTACCGCTACACCTATCGTACAGCGGTGATCGACGGCTTCCTGATCGACCAGGATCCGCCGATTCAGATCGTCACCCGCAACGCGCAGGATGGGGTCTACCTTTCCGAAGGCGAACAGGTGGAACGCCTGAACCCGCAGGGCGAGCTGATCAACGACACGCTGGCTGACGATCAGGATTTTGAGGTCGCCGACTTTAACCGCAGTCTGGTGATCCCGGGGTTTAACCGCGCGGTATGCGCCGAGCTCGCCAAATACCTTGATCCCACCGGGCAGCAAAAAACGCTGGTATTCTGCGTCACCAACACCCATGCCGACATGGTGGTTGACGAGCTGCGCACCGCGTTTAAGAAAAAGTACCCACAGCTGGAACACGACGCGATCATCAAGATCACCGGTGATGCCGATAAAGACGCGAAGAAAGTGCAAAGCATGATCGTCCGCTTCAACAAAGAGCGGCTGCCCAATATCGTGGTCACCGTCGATCTGCTGACCACCGGCGTGGATATTCCGTCTATCTGTAATATTGTGTTCCTGCGCAAAGTCAAAAGCCGCATTCTCTACGAGCAGATGAAGGGCCGCGCCACGCGTCTGTGTCCAACGGTGGGAAAAACCAGCTTTAAGATTTTCGACTGCGTTGATATCTACAGCTCGCTGGAAAGCGTCGACACCATGCGCCCGGTGGTTGTGCGTCCGCAGGTGGAGCTGCAAACGCTGGTCAACGAAATTACCGACTCAGAAACCTACAAAACCATCGAAGCGGATGGCCGTAGCTTCGCCGAGCATAGCCATGAACAGCTGGTCGCTAAGCTGCAGCGAATCATCGGCCTCGCCACCTATAATCGCGACCGTAGCGAAGCGGTGGATAAGCAGGTCCGCCGCCTGGACGAACTGTGTCTGGACGCCGCGGGCGTTAACTTCGGCGCTCTGGCTTCGCGCCTGCGGGAAAAAGGGCCGCACTGGAGTGCCGAGATTTTCAATAAGCTTCCCGGCTTTATCGCCCGCCTCGAAAGGCTTAAAACCGATATTAATGCCCTGCGCGAGGCCCCCATTTTCCTCGATATTGACGATGAGGTGGTGAGCGTCAAATCGCTGTACGGCGATTATGACACGCCGCAGGATTTCCTCGAAGCCTTCGATGCGCTGGTGCAGCACGCTCCGAACGCCCAGCCCGCGCTGCAGGCGGTGATCAATCGCCCGCGCGACCTCACCCGTAAAGGGCTGGTGGAATTGCAGGAGTGGTTCGACCGCCAGCATTTTGAAGAGTCGTCCCTGCGCAGCGCGTGGAAAGCGACGCGCAATCAGGATATCGCCGCCAGGCTGATTGGTCATATCCGTCGTGCGGCGGTAGGCGATGCACTCAAACCGTTCGACGAGCGTGTCGACCACGCGCTGGCGCGCATCAAAGGCGAGAACGACTGGAGCGATGAGCAGCTAAGCTGGCTCGACCGTTTAGCGCAGGCGCTGAAAGAGAAAGTGGTGCTTGACGACGATGTCTTCAAAACCGGCAATTTCCATCGCCGCGGCGGTAAGCCAATGTTACAGCGCACTTTTGACGACGACCTCGACAGCGTGCTGGATAAGTTCAGCGATTACATCTGGGATGAGCTCGCCTGACGCGTTATCATCCCCGGCAATTTATTCTTCTGCGGCCCCGATGAGGGCCGCTGTTTTACATGGGATCTTCAATGAACAATAACGATCTGGTCGCCAAGCTGTGGAAATTGTGCGACAACCTGCGCGACGGCGGCGTCTCCTATCAAAACTACGTCAATGAACTCGCCTCGCTGCTGTTTTTGAAAATGTGCAAAGAGACCGGTCAGGAAGCGGACTACCTGCCGGAAGGCTACCGCTGGGATGACCTGAAATCGCGCATTGGCCAGGATCAGATGCAGTTCTACCGTAACCTGCTGGTCCAGTTAGGCGCTGATGAGAAAAAGCTGGTGCAGGCGGTGTTCCATAATGTCAGCACCACCATTGAGCAACCCAAACAACTGACTGAGCTGGTCAGCTATATGGACGCGCTGGACTGGTACAACGGCGACCACGGGAAGTCCCGCGACGACTTCGGCGATATGTACGAAGGGCTGCTGCAGAAGAACGCCAACGAAACCAAATCCGGCGCGGGCCAGTACTTCACCCCGCGTCCGCTGATTAAAACCATTATCCATCTGCTGAAGCCGCAACCGCGTGAAGTGGTGCAAGACCCAGCTGCAGGTACGGCGGGCTTTTTGATTGAAGCCGACCGTTACGTGAAATCGCAGACTAACGATCTGGATGACCTTGATGGCGACACCCAGGATTTCCAGATCCACCGCGCGTTTATCGGCCTCGAACTGGTGGCCGGCACTCGTCGTCTGGCGCTAATGAACTGTCTGCTGCACGATATTGAAGGCAATCTCGATCACGGCGGTGCCATCCGTCTGGGCAACACGCTGGGCAGCGCCGGTGAGAGTTTACCGCAGGCCGATATCGTCGCCACCAACCCGCCGTTTGGCAGCGCCGCGGGCACCAACATTACCCGCACCTTCGTACACCCGACCAGCAACAAACAGCTGTGCTTTATGCAGCATATTATTGAAACCCTGCGTCCCGGCGGCCGCGCGGCGGTAGTCGTGCCGGATAACGTGCTGTTTGAAGGCGGTAAGGGTACCGATATTCGTCGCGACCTGATGGACAAATGCCATCTGCACACCATCTTACGTCTGCCGACCGGCATCTTTTACGCCCAGGGCGTCAAAACCAACGTACTGTTCTTTACCAAAGGCACGGTAGCCAATCCGAATCAGGATAAAAACTGCACCGATGACGTGTGGGTGTATGACCTACGTACCAATATGCCGAGCTTCGGCAAGCGCACGCCGTTTACCGAGCAGTACCTGCAGCCGTTTGAAACCGTCTACGGTGAAGATCCGCACGGCTTAAGCCCGCGCGCCGAGGGCGAATGGAGCTTTAACGCTGAAGAGAGCGAAGTCGCCGACAGCGAAGAGAATAAAAACACCGACCAGCACCAGGCCACCAGCCGCTGGCGTAAGTTCACCCGCGAGTGGATCCGCACCGCCAAATCCGATTCGCTGGATATCTCCTGGCTGAAGGATAAGGACAGCATCGACGCCGACAATCTGCCGGAACCGGACGTGCTGGCAGCGGAAGCGATGGGTGAGCTTGTGCAGGCGCTGGGCGAGCTGGATGCACTGATGCGCGAGCTGGGTGCGGGCGATGAGGCGGATGCGCAGCGTCAGTTACTGAATGAAGCATTTGGCGAGGTGAAGGAATGAGTGGGAGAAAATTGCCGGAGGGGTGGGTTGTGACAAACCTGCAAAATATTGCCAATTGGGGTTCCGGTGGTACACCATCCCGCAGTCATGACGAGTATTATAACGGCAATATACCTTGGTTCAAAACTGGTGACTTAGGGCCTAAATTAATTACCGAAGCAAGTGAATACATTACCGATGCTGGCGTAAAAAACTCAAGTGCTAAATATTTTCCCAAGGGTTCAGTTGCCATTGCAATGTATGGCGCAACTATTGGTAAAACTTCTATCTTAGGTATTGACGCAACCACTAACCAAGCTTGTGCAGTTGGTACCCCAATAGAAGGTATTACCTCAAGTATTTTCTTGTATTACTTTTTGCTCAATGAAAAAAATGCATTCATAAAAAAAGGTAAAGGTGGAGCCCAACCAAATATTTCTCAAGCTGTTTTAAAAGAACATCCTTTATGTCTACCACCTTATGCTGAACAAAAAATCATCGCCGAAAAACTCGATACGCTGCTGGCGCAAGTAGACAACACCAAAGCACGTCTTGAGCAAATCCCACAAATCCTGAAACGTTTTCGTCAGGCGGCGTTAGCTGCAGTAGTAAATGGGAAATCAGTAAATACCAATATTGATGAAAACACTTTAACAACTCTCGGGAATATTGCTAAAAATATAAAATATGGAACATCTAAAAAGTGTTCTGAAACACAGGGAAGTACAGCCGTATTGCGAATCCCTAACATCGGACCTGGTTATATAATTAACAGCGACCTCAAATATGCCGATTTTGATCAGAAGGAATTAGTAACTCTAACGTTGAAAGAGGGGGATTTACTTTTAATCCGATCCAATGGTAGTGTCGATTTGGTCGGCAAGGTCGCAGTAATTTCGGAAAATGACACAGAATATTTATATGCAGGATATCTCATCCGAGTAAGACTGGATAAAGAAAGGGCTGCACCCAAGTATATTTCTTATTGCCTGCAAAGTCCCCAATTACGACAAGTAATTGAGAATATTGCACGTTCAACTTCTGGGGTGAATAACATAAATAGCAAAGAACTGGCCTCTCTGGAAATACCACTTCCCCCACTCCCAGAACAACACGAAATCGTCCGCCGCGTCGAACAACTCTTTGCCTGGGCCGACACCATTGAAAAGCAGGTCAACAACGCCCTGAACCGCGTCAACAGCCTCACCCAGTCGATCCTGGCGAAAGCCTTCCGCGGTGAGCTTACCGCCCAGTGGCGTGCGGAAAATCCGGATCTTATCAGCGGTGAAAACAGCGCCGCCGCCCTGCTGGAAAAAATCAAGGCCGAACGCGCCGCCAGCGGCGGTAAAAAAAACTCACGTAAAAAATCCTGACCTTTATTTTCAAGCGCACCTTCCCGGTGCGCTTTTTATTATTCCCCCGCAATCATAACCATCAAAAATATATCCAGTTTCTTCCTGAACATTCCCATTACAGTCTATTTTCAGCTGGACTTTTCTTTTATTTACTGATGTTATGTACAGGTATTTAGCGCGATATGGCCGTGCGGGAACACGGCCATATCACTCATCACAATCACTATTTTCAAGGAATAGCCATCATGACTACCGTCCATTCTATTGCAGATCCGTGCGATCCAGAAGTCTCCCCAACAAATAACCGTCATCTTACCGTGAGTTATGCGACGCGCCACCCGCATCCCCGCCCTCACCATGAAGGGACAGTGGCTGGAAGCCGCCGGTTTCGCCACCGGCACCGAGGTGGATGTGAAGGTGATGAACGGCTGTATTGTGCTAACGGCAAAACCACCGCAGCCGGAAGACTCTACGCTGCTTCAGTCTTTTCATCGGGTAGGTAAGCTGTCCGCCCGTAAGCAGCGGCAGGTGCAGGACTTTATCGACGTGATTTCAGGTAAACGTTCCGCCTGACGCTAACCGCTCCCGACCGTAAGTCGGGAGCGGTTCCTGATTAAGGTGCGATAACTTGCACCAGCACATCGGTTGCCCAGCTCTCCTCGCTGTTCACTACCTGGCCTTCTGCGCAGGCTTGCGCCATATTCCCCAGCTGGAAAGAGACGTCGTCATTAAAGTTAAAATCACGCCAGGCTCGCGCAAAGTTAATACGCCAGTATCCCATCCCCTGATCAAAGCGGATTTTCAGCGCCTGGCCATTATCAAAACTCACCATCAGCTTACGGTGGTGCGGAATGTCGCGGCCAGAGTTGAACGCCTGAATCTCCACGGCTCGTCCCATGGATGCCGCAAACCACTGGTCGGCGAAATCCTGGAAGTCTGCTTCACTCATCCAGTCATGGAACGGTTTGTTCCCCGGGCGCTCTTTACTCCTGAACAGCGTATCAATCGTCACTTCCGCCTCTTGTGTCAGCATCGGTTTCAACGTCTTCAATAACCCGCCTAACAACGCCAGCGCTACGGGGTTTTGCAGATAGCGATCGCTATAGTGGATACGCGTCACCCGGCATTCCTTCAGCAGGCGTTGAATATCATCCTGAGACTCAGTCAGCAGGTTCCAGAAACGCTGGCCAAACTGAGAAACCGGGCCGTTAAGCTGCTTATGGATTTCAATATCGTTAACCAGGCCTTTGCTGCCCGCATCCTCGGATGGCAACTCGGCTTTATAAAGCGCTATCGGCGCCTGCAAATGGCTGCGAATAACCATCTGGCTATTCAGATGCCAGTTCGGCCCGGGGATGGTAGCGTCATGGCTGCGAGAAATTAACGTCATCAGGCGATCGTCAAACGTCACCTGCGCAACGAGCGGCGTATCCGTATCCAGCTCAGACTGGCACAGCTGCACGCCTATCGCCGTGAACTGCGCGAGTTCCAGAAGGATCTCCGGATCGTCAATGTTTCGCGGAATAACCAGCACCACCTCAACATCATCTTTTAGCCGGTAGTTCTGGATCGCGGTGCGGAACTGACGGGCATACAGATCCCACTCATTCAACGGCCCACTCATCCACAGCGTGAGCTTTCGCCCCCCATCGTTGATGGCCCGCCGCAGAGTATCTTCAATGCTCCCTGGGCAATATTGTGCATCAGCCAGAGAGAATTTCTCCTCATCCGGCAAACCAATATAGTGGCTGAAATCCGCACCCAGCCAGGCCAGCGCCGCTTTACGATCCAGCAGATCGTGATCGTGGCGGGTCTGTGAATCGAGCAGGCACTCGCTACAGGCGGTATCGCAGTGGTGGCAGCCCAGTTGCTTCACCATTCCCTTCAGCACGGCCTCAATATGCAATGGCGCGCTGGAAGCAAAGCCCGCACCGCCGCTGATAATATCGTACAGCTGTACCGCCAGAACGGATTGCTCGTTCTCCAGCCTGACCGGACGCACCGCGTAGCCCAGCTCCGCTGCGGAAACGCCCTGCACGCTCGCCAGCGAGCGCCGCAGCGCCACGGCCAGCGTCATTGCAACAATACGCCCTTCTTCCGTGTTATCAGCAATATACTCTCCGTCCTGCGGGCGACGGACAATCAGCTCGAAGACATCCGTTCTGGCCAGCGCTCCCAGCGTGACATTTTTATTCAGCGCCGTTGAACCCGGGCAGATAATCCGCTGATTCTGACTGTCCCGGTCGGCCTTTCCAGGACGGGGCGGATAGTGTGCTTCCATGGATTTCGGCGCATCCGTGGGGTTGAGCATCGACTCTGCACGGCCGCAGCTCAGGCACAGCGCATAGCCGTGACCGCCTTCCCCCATACTTTGCTGGAACACATTACCGTCCGCCCCGGAAGCCATAAAGCCCATCAACGGGTTCGGCAAAGGCACACGCTCGGCCTTAACAAATACCCAGGCCGGTACAACCGGAATGAATTTCATGGTCTCAATGTTATTGGTCACCGGATCGTGCGCATCCGTCACAAAACCCGCCGGCTGTAAAACCTGACGGCGGTTTTCCGGCGTGATGCGCTCACCGCACGCATCATTGGTACAGAACAAATCACCCGAACCGCCAATACCTTCCTCATAGCCTAACGTACCGCATTTGTGACAACGCCAGGCGCTATCCAGACGCTGAGCTTCATTGGTATCAGCATTAAGATTATGCCAGTGTAGAGACACCCCGGCAGAGCGGAAGACCCGGCCATCAAGGATAATCTCCGCGCCTGGCGCATACTCACGGATCGCCACGGAAAGGTTGCGTGAGGGCAAGCCTTTATAACGCGAGACGTTATCTTCACGATCGCTCTTATCACGGACTTTGTACGTTTTCTCGCGGATATAATCTTCCATAGTGAAGTTATCAAAAGTGACAACATCCGTTGGGAAGCCATATCCAGGCAGGAAGGTTCTGGCCGCCAAGTCGCGCAGCAGATACTCGCCGCAGTGCCGTTTTTTCTCCAGCTCCAGACGTTTGCGATACGGCGTATTGGGCTGCGATTCACTTTCCTGCTTAACAAGATCGCGATAAATTCCCAGCCAGCGCTTCTGCAGCGCCGCAATCGCGTCGCACGTTTTATCCCGCAGCTTTTCTGCCGCAACGCCATGAAGCGCGGTGCCTTTAACCAAACGAACCAAAGCCGCGTCAATGCTGAGCGTCGGACGCTCCAGCCAGGCTTTGAAACGGTTACACACCGACTGTTCAAGCTCTTCACCAAAGAACCACTGACTATTAAGGCTGGTGCGTTCTTTTTCGGTTTCACCGATGACATGGCACAAATAGTCTGACAGCAGCAGAGAATTGACGTGGCGCTGTACCAGACGCTCAGAATTCATTGCCACCATCGGCGCAGGGATCACCGTTTCAAAAGGCCAGAGAGGGTTAGCAAAAACCTGCCGATCGTGCGGGTTGCCTTTGCACAACGTGTAAGAAATAGCGCGGGACTCTTTGCTACGCCCGGCACGCCCGGCACGCTGTAAATAGTTAGCGGGGTGCGGCGGGACGTTATTCATCACCACGGCAGAAATCCCGCCAATATCTACGCCCATTTCCATAGTGGTTGAACAGTTAAGAACGTTAAGCTGTCCGTTTTTAAACATACGCTCATAACTTTGTAGACGTTCGGATGATTGCTGGGCGGAATGCTCTGCCGTGCGGTAGTAAAATCCACCTTCAACGACGCGATCGTTAATGTCCGTCCAGAGGTTTTGCGAACGTAATTGCGCCACCAGAGGGTCCTGCCCAAGCCAGTCACGAACTTTTCTTAACCCATCGACATAATCATCCTGAGAACGATCGTGCTGCCAAATCTCAGGCAGCGTCACCGCCTGTGCGACAAAGGCGTCATATTGTGCACTGGTCAGCCGTTCAAACTGAATATGCATTGGCAGATAAGGCGTCAGACCTCTGAAAGCCGTCGCCAGTAATTTATTGGTTACCGGGCAAATGTAGGCTTTTTGTACCAGAGAGAATGTCAGATGCTCTTTAGGTAAATAAAAACGGTTGCCGTCGGATTTCAATACCGCTAATGACCCCGTCAACTGAAGCCATGCCTCTTTTAGCCACGCATTAACGATATCGATTGTGACCGTATTTACGCTGCTGAATTTAGCGCCGAGGATCAAAAGCTTGACCAAGCGCTGCGTGACGTTACCGTGACGAATTTGCGGCCAGCGTTTAACCTGGTTGTCATCAGGCTCTTTCGAATCGGGGTTACGGACAAATTTTGAAGAGAAACGGCTACCGATCCAGTTTTTCAGATCTTCGTCCAACTGGGTGTAGTTGCTTTCCCTGACATAGAAATCCAGCGTGACCTTAAGAAAATCACGCCAGTCATCCAGAGTTAATCCTTTTTCCTGCCAATGAGCAGGGATGCTATGCACCTTCTCCAACCCCAGATAACCCACCTGAACCAGCCCTTGTGTTTCCAGGCTATTGGTGCGTTTCGGGCGCCGCATAAATTCACGGAAAAGCAGCATTTCAGCGAGTTTTAAAGGGCCACCATTTTCAGTGAATATTTCGGGTTTAAGATAGTGGTTATACTGCAGGATAGGACCTTTGATATCCGCCTTATCTTTCAATTCCTTGACCATTTCAGGCCAGGAAAGGGAAATCAAAACCGTATCGACTTTTCCGCCAGTGGCGACCTGGATGGCGTGCTCTAAACGCTCAGCTTGTTCTTCACGACGGATCGCTTCTTCCGGCATCCCCCAATCATGAAGATTTTTCGCTTCTTCACGTGCCTTTGCTGCCATCTCAGTCAACTTCGTTACGTCAGCCTGAGCATTTGGCGCATATGTTGACTGTTTCCGTTGGTACCATCCGAGAATATCCACCACGCTACCACGCAAACGGCTGCGCTCCGCTTCCTGCTGCATCCGCACCGCCATCCGTGCCGTTCCCTGACGGCTATCAGTGAAGGTGATCAGTCGCCGCCCTCGTCCAGGCAAAGAAAGCGGGCCAACCCCCTCTTTACCTTCATCACTGATAAAGTCCTGACAATATTCCAGCACGGTAGGCACGATATTCGTCACATAAAAAGGCCCGCCTAACAGTGCCCGCCGGAAGGGTTGTTTACCTTTCCCCCCTCTGTAACCGCAGTTGCTGGCACTACAGACCTGCTCAATATCATTCATCGCCAACGGAATACTATCCGGGTTGACTACGCCAATACTTCGAGTTTGACGATCGAGGCGCTGCACGATATAGCCCATTTCGGTATTACATTCCGCGGCAATAATATGGGGTGGCTGGAATACCTGTTCTTTTTGAACTTTTTCACTGGAGGAGTCAAAATCATCAGGAGCTTCATCCTGCAGCGAAAACTCATCCCCACCTTTATTATCCCACTGTACAAGTTTTCCTTTTTTGTCCCGGGCAAGTAAATGCGGTTCATTACACTCATTGCAGAACGCGAGTTCATAAACAGGGCTGCCACACTCGCAGCTTTGCCGCTGATTTACATACACATTGCCAAAAGGCCACCCCTTCTCCAGCGCAGTATTGTGTTTAGCGGAGCAATGTTTATCTACGCAGGCCCAGATGCCCTGGGTGTTTCGCTGGAAAATATGTGCTCTGACTTTCAGAAATGCAGGATCCTTTGCATTAGGGAGTGTGCCAGAGCAAAGATCGATCCAGCGTAAAACATCCTGCTGCGTGTACTGATGTTTGGTCAGCTCGTTCAAACGCTGGGTCAGCGTATCAAGTTTCATTGGTCGGGGTTGGCTAACCAGCATTTCGCGTAAACAGCGCGCTTCCGGAGAGTGGGTCAACGCACTATAACGCTCCGGACTGATCCCTTCACTCTCCGAATCAGGGATATGCTCAATCTCATCCAGTGACAGAGAATATTGTTTGCAGGGGTCGAGCTCAGGAATAACGCGACTTCCCCCCAGAACATTAATACGTTCCTGTGGTACTCCTGACAGCTCAGACAAAAATTTTTTCAGCTGCTTTTCAGCATCACTTCCGGCAATGGTGGCCGACGTCGCCACAAAGCGAACATCATCAGGCGTGACGCCAAATGCCGTCATGACACGACGGAGTTGTAAAGCCAATTCAGCGGCTTGGGAACCTACGTAGGTATGGGCTTCGTCCAGAACGATCCAGCGTAATGATTTTTCCGCTTTTGATTTCTGAATGATAGGTGCATCAACCTGACGCACCATCATGTATTCCAGCATGGTACCGTTTGTGACCAGAACAGGGGCTGGTTCCTCACGCATTTTCTCACGCGAAAGCACCTCATTTGGCCGATTTGCCTGCTCACTTTTTACTGAGGCATGCAGCTCTTCAGTATTACCGTTATACAGACAGTACCGAATCCCGGTTCCAAAACCTCGGGTCCAGGCATCTAAACGTTCACGCTGTGAATTGATCAGGGCATTCAGGGGATAAAGGAAAAGGGCTCTAACGCCTATTAGTGGTTTTTTCCCGTTGTCCCGTAGCTCGCGATAAAGATCTTCAAGTACCGGAACCATGAAGCACTCTGTTTTACCCGAGCCCGTGCCGCTGGTTACAACTACCGAATGTTTTTTATCAAGCAATGCTTGCCAGCTGGCTAACTGATGTGTGAACGGTTTCCAGGTTGAGCCAAAACGATAACGTCCATTTTCTTCGTTATCGAGAGAATCAACAACCTCCTTACTCAGTAACGTTTGCTTTGTGGCAAGCTCCCTCATAGTGAAATTTGACTCTTTCCAGCCAAATGTTTGTTCAAACACGGGAGAAGCCAGAAATGTTCCATCCTTTCCACATTCAGCCGCCATCTGCTGCGTAAGGTGCTCACGAAGATGCGGGTTGGTTACGCCCATAATGCTCAGCGTAGCTTCCGTCGAACGAGATAACGACTGTTCAATCAGCGAAGAAAAATAGCGTGTAGTCATTCTTATTCCTTTTTATTTTTCAGCCACATTACGCAATAAGCAATACTGGAAAATGGCATTAAACCATCGCGAGTCAAAATCTCTCACTTGCCTTAAGAAAAATACGGCACCAGGTTTATTCTCAAAAACGCTGTCAAAAGTTGTTTTGCCGCATGTAACAGCAGCAGCAAATATTGGGAGCAAAGTGACGGAATATCGATAACTGGTATCAGGCAAAACTTCTATAATGGGATCCTTTTGCGAGGCGTACCAACGAAAAAGACCCGGCCCACCAAACTCTGGCCAACGTGATTCACCATGTTCACGTAAGAGCTCCTGATACCACTCATGAATGATACCTTCTATCATTTGTGCCGGAAAAGTCGGTGGTAATTTCCCCTGGTCTAACCAGGTTTGCACCTCGCTGGCATAGGTTGGAAATACAGTTCCTAATTTCTGAAACATTCGACCCAATGACTTGTTCTGCATTTCCTCCGGGGCACCTTTATGAGTCAGAAATGCTCGAAAACGCATCGCAGCATATTTAACCTCGATAATAGGCAAAAACTCCCAGAAAACAGGAAACTCGCTTTCAATACGGCTGAGATAATCAATGGACATCTCGAATTTAAACAATGACATTGCCAATGCCCGTGGATGCAGGACCAAGGCACGCCATACCTCAAAGGTAGCCAGCGGTAAATATCCAAACTGGTTGTATAAGTTACGTAAGAACTGCCAGCCCGAGTGTGCAGGGTCGCTCGCCATTTGTTCCAGAACTAACGTAATGGTATTTACATCCGACCGGGGATTGAAAAGCTGCGTTGCCTTTTGCAGAGACTGTATTGTCGTAGTATCGCTTTGGATCACCGGCTCGCCTGCAATGTAGCAAGGCCGAAATGAAGCTTCATCACCTTGCTTGGGAACAACTAGCCATGGGCCATTATTTTGGATCGTCGAACTTAATTCGAACTCACCAACCGGTACACCTTCGCTTGTTCTCGACACAAGCGATATTGCCTTTCTTTCGGGCTCACTGAGTAACATTATAACGGGTGAAGGGATCTGCCCCGTACGATTGCTCACTGAATTAGCAAGAAGAAGCTGCCTTTCCCGGTCATACTCAAGGCTATATTTATAGCGCCTGATTTGCCAGGTGAAAGAGCTACCTCCGCCCTCAATACACATATCCACCGTTTGATCAATGCCTTCCTCCAGGGAAAGTAAATTGTCAATATGTTCCCTTAAGCTGTATAACGAAATCTCTACCGGGCTTTCGCCCGCACTATAACGCCACTCATACCATGCCTGAATTCCGCTACGGGAGCGTAAACGTAGCTCAAGTTGGTATCGCGTAGGTTCACCATTTTTTCCGAAAAGGTATGCTCTGGCTCCCAAAAGATCGTGAATCGTTAAATTTTTGGGTAGGGGCTTTTCGTCTTTATCAAAGGCAAGGCAACCTCGAGCAGGGAAAGGGAGAGAAACAACAATGGGGTTAGCAGCAAGGTTTGGCGTTATTTGTAGTAAAATCGATGCTGGGGGAACGCCCTCAGTTTTCATCATTATTTCTGTGCTGCCGGGTGATCGCTTCCTATCAACCTCCAATGTTTTTTCTTTCAAACTATACCAGCAAGAATGCTTGGTTGAAATAATAATAGAACCTTCATTTGCTTGTTCTCCATTTTTTATTTCAAGGCTAAAATCATTGGGAAGAATACCTATTTTTTTACGCAATAACGTTTCATTATTATTGTTACGTACTGAAAGAAACTGTGCACCCATTTTCTCATGCACATCACAATCATCTATAAATGTACCGTTGAAAAATCGCTTATAATGATGTTCTGATATATCATCAGGATCTTTGGTAATTCCGGGAATACCAAGAAAGACCTCATCCGGGTAGCTTGTCCAATTTAACCGCTTCCCCTGGAATGAGAACCCAGCCTGAATAATCTTATCTCTTCCTGTCTTTATCCGATATGTTTCATCGCCTTCAATAATTATATCCTGTCGACCTTCGATAGTAAAAGCCCTACATCCCAAAGCCGAAAGGCCAACATCACAAGCCTCATGTTTTGAAGCCAGACAACCATCCTTTGGTAGAATAATAAGCACACGACTGCCGCGTACGCAGCAAGAGGCTTGTCCCTGTAGCAACCATTCATCATGATCAGAAACAAAAATTAACGGCACATCTCCCGCTGCAATTTCACTTCCCTCCAACAGCTTAGAGCCGACAAGCATCCCCCCAGCTCTCGCGACAATGAACAAACTTACATTAGGCGTTTTTCGATAAAATTTAATTTCGCGCTTACGAACCCTTATTTTTGCTTGCGAGTTATTTAGCGTTGCATAGGCAGGGCCCAGACTAGCAATCTCGTTACCATCTTCGTAGATAGCAAGCTCGAAGCGAGTTGTTGAAGGCTCGCTTTCAAGTAAAAAGTTCAGTTCTTCAGGCAACGCAATGACGGTCTGGACGGCTTCAGGATGATTTTCTGACCATAAAAACTGGCAGAGAGTCGCTTTATTCTTTTGGAGGCGGGGTTTGGATTCAATAGAAGCTGTTTGTAAAAGTCCATTAAGGAAACTGGTACCCGTATCATCATCGAGAGGAACAGGAAAACTGTCCCGCCACTTCGGATGAACACGTTCAAGTTCTTTTACAGGTTCGGTGTGGTTACTCAGATCATAAATTTGAACAAGAGATACTAACTGTTCAGCCATCCGACTTATAAGCTCAACTGAAGTATCCTCTTTGAAAACGACTGGCAGAGATGATTTCTCTACCGCTGAATGAACTAACATGAACGTAGATATGTTAGATAATTGGGCCTGTTCGTATTGATTAAGAATGAGAGAGAACATCGACTGAAAACGGCTATTAGATTCCTTTAGTAACCTAAAAGGTAAACCGCCTTCACTAAATAAAGAGCCTAAAAAATTCCGTCTTTCTGTATCATAGAACCGCACCGGGCGCCCCCAGTATCCATCCAGGCCTTTAGGGATTATCTTCCCCATTTCCGAAGAAGATGCTGATATGCCTATCGTTTTATAAATTGGCTCCCATGCCCATCCACACTCCCTTTCATAATCTCTTCGATACCACTCTGAGCAGAACAACGTAAAGCAGGCTGCGTATCCTTTATCACTTTTGTAACCATCAGGTAGCCCTACAGCTCGCAATAGCCGTTTCAATTCATCATATTCATCGCTCGTTGCGTGGTATTCATAAAGAGGACGATTATCAGGTTTTCTTAAACCTCTACGAGTTAGAAACTTGACTAACCAAGGAGTACACTTAAGTATTGATATATGTTCATGATAACTCAAAGCATTCTCCTTTTATTCTCATAGTGAATGAGTATGGTGAGAAAAATTTTACATAGAGTGGCATAAAATTTATAACCGATAATAATACATCTTTTTCTTATATACCACCTATAAATATAGGTGGTATATATACAAAAAAATAGATAGTGTCATCATAAAACAGCCATCAGGTATAGGGGATGTGAATGTTATATGCGACTATCACAGTGAATGGTTCCAAGGAGGGAAATGAATTTTTAAACCGGGAGCCGGTGTTGCAAGCATCCCAGCTTTAGCTCTACGTACTTTTTGAGAGTTCCGGTTTTTTGACCCTGGTCCAAAATCGGTGCAGTGCTAAATCAGAGATCTTCGTCTTTCTGACCCTGGCCAGTTATACCATCATCGGTTGGTATATGTTCAAGGAATTGAGTAGACGTGGACAGACTAATAAAAGCCAGAAACCTGCTTAACTTACTGTTTTTATGGACTAAAGTAGACGTTAGTAGACTTAAAAAAGCTTTGTATGGTGCCGAAGGCCGGACTCGAACCGGCACGTATTTCTACGGTTGATTTTGAATCAACTGCGTCTACCGATTTCGCCACTTCGGCACTGAAGGGGATGCGGAAACGTTCTGGATTATACCTGTCGGCGGCGGCCATGCAAGCGACAGCGTGTCGTCATTGCGCTAAGTGTCGAAAAAAACAGCGCTATCCTGCGCGGCGTCACCTTTTGCTGCCGTTCCATAGCGCGACTGCCATCAGCAACCCTCCTCTCACAACCCCCGCAACCCCAGCACCACCTGCCAGCCACTCCCCTTTCCCCTTGCCCCCCCAAACTTCACTCAAAGTCATCTCTATTTTTTCTCACACCATTCTCACCCGAATCACTCAACCCAACTCAACACAACCCAACACAACCCAACGTTCCCCATCCATCCCCAATATCCAATCCCTCAATATTCCCCCTAACCCCACCCAACGCCATTCCTATATATTCCAGAAAGTTTTAGCCAATACCTTTTTGTTATTCACTCGCCCCACAGTCAAATATCAATTTCATCAATATTTTTATAACTTTACATTAATGAAAAGTTTTCTTTTTGCCGTTTATTCCAGGATTTTCCTCAGGCGTGAAGGGTTCCGGTAAACACTATTTTTACTAGTCGCTGTACGAGTCTTGATGGACATATTCACTCGATGAATTAACTCAGGAGAATACTTGTGACGACGTTAAAACCTTTGCTGGCCCGCAACCGCAGCTGGGCGCTGCAGAAGTGTCAGCATGATCCGGACTATTTCGAAAAATGGGTCGACGGGCAGCGGCCCCACTCGCTGTGGATCGGCTGCTCCGACAGCCGCGTTCCCGCCGAGGTGCTCACCGGCAGCCAGCCCGGCGAGCTCTTTGTCCACCGTAATATCGCCAACATGCTCGACCCCGCCGACGACAACGTCATGAGCGTCCTGCAGTATGCTTTGCATTACCTTGAGGTGGAGCGGGTGGTGCTCTGCGGCCACTACGGCTGCGGCGGCGTGCAGACGGCGCTCTCTCTGCCCACCCTGCCGCTGGCGCAGGAATCCTCGGCGCTGGCTCGCCGCATCGGCCAGCTGCGCCACACCCTGCATCACGAAATGGCGCAGATCGCCGATGGATGTTGTGTTGCGGCCTCCCCCGGCGCCAGCGCCAGCACCGACGCGGAGCGCTCTCGTCATGCGCTGGACGCCCTGGTGGAAGCCAACGTTCGCGCCCAGTTCGCCCGTCTGCTGGAGAGTGAACCGGTGCAGACGGTGCTCGCCAGCGGGCGGCCGCTCAGCCTGCACGGCTGCGTCTACGATCTGGCTTCCGGCCATTTAACCACCCTCGTCGAACACCTCTCACCGCAGGAGCACGCCCCATGAACACGCTTCGTCAGGACTCTCTCGCCGGCATCGTCGTCTTCCTTGTCGCCCTGCCGCTGTGCCTCGGCATCGCCCAGGCCAGCGGCTTACCGCCCTTCGTCGGCCTGCTGACCGGCATCATCGGCGGCCTGGTCGTCACCGTCCTCAGCCCCTCTCGCTTCGCCGTCAGCGGCCCCGCCGCCGGACTGGTCACCATCGTCGTCGCCGCCATTGAATCCCTGGGTTCCTTCTCCCTCTTCCTGATGGCGCTGGTGCTGGCCGGCGTGCTGCAGCTGCTGTTCGGCATCCTGCGGGCCGGGCGCTTTATCTCGCTGGTTCCCGCCAGCGTCATCAAAGGCATGCTGGCGGCGATCGGCATCCTGCTGATTATGCAGCAGATCCCTGTCGCGCTCGGCACGGCGGAAGAGACCGGGCTTGCCGATGTGGTTCAGGGCAATGCCGCTTTCTCCGTCACTGCGATGGCCGTGGCCGCGGGCGGCCTGCTGGTACTCTGGCTGTGGGGCTCGCCGCTTATCCGCCGGGTGAAGAGCCTGCGCTGGATCCCCGGGCCGCTGATCGCCGTCCTGCTCGGCTGCGTGACCACCCTGCTACTGACCCATTTTGCGCCGCAGCAGCTGGCCGCCCTGCCGCGCATTACCCTGCCAGCGTTCGGCAGCCTCGGCGATCTGCTGGGCGAGCTGGAGTCTCCGGCGTGGAGCGCGTGGCGCAATCCGTCGGTGTGGGTGGTGGCGGTAACCCTGGCGCTGGTCGCCAGCCTCGAAACCTTGCTCAGCCAGGAGGCGCTGAAAAAGCTGCGCCCGCAAAATCCGCCGCCTTCGCCGAACCGCGAAATGGTCGCCCAGGGCGTGGGCAACCTGCTCTCCGGCGTGCTGGGGGCGATGCCGATCACCGCGGTGATCGTCCGCAGCTCGGTGAACGTCAGCAACGGCGCGCAGAGCAAACTGTCGATCTTTATCCACGGCGTACTGCTGTTGATCTGCGGCCTGTGGTTCAGCGGCCTGCTGACCTTAATCCCGCTCGCCAGCCTCGCCGCCGTGCTGCTGTATACCGGCTATAAGCTGGCGACGCCGCGGCTGTTCATCGAGCAGTTCCGCCAGGGGGCGGCGCAGTACGTTCCGTTCCTCGCCACCATCGGCGGGATTATCGCCTGCGGCATGCTGGCGGGGATCGGGATTGGTCTTGCCACCCAGATGGCATTCAGCCTCTGGCGCAGCCATCGCCACTCGCTGCAGCTGGCGCGCTACGATGACCACTACGTGCTGCGCATCCAGCAGAATCTGACCTTTATGCACAATCCGCATCTGCTGGCCCTGCTGGCGAAGATTCCGGAAAAGAGCGTGGTGATCGTCGAGCACGACAGCGTCGGCTATCTCGACCCGGACGTGCGGGCGGTGCTGGATGATTTTGCCGAGAACGCCCCGCAGCGCGGCATCCGCCTTAATCATTGGCCGCTGGCCAGCCGCTGACCTTAACGGGCGGCTGGTCCGCCCGCTTCGCGACCCCTCCGATTGCCAAGCGCCGGGGAATACCATGCTCTACACTTTCTGGGTTATCACGCCAACCCCAAGGAAATGAACATGACCATCATTAAAAGCTACGCCGCCAAAGAAGCGGGCGCCGATCTGTCGCTGTGGGAATACGATGCCGGCGAGCTACAGCCGGAAGATGTCGAAGTTGAAGTGGAATACTGCGGGATCTGCCATTCAGACCTGTCGATGATCGACAACGAATGGGGGATGTCGAGCTACCCGCTGGTGGCCGGTCACGAGGTGATTGGCCGGGTGGCGGCGCTGGGCAGCGCGGCGCAGGATAAAGGGCTGAAGATTGGCCAGAAGGTCGGCATCGGCTGGACGGC
Source organism: Klebsiella pneumoniae complex sp. WS1778 (assembly GCF_049472055.1). Taxonomy (NCBI): domain Bacteria; kingdom Pseudomonadati; phylum Pseudomonadota; class Gammaproteobacteria; order Enterobacterales; family Enterobacteriaceae; genus Klebsiella; species Klebsiella pneumoniae complex sp. WS1778. The sequence goes on from NZ_JBKGTJ010000005.1 coordinate 28,743, forward strand.
GCGCAGCTGCGGTCATTGCGACGCCTGCATCAGCGGCAACCAGATCAACTGTCTGGAAGGCTCGGTGCCGACCATTCTCAACCGCGGCGGCTTCGCCAATAAGCTGCGCGCCGACTGGCAGTGGGTGATCCCCCTGCCGGAGAGCATCGATCTGGCGTCCGCCGGCCCGATGCTGTGCGGCGGCATCACCGTCTTTAAACCGCTGCTGACCCACCACGTCACCGCCACCAGCCGCGTCGGGGTGATCGGCATCGGCGGCCTCGGCCATATCGCCATTAAGCTGCTGCGGGCGATGGGCGCGGAAGTGACCGCCTTCAGCTCCAACCCGGCCAAAGAGCAGGAAGTGCTGGCGATGGGCGCCGATCGCGTGGTCAACAGCCGCGATCCGGAAGTCTTAAAAGCGCTGGCCGGTCAGTTTGACCTGATCATCAACACCGTGGCGGTGGATCTCGACTGGCAGCCGTACTTCGAAGCCCTGGCTTACGGCGGCAACTTCCATACCGTCGGCGCGGTGATGAAGCCGTTCCCGGTGCCGGCCTTTACCCTTATCGGCGGCGACCGCAGCATCTCCGGCTCGGCGACCGGCAACCCGTCCGAACTGCGCACGCTGATGAAGTTCGCCGGGCGCAGCAAAGTGGCCCCGACCACCGAGCTGTTCCCGATGTCGCAGATTAACGAAGCGCTGAAGCACGTTCGCGAAGGCAAAGCCCGCTACCGCGCGGTGCTGAAAGCCGACTTCTGATGGTTCTCTCCCGCCGGGCGGCCCGCTCGCCCGGCGTTTTCCCCGTCGCTTCATCAAACCGTCATCTCCCCGCCATGCCTCTGTAGTCATTGCTTCCCACAATCCGGGCTTCGATAAATGGCTGAACGAGATGCGCGTCACCATGAGAAAGACCTGGCTTCCCTGGCTGATCCTGTCGCCTTCCCTGCTGTTTTTACTGCTGTTTACCTGGTTCCCGCTGGGGCGTTCGGTGTATGACAGCCTGTTTGATACCCGCATGGCCAGCGACGGCGCACAGTACGTCGGGCTGGATAACTTCGCCCGCCTGTTTGCCGATAACGTCTTCTGGCAGTCGCTGGGCAATAACCTGCTCTATATCCTGCTGACGGTGGTGCCCGGGGTGACCCTCGCCCTGCTGCTGGCGGTGGCGCTGAGCGAGAACCATCGCGTCAACCGCTGGCTGCGCACCGCCTTCTTCTTCCCGATGATTATCCCGATGGTCAGCGCCGCCGCGCTGTGGCTGTTTATCTTTATGCCCGGCCTCGGCCTGCTCGACCACTATCTGGCGAAGCTGTTCGGGCCGATGAACAACAACTGGCTGGGGCGCAGCAACAGCGCGCTGCTGGCCCTGGCGCTGATTGGCGTGTGGAAGTTCGCCGGCTACTACATGCTGTTTTTCCTCGCCGGGCTGCAGAGCATTCCGGCCTCGACGCGGGAAGCGGCGCTGATGGAAGGGGCTACCCGCACGCAGGTCTTTTTTAAGGTCACGCTGCCGCTGCTGCGCCCGACGCTGAGCTTTGTGATCACCACCGCGCTGATCTACTCCATCACCCAGATTGATCACGTGGCGGTAATGACCCGCGGCGGGCCGGACAACGCCACCACCGTGCTGCTCTATTACATCCAGAATCTCGCCTGGGATACCCACGACCTCGGTAAAGCCTCCGCCGCCACCTTCCTGACCCTGGCCGGGCTGTTCGCCTTCTCGCTGATTAACCTGAAACTGCTGGAGAAAGGAGCCCACTATGAGCGCTGAAATCTCGCCGCTGCTGGTCCGCACGCCCGCCGCCGCCCGTCCGCTGTGGCTGCGCCTGCGCCGCTCGTCGCCCTTTACGCTCACAGTATTGATGTGCTGCATGGCGCTGCTGTGGGTCAGCCCGTTTATCTGGATGCTGGCGACCTCGTTCAGCGCTACCACCTTCGGCGACGATATGGCGTCGCTGCTGCCGCGCCTGCCGCTGACTCTCGATAACTTCCGCGACGCCTGGCAGAGCGCCGACTGGCTGAGCCTGTACGCCAACACCCTTATCTTCACCTTCGGCACCTTCTTCGTGCAGCTGTTGACCATCACCACCGCCGGGTACGTCTTCGCCTGCCACGAGTTTCGCGGCAAGCAGACGCTGTTTCTCCTGTTCCTGGTGCAGCTGATGATCATGCCGGTGGTGATGATGGTGCCAAACATGCTGACCCTGAAAACCTTCGGCCTGCTCAACACCCTCACCGGGGTGATGATGCCCTACTTCACCTCGGCGTTCGGCGTGTTCCTGATGCGTCAGGCGTTCCTCGCCATTCCGAAAGAGCTGGAGGAGGCGGCTCTGATGGAGGGCTGCCGCTGGTGGCAGGTGCTGTTCCGCGTGCTGCTGCCGATGTCCTGGCCGTCGGTGCTGGCCTTCGCCACCGTCAGCATTACCTACCACTGGAACGAGTACCTGTGGCCGCTGATGATGCTCAACGATCCCGATAAGCAGGTGCTGACCGTCGGGCTGGTCTCTTTCGCCATGGGCGCCGAATCCGGCGGCCAGTGGGGCACCATCGGCGCCGGGACGCTGATGGTCTGCCTGCCGCTGATGCTGGCGTTCATCCTTTTTCAGAAACAGTTCCTGCGGAGCTTCGGCTTCTCCGGGATCAAATAAGGAGTGATTCATGCTGTTAGCGCACATTTCCGATACCCATTTCCGCAGCCGCGGCGAGAAGCTGTACGGCTTTATCGACGTCAATGCCGCCAACGCCGACGTGGTCTCCCAGCTTAACGCGCTGCGCGAGCGCCCGGACGCGGTGGTGGTGAGCGGGGATATCGTCAACTGCGGCCGCCCGGAGGAGTATCAGGTGGCCCGCCAGATCCTCGGCAGCCTGAACTATCCGCTGTATCTGATCCCCGGCAACCACGACGACAAAGCCCATTTTCTCGAGCATCTTCACCCGCTGTGCCCGCAGCTGGGCAACGATCCGCAAAATATGCACTATGCGGTGGATGACTTCGCCACCCGCCTGCTGTTTATCGACTCCAGTCATGCCGGCACGTCAAAAGGCTGGCTGACCGACGAGACCATCGGCTGGCTGGAGGCCCAGCTGTTCGAGGGCGGCGACAAACCGGCAACGATCTTTATGCACCACCCGCCGCTGCCGCTGGGCAATGCGCAGATGGACCCGATCGCCTGCGAAAACGGCCACCGTCTGCTGGCGCTGGTGGAGCGTTTCCCGTCGCTGACGCGCATCTTCTGCGGCCATAACCACAGCCTGACCATGACCCAGTATCGCCAGGCGCTGATCTCCACTATCCCTGGCACCGTCCATCAGGTGCCGTACTGCCACGAAGACACCCGGCCCTATTACGACCTCTCCCCGGCCTCGTGCCTGATGCACCGTCAGGTCGGTGAGCAGTGGGTGAGCTACCAGCACTCGCTGGCCCACTACGCCGGGCCGTGGCTGTACGACGAAAACATCAGTTGCCCAACGGAAGAGCGCTAACCGCTATGCTCAGTCTGCAAAACATCAGTAAACGTTTCGACGGCAAACCGGCGCTCAGCGCCCTGTCGCTGGATATTCACGAAGGCGAATTCGTGGTGCTGGTCGGCCCGTCGGGCTGCGGGAAAAGCACCCTGCTGCGCCTGCTCGCCGGGCTGGAGCCGGTCAGCGAAGGCCAAATCTGGCTGCATGATGAGAACATCACCGCCACCACGCCGCGCGAGCGCAACTTCGCGATGATCTTCCAGAACTATGCCCTGTTTCCGCATCTGTCGGTGCGCGACAACATCACCTTCGGCATGAAGGTGCGCAAGGAAGAGAAAAGCAGCTGGCAGCCGCGGGTGGATAAAGTGGCGCAGATGCTGCAGCTGGAGGCGCTGCTCGACCGCAAACCGGCGAAGCTCTCCGGCGGCCAGCGCCAGCGGGTGGCGATGGCCCGGGCGATTGTGCGCAATCCGCGGCTGTTCCTGATGGACGAGCCGCTCTCCAACCTCGACGCCCGCCTGCGCAGCGAAGTGCGCGACAGCATTATGGCGCTCCACCAGCAGCTGAAAACCAGCACCATCTATGTGACCCACGATCAGACCGAGGCGATGTCGATGGCCGACCGCATCGTGGTAATGAACGGCGGCCACGTGCAGCAGGTCGGGCGCCCGGAGTATCTGTACGCCAACCCGGCCAACCTGTTCGTCGCCGGATTTATCGGTTCGCCGGCGATGAACCTGCTGTCACTGCCCTGCGCCAACGGTGAAGTACTGTTGGGAGAACAGCGCCATCCGCTGCCGCCGCGCCACCGGGATCAGACTCGCGTCTGGCTGGGCGTTCGCCCGGAACATATTACCGACCGCGTGGAGGAGGGCCATCTGCGCCTGCCGGCCACCGTTCTGCAACGAGAACTGATGGGAGCCGACTACCTGCTCCACGTCAGCACCCCGATCGGCACCCTGCGCTTTAGCCGCCGCCACCGCGGCACGGTGCCGGAGAAAGGCGAGTCGCTACCGATCGGCTTCTCGCCTGCCGATGTACATCTTTTTCATGCTGAGACCCAGCATAATTTATTGATGGAGTGTAATTATGTTTAAACCTTTTACGGTAGTCGCGGTTGGCCTCAGTCTTGCCCTGAGCGGCGCGGCGCTGGCAAAAGAGAAAATAGACTTCATGTTCCCGGCGCCGGTGGACGGCAAGCTGACCATGGAGATGACCCGCGTCATTAAGCAATTCAACGACTCGCAGCAGGATGTCGAAGTACGCGGCATCTTCACCGGCAACTACGACACCACCAAGATCAAAGCCGAATCGGCGCAGAAGGCCGGCCAGCCGCCGGCGCTGGTGATCATGTCCGCCAACTTCACCACCGATCTGGCGCTGAAGGATGAGATCCTGCCGATGGACGAGCTGTTTAAATATGGCGATCAAAAGGCCGGCGATTTTCTGCAAAAGGAATTCTGGCCCGCGATGCATAAGAACGCCCAGGTGATGGGCACCACCTATGCGATCCCGTTCCATAACTCGACGCCGATCCTCTACTACAACAAGACGATGTTCGATCGGGCCGGAATAAAACAGCCGCCGCAGACCTGGGCCGAGCTGCTGGCCGATGCCAAAAAGCTGACCGACGAGAGCACAGGCCAGTGGGGGATCATGCTGCCGTCGACCAACGACGACTACGGCGGCTGGATCTTCTCGGCGCTGGTGCGCGCCAACGGCGGGAAATACTTTAACGAAGACTATCCTGGCGAGGTCTATTACAACTCGCCGACCGCCATCGGCGCCCTGCGCTTCTGGCAGGATCTGATCTACAAGGACAAGGTGATGCCGTCCGGGGTGCTGAACTCGAAGCAGATCAGCGCTGCTTTCTTCTCCGGCAAGCTCGGGATGGCGATGCTCAGCACCGGCGCGCTGGGCTTTATGCGCGAAAATAGCAAAGATTTTGAGCTTGGGGTGGCGATGCTGCCGGCCAAAGAGCAGCGCGCGGTGCCGATCGGCGGCGCCAGCCTGGTGAGCTTTAAAGGCATCAGCGATGCGCAGAAGAAAGCGGCGTATCAGTTCCTGACCTATCTGGTGAGCCCCGACGTGAACGGCGCGTGGAGCCGCTTTACCGGCTACTTCTCGCCGCGCAAGGCGTCATACGATACGCCAGAGATGAAGGCCTATCTGCAGCAGGATCCGCGGGCGGCGATCGCCCTTGAGCAGCTGAAGTACGCCCATCCGTGGTACTCCACCTGGGAGACCGTTGCGGTACGTAAGGCGATGGAGAACCAGCTGGCGGCGGTGGTTAACGATGCCAAAGTGACGCCGGAAGCGGCGGTGCAGGCGGCGCAGAAGGAAGCCGACGCGCTGATGAAACCTTATGTGGATAAGACCGCGCTGGCGGAAGTGAAGTGACGCTTTACCCGTCATCGTCACCCTCACCCTGGCCCTCTCCCTGAGGGAGAGGGGACGGTACGGCGCTGTGGTTAAGCCCTGGGCCCGGGAGAGGGAACTGTCCGGCGCCGTGGTTGAGCCCTGGGTCCGGTTGAGAAAGGAAAAAAGCAGGCCATACCCGGTATGGCCTGAAAATGTCACAACGATTAGATCCCTGCCGTTTCGCGAATATATTTGCGCGCTTTGACGGCGTATTCGAAAGGATTGGCCAGAGCAGGATCCTGCTCTGCTTCCACCACCATCCAGCCTTTATAGCCAAAGTCGTCCAGCAGCTTGAACACCGGACGGAAATCGATCACCCCGTCGCCCGGGACGGTGAAGGTGCCTTTTTTCACGCCGTCGAGGAACGACAGGCCGTCGCGGCGCACCTGGTCGATCACCGGCGGACGGACGTCTTTCAGGTGAACGTGGTTGATGCGCGGCAGATACTTTTTGAGGATCGCCAGCATCGGCGCTTCGCCGCCTTCGGAATACCAGGCGTGGCCGGTATCGAACAGCAGGAAGACGCGCTCGTCCACCAGCGACATAAACTTGTCGATTTCCGCGGTGGTCTGAATGCCGGTGCCCATGTGGTGGTGCAGACAGACCTGCATCCCCTTCTCCGCCGCCAGGCGACCGAGGGTGTTGTAGCCTTCCGCCACCCGCTGCCACTCCTCTTCGCTGAAGCACGGCTTCGCATCGCCGAGGATCGGTTTATCCAGCCCCTGGATGCTGCCGCTCTGCTCGGAGCAGCCAATCACTTTCGCGCCCATCGCATGCAGGAAGTTCATGTGATTGACGAATTCATCAATGGTTTTTTCCCGCTGGCCGTTGGCGAAAAAGGTGCTGAACCAGGCGTTGCAGATCTGAATGCCGCGGATGTCCAGCATCGGCTTGAGGACCGCCGGGTCGCGCGGATATTTGCTGCCGACTTCGCTGCCGGTAAAGCCGGCCAGCGCCATTTCGCTGACGATCTGCTGGAAGGTGTTTTCGCTGCCGAGCTCCGGCATATCATCGTTAGTCCAGCCGATCGGGGCGATAGCCAGTTTGACGTTATCTTTGTTCATAGTAGGGCTCCTGCCGCTGCGCCTTAGCGGCGCAGCAATTCACGTTCAATGAGTTCACGGGTTTCCACTGCCTGGTATTTCATTTTTTCCGGGTAGCCAAACAGCGAGGTGGCGACAATCGGCTCCCCGCCGACCTTGAAGGTCTGCTCGGCGAATTTCATTTCGCGCAGGGTGCGGAACAGCGCGTCGAAATCCACATCCCCTTCCCCGACGCCTACGTGCTGGTGCACCACGGCATCCACGCCCGGTGGGTTAACGATATAGCGGCAATGTTTCGTATGATTGCGGGTGTCCGCAATCAGGACATGGGAGAGATCGCTCCCGGCATAGCGCAGCATGCTCGCCACATCGCCGACGCCTTTGTCGTAGAAAAAGGTGTGCGGCACGCTGTAGACGTACTTCACGTTATCGCTGCGGAACGACTTCACGATATCGACGGTTTCATTGTTCTCTTCGCAGAAATCCCAGGGATGCGCCTGGATCTCCACGCGGATGCCTTCCCGCTCAAAAATCGGCAACAGCTCTTCCATCGAGCGATAGAACATTTCATCGCAGATCTCAGGCTGATTCGGATCGCCGGAGAACTCGGTGTTGATCACCTGAACGCCCATCTCCACCGCAATTTCCACCAGCCGTTTCCAGTTTTTCACCGCCGCCTGACGGCGCAGTTCGTCCGGGCCGGACCAGCGGTAGACGCAGATAAACGACGATAGCTCAAGGCCGGTATCGCGCAGCGCCTGCTTGTACTCCGCCATGATCTCCCGGCTGGCGCGCGGGTGCTTGTAGAACGGGTTAATCTGCGGGTGCGGCGACTGTTCAATGTACTTGTAGCCCCACTCCGCTACCTGATGGACCATGCGGGTGATCCCGAGGTCCTTAATCACATCCACATCAAAGGCAATTTTCATCGTCGTTACCTGTGCAAAGAAGTTCCGTCAGCAAAACGTGCTTAACGTTTATAGAATGCCGGGCACTCAGGCAGCGTCACTTCAACCGGCTCGCTGGTTCCCTGCGCTTTAATGCAGGCGTCCGCCGCCACCGACGCCGCGTAGCCGTCCCAGGCCGAGGGGCCGTGCAGCTGGCCGGCTTTGACGTCGTTGATAAAGGCCTGCAGCTCGACGTCGTAGGCTTTGATAAAGCGGTCTTTCCAGTCGGTGAGAATGGCGGTCGACAGGCTGGCGGACTTGCGCATCTGGACGGCAGACGGCTCCGGCAGACGGGCAATCCCGGTCTCGCCGACCACTTCGCACTGGATGTCATACCCGTACTGGCAGTTCACGAACACTTCGACGTCGATCAGGGTGCCTTTTTTGGTTTCAAAGGAGACGATCTGCGGATCTTTCAGGCGCGCATGGGTGTGCGAGGTGGAGCGCGGGAAGCGCACCTGCACGGAACGGTAGTCATCGTTCAGCAGCCAGCGCAGCACGTCCAGCTCGTGGATCAGGGTGTTAGTGATCGCCATATCGGTGGTGTAGTTCTCACCGACCGACTGGTTGCGGTGGGCGCAGCGCAGCATCAGCGGCGCGCCGATATCGCCATCGTCGATCACTTTTTTCAGCGCCAGATAGCCTTCGTCGTACGGGCGCATAAAACCTACCTGCACCAGGCGACGGCCGGCCTTCATTTCAGCATCGACGATGCGGCGGCAGCCTTCCGCGGTCATCGCCAGCGGTTTTTCGCAGAACACCGGCTTACCGGCGGCGATGGCGGCCAGGGTGTACTCTTCGTGGGTCGGGTCCCACGAAGTGACCAGGATGGCATCGACATCGCTGGCGTTAATCACGTCGTGGCCGTCGGCGTAGACTTCCGCCTGCACGCCCGGCAGCGCGACCGCCGCACGGGCGTTGTCGGCATTGATATCAGACACCGCCACAACGGTGGCGCCCTGCAGAACCTGGGTGCAGCGACGGATGTGTTCTTTACCGATAGCGCCAGCGCCGATGACACCTAATTTGAGCGACATAATGGTTTTCTCCGTAAGTCTGTAGGATTCAGAGTGGATGTTCGTTTTAGTAATCACGCGCCTGGGCGCGCTTTTCATTAATCATTTGCGCAACTTTGCGGATCCGCTCAGAGAGCGCCGTCTGGGCGACGCCAACGTTCCACCAGCTGCCGTATTTGTGCACCATGGTCTTCGGCAGCACTTTAATATCAATCAGGGTGCTGACCGTTTCGCGACGGGCGGCGTCCAGCGCGTGGCGCAGTTCGTCCAGGGTGGTGACGCGCCAGGTTTTGCAACCGTAGCCGGCGGCGATGGTGGCGAAGTCCACCGGCACCAGGCCGCCCTGCAGCTGGCCGGTTTCCGGCTGGCGGTAGCGGAACTCGGTGCCGAAGCTGTCCATCCCGTGCTCCATCTGCAGGTTGTTGATGCAGCCGTTGGCCATGTTGTCGAACAGCACGACGTTGATCTTCGCCCGCTCCTGCAGAGAGGTGACCAGTTCAGAGTGAAGCATCATGAACGAGCCATCGCCGACCAGGGAGTAGACTTCGCTCTGCGGCTGCGCCAGCTTTACGCCCAGTGCGGCGTTGACCTCATATCCCATGCAGGAGTAGCCGTACTCCACGTGGTAGGTGTTTTCCGCGCGGTTGCGCCAGACGCGCTGCAGATCGCCGGGCAGGCTGCCCGCCGCCGCGACGATCACCGCCTCGGCCGGCAGCGTTTCATTCAGTACCCCAAGGACGCTGCTCTGGGTCAGGGTGGAGTCGGTGATCTGTCGGAATTCGCGATACACTGATTCGCGATCGAGATGATCGTCGATCTCCGGGACAAAGGATTTTTCCTGCCACACCGCCTGGTAGACGCGCTGGGTCTCTTTTAACTGACGGCTCTGCACGCTCTCGATCTGCGCGCCCCAGCCGGCCTGCCAGCCGCTGTCCGCCAGCGCCGCGTCGAGGGCGGTCATCGCTTCCCGGGCGTCCGCCAGCATGGCAATGCCGTCCAGCTTCCAGGCGTCGAAGTTGCTGACGTTAATATTCAGGAAACGCACCTCCGGGTGCTGGAAAATCCATTTCGAGGCGGTGGTAAAATCGCTGAAACGGGTGCCGACGCCGATCACCAGGTCGGCCTCTTTCGCCAGCAGGTTCGCCGCCAGACAGCCCGTCTCGCCGACGCCGCCGACGTTCAGGGGGTGAGAAGAGACCACCGTCCCCTTCCCGGCCTGGGTTTCGGCAAAGGGCACCCCGTAGCGCTCGGCGAAACGGGACAGCGCTTCGCCCGCGCCGGAGTATTTCACCCCGCCGCCGCAGACGATCAGCGGTTTACGACTGGCTTTGATGGCCGCCACGGCGTCCGCCAGCTGCGCGGCGCTGGCCGGGCGGCGGTCGAGACGGTGCACCCGGCGCGCAAAGAAGGATTCCGGGTAGTCCCAGGCTTCACCCTGTACGTCCTGCGGCAGGCACAGTGTCACCGCGCCGGTTTCCGCCGGGTCGGTCAGGACGCGCATGGCGTTGATACAGGCGCTCATCAGCTGTTCCGGGCGGGTAATGCGGTCCCAGTATTTGCTGACCGCGCGGAAGGCGTCATTGGTGCTGATGCTGAGATCGTAGCTCTGTTCAATCTGCTGGAGCACCGGGTCCGGCTGGCGGGTGGCGAAGACATCGCCCGGCAGCAGCAGCAGCGGAATGCGGTTGGCGCTGGCGGTGCCGGCGGCGGTGATCATGTTGGCCGCCCCCGGACCGATGGAGGAGGTGCAGGCGATAATCTGCCGGCGCAAGGCCTGGCGGGCAAAACCGGTGGCCGCGTGGGCCATCCCCTGCTCGTTGCGCCCCTGATAGACGCGCATGTCGCCGCTGTCCTGCTCCAGCGCCTGCCCCAGCCCCAGGACGTTGCCATGGCCGAATATCGCGAAAATGCCTTTCACGAACTTCAGCTCTACGCCATCCACTTCCAGGTACTGGTTATCGAGGAACTTCACCAGCGCCTGCGCCGTTGTCAGTCTCAGTTTGCCCATGATGCACAATCCTTATTGTTCAGTATTTGTGTGTGGCGTCGCGCCGATGCCGCCGGGGCCGTCGTTCACGTCACTGGAATACCTGTGGATTATAGGCAAACATTTTTTTCATTAAATACAAATACAGAAGAAATATTTCATTTTGCGAGAAGGATCAAACTCTCTACCCATTTCATACGTTTCACTTACATTCCTGACACGTTTTCGGGCCCTTTTTTGCCGCAGCACACGGCAATATCCCCTTAAAAATCATAGGTAAATGGCTGTCGTGTGGCGTTTCATTTCCTCCCGGGTCAACAGTGGGGACGATCCGCGCTCACGCGAGGCTCAGTGCGGCAGAGTGGTAGATCCCTCACACTTTTGGTTTTTTAATTTCGAACGAGTTTGCAAATGAAATATTTATTTCTCAAACTAAGGGTAACCAATAACCCTCAGGCTGTTCACGGAGTCGACGTCGGGATCCCGACCCTTCCAGGCAGCAGACACCAAAAAGGAAATCCTAGCTATGAATGCAGCAGTAAAGCGGCTCGACGTCATCTGTATAGGTCGGGTGGCCGTCGACCTCTATGCCCAGCAGATCGGTTCGCGGCTAGAAGACGTTGCCAGTTTCTCGAAATATCTGGGCGGCTCCTCCGGCAACGTGGCCTTTGGCACCGCGATTCAGGGGCTGAAATCGGCCATGCTGGCGCGCGTTGGCGATGAACACAACGGCCGTTTCCTGCGTGAAACGCTCAACCGCGCCGGGGTGGATACTGAGTATCTGATTACCGACAAATCCCGCCTGACCGCGCTGGTGATGCTGGGGATCAAGGATCAGGAGACTTTCCCTCTGATTTTCTACCGCGATAACTGCGCCGATATGGCCTTAACGCCTGACGACATCAGCGAGGAGTATATTGCCTCCTCCCGGGCGCTGGCGGTGACCGGCACCCATCTGTCGCACGCCAACACCCGCGCCGCGGTGCTGAAGGCGCTGGAGTACGCCCGCCGTCACGGCCTGCGTACCGCGCTGGATATCGATTACCGTCCGGTGCTGTGGGGACTCACCTCGCTCGGCGATGGCGAAACCCGTTTCATTGAGTCCGGGCCGGTCACCAGCCAGCTGCAGGAAGTGCTGCATCTGTTCGATTTGGTGGTGGGAACCGAAGAAGAGTTTCATATTGCCGGGGGCAGCACCGATACCCTGACCGCGCTCAAAAATGTGCGCCATGCCACCAAAGCCACCCTCGTCTGCAAGCGCGGGCCGATGGGCTGCGTGGTGCTGGAAGGCGACATCCCGGACAGCTGGGACCAGGTGCCGCTGCAGCAGGGCGTGCGCGTGGAGGTGCTCAACGTGCTGGGCGCCGGAGATGCCTTTATGTCTGGCCTGCTGCGCGGCTGGCTTAACGACGAGGGCTGGGAGCAGGCTTGCCGTTATGCCAATGCCTGCGGGGCGCTGGTGGTCTCCCGCCACGGCTGTGCGCCGGCGATGCCGACCAAAGTCGAACTCGATGACTATCTGCAGCGCGCCGAATCGGTGCCGCGCCCGGACGTCGACGAGCGCCTCAACCACCTGCACCGGGTGACCAGCCGCCGCCAGCAGTGGCCGGAGCTGTGCATTTTCGCCTTCGACCATCGCAAACAGCTGGCCGATCTGGCGCGGGAGGCCGGGCGCGATGAAGCCTGCATTCCGCAGCTCAAGCTGCTGTTGTTGGCCGCGGCCGAAGCGGCGGCGCAGGAGGCGGGCCTTGACCAGCGCAGCGGTATTCTGGCCGACGGCACCTACGGCCAGCGTGCGCTGAACGCCATTACCGGCAAGGGCTGGTGGATCGGGCGCCCTATCGAACTGCCCAGCTCGCGACCGCTGCGTCTGGAGCATGGCAACATCGGCTCGCAGCTGATCGACTGGCCGCTGGAGCATGTCGTCAAATGTCTGGTCTTCTATCACCCGGATGACCCGACGGCGCTGCGTGCAGAGCAGGACGCCCTGCTGCTCGAGGTGTGGCAGGCCTGTAACAAGTCAGGCCATGAATTGCTGCTGGAGGTGATCCTGCCGGAAAATGGCCCGGACAAAGACGAGCGCCATTACCACACCATGCTGGAACACTTCTATCAGCTGGGGATCAAGCCGGACTGGTGGAAGCTGCCGCCGCTCTCCAGCGCCAGCTGGCAGCAGATCACCGCCCTTATCGAGCGCGAAGATCCGTGGAGCCGCGGGATCCTGATCCTCGGCCTCGACGCGCCTTCCGACAAACTGCGCGCCGGTTTCACCGAAGCGGCCGCACACCCGATGATCAAAGGTTTCGCCGTCGGGCGCACCATCTTTGGCCAGCCGTCTCGGCGCTGGATGCAGGGTGAGCTCAGCGATGAGGCGCTGATAGAGGAAGTGAAACGCAACTACCTGACGCTTATTGGCTACTGGCGCGAAGCCCGCCGCTGATCCCCCGACGCCCGTCTCCGTCACCTTGCGGAGCGGGCGTTTTTCTGTTTCTTCGTGAAATGAATCGCGTATTTCGTCGCAATAAATGAAAAATTCGCTTCATTTGGTACACTGGAAGCCATATTCCTTCCATTTTCTCAGAGCGCACTCTATGGCCAATAACCCAACACAGCTGACCATCCTGCAGGATGAAATCAGGCGTCGCTACGATACGTTAAGCAAACGCCTGAAACAGGTCGCCCGCTATATCCTTGATAACAGCAATAGCGTGGCTTTCGATACCGTGGCCTCCATTGCGCAACAGGCGGACGTTCCCCCTTCCACGTTGATTCGTTTTGCCAACGCCTTCGGCTTCAGCGGCTTTAACGAAATGAAACAGATGTTCAAGCAGCATTTGATGGAAGAGACCGCCAACTATACCGAGCGCGCCCGTCTGTTCCGCCAGACCACCAGCGATGAGTCCAGCCCGCCGGAAACGCCGACGGAAATCCTTAATATGTTCACGATGGTGAACAACCAGGCGCTGCAGCAGCTGGCGATGCAGACCTCCAGCGATGAGCTGGAGCGCGCGGTGGCCCTGCTGGGCGAGGCGGAAAATATCTACGTCATTGGCCTGCGCCGGTCGTTCAGCGTCGCCTCCTATCTGACCTATGCGCTGCGCCACCTCGATCGCAAAGCCTTTCTGATCGACGGCCTCGGCGGCATGTTCACCGAGCAGCTGAGTCTGGTCGGCCCGAAAGACGTGGTGGTGGCGGTGAGCTTCTCGCCGTACGCCCGGGAAGTGGTCGAGCTGGTGGAGCTGGGCGCGCAGCGCAAAGCGCGGCAGATCGCCATTACCGATAGCCAGGTCAGCCCGCTGGCGGCCTTCAGCGATGTCTGCTTTGTGGTGCGGGAAGCGCAGGTGGATGGCTTCCGCTCGCAGGTTGCTTCCCTGTGCCTGGCCCAGACGCTGGCGGTGTCGCTGGCGCTGAACAGCAGTCAGGAGTCTGAGGCCAAGCAGAAGGCGTGAGACAGACCGCCTGGCGTCGGTTGCCTGGCGGAGTGGCATAAGCCTGCGGGAGGATCCCGTAGGCCGGGCAAGGCGTGAGCCGCCGCCCGGCATAAAAGCAGCTCCGTGCCTGCGGTCATCGCCCGGCGGCGCTGCGCTTGCCGGGCGTGGGGTATATGGGCTCAGGAGAGGATCCTGTAGGCCGGATAAGCGTAGCGCCATCCGGCATAAGACGGGTATGGCGCCTGAGGTGTCCTCCCCGGCGGCGCTGCGCTTGCCGGGCGTGTGATATATGCGCCTGCGGGTCGCCGTAGACACTGTTATCGGTTTGCAACTTTCCCGGCCAGACAATGCGTTTATCACGTGTAACTTCAGCGAAATTTGCGCTCCCGGTTAATCGTCTGCGTTATGCCTGGCATGGCGCAGGGAGCGCACAGGGGGCGGCCAGTCGCCGCCGCCCCCTGTACCCCCGGGCTCCGGCCAGCAAAATCGCCGCTACGCGGTGCCTTCGACTTATCCCTGCAGGCTTCGGGTCGGGCCGAGGCAGCGTCCATGCAAAACACGGCCCTCAGCCCGCATCCATGCGGGCTGCCCCGGCCTTCCGGGAACGTCTCAGCGATTTTGAGGCCGTCAGCACCGGCAGTTTCAGTCGCGCAAGTGGGTAAATCAAGGACAGGTCGCACGAACCCTGTAGGCCGGATAAGCGTAGCGCCATCCGGCACAGTCACGGGTACGGTGCCTGACGGCCCGGCAACGCTGCGCTTGCCGGGCCAGGGAGTGGGATTCCGCGGAGCCTTTCGCTAAAAAACACCCGCAGCCTCAAACAACAAGGCCGGTTAGCATTGCTAACCGGCCTTTTTTATCGGCGTCTGCACCGGGCATCAGTCGTGACGCGGATACTCCGGCGTGTTGATCCAGGCGTGGTCATCTTCCCAGGTGAACAGCCATTTCCGGTCCGGCCCGGCCATGACGTTCAGATAGTAGCTGTCGTAACCGGCAATCGCCGCCACCGGATGGTAACCGCGCGGCACCATCACCACGTCGTGGTTATAGGGCGCCATGCAGGCGTCCAGGCTGCGGTCGTCGGTGTAGACCCGCTGGAAGGCAAAGCCCTGCGGCGGATCGAAGCGGTGATAGTAGGTCTCTTCCAGCTGCGTTTCTTTGCCCGGCTGGGCGGTATCGTGCTTATGCGACGGCCAGGAGCTGGTGGCCCCTTCGTCGGTGTAGACTTCCACCACCAGCAGGCAATCCGCCTCGGCGCTGTCCGGCAGAATATTATGCACCCGACGCTGGTTGCGCCCTTTCCCACGATGCTCGACGCCGACGTCTTCCGGCCGAATAAGGCGTGCCGGGAAGCTGCCTTTGCCCGGCGCGCTACACACCGCCAGCTCCAGATCGGAATCGGCGGTCACCTCGACCCGATCCTGCGGCGGCACGTACACCGACCACGGCGGGGTGCGTTCAAACGGCGACATCCGTTTACCGAGATTCGGGAAATCGGCCTGCTGCGTTTTCACCGACGCCAGGCCGGCGACCAGCACCAGGCACAGCTCGCGGTCGCCGCTCTCCAGCGTCACGGTCTGCCCTTTTTTCAACATCCAGACATCAAAGCCGATATAGCGCCAACCGGCGCTTTGCGGCGTAATATGCTGGATCTGTCCCTCTTTTCGCGATTTAGCCAGTAACGACATGGCGCTCTCCTTCGCCGATTAACCTAACGTCGGCATGCTGAATTCAGATACGGTCTGCTGCCCTGCCGGCCAGCGTACGGTGGCGGTCTTCATGCGCGTGTAGAAGCGCACGCCGTCCGGCCCGTGAACGTTCAGCGCCCCGAACACTGAGCGCTTCCAGCCGCCGAAGCTGTGGAACGCCATCGGCACCGGGACCGGCACGTTCACCCCGACCATCCCCGCCTGCACGTCGTGGACGAATTCACGCGCGGTGTGGCCGTTGCTGGTGAAGACGGCGCTGCCGTTGCCAAACTCGTGGCTGTTGACCAGTTCGAGGGCGCTGTCATAGTCCGCCGCGCGCACAATCCCCAGCACCGGGCCAAAGATCTCTTCGCGCCAGATGGTCATCTCCGGGGTGACGTGATCGAACAGGGTGCCGCCGACATAATAGCCCGCGTCGTAACCCGGCACGCGCAGTTTGCGGCCATCGACCACCAGTTTTGCCCCTTCGCTTTCGCCTTTATCAATATAGCCGAGGACTTTTTTCTGGTGAGTATCAGAAACCACCGGCCCCATCTCGTTCTCTTCCTGGCCGCGCATACAGCCCGGGCCCACTTTCAGCGCCTCCACCAACGGCTTCAGGCGGGCGATCAGTTTGTCGGCGGTTTCATCTCCCACCGCGACCACCACCGGCAGCGCCATGCAGCGCTCGCCTGCGGAACCGAAGGCGCCGCCCATAATGGCGTTAACGGTGGCGTCAAGATCGGCATCCGGCATCACTATCGCGTGGTTTTTGGCGGCGCCAAAGGCTTGCACGCGCTTGCCGTGGGCGCTGGCGGTCTTATAGATATACTCCGCCACGCCGGAGGAGCCAACGAAGCTCACTGCCGCAATGCGCGGGTCAGTGTACAGCTGCTCGGCATCTTCATTGCTGCAGTGCACGACGTTAAACACGCCGTCCGGCAGACCGGCCTCTTTCAGCAGCTCTGCCAGACGCACGGCGGCCGTCGGTGCCAGCGCCGGCGGTTTGAGGACGAAGCTGTTGCCGCAGGCCAGCGCCAGCGGGAACATCCACATCGGCACCATCGCCGGGAAGTTGAACGGGGTGATCCCGGCCACCACGCCCAGCGGCTGCATCAGCGAATAGCTGTCGACGCCGGTGCCGACGTCAGAAGAGTATTCACCTTTAATCAGGTGCGGGATCCCGCAGGCGAATTCGACCACTTCCATGCCGCGGGTCAGCTCGCCCAGCGCATCCGACCACACTTTGCCGTGCTCGCTGACGATGATCCCCGCCAGCTCTTCCACGTGCTGCTCCAGCAGCATTTTGAAGTTGAACAGCACGCGGGCGCGGCGCAGCGGCGTGGTACGGGACCAGCTGTCAAACGCATCGCGAGCAACCTGAATCGCCTCAGAGACTTCCTGCGCGGTCGATACCGTGACTTCGCGCACCGCTTTGCCCGTCGCCGGATCGTACACCGGCATCGTTTCGTTGCTGCTGCTGATAACGGTTTTCCCGCCAATAAAGTTTCCTGTGATCGTCATGTTCTCGCCTCATAGTGAAGAGGGCCAGCGCACACCGGCCCGTCGCTGATTCTGCTGTGCTATAACCGTAGTAAAATGAAATTTATATTTCAACATTGTTGTGAAATGAAATTTCATTTTGGTGATAACAGTCGCATTTTGCGCTCACGCATCGCTGACGCGCTTCCCCCATCGAGCCGCGCCGCCTCGTGATGCCAGGCTCCCGGTCCCGGTCGCTCCCGCCGCGGCGGCCGGGAATATTTTGCGAGGCAGCTCAAACAATCATCATTTTCATTCTTGCTTATTTTGGAATAAACGTTTTGACTGTTAGCCAATTGAACGAACCTAACCCTCTTCCGTCAGGAGTGTCCTATGGCCATCGCAATGCAACGTTTTTGTATTAACCGCAAAATCGCGCCAGCGCTCAGCATTGAAGCGTTTTTCCGTCTGGTGAACCGTCTGGGCCTGAATAAAGTCGAGCTGCGCAACGATTTACCCAGCGGGAAAGTGACCGACGATTTAAGCCATCAGCAGGTGCGCGAGCTGGCGGCGCGTTATCACATCGAGATCCTGACGATTAACGCGGTCTATCCCTTTAACCGCCGTAGCGAAGAGGTGCGGCAGCTGACCGAGTCGCTGCTGAAAGAGGCTCAGGCCATCGGCGCCAAATCGCTGGTGCTCTGCCCGCTCAACGACGGCAGCGAGGTGCCGGCCAGCGACACCCTGGGCGCCCTGCGCGATCTGGCGCCGCTGTTCGCCTTCTACGGCATCCACGGCCTGGTGGAGCCGCTGGGCTTCCCGCAAAGCTCGCTGCGATCGGCGCACCAGGCGCAGACGCTGATCCATGACGCGCGCGTGCCGTTTAAGCTGCTGATCGACACCTTCCATCACCATCTCTACCCGCAGGCGGCGGACGAGTTCAGTCAGGTGGAGATAGCGGACATCGGGCTGGTCCACCTTTCCGGAGTGGACGATACCCGTCCGCGCGAGCAGCTCACCGATGCCGAGCGCATCATGCTGACGCCGCAGGATCGTCTCGGCACCTGCGAGCAGGTTAAGGCCCTGGAAGCCCGCGGCTATCAGGGGATATACGCTTTTGAACCCTTCGCTCCCGAGCTGGCGCAGTGGAGCGAAGCGGATATCGAGCGCGAAATTGAGCAGAGCATCGCGCTTATCCAACGCCACTGCGCCTGAGGCCTCTCGCGACAGCGTGCGCGGCGCGTGACGATTTCCCCAACGCCGGACGACGAGGTTGCCTATAATCGTCGCAGGATAAATGGAGGAATCGATCATGAGCTCACCCCTGTTGATTGCGCGCACGCTGGATAACGCGCTCTATTTGCTGCCCGCCATGGCCAACCGCCATGGGCTGATCACCGGTGCGACCGGCACCGGTAAAACCGTCACCCTGCAAAAGCTGGCTGAGTCGTTTTCGGAGATTGGCGTGCCGGTATTTATGGCGGACGTCAAGGGCGACCTGACCGGCATTGCCGCCGCGGGCCAGAGCTCAGAGAAACTGCAGGCGCGGCTGGAGAAGATCGGCGTCAGCGACTGGGAGCCGCACGCCAACCCGGTGGTGCTCTGGGATATCTTTGGCGAAAAGGGCCACCCGGTGCGGGCGACGGTCTCCGATCTTGGCCCCCTGCTGCTGGCGCGCCTGCTCAATCTCAATGAGGTGCAGAGCGGCGTGCTGAACATTATTTTCCGCATCGCGGACGACCGCGGCCTGCTGCTGCTCGACTTCAAAGACCTCCGCGCCATCACCCAGTTTATCGGCGACAACGCCAAATCTTTCCAGAATCAGTACGGCAATATCAGCAGCGCCTCGGTCGGCGCCATCCAGCGCGGGCTGTTGACCCTGGAGCAACAGGGCGCCGGGCACTTCTTCGGCGAGCCGATGCTGGATATTGCCGACTGGATGCGCGTCGATGCCAGTGGCAAAGGGGTGATCAATATCCTCAGCGCTGAAAAGCTCTACCAGATGCCGAAGCTCTACGCCGCCAGCCTGCTGTGGATGCTCTCCGAGCTGTACGAGCGCCTACCGGAGGCGGGCGATCTCGACAAGCCCAAACTGGTGTTCTTCTTCGATGAGGCGCATCTGCTGTTCAACGATGCGCCGCAGGTGCTGCTGGATAAAATCGAACAGGTGATCCGTCTTATCCGCTCCAAGGGCGTCGGCGTCTATTTTGTCTCGCAGAACCCGGCGGATATTCCCGACGCTGTGCTCGGCCAGTTGGGCAACCGTGTGCAGCACGCGCTGCGCGCCTTTACGCCGAAGGATCAGAAAGCGGTGAAAACCGCCGCCCAGACCATGCGCGCCAACCCGGCCTTCAGTACCGAACAGGCGATCCAGGAGCTGGGCACCGGCGAGGCGCTGATCTCCTTCCTCGATGAGAAAGGCAGTCCGTCGGTGGTCGAGCGGGCGATGGTTATCGCTCCCTGCTCGCGGATGGGGCCAGTCAGCGATGACGAGCGCAATGGCCTGCTGAATCACTCGCCGCTGTACGGCAAGTATGAAGAGGAGGTGGACCGCGAGTCGGCCTTCGAGATGCTGCAGCAAGGGGTGCAGGTCACTACCGAGCAGCAGTCGGCTCCGCCGGCGAAGGGTCAGCAGAGCGGAGAAGACGACGGGCTGCTCGGCGGCCTGAAAGATATCCTGTTCGGCAGCACCGGCCCGCGCGGCGGCAAACGCGACGGTATCGTGCAGACCGCGGCGAAAAGCGCAGTTCGCCAGGTCACCAATCAGATCGTCCGCGGCATGCTGGGCAGCCTGCTGGGCGGACGCAAGCGCTAAAAAAAAAGCCCCCTCATCAATGAGGGGGCTTAGGTTTCAGGCTTACCCGCTAGGCCTTACGCATCATCAGCCAGAGGCTTATCAGGAAGAAGCTGGCGCTTGGCAACAGCGCGCCGATGATCGGCGGTATGCCGTACACCAGGGTCAGCGGGCCGAAAATCTGATCCAGCACGTAGAAGATAAAGCCGAAGCTAATCCCCGTCACTACCCGGACGCCCATCGGCACGCTACGCAGCGGGCCAAAGATAAACGACAGCGCCATCAGCATCATCACCGCCACCGACAGCGGCTGGAAGATTTTGCTCCACATATTGAGCTGGTAGCGTCCCGGATCCTGACCGCTGGATTTCAGGTATTTCACATAGTTGTGCAGCCCGCTGATCGACAGCGCATCCGGATCCAGGGCAACCACGCCGAGCTTGTCCGGCGTCAGGTTGGTTTTCCAGGTACCGCTCACCATCTGCGACCCGGTCACCTGCTTCGGATCGGTCAGATCGGATTCATCCACCTGCGACAGGCGCCACACTTTATTCTCGCTATCGAATTTTGCCGAGGCGGCATAGCGCACCGACTGTAAACGACGCTCCGGGTTGAAGGCATAAATGCTGACGCCCCCCAGCTCATCGTTACCTTTCACCCGTTCGATATAGACAAAGTTATGGCCATCTTTCGCCCACAGCCCCTGCTGGGTGGAAAGTAGCGAACCGCCGTACATCTGCTGGGCGCGGTAGTTGCGCGCCATCTGTTCGCCCTGCGGCGCCACCCACTCGCCGATCGCCATGGTCAGCAGCACCAGCGGGATAGCGGTTTTCATCACCGCCAGCGCCACCTGCAGCCGGGTGAAACCGGACGCCTGCATCACCACCAGCTCGCTGCGCTGGGCCAGCATCCCCAGCCCCAGCAGCGCGCCAAGCAGCGCCGCCATTGGGAAGAAGATCTGGATGTCTTTCGGCACGCTGAGGATGGTATAGAGGCCGGCGCCCAGCGCGTCGTAACTGCCCTGCCCGGACTTTTTCAGCTGATCGACAAACTTGATAATGCCGGAGAGCGACACCAGCATGAACAGCGTCATCATGATGGTGTTGAAAATCGTCTTACCGATATAACGGTCAAGTACGCCAAACGCCTGCATCAGGCCGCTCCTTTATTAAAACGGGCGCGGAAGCGGCGCATCGGCACCGTGTCCCACAGGTTTAACAGCACCGCCAGCGCAAAATAGAGCAGGTTGATCGCCCACATCCAGATAGCCGGGTCCATTTTGCCTTTGCCGCCGTTCGACTTAATCGAGGTCTGCAGCAGGAAGAACACCAGGTAGAGCAGCATCGCCGGCAGCATCGACAGCACGCGGCCCTGGCGCGGGTTCACCACGCTGAGGGGCACCACCATCAGCGCCATAATGAAGACCGTCGCCACCAGCGTGAAGCGCCAGTGCAGTTCGGCGCGCGCGCGGTCGGTGTGGGTCTGCCACAGAGTGCGCATATCCATCTGTTCGGTGTCGTCCGGATCGGAGGTCACCGCCTGGTGGCCGATAATGGCCTGATAGTTATTGAAATCGGTAATGCGGAAATCGCGCAGCATCGCGGTGCCTTCAAAGCGGGTGCCCTTGTTGAGGGTCACCACCTGCGAACCGTCTTTCTGCTGCGACAGCTCGCCGGAATCCGCCACCACCACGGAAGGTCGCGCGTTGCCTTTCGGACGCAGCTGGGCAAGGAAGACGTCATGGAAGCGGTTGCCGTTGACGCTCTCGATAAACATCACCGCGTTACCATCGCTGGCCTGCTGGAACTGGCCCTGGGCCAGAGCGGCCATGCCGGGGTTAGCCTTGGCTTCCGCCAGCACTTCATCCTGATGGCGCGACGACCACGGCCCCGCCCACATCACGTTGACCGCCGCCACCGCGCCGGTGAACAGCGCGAGGATCATCGCCGCCTTGATCAGCACGGCTTTACTCAGGCCGCAGGCGTGCATCACCGTAATTTCGCTTTCGGTGTACAGCTTGCCGAGGGTCATCAGCAGGCCAAGGAACAGACTTAACGGCAGGATAAGCTGCGCCATCTCCGGGATGCCGAGCCCCAACAGCGAGAGCACCAGATTGGTTGGGATATCGCCATCCACCGCAGCGCCGAGGATCCTGACTAATTTCTGACAAAAGAAAATCAGTAACAGGATGAATAGGATCGCCAACTGGCTTTTCAGCGTCTCACGAACCAGATATCTTATGATTATCACTATAAATACGCCCGTAAAAACCCGTTTTAGTGCAGGAAAATTGCTTGTTTCATGGCTTAAACGTCATTTATTCTCTTTGGTCGTCGAAAACGTCGCTAAGATTAAATGACTCATCGGTTCTGCATGTCAGGATCTTTTCTGACGAACCCAGGCCTTAATAACGTTAAGATTAACACGAAGTCACCGCAACAGCGGATATGAGTTACGAAAGCTTGCAATTATATACTCAATGGATTTCGAGTTGTAAGAAAGCAGCAGGGCTGTGGCCCCTGGCGCGCACAATGTGCCACGTCAGGGTAAGCAGGCGCAGCCGGCGCATCTGCAACTTGAAAGGCGACGAGTATAGCCGTAGCCACCACTGTTGTCTTTAAGATTCAGGAGCATAGTGCATGGAGTTCAGTGTAAAAAGCGGTAGCCCGGAGAAGCAGCGGAGCGCCTGTATCGTGGTCGGCGTCTTTGAACCACGTCGCCTCTCCCCCATCGCCGAACAACTCGATAAAATCAGCGACGGCTACATCAGCGCCCTGCTGCGTCGCGGCGAGCTGGAAGGCAAACCTGGCCAGACGTTATTGCTGCACCATGTGCCAAACATTCTGTCTGAGCGCATTCTGCTGATTGGCTGCGGCAAAGAGCGCGAACTGGATGAGCGTCAGTACAAGCAGGTCATCCAGAAAACCATCAATACCCTGAATGATACCGGTTCAATGGAGGCGGTCTGCTTCCTGACCGAGCTGCACGTCAAGGGCCGTAACAACTACTGGAAAGTTCGCCAGGCCGTTGAAACCGCCAAAGAGACGCTGTACAGCTTCGACCAGCTGAAGACCAACAAAAGCGAGCCGCGTCGCCCGCTGCGTAAAATGGTCTTTAACGTGCCGACCCGTCGCGAGCTGACCAGCGGCGAACGCGCCATTCAGCACGGGCTGGCGATCGCCGCCGGCATCAAAGCGGCGAAAGATCTCGGCAACATGCCGCCGAACATCTGTAACGCCGCCTATCTGGCCTCCCAGGCACGCCAGCTGGCCGATACCTATAGCAAAAACGTTATCACCCGGGTGATCGGCGAACAGCAGATGCGCGAGCTGGGAATGAACGCCTACCTCGCCGTCGGCAACGGTTCGCAGAACGAGTCGCTGATGTCGGTCATCGAGTATAAAGGCAACCCGTCGGAAGACGCGCGCCCTATCGTGCTGGTCGGTAAAGGCCTGACCTTCGATTCCGGCGGTATCTCCATCAAGCCGGCTGAAGGCATGGACGAGATGAAGTACGACATGTGCGGCGCCGCGGCGGTGTACGGGGTGATGCGGATGGTTGCTGAGCTGCAGCTGCCGCTGAACGTGATCGGCGTGCTGGCGGGCTGTGAAAACATGCCTGGCGGTCGCGCGTATCGCCCGGGCGATGTTCTGACCACCATGTCCGGCCAGACGGTGGAAGTGCTGAACACCGACGCCGAAGGCCGTCTGGTGCTGTGCGATGTGCTGACCTACGTTGAGCGCTTCGAGCCGGAAGCGGTTATCGATGTCGCAACGCTGACCGGCGCCTGCGTGATTGCCCTCGGCCATCACATCACCGGCCTGATGTCGAACCATAACCCGCTGGCCCATGAGCTGATCGGCGCCTCCGAACTGGCCGGCGACCGCGCATGGCGTCTGCCGCTGGCCGATGAGTTCCAGGACCAGCTGGAATCCAACTTTGCCGATATGGCGAATATCGGCGGCCGTCCTGGCGGCGCGATCACCGCCGGCTGCTTCCTGTCGCGCTTCACCCGCAAGTACAACTGGGCGCACCTCGACATCGCCGGCACCGCCTGGCGTTCCGGCAAAGCCAAAGGCGCCACCGGTCGTCCGGTCGCTCTGCTGTCGCAGTTCCTGCTCAATCGCGCGGGTTTTAACGGCGAAGAGTGATTGCCGTCTGATGCCCGGTGGCGCTACGCTTACCGGGCCTACGGAAAGATGCCGTTTGTAGGCCGGGTAAGCGTAGCGCCACCCGGCTTTGCATTTAAATCCACGACAAGAAGCCCCATATATGAAGAATGCAACGTTCTACCTTCTGGACAACGAAGACACCGTCGACGGCCTGAGCGCCGTCGAGCAGCTGGTGTGTGACATTGCCGCAGAACGTTGGCGCAACGGCAAGCGCGTCCTGATCGCCTGTGAAGATGAGCAGCAGGCGATTCGTCTCGATGAGGCGCTGTGGTCGCGGCCGCCGGAGAGCTTTGTGCCGCACAATCTGGCGGGCGAAGGCCCGCGAGGCGGCGCGCCGGTGGAGATTGCCTGGCCGCAAAAGCGCAACAGCAGCCCGCGGGATATTCTGATCAGCCTGCGGCTTAACTTTGCAGATTTTGCCACCGCTTTCACAGAAGTGATAGACTTTGTCCCTTACGAAGAAAATCTGAAACAACTGGCGCGCGAACGCTATAAGGCGTACCGCATGGCTGGTTTCAACCTGAACACGGCAACCTGGAAATAATGGAAAAGACATACAACCCACAAGATATCGAACAGCCGCTTTACGAGCACTGGGAAAAGCAGGGCTATTTCAAACCGAATGGTGATGAAAGCCAGGAGAGCTTCTGCATCATGATCCCGCCGCCGAACGTCACCGGCAGTTTGCATATGGGTCATGCCTTCCAGCAAACCATCATGGATACGATGATTCGCTACCAGCGCATGCAGGGCAAAAACACCCTGTGGCAGGCGGGGACCGACCACGCGGGTATCGCTACCCAGATGGTGGTTGAGCGTAAGATTGCCGCTGAAGAAGGGAAAACCCGCCACGACTACGGCCGCGACGCCTTCATCGACAAAATCTGGCAGTGGAAAGCGGAATCCGGCGGCACCATTACCCGTCAGATGCGCCGTCTCGGCAACTCCGTGGATTGGGAGCGCGAGCGCTTCACCATGGACGAGGGGCTTTCCAATGCCGTGAAAGAAGTCTTTGTTCGCCTGTACAAAGAAGATCTGATCTACCGCGGTAAACGCCTGGTTAACTGGGACCCGAAACTGCGCACCGCCATTTCCGACCTCGAAGTGGAAAACCGCGAATCGAAAGGTTCGATGTGGCACATCCGCTACCCGCTGGCCGATGGCGCGAAAACCGCTGACGGTAAAGACTACCTAGTGGTCGCCACTACCCGTCCGGAAACCCTGCTGGGCGATACCGGCGTGGCCGTTAACCCGGAAGATCCGCGCTACAAAGATCTGATTGGCAAATTCGTGGTGCTGCCGCTGGTAAACCGCCGCATCCCGATCGTGGGCGACGAACACGCCGACATGGAGAAAGGCACCGGCTGCGTGAAGATCACCCCGGCGCACGACTTTAACGACTACGAAGTGGGTCGTCGTCACCAGCTGCCGATGATCAACATCCTGACCTTTGACGGCGACATCCGCGAAAGCGCGGAAGTGTACGACACCAAAGGCAATGAATCTGACGTCTACTCCAGCGAGATCCCGGCGGAGTTCCAGAAACTGGAACGCTTCGCGGCGCGTAAAGCCGTCGTTGCGGCGGTTGACGCCCTCGGCCTGCTGGAAGAGATCAAACCGCACGACCTGACCGTCCCTTACGGCGACCGCGGCGGCGTGGTTATCGAACCGATGCTGACCGACCAGTGGTACGTGCGCGCGGACGTGCTGGCCAAGCCGGCGGTGGAAGCCGTTGAAAACGGCGACATCCAGTTCGTGCCGAAGCAGTACGAAAACATGTACTTCTCCTGGATGCGCGATATTCAGGACTGGTGTATCTCCCGTCAGCTGTGGTGGGGTCACCGCATTCCGGCATGGTATGACAACGACGGCAACGTCTACGTGGGCCGTAGCGAAGACGAAGTGCGTCAGGAAAACAACCTGAGCGCCGACGTTGCGCTGCGTCAGGACGAAGACGTTCTCGATACCTGGTTCTCCTCCGCGCTGTGGACCTTCTCCACCCTCGGCTGGCCGGAAAACACCGACGCCCTGCGTCAGTTCCACCCAACCAGCGTGATGGTGTCCGGCTTCGACATCATCTTCTTCTGGATCGCCCGCATGATCATGATGACCATGCACTTCATCAAAGATGAAAACGGTAAACCGCAGGTTCCGTTTAAGACCGTCTACATGACCGGTCTGATCCGCGATGACGAAGGCCAGAAGATGTCCAAATCCAAGGGTAACGTTATCGACCCGCTGGATATGGTTGACGGCATCACCCTGCCGGAGCTGCTGGAGAAACGTACCGGCAACATGATGCAGCCGCAGCTGGCCGAGAAAATCCGTAAGCGCACCGAGAAACAGTTCCCGAACGGCATCGAGCCGCACGGCACCGACGCCCTGCGCTTTACCCTGGCGGCGCTGGCCTCTACCGGCCGCGACATCAACTGGGATATGAAGCGTCTGGAAGGTTACCGTAACTTCTGTAACAAGCTGTGGAACGCCAGCCGCTTTGTGCTGATGAATACTGAAGATCAGGATTGCGGCTTCAACGGCGGCGAGATGGTGCTCTCCCTGGCCGACCGCTGGATCCTTGCGGAATTCAACCACACCGTCAAAGCGTATCGCGAAGCGCTGGATAACTTCCGCTTCGATATCGCCGCCGGCATCCTGTATGAGTTCACCTGGAACCAGTTCTGCGACTGGTACCTGGAACTGACCAAGCCGGTCATGAACGGCGGCAGCGAAGCGGAGCTGCGCGGCACTCGCCATACGCTGGTGACTGTGCTGGAAGGTCTGCTGCGCCTGGCGCATCCGATCATTCCGTTCATCACCGAGACCATCTGGCAGCGCGTGAAGGTCATCTGCGGGATCACCGCCGACACCATCATGCTGCAGCCGTTCCCGCAGTACGATGCCTCTCAGGTGGACGACGCGGCGCTGGCCGACACCGAATGGCTGAAGCAGGCGATCGTCGCCGTGCGTAACATCCGTGCGGAAATGAACATCGCTCCGGGCAAACCGCTGGAACTGCTGCTGCGCGGCTGCAGCAAAGAGGCCGAGCGTCGCGTGAACGACAACCGCAGCTTCCTGCTGAATCTGGCGCGTCTGGAAAGCATTACCGTGCTGCCTGCCGAGGATAAAGGTCCGGTCTCGGTGACCAAGATCGTCGACGGCGCCGAACTGCTGATCCCGATGGCGGGCCTCATCAACAAAGAAGATGAGCTGGCGCGTCTGGCGAAAGAAGTGGCCAAAATCGAAGGTGAAATTGGCCGCATCGAAAGCAAGCTGGCCAACGAAGGCTTTGTCGCCCGAGCGCCGGAAGCGGTGATCGCCAAAGAGCGCGAGAAGCTGGAAGGCTACGCGGAAGCGAAAGCGAAGCTGATTGAACAGCAGGCGGTGATCGCCGCGCTGTAACCCTCCCGCCCCTTGCCACCCGGCAAGGGGCGTTTTTATGAAACATCCTCGCTTGCGCTCTCCCCTGCCGCGATGTTATTAACATCATCATTCGTCTTTTTTGGGTAATGAGTCATTGTATGAATACGAGCGTCCCCGCGGCGACGTTGCTGCGTCGCATTACGGCGGCAGACAATCCCGCCATCGCCAGGGTCATCCGTCAGGTCTCCGCTGAATACGGCCTGACCGCCGATAAAGGCTATACGGTCGCCGACCCGAATCTCGATGAGCTGTATGAGCTGTACAGCCAGCCGGGCTCCGCCTACTGGGTGGTGGAGAAAGAGGGAGAAGTGGTGGGCGGCGGCGGCGTCGCGCCGCTCGCCTGCAGCGAGCCGGATATCTGCGAGCTGCAGAAAATGTATTTTATGACCAGCGCCCGCGGCCAGGGGCTGGCGAAGAAGCTGGCGCTGTTGGCGCTGGACTACGCCCGCGAGCAGGGCTTTAAACGCTGCTATCTGGAAACCACCGCCTTCCTGACGGAGGCGATCGGCTTATATGAGCATCTTGGCTTCGAACATATTGACGGTCCGCTGGGCTGCACCGGCCACGTGGACTGCGAAGTGCGGATGTTGAAAACGCTGTAGCGCCTCGATATCGCAGGCGTCCCCGGTAGCGCTACGCTTATCGGGGCTACAGTTCGGTAGCCCGGCTAAGCGCAGCGCGAGCCGGGGTATGTCCCGGATGGCACTGCTGGCACCTTACCCGTGCTCGCGGTGCCGTTTTTTTGTCGGGTGGCGGCTAACGCCTTACCCAACCTACGGCCCGTACTATTGCGAGCTGAAGCTCTCAACGCTATCTCTCTCCCCATGGCTAATGAAACTGCCGGTGTTAGTGGCTACCGGGGCTACAGGGGCCGAATAGCGTGGGCTACGCCGCCGCCGGCACGCCGCTGTGAAAGCGGAACTCGGCCTCCGGACGGAGGATCAGCGCCGCTTCCGCCTCGCCGAGCTGGCGTACCCGCTCGCTGATATCTTCTCCGGCAATCTTCTGCGCCAGATCCAGGTAGTCCTGATAGTGACGCGCTTCCGAGCGCAGCAGCGACAGATAGAACTTCTGCAGATCGTCGTCCAGCCACGGCGCCAGCGCCGCAAAGCGCTCGCAGGAGCGGGCCTCGATATAGGCGCCGCAGATGAGCTTATCGATCAGCATCACCGGCTCATGTGAGCGTACCTCCCGTCGCATGCCGCGGGCATAGTTGCTGGCGGTGATTTTGACATAGGGGATATCGCGCGCCAGCATCATCTCCCGCACTTGCCAGAAGTGATGCAGCTCCTCTTTAATCAGCAAAATCATGCTGTCCAGCAGCTGACGGCCCCATGGGTCGTCGGTCTGCGGCATGGCGCTTTTGTTGATCCGCTTATGCAGAGCGACAAAATCCGGCTCCGGCCCCCGGCGGTAGGTGAAGTCTTCATACGGCTTCAGGCAGTCCAGAAGCTCATCGGCGTCGGCTTTATCCGCGACGTAGCGACGCACCAGCAGCATGGCGTTCTGCGCCGCTTTCAGTTCGCACACCATATGGTCGGTCAGCAGCAGCGGCAGGTTTTCCGGCTTGCGGGCTTCGTCAATCCACGCCTGCGGCGTCGGGCAGTGCAGGAAGTTGATAATCGGGGAGAGTATCTGCGGGTAATCCATGGAAGTTCCTTGCTATACGGCGGCTGGCGCCGCCGTATCCATCTACAACATCTGCGACTTAGTGACGAACACCATCGTCGTCTTCATCGACAAAATCTTCGTCATCATCGCCGTCTTCTTCGCCGTTCGGGTCCTCATAGTAGGTGCCCCACCCGTCATACTCGACGTCAAATTTTTCTGCCAGCGTCATCAGCTGTTCCACCTGGGCATCGATCAGTTCTGCGTTCAGGGCGCATTCGCTCAGAATATCGCAGCAGATGACCACTTCACCCTCTTCCACTTCCAGCTCTTCGGGCTCGGTTACTTCGTAGCCCAGCTTAAAGGCTTCCACCGCCACTTTCTCCAGGGTTTCGAAATCGTCTGCAGAGAGGTGATGCTCAATCGTGTACAGTGCGTCCGGATCGCTGCCATCCTCCAGCAGCTCTTCGATAATCAGACGCGTCTCTTCACGCTGTTCTTCCAGGTGTTCCGGGTTTGCCATGGCTCGTTCCTCATAATGTGCGGCAGTTATCCCTATTGTCACATACCGCCGTCATTGCCTCCACTTCTCAGTGAAAGATTTCGATCACAGACTTGCAAATGAATATTCATACATATAAATTGAATTTTAATTCAATTAGTGGCCTATGCCAGGTGAGGGAACCATGTCTGCGTTTTACCAGAAGCATTTTTTAAAGTTACTCGATTTTACGCCTGCAGAAATCACCGCCCTGCTCGAGCTGGCGGCAAAGCTGAAAGCCGATAAGAAAAACGGTATCGAAGTCCAGAAACTGGCAGGGAAAAACATCGCGCTCATCTTCGAAAAAGACTCAACCCGTACACGATGCTCTTTCGAAGTTGCCGCATACGATCAGGGCGCCCGCGTGACCTACCTGGGGCCAAGCGGCAGCCAGATTGGCCATAAAGAGTCGATCAAGGACACCGCCCGCGTGCTCGGACGGATGTACGACGGCATTCAGTATCGCGGCCACGGCCAGGAAGTGGTGGAGACCCTGGCGCAATATGCCGGCGTGCCGGTATGGAACGGCCTCACCAACGAGTTCCACCCTACCCAGCTGCTGGCGGACCTGCTGACCATGAAAGAGCACCTGCCGGGCAAAGCCTTTAACCAGATGACGCTGGTCTACGCCGGCGACGCGCGCAACAACATGGGCAATTCGATGCTGGAAGCCGCGGCGCTGACCGGTCTGGATCTGCGCCTGGTGGCGCCCTCGGCCTGCTGGCCGGAGGCCGCGCTGGTGGAAACCTGTACCGCGCTGGCGAAACAGCAGGGCGGCAACATCACCCTGACGGAAGATATCGCCGCGGGGGTGAAAGGCGCCGATTTTATCTATACCGACGTCTGGGTCTCAATGGGCGAGGCGAAGGAAAAATGGGCCGAACGTATCGCCCTGCTGCGCGACTATCAGGTTAACAGCGCGATGCTGGCGCTGACCGGCAATCCGCAGGTCAAGTTCCTCCACTGCCTGCCGGCGTTCCATGACGACCAGACCACTCTGGGCAAACAGATGGCGGCCGATTACGGCCTGCACGGCGGCATGGAAGTGACTGACGAGGTGTTTGAGTCAGCGGCAAGCGTGGTCTTTGACCAGGCGGAAAACCGAATGCACACCATCAAAGCGGTGATGGTGGCGACGCTGAGCAAATAGTCCTTCGCTCGCCGTCAAATCCCGGATCGCTCGGCGCGTATCCGGGATACCGCCCGTCAGGGCGCTGCGTTACGCCATCAGCATCTTCACCACCGCTTTGCGCACCTTCGCCGGCGCGCCCACGGCGCACAGCGGTTTATGCACTTCCCCGGGATAAAACACCACAAAGTCCCCTTCGTTAAGGATCACCGTTTGCTCCTGCGTCCCCTCCGCCAGGAAAGCGATGTCTTTCTCCGCCAGCCAGTCGGTCTGCGGCTCTGCTGCCGGCAAGGTGCTGAAGGTCATCCCCTCGCTGCCGCGGAGCACAATCTGGATATCGAGATAGCGGGCATGATATTCCGCGCGGCGTGCGGCCTGCGGCTCGGTGGCGTCTTCGGAAATCAGATAAAACAGGTTGTCGCCGTCGATATCGTGTTTACCCAGCGGCGTCGCCTCGCTGACATGGGCGATAACGTGTTCGATAGCCTCGCGCAGCGCGGCCGGCAGCCACGGCTGCAGATGGTGGATATTGCCAATAATCATCGCTTACCTCAAATATAAAACAACATTTCATTTTTGCGTTTTATACCCCCATCGCCGCTGCCATACCAGTACAGTTTCATGGTTCTTTGCGCTGGCGCACTTTTCTGCAGGCAAACGATTACCTGATTGTGAATGAATCGCTTGATCGTCATAACGGTCTGCGTATAATGCCAGTCGTTTTGCCGGGAGGAAGCATGGCCAATTGCGTACGACATTCTGTCTTAGCGCGTCTCAATGCAGACGCTGGCCTGCCGTTTTTCTTTCCGTTGCTCATTGGATTCCCGAAGCCCCTTATTTAAGGGGCTTTTTTTTTGCCCAGGCGTCAGGAGATAAGCATGGCTAACCCGCTATATCAAAAACATATCATTTCCATAAACGATCTCAGCCGCGAAGACCTCGAACTGGTGCTGGCGACGGCGGCAAAGCTGAAAGCCAATCCACAACCCGAGCTGCTGAAGCATAAGGTTATCGCCAGCTGTTTCTTTGAAGCCTCGACCCGCACCCGCCTCTCTTTTGAAACCTCGATGCACCGCCTGGGGGCCAGCGTGGTCGGCTTTTCCGACAGCGCCAACACTTCGCTGGGCAAAAAAGGGGAAACGCTGGCGGATACCATCTCCGTCATCAGCACCTACGTTGATGCCATCGTGATGCGTCATCCGCAGGAGGGCGCGGCCCGTCTGGCGACCGAATTCTCCGGCGGCGTGCCGGTACTGAACGCCGGCGACGGCGCTAACCAGCACCCGACCCAAACCCTGCTCGACCTGTTCACCATTCAGGAGACCCAGGGCCGCCTCGAAAACCTCAACGTGGCGATGGTCGGCGATCTGAAGTATGGCCGTACCGTCCACTCCCTGACCCAGGCGCTGGCCAAGTTCAGCGGCAACCGCTTCTACTTCATCGCCCCGGACGCGCTGGCCATGCCGCAGTACATCCTCGATATGCTGGATGAAAAAGGTATCGCCTGGAGCCTGCATAGCGCCATCGACGACGTAATGGCGGAAGTGGATATTCTGTACATGACCCGCGTGCAGAAAGAACGTCTGGATCCGTCGGAATATGCCAACGTCAAAGCGCAGTTCGTCCTGCGCGCCGCCGACCTTGAAGGGGCGCGCGCTAACATGAAGGTGCTGCACCCGCTGCCGCGCATTGACGAAATCACCACCGATGTCGATAAAACGCCGCACGCCTGGTACTTCCAGCAGGCCGGTAACGGCATCTTCGCCCGCCAGGCGTTACTGGCACTGGTACTGAATAGCGAGCTGGCTCTGTAAGGGGGAAATGAGAGATGACACACGACAATAAACTGCAGGTAGAAGCGATCAAACGCGGCACCGTGATCGACCACATCCCGGCGCAGGTCGGCTTTAAGCTGCTCACCCTGTTCAAACTGACCGAAACCGACCAGCGCATCACCATCGGCCTGAACCTGCCCTCCGGCGAGATGGGCCGCAAAGACTTGATTAAAATCGAGAACACCTTCCTGACCGACGAGCAGGTTAACCAGCTGTCGTTATACGCCCCGCAGGCGACGGTAAACCGCATTGATGATTACGAAGTGGTGGGCAAATCCCGCCCGAGCCTGCCGGATCGTATCGACAGCGTGCTGGTCTGCCCGAACAGCAACTGTATCAGCCACGCCGAACCGGTTTCTTCCAGTTTTGCAGTGAAAAAGCGCGCTGATGACATCGCACTCAAATGTAAATACTGCGAAAAAGAGTTTTCTCATTATGTGGTGCTGGCCAACTAAATGCGGTTGGTATTGGTGGTAGGCCTCCCTATAATGGCTACCACCCTACGCTTCGTCCTTCAGGCGGCGTCTGCGCCGGCGATACAGCGCTTATCGCCTGGCGGCAACCTGAATGATTTTGCGTAACATTACTCAGTTCATCTGGAGATAACATGAGCAAAACTATTGCGACGGAAAATGCACCAGCAGCGATTGGCCCATACGTTCAGGGCGTTGACCTCGGCAGCATGATCATCACCTCTGGCCAAATCCCGGTCGACCCGAAAACCGGCAGCGTTCCGGAAGACGTGTCCGCACAGGCGCGCCAGTCGCTGAACAACGTGAAAGCGATCGTTGAAGCCGCTGGCCTCACCGTCGGCGATATCGTCAAGACCACCGTTTTCGTCAAAGACCTCAACGATTTCGCTACCGTTAACGCCACTTACGAAGCATTCTTCACCGAGCACAACGCCACCTTCCCGGCGCGCTCCTGCGTTGAAGTGGCGCGTCTGCCGAAAGATGTGAAGATCGAGATCGAAGCCATCGCCGTGCGTCGCTGATCGCTAACCTCGGCATGAAAAAAGGCAGCCCGCAGGCTGCCTTTTTTACGTGGGTCATCCGTAAACCTTCCCCTCATTGCCAGCCGTAGCGGCGGCTGTAGAAGCCTTTGACGGTTTGGGTCAGCACCATATAGCCCGCCAGGATCGCCACCAGCCACGGGAAGTAGCTCAGCGGCAGAGCCTGCAGCTGCAGATAGCCCGCCAGCGGCGAGAACGGCAGCGCGATCCCCACCGCCATCACCACCAGGGTCATGGCGAACAGCGGCCAGGCGGCGCGGCTCTGGACGAACGGAATGCGCCGGGTGCGGATCATGTGCACAATCAGCGTTTGCGACAGCAGCCCCTCGATAAACCAGCCGGACTGGAACAGGGTCTGCATCTCCACGGTATTGGCGTGGAACACCCACCACATCAGGCCGAAGGTGAGGATATCGAAAATCGAGCTGATCGGGCCGAAGAAGACCATAAAGCGCCCGAGATCGGCCGGGTTCCAGCGCTGCGGTTTGCGGATCTGTTCATCATCGACGTTATCGAACGGGATCGCCACCTGGGAGACATCGTACAGCAGGTTTTGAATCAACAGGTGCAGCGGCAGCATCGGCAGAAACGGCAGGAAGGCGCTGGCCACCAGCACGCTGAAGACGTTGCCGAAGTTGGAGCTGGCGGTCATTTTGATGTACTTAAGCATGTTGGCGAAGGTGCGGCGGCCTTCGATCACCCCCTCCTCCAGTACCATCAGGCTCTTCTCCAGCAGAATGATATCCGCCGCCTCGCGGGCAATATCCACCGCGCCGTCGACCGAGATGCCGATGTCCGCCGCGCGCAGCGCCGGGGCGTCGTTGATGCCGTCGCCCATAAAGCCCACCACGTGGCCTTCGCGTTTCAGCAGCGTCACGATACGCTCCTTATGCAGCGGCGCCAGGCGGGCGAAGAGCGTGGTGCGTTTCGCCAGCGCCGCCAGCTCGTCGTCGCTCATCGCTTCAATCTGGCTGCCAATCACCACTTCGCCGGCATCCAGCCCCACTTCATGGCACACCTTGGCCGCCACCAGCTCGCTGTCGCCGGTGAGGATCTTCACCGTGATGCCGCTGGCTTTTAACGCTTTCAGCGCCGGAGCGGTGGTCTCTTTCGGCGGATCGAGGAAAGCGATGTAGCCTTCCAGGATCAGGTCCGACTCATCGGCGCGCTGGTAGTCGCCTTCGCGGGCCGGCAGATATTTGGTCGCCACCGCCACCACCCGCAGCCCCTGCCGGTTGAGGGTGTCGGTCACCCGGCGAATGCGGCGCAGCATAGTGTCGTCCAGCGGCACGATATCGCCGTTGTAGCGCACCTGGGTTGAGACGTTGAGGATCTCCTGCAGCGCCCCTTTGCAGATCAGCTGATGCGCGTCGTCCTGCTCTTTCACCACCACCGACATGCGGCGGCGTTCGAAGTCGAAGGGGATCTCATCTACCTTCTGCCAGCGCGCCGCCAGCCCGCGGGCGGCCTCCAGCTCAACGCCCTCCAGCACCGCGGTGTCGAGCAGGTTTTTCAGGCCGGTCTGGTAGTGGCTGTTGAGCCAGGCGGCATGCAGTACCCGCTCGCTGACCTTGCCGGAGACGTCGGTATGGTTCTCCAGCACGATTTTATCCTGGGTCAGGGTGCCGGTTTTATCGGTGCAGAGGATGTCCATCGCGCCAAAATTCTGAATGGCGTCGAGGTGCTTCACGATAACCTTTTGCTTCGACAGCTTCACCGCCCCGCGCGCCAGCGTCGAGGTGACGATCATCGGCAGCATCTCCGGCGTCAGGCCAACCGCCACCGACAGCGCGAACAGCGCCGCCTCCCACCAGTCGCCTTTGGTGTAGCCATTGATCAGCAGCACCACCGGGGCCATCACCAGCATAAAGCGGATCAGCAGCATGCTGACCCGGCTGATGCCTTTCTGAAAGGCGTTCGGCTCGCTCTCCTGTTCACTGACGCGGCCGGCCAGTTGACCAAACCAGGTGTGGCCGCCGGTGGCGAAAACGATGGCCTGCGCCGAGCCGCTCACCACGTTGGTGCCCATAAAGCACAGGGTGTCGCACTCCAGCGGGTTCTGCTGCAGCGGATCGCGGCTGCGGGCCACTTTCTCCACCGGCAGCGATTCGCCGGTCAGCGAGGCCTGGGCGACGAACAGATCCCGCGCCTGCAGGATACGCAGGTCGGCCGGGATCATGTCTCCCGCCGACAGCCTGATGATGTCGCCCGGCACCAGCTGGTCGATAGGCAGTTCCAGCCAGCGGCTCTCCCCCTGCTCGTTGACCACCCGCAGCACGGTGGCGGTATTGCTCACCATCGCCTTCAGCGCATCCGCCGCTTTGGTCGAGCGCGCCTCCTGGATGAAGTTGAGCAGCGTCGAGATCCCCACCATCAGGGCGATAACCCCGGCGGCGAACAGATCCTCGGTGGAATAGGAGACGATGCCGAGCACCGTCAACAGCAGATTGAACGGGTTGCGGTAGCAGGTCCACAGATGCACCCACCACGGAGAGGGCTTCTGCGCCGGGATCTGGTTGTCACCGTGTTTGAGGATTTTCGCCGCCACTTCGCCTTCATTGAGCCCTTCTGGGTGGCTGTCAAAGGCGCGCCAGATCTCCTGGTCGTCCATCGCCGCCACGTCCAGACACTGTTTGCCCAGCGACTCAGGAATGGGGCCGCTCGCCAGATGACGGGCGTCCGGCAGCGGATCGCGCTGGACTAAACGGCGTGGCAGATGGCGGCTAAGCTGTGCGAACAGCTGCCGGGTATAATTTTTCAGCATAAACAGTCCCTCCGCGCTCGCGTAAGCGAACGCAGCGTTGCCGACGGGCGTAGCAAAACCTACCTGTCAGGCATGTTATTTTTATGGCAGGGACATCAAGGACGTCACTGCTTTACGCTTTCCGGTAAAGCAGTGTTAAACAGGCTTACCGGAAAGAAAGGTTGCTCCATCGAGGATGAGGAGTGGGATCGGGGTCCATAACTATCTCCGGTAAGTGAATATAAACGGCGCGGATTATAGCGCCCTCATTAAGGATTGTGTGGCAATAATGGCGATGATAAACCCGCGCAACTAAACCGAACGTAAACCAGACTTTGCTCATTGCGGTTTGGTTGAGTAGCATTATGCTCACTTCTACCCCCTGACGAGAATTCCGCATGCAGAACCGGCTGACCATCAAAGATATCGCGCGCTTAAGCGGCGTAGGGAAATCAACGGTATCCCGCGTCCTCAACAACGAGAGCGGGGTCAGCGAACGGACCCGCGAGCGCGTCGAAGCGGTGATGCAGCAGCACGGTTTCTCGCCCTCCCGCTCCGCCCGCGCCATGCGCGGCCAGAGCGATAAAGTGGTGGCGATTATCGTCACCCGTCTCGATTCGCTGTCGGAAAACCTCGCCGTGCAGACCATGCTGCCCGCCTTTTATGAGCAGGGTTACGACCCGATTATGATGGAGAGTCAGTTCTCCCCGGGGCTGGTGGAGGAGCATCTCGGCATGCTCGCCCGGCGTAATATTGACGGCGTGGTACTGTTCGGTTTTACCGGCATCGACGAGGCGATGCTCGCCCCCTGGCGCGACACCCTGGTGCTGATGGCCCGCGACGCCCCCGGCTTCGCCTCGGTGTGCTATGACGACGAGGGGGCCATCACGCTGCTGATGCAGCGGCTCTACGATCGCGGACATCGCCACATCAGCTTCCTTGGCGTACCGCACAGCGACGTCACCACCGGCGAACGCCGACATCTCGCCTACCTCGCCTTCTGTAAAAAGCATCGTCTGACGCCCACCGCCGCCCTGCCGGGGCTGGGCATGAAGCAGGGGTATGACACCGTCGCCAGCGTGTTGACGGCCGAGACCAGCGCCCTGGTCTGCGCCACCGATACCCTCGCCCTCGGCGCCAGTAAGTACCTCCAGCAGCAGGGCCGCGATGCGCTGCAGCTCGCCAGCGTCGGCAGCACGCCGCTGATGAAGTTTCTCCACCCGGAAATATTGACCGTCGATCCGGGCTATGCCGAGTCCGGACGCCGGGCCGCCCGGCAGTTGATCGAGCAGATCGCCGGCAGCGTCGATCCCCGCCAGATCGTGATTCCCGCCGCCCTCAATTAATCTCGCTCTGGCGATTTATGTGATCGTCGCTGGGTTTCGGGAACGTTCCCATTTTGCAAATTAAGCGGAACGGTTAGGATGCCCTCAAGGTAAAAACGGCATCTCTCCCCTCTGTTTTTGAGGCTTCATCATGAGCAAAGTAAACCAGCAGGACATCGATAAACTGATCGAACTGGTGGGCGGGCGCGGCAATATCGCCACCGTCAGCCACTGTATTACCCGTTTGCGCTTTGTGCTGAACGACCCGGCCATCGCCAGACCAAAAGAGATTGAGCAGCTGCGCATGGTGAAGGGATGCTTCACTAACGCCGGCCAGTTCCAGGTGGTCATCGGCACCGAGGTGGGCGATTACTACAAAGCCCTGCTGGCGACCACTGGCCAGACTTCCGCCGATAAAGAGCAGGTCAAACAGGCCGCGCGGCAAAATATGAAGTGGCATGAACAGCTGATCTCGCACTTCGCCGAGATCTTCTTCCCACTGCTGCCGGCGCTGATCAGCGGCGGTCTGATCCTCGGT
The DNA here is from genome assembly GCF_049472055.1 of Klebsiella pneumoniae complex sp. WS1778. Classification (NCBI taxonomy): domain Bacteria; kingdom Pseudomonadati; phylum Pseudomonadota; class Gammaproteobacteria; order Enterobacterales; family Enterobacteriaceae; genus Klebsiella; species Klebsiella pneumoniae complex sp. WS1778. Next base: position 67,326 of record NZ_JBKGTJ010000005.1, read on the forward strand.
TTCCGCAACGTCATCGGCGACTTACCTATGAGCAACGGCCAGACGCTGGCCCAGATGCACCCGTCGCTGAAAACCATCTATGACTTCCTGTGGCTGATTGGCGAGGCGATCTTCTTCTATCTGCCGGTGGGGATCTGCTGGTCGGCGGTGAAGAAGATGGGCGGTACGCCGATCCTCGGGATCGTCCTTGGCGTTACCCTGGTGTCCCCGCAGTTGATGAATGCCTATCTCCTCGGCCAGCAGGTGCCGGAGGTGTGGAACTTCGGCCTGTTTACCATTGCTAAAGTCGGCTACCAGGCGCAGGTGATCCCGGCCCTGCTGGCAGGCCTGGCCTTAGGCTTTATCGAGACGCGCCTCAAGCGCATTGTGCCGGACTACCTCTACCTGGTCATTGTCCCGGTCTGCTCGCTGATCCTGGCGGTATTCCTCGCGCACGCCATTATCGGTCCGTTCGGCCGCCTGATCGGCGACGGCGTGGCCTTCGCGGTGCGCCATCTGTTAACCGGCAGCTTCGCGCCGATCGGCGCCGCGCTGTTTGGCTTCCTCTACGCGCCGCTGGTGATAACCGGCGTCCACCAGACCACCCTCGCCATCGATATGCAGATGATCCAGAGCATGGGCGGTACCCCGGTGTGGCCGCTGATTGCGCTGTCCAACATTGCCCAGGCGTCGGCGGTGGTCGGCATCATCATCGCCAGCCGCAAGCAGAATGAACGTGAAATATCGGTGCCGGCGGCGATCTCCGCCTATCTCGGGGTCACCGAGCCGGCAATGTACGGTATCAACCTGAAGTACCGCTTCCCGATGCTGTGCGCGATGATCGGCTCCGGCCTCGCCGGCCTGCTGTGCGGCCTGAACGGCGTGCTGGCGAACGGCATCGGCGTCGGCGGCCTGCCGGGGATCCTCTCCATCCAGCCAACCTACTGGCAGGTGTACGCCATGGCGATGGCCATCGCGGTGGTGGTGCCGATTATCCTCACCACCGTGGTGTATCAGCGCAAGTACCGTCAGGGCACCTTGCAGATTGTCTAACTTCTTCTTTCGGGGCGCCTTTGGCGCCCCTCGTTGCAGCAGGAAAGTACTATGAATCAACTCCCCCACTGGTGGCAAAACGGCGTTATTTATCAAATCTATCCGAAGAGTTTTCAGGATACCACCGGCAGCGGTACCGGCGACCTGCGCGGCGTCACCTCCCGCCTCGACTATCTGCAAAAGCTTGGGGTAGACGCCATCTGGCTGACGCCGTTCTACGTCTCTCCGCAGGTGGATAACGGCTACGACGTGGCGAACTACACCGCCATCGATCCCTCCTACGGCACGATGGCCGACTTTGACGCCCTGGTGGCGGAGGCGAAGGCACGCGGGATCCGCATCGTGCTGGATATGGTGCTGAACCATACCTCGACCGAACACGAATGGTTCCGTCAGTCGCTGAATAAGGAGAGTCCCTACCGCCAGTTCTATATCTGGCGCGATGGCGAACCGGACGCCCTGCCGAACAACTGGCGCTCTAAATTTGGCGGTAACGCCTGGCAGTGGCACGCCGACAGCGGGCAGTATTATCTGCACCTGTTCGCCATTGAGCAGGCGGATCTCAACTGGGAGAATCCGGCGGTGCGCGCCGAGCTGAAAAAGGTCTGCGAATTCTGGGCTGACCGCGGCGTCGACGGTCTGCGCCTCGACGTGGTCAACCTGATCTCAAAAGACCAGACCTTTCCCTGCGATCTGGACGGGGATGGCCGCCGCTTCTATACCGACGGCCCGCGGGTGCATGAGTTCCTGCAGGAGATGAGCCGCGATGTCTTCACCCCGCGTAACCTGATGACCGTCGGCGAGATGTCTTCCACCTCGCTGGAACACTGCCAGCAGTACGCCGCGCTGGACGGCCGCGAGCTGTCGATGACCTTTAACTTCCACCATTTAAAAGTCGATTATCCCGGAGGGGAGAAGTGGACCCTCGCCCGCCCGGACTATGTGGCGCTGAAGGCGCTGTTCCGCCACTGGCAGCAGGGGATGCACAACCGGGCATGGAACGCGCTGTTCTGGTGTAACCACGATCAGCCGCGCATCGTCTCGCGCTTTGGCGACGAAGGCGCGTACCGGGTGCCGGCGGCGAAGATGCTGGCGATGGTGCTGCACGGCATGCAGGGCACGCCCTATATTTATCAGGGCGAAGAGATCGGTATGACCAATCCGCACTTCAACAGCATCAGCGATTATCGCGACGTCGAGAGCCACAATATGTTTATCGAACGTGCGGCGCAGGGGCAAAGCCCGGACGAACTGCTGGCAATCCTTGCCAGCAAATCGCGCGACAACAGCCGCACGCCGATGCCGTGGCATAGTGGCGAGAACGGTGGCTTTAGCGACGGTGAGCCGTGGATCGGCCTTGGCGATAACTACCGGGAGATCAACGTCGAGGCGGCGCTGGCGGACCCCGATTCGGTGTTTTATGCCTATCAGCAGCTGATTACGCTGCGTAAAACCCTGCCGCTGCTGACCTGGGGTGATTATCAGGATCTCCTGCCTGACCATCCGTCGCTGTGGTGCTATCGCCGTCAGTGGCAGGGACAAACGCTGGTGGTCGCCGCCAACCTGAGCCGCGACCTGCAGACCTGGCAGCCAGAGGAGGCCCCAGGCGACTGGAAGATGATCATCAGCAACTATGCCGAGACCACGCCCCGCCCGACCGGGCTAACGCTGCGGCCGTTCGAAGCGGTATGGTGGCTGCAGGCGTAAGGTATCCCCTGCCCTCCCGAGATGAGAATGTCATGCCTGGCGCCGGTGGCGAACGCCAGGCATTTTTGCTTATTTTCCAGCCAGATAAATTTACATTTATCGCCAGCGCCCATCATCCGTACTCTCACCTTTTTACCTTGTTCTGGGTCAATAAAATCGCAAACATCTTTGATGCAAATCACTACATATAGAACTTAAAATGCGTCCCGGCCCTACATGTTGTATTAATCGTCTATTATGTCACCATATCTTGTCGATGTCTGGCGGTGATGAGATGTGGATAAAACGGGCCGGATCTGAAGGCAAACAGCACGAGCCGTAGCGCGCAGCGCCTTCGGGATAACCTCCGCCTCTGTGGATAACCTGTTCTATATATGGAGTGATCATGACACCGCATGTGATGAAACGTGATGGCTGTAAAGTGCCGTTCAAGTCAGAGCGCATTCAGGAAGCAATTCTGCGTGCAGCTAAAGCAGCGGGAGTCGATGACGCAGACTATTGCGCCACCGTCGCAGAAGTCGTTAGCCAACAAATGCAGGGCCGCGCCCAGGTCGACATCAATGAGATCCAGACCGCGGTGGAAAACCAGCTGATGTCCGGCCCCTATAAGCAGCTGGCGCGCGCCTATATTGAGTATCGCCATGACCGCGATAGCCAGCGTGAGAAGCGCGGCCGCCTCAATCAGGAGATCCGCGGCCTCGTCGAGCAGACCAACTCCGCGCTGCTCAACGAAAACGCCAACAAGGACAGTAAAGTCATCCCGACCCAGCGCGACCTGCTGGCCGGTATCGTCGCCAAGCACTACGCCCGGCAGCACCTGCTGCCTCACGATGTGGTGATGGCCCACGAACGCGGCATGATCCACTATCATGACCTCGATTACTCGCCCTTCTTCCCCATGTTTAACTGCATGCTGATCGACCTGAAAGGCATGCTGACCCAGGGCTTTAAGATGGGCAACGCGGAGATCGAGCCGCCGAAGTCTATCTCTACCGCCACCGCGGTGACAGCGCAGATCATCGCCCAGGTCGCCAGCCATATTTACGGCGGCACCACCATTAACCGCATCGATGAAGTGCTGGCGCCGTTCGTCAGCGAAAGCTTTAACAAGCATCGCAAAATCGCCGAAGAGTGGCAGATCCCGGATGCCGAAGGCTATGCCCGCGCCCGTACCGAAAAAGAGTGCTACGACGCCTTCCAGTCGCTGGAGTATGAGGTTAACACGCTGCATACCGCCAACGGCCAGACGCCGTTCGTCACCTTCGGGTTCGGCCTCGGCACCAGCTGGGAATCGCGGCTGATCCAGCAGTCGATTCTGCGTAACCGCATTGCCGGCCTCGGTAAAAACCGTAAGACCGCGGTGTTCCCGAAACTGGTGTTCGCGATCCGTGACGGCCTGAACCATAAGTTCGGCGATCCGAACTACGACATCAAACAGCTGGCGCTGGAGTGCGCCAGCAAGCGCATGTACCCGGATATCCTCAACTACGACCAGGTGGTGAAGGTTACCGGGTCGTTTAAAACGCCGATGGGCTGCCGCAGCTTCCTCGGGGTGTGGGAAAACGAGAACGGCGAGCAGGTGCACGATGGGCGCAATAACCTCGGCGTTATCAGCCTCAACCTGCCGCGCATCGCCCTGGAAGCGAAAGGCGACGAAGCCGCCTTCTGGGCGCTGCTGGACGAGCGCCTGCAGCTGGCGCGCAAAGCGCTGATGACCCGTATTGCCCGCCTGGAAGGGGTAAAAGCGCGCGTGGCGCCGATCCTCTATATGGAAGGGGCCTGCGGCGTGCGACTGAAAGCCGACGACGACGTCTCCGAGATTTTCAAAAACGGCCGGGCGTCGATTTCGCTGGGCTATATCGGTATCCATGAAACCATCAATGCACTGTACGGCAATCAGCACATGTACGACAGCGAGGCGCTGCGCGAGAAGGGTGTGGCCATCGTCCAGCGCCTGCGCGACGCCGTCGATTTGTGGAAGGAAGAGACCGGCTACGGCTTTAGCTTGTACAGCACGCCGAGCGAAAACCTGTGCGATCGCTTCTGCCGTCTCGATACCGCCGAGTTTGGCGTGGTGGAAGGGGTGACCGACAAAGGTTACTACACCAACAGCTTCCACCTCGACGTGGAGAAGAAGGTCAACCCGTACGACAAGATCGATTTTGAAGCGCCGTATCCGCCGCTGGCCAACGGGGGCTTCATTTGCTACGGCGAATACCCGAACATCCAGCACAACCTGAAGGCGCTGGAGGACGTGTGGGATTACAGCTATCAGCATGTGCCGTATTACGGAACCAATACGCCGATCGATGAATGCTACGAGTGTGGTTTCACCGGCGAGTTCGAGTGCACCAGCAAGGGTTTTACCTGCCCGAAATGCGGTAACCACGACGCCTCCCGCGTTTCCGTTACCCGCCGGGTGTGCGGCTACCTCGGTAGCCCGGACGCGCGTCCGTTCAACGCCGGCAAGCAGGAAGAAGTGAAGCGCCGCGTGAAGCACCTGGGCAATGGGCAGATCGGTTAAAGAACAATGCGCTTTTCCCGGATAGCGGCGCGCAGCGCCTTATCCGGGCTACCACTGCCTGGTGAGTCGTAGCCCGGCCGAGCGCAGCGACGCCGGGAAATGGCCGCACTCCTCCGTTTTCGCAAAGCAAATAACGTCAGAGCAAGGCGGCAAACGAAGGGATCCCAGACAGCCAGGTGGGTTTCCTCAAATCAGTTGGCGTTGTAGCAAGGCGGCAAACGAGTAAGTCCCGGGGAGCTTACTGGAGTAAGTGACCCGGGCGAGCGAGCGCAGCCAACGCCGCTGCAGCGGCAAATGAGAAGAGGAAACAATGAATTACCATCAGTACTACCCGGTAGATATTGTCAACGGCCCCGGCACCCGCTGCACCCTGTTTGTCTCCGGCTGCGTCCACGAGTGCCCAGGCTGCTACAACAAAAGCACCTGGAGGGTGAATTCCGGCATGCCCTTCACGACCGAGATGGCCGACCGCATCATTGCCGACCTCAACGATACCCGCATCAAGCGCCAGGGGATTTCACTCTCCGGCGGCGATCCGCTGCATCCGCAAAACATCGCGGAGATCTTAAAGCTGGTTCAGCGCGTGCGCGCCGAATGCCCCGGTAAAGATATCTGGGTCTGGACCGGCTATAAGCTGGATGAGCTGAATGAGGCGCAGATGCAGGTGGTGAACCTGATCAACGTGCTGGTCGACGGTAAGTTTGTGCAGGATTTAAAAGACCCGGCGCTGATCTGGCGCGGCAGCAGCAACCAGGTCGTGCATCATTTGCGATAGCGTTTAGAGCCGTTTATTCGCCTGATGATAAACGGCCGCTTTCTCTCTTTTGCCAATGGCAATAACGTAAACCACCACCACCCTATCTCGTACTTGATACACCAGCCGATAACCTGACGCCTTAAGCTTGATTTTGTAGCAATCCGGCAAATCGCTCAGCCTGGCCGACTCAGTTCGCGGATTCTGCACAACCTGCTGGAGCTTATTTTTGAACTGTTTTTTGATCGTCTCGCCAGGCTTCTGCCATTCGCGCCAGGCACGCGGATCAAACGCCAGTTCATAGGTCATCCAGACTCACCTTCACCTCCGGCTGCGGGTTTTCCAGCCGCTCGCGGACGGTGCGTAATAATGCCGCTTCGCTATCGCTGATAGTCATACTTTTCACCGGCATGCGGCCATTTTCCGCAATGTATTGAAACAGCAGGCGTACCGCCTCCGTTGGCGTCATATCGAGTTTCTCCAGCACGGCATAAGCCTCTTTTTTGAGTTTATCATCCAGTCGAACGTTGAGCGTGGCCATTATGCCTCCAGAAAGGGATATTTTGTAATGCATTATAGCATTACATTTGAATTACACTCGAATCTGGAAAACGCCTCTCAAAACCGGCTGACGCATTCCATCGCCACCATTTTAAACTCATCGAAGCTGCGGGTCGTGGCGAGGCGGCTCATGGCGCGCTCGCGCAGGAAAGTCACGAAAATATCGTAGATCGCCATCGCCTCTTCATACTCGCGCTTGCTGATAGCGAGCAGGAAGATGATATGGGCGGTTTCGTCACCCCAGGCGATGCCCTGCGGGGCAATAACGGTATAGACCACCGTCTTTTTCGCCAGCAGACCCAGGGAGTGCGGCAGCGCAATACCGTCGCCGAGCATGGTGCTGACGATCGCTTCACGCTCCACCACCGAAGCATGAAACTCCGCATCGACGAAGCCTTCCTCCAGCAGCTGCTGACACAGTTCGGCGAACAGCGTTTGCTGATCCATCGGCGTGTCGATCACCCGGAAATGGGCGGCATCGAAGTACTTATTCAGCATCCACGGACGGGTGCGGTCCACCAGCACCAGCTTGCCGATCTGATCCAGTTGATAGTCAGTGGGGAACGGCGCGATGGTCACTACCGGCTTGTCTTTTTCGCTGATCCGCACCGTGGAGATAACAAAATCCGCCTCGATCGCGTCCCGCTGTTCGTACTCGCGCTGGGAAATAGTGGCGGCGATCTCCAGCTGCGGATATTTGCGCTGCAGGATCGCCTCAATCATCCGCACCATCGCATTGCTGGTATCACACACCAGCAGCACCTGCGGCTGACGCTGGTAGCCGATGTTGTAGTGGCGCTCCAGCCCGACGCCGATATGCAGCACCAGAAAACCGATTTCGTTTTCGCTAATCGTATAAGGCGTGTATTTGCCCCAGCTGGAGACCGCGGCGAGGGTCATATCCCAGGCCATCGGGTAGTGCTGTTTGATGTTATCCAGCAGCGGATTAGGGATCATGATCTGGTAGCGTACGCGGGTGATCATGGTCTTTATGTGGGTCAGCAGATCGGCGTGCAGCTGGGCATCGTCCAGCAGATTGTAGTTATACTGGCTGTTGATGTAGCGCAGGATGTAGTTGACCAGCGCTTCGTCATCGTCGGCGCTGATGGTTTCCGGGTCCACGTCCTGTACCTGACGGGCGGCGATATGCACGCACAGCCACTCTTCTTCCGCGGGTGATAAAGGTTTACCGGCCAGCCGCTGCAGTTCGCCCGCCAGATCGCGCGCGGCATCACGGACGTTCTGCGCCACATCTTCAGCACTGAAATCCGCCAGCGGGTAGCCTTCGCTGACGCGGCGCACCACCACCGCCCCGTACAGGCAGATAAAGCGCTCGCCGACGTCGGTGAGGCGAATATGGTGCCGGTTGAGCGTCTCCTGCAGCACGGGCTCCAGCAGCGCTGGCACCTCCGCGGCAAAGGCCTCGGCGCCGATCGGCGGCGCGATACCGCCCTGCTGGGCCAGCTCCCACAGCAGGTCGGTGAGGCAGGCGCGAACCGATACCTCGCTGCCAAACAGCTTCATACCGTGGCGCGGGCGGGTTTCAAGGGTGAGCTGATAGCGCTGGAAGCGCTCGCGCACCTCGACCATATCGTTCTGCAGCGTGGCGCGGCTGACGAACCACTCATCCGCCAGGTCTTCCAGCTTGATGGAGAACGCCGATGTCAGAAAACGCACCAGCAGAAACGTGATGCGATCCTGGGCGGTACGCGGGACATGCTGCGCCTTCGGCGACGTCTCCTCCAGTGTCTGAAAGCTCGCCGGGTTATCAATTTTCAGCTGATAACCGCTGCCGCGGTTAAGGATAAACTGCGCGCCATACTGCGCCAGTAGCGCATTCAGGGCGGTAATATCGGCGCGCACGGTACGGGTGGAAACCGACAGGCGTTGCGCCAGCTCATCCTGCGGCAGCGTTTCATTCCGCAGCAGGGTGAAGAGTTGCGCTAAGCGTTGGTTGGGAAATCGCATGTCAGTTCCTTGTGGTTACGGCTCAGGGTTGGGCGGATATCACCATCTGCGATGGGCTGCCGACCGGCGTGTAGTCTGAGACAAAGGTCAATTTGCCATCCTTCGGCGCCACGCTGAAGCGGGTAATATTATCGCTACGCTGGTTCATGACGTACAGCCACTGCCCCTGAGTATCCAGGGTCAGCGTGCGGGGGTAATCTCCGCGCGTCCAGATATCCTCCTGGTGGCTCAGGCGGCCATCGGCCTGCACCGTAAAGTGGGCGATGCTGTTATGCAGACGGTTGGCGACGTACAGCTGTTTGCCGTCGTTGCTCAGCGCCAGACCGGCGGCAAAGCTGGTGCCCTTATACTCTTTCGGCAGCGCGGAGACGGTTTTGCCTTCGCGCAGCAGACCGCTTTGCTGATCCAGATGATAGAAGGTCAGCGTCGACGCTTCTTCGTTAATCAGCCACAGGCCGTCGCCCTTTGGCGTAAAGACGAAGTGGCGCGGGCCGGCGCCCGGCGACGAAGCGGCGATAAATGGCGGTTCGTTCGGCGTCAGCTTGCCGCTGGCGCTATCCAGCCGGTACTGATAGATCCGATCCAGCCCCAGATCGGTAGAGTAAACGTATTTTCCGCTGGGATCGGCGGCGATCATATGGGCGTGCGGGCCATTGTGATCGCTGATGGCGAAGCTGCCCTCGACGGCCGCCGCCGGGCGTTCGGCCCCTGCCGGGCCTTCATCCTGATGCCTGTCCACCGCCTCACCCAGGCTACCATCTTCTTTGACCGGTAGCACGGCGATGCTGCCGCTGACGTAGTTGGCTACCAGCAGCTGTTTACCGTTTGGCGTCAGGGAGAGATAAACCGGCCCGGCGCCGCCGGAGGCGACCTGATTGAGTGCGGTCAGCTCACCGTTCTTCTCAATGCGCCACGCCTGCACCACGCCTTTCTCCACCTCGCTGGCGGCATACAGCGTTTTGCCATCGCGCGAGACGGTCAGCTGCGCGGCGTTCGGCAACGAGCTCACCAGCGTCCTGTCACGTAGCGCGCCGGTGTGGCTATCAACGGTAAAGCGGTACAGACCTTCGCCATTGGGATTATAGGTGCCTACCCAGGCATAGTGAGTTTGCGCGGCGGCGGCGGCGGCAAACAGGGACAGTGAAGCGACAAGCAGATGACGAGCGACAGGCATAGCAACTCCTTGATGGTTCAGTGGGATAAGCTGCCCCTCACCCTTTGAGGGTGAGGGGCAAGGGCACTACTTCACTAACTGTTTGGTCATCTCCAGCAGCTGGCGAACATCGGCCGGGCGGGTGTTGCCGCTGGCCTTATCGATAATCGAGCTGTAGATATGCGGGATGATTTTGCTCACCCCGGCATCGAGGGCGATCTTCAGGATCGCGCTGTAGTTTTCCAGATCGATACCGCCGGTCGGCTCCAGCCAGAAATCGTGCGCGGCGCAGGCTTTGGCCACCGCCTCGAACTCGTCGCGGTGCTTCAGGCCGCCCATCGGGAAGTATTTGATGGAGCTGCCGCCCATATCTTTTAACAGCGCGATGGCGGTTTCCAGCGGCACAATCCCATCCGCCGCTCCGCTGCTCAGCGGGCCGGTGGAGATCTTCACCATACCCGGGGTGCCGGTGGGCGAGACCAGGCCGTTGACCACCGTTTCGTTCTGCCCGAGCAGCGCGCGGCTGGTGGCCACGCCGGTGAAGACCTGGTTGACGTGCTGCGGCTGCACCTGGCGAGAAATCTCGCTCACCATCGCCGACTGATTCGGATCCCCCGCGCCCAGCCCGACGGAGAGGGCGTTATCAATCAGCTTCGCGTAGTCGCGCATATCGGCCACCGCGCTGGCGACGTCCGGGTAATTTTTGGAGAGCACGCCGACCAGGACATGACCTTCCGCCGCGTCGTAGATTTCCCGAGCGTTGTCTTTGCTGCCCGCCAGGACGTTCAGGCACACGCGGTCACGGTAAAAGTTTGGGGTCAGTTTCATGCTTGTTTCTCCTTGTGCAGAACTTCCGCGATGCGACGGGCGACCACCGCCAGCTGCTGTGCGTTAACGCTGCGGACATCGGCTTCGATAATGCCTTCATTCGCTTTATAGCCGCGGAAGTAGATGGCGTATTCGCCTTGCTTCAGCGCGTTAACCAGATCGCCGGTCTTCACGCCGGTCACCGCTTCGTCGAATTTGATTTCGGCGCGGGCGATATCGCGGCCGGCGCTGTCCCATACCACACGGGCAGTGACGCCGTTGAGGGTGTTGAGCTGTTCGATAAACGGCGTCATCTTCGTCACCATCTCCTCACCGCTCTCTTTGCTCGCCGTCAGGTAGTGTTCAATGGCGCAGGTCAGGCCGAGGATCCCCTCTTTCCCCACTTTCATCGCCCGGCCAATGCCCATCGACTGGCGTTTAACCCACTCAACGTACTGCGTTTTGCCGATCACCAGCCCGCTGGTCGGCCCTTCAATCGCTTTCGCGCCGCTGTAGATAACCAGGTCGGCGCCCATGCGGTAGTAGCACTGCAGATCTTCCTCCGCCGCCGCGTCGACGATCAGCGGTAAATGATGCTGACGCGCTACTTCCGCGGCCTGCGCGACGTTGAGCATGCTTTTCTGCACGCAGTGGTGGGATTTGATGTAGAGGATCGCCGCGGTGCGCGGGGTGATCGCCGCCGCCAGCTGTTCGGCAGAGCATTCGTTGGCGTAGCCCGCTTCCACCAGCTTACCGCCGCCCAGCGCCACCATGGTGCCGACCGGCGCGCCGAAGTTGACGTTGTGGCCCTTCGGCAGGACGATTTCGTTATTCTCTATCGGCGTAACGTGCAGGTTCTCCAGCAGCCAGTCGCTGTCTTTCACCAGCACCGCCGCCACCGACTGGGCAATCCCTGCCGACGCGCAGGAGACCACGGTCGCCCCTTCCACGTCCAGCAGCCTGGCGATGTACTCGCCGGTCTTATTCACCAGGTCTTTCATTTCAAAGTACTGGTTCATACCGGCCATCGCGGCTTCCACCACTTCCGGGCGCGGGGTGGAGACGCCCAGCGCTGTCATCCGGCCGGAAGTGTTAATTACTTGTTTTAAATGGTATTTTTCAAAAATCGAAGGCATGTTCCGCGCTCCCTTGTTCGGTCAGATAGCCTTTGCCCGCGCGGATCGCGGCCAGCGGCACCAGAATGTTGTCTGCCTGGAGGCTCTCTTTTTCGGCATCCACCAGCAGCGTAGGCTGGCGCTCCAGGCGAAATAGCGTTAGATCGGCGTCGAAACCCACTTCCAGCCGCCCTTTACGCGACAGGCGCAGCCCCTCGGCGGCGCTGACGGTCACGCAGTCAATCACCTGCGGCAGGGTCATGCCGATAGCGAGGAATTTCGACATCACCAGCGCCAGCGAACGTACCGGGCCGTCGATGCGGTTGCGGCAGTAAATATCCGAGCTGATGGTGTGCGGCAGAATGCCCAGCGCAATCGCCCGGCGCGCCACTTCAAAGCTGAAGCTGGCGGTACCGTGGCCGACGTCAAGGCGCACGCCGCGGTGCAGGGCGCGGGTAATCGAACTGCGCAGTTCGCCGGCAGGATTCAGAATGCGGTTCGGCTTGCCGTTATAGCAGTGGGTAATGATGTCGCCGCGACTCAACAGCTCGGCAATTTCATCGAGGTTCGGCGGATTATTGCCGATGTGTACCATCAGCGGCAGATCGCCGTTTTCCTGCTGCATAGTCTTGGCGCGCGCCAGCGGCGTAATGCCGTTTTCCCCCACCACGCTGCTGCTCATGCGCGCCTTCAGGCCGACGATAAAGTCGGGATGGCGCTGCACCGCCTGCTTCACCGCCTCGGCGTCGATATTGGCCAAATTGGCCAGTTCGTTCTGGGCAATCAGCCCGACGCGGGAAATATTGAGCAGGGTATAGACTTCCGTCACCGCTTTGCGGGTTAACTGGTAGAAGTCGTCCACATCGTCGGCGCCGGTGCTGCCAGCATCAATCACGGTGGTGACGCCGGTGGCGATGCCGACGCTGTCCGGCTCATCGTGATATATCGGCGAATTCGGGTAGCAGTGAACGTGGGAGTCAATCCAGCCGGCGCTGACGTAGCTGTTGCCCTGCAGATCGATGGTTTTACGGGAGGGCGCGCTAATCTCGCCCAGCGCCGCGATTTTCCCGTCCTGAATGGCGATATCAGTCAGGGTATCGTCGACGAGGCGCGCGCGGCGCAGGAGTAAATCAAACATAGCTATCTCCTGATGAAAGAGTGAATCTGTTGCCGGATGGCGGCGTACCGCCTTATCCGGCCTACACATCGCGCTGACCTGTAGGCCCGATAAGCGCAGCGCCATCGGGCGATTAGCTAATCGCCACCGGGAAGATCGAGCCAAGGATCATCGCGCCGAGGATGGCGCCGCCGGTGATCGGTTTCTGCCAGATGTAGAACAGCAGTGCGCCAACCAGCGAGCCGATCCCGATAGGAATCGAGGCGGTCATTGCGCTGAGGATAATCAACGGCCCCAGGAAGCGGCCGGAGGCGTTACCTGCGCCCATCATCACGTCGGCGCCGTAGGTGGAGTCGCTTTGGTTGATGGTGAACTTACGCGCCAGAATAATGATGTAGCCCACCGCCAGGCCGAGGATCAGGCCGGTTGCCAGCGAGGCGGCGAAGTTCGCCACCGGGAAGACAAAGCCCGCGCCGAGCAGCAGCGCCGGGACGCCAAGACCGATCCCGGTCTGAATAGCGCCGCCGATATCGAGGATCCCCACCAGCGACCCTTCGATGATGCGGGCGAACAGGAAGCTGGCGCCAAACGCCGCCACCGCGCCGTAAACGCCGGTATCAATCCCCGACTTCAGCATCGCCACGAAGGCGACTTCGTTAAAGGCGCCGATGCCGTACAGGTAGTACATGTGGGTCCCGGCGAAGACGCCGGAGGAGAGCAGGCCAACGAAGATCGGGAACGACCAGTCGGCATACCAAAAACCTTTATTCTGTTCCATTATCAGGCTCCCGTTATTTGCCGCTGAGTGAGTTGTGGATCATGTCCAGCCAGTTCGGCACGGTCAGATGGAAGGATTCGATCATCTTCATGTCGAAGCCGCGGAAGAAGCCGCTGAGGACGAACAGGGCGACAATGGCCATCATCATCACTTTGGTGACCCGGTTCCAGCCGCTCTCTTCAACGCCTTTGCCGATCAGAATACCCAGCACCAGCCCCGGTACGGCGTTGCCCATAATCAGCTGCGCCGCGCCGCCGAAGATGGTCGCCCAGAAACCTGATTTTTTACCGGCGTCGATCGCCGCCAGCCAGAAGATCACCGGCATCACGGTGTTCACCAGCAGGTTTGCCGCCGGCACCAGTACCTTAACCGCGGTCACCTGCAGCGCTTCCGGTACGGACGAGGCGGTAAGGTTGAGGAAGGCGACGACAATCATGCCGATGATGCCGCAGGAGATGGCCATTTTTTTCGGATCGTGCAGCGTTTCGCCGACGTTACGATTTTTCAGCATCAGCGCCGCCGCGCCCCAGTTGGGGATAATGCGGTGGTCAACATCCTGGGTGAAGGAGCCTGCTGCAACGGAAGAGGCCCAGGCGTTAAAGAAGAAACCGAGGCCAAAGGAGAAGTGGGAAGCCGGATCGCCCTCACAGGAGTTTAGCTCGCCCAGGGTTCGAAACGCCCCCATCCCCTGGGTGGTAGGGGCATGAAACATGCGTGCCGCTCCGGCGCCCACGCCGACGCCGACCAGGCCGCCGATGATAAGCGATTTTATTAAAATTATCATGAACATAGTCAGACCCTTTGCTAACAATCAGGTTTGCGTGACGAAATCCACTTTATCGAGATCGATGGCGGTCACGTTGACGGTGACGTCCAGCTCCACGCTGTAGGTCCGTCGTTCACGGCGCAAAAAGAAAAACAGGAAGGCCTCTTTTCGTACCGCTTCGCGCGCATGAACAACCGTCACGTCCTGTGGCTCAATACGCAGCAGAATGTGCGATGAGGTTTTCATCACCGCAGCCTGCACATGGTTCAGGGCATCGGCGAAGGCCCGTGATTTGCTTTCGCCTTTGCCGGCAACCCTCACCGTGGTGGTGAATTGCTCTTTCATACTTATGCGCCGTATTTCTTTTTCCAGGCTTCTACCAGGCGCTCACCCAGCTCTTCTTTATCCATAAAGCCGAAGCCCAGCACGTTGCAGCCTTCGTTGATGGCGGTGACGCCCTCTTCAACAGAACGCATGCCGTATTTCGCTTTGTAGCCGTATTTGGTCTGGGCGGTGATGGCGCCGGCGCCGCCGCTGCCGCAGAAAGAGATGCCGAAGGTGGCGTTTTCCGCTTTCATCATGTCGCCAAGCTTCATGTCGGCAGCAACGCCAGGGACGACCACTGCGCGTGCGCCGGCTTTCTCTGCGCCTGCGGCGACCTTTTGGCCTTTACCCAGACGGTCGCCAATAACTACGGTGATTTGTTCCATGTTTTGCTCCTTACAGGTTTTCTTTTGCGACTTCGAAGTGGACGGAGAGCAGCCAGGCCTCTTCATCAGGCAGGTTGCCGAACTGCGCGACCACTTCGCGGGCCAACGTCATTGAATCTGGTGAAATCTCTTCGAACAGGCTGGCATCCACTTCCGGCAGCGGTTCGCCGCTGATTGACCGGTGGGCCATCGCCCGCACGTGGGAAGTCAGCATTTGCTCCTGAACGTCGTTAGGGACGATGCCGTGACGGCTTAACAGGGCAAAAACCTGCTGCAGCATCTTGTCAGCCAGGCGTTCGGTCTGCGCTGCCTGCTCCCCTACGTCGTGTATTACCGCTCCGTTATTCACTTCTGATACCCCGCTGATGGCTCTGGGAATCAAAGTAGCGCCGGGGGGTGGGAGTTTGTAGCGAGTTGTTTTCCACTTCGAAGTGGAAAGGGAGACGGCAGGCGTGATCGACACCACATATTCACTGGAAAAATGAAAAAACAGCAATTATGGCGTGAGACGTATCACAACAATGCGCGCGAATGAGCCGCCCGCGGCTGCGGAAAGGCCGGAAAAAGAAAAGGGAAAAATGTGATACAGGTAGGTTTTCAGGCGGGAGACATCGGCTGATGCCTCCCGAAAAGAACAGTTAGCGGTACTTCTTATGGTAGGTGTTGCGGGTGGTTTTAAACTCCTCCGCGGCGGCCTGCGCCTCTTTCACCTTGCCTTCATTCGCCAGCTTCAGCGCGCCGTCGATCTGGCCGATCAGAATATCCAGACCGTGACGGTAATCTTTCATCTCAGCGCTGTCGGCCGCTTTGCCTTCCAGCTTCGGCGGGGTCTCTTTCTGGGCATCAACCGCGGCGGTACGCATCTTATTCAGCGCCGCTTTCAGCTCGCCGGCGTCGGAGGTCTTCTGTACCACTTGCAGGTTTTCTGCCAGAGTGTCCATGTCTTCGCCCAGGTCGGCGAAGGCCGACGCTGAACCGAGCGCAAAAGCAGAGACAGCCAGCATCGCTAACAGTTTTTTACGCATTGCTCACTTCCTTTTTATTATTTAAGCAAACAGGTGTTATTGTCCGGCGATTTTCATCTCCGGCAGCAGCACAGAACCACACTGAATGTTGCTGCGCGTTTCAATATCATCGCCAATGGTCACGATATTACGCCACATTTCTTTCAGATTTCCTGCAATGGTGATCTCACTGACAGGATATTGAATTTCGCCATTTTCTACCCAGAAGCCGGATGCGCCGCGTGAGTAGTCTCCGGTGACGCCACTGACACCCTGCCCCATCAGTTCGGTAACCACAAGACCGGTGCCCATCTCTTTAAGCATCTTTGCAAAACTCAGGCCGCGGCCGTTAATGCGCCAGTTATGGATGCCCCCGGCGTGGCCGGTGCTTTTCATCCCCAGCTTGCGGGCTGAGTAGTTGGTCAGCAGCCACTGGGTCAGTACGCCATCTTTGACGATATCGCGACGCTCGGTGCGCACGCCTTCGCTGTCGAAAGGCGTGGAGGCCAGCCCTTTCAGCAGGTGCGGATGCTCTTCAATGGTCAGCCACTCCGGCAAAATTTGTTTGCCCAGCGAATCGAGCAGGAAGGTGGATTTGCGGTATACCGAACCACCGGCAATCGCTCCGACCAGGTGGCCAAACAGCCCGGTCGCCACTTCGTTGGCGAAAATCACCGGCGCCTTCATGGTCGACAGCTTACGCGGCGCCAGGCGCGACAGGGTGCGGCGGGCGCACTCTTCCCCGACCCATTCCGGGGATTGCAGATCCTCGATTGCCCGGCCAATGGTGTAGGCGTAGTCGCGTTCCATATCGCCGTCATCTTCCGCAATGACGCAGCTGGAGAGCGAATGGCGAGTCGAGCAGTAGCTTTGCAGCATGCCATGGCTGTTGCCGAACACTTTGATGCCATAGTGGCTGTTAAAGCTGCCGCCTTCGGTGTTGGTGATGCGTTTATCGGCCTTCAGCGCCGCTTGCTCCGCGCGGGCGGCCAGTTCAATGGCGTCGTCCGGGGAGACCTCCGCCGGGTGGAACAGGTCCAGATCCGGGGCGTCAAAGGCCAGCAGCTCTTTATCGGCCACGCCGGCAAACGGGTCCGGGGAGGTATAGCGCGCGATATCCAGCGCCGCCTGCACGGTACGGGCGATGGCGTCCGGGCTGAGATCGGTGGAAGAGGCGCTGCCCTTGCGGTTCTGGTGGTAAACCGTGATGCCTAACGCCCCATCGCTATTGAATTCTACATTCTCCACTTCGCCATAGCGGGTGCTGACGCCGATGCCTGTCGTTTTGCTGACGGAGACTTCTGCGCCATCGGATTTACCTGCCGCCAGTTCCAGCGCCGTGGTCACGGCCTCTTCCAGCGTCTTACGTTGCTGGGCAACTTGAGAGATCACTTTCATTGCTAATGCCATAATGTAAGAAGGAGTTAACTGAAGTCTAACAGAGAACCGTTTTTCAGTGCGCGCCTTAACTGGTAACATTAGCCTCTTTTTTTAAGGAGCCTGAGATGACAAAGCAGCCCGAAGACTGGCTCGACGACGTTCCCGGTGATGATATCGAGGATGAAGACGATGAAATTATCTGGGTCAGTAAGAGTGAAATTAAGCGCGACGCGGAAGAACTGAAGCGTCTTGGCGCTGAACTCGTTGACCTGGGGAAAAACGCGCTGGATAAAATTCCGCTGGATACTGACCTGCGCGACGCCATCGAACTCGCCCAGCGAATCAAAAAAGAGGGTCGCCGCCGCCAGCTGCAGCTTATCGGTAAGATGCTGCGCAATCGCGATGTCGATCCGATTCGTCAGGCGCTGGATAAGCTAAAAAACCGCCACAACCAGCAGGTTGCGCTGTTCCACAAGCTGGAGCAGATTCGTGACCGACTGATTGACGACGGGGATGACGCCGTAGCTGAAGTGCTGAACCTGTGGCCAGATGCTGACCGTCAGCAGCTGCGTTCCCTGATCCGCAATGCGAAGAAAGAGAAAGAAGGCAACAAACCGCCGAAATCCGCGCGCCTGATCTTCCAGTATCTGCGCGAACTGGCGGAAAACGAAGGCTAATCCCCGCCGCTTTTGCCGCACAAGTCACCCGGATGGCGGCGCGCTGCGCCTTATCCGGGCTACTCCGCTGTTTCCGGCGTTGTGCCGGATGGCGGCTACGCCTTATCCGGCCTACGAAAGGCTGCTTAACCTGATTTATCAAACGCTTGCTCAACACCGTAGGCCCGCGCAAGCGCAGCGCCGCCGGGCAAACTGTATCCGGCGCCGTTTCCGGCGTTGTACCGGATGGCGGCTACGCCTTATCCGGCCTACCTTCCCCAGCTACAACGCCAACATCGCGCCAGCAGGGGGTTCCCGCTGCATCTCCTGAGTCCCCCTAATCCGCACAACGATACTTTTGTTTATTGCCTCACCACCGCTGAATCGTTAAAGCTAAAAGCAATGCAGATCACATCTTGTGGTGATAATTAATCATGCCTTAGCACAATAATACGACACTTATCGCATTTAACATCTTCAAAACGGCCACTTTCTCACCAGGTGAGGCGCTTCACATTTTAATCACCCCCATGCCGGTAGATTTCACACGTCAATGACACAATCGATTCAGCAAAAGGGAATAAAAATGAAAAAGACATTGGTTCTGACGGCTATCGCTCTGCTGGTTTCTGGCTCCGCCGCGGCAAAAACATGGGTGCTGACGAGTGCTGAAGAGGGCATGGATAAAGGAAACTGGCAGATCAGCAGCGATCAGCTGAAGGTGAAAGACCATACGTTCAGCATTGAGCAAAAAGTCCTGCACGGCGGCAAGCAGGAAGGCAGCAAAATCCTCACCATTCGCAGTAAAGACGGCCTGACAATCACCCTCAGCCCGACGCGGGGCATGAACTTGCTGCGAGTGGAAGGCTTCGGCAGCCGGATGGGCTGGGATTCGCCGGTCAAAGAGGTTGTTAACCCGGCGTTTATCAACCTGGAGAGCCGCAACGGACTCGGCTGGCTGGAAGGGTTCAACGAGATGATGGTCCGCTGCGGCTATGAGTGGACCGGCCATCCAGTCACCGCGGACGGGCAAATTTATACCCTGCACGGCAAGGCCGGCAACACGCCGGCCTCCCTGGTGGAGGTTGAGGTGGCCGACAGCGCGCCGTATGAAATTCGCGTCCGCGGGCTGGTGAAAGAGAGCACCTTCAAAAAAGCCGATCTGCAGACCATGACCGAGCTGCGCTATATCCCGGGCAGTAACAGCTTCAGCCTGCACGATGTCTTAACCAATCACGCCGACTATCCGCATGATTATCAGATCATCTACCACAGCAACTTCGGTACCCCGATCCTCGAAGAAGGCGCACGTTTCCTCGCCCCGATGTCCAGCATCAGCCCGTTCAATGATTACGCCAAGAGCGGGTTAAAAACCTGGCAAACCTATCAGGGACCGACCAAAGACTTTGACGAGATGGTATTTAATATTCAGCCGCTGGCCGATGAAAATCACCAGACGCTGGCCGCCGTGGTCAACAAGGCTGGCGATAAAGGCGCCTCTATTCAGTTCGACACCCGCCAGCTGCCGGTCCTGACGCTGTGGAAAAACACCGACACCGTCAAACAGGGTTACGTCACCGGTATCGAGCCGGGGACCAGCTACGCCTATCCGGTGACCATTGAACGCGAGCAAAAACGCGTGAAGCAGCTGCAGCCGGGCGCCAGCGCGCAGTTTGATCTGACCTACACCTTGCTGCACGACAGCGCCCAGGTGGCCGCCGTCGAGCAGAAGATCGCGCAGATTCAGGGCGACAATAAAGTGGTGGAGAACGAAACGCCGATCGCCAAAGAGTAAAAATACCCCCAGCCGAACGCCCGGAGCGGTACGCCGCGCCGGGCTACTCCCGCCCCATCACCTCGTGCCCGAGATCCCGGGCAAACTGCTGGTACTGTCGCTCATCGATCGGCTGCGGATAGCTCAGCACCAGCAGCTCATGATCCGCGATGCCCTGATGATAGGTGGGATGACGATGCGCCCAGGGGTTAGCGTGAAATCCCATCGACTGATAAAAGCGCAGCCGTTTATGGGCGATCTCGCTGCTCAGCGGATCGATTTCCAGAATGGTCAGCGGGGCGCGCGTCAGGATCTGCGCCAGCAGCTGTTTACCATAGCCGCGGGAGCGCAGCGTATCGTCGATCGCCAAATGTTCGACATAACCGTAGCCGGCAAACTGCCAGCAGCCGCTGAGGCCGATAAATACGTCCTCATCGAACCACGCCTCAAGCGCGTAGTGCGCGTTGCTGAGCGCCTGACGTTTGGCCTCGCTTTCGCGCTGCTCGTGCCAAGGAAAGGCGCGCGCGTAGAGCGCGTCCAGCATGGCGAAATGGGGCGAGTCGGTAGAAAGAACGCTTTCGCGGGTCAGCATCACACCATCCCTGTTGGTAAAAACAAAACTGCCCTCACGCGGAGGGCAGTGACCGGAGGCGGGACGTTACTCTGTCGCGGCCGCTTTTTGCGCCAGTTTATCCAGCAGCTTTTGATGAATGCCGCCGAAGCCGCCGTTGCTCATCACCAGGATATGGTCGCCAGGATGGGCGGTTTTGACCACCATCTCCGCCAGGGTATCGACGTCGGCGCTCCAGTGAGCCGGCTGGACGCAGGCTTCCGCCACTTCCGCCACCTGCCACGGGATATGCTGCGGCTGCAGGAGGAACACCTCATCGGCGCGGCCAAGAGACGGCGCCAGATCGTCCTTGCAGACGCCCATTTTCATGGTGTTAGAGCGCGGCTCCAGCACGGCGAGAATGCGCGCGGTGCCGCCCACTTTGCCGCGCAGCGCCTGCAGCGTGGCGAGGATCGCCGTCGGATGATGAGCGAAATCGTCATACACGGTGACGCCGTTGGCTTCGCCGCGCAGCTCCAGGCGACGGCGGGCGTTGATAAAGCTGCCCAGCGCGTTCGCGGCATCCGCCGGCAGTACCCCGACGTGACGCGCCGCGGCAATGGCCATCAGGCCGTTATGCATATTATGTTCGCCGACCAGCGCCCACTTCACCTCGCCGACCTTTTCGCCGTCAAACAGCACTTCCCACTGCGAGGCGTCGGCGTTCAGCTTCTTCGCCTGCCAGTGGCCCTGCTCGCCCACCAGCTCCTGCTCGCTCCAGCAGCCCATCGCCATCACCTGCTTCAGGTTGATGTCGTTCTCCGGCAGGATAATTTTGCCTTTGCCCGGCACGATGCGCACCAGATGGTGGAACTGCTTCTGAATCGCCTTCAGGTCGTCAAAGATATCCGCGTGGTCGAACTCAAGGTTGTTAAGGATCAGCGTCCGCGGGCAGTAGTGAACAAATTTGGAGCGCTTGTCGAAGAAGGCGCAGTCGTATTCATCCGCTTCAATGACGAAGAACGGGCTGTCGCCCAGGCGCGCAGAGACGTCGAAATTGCCCGGAACTCCGCCAATAACGAAGCCCGGCTGGTAACCGCAGGCTTCAAGGATCCAGGTCGCCATGCCGGCGGTGGTGGTTTTGCCGTGGGTCCCGGCGACGGCCAGCACCCAGCGATCGCGCAGCACGAAGTCGTGCAGCCACTGCGGGCCGGACATATAGGGAATATTGTTTTCCAGCACCGCTTCAACGCACGGGTTGCCGCGAGTCATGGCGTTACCGATGATCACCAGGTCCGGCCGGGGCTCCAGCTGGCTGGGGTCATAGCCCTGAATTAAATCAATCCCCTGGTTTTCCAGCAGGGTGCTCATCGGCGGATAGACGTTAGCATCCGACCCCGTTACCTCATGACCGAGGGAGCGCGCCAGCATGGCCAGACCCCCCATAAACGTGCCACAGATTCCTAAAATATGAATGCGCATTCGTCATTTCCTTCTCTTATCCGGGGCACATTTTACCCATATCCCGGGCCCTGGCGAAATGCATTTCAGGCGAATCTGTATTTTGCTGGCGCGATTCACCAGTGCGCACTTTTTTGATTCTTTGTTAAGATTGTTGCGTTCGTTTTACTCAACATAAAAATGCAGGGAACGAGTTATGAAAACGTTAGGTGAGTTTATTGTTGAAAAGCAGCACGAGTTCTCCCACGCCACCGGTGAGCTGACTGCTTTGTTGTCAGCAATAAAGCTGGGCGCCAAGATCATCCACCGCGATATCAACAAGGCCGGTCTGGTCGATATCCTGGGTGCCAGCGGTGCTGAAAACGTTCAGGGCGAGGTTCAGCAAAAACTCGATCTGTTCGCTAATGAAAAATTAAAAGCCGCACTGCGAGCACGCGATATTGTTGCCGGGATCGCCTCTGAAGAAGAAGATGAGATTGTCGTCTTCGAAGGGTGTGAACACGCCAAATACGTGGTGCTGATGGACCCTCTGGATGGCTCCTCTAACATCGACGTTAACGTCTCTGTCGGTACGATCTTCTCTATCTATCGCCGTGTGACGCCTGTTGGCACGCCGGTGACAGAAGAAGATTTCCTGCAGCCGGGAAACAAGCAGGTGGCAGCGGGCTATGTGGTCTATGGCTCTTCGACAATGCTGGTGTATACCACCGGCTGCGGCGTCCACGCCTTCACCTATGACCCGTCCCTCGGCGTCTTCTGTCTGTGCCAGGAGCGCATGCGCTTCCCGGAGAAGGGCAATACCTACTCCATTAACGAAGGCAACTACATCAAATTCCCGCAGGGCGTGAAGAAGTACATTAAGTACTGCCAGGAAGAAGACAAAGCGACGCAGCGTCCTTATACCTCACGCTATATCGGCTCTCTGGTGGCGGACTTCCACCGCAACCTGCTGAAAGGCGGCATCTACCTCTATCCAAGCACCGCCAGCCACCCGGATGGTAAGCTGCGCCTGCTGTATGAATGCAACCCGATGGCCTTCCTTGCCGAACAGGCGGGCGGTAAGGCCAGCGATGGTAAAGAGCGTATTCTGGATATTGTTCCGGAAAGCCTGCACCAGCGCCGCTCCTTCTTCGTCGGCAACAACCACATGGTGGAAGACGTCGAGAACTTTATTAAGTCGTTCCCGGACGCCTAAACGCCCTGCCCGCTCCTCCCGCGCCTGCGGGAGGAGCCTCTCGCTTAGCGACTCCCCGCCCCGCTCACCCGCGTCACCGCCGCATTCTGCCGGTTTTCCCACAGCACGGTCAGCCCACGCTGCAGCGCGATAAAGATAAACAGCAAAATGCCGATGGCGATTTTCGTCCACCATGAGCTGAGGGTGCCGTCGAAGTTGATGTAGGTCTGAATCAGCCCCTGGATCGCCACCCCGAACAGGGTTCCCAGCACGGTGCCAACGCCGCCGCTGAGCAGCGTGCCGCCGATCACCACCGAGGCAATGGCGTCCAGCTCCACGCCGACGCCCGCCAGCGCATAGCCCGCCTGGGTATAAATGGAAAAGACGATCCCGGCCAGCGTCGCCAGCCCGGTGGAGAGCATATAGATACGGATTGTGGCGCTGCGGGTGGAAATCCCCATCAGATTCGCCGACGTCGCGTTGCCGCCGATGGCATACACCTGATTGCCGAAGCGGGTGCGGTGGGCGACAAAAATACCGGCCACCACCACCAGCAGCATCAGCAGCCCCATGGCGCTGAGGCGTCCGCCGCCGGGAATGGTCCATGCCAGCCCGGACAGGGTGTCATACACCGGGTGGTTAATCGGAATCGACTCCTCTGATACCAGATAGCTCACGCCGCGCAGGAAGAACATGCCGGCGAGGGTGATGATAAAGGCCGGGATCTTCAGGGCGTCAATCAGCAGCCCCATAAACGCGCCGAAGGCGCAGCCCATCACCAGCACCAGCGGAAACGCCACCAGCGGTGATATTCCCCAAAAGCCAATCGCTTTGGCGAGAAAGACGCCGGTAAAGGCGATCACCGACCCGACAGACAGATCGATCCCGCCGGAGAGGATCACGAAGGTCATGCCCACGGCGATGATCCCGAGGAAGGCGTTATCCGTCAGGATATTGCAGATCACCCGCGTCGAGGCAAAGCCGGGGAATTGCGTCAGGCAGTAGAGATAGCCCAGCACAAACACCGCGAGGGTGATCATCAACGGTAAATTACGTTTTATCATGGCCGCGTACCCCTTTCAGTAAACCGATAAAGCGCGGCGACTGGACAATCAGTACGCACAGCACCACCACCGCTTTCACCACCTGGTTGAGCTCCGGCGGGAAGCCGGAGAGCAAAATCCCGGTGTTCATGCCCTGGATAATCAGCGCCCCCACCACCGACAGCAGCAGGTTGAATCGCCCGCCCATCAGCGAAGCGCCGCCGATGACCACCGCCAGAATGGCGTCCAGCTCCAGCCATAGCCCGGCGTTATTGGCATCCGCGCCGCGAATGTCCGCCGCCACGATGATCCCGGCGATCGCCGCGCAGACGCCGCTCAGGACATAGGCCAGCATCACCACGATGCGGGTATTAACGCCGGCGTTTTTCGCCGCGCGGATATTGATCCCCACCGCTTCGATAAACATGCCCAGCGCCGTTTTACGGGTAAACAGCCAGAACAGCAGCAGCGTAGCAGCGGCGACGATCACTGGCGTCGGAAACAGCAGAAACGATCCGCTGCCAAGCCACGCCAGCGCAGGGGAATCAAAGGTGACGATCTGCCCGGCGGTGATCAACTGCGCTACCCCGCGTCCGGCCACCATCAGGATCAACGTCGCCACAAAGGGCTGGATCTTAAGGACCGCCACGAGGATGCCGTTCCACAGCCCGGCCAGCGCGCCCGCCGCCAGCGAGGCCAGCAGCACCACCGCCAGGCTGTGTCCGGCGACGGTCATCGAGGCGGCCGTCGCGCCGGCAATCGCCATCACCGCCCCCACCGACAGGTCGATGCCGCCGGTGGCGATCACCAGCGTCATGCCGATGGCCAGCAGCGCCACCGGAGCGGCGCGGTTGAGAATATCGATTGGGCTGCCAAACAGGCGGCCATCCTGGAGCACTACCTGATAAAAATGGGGTGCCACCAGGCTGTCGACCAGCAGAACCAGCAGCAGAGCAATGATCTGCGGGGTGCCCTTCGGCCAGGTGAAGCGTCGCTTCTCCGGGCCGGTTTGCGAAAGAGATCGAGGCATCATGAGTTACTCCTTATGCCGCAATAGCGTTCATGATCGCCGGTACAGAGAGCTCGGCGAGCGGGATCTCGGCCACCTGCCGGCGATCGCGCATGATAATGACCCGATCGGCGTAACCCACTAGCTCCTCCAGTTCAGAGGAGATGACCAGCAGCGCCAGACCATCGGCGCAGAGGGTTTCAATCAGGCGAATAATTTCCGCGTGGGCGCCGACGTCAATGCCGCGGGTCGGTTCATCGAGGATCAGGAACTGCGGTTTGGTCAGCAGCCAGCGGGAAAGTAATACCTTCTGCTGGTTGCCGCCGGAGAGAAACTCGATCGGCTGCTCCGCGCTGGGGGTACGGATCCCCAGCTGGCGAATAAAGCGCTCGGCGATCTCGTTCTGTTCACGCCGGGGTATCGGCCGCAGCCAGCCGCGCTGCGCCTGCAGGGCAAGGACGATATTTTCCCGCACCGAAGCGGCGGCGATAATGCCGTCGGTTTTGCGATCCTCCGGACAGAAGCCGATCCCGAGGCAGGAGGCCTGATGCGGAGAGCGCAGGGTTTGCGGTTTGCCTTTGATCCATGCCTTCCCGCTGTCCGCCGTTTTAATGCCGAAGATCACCTCGGCGGTTTCAGTGCGTCCGGAACCCAACAGGCCGGCGAGGCCGACAATTTCGCCCGGACGGACCTGCAGGTCGAACGGGGCGATGGTGCCTTTCTTGCCGTAGCCTTCGAACGCCGCCACCGGCTTATCGCTCAGCAGGGTTCGGCCCGCCCGCTGCAGGGCGTTGTGGTCCAGTTCGCGGCCCAGCATCATTTTCACCAGCTCAATCTGCGGCAGCTCGCGGGTTTCGCGGCAGCCGACGAAGCTGCCGTTGCGCAGCACGGTAATGCGGTCGCTGACCGCATAGACCTGGTCGAGAAAATGGGTGACGAAGATCAGGCTGACGCCGTTATCCCTGAGCTGGCGCATCAGGGTAAACAGCATCTCCACCTCCTGAGTATCGAGGCTGGCGGTGGGCTCGTCGAGGATCAGCACCTTGGCCGACAGGTCGATAGCCCGACAGATAGCAACGATCTGCTGCATCGCTACTGAAAAGCGGTTCAGCGGCTCGCGCACATCGAGGGAAAAGCCATAGGAGGCCATCAGCGCCGTCGCCCTGGCCTCCATCTCTTTATGCCGCAGCAGGCCAAACCGCCGCGGCTCACGGCCGATAAACAGGTTGTCCGCCACCGACATATTCGGCAGCAGGTTCACTTCCTGATAAACGGTGCCGATCCCCAGCTGCTGGGCATGGGCGGTATTTTTCGGGGAAATGGCCTGGCCTTCCAGCCAGATGGTGCCGCGATCGGCATGGTAAACGCCGGTAAGCGCTTTGATCAGCGTCGATTTTCCGGCGCCGTTTTCGCCCAACAGGGCCATGATTTCGCCGCGCCGCAGGCTAAAGTTGACGTTATCCAGCGCCTTAACGCCGGGGAAGAATTTACTGAGTCCTTCGGTGCGAAGGATCTCCTGGTGTGCCTCGGCGCTCATAATCGATATCACCTTCAAATGATGTCAGGTTGCCCCGGTTCGCGCTCTGCTTGCCGGGGTTACTGGAACGCTGCCTGTTACCCTCTCCGCTTGCGGAGAGGGCCGGGATGAGGGGCTAGCCACTCAGTAGCCCATATTTTTCTTCTTCTCTAACTCTTCTTTCGCCGTATCCGGCAGATACAGCGTCGATTTGGTAATGGTCAGCTTCTCCGGCAGGGTGCCGTCTTTTTTGTATTTCTCCAGCGCATCAAACGCCGGGCCGGCCATATTCGGCGTCAGCTCGACGCTGGCGTTGGCTTCGCCGGCGATCATCGCTTTATAGATATCCGGCACGCCGTCGATGGAGCCGGTCAGAATATCTTTGCCCGGCTTCAGACCGGCTTCTTTAATGGCCTGGATGGCGCCGATGGCCATATCGTCGTTATGAGCGAATACCATGCAGATGTTTTTGCCGTTATTCTCCGCCTTGATAAAGCTCTCCATGACCTCTTTCCCTTTGCTGCGGGTGAAGTCGCCGGACTGAGAGCGGATAATTTTGATATTCGACGCTTTGGCGATAGCGTCGGCGAAGCCTTTCTTACGGTCGATGGCCACGCTGGCCCCGACGGTGCCCTGCAGTTCAACGACGTTACACGGCTTACCGTCGACGGTTTTCACCAGCCAGTCGCCAATCAGCTGGCCTTCCAGCACGTTGTTGGCGGTCACGGTGGTCATGTAGAGATCTTTATCTTTCACATCAATGGAACGGTCGAGGAGGAAGACCGGTATCTTGGCCTCTTTCGCCTCTTTCAGCACCGGCTCCCAGCCGGTGGCCACCACCGGCGCAATGAAGATCGCGTCAACCCCCTGGGCGATAAAGGAGCGCACCGCTTTGATCTGGTTTTCCTGTTTTTGCTGACCATCAGCGATCTTCAGCGTAATACCGCGCTTGGCGGCTTCCTCTTTCGCGACGCTGGTTTCCGCCGCACGCCAGCCGGATTCAGAACCGACCTGCGAAAAACCTACGGTTAGCGGGGCAGCTATCGCCATAGACGACATAGCTGCGGAAACTGCTGTGACAAGAAGTAAGCGCTTCCACATAAGGGTATCCTCGTAGGGTTATTGTTGGTTAAAGTCTCACCTGCGGACAAACTATAGACAATCGGTGATGTAACTGAATGCGTTACATCACACTTCAAAAAAGTAAATGAGATGTTAATTACAGCCCAATAGCCCAGCGGAGAGCGGATAAGGCTTCGCGGGGAGCGCGGCAGCGGCGGTTTGTGACGTTTTTTTAAGCAGTTTGATAAATCAATCACATGCAATGAAAACGGTTACATAAATTTATTCATGATGTGGCTATGTTTATGGATTTTCATGTCATTATGGCGTGCAAAATTCAGAGCACTCCGCGGCGAGATCGGGAAAAAGAAGCGAAGACATTCGATGTGAGTTGGCTATAATACCGAGCACTTGTTTGCCATACATTTTAAAGGAAACAGACATGAGCTTACTCAACGTACCTGCGGGCAAAGATCTGCCGGAAGACATCTACGTCGTGATCGAGATCCCGGCGAACGCAGATCCTATCAAATACGAAGTCGACAAAGAGAGCGGTGCACTGTTCGTTGACCGTTTCATGTCCACAGCGATGTTCTATCCGTGCAACTACGGCTACATCAACCACACCCTCTCCCTGGACGGCGACCCGGTTGACGTGCTGGTCCCGACTCCGTACCCGCTGCAGCCGGGCTCCGTGATCCGCTGCCGTCCGGTTGGCGTTCTGAAGATGACCGACGAATCCGGTGAAGACGCGAAACTGGTTGCCGTACCGCACACCAAGCTGAGCAAAGAATACGATCACATCAATGATGTGAACGACCTGCCGGAACTGCTGAAAGCCCAGATCACTCACTTCTTTGAGCACTACAAAGATCTGGAAAAAGGCAAGTGGGTTAAAGTCGACGGTTGGGACAACGCGGAAGCGGCGAAAGCCGAAATCGTTGCCTCTTTCGAGCGCGCTAAGCAGAAGTAATTCTGTCTCAGGCAGGGTCATCCCCTGCCTGATTGCGGCACGGATTGCCGCGATAACACCATGGAGGGTGTCCCGTGAAAAGCGTTCGCTATTTCACTCTTAACTTTTCTGGCTTCACGACCGCCGTCTCTGAAAAACAGGGGTATCTGCGCCTTATCGCCGGCGAGCATGTCTTTTACACCGATAAACGCTATTTTAACGACCCCGCACTTTTTGACCGTCTGAAGATCAATCAGCCCCTGCATCTTGGCGCCCGCCGCCTGGACAACGGCAGTTACTGGATCCACTGGCTCAGCGATGGCGAAACGCTCCTTGAGCCCAGTCAACACGTAAAGCGCTGGGCCCGGCCACTGCTGTTTATCAGCCTGCTGACGCTCATCATCACCCTTATCCCGCTCATGGTGAGCGCCTCAGAATGGGGAAAGTTCGGCTGCGGCATTATCGCGATACTGGCCTTCATCGCGCTGTTAACCGGGCTCTACGAGCTTCTGTTCCACCCGGCGCTAAAACGGCACCCCGCCATGCGCGATCTGCTGGCGAAGATGGCGCTGGCCCGCCGACGCGACGTCTCCTTTTGCCAGCCGCTACCCGCCACGACGCAAGCCCTCCGCCAGTCGGCAATGCCTTTTACGCAAGCCCTGCCGGAACGCTATGCCGCTCAGGCAGACATCATCATCGACGCCCACTTTAAGAAGTGGTATGCAGGCAATCCAACCCGCGAATATCACGGCCTCGGGATACAATGCGGTTCCCTGCCGCTGGCCTTCTGGTGGCAGGCAGGCTGCGCTAATTTCGCGCTGCATCCGGTGTTTTACCGTTGTCAGCCGCCGTTTCTTGCCACCGGCGATCGCATCCTCGCCGTATACGAGCGCGACAGCCGGGCGATCCATGCGCTATACAATGCCAGCGACGGCGCGGCTTATATAAAAAACCATCCGCTCTATCCTGGACGCCGACAGCTGTCGCTGCTCTATTACCTGTTTTACGGCCTCGCGCTGGTGATGTATCTGTTATTTCTCGGAGTAGAACTCGTCAGCGCCCTTCAGTCAGGCCGGCGCGTCTGGTGGCAGGTTCAGGATTCGCTGGACATGCTGTCCTTATTGTTACTCTGTTTTGGCGGGGTACTGGCGGTGCTGGAGCTGATAGGCCCAACGGCCTGGTTATTGTCACACCGGGTGGCTGACTGGCTGAAGCTGCGATCGGCGATGCGGCGTTACCTGCGGGGGGCTGCCCCTCCTACCACGCTCGAGGAGGTCATGTAATGTTTAGCACCCCAACACGACGATTATTATTCCTCGCGCTGACGACGCTGGCTTCCACAGCGTGGCTGGCGAAGGATTATCTTCCGCTCTGGTAAGAGGTAGGCGCAGAAAAAAACAACGCCACCCGAAGGTGGCGCTGTCATGGTTAATACTGGTCGCGATCCAACCAGTTGCCGTTCGCTATCAACGTACAACCCTCAACGGAACGTTGATAGACATACATCCATGCGCTGCCGTATGGCGTCTGAATCAGGTGGCGCGCATACTCGCCCCCCTTGGTGCGGAGCGCATCCAGTTCGGCCAGCGTCGATGCATCAATACGATAAACTTCACCATGTACTGTGCCTTCGCCGGGCACCGCGCCTGGATAGTGGCCCAGGCTGTACAGCTGATAATCGTCGACACTATGAGCGCCCAGCCACTGGGCGTTGGTCATCCAGTGGCTGTTGCCTTGTTTGCGTCGTAAACTGCCGTAAACAAATATTCGCATTGCTAAAACTCAAACTGATAGAGCAAATCGAGCGCCTGGTCGATGCCAGACACCGCTTCCACATATAGCTTAGGCATCAGGCGATAACGTAAAGTCAGCGTCGCCAGGGAATCGAAGATACCGACCCCGTATTTTACCTGCAGACCCGGCAGTACATAGCCGCTGACCACCACCTGGGAAGAGTCGCCTACCCCTTCGGTGTCCAACGCCAAATTGCTTACGCCAAACGTCTCGCCGATTTTACCCACAACCTGACCACTTTGTGCAACCCCCATACCAATAAGCATTGAGGTCATCGCGGCGCTATCGCTCTGTCCGCTGCTCAAACCCTGGCCGCGCAGCAGATAAGACAGCGCTTCCTGCTGGGACATAACCGGGTCAGAGAAGATCTCCGCTTTCGGCTGATCGGCGGATCCGGTGACGCGAACGCCGGCGATCACGTCGTCTTCGGTGGCATCCGGGTTACGAATTGCTTCGATATTCAGTAATGGCTGATCCGGCGGACCGGAGAACAGCAGTTCCCCTTTGCGCACAATCAAATCCTGGCCATAGGCGTGGAAGCGGCCGTCCGGAATATTGATCTGCCCGTTGAGTCCCAGCCCCTGCTTGTCCTGCGCCACTTTCAGATCGCCGGTCAGACGCGCTTTCAGACCGAAGGCTTCCAGACGAACGTTGTTGCCGACGTGGATCGTCAGGTTGCTGTTGATCGGGATCCCGGCGCTCTGCTGATTAATCGGCTTGAGGTTTTTGTCGAGCATCACTTCATCAGAAGACACGCCAACCGCGCTCTCCGGCACTTCGTTGACCACGATCCGCGCCCAGGGCACATCCACCTTGCCATCGAGGTTGAACAGGCTTGGCGTGGCGGTAAACACCACGTCCGGCGATACATCGAGACGGACCATCGGCGGCACCGTGATCCGCACCCGGCTGCCTTTCGCCGCAATTTGCGCCCGCCAGTTATCGATCTGCGTCCAGTCGGCGTTGCCGCTGAGGGCGATTTGCCCCTGACGGGTGTTCACCGTCCCCTGCAGGGTCGAGCGCGTGCCGTTGAAGTTCATCGCCAGCTGGCTCGGCTGCATATCAAACGGCATAAAGTTGCCGTCGATATCCACCCCGCTTAACTGCATCTGGCCGAACAGCTGTGGACTTTTCACGTTGCCGCCCAGGCGCAGACGGGCGTTGAGCCTTCCCTCCGCCTTTTCACCGCGGGCGAAAATCGGGTTGATCATCGCCAGCGAGAAGTTGCTGATATTGACGTTGCCGCCGAGGTTACGCCGCCCCTGCGGGTCGGTGACCTGCACCTGCCCATCCAGCTGGCCATTGTTGGTCAGGCGGATAAGCCAGCCCAGCTCCGCGCGATTGTTATGCAGATCGGCGCTGAGGTTCAGCGTATCGAACGCCACCGGCAGCGGGGCGTCATTGACCACCTGGGTCACTTTGACGTTGCGCCCGCTGAGGGTCACTTTGCCCTGCGGCAGCCCCTCCTTGGTGGTGTCCCAGCTGACATCGGCATTACCGGTAAAGACGCCGCTGGCCTGGGTCGCCTCCGGCATAAACGGCTTGAGCATCGCCAGGTCGAAGCGGTTGAGATTCACCCGCGCCCGCCCGCTGGCGCCTGCGTCAATGGTCTCAGGCACGCAGAGCTCGGCGTTCGGGTTGGTCCAGCAGTGTGGCCCGATGCTGATTTTCTGCTCCTGGTTGCGGTAGTCCAGCGCGATACTGCGCGTCAGCGCCACCGGCCCCACCGGCGTCTGGAAGCGGGTATCGCTTAGCGCGCCTCTCCAGCGCTCGGCCTGACGATCGAAGCTGCCCGCCAGCGCCAGCTGGCCGGAAACCGGATCGCCTTGCACCCGCAGCCGCAGCTCATGCTGCTTCTCAGTGCCTTTGGCATTGAGCTGCACCAGGCTGATATTCACCCCCGGCTGGCTGATGCGATCCACCCGTACGTCCAGGTTGCCGCCGATCTGATCGGTGGATTTCACATCCCCTTTGACGTTGACCTGGGCGATGGTCAGCTCCTGCCAGCGCAGCGCCCGGGCGGTGATGTCCGCCAGCAGCTGCGGCGCATCGACAGTGCCGCGCACTTTCACCAGCCCCTTCGCCGTCCCGCCGAGCCCCGGCAGCGCATTATCCAGGTGCGGCGCATCGATGGTGGCGTCGAGATTCAGATCCTTCACCCCCAGCTCGCCTTTGATATCGGCGCTGTTCGGGCCTAACGCCAGATGCAGCCCCGGGATTTTCCACTGCAGATAGCTGTTGCCCTGCAGCGAGCCCGAAACATCCACCTTGTTCTGTTTCACGTTGCCGGTAATTTTCAGCTCCGGCACCGACATCTGCCAGCTGCCGCCGTACAGGCTGCCCTGGGTCTTGATCCTGCCATTGAGCTTCGATGGCCAGTCCGGCACCTCTTTGGCGGTGTTGATGCCGTCGAGGGTCAGCTCGCCGCGCCAGCTGATCGCCTGCTGCCAGTCGAGGAGCGCTTTCAGCTCGGTTTTCCCTTCCAGGGCATTGACCGTCAGCTTGTCGAGATTGATCTGCCGCTCATTGCCTTTGGCGTTGAGGGCGATTTTCGCCGGCGGCAGCGACTGGCCTTTCACCGCGGTGGAGAAGGCCAGCGCATAGTCGGTCATTTTGCCGCTGAACTTCAGCTGGACGTCGTCGGCCTGGAACTGCTTCTCGCCGCTGAACGGCCAGGCGAGCTGCTTACTTTTCAGCTCCATATTGAGCGGCAGCCCGGCCTCCGCCAGCTGCGCGTCCGCCCGCAGCGTGGCCGCGACCGGCCCGCTTAAGTCCACTCCGACCTTAAGCGTTTTACGTATCTCGCCGCCCACCTTCAGCTGCACCTTCTCCCCTTTCATCGGGTCGACGTTCAGCGTTCCGGCGAGGGTGATGTCTACCGGCCAGTTATCCTGTAGCTGGGCGCTGCCCGAAGCGCTGACCTTGCCCTGATCGGAGTCGATGTCGAGGGCGTCGAGCTTCATCTGCCCGTCGATACTGCTGACTTTCAGCAGCAGGTTGTACACGGTGATATCGGTATCGCCGGTGAGGCGCAGCTGCTCGCCGCGGAACGCCTGAATATTGAGGTTAAGCGGCAGATGGACATCGGTCATCGCCGGCAGCACCGGCTGCGAGAAGAGGTCGGTCATCGTCTCGCCGAGCGGTTTCTCCTGCGGTCGCGGGTTGTCGATTTTCGGCTCGACCACCTGCTCCTGCGCCACTTTCGCCACCTTCGGCAGAGCGATCAGCAGCCCCTGCAGCGAGGTCGGCGTCAGGGTCAGGTTTTTCTCCTGCCAGTTCAGGCCGGTGGAAAAATCGCGCACGGAGACCGCGGTATCGTCGATTTTGACGTTGACGTTATGCAGCGCGACGCGGCTGAGGACGATCGGATAAGGGGTGGAGAGATTCAGCGGCCCGCTCTCCTCTTCCTCGACCGGCGCAGAGGGCGGCATCTTCTTGGTATCGACGGCGACGTAAATATCGCGCAGCGCGATGTCGTTTACGCACAGACTGCTGTCCCACAGACAGCGCAGCCTGACGCTGAGATGAAACTGGCCGGCGGTCACCGCCACGCCGGGCTGCTCATAGCGGACATTATCGAGGGTTAAATCACGCCAGCCGCCGGTCACTTTGCCGATTTCCAGCCCCGGCACCCAGCGATCCGCCGCTTTGAACACCAGATGCAAGCCGGTGGTGGTGCCCACCAGGAACCCGACGGTGCCCAGCAGGAGAACCAACACGATTAATACGCCGAGGCTTATCTTCTTCCATAAACTCATAATTCAGGCCCCAGACCGATGTAAAACTGTAAACCATGCTCTTCTTTGTCGCCGATTGGCCGGGCGATATCCAGCTTGATCGGCCCCACCGGCGACTGCCAGCGCACGCCTACCCCGGCGCCGGTTTTGAAATCACTCTCGCGAATATCGCTGACCGCTTCGCCGCTATCGACAAACACGGCGCCCCACCACTTGCCACTGACGTTGTACTGATATTCCAGCGAGCCGGTGGCCAGCTTCGAGGCCCCGATCAGCTTGCCGTCATCGTCCTTCGGCGAGATGGATTTGTATTTATAGCCGCGAATACTGCGATCGCCCCCGGCGAAAAAACGCAGGTCCGGCGGCACCTTGTCAAAGTTATCCGCTTCGATCCAGCCCAGGTTGCCACGCACCACAAAGCGGTGGCGGTCATAGAGGGTACGGATCCAGACGTCCTGAGCCTGCATCACGATAAAGTTGATGTCCGAGCCCCACATGGTGTTGGAGTAGTCCACCGAGTAGCGCTGCGAATCGCCCCAGGTAGGCATCAGCCCGCCGCGGGAGCGAGTGCGGTTCACCGAGACCCCGGGGTAAATCAGCATGGTGGTGTTGGTGACGTTCGCCTGGGTAAAGTGGTCCAGGCTCCAGCGCAGGTTAATCGCCCGCTGCCAGCCGCTCGACATCTCCCAGAAACGCGAGACCCCCAGGGTGGTAGAGTCGGCCTGGGT
The DNA here is from genome assembly GCF_049472055.1 of Klebsiella pneumoniae complex sp. WS1778. Taxonomy (NCBI): domain Bacteria; kingdom Pseudomonadati; phylum Pseudomonadota; class Gammaproteobacteria; order Enterobacterales; family Enterobacteriaceae; genus Klebsiella; species Klebsiella pneumoniae complex sp. WS1778. Next base: position 102,158 of record NZ_JBKGTJ010000005.1, read on the forward strand.
ATCATTGAGGTCGGTACGCTTAAAGCCGCCCTGCATCAGATAATACTGTTCGAGGGGGCTCTTCAGCAGTGGGACTTTATAGGTAAAGTCGAACTGCTGCTCCGGGGCGGAGAGGCTGACACTGGAGGTCAGGCTGTGACCATAGGAGTTCATCCACGGTTTTTTCCACGTGGCTTTCACCCGCGGACCGACGTCTGTGGAGTACCCTACCCCGGTTTCCACGGTGTTCTCTTTGCGTGGCGAGACAACGCCCTGCAGAGGCAGCACCTTGGTTTTCCGTGACTTAGCAAAATCAGGCGCCACCACCACCGAACTGAACCACCCGGTCGCCGCCAGGCGGCGGTTTAGCTCGGCCAGGTCCTGCGAGGTGTAGTAGTCGCCCTCTTTAAACGGCACGAGGTTTTGCAGGTATTCATCGCGAATTTGCGATCCGGAGAAGGTGACGTGGCCAAAGCGATAGCGTTCTCCGCTGTCGTAATCGATATCCCAGAACGCCTGATGACGGTCGAGGGAGACCCCAAGCTGGCTTTTATTGAACTCGCTGTCAAAGTAGCCTTTGCGCAGGGCGACACGGGTCAATGAGCTCTTGAAACCGTCGTAATCGCCGTGGTTGAGCACCGTCCCAATGGCCGGGCGGGTTTTCAACAGCGCCAGGTAATCGCTGTCGGTGCGGGCGCCGCCGCGCAGAATCACCTCGGTTCCGCCAATGCGCACCGGCTCACCCGGGGTCACTTTGGCGATCAGCACCTGACGGCCCCTTTTCGGCGGCGGACGCAGATCAAATTCAATCGTCGGCTCGTAATACCCCAGCGCTTTCAGACCTTCGCGAATGGCGTCATCGACGCGCGCGCGAAAGCGACGATCCGGCGTGACCTCATCACTCTGGATGGTGGAAAGCTGGGCGCGAACGTTTTTCTCCAGCTCTCCGGATAATCCCTCAACCTGCAAACGCACATTCGCTGCGCTGGCGACCCCGCTGACCAGCAAAAGGCTGGTGACACATAACTGGCGGATTTTTAGCACATTTTCTCCTGAATATCCCTGTTTCCCCCTACAGGAAACACTGGCGCCGCTCCACGGCTTAACAAAACCCTAACAACTTAGGGTTGAAAAAGTGGCAATAACCCAAATAATTCTTATGTATTAATCTAGACGTATTACGCGTATTTATTGTGTTAAAAGACACGCTTCGTTACAACCTTAACGACGATTTCTGTATTGAGAGGCCCACCGTGAGTCTATTTGATAAAACGCATCTTGTCGCCCAGGCGGATGCGCTGCCTGGACGCAATACCCCGATGCCAGTGGCGACGCTCCACGCAGTTAACGGCCACTCGATGACCAACGTCCCGGCGGGGATGGAAGTGGCACTGTTCGCCATGGGCTGCTTCTGGGGAGTTGAACGTCTGTTCTGGCAATTGCCGGGGGTTTACAGCACCGCCGCCGGCTACACTGGCGGCTATACGCCCAATCCGACCTATCGCGAAGTGTGCAGCGGCCAGACCGGTCACGCGGAAGCGGTGCGCGTGGTCTACGATCCACAGGTCATCAGCTATGAGCAGTTATTGCAGGTGTTCTGGGAAAATCACGACCCCGCGCAGGGCATGCGACAGGGTAACGACCTCGGCACCCAGTACCGTTCGGCGATCTATCCGTTGACGCCGGAACAGACGGAAGCGGCAAAGGCCAGCCTCGCGCGCTTCCAGGCGGCGATGAACGACGCGCACGATACCCGTCACATCACCACCGAGATCGCCACCGCCAAACCGTTCTACTATGCCGAGGACGATCACCAGCAGTATCTGTATAAGAACCCGCATGGCTATTGCGGCATTGGCGGCATTGGCGTCTGCCTGCCGCCTCAGGCGTAATTCTGATTTCCGCCTCAACAGCGAGGCGGTTAATGAACGCTCTGGCGGCTTTACATTCCCTTACGCTATACTACCCAGTGTGACAGCCGGTCCAGCGCCTTCGGACCGGTTTTTTATGTATTCCACATTTAAGTTATCAACTTCCCTTCCGAGGATCTGACCTCAACGGTCAGAAAAGATATGTTAAACAGTATTTTAGTAATACTCTGTCTGATAGCCGTCAGTGCGTTTTTTTCGATATCGGAAATCTCACTGGCCGCCTCACGTAAAATCAAACTGAAACTGCTGGCCGATGAAGGCAACGTCAACGCACAGCGGGTGCTGAAGATGCAGGAGAACCCGGGCACCTTCTTTACCGTCGTGCAGATTGGCCTCAACGCCGTCGCCATTCTTGGCGGTATTGTGGGCGACGCGGCTTTCTCACCGGCGTTTCATAGCCTGCTCAGCGGGTATTTGTCACCGGAGCTCTCCGAGCAACTGAGCTTCATCATCTCTTTTACCCTGGTCACCAGCTTGTTCATCCTGTTTGCTGACCTGACTCCGAAACGCATCGGTATGATTGCGCCCGAAACTGTGGCCCTGCGCATCATCAACCCGATGCGCTTCTGCCTGTTAGTCTTCCGCCCGCTGGTGTGGTTGTTTAACGGCATGGCCAACATGATCTTCCGCATCTTTAAACTGCCGATGGTGCGGAAAGACGATATCACCTCCGACGATATCTATGCCGTGGTCGAAGCCGGCGCGCTGGCCGGGGTGCTGCGCAAGCAGGAGCATGAGCTGATTGAGAACGTGTTCGAGCTGGAGTCCCGCACCGTACCTTCCTCCATGACCCCGCGTGAAAGCGTCATTTGGTTTGATTTGCATGAAGACGAGCAGAGCCTGAAGAATAAAGTGGCCGAACACCCGCACTCGAAGTTCCTCGTCTGTAATGAAGATATCGACCACATTATCGGCTACGTCGATTCAAAAGATCTGCTGAACCGCGTGCTGGCGAACCAGAGCCTGGTGCTGACCGGCGGCGTGCAGATCCGCAACACGTTGATCGTCCCGGATACCCTGACCCTGTCCGAAGCGCTGGAAAGCTTCAAAACCGCCGGGGAAGACTTTGCGGTGATCATGAATGAATATGCGCTGGTGGTCGGGATCATCACCCTTAACGACGTGATGACAACTCTGATGGGCGACCTCGTCGGCCAGGGGCTGGAAGAGCAGATCGTCGCCCGCGATGAAAACTCGTGGCTAATCGATGGCGGTACGCCGATTGATGACGTGATGCGCGTGCTGGATATCGACGAGTTTCCGCAGTCCGGGAACTACGAGACCATCGGCGGCTTTATGATGTTTATGCTGCGTAAAATCCCCAAACGCACCGACGCGGTGAAGTTCTCCGGCTATAAGTTCGAGGTCGTGGATATCGATAACTACCGTATTGACCAGTTGCTGGTGACCCGCATCGATAACAAGCCCACAGTGCTGGTGCCCAAGCAGGCGGAAGCGGCGGAAAGCCAGAACGCCTGAGCGTAATCCTTTCTCTCTCTTAAGGGCGGATGATCATCCGCCCTTTTTATTGCCCGAATGTGAAGCGGCTCACGCCCCTCTGCCGATAGCAGATTATTACTGCTCGATAGCGAAACGTTTATGACTCCCCCGTGCGCAAAAAGGTAACGTTGCTCGCGTCTACACGATCATATTCCTGAATAAAGGAAGCGAGGGTTACCATGATAACGTCGAATAAAAATTACTTTGTCAGCTGTCTGTTTTTCCTGTTTTTCTTTATAGGCTGGGGATGCTGCTACCCCTATTTATCACTGTGGTTAACGGAAACCATCGGTATTAACTACACGGACGTCGGTCTGGTTTATTCTTTCACTGCCATTGTGGCCGTCTGCGTTCAGCCATTATTCGGTTTTATATCGGATAAGCTGGTGTATCGTAAGAATCTGATGTGGATGCTGGCGATCATTATCACCTTATTCGCTCCATACTGGATCTATGTCTTCGCGCCTCTGTTAAAAATAAATGTGTTCCTCGGCGCGCTGGCTGGCGGCCTCTATATTGGCATGGCCTACGGCGCAGGCTGCGGGATTTGCGAAGCCTACATCGATAAGGTCAGCCGCGCCTCCGGCTTCGAATTTGGTCGGGCGCGGATGTTCGGCGGCATCGGCGCCGCGATCGGCACCTTTGCGGCAGGAAAGCTCTACGGCATCGATCAGAACATGATTTTCTGGCTGGCCAGCGCAGCAGGCGTCTGCCTGCTGGTGATTGTCTGGAAAATGCAGATCAGCACCCATCAAAAGCAGGGGCTGCTGTCCGGCAAAACGTCGCCGGTTACCCTCCGCGATGCCGTCTCGTTGTTAAAAATTAAAAAATTCTGGTTCTTCGCCCTCTATGTCATTGGCGTCGGGGCGGTCTATGAAACCTATGACCAGCAGTTCGCTATCTACTACAGCCATTTCTTTGAGAGTAAAGCCCGGGGTGCAGAAGTCTTCGGTTATTTAACCACGGGTCAGATTTTCCTTGATGCCATCGTGATGTTCTTTGCACCATGGTTTGTGAATAAAATCGGCCCGAAAAATGCGCTGTTATACTGCGGGCTGATTATGAGCTTGCGCATTATCGGTTCCGCGTGGGCTATTGGCCCGGTATCCATCAGCCTGATTAAACTACTCCATGGATTTGAAAGCTCGGTGTTACTCGTCGCGGCGCTTAAATACATTACCGCTAACTTTAACCCCCTGCTTTCCGCGACGGTTTACTTAATTGGCTTCCAGTTTTCAAAAAGCTTTAGCTCTATTTTTCTCTCCACCGGCATCGGCCATATGTACCAGAGCATGGGCTTTACCAGCAGCTATATCGTGCTCGGTAGTATCGCCCTGTGCTTCACGCTCATTTCGTTTATCACGCTGGATAAAGCACGCGTGTTCTCTTCACAACCTGTGCCCGCGAATTAATGTCAGGAGGTAGTCTGCATGTCTCAGTTATTTTATGGCGTGGCGTATTACGATGAATATATGCCGGAAGATCGGCTGGCCAACGATATCGCCTTAATGCGCGAAACCGGCATTAACGTGGTGCGTATCGCCGAGTCCACCTGGAGTACGCTGGAGCCCGAAGAGGGCCAGTACAATTTCTACCATATCGACCGGGTGCTCGAGGCGATGCATGAGGCCGGCATTGCGGTCATCGTCGGGACGCCCACCTACGCGGTCCCGGCCTGGCTGGCGGCGAAACATCCCGATATTCTGGTCACCACCGTCGCGGGGCAGCAAAAATATGGTCCGCGGCAGATCATGGATATCGTCAACCCGACCTTTCGCCGCTATGCCGAAAAAATTATCCGCACGCTGATGGCCCATGTGCAACACCATCCGGCGATTATCGGCTGGCAACTGGATAACGAAACCAAGCATTACGACAATATTGGCCGCTATATGCAGGAGGGCTTCGTGCGCAGCCTGCAGGAGAAATATCCAGACCTCCGACAACTGAATCACGATTTCGGTCTGGATTACTGGAGCAACCGCATTGACCGCTGGCAGGATTTTCCGCCGGTGGAAAACACCATCAACGCCAGCCTCGCCTGCGCCTTCTCCCGCTATCAGCGCCAGCAGGTCACCGAGTATCTGGCCTGGCAGGCGGAGATTGTGCGCGAGTACGCCCAACCGCACCAGTTCGTCACCCACAACTTCGATTTTGAATGGCGCGGTTACTCTTACGGCGTGCAGCCGCGGGTCGACCATTTTGCGGCGGCGCAGGCGCTGGATATCGCCGGCGTCGATATCTATCACCCGAGCCAGGCACACCTGACCGGGCGGGAAATCGCCTTTGGCGGCGCCATCACCCGCTCGCTTAAGCCGGGCCAGAACTACTTCGTGCTGGAAACCCAGGCGCAGGGCTTCGCCCAGTGGACTCCCTACCCGGGCCAGCTGCGCCTGCAGGCGTTCAGCCATATCGCCTCCGGCGCCGCCATGGTCTCCTACTGGCACTGGCATTCGATTCATAACGCCTTCGAAACCTACTGGAAGGGGCTGCTCAGCCACGACTTCTCGCGTAACCCGACCTGGCAGGAGGCCACCACTATCGGGGCTGACTTTGCCCGCCTGTCGCCGCAGCTGGCGGAGCTGAAGGCCGAAAACGACGTTGCGCTGCTGATAAGCAATGAGGCAATGGACGCCCTCAATCACTTCCGTCCTGGCGATGCCGAGGGCAACATTTATAACGATATCTTTCGCCGCTTCCACGATGCGCTGTATGACCACAATATCAGCCTCGACATCATCCACGATGTAAACGAGGAAACCTCGCGCTACCGAGTGCTGATCGTTCCCGGCCTGTACGCTGCCGATGATGGCCTGCTGGCGCGGATCAATCACTATATCGCCGAGGGCGGCAGAGCGCTTATCGGCTTTAAATCGGGCTTTAGCGATGAAAACGTCAAGGTACGCCGCAGCGCGCAGCCTGGGATCCTGCGGCAGAGCTGCGGCGTCAGCTACAGCCAGTTCACCCTGCCGGAAGGGACGACGGTAAGCTCTTGCTGTGCAGAGATTGATTGCCGCAATGACAATCAGGCTGAGCTGTGGATGGAATTGCTGACGCCCGATGATGGGACCCGCACCTTGCTGCGCTATCAGCATCCGGCATGGGGCGAATACGCCGCCGCCACCGAAGCGGATTATGGCCGGGGACGAGCGATGTATGTTGGCTTCCTGCCGCAGAAGGGATTGATTAGCCAGCTGTTTGATGTACTAACCGCCGATCTCGCATTGCGCTCGCGCACTTCCGCCTATCGCTTCCCATTAGTGGTCAAAAAAATGCGTAATCGCGCCGGGAAAACCACCCACTTCCTGTTCAATTACTCCGGCGAGACGCTGGAATTTGTCAGCGAGACCGCGGGTAGCGCGCTGCTGAGCGGGGAGACAGTATACGTCGGCCAGCCGTTGCGCCTCAGGGCCTGGGAATTTACTATCATCGAAAGCTAACGACGCGGCGGCGCTCAGGTGGGAGAGAGAATGGAACTGGATATCAATGAGCTACTCAATTTCTCGCCATTGATGAAGACCTTTACCTTCAATGCCTGGGTCGTCGCAGGCTTCACGCCGATTACCCGCGGCTCCACGCTGGACTACTACATTAACCGCCCGCAGGGGATGAAAGGTTACATCATTAATCTGACCCTGCGCGGCCAGGCGCGGGCGAAGGCGGGCGATGGCTTCCTTCTGTGCCGGGAAAACGATCTGCTGCTGTTTCCTCCCGGGGTGCCCCATCACTACGGCAGGGACGAGCACAGCGAGTATTGGGACCATCTGTGGATCTACTTTATCCCCCGCCCCTACTGGATAGACTGGCTAAAGTGGGACCAAACCACTCACGGTATCGGCAAAACAACCATTAACGATCCCGAACAGCTCCAGCAGCTGCGCGATCTGTTCTACGAAGTGATACGCCATCACTCGGCATCCGCGCCGCTGTCGGAAGCGCTGGCGATGAACGCCCTGGAAAGATTGATCCTTCACTGTTTTCAGCGACAGCCCATCAGCAACCGTCACGCCCACGACCCACGGATTAACGCCGTCTGCGACTACCTCAACGCCCATATTGCGCAGGAGGTAAAAATCGAGACCCTGGCGGCGATGGTATTTATCTCCCCTTCACGTCTGGCGCACCTTTTCAAAAATGAACTGGGGCAAACGGTTTATGCATGGCGGGAAACGCAACGCATCAACCGCGCCAGGTGGCTTATTCAGAGCACCTCGCTCCCGCTTAACAAAATTGCTTTATCGGTAGGCTACAGCGATCCGGTCTATTTCACCCGCTTGTTTCGTAAACATAACGGTATTCCACCGGGCGAATATCGCAAACGCTATGCGGAAATGAAGGGCTAAAAACATCAACGGCTCCCATCGGGAGCCGTCTTTTACCTACTACGTACTGCTACGTTTCAGGTTATGCCATCTCAGTTTGCAGACGCAACACCTGACGATTGACTTCGGACATCACTGACAGATGCAGCTTGTCCTTGACCTTCGGGATAAGGATTTTGCCCTTATCAAATTCAAATGCGCCAACGTCCTTGATGTACAACCGTCCACGAAACAGGATCTTCACGTACTTCGCCACTTGCAGCGGATTGTAGCGTTGGAAAATTTTCATTCTTCTCTCCTGCCAGGGTTACGCTCCTGTGGTGCCACAGTTAGCCCACGTATCGGGAGCGCAAATTTTAATGCCCTAAAACTATAGTCCAGAATCTCAGAGGGACCCAGTATGTATAAGTTTATTTACCCTTTGATGACAATAATTCAGAATTTTCGTTTCAGACATACGATGAAGTAAGTATAAGTCGCCGTTTTTCGACTAATTTGTGCGTCAACACGCAAACTGGCATCCTCATTGCGGGTAATCACCACCAATCGCACTTATGATTAAACGAGACCAAGTGGTCGGATCACCTGCACAAAAAATGATTAAGGAAACCGTATGACCCTACGTAGCATACTGGCCGCCTCGTTACTCCTCGTGCCGCTGCTGGCCTCAGCGCATAACTTTGTCGATGGCCAGCGCGTGGCGCCGGTCGGCGTCGCGGATCGGGGCGAATTAATTCTGGATAATGATAAGTTTAGCTATAAAAACTGGAATAGCTCGCAGCTGGCGGGAAAAGTGCGCGTCGTCCAGCACATCGCCGGACGCTCGTCAGCAAAAGAGAAAAATGCCAATCTGATCGAGGCGATTAAAGCGGCGGGCTTCCCGCACGATCGCTATCAGACCACCACCATCGTCAATACCGACGATGCCATCCCGGGCACCGGTATGTTTGTGCGCAACAGTATCGAAAGCAATAAAAAGCTCTTCCCATGGTCGCAATTTATCGTCGACAGCAATGGATTGGTGCGAAAAGCCTGGCAGCTGGACGAGAAGAGCTCGGCGATTGTGGTGCTGGATAAGAGCGGGCGCATCCAGTGGGCCAAAGACGGCGCGCTCACTCAGCAAGAGGTGCAGCAGGTGATCGACCTGCTGCATAAATTGCTTAATAAATAGAGACCCGGAAGCCGGGATTGAGGAAGGATTCACGCGGCGTGTAGTCGAGGGTTTTGCCCTGCCAGTCGTGAACATGCGCCCCGGCGGCGACCGCGACGGCATGGCCGGCGGCGGTGTCCCAGGTGCTGGTCGGCCCGAAGCGCGGATAGAGCTGGGCCTGGCCTTCCGCCACCAGGCAGAACTTCAGCGAGGAGCCGATGGAAGTGGTCTGGTGCTCGCCCAGCTGCTCAAGGTACTCCTGCAGCTCCGGATCGTTGCCATGGGAGCGGCTGATCACCACCAGCGGTGGACGGGCATCGCGGACCTGGATCTGCTTGCGCACGCCGCACTCTTCTTTCCAGGCTTTGCCTTTTTCCGCGCTGTACATCACCTTCATCACCGGCGCATAGACCACGCCCAGCGTCGGCTTGCCGTTTTCAATCAGCGCGATATTAACGGTGAACTCGCCGTTACGCTTAATAAATTCTTTGGTGCCGTCCAACGGGTCGACCAGCCAGTAGCGCTGCCAGTGCTGGCGCACTTCCCAGGCCGGCGGGTCCTCTTCCGACAGAATGGGAATGGTGGCATCCAGCGCCTGCAGGCCGCTGACAATGACTTTATGCGCCGCGATATCCGCCGCCGTGACCGGAGAATCATCTTTCTTGCTGGCGACGTTGATCGGCTGGTTTCCATCGTAAACTTCCATGATGGCATCGCCCGCGTTCCGTGCAAGCTGACATACTTGTTCTAACATTCTCCACCTCGTCTGGTTACAGTGGCGTTAACTTGTTGTTTTATTTATATCGCATCACCGCAAGTTCCGCTATCTGTGATAACGATGGCGGTTTCTCTGCCCGCTTTTCTGGCAAGATTCACATTTCTGTAAGCAACAGAATATAAATACATTTTCTTCTGTGCTATCGCTCATAAAAAAGGACGCCTCTGATGATTAAGTTTAGCGCAACGCTCCTGGCCACGCTGATCGCCGCCAGCGTCAACGCCGCAACGGTCGACCTGCGGATCATGGAAACCACCGATCTGCACAGCAATATGATGGACTTTGACTATTACAAAGATGCCGCCACGGAGAAATTCGGCCTGGTGCGTACCGCCACCCTGATTGAACAGGCGCGGGCAGAAGCGAAAAACAGCGTACTGGTGGATAACGGGGATGTCATCCAGGGGAGCCCGCTGGGCGACTACATGGCCGCCAAGGGACTGAAAGAGGGCGATGTTCATCCGGTGTATAAGGCGATGAATACCCTGAATTATGCCGTCGGCAACCTGGGCAACCATGAATTCAACTACGGCCTCGACTTCCTGCACAAGGCGCTAGCCGGGGCGAAATTCCCCTACGTGAACGCCAATATCATCGATGCCAAAACCGGCAAACCGCTGTTCACCCCGTACCTGATCAAGGATACCCCGGTTCAGGACAGCGCAGGTCAATCCCACACCCTGCGCATCGGCTATATCGGCTTTGTGCCGCCGCAGATCATGACCTGGGATAAAGCCAATCTTAGCGGCAAAGTGACGGTCAACGACATTACCGAAACCGCGCGCAAATATATCCCGGAGATGCGGGCGAAAGGGGCTGATGTGGTGGTAGTGGTCGCTCACTCCGGCCTCTCCGCCGACCCGTATCAGGCGATGGCCGAGAACTCAGTCTACTACTTAAGCCAGGTGCCCGGCGTTGACGCCATCATGTTCGGCCACGCCCACGCGGTATTCCCAGGCAAAGACTTCGCCAACATTAAAGGCGCGGATATCGCCAGAGGGACGCTGAACGGCGTACCGGCGGTGATGCCGGGAATGTGGGGCGATCATCTCGGGGTGGTCGATCTGGTGCTGAACAACGACAGCGGCAAATGGCAGGTGACTCAGAGTAAAGCGGAAGCACGGCCAATCTACGACGCGGTGGCGAAGAAATCGCTGGCGGACGAAGACGGTAAGCTGGTGGCGGTGCTGAAAGCCGATCACGACGCTACTCGCGAGTTCGTCAGTAAGCCGATCGGCAAGTCCGCCGACAACATGTACAGCTATCTGGCGCTGGTGCAGGACGACCCGACGGTGCAGGTAGTCAACATGGCGCAGAAAGCCTACGTTGAACACTACATTCAGGGCGACCCGGATCTGGCGAAACTACCGGTACTCTCCGCTGCCGCGCCGTTTAAAGTCGGCGGGCGTAAAAACGATCCGGCGAGCTTCGTGGAAGTGGAAAAAGGCCAGCTTACCTTCCGCAACGCCGCCGACCTCTATCTCTACCCGAACACCCTGGTGGTGATGAAGGTCAGCGGGAAGGAGGTCAAGGAGTGGCTGGAGTGCTCCGCCGGGCAGTTTAACCAGATTGACCCGACCAGCAGCAAGCCGCAGTCGCTGATCAACTGGGACGGCTTCCGCACCTATAATTTCGACGTGATTGACGGGGTGAACTACCAGATCGACGTCACTCAGCCGGCCCGCTACGACGGCGAATGTCAGATGATCCATCCGCAGGCAGAGCGTATTAAGCACCTGACCTTCAACGGCAAACCGGTCGATCCGCAGGCCACTTTCCTGGTCGCCACCAATAACTATCGCGCGTACGGCGGTAAATTCGCTGGCACCGGCGAAAGCCATATCGCCTTCGCCTCACCGGATGAAAACCGTTCAGTGCTGGCGGCGTGGATTGGCGCGCAATCGAAGAAGGATGGCGCGATCCATCCGGCGGCGGATAACAACTGGCGTCTGGCGCCGATCCACAGTAAGACGCCGCTGGATATTCGTTTTGAGACCTCGCCTGGCGACAAAGCCGCGGCGTTTATCAAAGAGAAAGCCCAATATCCGATGCGCCAGGTGACCACCGATGATATCGGCTTCGCCATTTATCAGCTGGATTTGAGTCAGTAATCCCTGTTCCCCGGTGGCGCTGCGCTTACCGGGGCTACAAACCGGAGCTGACGGGTAGCCCGGATAAGGCGCCAGCCGCTATCCGGGAATATCTCCCCGGTGGCGCTGCGCTTACCGGGGCTACAAACCGGAGCTGACGGGTAGCCCGGATAAGGCGCCAGCCGCTATCCGGGAACATCTCCCCGGTGGCGCTGCGCTTACCGGGGCTACAGGGAGTGATACATTTTCACTCCTCGTGGCTAGCCAGCACCGCCGGCAGATTAACCTCGATCCAGTCCGCCAGGGCCGCCACCTTCTCGCTCACCTGCAGGCCGAGCGGCGTCAGGCTATATTCAACGTGCGGCGGCACCACCGGATAAGAGACGCGGTCGATAAAACCATCCTGCTCCAGGGCCTGCAGCGACTGCGCCAGCATCTTTTCGCTGACCCCGCCCATTTTGCGCCGCAGATCGCTGAAGCGATGGGTTCCTTCGCGCAGCGCCACCAGAATCAACACGCCCCAGCGGCTGGTGACATGTTTAAGCACATCGCGCGACGGGCACTGTTCCGCAAACAAATTGCCATTGCGCAGTTTCTCGCTCAGCGTCGGTTCGGCCATTTTCACACTTACCTTTTTGTACGTACTTACTAAAAGTTAGTTAAGGTGTTAGCTTACCACAACTGCCACTAAACACGAAGGAGAAGACTAATGATCGCTCTTACCGGTGCCACCGGCCAGCTTGGCCACTACGTTCTGCAAGACCTGCTTAAAACCGTCCCTGCCGGCCAGATTGTGGCGATTGTCCGCAACCCGGCCAAAGCCCAGACTCTCAGCCAGCAGGGCGTTGTCGTCCGCCAGGCCGACTATAGCGACGAAGCGGCGCTGACCGCCGCGCTGCAGGGCGTGGATAAACTGCTGTTAATCTCCTCCAGCGAAGTCGGCCAGCGCGCCGTACAGCACCGCAACGTCATCAACGCCGCCAAAGCCGCTGGGGTGAAGTTCATCGCCTACACCAGCCTGCTGCACGCCGACACTTCGCCGCTGGGCCTGGCCGCAGAGCATATTGCAACTGAGCAGATGCTGGCCGACTCGGGTATCGCTTACGCCCTGCTGCGTAACGGCTGGTATACTGAAAACTATCTGGCCAGCGCGCCGCCGGCGCTGGAGCACGGCGTGTTTATCGGCGCCGCCGGCGAAGGTAAAATTGCCTCCGCTACCCGCGCAGATTATGCCGCCGCGGCCGCCCGCGTTATCGCCGGTGAAGGCCATGCAGGGAAAGTTTATGAACTGGCGGGTGATAACGCCTGGACGCTGAGCGACCTGGCTGCTGAGCTGAGCAAGCAAAGCGGTAAAAACGTGGTCTACCAAAATCTCAGCGAAGCCGACTTCGCCGCCGCGCTGAAAAGCGTCGGCCTGCCGGCGGGTCTGGCCGATATGCTGGCAGACTCCGACGTCGGCGCCTCGAAAGGCGGGCTGTTTGACGACAGCCGCACCCTGAGTACGTTGATCGGCCGTCCGACCACCTCCCTTGCCGAAAGCGTGAAAGGCATTCTGTAACCGCCCCTCTCAGCTTTTGCGGTTGCGTCCCGGCGGTTCCTCTCTCATATTGAAGAGATTAATCGTCGGGAGGCAGGCATGCAGGGCGTACCACCCCAATTTAGTGATGAAAAAGATCGCGCGCGCTTTCGCCATCTCGAACAGCTGCCCGGGGTAGAGCTTTACCACGCCCATATCTCCCGATACGCCTTTGAACCCCATACCCACGAAGCTTTCGGCATTGGCGTGATTGAGCAGGGCGCCGAGCGCTTTCGCTACCGCGGCAGTCAGCACATCGCCGCCGCCAATGCCATTGTCACCATGAATCCCGACGAGCTGCACACCGGCGAAGCGGAAACCGCCGACGGCTGGCGCTACCGGATGATTTATCTGGAGCCCGACCGTCTGGAAGCCATCACCGGGGTGCGCGACTGGTGGTTCAGCGAGGTGGTCCGCGAGGATCCCCTGCGGTCCCGGCGGATTGGCCAGCTGATTTACGGTCTGTGGCACAGCGAAGATGCGCTGGCCCAGCAGGGAATGCTGCTCGACCTCATCGACGCCTTTCGCCCTCTGGCCCACCATGCCTCGGCGCAGGGTGAGGCCGGGCATCGCTTCGACCGCGTGCGCGACTACCTGCATGATAACTATATGCGCCCCATCACCCTCGACGAGCTGGCGCAGGTGGCGGCGCTGAGCCCGTACCACTTTCAGCGCCAGTTTAAAGCCCACTATCACGTAACGCCCCATCAGATGCTGATGGCCATCCGCCTGTGGCGCGCCAAAGCGTTTCTCACCCACGGCATGCCCGCCGCCGAAGTGGCGATAGCCGTCGGCCTCACCGACCAGTCTCACCTGACCCGCACCTTCACCCAGCGTTACGGCATTACGCCGGTACGCTATCAGAAGCAGGTCGCCAGGCGCTGATGCGCAATCTCATACAATATTCCCGCCCGGCCTCCTTCTACACTGCAGACAACAGTGATGACAATGGATGCAATGATGATTAGTGGTGTGTTGTACGCCCTGCTGGCGGGGCTGATGTGGGGTTTAATTTTCGTCGGGCCTTTGCTGGTGCCAGAGTATCCGGCGATGCTGCAGTCGATGGGACGCTATCTGGCGCTGGGTCTGATCGCCCTGCCGCTGGCATGGCTCGGGCGCGCGCGTTTGCGCCAGCTGAGCCGGAACGACTGGTGGACCGCGCTGGGTCTGACGATGATGGGAAATCTTATCTATTACGTCTGCCTGGCCAGCGCCATTCAGCGTACCGGGGCGCCGGTCTCCACCATGATTATCGGCACGCTGCCGGTGGTATTGCCGGTCTTCGCCAATCTGCTTTACAGCCAGCGCGACGGAAAGCTGCCATGGCGGCGCTTGTTTCCGGCGCTGGTCTGCATCGCCGTCGGCCTGATCTGCGTTAACGTCGCGGAACTGCGCCAGGGGCTGCCTGATTTTAGCCCGTGGCGCTACGGCTCCGGCATTGCGCTGGCGCTGGGGTCGGTGGTCTGCTGGGCCTGGTATGCCCTGCGCAACGCCCGCTGGCTTCGGGAGAACCCGCATCAACCGCCGATGATGTGGGCTACCGCTCAGGCGCTGGTGACGCTTCCGGTTTCGCTGGCCGGCTATCTCGCCGCCTGCGCCTGGCTGCACGGTCAGCAGGCCGGGTTCCCCCTGCCCTTCGGCCCGCGCCCGGCGGTGTTTATTACGCTGATGCTGGCCATCGCGGTGCTCTGCTCATGGGTCGGCGCGCTGTGCTGGAATATTGCCAGTCAACGATTACCGACGGTGATCCTCGGGCCGCTTATCGTTTTCGAAACCCTGGCCGGGCTTCTGTATACCTTTCTGTTGCGGCAAAGTTTACCGCCGCTGCTGACCCTGAGCGGTATCCTGCTGCTGGTGCTCGGCGTGGTCTCCGCCGTCCGCGCCAGGCCGGAAAAACCAACGTTGCAACCGCTGACGAACGAAAAAAAGTAGCCGGGCCCTATTAAGGGGTATTCCCTCGCCAAAAAGATGCATTTAAAATACATCTTATATTCCTGATGACGAGGTAACTGCTATGGCTTTCCGTGACCAACCTTTAGGCGAGCTGGCGCTGACCATCCCGCGCGCCTCCGCCCTGTTCCGTCAATACGATATGGATTACTGCTGCGGCGGCAAACAGACGCTGGCGCGCGCCGCATCGCGCAAAGCGCTGGATGTCGCGGTGATTGAGGCCGAGCTGGAGAAACTGGCCGGGGAGCCTATCACCCGCGACTGGCGCGCGGCGCCTCTGGCGGAGATCATCGACCGTATCATCGTTCGCTATCATGACCGGCACCGCGAACAGCTGCCGGAGCTGATCCTGCAAGCCACCAAGGTTGAACGGGTCCACGCCGATAAACCGAATGTGCCGAAAGGGCTGACGAAGTACCTGACCATGCTGCAGCAGGAGCTCTCCAGCCACATGATGAAAGAGGAGCAGATCCTGTTTCCGATGATCAAACAGGGGATGGGCGCCCAGGCCGGGGGCCCGATCGGCGTAATGGAAAGCGAGCATGATGAAGCGGGCGAACTGCTCGAGGTAATCAAACATATCACCCATAACGTGACGCCGCCGCCGGAAGCCTGCACCACCTGGAAGGCAATGTATAACGGTATCAACGAGATGATCGACGATCTGATGGAGCACATCAGTCTGGAAAATAACGTGCTGTTCCCGCGTGCGCTCGCCGGTAAGTAAAGAAAAAGGCGCCCGCAGGCGCCCTCGACATTGTCCGTCTTATTTGGCCACTTTGAGTGGCCTTTTTTATGACGATCCGTTGCAAGCAACGTTAAAATTTTCGTTTATTTCGCCAGACGTTTTTTGCCGGCAAACAGCCAGCCCGCACCCAGCAGAACAAACCACAGCGGGGTGACCATCAGCGCTTCACGGGTATCATCTTCGAGGGTCAACAGCACCAGTACGAAGACGAAGAAGGCCATGCACACCCAGCACATTAATTTGCCCAGCGGCATCTTATACTTGGACTTCTCGTGCAGCTGCGGACGCTTTTTACGATAGACCAGGTAAGAGCAAAGGATAATCGTCCAGACGAACATGAACAGGATCGCCGACACCGTGGTGATCATGGTGAACGCGGCGATCACGCTCGGGTTGACCATCAGCATCACCACACCGCCCAGCAGGCACATGCAGGAGAAGGTTAAGCCCTTCGCCGGCACCGCACGCTTCGACAGCTTGGCGAACATCTTCGGCGCCTGACCATCCTGCGCCAGACCGAACAACATACGGCTGGTGGAGAAGACGCCGCTGTTGGCTGAGGAGGCTGCGGAAGTCAGCACCACGAAGTTAATCAGGCTCGCCGCCGCCGGCAGACCGACCAGCACGAACAGCTCAACGAACGGGCTCTTGCTCGGCACCACGGAGCTCCACGGCGTCACCGACATAATCACAATCAATGCGAAGACGTAGAACATAATGATACGCAGCGGGATGGAGTTAATCGCCCGCGGCAGGGATTTTTCCGGGTCTTTGGTCTCAGCCGCAGTGGTACCGACCAGCTCAATCCCCACGAAGGCGAATACCGCAATCTGGAAGCCGGCGAAGAAGCCGCTCAGCCCTTTAGGGAACCAGCCGCCGTCATTCCACAGATGCGCGAAAGAGGCTTCGACGCCGGTCGGCGATTTAAAATGCATCATGACCATCACCAGGCCGACCACGATCAGCGCCACGATGGCGACGATTTTGATCATCGCGAACCAGAACTCCATTTCGCCAAACATTTTGACGGTGGCAAGGTTCAGGCCCAGCAGCAGCAGGATCACCGCCAGCGACGCGACCCAGTCGGAGAGTCCGGGAAACCAGAACTGCGCGTAGGCGGTGATCGCCACCACGTCCGCCATCCCCGTCACCACCCAGCAGAACCAATAGGTCCAGCCGGTAAAGTAGCCCGCCCAGGGGCCCAGCAGATCGGCCGCGAAGTCGCTGAAGGATTTATATTCGAGGTTCGACAGCAGTAATTCGCCCATGGCTCGCATAACGAAAAACAGCATAAAACCGATAATCATATAAACAAAAATAATGGATGGCCCGGCAAGGCTGATGGTTTTGCCAGAACCCATAAATAATCCAGTGCCGATCGCCCCGCCAATTGCAATCAGCTGAATATGTCGGTTTGTGAGATTTCGCCGTAGCGATTGTTCAGTCGGCTCCTGCTCGATAGCAGCGACTTTAACCTGATCTACCATGTGATTTCTTCCTGTTGTACCTGTCTGTGTTGTTCAGGCTCTGATGGCCTGTCGTCTGTCATTAACCCCAGCAAGGGCTAGTCGATATTAGGTAAGAATCGGAGGGATGAATACTATGATTTAGATATAATGTTAATTTTATGTTTAAAGTGAGTGTTATATCACTCATCTAACGCGAAATAGCTCACAAAAATACACCCATATGCGATGAATGCAAAACATAATTCCAATTAATTTTTAACTTAAGGATTTTACGCTATTTTTGTGGCTTCCCCCGCCGCTGGGGAAGAGGAAGCCTCTGCTGTTTAGATAATATCCAGCAGTTCAACTTCGAAGATCAGGGTGCTGAACGGAGGGATCGACGCGCCAGCGCCGCGCTCGCCGTAGGCCAGGTTGTGCGGGATGGTCAGTTCCCATTTGGAACCTACCGGCATCAGGGTCAGCGCTTCAATCCAGCCGCCGATTACGCCGGTCACCGGGAACTCTGCCGGTTCGCCGCGGGCGACGGAGCTGTCGAAGACGGTGCCGTCGATCAGTTTGCCGGTGTAGTGCACGCGTACGCGGTCGGTACGGGCCGGGATCGGGCCTTCGCCCTGGGTCAGCACGCGGAACTGCAGGCCGGACTCGGTGCTGTTCACACCCTCTTTCTCGCGGTTTTCATCAAGGTACTTCTGGCCGTCAGCGGCCATCGCCTGGAAACGCTCGCGACGCACGGCGTCGGCGCGCTCGTGGATTTCACGCAGCGCACGGTGGACGGCTTCTACCGGCACCTGCGGCTGGTTACCTTCCAGCGCATCGGCGATACCCGCCACCAACGCTTCCGGCAGCAGCCCCTGCAGGCCGGATTCGCTCAGCTGTTGTCCAACCTGCAAGCCGATACCGTAACTTGCCTGCGCTTCGATAGTGTCAAAAGTTGGGGTTGCCATCTTTGTTCCTTTTTTGGGTGATAAACATCAAGAGAAAAGCGTCCGGAAGCATAACAGCCATAGCGAAATGGGTAAAACTTTGTCGGCGGATGATGACAAATCTCAGCGAAAAAGAAACAATAGGCGGCATCAGGTTAACTTCACTTTGTTCCGGTCATCAGGACGTTAGCCATCTATACTCATATGCAGGATAAAAATATGCGGAGCAGGAGGAAAGCCATGCCCGGGCGCTTTGAACTGACATCTACCCTGGCGAAAATCTGGCACGCCCCGGATCATTTTCGCCTCCTGGACCCACTGCCCCCGATGCACCGCCGGGGAATTATCGCTGGCTTCCTGTTGGTTATCATCGGCATTCTGCTTCCCTCTGACGATAGCCAAAACCCGGCGACCACCAGCCGTGAAGCAAATCTGAATCTGCAGTCGCAGTCCCAGCCGCAAGCTGGCGGCAATCAGGCCGTTCCCCTGCCGCCGATCACCAATACGCCTACCGTGAGCGATGCCGACCAGATGGCACCGGTCGCCCCGGAGCCGATTCAGGATGAGCAACCGGACCAGGCGCAAACGCAACAGCCCGCTGCCTCCCAGCCCTATCAATCCTCATCGCAGCAGTCCGCGCCGGGCATTGAGCAACAGTGGCGAACCTATCGCATCGAGTCGGGCAAAACCCTGGCCCAGCTGTTCCGCGATCATGGGCTGCCGGCCACCGACGTCTACGCCATGGCGCAGGTTGAAGGCGCTGGTAAACCATTAAGCACGTTGCAGAGCGGACAGACGGTGCAGATTCGGCAGAACGCCAACGGCGTGGTCACCGGGCTCACTATTGATACCGGCAATGGTCAGCAGGTGCTGTTTACCCGCCAGTCGAATGGCAGTTTTGTGCGTGCGCGCTAGCAGAGAAGACGACAGCGAGCGTTACGCCGCCGCAAAATGAAGGGCTCTGGAAAGCAAAACGCCGGCACAAGGCCGGCGGTTTGTTGTTACCAGAACGTCAGATGCCGATTACTCAGCAACCACGTTGATGATAACTTTAGCGAATACTTCGCTGTGAACCTGGAAGTCCACTTCGTGCTCGCCAACGTTACGCAGAACGCCGTTCGGCAGGCGAACTTCGCTCTTAGCAACTTTAACGCCTGCTGCAGTGACAGCGTCAGCGATGTCGCGAGTACCGATGGAACCGAACAGTTTACCTTCGTCGCCAGCTTTAGACGCGATGGTTACGGATTCCAGGGCGTTGATCTGCGCAGCACGAGCTTCAGCAGCTGCCAGAACGTCAGCCAGTTTGGCTTCCAGTTCAGCGCGACGCGCTTCGAAGAATTCAACGTTTTTCTTGGTAGCAGGAACAGCTTTACCCTGCGGGACCAGGAAGTTACGAGCATAGCCCGCTTTAACGTTAACCTGATCACCCAGGCTACCCAGGTTTGCTACTTTATCAAGCAGAATAACTTGCATTACCTTATCCTCTCAAAGTCGTATTAATGGACCGTGACCGATTACTGATGACGATCAGTGTACGGCAGCAGGGACAGGTAGCGAGCGCGTTTGATAGCGCGTGCCAGCTGACGCTGATATTTTGCACGGGTACCGGTGATACGGCTCGGGACAATCTTACCGCTTTCGGTGATGTAGTTTTTCAGCGTAGCGATATCTTTATAGTCGATCTCTTGAACGCCTTCCGCGGTGAAACGGCAGAACTTGCGACGACGGAAATAACGTGCCATATGGCTAGTCTCCAGAATCTATCAATTCAATCTGCTCGGCATGCAGAACCATTTTGCTCAAGCCGTTCTTTGCCTTATGGCAAGAGATGAACCCTCGAACGGTTACTGCGCTACCGACCGTTATACTGTGAGTAATGGCCTGGTTCTCGTGACCGCTAATAATAACGGGCATCTGACACCATGCCTGCCGGTGAAAACCGGCTTCCTCCTGCACTGAACGATGCTCAAGCACGAACTGGCAGTGAGGAATTCCTGACGGGCTGACCTTACGAAGTGGAGTCCTGCAAATAATGCCGGACAGCTCCAGACGGTTGGTCATCAGGATTACTCTTCAGAATCCCCAGCTTCAGAATCATCTGCGGTTTCGTTGGCGAAATCTTCGCGACGCTCACGGCGCTCGTCTTTCGCTTTAACCATCGGAGATGCTTCGGTAACAGCGTGCTTAGTACGCATTACCATGCTGCGGATAACGGCGTCGTTGAAGCGGAAGTTAGTTTCCAGCTCATCGATCGCTTCCTGCGGCGCTTCAACGTTCATCAGAACGTAGTGAGCTTTGTGCAGTTTGTTGATCGGATAAGCCAGCTGACGGCGGCCCCAGTCTTCCAGACGGTGGATCGTACCTGCTGCTGCAGTGATTGCACCAGTGTAACGTTCGATCATGCCCGGAACCTGTTCGCTCTGGTCAGGATGGACCATAAAAACGATTTCGTAATGACGCATCGAATTGCTCCTTACGGATTATTCAGCCTCCTGTCTGGGTCAGCCGCGGCCCATGGAGGCAAGGAACGTGTTAAAGGGCGGCTGAAAAATTGACGCGTCATTCTAATGGCGGCCCCCCAGGAACACAAGCGCATTTGCACAAATAATTCGCACTATGCGTCAAGTTGCGCTAAGTGGGTGATTTAAAATTAACCAGCAAAGGAAGCGGCATTTTTTTGAACAACTGCATCAGAAAAGGTCGCCATGCGACGAACGCGCAGCGATTACACTTATATCAAAGCCCAACGACCACAGGAGAGCCCCCGAGTCAGCGTCAGGACTGTCAGTCAGGAGCGTAGTATATGAAACTGAAAATCATCGCCATGATGGCTGCGCTTTTCTTCAGCGCCAACGCGCTGGCAGCTATCCAAATCACCGAACGACAGGCCCGCAACATGGACGACGTGCAGAGCCTCGGCGTTATCTATATCAATCATAATATGGCCACTGAGCACGAGGCTGAACAGGCCCTTAGCCAGCTGAGCGATGCGCAGGGGGCGAAATACTTCCAGCCCATCCTGATGCATGAACCAGAAACCAACGGCCCGCTTCGCGCCAGCGCGGTGATATACCGCTAACGCCGGGCCCATTCTTCGCCTCTCCTCGCGAGGGGCGAAGCGAAACCCTCACCTAAACGCAATTGAGAATTATTTTACAAACCGACTTACCAGCGTCATCGCAACCTGATTTAATCAGCCACTCGCCATTTGATAATCAGGAGTGATTGATGGTTCCGCGTTTCGCCACCTTAGGCCGTATCCCCAAAGGCGTTTGGGTACTCGGCGGCGTCAGCCTGCTGATGGATGTCTCCTCCGAGATGATCCACAGCCTCTTACCGCTGTTTATGGCCACTACCCTCGGCGCCAGCGTGATAATTATCGGTCTTATCGAGGGACTGGCGGAAGCCACCGCCCTGATCCTGAAGGTCTTCTCCGGCGCGATCAGCGACTATGTCGGCAAGCGTAAAGGACTGGCGCTGCTGGGCTACGGCCTGGGCGCGCTCAGCAAGCCGCTGTTTGCCATCGCCCCTACCGCCGGGGTGGTGTTTAGCGCCCGCATGATTGACCGCGTAGGCAAAGGTATTCGCGGCGCGCCGCGCGATGCGCTGGTCGCCGACGTCACCCCGCCGGAGATCCGCGGCGCCGCCTACGGACTACGCCAGGCGCTGGATACCGTCGGCGCCTTTCTCGGCCCGCTGCTGGCGGTGCTGCTGATGTTTATCTGGGCCAACGATTTTCACGCTATTTTCTGGGTGGCGGTCATTCCCGCCGTGCTCTCCATTCTCCTGCTCGGATTCGGCCTACAGGAGCCAAAATCCGCCATCGCGCACAAACGCAGCAATCCGCTGAAGCGCGAAAACCTGAAAAAGCTCTCCGCCGCCTACTGGTGGGTGGTCGCGATCGGCAGCATTTTCACCCTCGCCCGCTTCAGCGAAGCCTTTCTGGTGCTGCGCGCCCAGCAGATGGAGATCCCGCTCTATACCATCCCGCTGGTGATGGTGGCGATGAACCTGGTCTACAGCCTCACGGCTTACCCGTTCGGTAAACTCTCAGACAGCATGAGCCACAGCAAACTGCTGCAGTGGGGGCTGCTGGTGCTGATCCTCGCCGATATCGTGCTGGCGCTCAGCGGCCACTGGAGCACGCTGCTGATCGGCGTCGCGCTGTGGGGGATTCATATGGGAATGACCCAGGGCCTGCTGGCGGCGATGGTCGCCCATACGGCGCCACCGGAGCTACGCGGCACGGCGTTCGGTATGTTTAATCTGATGAGTGGCCTGGCTCTGCTGCTGGCCAGCACCGGCGCGGGGGTACTGTGGGAAACCTTCGGCGCCGCCTCGACGTTTTACGCCGGGGCGATAATTTGCGTGGTCACGCTCATCGGCATGCGCGTGATGCCGTCGGCCTATCGTCAGGATTAAAAACGGCCCCGGGGCCAGACCAGTTGCTTCACCGTGAGGGGTGAAAGCCCCGGAGCGCGTCGTTTACTTCTGCCCGTAGTAGGCGTTCGGCCCGTGCTTACGCAGAAAATGTTTTTCCATCAGCCAGCTGTCAATCGGCTGCAGCTGCGGATTAATGCCGCGGGCAATCCACGCCATGCGCGCCACCTCTTCCATCACTACCGCGTTGTGCACCGCCTCGTGGGCGTCTTTCCCCCAGGAGAATGGCCCGTGCTGATAGACGACGATCCCCGGCGTATGCAACGGGTTTGCCTCACCCAGCGTTTCGATAATCACCTTTCCGGTGTTCAGCTCGTAGGCCTCATCCACCTCCTGCGCGCTAAGCGCCCGGGTGCAAGGGATATCGCCGAAGAAGTAGTCCGCATGAGTGGTGCCGAGCGCCGGGATCGCCAGCCCCGCCTGCGCCCAGGCGGTAGCGTGCGTCGAGTGGGTATGCACCACTCCGCCAAGGCCGGGATAACGGCGATAGAGTGCCAGATGGGTAGCGGTATCAGAGGAGGGACGCCAGCGTCCTTCCACCACGTTGCCCTGTAGATCGACCACCGTCATGTCATCGACGGTCATGGCGTCGTAGGCCACGCCGCTGGGTTTGATCGCCACCAGCCCGCGCTGCCGGTCAATCGCGCTGACATTGCCCCAGGTGAAGGTCACCAGGCCGTAGCGCGGCAGATCCATATTGGCCTCGAACACCTGCTGTTTCAGTTGTTGCATTACGCCGCCTCCATCAGCCCGGCGCGGGCCATCCGCGCTTTCACCCAGTCGCGCGCCTTCGCCACCTCCGCCAGCGGGTCAGCGCTGGTTTCGCTCCACATCTCAATCAGGTACGGGCCGCAGTAGCCGGTCTGCTTGAGGGTTGCGAAGCAGCGTTCAAAATCGACCACCCCTTCGCCGAACGGCACGTTTTTAAAGACGCCGGGCTTCGTGTCTTTGACGTGTACCGCCACGATATGCCCGCTCCCCGCCTTCAGCTCCATCTGGACGTCGTTATCCCACGCCGACAGATTGCCGATATCCGGGTAAAGCTGGAACCACGGATTATTCAGGTAATGGGCATAGCCCAGCGCTTTACTGATCGAGTTCATCAGCGGGTAGTCCATGATCTCCATCGCCAGGGTTACCTGGGCTCGGCTGGCCATCTCGACGCTCTGTTTCAGGCCGTCGCGAAAGCGGCGGCGCGTCTCATCGTTCGCCTGCTGGTAATAGACGTCGTAGCCTGCCAGCTGGATCACCCGAATCCCCACATCCTGCGCCAGGCGGATGGCTTTACGCATGATCTCCAGCCCCTGATGCCGCACCGCGTCGTCTTCACTACCCAGCGGAAAACGGCGATGGGCGCTAAGGCACATCGACGGCACCCGGACGCCGGTTTCAGCCACCGCCTTGACCAGCGCCAGACGCTGCTCCGGGCTCCAGTCCAGCCGCGCAAGGCGGGCGTCCGTTTCATCGAGAGACATCTCAACGAAATCAAAGCCCAGCGCTTTCGCCAGCTTTAGCCGCTCCAGCCAGCACTCCCCGGCGGGGAGCGCTTTTTCATAGATGCCGAGCGGAATTTGTTTCGCCAACATAGCCGCTCCTTAACCCCACAGCTGGGCGATAGAGCGTTTAAACTGGCGCGCCGCTTCCACCGGCGAAGCGGCATCGCGGATGCTGCGCCCGGCAATAAAGACGTGGATGGGGATGCCAGCGAACAGCGGCAGGTCCTCCAGCGCCAGGCCGCCGGTGACGGTCACTTTGAAGCCCATATCGGACAGACGCTTAATTGCGCTGATATCCGCCTCGCTCCACGCCACGCCCGCCGCCTGCGCGTCGCGGCTGCGGTGATAGACCACCTGCTGGATGCCCGCCTCGCGCCATGCCTGCGTCTGCTCCCAGGTCCAGAAGCCGGTTAGCTCGATCTGAACGTCGCCGTTGAACTCTTTGGCGACATCCAGCGCCCCTTTGGCGGTATTGATATCGGCGCAGCAGATCACCGTGACCCAGTCGGCGTTGGCTTCAAAGCACATCCGCGACAGAATCTTGCCGGCGTCGGCGATTTTGGCGTCCGCCAGCACAATTTTATGCGGGTACAGCGCTTTCAGATCGCGCACCGCACGCACCCCTTCCCCGACGCAAAGGATGGTGCCGACTTCAATGATATCCACCTCTTCGGCGATCAGGCGGGTGGTCTCGTAGGCGCTGGCCAGCGTTTGGTTGTCCAGTGCGACCTGTAACATAGGTAATGACATGATAGTGTTCCTTTTAAACAGCCGCCGCGGTGGCGTTTTTAATTAAATCCAGCACTTCCTGCTCGCTGCGGCAGGCGCGTAAACGGTCGAAATTGGCTTCATCATCAAACAGATTAACGATCTGCATAATCCCCACCTCCTGGTGAGTGGTGGCGTCAACCGCCGCCATGGTGATCAGAATGTCGACCGGGTCATTATCTTCGTGGTTGAAAATCAGCGGTTTTTTCAGGGTCACCAGCGCAAACCCGGTTTTCCTGACGCCCTCTTCCGGCCGCCCGTGCGGCATCGCCAGCCCGGGGGCAATCACAAAATAGGGGCCGTGCTCGGCCACGCCGTCGAGAATGGCCTGGTAATAGCGCGGTTCCACGACGTCGGCGGCCACCAGCAGATCGACGCCGATTTTTACCGCCTCCTGCCAGGTTTCCGCTTCCGCCTGCAGGCGGATGGAGTGGTTCTGCGCCAGCGATTCATGAAGTTTCATGGCCGCTCCTTATTTCACGTCCTGCGGGAAGTGAGCTTTAATCACCTCCAGCAGCTTGGGACCGAAATCCGCTGGCGAAAGCATGTTACGCACGCCCACCACATGTTTATTACCGGAGACGGTAATCTCCCCCGCGATATGGGTTGAAGCGATGATGATATCCGCGCCGTTCAGCTCGCTTTTGTATTCACCTACCGCGCAGCTGTTTACCGTGTGGTCGATGTTGGATTGCGTCAGAAACTGGTCCACCTTCATTTTCATGATCATGGAACTGCCTTGCCCGTTACCACACACAGCCAGAATACGTACGGTCATAATCAGAACTCCTTATTGGGCAGAGGCCTCTGCCAGTTGTTTTTCCGCGTCCTCCTCGGCGCGCAGCGCGCGGCCGGCGAAGAACATATAAGCCAGTGCAATCAGGATGATGACGGCCATAAACGCCAGCCCGACGGAGGCGAAGCCCTGCATCATCGGCGGCGCCAGAATCGACCAGTCCGCCATCCCCATCCAGGCGCTCATGCCGGTGAGTTTCACCGCCCATACGCAACCGAATATTTCAATCATGCCCATCACCAGGCAGATTTTGAGCGCCGCGCGCCAGCCGCCAAAGTGGTTGGCAAAAACGCCAATCGTCGCGTTGGAGAAGAACATCGGGATAAAACCTGGAATAATCAGAATCGGGGAGCCGACGCCGACCAGAATGCCGACGGCAATCAGCTGACCGATGGTGCCCCACATAAAGCCCCAGACCACCGCATTCGGCGCGAAGCTATAGATGGCGGCGCAGTCGATCGCCAGCACCGCCCCGGGGATCAGACGCTGCGAGATACCGTTGAAGGCTTCGGACAGCTCGGCGACGAACATCCGCACGCCCTGAGTGATGATGAAAATCGCCACCGCGAAGGAGAAACCGGTCTGCAGGATATAGACCGTCCAGTGGGTTTTACCCGCCATCGCCTGCACCACGTCAATGCCGAAAGAGAGCAGGATCGCACCGAAGAAGATAGTCATCACAATCGCGGTGGAAACGATGTTGTCGTGGAAGATGTTCAGCCAGCCGGGCAGCTTGAGGTCTTCGACGCTCTCCTCTTTTTTCCCCAGCCAGGGCGCCACTTTGTAGGCAATCCACGAGGCGAACTGCTGCTGGTGCCCGATAGAAAAACCGCAGCCGTCGGTGACCAGCTGAGTAGGCTTGTACATCATATTGGAGGTAATGCCCCAGTAGAGTGACACCAACACCGCGGTGCAGATGATGGTGGTCCACATGGAGTAGCCGAAAATAAAGAACGAGACCGCAATCAGCCCCGCCTGCTGAAACATGATATGGCCCGTCAGCATGATGGTGCGGATGCCGGTAATCCGGCGCAGCAGGACGTAACAGATATTCAGCGCCAGCGCCAGCAGCACCGCGTAGCCCACCCAGCTATAGGCCTCGCCCATCCGGTCGATGGTCGCCATCATCGAGGCATAGGTGTCAGAGATGGCGCCGTTAATGCCGTACACCTCTGACATTTTCGCCACCACCGGTTTAAAGGTGCTGGTGAGGATGCCGGAGCCGGCTTGTAACAGCATGAAACCGATAATGGTTTTGATGGTGCCTTTGATAATCACGCTGACGCTTTTACGCAGCAGGATATAGCCCAGGCAGGTCACGATACCCAGCAGCAGCGGGGCATTAGTCATCACCTGATTAAAGAAAACGGTAAAGATGTTGTAGAGGATTGCCATAACACACTCCCGATGGTGAAGGCGCTGAACGCGCCTTACGCTCAGCATTTCTCGCTGCTCACTCTAATAATCAAAAGTAATCACAACAAGATTAAATTTGATTAAATGTGACGCACACCGCAATAATCCTTTTCTTCACTCAGGTTATTTCCATTCATTTATAATGAAACATAAATAAACATTTTAAATCATATAGATAAAACAAAAACCAAGGCACGTAAGCTGTGAAAAAGACGGGAGATCATGCGTATCAGATCGCAAAAGGGGTGGAAAACATGATTGCAATCCTGGAAGCACAGTGACAACATAAATCAAAACCAATCAAATAATGATTACTTTTGAAAATGCACGAGGAAGACCGCGATGAGTAAAGTACAGACCATCACCCGTGAATCATGGATCCTGAACACCTTTCCGGAATGGGGTAGCTGGCTGAATGAAGAGATTGAGCAGGAGCAGGTTGCGCCCGGCACCTTCGCCATGTGGTGGCTGGGCTGTACCGGCATCTGGTTGAAATCCGAAGGCGGCGCCAACGTCTGCGTCGATTTCTGGTGCGGCACCGGCAAGCAGAGCCACGGCAATCCACTGATGAAAACCGGCCATCAGATGCAGCGGATGGCAGGGGTGAAGAAGCTCCAGCCCAATCTGCGCACCACCCCGTTCGTGCTCGATCCATTCGCCATTCGCCAGATTGACGCCGTACTGGCGACCCATGATCATAACGATCATATTGACGTCAACGTCGCCGCCGCCGTCATGCAGAACTGCCCGGCCGATGTGCCGTTTATCGGCCCGAAAACCTGCGTCGATATGTGGATCGGCTGGGGCGTGCCGAAAGCGCGCTGTATCGTCATGAAGCCCGGCGATGTCGTGAAGATTAAGGACATTGAGATCCACGCGCTCGACGCGTTCGACCGTACCGCGCTGATCACCCTCCCGGCGGATCAAAAAGCCGCCGGCGTGCTGCCGGACGGGATGGACCAGCGCGCGGTCAACTATCTGTTTAAAACACCGGGCGGCAACCTGTACCACAGCGGCGATTCCCACTACTCCAACTATTACGCGAAGCATGGCAACGAGCATCAGATTGACGTCGCCCTCGGCTCGTATGGCGAGAACCCGCGGGGGATCACCGACAAAATGACCAGCGCCGATATCCTGCGCATGGCAGAGTCGCTCAACGCGAAGGTGGTGATCCCGTTCCACCATGATATCTGGTCGAACTTTCAGGCCGATCCGCAGGAGATCCGCATCCTGTGGGAGATGAAAAAAGATCGTCTGAAGTACGGCTTCAAGCCGTTTATCTGGCAGGTCGGCGGCAAATTTACCTGGCCGCTGGATAAAGACAATTTCGAATATCACTACCCGCGCGGCTTCGACGACTGCTTCACCATCGAGCCGGATCTGCCGTTCAAATCCTTCCTGTAAACCGCCTCCGGCAGGCCCTGCCTGCCGGAAATACCCCGCCTGAGGGTTAGTATTTTCACATGATTTCAAATATCATCTTTGCCGTTCACTTTTAATCGGATTCGCTCATGACGGAAGCGCAAAGGCACCAAATTCTGCTGGATCTGCTCGCCCAAACGGGGTTTGTTACCGTAGAGCAGGTGATGTCGCGGCTCGGGATCTCACCCGCAACGGCCCGACGTGATATCAACAAGCTGGATGAAAGCGGCAAACTGAAAAAGGTACGCAATGGCGCGGAAGCCATTAGCGAGCAGCGCCCCCGCTGGACGCCGATGAATATCCACCAGGCGCAGAATCTGGATGAAAAAGTGCGTATTGCGCGCGCCGCTTCGCAACTGATCGCGCCGGGTGAGAGCATCGTCATCAACTGCGGCTCCACCGCCTTTCTGCTGGGGCGTGAACTGTGCGGCAAACCGGTGCAGATCATCACTAACTATCTGCCGCTGGCCAACTACCTGATCGACCAGGAACACGACAGCGTGATTATCATGGGCGGGCAGTACAACCGCAGCCACGCCATCACCCTCAGCCCCCACGGCAGTGAAAACAGCCTCTATGCCGGGCACTGGATGTTCACCAGCGGCAAAGGGTTAACCGCCGAGGGGTTATACAAAACAGATATGTTGACCGCCATGGCCGAGCAGAAAATGCTCAGCGTGGTCGGCAAGCTGGCGGTGCTGGTCGACAGCAGCAAGATCGGCGAGCGCGCCGGAATGCTATTCAGCCAGGCCGGGCAAATTGACGTGGTGATCACCGGCAAACAGGCCGATGCCGCGATCCTCAAGCAGCTTGAGGACCAGGGCGTCAGCGTGATCCGCGTTTAAAGATGCTGCTGAAAAAAGGCGACCGTCGTGGCCAGCGCCTCCGGGGTGATGCGATGGCGGACGCCTTTCTGCCAGACGCAGGTCAGCCTGGCTGCAAGGTCGCTCTGCCTGAGCGCTTGCTCAAGACGGAAGGTCTCTTCCGGCGGCACCACGTCGTCGGCATCGCCATGCCAGAGCAACAGCGGCCGCCGGGCGAGCGACGCCAGCTGATGGCTGACATCCCATTCGCTGAGGCTGTCGCCATCAAAGCCAGGCGAGGGAAACAGGGTTTGCGACAGCGAACGAAAATAGCCTGATCCCATCAGGCAGGCGACGCTGTTCAGCTCGGGATGGTGCGTCATGATACCCAGGGCCGTCATTCCCCCCATCGACGCCCCCGCCACCGCCAGTCGCTCTCCTTCCAGCCAGCCTTCGGCGATAATCGCCTCGCGCAGCGCGGGAAACTCGCTGAAATTCTGCTGCAGGATCGGCCAGAAGCGCTGCATCCGCCCGGTCTCATCACCGTGATAGCGCGCGCCATGCTCCGGCGCGTCCGGCATAATCACCCGGAAACCCGCCTGGGCCAGCGCCACCGCAAAGTAGCTGTAAACCAGTTTCGACGAGGTAAAGCCATGATAAAAGACGATACAGGGCAGTGGTTTGTCCAGACTCTCCTGCGGGCAGGCATGCAAAATTTCGCCACCGCCGAGGTTGCGCATTTCTAGTGCAATCATTTATCGTCTCCCTTCTCTATTGTGGTTAGGCGGCATGGGAAAATGCATTCACCAGGCAACCCAGTTTGCTACGATTCATAATGTTGAGAACCCGGTTACGCTTTCACAACATTTTCATTCGAAAATCGCGTCAGAGATAACAGTTCGGGAACATTCCCCGGAAATCCTGTTAAGGCTACCACTACACTATCACTATCAGGAAACGAGATATGGTTATGCGCAGGTTGTCTCCGTGGTTACTGGCTATCGTCCTCAGCGGGTGTAGTGCTCTGCAGGGAACGCCGGAAGCCCCGCCGCCCGCCACCGACCATCCGCAGGAGATCCAGCGCAACCAGACGGCTGGCCTGCAGAAAATGGCCACGGTGAGCGTACTGATGTACGGTTCGCCGATGGATGTCGAAGCGGCGCTGAAGGCCAAAGCAGAAGCGGCCAAAGCCGATTACTACGTCATCATCATGATCGATGACACCATGGTACCCGGCCAGTGGTATTCGCAGGCGATCCTCTATCGTCGATGACGAGGCGGCGTCTTTAAATCTGCTTTACACAGCTTTGCGTCCATTCACGTTCTCCTGTGCATAATAACGTTCGGCCAGCCACCTGGCAGGACGTTAGCAACGGACTGCCCTTGGGACTACGTGAAATGGAGCTGACGATGAAACGATCTTTTACCCTATCCAGCCTGCTGTTAACCACTGCGACGGCCAACACGTCCGCGCAGTCAGCCGAATTCGCCAGCGCGGATTGCGTTACCGGCCTGAATGAAATCGGTCTGATCTCCGTCGCTAATCTTTCCGGCAGCCAACAGGATGTGGAGCACGCCATTGCCCGCAAAGCGGACGAGCAAGGCGCCTCCTGGTATCGCATTATTCAGATGTACGAGGAACAACAGCCGGACAGCTGGCGCGTGCAGGCCATTCTCTACGCCTGAGGTGCCTGGCGCCCCCGCCCCATGGCCCGCAGCAGCAGGTCGTCGAGGGTCGGCGCGTCAAGACGTATGCCGCCGCGCGTGTCGAGCATCATCCGGCACCAGGCTTCGGCCAGCGGCGGCGAAGCGAAACGCAGCATCTGCGCCCCCGCCCCCAGACGATAGACCAGCCGGGCAATCTCTCTGCCCTGCTCTTCGGCGGGTCGTTTCAGCAATTGCTGCAGCTGACGCCATGCGCGGTCGAGATGGCGGTTTTGTCCTTTCACCTCCGCACACTCCGCGGCCAGCAGCTCCATCGCCGCCGGCTGCTTGCTCAGTACCCGCATCACATCGAGGCACATAATATTGCCGGAGCCTTCCCAGATGCTATTGACCGGCATCTCGCGATACAACCGCGGCAACTCACTCTCCTCGCAATAGCCGATCCCTCCCAGGACTTCCATCGCCTCAGCGACAAACGGGATACCGGCCTTGCAGATGGCAAACTTGGCCGCAGGCGTAAACAGACGCGCCCAGGCGCTTTCCCGGGCATTATCCCGACGGTCCCAGGCTCGCGCCAGACGAAACAGAAACGCGGTCTGTCCTTCAAGACGGAGCGCCATTTGCCCCAGCAGCTGGCGCATCATCGGCTGATCGACCAGATTTTTACCGAACGCCTGACGCTGTAGCGCATGATACAGCGCTACGGAGAAGGCCCGGCGCATCAGGGCATGGCTGCCCAGCGCGCAGTCAAAGCGGGTAAGACCGCCCATCCTGAGGATCTGCCGCACGCCGTCGCCCTCGTCGCCCACCAGCCAGCCGCAGGCGTCATAAAACTCCACTTCGCTACTGGCGTTGGAGCGGTTGCCGAGCTTCTCTTTTAAGCGCTCCAGACGCACCCCGTTGCGCTGCCCGTCGGGCAGCAGGCGCGGCACAAAGAAGCACGACAGACCCGCAGGCGCCTGGGCCAGCACCAGGTGCGCATCGCTCTGCGGCACCGAGAAGAACCATTTGTGTCCCACCAGCCGGTAAAACCCTTCCGCTGTTTTCTCCGCGCGGGTGGTATTGCTCAGCACATCGGAGCCCCCTTGCTTCTCGGTCATCCCCATGCCAATCAGCAGACCGCGCTTCTGGTCGCCCGGCGCGAGGTGGGGATCGTAACGGTCGCTCAGCAGCGGCGACAGCCAGTCGCCAAAAGGCGCGGGCAGGGCGCGCTGCAGCAGGGGCGTCGCGGCGAAGGTCATGGTTATCGGGCACAGCGTTCCGGCCTCTACCTGGGCGTGAAGCAGAAAGCGAG
This sequence comes from Klebsiella pneumoniae complex sp. WS1778, assembly GCF_049472055.1. Lineage (NCBI taxonomy): Bacteria > Pseudomonadati > Pseudomonadota > Gammaproteobacteria > Enterobacterales > Enterobacteriaceae > Klebsiella > Klebsiella pneumoniae complex sp. WS1778. The sequence goes on from NZ_JBKGTJ010000005.1 coordinate 134,677, forward strand.
CGGCGCGCGCGACAAACGCGCCTTCACGGGCATCCTCCTGCCAGGCGAGATTATGCACCCGGTTCGCGCACAGCCCCTGCATCAGCAGGTGCCAGGCGGGGTGGAAGCGAACGTCGTCCAGTCGGGCGCCGGTGGCGTCATAGCGCAGCAGCTCCGGCGGGTTGCTGTTGGCCAGGCGTCCCAGCTCCAGCGATTCTGCGGTCCCCAGCTGCTGGCCAATGCTGGCGAGCAGATCGCCATCCCAGCCGGCGCCTTCACGGACCACCGCTTCACGTAGGGCGGTATCGGACAGGAACAGATTGCTGTTATTCAGCGGGGTCGGTTGATTAAAAACGGTATGGGTTTGCCAGTGCATCGTGTCTCCCTCCATCAATGGCGATAAGCCTAAGTATGGTTATCCGGGGGGATACTCGCCCGCGAGAGCGGTCACAAAAAAGCCATCCCGAAGGATGGCTTTTCAGTTTCGTCAGCGGGTCAGCTTAGCTGCGCTGGCGTACCGCCTCAAACAGGCAGATGCCGGTGGCCACCGAGACGTTCAGCGAGGAGACGCTGCCCGCCATCGGAATGCTGATCAGCTCATCGCAGTGCTCGCGGGTCAGGCGGCGCATGCCTTCGCCTTCCGCGCCCATCACCAGCGCCATCGGCCCGGTCATTTTGCTCTGGAACAGCGTATGGTCGGCTTCACCTGCGGTTCCAACGATCCAGACGTTCTCCTCCTGCAACAGACGCATGGTGCGCGCCAGGTTGGTGACACGGATCAGCGGGACGTTCTCCGCCGCGCCGCAGGCCACTTTCTTCGCCGTCGCATTCAGCTGCGCGGAACGATCTTTTGGCACAATCACCGCGTGCACGCCGGCAGCATCGGCGCTGCGCAGGCAGGCGCCGAGGTTATGCGGATCGGTCACACCGTCAAGGATCAACAGGAACGGCTGATCGAGCTGCGCCAGCAGATCCGGCAGATCATTCTCTTGATACTGACGCCCCGGCTTCACGCGGGCAATGATCCCCTGGTGTACCGCGCCTTCGCTCTTCTCATCGAGAAACTGGCGGTTGGCCAGCTGAATCACCACGCCCTGCGCTTCCAGAGCGTGGATCAGCGGCAGCAGGCGCTTATCCTCACGGCCTTTCAGAATATAAACTTCCTGAAAACGCTCAGGTGCGCGCTCCAGCAGTGCCTGCACCGCATGGATGCCGTAAATCATTTCACTCATTGATGTACTCGTTTTAGGTTCTGTTATCCGCCCTTCACCCCGTCCTGCGTCAGCAGACTTCAGGATGAAGGGTGGTCAATCACTCGGCGCTCTTCTTCTTTGCCGCGCGCTTGGCTTTGGTGGCGGCGGCGATTTTCTGCGTTTTCGCCGACGGTTTTTTCGCTTTCTTCTCGCCTTTCGGCTTCGCTTTCGCCTGGTCTTTTTCTTTGCGGAACGCGCTGTCCGGCTCGAAGTTCACCTGCTTACCGACCTGACGACGACGGCCGCCCGGTTTGCCGGAGGTGCTCTTTTTCGCTTTCTCACGGGCGGTTTTGCCGACATTACGCGGCGCGCGCTCGCTGGAGATTAGGGTAAAGTCGATTTTACGCTCGTCCATGTTGACCGCTTCCACACGGACTTCCACGCGGTCGCCCAGGCGATAAGTCTGCCCGCCGGACTCGCCGATCAGACGCTGCCCCACCTGGTCGAAACGATAGTAGTCGTTATCCAGAGAGGAAACATGCACCAGGCCGTCGATAAACAGATCGTTGAGACGGACGAAGAAGCCAAAGCCGGTCACGCTGGCGATAACCCCGGAGAAGATGTTGCCTACCTGATCCTGCATGAAGTCGCACTTCAGCCAGTCGGAGACTTCGCGCGTCGCTTCATCAGCGCGGCGTTCGGTCATCGAGCAGTGCTCGCCCAGCTGCAGCATCTCTTCCATGCTGTAGTGCCAGCCGCCGGTCTCCGTGCTGTTGCCTTTATGCCCCTGCTCTTTGGCCAGCAGATATTTGATGGCGCGGTGCAGCGACAGATCCGGGTAACGACGGATCGGCGAGGTGAAGTGGGCATAGGACTGCAGCGCGAGGCCAAAGTGGCCGCGGTTTTCCGGATCGTAGACCGCCTGCTTCATCGACCGCAGGAGCATCGTCTGAAGCATCTCCGCATCCGGGCGATCGGCGATGGAGGTCAGCAGTTCGGCGTAATCGCGCGGCTCCGGCTTGTTGCCGCCAGGCAGTTCCAGCCCCAGCTCCGCCAGCACGCTGCGGAACGCGGTAATCGCCTCGGTGCTCGGCTTATCGTGAATACGGAACAGCGCCGGCTCCTGCGCCTTCTCAACGAAGCGCGCGGCGGAGATGTTCGCCAGGATCATGCACTCTTCAATCAGCTTGTGCGCATCGTTCCGCTGGGTCTGTTCGATACGCTCGATACGGCGCTCGGCGTTGAAGATGAATTTAGCTTCTTCACTTTCAAATGAGATACCGCCGCGCTCTTCGCGGGCGCCATCCAGCACCTTGTAGAGGTTATGCAGTTCTTCAATATGCTTCACCAGCGGCGCGTAGTGCTCGCGCAGCTCCTGGTCGCCCTGCAGTATATGCCACACCTTGGTATAGGTCAGGCGAGCATGTGAACTCATCACCGCTTCATAGAATTTATAACCGGTCAGACGGCCTTTTGACGAAATCGTCATCTCGCATACCATGCACAGGCGATCGACTTGCGGGTTCAGCGAGCACAGACCGTTAGACAACACTTCCGGCAGCATCGGTACCACCTGCGACGGGAAGTAGACCGAGGTTCCACGGCTGCGCGCTTCCGCGTCCAGCGGCGTCCCCGGACGCACGTAGTAGCTGACGTCGGCAATGGCTACCCACAGGCGCCAGCCGCCGCCGCGTTTCTTCTCGCAGTACACCGCGTCATCGAAGTCGCGGGCATCTTCACCGTCAATAGTGACCAGCGGCAGGGAGCGCAGATCGACGCGCCCGGCTTTCGCCTCTTCCGGCACCTGCTCTTTCAGGCCGGAAACCTGATTTTCTACCGCCGGCGGCCAGACGTACGGAATTTCATGGGTGCGCAGCGCCATATCGACAGCCATGCCGGTACCCATGTTGTCGCCCAGCACTTCGACGATTTTCCCCACGGCTTTGGTGCGGCGGGTCGGGCGCTGGGTCAGCTCGACCACCACCACGTAGCCCATCCGCGCGCCCATAATCTCTTCCGGCGGGATCAGGATATCGAAGCTGAGGCGACTGTCGTCCGGGACGACGAAACCGACGCCAGCGTCGGTAAAGTAGCGGCCAACAATCTGGCTGGTTTTCGGCACCAGGACGCGGACGATGCGCGCTTCGCGGCGGCCCTTGCGGTCCGCGCCCAGCGGTTGGGCCAGCACCTGGTCGCCATGAATACAGGTTTTCATCTGCTCTGACGACAGGTACAGATCGTCTTTGCGCCCTTCAACACGCAGGAAACCATAGCCATCACGGTGACCAATAACGGTTCCTTTGAGGAGATCAAGGCGCTCCGGCAGCGCATAGCACTGACGGCGGGTGAAGACCAGCTGACCGTCGCGTTCCATCGCGCGCAGGCGGCGGCGCAGCGCTTCGGTTTGCTCTTCGCCCTCGATATTTAACTCGATGGCCAGCTCATCGCGGCTGGCGGGCTTTTCCCGTTTGGTTAAATGTTCGAGGATAAATTCCCGGCTCGGGATTGGGTTCGCGTACTTCTCAGCTTCGCGTTCCTGGAATGGATCTTGTGACATATCGGTTCCTCCGTTGTCATCTCCGGCAGAGTGGCGTCACTCCACCAGCAATAATTTATAAAGCGGTTGATTCTTCTCAACCAAATCGGCCAGCGTATAGTTATCCAGTTCCTTGAGAAAACTCTGCGCGGCTTCAGCTAGTGCCTGTTTCAGACGACAGGCTGGTGTAATGTGGCAAAACTCGCTGCTGCAGTTGACCAGCGATAAGGGTTCCAGGTCGCGTACCACGTCACCGACGCGGATCTGTCCAGCTGGTTTGCCGAGGCGAATGCCCCCGTTCTTCCCCCGCACGGCAGTCACATAGCCCATGCGACTTAACTGATTGATTATTTTAACCATATGATTACGGGAGACGCCATAGACCTCGGTTACTTCCGAGATACTGGTCATCCGTCCTTCCGGCAGCGACGCCATATAAATCAGCGCCCGTAGTCCGTAATCGGTGAAACTCGTTAACTGCACATAAACCTCAGGGAAAAGAAAACAGGGTATGTCGAGCGACATCATTATTATTGATGATAAACCAGCCAGCGCTCAGGCCGCTAATTTATTTAAAATGGGGCGGGCGAACAGCAAAAACAAGGGCGCCTGAACGGCGCCCCTTGCGAGTGATTATGCGTCGAACGGGTCGCGCAGAATCATGGTCTCGGAACGGTCTGGACCAGTAGAGATGATATCAACCGGTACGCCGGTCAGCTCTTCAATACGCTGGATGTAGTTCAGCGCTGCCTGCGGCAGGCCGCTGCGCTCTTTCACGCCGAAGGTGGTTTCAGACCAGCCCGGCATGGTTTCGTAGATAGGCTCGATACCTTCCCAGTTGTCGGCTGCCAGCGGAGTGGTGGTCACTTCGCGGCCATCCGGCATACGGTAGCCGACGCAGATTTTCACTTCTTTCAGGCCGTCGAGGACGTCCAGTTTAGTCAGGCAGAAGCCGGACAGGGAGTTAATCTGCACCGCGCGACGAACCGCGACAGCGTCCAGCCAGCCGGTACGACGACGACGACCGGTGGTGGCGCCGAATTCGTTACCCTGCTTGCAGAGGAACTCGCCGGTCTCATCAAACAGCTCGGTCGGGAACGGACCCGCGCCTACGCGAGTCGAGTAAGCTTTGATGATACCCAGAACGTAATCCACATAACGCGGGCCCAGGCCGGAGCCGGTCGCCACGCCACCGGCGGTGGTGTTGGAAGAGGTTACGTACGGATAAGTACCATGGTCGATATCCAGCAGCGTGCCCTGCGCGCCTTCGAACATCACGAAGTCGCCGCGTTTACGCGCCTGATCCAGCAGGTCGGAAACGTCCACCACCATGCCGGTCAGGATGTCGGCAATCGCCATTACATCGTCCAGCACTTTCTGGTAGTCAACGGCTTCTGCTTTGTAGAAGTTCACCAGCTGGAAGTTGTGATATTCCATCACTTCTTTCAGTTTATCGGCGAAGGTTGCTTTATCGAACAGATCGCCAACGCGCAGACCGCGACGAGCGACTTTATCTTCGTAAGCCGGGCCGATGCCGCGACCGGTGGTGCCGATCGCCTTCGCGCCGCGCGCTTTTTCACGCGCCACGTCCAGCGCCACGTGATAGTCAAGGATAAGCGGGCAGGCTTCAGAGAGCAGCAGACGCTCGCGAACCGGGATACCACGGTCTTCCAGGCCCTTCATCTCTTTCATCAGCGCAGCCGGAGACAGCACGACGCCGTTACCGATGATGCTGGTGACGTTTTCACGCAGAATGCCTGATGGAATAAGATGGAGAACGGTTTTTTCACCGTTGATTACGAGAGTATGGCCGGCGTTGTGACCACCCTGGTAGCGCACAACATATTTAGCCCGTTCTGTCAGGAGATCGACGATCTTCCCTTTACCTTCGTCACCCCATTGGGTGCCCAGTACGACGACGTTGTTACCCATTTTTCAAAATCACCGTTTGCTTAAAAATGGATTCTACCATCGCTTTTTCAGAGTTACAGCACTTTTTGCATCCAAAATAAGGCAAATCCGACCACTTTTTGATCAGCCAATCGATTTCCTCAACATGTAGTAGATCACAATCCCGGCAACCACAAGTCCGCCGCCAAAGCGCCGCAATAAATTATCCGGGAGCTGGCTCAGGCTGGCGACCATCTTGCGCCAGGCGCGCGGATAAAGTAGCGGGCCAAGCCCTTCGAGTACTAAAACCAGCGCCAGCGCCAGCCAAATGGTGGAGTTCATCGTCAACCCTAATTGAAAAGTATCATCGCCGCCTTCGCAGGCGTCATCGGCCAGCATAGTGAATGCATTCACTCAATTCACATTGTCCCGTATTTCCTCTTCATTATGAACCGGAAAGGTGAAACAAAATTCATAACCAGTTGTATTGCTGTCTATTTTTTAAATTGCAACTATGCCGTCGCGTACTACAACCCGGTACGTCTACATAATCAGGAAGATTATCATGAGAGAATTAACCGCATTTGAAATCGAAAATGTGAGCGGCGCAGGCTGGTTACAGGATGGCCTGGCCTCCTTAGGTAGTAAGGTCGGCGCCGCCGTATGGACGATGGGCACCGATGCCCTGAGCATCAACCTGCCGCTGCTTGGCACCATTAATCTGGCCGATCTGGCGCCGGACCTGGGCAAAACCCTGGGCGAAAGCGTTGGCTCATCTATCGGCGGCACCATCGAGAGTACGCTGGCGAGCCTGCCGGTGATCGGTGGCCTGCTAAACAAGCTGCTCGGCAACTAATTCACGCCGTCGTAGCATAAAAAAAGGCGCCTGTCTCAGGCGCCTTTTTGCATTAACCACTGTAGGTTACTGTCATCTTCGACTTATTTACGCACCGAATCCGGTGAACGCATATAGCGGAAGAAATCGCTATCCGGGCTCAGGACCATGACATCCTGATTGCTCTGGAAGCTCTTCTCATAGGCGCGCAGGCTACGAATAAAGGAATAGAAACCCGGATCCTGGCTGAACGCGTCGGCAAACAGTTTTGCCGATTCCGCATCGCCTTCACCACGCAGGATACGGCCCTGGCGCTCGGCTTCCGCCAGCGTCTTGGTGACTTCATAGTCCGCGGTCGCGCGCAGTTTTTCCGCCTCTTCCTGACCCTGTGAACGGTGGCGACGAGCAACCGCTTCACGCTCCGCGCGCATACGGTTATAGATCGCTTCCGACACTTCCGCCGGCAGGTTGATCTGCTTGATACGCACGTCGACGACTTCAATACCCAGCGCCGCCATACTGTTCGGGTTGATCACCTGCACTTTGCCGTTGGTTTCCGCCTCCACGCGCTCTGCCGCTTTGGCAATCGCGTCGTCAGCTGCCGGCGTGCTAACCTCGTCTTCCGTACCGGCCGACCCTGAGTTCAGCGCATCACGCACTTCCAGCGTCAGGCGGCCACGGGAGTCGGTGACGATGTCTTTCACATCCAGACGACCAATTTCAGAACGCAGACGGTCCGAGAATTTACGCTTCAGCAGCACCTCGGCCTGGGAGACGTCGCCGCCGCCGGTGGCCAGGTAGTAACGGCTGAAGTCGCTGATACGCCATTTGATGTAGGAGTCGACGATCAGGTCTTTCTTCTCTTTGGTGACGAAACGGTCAGCCTGGTTGTCCATGGTCTGAATACGCGCATCCAGCATCTTCACCGATTCGATAAACGGGATCTTGAAGTGCAGGCCTGGCGCATAAACCAGCGGCTTGTTTTCGTCGTCGCGCAGAACTTTACCGAAACGCAGCGTGATACCGCGCTCGCCTTCCTTTACGACAAAGACAGACATGTAGAGCACTACCAGCACGATGACAATGATCGCGATAACAGATTTACGCATCGTTATTCCCCCTGACGCTGGTAGTCGTTACGCTGCGCGTTAGCGCGGCGTTGGTCCATAATGCTACCCCCGGTTGAGCTCGAGGTTGATGAGGTGCTGGCGCTGCTTGAGCTGGATGCTGGCGGCAGACGCAGCAGATCGCTGGCGTCACTGCTATCGCTCTTTGCTGCCGGCGCAGCGGCGCCTTTCAGCATCTGGTCCAGCGGCAGAACCATCAGATTGCCGTTTTTGCTGTCATTAACCAGCACTTTACGGGTGTGGCTCAGCACTTTTTCCATCGTTTCGATGTACAGACGCTCGCGGGTAATCTCCGGCGCGGCTTTGTATTCCGGCAGGATCTTAGCAAAGCGAGCCACTTCACCCTGGGCTTCCAGGACGGTCTGGGTCTTATAGGCGCGTGCCTCTTCGAGGATACGCTGCGCCTGACCATTCGCGCGCGGCTGGACTTCGTTGGTGTAAGCCTCCGCTTCACGAATGTACTGCTGTTCGTTCTCACGCGCGGCAATGGCATCGTCAAACGCGGCTTTCACCTCTTCCGGCGGACGTGCCGTCTGGAAGTTGACGTCCAGCAGAGTGATGCCCATGTTGTACGGGCGAATCGTCTCTTCCAGCTCACGCTGAGTATCGCTACGGATCACGGTACGACCTTCGGTCAGAATGCGATCCATAGTGTATTTACCGATCACCCCGCGCAGCGCGCTGTCGGTGGCCTGACGCAGGCTGTCGTCCGCGCTGGTGACGCTAAACAGATAGCGCTCCGGATCGGTGACGCGGTACTGCACGTTCATCTCAACGCGCACCACGTTTTCGTCAGAGGTCAACATGACGCCGGACGCCGCCAGTTCACGTACCGACTCCACGTTTACTGCCTGCACGTTATCGATAAAGGTCGGCTTCCAGTTCAGGCCCGGCTCAACCAGATGGCTGAACTTACCAAAGCGGGTGACCACGCCGCGTTCGGCTTCTTTAATAGTATAGAAACCGCTGGCCGCCCAGATAATCACTGCCGCCGCGGCAACGATGCCGACAATACGCCCGCCCATCGGTCCGCGAGGTCCCTGCGCGCTATTGCCGCCGCCCAGTCCGCCCTTGCCGCCGCCGAGCCCGCCAAGTTTTTTACTTAACTTGCGGAAGATATCATCCAGATCCGGCGGCCCCTGCTCGCGACCGCCTTTGTTGCCATTTCCCTCAGAGTTGCCGCCAGGTTTGCTGCTCCCCCACGGGTCGCGGTCCTGTCCGTTATTACCGGGCTGATTCCACGCCATGTATATGCTCCATATTTGTTTTTGATATCCCCACAGGGGTCAATATCTTCAGGCAAGCTGCAAGGTCAAACCACATAGTCAACAAGCGTTGGCTCTTGCTTACAGAGGCGCCGCCAGTCAACGATCGGCATGCGCACCTGCAGACTCACGCTGCCGTCATCCTCCATCCACTCTTTTTCTATCGCCTGAAGCTGATAGAAACGGCTTCTCAGTCGCCCTTCTTTCGGCGGTAAGCGCAGCGTATGCTGGGCCACTTCACCGGAAAGGCGCTCCGTTAACGCCTGAAAAAGCAGTGGTACGCCAACCCCGGTCTGAGCGGAAAGCCAGACCCGAATCGGTTTATTTTCATCGTCGCGATCGATGCGCGGTTCAAAATCGTCCAGCATGTCGATTTTGTTCATCACCAGCAGCGCCGGGATCTCATCGGCCTCAATTTCAGCGAGAACCGTATTTACCGCATCAATGTTTTCCTGCACGCGGACATCCGCAGCGTCAATCACATGCAGCAGCAGCGTCGCCTGACGCGTCTCCTGCAACGTCGCTTTAAACGCGGCCACCAGATCGTGCGGCAGGTGGCGAATAAAGCCGACGGTATCGGCCAGCACCGTTTCGCCGACGTCAGGGACGTCAATGCGGCGCAGCGTCGGGTCCAGGGTCGCGAACAGCTGGTTCGCGGCATAGACCTCGGCGGCGGTGATCTGGTTAAAGAGCGTTGATTTTCCGGCGTTGGTGTAGCCCACCAGCGACACGGTTGGAATATCGGCTTTCGCGCGCGACCGCCGCCCCTGCTCACGCTGTTTTTCGACTTTTTCCAGCCGCGACAGGATCTGCATGATGCGGTTACGCAATAAACGACGGTCAGTTTCGAGCTGGGTTTCACCCGGGCCACGCAAACCGATCCCGCCCTTTTGTCTTTCAAGGTGGGTCCAGCCGCGGACAAGGCGGGTCGCCATATGGCGCAGCTGCGCCAGCTCGACCTGCAGTTTCCCTTCATGGGTGCGCGCGCGCTGAGCGAAAATATCTAAAATAAGACCGGTACGATCGATAACCCGGCATTCGCACAGGCGTTCCAGGTTGCGTTCTTGCGCCGGACTCAGGGCATGATCGAAGAGCACGACCGAAGCGCCGGTCGCTTTAACGGCTTCCGCAATTTCGACTGCCTTACCTTCACCAACAAAATACTTCGGGTGCGGTGCTTTACGGCTACCGGTAATCACCTGCATTGCTTCGACACCGGCGGAAGAGGCCAGAGTTTCAAACTCCTGGAGATCTTCCATATCTTTGTCTTGCGAAAAATAGATGTGTACCAGTACCGCCTGCTCACCGGCGTCATAACGGTCAAACAAGCGTAAACCCCTTATAAAATACCAGCGGGGAACGCAGAAAACCTGGCTCCCCGGCGTGGAAAAACAGCACTAGCCTTATTCGGCGTCGTCGCTGTCTTGTTGCGGCGCAGAAGAGCTCTGCGCGCTACCACCGTGGTGATAGTTACTGGAACCGCCGCCAGCATTGTTGCTGTGGTGAGACACCGGGCGAGACGGGACAACAGTAGAAATTGCGTGCTTATAGACCATCTGGCTGACCGTGTTCTTCAACAGGATCACGAACTGATCGAAAGACTCAATTTGCCCTTGCAGCTTGATACCATTCACCAAATAAATAGAAACCGGAACGCGTTCCCGACGCAAAGCGTTCAGGAACGGATCTTGTAAAGATTGCCCCTTAGCCATTCTCTCTTTTCCTTATATGTATGCTTGTTTTGTACTCAGAACCTTACGATTCTCAAAAAAAATTACGCACGATACCGTTTAATTGTACACGTTCAGTTCTGGCTCGCACCAACAACCTGTAATACTTTGTTGAGCGCTTGTTCAGGTTGTTCACTGTCTAACCAATGCACACCTTCCCAACCGCGCAGCCAGGTGACCTGACGTTTGGCTAACTGTCTCGTGGCGCAAACACCTCGATAAACCATCTCATCATATGGGATCTCGCCATTGAGATATGACCACATCTGGCGGTATCCGACACAACGGATGGAAGGCATATCCGTATGCAAATCTCCGCGGGCAAAAAGCGCCCGTACTTCTGCTTCAAAACCTGAAGCTAACATCTGATGAAAACGCTGTTCTATGCGTTGATGGAGCAGTTCACGGCTCGCCGGGGCGATGGCGAACTGATGCACCTGATATGGCAGAGCGTCTCCTGACGTTTGCGTCAGTTCCGTTAAAGTTTTACCCGAAATGAAAAAAACTTCCAGTGCCCGGGAAAGCCTTTGCGGATCATTTGGATGAATACGCGCAGCCGCTACGGGATCGATCTCCTGTAACTGCTGATGTAACGCGTTCCACCCCTGCTCTGCGGCCTGTTGCTCAATCCGCGCTCTGACCTCTGGGTCAGCGGACGGTAAGGGCGACAATCCTTCCAGCAACGCTTTGAAATACAACATCGTCCCGCCGACTAACAGCGGAATTCGCCCGGCGGCGACAATTTCCGCCATCGCCGCCAGCGCATCGCGGCGAAAATCCGCCGCGGAATAGGCCTCTGCAGGATCCAAAATATCCAGCAGCCGGTGCGGCGCGGCGCTCAGCTCTGCGGCATCCGGTTTGGCGGTGCCAATATCCATTCCCCGATAAATGAGGGCGGAATCAACACTAATCAACTCTACTGGCAAAACTTTACGTAAGGCTATCGCCAGCGCGGTTTTGCCGGAGGCCGTCGGGCCCATTAAAAAAATTGCCTTGGGCAGGCTCGCCTCGGTTACATCATTCATCTTTCAGGGCATTCATCGCCGAATGGAGATCTACAGGTTGTAACAGGCCACCCGGCGGCGTTCTCACCAGCTGCGGGCAAAGACGCTCAACGTCCGCCAGCAGCGCAATCGCCTGCGCCATATTCCATGACGTCTGTTCGCTCGTCAGATTACGCGCCATCCATTGGGCGATATTGCCGACGTCGAATGCGTTTTGCTGCGCCAGGTAGCCTATCAGTTCAGGAATCAAGATTTGTAAATTTTGTTGTCTTAAGGGTAAAGGGACCGCGCGCACCGTCACGTGCAGGGCATCGGTATGCATATCGATCCCCAGCTGCGTCAGCGCCGGATGCGCGGCGGCCAGCGCCTGTTTTTCCCCTTCCGTCACTTTTAACCGCAGGGGGATCAGCAGCGGCTGGGCACAAACGGCCTCTGCTCCCGGGGTCAACTGCGCCTGGCGCAGCCAGCGCTCGGCAACGGTCAACGACAGCAGCGCCAGGCCGCCCTCGCGCTCGAGCAGCGCGCAGTCGCGGCTCACAATCGTCAGCACTCTGCCAAAGCTCTGGCTGTGACCGGCCAGTTCCGCCGTGGCCGGAGTCTGTAACGCGGGCTTTGGCGCCGTTGGCGTGTCGAGCAACTGACGATAAAGCGCCCCTTGCTGCTTCTGGTAACCCGGCTGCGCGTGCGGCCAGCTCGCGCCGCCCGGCCTGCCGCTGGAGGCCGCAGACTCACGCGATGGCGTGATGCTGAAACGGGTTGCCGGTTCACGCGCTTCCGACGGCCGCGCAAACTGGTTGCCGCCCGCCGCGATCCGGTTCTCCGGCATCGCACGGGGCGCCGGCGGGTCGTCTTTTTCCGCCAGCGGCGCGTCAAGTTGCTGCTGCAGCACGCTCAGTACGCCCTGGTAGATAAAGTCATGCACCAGGCGCGACTGATGGAAACGCACCTCATGCTTGGCCGGGTGGACGTTCACATCCACCTGATGGGGATCGATCTCCAGATACAGCACAAACGCCGGCTGCTGATCGGCCCCCAGTTTGTCTTCACAGGCCTGGCGGATAGCGTGGTTGATCAGCCGGTCGCGCATCATCCGCCCGTTAACGTAGCAATACTGAATTTCCGCCAGCGCAGGGGTGGTATGCAACGGATCGGCGACCCAGCCGCGCAGGGTCAGATCGCCATGCTGCCACTCAATCGCCAGGGCATGTTCAAGAAAGGCGGCGCCACAGATGGTTCCCAGCCGCCGCTCCCGTTGGCCATCCTGAGCGACTGCCCGATACTGGCGCATCACCTTGCCGTTATGGCTGAGGTTGATGGTGACGTCGAAGCGCGCCAGCGCAATGCGGCGGACCACCTCGTCAATGTGGCCGAACTCAGTCTTTTCGGTACGCATAAATTTGCGCCGCGCCGGGGTATTGTAGAACAGATCGAGGACTTCCAGGGTGGTGCCGACCGGGTGCGCCGCCGGCTTCACCGTCACCGCCTGATCGCGGCCTTCGGCATACGCCTGCCAGGCTTCCTGCTGTTCCGCCGTGCGCGAGGTGAGCGTCAGACGCGCCACCGAGCTAATACTGGCCAGCGCTTCGCCGCGAAAGCCGAGGCTGATAATGGCTTCGAGATCGTCGAGCGAGGCGATTTTGCTGGTCGCGTGGCGAGCCAGGGCCAGCGCCAGCTCGTCTTTTTTGATGCCGCAGCCGTTATCGCGAATGCGAATGAGCTTCGCGCCGCCGCGTTCGATATCAATATCAATTCGCGTGGCGCCCGCATCAAGGCTGTTTTCAACCAGCTCTTTCACCACCGACGCGGGCCGTTCCACCACTTCGCCGGCGGCAATCTGGTTGGCGAGCTGCGGCGGCAGAACCTGAATCGGCATCCCCTGCTCCTTAGTTAATCAACATCCCGCCTGGCGCTGCGGCGCTGGCGGTCTGCGCCGCCTCGCCGCGAGGCGCAGACTGCAGCGGATGCTGCATAAAGTAGTTGCGCAGACCGTTGTAAATCGCCTCCGCAATCTGCTCCTGGTAATCATCGCTCCCCAGCAGCCGTTCTTCCCCGTTGTTACTGATAAAGCCTGTTTCCACGAGGATCGACGGAATGTCCGGCGAGCGCAGTACGCCGAGGCTGGCATGCTCCGGACGGCGTTTATGCAGATTGCCAATCCGCTGCAGCTGGCTGAGCACGTTGGTCGCGACATCGTAGCCGACGCGTTGGGAGTGACCGAACTGCAGATCCAACACCGCCTGGCTCAGGTAGGGATCGGCCTGGCTGTTCGCCAGCACATCGCCCGCGCCGCCGAGCAGTTCAGACTGTTTCTCATGCTGTTCCAGCCAGCCGGCCATTTCACTGTTGGCGCGACGGTTAGAGAGCACCCACACCGAGGCGCCGGTAGCGTCGCGGTTTGGCGCGGCGTCAGCATGGATTGAGACGAGGAAGTTGGCATTTTGCTTACGCGCCACATCCGAGCGTCCCATTACCGAAATAAAGTAATCCCCGTCACGGGTCAGCACCGGTTTAAACTGCGGATCGGCGTTCAGCAGCGCCCGCAGCTTGCGCGCGATGGCGATAGTCACGTTCTTCTCTTTGGTGCCATTCGGGCCAATCGCGCCAGGATCCTGGCCGCCGTGCCCGGCATCAATGGCGATAATGACTTTGTCATCCGCCGACACCGTGCGGGCCGCCGGACGGGTCACGGTCTGATTGTTGGTCATCGCCGGCTGAGAGGAGGTCATCACCGTCTGCCGTTCATGACCCGACGAGCTGAACGGATTGCGTCCCGCCGTCACCGTCCGGGAAGGCATCACCGGCGACGGGTCGGCCCGTTTCACCACCACAGGAGGTGGCGGCGGCGGCGGCGGCGCGTCGGCGTTGATGGTAAAGACCACCGTGTAATTCGCCCCGTTCTGTTGCTTCACCGCCCGGGTTTTGCCATCTTCCGTCAGATCCACCAACAGACGCAGCGTCTGCGAATCCTGCGGCGTACCGGCACGAATGCTCTTCACCAGGTTGCTGCCGCTAAATTTCAGCGGCAGTCCCTGCAATACGCCGGTCTGTTTGATATCCAGCGCCACCAGTCGTTTGCCCTGGGGGGTAAAAGAGTACTCCGGTTCACCGACAAAGCTAAGAGTAATACGGGCCTGCTGGTCTCCGTTGGAGACCTGGATATCGGATAAACTCGCCGCAGTGGCGTGAAGACTCGACAGCATCAGCGCAGCGGCAAGCCAGGTGGTTATGCGATACTTCATCCCGTCATCCTTCAGGCTAAATGGCTAAACGTGCCAGTAAAGACTCACCCCGTGAGGAGATCGCGGTAATGCGCGCCTCACGCCCTTGTGCCTGGTAATCAAGGTGAATTTCAACGTCCGGGTCAGGCAGGACACCTGCGCCTTGCTGCGGCCATTCCACCAGGCAGATGGCATCGTCGGCAAAATAATCGCGGATCCCCATAAATTCCAGCTCCTCAGGATCCGCCAGGCGGTAGAGATCGAAGTGATACACCATCAGCTTGTCGAGGGTATACGGTTCCACCAGGGTATAAGTTGGGCTTTTGACATTGCCGCGGTGACCGAGCGCCTGTAAAAAGCCGCGGCTAAAGGTGGTTTTTCCCGCGCCTAAGTCACCATAAAGGTAAATCACGGTGGCGCCGGTACAGGCCTGCGCAATACGGTCGCCCAGGGCCAGCGTGGCCTGCTCATCGGGTAAAGGAATCACTCGGTTAATCATGGTCTACGTCAATCACATCCGGGTTAACAACACGCTTGAGCGTGGAAAAGAGATCGGTCGCCAGCATGCCGCGGGTGCCCTCGCGGGCGGCCAGTCGGTCGGCGGCATCGCCATGCGCGACGCACCCGGCACAGGCAGCATCATACGGCGTCAGGTGCTGTCCTAACAATGCGGCGATAATGCCAGTGAGCACATCGCCCATTCCGCCGCTGGCCATCCCGGCATTGCCGGCGTCGATAATGCCCATCGCTCCGCTTTCACTGGCCACCACCGTGCCCGCGCCTTTCAGCACGACCACGCCGCCATACCGTTTTACCAGACGCTGCGCAGAAAGTAAGCGATCGCTTTCAATTTCTGCCACGCTGATATTCAGCAGACGGGCCGCTTCGCCGGGGTGCGGCGTCAGCACGCGATTGTGACGTTTATCGGGATTGAATGCCAGCAGGTTCAGCGCATCGGCGTCCCAGACCATCGGTTTGTTAACCCTTTCCACCATGCGCAGGGCGCTGCGTCCCCACTCGTTCTGCCCCAGGCCCGGGCCAATCGCCACCACCTCCGCCCATTCCAGCGCGGCTTTCAGGGTCTGCGGCGTCAGTTCATCCACCATTAATTCCGGCCGGGCGGTGACAATGGGCGCCACGTTCTCAGGGTGAGTGAGTACTCGCACCAGCCCTGCGCCGGCGCGTAAAGCCGCTTCACCGCACATGCGAATCGCGCCTGCCGTGCCGCGATCGCCGCCGACGATCGCCAGCTTGCCGTGATCGCCCTTATGGGAGGTGGCCCGGCGCGGCGGCAGCCAGTCGGCAAGGTGGGCGGCGCAAAACCGCGTCAGGGGGGTACTTTGCCCGGCGAGCCAGCGCTCAAGCCCCAGCGCATGATGGTGGAGCTGCCCGACGACATCCCGCGCCTTGCCGGTCAGCAGCCCCGGTTTGAGCGCGATAAACGTCAGCGTATGGTCGGCCTGAATGACCGCCCCCGGCGTCGCGCCGGTCTGCGCGTTCAGGCCGGAAGGGATATCCAGAGCCAGCACCGGCGCAGGATGGTGGTTCGCCTGGTGAATGAGCACCGCGACGTATTCACGCGGCGCACTGCGCAACCCGGTGCCGAGCAGGCCATCAATAATCAGTGAGATATCGTCTGGCCAGGGGACAGTGGCCGCATGGATCACGCCGCCGGCGTTAAGCCATGCCTCCCGCGCCGCCTGCGCCTCTTCCGGCAGCGGGCTGTCACTCTCTACCGCCAGCAGCGTCACCCTCCGCCCGGCGGCCTGGGCCAGACGCGCGACGACATATCCGTCACCGCCGTTGTTGCCATGCCCGCAGAGGATCAGCCAGTGCGCGCTGTCAGGAAAAGCGCGGCTGGCCAGTTGGAACGCCGCCTCGCCCGCGCGCTGCATCAGTTCAAACAGCGTCAGTCCCAGGCTGTCCGCCGCCTCTCGTTCGGCCAGGCGCAGCGCCTCCGCAGGCCAAATGTTGTATGGTATACTGTCAGGGTTTTTCGTCATTGTATGGTCCATCATGTCACAGCCCCTCGATCTCGTTCAGTTAGCGCAACAAATCAAACAATGGGGCACAGAGCTCGGGTTCCAGCAGGTCGGTATCGCTGATACCGACCTCAGCGCCAGTGAACCCAAACTGCAGGCATGGCTGGATAAACAATACCACGGCGAAATGGAGTGGATGGCCCGTCACGGTAAGATGCGCGCCCGCCCCCACGAACTGCTGCCCGGTACGTTACGCGTCATCAGCGTGCGGATGAATTATCTGCCCGCCAACGCCGCCTTTGCCCGCACCCTGAAAGATCCCGCGCTGGGTTACGTCAGCCGTTATGCCCTCGGGCGTGATTATCATAAGCTGCTACGTAATCGCCTGAAAAAACTGGGTGAGAAGATTCAGGAACAGTGTGCTTCGCTCAATTTTAGACCTTTTGTCGATTCCGCGCCTATCCTGGAACGGCCCATTGCAGAAAAAGCGGGCCTTGGCTGGACAGGTAAGCACTCACTTATCTTAAGCCGCGACGCCGGATCATTCTTTTTTCTCGGCGAACTGCTGATTGACCTGCCCCTGCCGGTCGACAGCCCGGTCGCGGAGGAGTGTGGACGCTGTGTCGCCTGCATGACTATCTGCCCCACCGGGGCCATCGTTGAGCCCTATACCGTCGACGCCCGCCGCTGCATCTCCTATCTCACCATCGAACTGGAAGGCGCTATTCCGGAGGAGTTCCGTCCGCTCATCGGCAACCGGATCTATGGCTGCGACGACTGCCAGCTTATCTGCCCGTGGAACCGTTTCTCACAGCTCACCGATGAAGAGGATTTCAGCCCGCGCCAGGCGCTGCATGCCCCGCCGCTGGTGGAGCTGTTCGCCTGGAGCGAAGCGTGGTTTCTGAAGGTGACCGAAGGGTCGGCGATTCGTCGCATTGGTCACCTGCGCTGGCTGCGTAATATCGCCGTCGCGCTGGGCAATGCGCCCTGGGATGAAGCCCATCTTCGCGCACTGGAGAGTCGCCTGGGCGAGCACCCGCTTCTCGACGAGCACATTGAGTGGGCGATTGCCCAGCAACTGAAAAAGCGCAGCGTCGACGCCGTCGAAGTACAGCTGCCGAAAAAATTACGTCTGGTCAGGGTGGTAGAGAAAGGCCTGCCGCGCGACGCCTGATTCATTCACAGGCTGTGAATAAAATCTAAAACACATTGAGTTTCAAGGCGCAGACCGAGGTCAAGTGATCGGATTAACATTTCGAAATGAAATTTAATTGTTAAATTTCAATTAGATATAAAGATATTATTTACAAAGCGAAGCATTTACGCCGTCAGAAGCGAAACGACAACCTGTGGATAACTCTGTTTACAGTATTTCTGCAGACCAAACGAAAATCATCCCCGGCGCTGGATTGCACTGTGGATAAATAAGAGATGGAAGAAAATTTGGAGCGGGAAACGAGACTCGAACTCGCGACCCCGACCTTGGCAAGGTCGTGCTCTACCAACTGAGCTATTCCCGCTTAATCATCGTCATTCAAGCTACCGTGTAGCAACCTGAAAACTGCGACTGGTGTGGTGTGTCATTCAAATTTTGGAGCGGGAAACGAGACTCGAACTCGCGACCCCGACCTTGGCAAGGTCGTGCTCTACCAACTGAGCTATTCCCGCTTAATCTTCGGCTTTCGCCCCGCATCTGCGAGATGAAATCCTTTGATCAGGATGGTGCTTTCAAATTTTGGAGCGGGAAACGAGACTCGAACTCGCGACCCCGACCTTGGCAAGGTCGTGCTCTACCAACTGAGCTATTCCCGCGTTACTGCATTTTTTGCCATATTTCGATGGCGTCGTAATTTGCATTTCTGCGTCGTTACGGGAGGCGCATTATACGAGAATTCGATGCCCCTGCAACCCCCTGTTCATCACTTTTTTGCGTTTTTTGTTTAAATGGATATTTTCTCGCCACCTACGCCGCTGAATTGTATAAATAAGCGTCATTTCGGGCAAAATCGCTTTTTCCGCCCGCCTGAATGACGCAAAATCGCTCGCATCATACAGCGGTGGCGCGACGTAAAACGAGGCCACCACGCCGCCAAACAGGGAATTAGCATGAGAAAAGTCCTCACCGTCCTGCTGCTGAGCACGCTGGCCATCGGAACCGCGTCAGCCGAGACGCTCCATTTTGGCACCAGCACGGCCAATCCGCCGTTTGTCACCGCCAACGGCAAAAATCAGCCTGTCGGCTTCGATATCGATCTTGCCCAGGCCCTGTGCCAGCAGATGCAGGCGCAGTGCCAGTTCACGGCGCAGCGTTTCGATACGCTGATCCCGGCTTTACGCTTCAAGAAATTTGACGCGGTGATTGCCGGCATGGAAGTGATCCCGATGCGTGAGAAGCAGGTCGCCTTCAGCCGTCCCTATCGCCAGGCGCTCTCCGGGGTGGTGATCGTCAACAAAGATGTCGCCCATACCTTTGCCGACCTGAAAGCCAAAAAAGTCGGCGTGGTGAAAGGCACACTGCATCAACACTATCTGCGTGATAAACAGAAAGCCGTACAGGCTGTTCCTTACGACGACGTCGCCAGCGCCCTGGCCGCGCTGAAGGCCGGGCAAATAACCGGCGTCATGGGCGACTTCGCCACCCTCGACGCCTGGCAGCAGGAGAACCCTGACTACGCCATCATGGATGAACGTGCCACCGACCCGGCTTATTACGGTAAGCAGTATGCGATTGCGGTGCGCAAAGACGATCCGGAGCTGCTGAATGCGATCAACGATGCCCTGACCGCGGTCATGGCGACACCTGACTTCCAGCAGATGCAGCAGAAGTGGTTTAAATAACGCAGAAAGGTGTACCGGGCCGCGCACAGGGCCCGGTCGCGGTTTACAGCTTAATGAAATGCTCGCGGTAGTAAGCCAGCTCGGCGACTGACTCGCGGATATCGTCCATTGCCTGATGGGTACCCTGCTTTTTAAAGCCGTCGAGAATTTCCGGCTTCCAGCGACGCGCCAGCTCTTTCAGCGTGCTAACGTCCAGATAGCGATAGTGGAAATAGGCTTCCAGTTGCGGCATGTACTTAAACAGGAAGCGACGATCCTGGCCGATGCTGTTGCCACAGATCGGCGACTTGCCCGCCGGCACCCACTGCTTAAGAAACTCAATGGTCGCCAGTTCGGCGTCGTGCTCGCTGACGGCGCTGGCCTTCACGCGATCCACCAGCCCGCTGCCGGTATGCGTCCGCACATTCCACTCGTCCATCAGCGCCAGCTGGGCATCTGATTGATGCACCGCGATGGTCGGCCCCTCGGCCAGAATGTTCAGGTTGGCATCGGTCACCAGGGTGGCGATTTCGATAATGCGATCGCGCTCCGGATCCAGCCCTGTCATCTCAAGATCGATCCAAATGAGGTTGTTTTCATTTGCACTCATGCTATTTTCCACCCTTCTTGCGTGACTATATTCATCTAAAATAGCGTGTATCATAGAGGTTTTGCCCCATCAGGGCGACCAGGAGCCAGTTCGATTGAGTAAAAATAAACTCTCCAAAGGCCAGCAGCGCCGCGTCAAAGCCAACCACCAGCGCCGTCTGAAAACCACTGCGGAGAAGGCCGACTACGATGACAACCTGTTTGGCGACCCGTCGGAAGGCATTGTCATTAGTCGCTTTGGCATGCATGCCGACGTCGAATCCGCTGACGGCAGCGTGCATCGCTGCAATATCCGCCGGACGATCCGTTCGCTGGTCACCGGCGACCGCGTGG
Source organism: Klebsiella pneumoniae complex sp. WS1778 (assembly GCF_049472055.1). Lineage (NCBI taxonomy): Bacteria > Pseudomonadati > Pseudomonadota > Gammaproteobacteria > Enterobacterales > Enterobacteriaceae > Klebsiella > Klebsiella pneumoniae complex sp. WS1778. The sequence goes on from NZ_JBKGTJ010000005.1 coordinate 155,195, forward strand.
TCTGGCGGCCGGGTAAAGACGCTGCCGACGGCGTAAGCGTCAAAGGGATCGTCGAAGCGGTTCACGATCGCGCCTCCGTCCTGACGCGTCCGGATTTTTACGACGGCGTGAAGCCTATCGCCGCCAATATCGACCAGATCGTGGTGGTTTCCGCGATCCTGCCTGAGCTATCGCTGAATATTATCGATCGCTATCTGGTGGCCTGCGAGGCGCAGGATATCGAGCCGTTAATCGTCCTGAACAAAATCGATCTGCTGGATGACGATGGCCTGCGCTTCGTCAATGAACAAATGGACATCTACCGCCACATCGGTTACCGCGTGCTGCTGGTCTCCAGCCGTACTCAGGACGGCCTCAAGCCGCTGGAAGCGGCCCTGACCGACCGCATCAGCATCTTTGCCGGGCAGTCCGGGGTGGGTAAATCGAGCCTGCTGAACGCCCTGCTGGGGCTGAATGAGGATCAGATCCTCACTAATGATGTCTCGGACGTTTCCGGCTTAGGCCAGCACACCACCACCGCGGCGCGCCTCTACCACTTCCCGCACGGCGGTGATGTGATTGATTCACCGGGAGTACGTGAGTTCGGCCTGTGGCATCTGGAAGCGGAACAAATCACCAACGGCTTTGTCGAATTCCATGATTATTTAGGCCGTTGCAAATATCGCGACTGTAAACACGATACCGATCCTGGCTGTGCGCTTCGTGAAGCGGTAGAGAACGGCAAGATCGCCGAGAGCCGTTTCGAGAACTACCACCGCATCCTGGAAAGCATGGCGCAGGTACAGGTAAAAACGCGTAAAAACTTTTCCTCGTCCGATGACTGACCATTAAGCTGAGTGTCACGTCAGGCGCTGCCGGGCAGCGGTGATGACGCAGCTTACGCGGATGCCATTTAGCGAGTTTTACGTATAGAATCGTCCCCCTTTTTTCAGGTCCCCGCCCGCGGGCGGGGTCAGGAACGACATATCATGGCCTGGAGGCTACTTTGTTAAACGATCTTAAACTTTCACTGCAATACATTCTGCCTAAACTGTGGCTCACCCGCCTCGCAGGCTGGGGTGCGAGCAAACGCGCAGGTTGGCTGACGAAGCTGGTCATCGATCTGTTCGTGAAATACTACAAGGTCGATATGAAAGAGGCGCAGAAGCCGGATACCGCGGCCTATCGCACCTTCAACGATTTCTTTGTACGCCCGCTGCGCGACGACGTTCGCCCGCTGAATACCGATCCTAACGTGCTGGTGATGCCGGCCGACGGCGTAATCAGCCAGCTTGGCGCGATTGAAGACGACAAAATTCTGCAGGCCAAGGGCCACAACTACAGCCTGGAAGCCCTGCTGGCCGGCAACTATCAGATGGCCGACCTGTTCCGTAACGGCAGCTTCGCCACCACCTATCTGTCGCCGCGCGACTATCACCGCGTGCACATGCCGTGCAACGGCATCCTGCGCGAAATGATCTACGTTCCTGGCGACCTGTTCTCCGTTAACCATCTGACGGCGCAGAACGTGCCGAACCTGTTCGCCCGTAACGAGCGCGTCATCTGCCTGTTTGATACTGAGTTTGGCCCGATGGCGCAAATTCTGGTGGGCGCGACTATCGTCGGCAGCATCGAGACCGTGTGGTCCGGCACCGTAACCCCGCCGCGCGAAGGCATTATTAAACGCTGGACCTGGCCCGCTGGCGACAGCGAAGGCTCCGTCGCCCTGCTGAAAGGCCAGGAGATGGGCCGCTTCAAACTGGGCTCCACCGTGATCAACCTGTTTGCCCCGGGCCAGGTGAAGCTGGTCGACACGCTGCAAAGCCTGTCCGTGACTAAAATCGGCCAACCGCTGGCGACAACGGTGGAAGCAACCACCGCCGCTGAACCGGCGCCGTTACCGGAAGAAGAGATCCGCGCCGAACATCGCGCCAGCCCGCTGGTTGACGATAAACAAGACCAAGGTTAATTCTTCAGCAAAAGGGTTATGCCGTGCGCCTGATATACACTTTCCTGTTGGCCTTGAGCCTCAGTTTCGGGGCGTACGCTGCGACAGCCCCGGATGCTAAACAGATAACCCAGGAACTGGAACAGGCGAAGGCGGCAAAGCCCGCCCAGCCTGAAACCGTTGAAGTTCTGCAGTCCGCCCTGAACGCGCTTGAGGAGCGAAAATCGTCTCTCGAGCGCGCCCGTCAGTATCAGGACGTTATCGACAATTTCCCCAAACTGTTTCAAAGCCTGCGCGCCCAGCTCAACAATCTGAGCGAAGAGCCGCGCCAGGTGCCAGTCGGCCTGACCGCCGATGCGCTGAACCAGGAGATCCTCCAGGTCAGCAGCCAGCTGCTGGAGTCAAGCCGTCAGGCGCAACAGGAGCAGGATCGCGCGCGTGAAATCGCCGACTCCCTGAACCAGCTGCCGCAGCAGCAAACCGACGCCCGGCGTCAGCTCAATGAGGTTGAGCGCCGCATCGGCACGCAAACCGGCAACAATGCTCTCGCCCAGGCGCAAAATCTTGCCCTGCAGGCGGAATCGGCGCGCCTGAAGGCGCTGGTGGATGAACTCGACCTCGCCCAGCTCTCCGCCAATAACCGCCAGGAGCTGTCGCGCGCCCGTTCTGAACTGGCGCAAAAGCAGAGCGAGCAGCTGGATGCCTATCTGCAGGCGCTGCGTAATCTGCAGAACAACCAGCGCCAGCGTGAGGCGGAAAAAGCACTGGAGAGTACCGAACTGCTGGCGGAGAACAGTGAAAACCTGCCGCCGGACATCACCGCCCAGTTTAAAGTCAACCGCGAACTCTCCCAGGCGCTGAACCAGCAGGCGCAGCGTATGGATCTGGTGGCGTCCCAGCAGCGGCAGGCGACGAATCAAACGCTGCAGGTGCGCCAGGCGTTAAACACCCTGCGCGAGCAGTCGCAGTGGCTGGGCTCCTCTAATCTGCTGGGCGAAGCCCTGCGCGCCCAGGTGGCGCGGCTGCCGGAGCGCCCTCGCCCGCAGCAGCTGGATACGGAGATGGCGCAGCTGCGCGTGCAGCGTCTGCGCTTTGAGGATTTACTCAGTAAGCAGCCGCAGCTGCGGCAGATCCGCCAGGCCGACGGCGAACCGCTGACCAGCGAGCAGAACAAGATCCTGCAGGCGCAGCTGCGCACGCAGAACGAGCTGTTGAACTCGCTGCTGCGCGGCGGCGATACCCTGATGCTGGAGCTCACTAAGCTGAAGGTCGCCAACGGCCAGCTGGAAGACGCGCTGAAGGAGATCAACGAAGCCACCCACCGCTATCTGTTCTGGACTTCGGACGTCAGCCCCATCGGCTTCTCCTGGCCGCTGGAAATCGTCCAGGATCTGCGGCGCCTGATCTCCCTGGATACCATCAGCGAACTGGGTAAAGCCAGCGCGATGATGCTCACCAGCAAAGAGACCCTGCTACCGCTGTTTGCCGCCCTGCTGCTGGTTGGCTTCAGCATCAGCTCGCGGCGCCATTTCACCCGCTTCCTTGAGCGCTCCAGCGCTCGGGTGGGGAAAGTCACCCAGGATCACTTCTGGCTGACGCTGCGTACGGTCTTCTGGTCGATACTGGTGGCTTCGCCGCTGCCGGTGCTATGGATGACGCTCGGCTATGGTCTGCAGTCCGCCTGGCCATTCCCGCTGGCGGTGGCGATTGGCGATGGGGTCACCGCGACGGTGCCTCTGTTGTGGGTGGTGATGATCTGCGCCACCTTCGCCCGGCCAAACGGACTGTTTATCGCCCACTTCGGCTGGCCGCGTAACCGAGTGGCGAAAGCGATGCGCTACTACCTGATGAGCATCGGGCTGATTGTGCCGCTGATTATGGCGCTGATCATGTTCGATAATCTTAACGACCGCGAGTTCTCCGCTTCGCTGGGCCGCCTGTGCTTCCTGCTGATCTGCGGCGCGCTGGCGGTGGTCACTCTGAGTCTTAAGCACGCCGGTATCCCGCTCTACCTGGATAAAGAGGGGAATGGCGACAACATGGTGAACCGCCTGCTGTGGAACCTGATGCTTGGCGCGCCGCTGGTGGCCATGCTGGCGGCGGCCGTCGGTTATCTCGCCACCGCCCAGGCGCTGCTGGCGCGTCTGGAAACTTCCGTCGCCATCTGGTTCCTGCTGCTGGTGGTCTATCACATCATCCGCCGCTGGATGCTGATCCAGCGCCGCCGGCTGGCCTTCGACCGGGCCCGCCATCGTCGCGCGGAAATTCTCGCCCAGCGCGCCCGCGGCGAAGATGAGCCTGTTCACGTCAGCAGCCCGGAAGGGTCGGTGGAGACGGAGGTCAGCGAGGTCGATCTCGATGCCATCAGTACCCAGTCGCTGCGCCTTGTGCGTTCCCTGCTGATGCTGATCGCGCTGCTGTCGGTCATCGTGCTGTGGTCGGAAATTCACTCGGCGTTTGGCTTCCTTGAGAATATCTCGCTGTGGGACGTTACCTCAACGGTACAAGGAGTGGAAAGCCTCGAGCCCATCACCCTTGGCGCGGTGCTGATTGCCATTCTGGTGCTGATCATCACCACTCAGCTGGTGCGCAACCTGCCGGCGCTGCTGGAGCTGGCGATCCTCCAGCACCTCGATTTAACGCCCGGCACCGGCTACGCCATCACCACCATCACCAAGTATCTGCTGATGCTGGTCGGTGGACTGGTGGGCTTCTCGATGATCGGCATTGAGTGGTCGAAGCTGCAGTGGCTGGTCGCCGCGCTGGGTGTGGGTCTCGGGTTTGGCCTGCAGGAGATCTTCGCTAACTTTATCTCCGGCCTGATTATTCTGTTTGAGAAACCGATCCGCATCGGCGATACGGTCACCATCCGCGATCTGACGGGCAGCGTCACCCGCATCAATACCCGCGCCACCACCATCAGCGACTGGGACCGGAAAGAGATTATCGTGCCGAATAAGGCGTTCATCACCGAGCAGTTTATCAACTGGTCGCTATCGGACTCGGTCACCCGCGTGGTGCTGACGGTGCCGGCGCCTGTGGACGCCGATACCGAAGAGGTCACGAAAATTCTCATCGCCGCGGCGCATCGCTGCTCGCTGGTCATCGATACCCCGGCGCCGGAGGCGTTTCTCGTCGACCTGCAGCAGGGGATCCAGATTTTCGAGCTGCGTATTTTTGCCGCCGAGATGGGGCACCGCATGCCGCTGCGCCATGAGATGCATCAGCTGATCCTGGCGGGCTTCCGCGAGCATGGCATTGATATGCCGTTCCCTCCGTTCCAGATGCGTCTGGAAAGTATTGACGGCAGGCAAAGCAGTAAAACCATGACCTCGGCCGGAAAAACCAGCCGACGTACGGCTGGCAGCCTTTAAGCCATAGCCTGCCCGGCGGCACTGCCGGGCAGGTTCTTTAACTCTCCATCACCAGCGCGCCGGACGCCAGGCGCCGACGGTAGCTTTCGTAAATTCCCCACGCCAGCAGCGAGAAGAAGATCGGCCCGCCGACCATCCACAGCGTGCTGCTCCAGTCCCCGCTGTCGATGACCGGCTGAATGATGGTGAAGATATTGGCGAAGGTCACCATCAGCAACACCACGCCGGTCGCCAACAGCGTCGCCTGGCCTCATAAAACGAGCGCGGATAGTAGCAAAAGCACCGAAGGAGATTGTGGATATTCGGGCGAAAGCCGGGATAGCATGAGGGAGGGGGGATCAGGGCAGACCTGTCACCTCCCTCGCCCGCAGGCGGCGGGAGGTGACAGCGCCATCAGGCGCGGTCGACCGTAAAGGCGATCACCTCGCCGATGCTTTCAGCGCCCAGCGCCAGCATCACCACGCGATCAACGCCCAGTGCCACGCCGGAGCAGTCCGGCAGCCCCGCCTCCAGCGCCGCCAGCAGGTTGTTATCGATGGGCTGCTGCGGGAGACCGCGCGCGGCACGCTTGCGGTTGTCCTGCTCAAAGCGCAGGCGCTGCTCATGGGCGTCGGTCAGCTCGTGGAAACCATTTGCCAGCTCAATCCCTTTGTAATAGACCTCGAAGCGCTCCGCGACCCGATGATCTTCCGGGCTGATCTGCGCTAAAGAGGCCTGAGTCGCCGGGAAATGATAAATGAACGTCGGCCGATCTTTGCCGATGTGCGGCTCCACGCCCATGGTGAACAACAGTTGCAGCAGCGTGTCGCGATCTTCTTCAGTATCGGCGATATTGCTCAGATCCAGCTTCGCCGCGACTTCGCGCAGCTGCGCTTTATCGGCAGAGAGCGGGTCAATATCCAGATGACGCTGGAACGCCTGCTGATAGGAGAGGCTTTCCGCCGGCTGGCACTCCAGCACCTGCTGCAGCAGATCGTCCACCTCGTTGATCAGGCGATACATGTCATAGCACGGACGATACCACTCCAGCATGGTGAATTCCGGATTGTGATGACGCCCCATTTCTTCATTACGGAAGCTACGGCACAGCTGGAAGACCGGGCCACAGCCCGCCGCCAGCAGGCGCTTCATATGGTATTCCGGACTGGTCATCAGGTACAGATTGAGTCCCTGTGAGTGGCCCGGGCCGACGAAACGGGTTTCAAACGGGAACAAATGGATATCCGTTACCGTCGCCTGACTCATGCAAGGCGTCTCCACCTCCAGCACGCCGCGATCGGTAAAGAACCGGCGGATTTCCGCCATCACCGCCGCGCGTTTCAACAGATTGGGAATGGGTGCGCTCGGCTGCCAGGTTGCCGTCTCGCTCATGGTACTTTCTCCGATTGCAAACAAGGGCACGAAGTCTACTCGCAACCGGCGAGTGAAACAAATTTTGTGCAATCCCCGGCAGATTACATGCCATTAATCTATCGTTAACCTAAATGCATAAATATCACTGATAAATAACCGCACATATCGATAAAAAAATCGAACACGTCAATTTTCCATACTGACCCTACGGCTATACTCCTGTACCTATAAAGGAGCAGTGATACTTTTTCGCCAGCCCGGCGGCGAAATACACTAAAACTGGAGGAATGTCGTGCACACTTTTCAAGCCGATCTCGCCGTAATTGGCGCCGGCGGGGCAGGCCTTCGCGCCGCTATCGCCGCCGCCCAGGCCAACCCCAATGCCAAAATCGCCCTGATTTCAAAAGTCTATCCGATGCGCAGCCATACGGTCGCTGCAGAAGGGGGGTCCGCAGCCGTTGCCCAGGATCACGATAGCTTTGAGTACCATTTTCACGACACCGTCGCCGGAGGCGACTGGCTGTGCGAGCAGGATGTCGTCGACTATTTCGTTCACCACTGCCCGACGGAAATGACCCAACTGGAACAGTGGGGATGCCCGTGGAGCCGCCGCCCTGACGGCAGCGTTAACGTCCGGCGCTTCGGTGGCATGAAGATCGAACGTACCTGGTTTGCCGCCGATAAAACCGGCTTCCACATGCTGCATACCCTCTTCCAGACCTCCCTTCAGTTTCCCCAAATTCAACGCTTTGATGAACATTTCGTCCTTGATCTGCTGGTCGATGACGGCCAGGCCCGCGGCCTGGTGGCGATGAATATGATGGAAGGCACGCTGGTGCAGATCCGCGCCAACGCGGTGGTGCTGGCCACCGGCGGCGCCGGACGCGTCTATCGCTACAACACCAACGGCGGCATCGTTACCGGTGACGGGATGGGTATGGCGCTGGGCCACGGCGTGCCGCTGCGCGATATGGAGTTCGTTCAGTATCACCCGACCGGTCTGCCGGGTTCCGGGATCCTGATGACCGAAGGCTGCCGCGGTGAAGGCGGGATTCTGGTCAACAAAAACGGCTATCGCTATCTGCAGGATTACGGCATGGGCCCGGAAACCCCGCTCGGCGAACCGAAGAACAAATATATGGAGCTGGGCCCGCGCGACAAAGTGTCCCAGGCCTTCTGGCACGAGTGGCGGAAAGGGAACACCATTCCCACGCCGCGCGGCGACGTGGTCTACCTCGATCTGCGCCACCTCGGCGAGAAAAAGCTGCTGGAGCGCCTGCCGTTTATCTGTGAGCTGGCGAAAGCCTACGTCGGCGTCGACCCGGTGAAAGAACCGATTCCGGTACGCCCGACCGCGCACTACACCATGGGCGGTATCGAAACCGATCAACAGTGCGAAACCCGCATCAAAGGGCTGTTTGCCGTGGGCGAATGCTCGTCCGTTGGTCTGCACGGCGCCAACCGCCTGGGCTCCAACTCGCTGGCCGAGCTGGTGGTCTTCGGCCGCCTGGCCGGGGAACAGGCCATGCGGCGCGCCGCACAAGCGGGCGAAATGAACGGCTCCGCCCTCGATGCGCAAGCTGCCGATGTGGAGCGTCGTCTGAAAGATCTCGTCAACCAGGAGGGTAACGAAAACTGGGCGAAAATCCGCGACGAAATGGGGCTCTCGATGGAGGAAGGCTGCGGCATCTACCGGACGCCAGAGCTGATGCAGAAAACTATCGACAAGCTGGCTGAGCTGCAGGAGCGCTTTAAGCGCGTGCGCATTACCGACAACTCCAGCGTATTCAACACCGATCTGCTTTACACCATTGAGCTGGGACACGGTTTAAACGTTGCCGAATGTATGGCGCACTCGGCCATCGCCCGTAAAGAATCGCGCGGTGCGCACCAGCGTCTGGATGAAGGCTGTACCGAACGCGACGACGTCAACTTCCTCAAACATACGCTCGCCTTCCGCGAGGCTGATGGCACCACCCGCCTGGAATATGGCGATGTGAAGATCACCACGCTGCCGCCGGCGAAACGTGTTTATGGCGCTGAGGCGGAAGCGGCTGAGAAGAAGGAGACCACCCATGGCTGAGATGAAAAACCTGAAAGTCGAAGTGGTGCGTTACAACCCGGAGGTCGACACGGCACCGCACAGCGCGTTCTATGACGTGCCTTACGATGAGCAGACCTCGCTGCTGGACGCGCTGGGCTACATTAAAGACAACCTGGCGCCCGACCTGAGCTACCGCTGGTCCTGCCGGATGGCGATCTGCGGCTCCTGCGGCATGATGGTCAATAAGGTACCGAAGCTGGCCTGTAAAACCTTCCTGCGGGATTACACCAAAGGCATCAAGGTTGAAGCGCTGGCCAACTTCCCGATCGAGCGCGATCTGGTGGTGGATATGACCCACTTTATCGAAAGTCTGGAGGCCATTAAGCCGTACATCATCGGCAATAACCGCACCCCGGACCAGGGACCAAACAAGCAGACGCCGGCCCAGATGGCCAAATACCATCAGTTCTCCGGCTGTATCAACTGCGGACTGTGCTATGCCGCCTGTCCGCAGTTCGGCCTGAATCCGGAGTTTATCGGCCCGGCGGCGATCACCCTCGCCCACCGCTATAACGAAGACAGCCGCGACCACGGCAAAAAGGAACGCATGGCGCAGCTTAACGGCCAGAACGGCGTCTGGACCTGTACTTTCGTGGGCTACTGCTCGGAAGTGTGTCCGAAGCACGTCGACCCGGCGGCCGCGATCCAGCAGGGCAAGGTGGAAAGTTCGAAAGACTTTCTTATCGCCACCCTGAAACCACGCTAAGGAGTGCATTATGACGACGAAACGCAAACCCTACGTGCGGCCGATGACCTCCACCTGGTGGAAAAAGCTGCCGTTTTATCGCTTCTACATGGTGCGGGAAGGCACGGCGGTACCGACGGTCTGGTTTAGCATTGTGCTGATTTACGGGCTGTTTGCCCTCAAGCACGGCGCCGAAAGCTGGGCGGGATATATCGGATTCCTGCAAAATCCAGTGGTGGTGATCCTCAATCTGATCACCCTGGCGGCGGCGCTGCTGCACACCAAAACCTGGTTCGAGCTGGCGCCGAAAGCCGCCAACGTCATCATCAAAGGCGAAAAAATGGGGCCAGAGCCGGTGATTAAAGGTCTCTGGGTGGTGACGGCGGTGGTCACCGTGGTGATCCTGTTTGTCGCCCTGTTCTGGTAAGGAGGCTGAGATGATTAATCCCAATCCGAAACGTTCCGATGAACCCGTTTTCTGGGGGCTGTTTGGCGCTGGCGGCATGTGGGGCGCGATTGTCGCGCCGGTGATGGTGCTGCTGGTGGGCATTTTGCTGCCGCTGGGGCTCGCCCCCGCCGACGCCTTCAGCTATGAGCGCGTGCTGGCCTTTGCCCAAAGCTTTATCGGCCGCGCGTTCATCTTTCTGATGATTGTCCTGCCGCTGTGGTGTGGGCTGCATCGTATTCACCACGCCATGCACGACCTGAAAATCCATGTGCCAAACGGCAAATGGGTCTTCTACGGTCTGGCGGCGATCCTCAGCGTCATTACTCTGGTTGGCGTACTGTTTATCTGATCCTGCAAGAGCCCGGCAGCAATTCTGCTACCGGGCTCGCTTCATAGAAAAATCTTGCCGCCTTTGCCCTGCCGGACTCTACACTTAGCTTAAAAGCCAGCAAGGAGCATACCATGCGTATCCTGCCGATAATCACCGCGGTCGCCGTCTCGTTCCTGTCTGTCGCCTGCAGCACCCCTGCCCCGCCGCCAGGCGTCACCGTGGTCACCCCCTTCGACGTTCAGCGCTATCTGGGTACCTGGTACGAAATCGCCCGCTTCGACCATCCTTTTGAAAGCGGGCTTGAAAAGGTCACGATCGCCTGGCAGCCGCGCGATGACGGCGGTCTGGACGTGGTCAATAAAGGCTATAACCCCGACCGCGGCATGTGGCAGAAAACGGACGGGGTGGCGTATTTTACCGGCGAACCCAGCCGCGCCGCGCTGAAGATCTCCTTCTTCGGCCCCTTCTATGGCAGCTATAACGTCATTGCGCTGGATAAGGAGTATCGGTACGCGCTGGTCTGCGGCCCCGACCGCGACTATCTCTGGCTACTGGCGCGAGCCCCCACCATCGCCCCGGAAGTCAGGCAGCAGATGCTGGATATTGCCACCCGGCAGGGTTTTGATATCAGCAAACTGGTCTGGGTCAATCAGCGCTACAACTAGTGCGCGCTGATCTTCAGGCCAATGATGCCGACCACGATGCAGACAAGACTGGCGATACGCATAGCGCTGGCGGATTCACCTAACAGTACGATACCGGTCACAGCGGCGCCCACGGCGCCGATCCCCGTCCAGACGGCGTAAGCGGTACCCACCGGCAGGGTTTTCATCGCCCATGAAAGCAGCGCCATGCTGACGACCATCGCGACGATGGTGATGACGCTGGGAACCAGGCGGCTAAAGCCATGGGTATATTTCAGGCCGACGGCCCACACCACTTCCAGCAGGCCAGCGATAAATAAGACTATCCAGGACATAAGGCTCCTTTGCTGGGGCCGTCCCCGGATGAGAAACGCTTACGGGTCGTCCCGTAAGGTGGATGAAAAGTCGTAGTGAGTATATCCAACAGAATGGGGGAAGTGAAGAACGGTACGGCGCAAAACCGTACCGTCGAAGGCTGTTATTGCTGAGCTTTGGTTGCTGCGCCAGAGATTGCGCTGCCGCCCTCTGAAATATCCTGACCCACACCGCGCGTGGTGTTACAAGCGGTCAGTGCTGAAGAGAGGACCAAAACCGTAAAGAACGCTGCAATCGTTTTTTTCACCATAATGTCATCCTTAGTGTCAGTTTTGTTTTCATGCCCTATAAGCATAGACAAACCGTCCACAGATGAAGGGATCTTTGCGTTTTTTAAGAGAAAAGGAGTATTCGTGAAGGAAGCAGGCGCACCGGAAGGCGAGCGCGGCAGGCGAAACGGAAGGAAGTCAGCTTACAGCGCGAGAGATGGCGTGGCCCAGGCCCTGAATATCTTCACCGAAACCGCGGGCGGTATTGCAGCCAGACAGCAGTGCGCTGCTCAGAAACAGTAACGCCAGGAGTTTTACGCTGCGCTTCATGTGTCGTGCTCGTCGTGCCAGTACAGAAAGAGCGGCGCAGCACAGAGGCTGCGCCAGTCATCATGACGTGAAATTACTTCACGCGGGATACGTATTCGCCAGAGCGAGTATCCACTTTGATCACTTCGCCAATCTGGACGAACAGCGGCACTTTAACCACAGCGCCAGTAGACAGGGTCGCTGGTTTACCACCGGTACCCGCGGTGTCGCCTTTCAGACCTGGGTCGGTTTCAACGATTTCCAGCTCAACGAAGTTCGGCGGGGTGACCGCGATCGGCTGGCCGTTCCACAGGGTCACGATGCACTCAGCCTGATCCAGCAGCCATTTGGCATTGTCACCGATCGCTTTCGCGTCAGCAGACAGCTGTTCGAAGGTTTCGTTGTTCATGAAGTGCCAGAACTCACCGTCGTTATACAGGTAAGTCAGGTTCATATCGACAACGTCCGCGCCTTCTGCAGAATCAGTAGATTTGAAGGTTTTCTCAACGCGGGTGCCGGTCAGCAGACGGCGCAGCTTAACGCGCGCAAACGCCTGACCTTTACCTGGTTTAACGAATTCGCTGGCTTCTACCGCATAAGGTTCGCCATCTAACATGATTTTAAGACCAGCACGAAAATCGTTGCTATAGTAAGTCGCCATAAGGCCCTCTGAAATTGTTTAACTGGTAGCTAAGCCACAAAATGGCGCATATTGTAACCCTAAATACCCCATCCAGAGAAGATTGGATAACGCAACTTGCCAATGTTGTGACCAGTCCTGATGAACTGCTGCGTCTTTTAAATGTAGACGCTGATGAAAAACTGCTGGCCGGACATGAGGCCAGACGCCTGTTCCCGCTGCGAGTCCCGCGCGCGTTTATTGCCCGAATGGAGAAAGGCAACCCTGACGATCCGCTGCTTCGTCAGGTACTTACCGCCGAAGAGGAGTTTATCGTCGCCCCCGGCTACTCCACCGATCCGCTGGAAGAACAGCACAGCGTCGTGCCCGGCCTGTTGCACAAATATCGCAACCGGGCCCTGCTGTTGGTGAAAGGCGGTTGCGCGGTCAATTGCCGTTACTGCTTCCGCCGCCACTTCCCTTATGCCGAAAATCAGGGCACCAGGCGCAACTGGCAGACGGCAATGAACTATATCGCTGAGCATCCGCAGCTTGATGAAATCATCTTCTCCGGCGGCGACCCGTTGATGGCGAAGGACCATGAGCTTGACTGGCTAATGACCCAGCTGGAAGCCATTCCGCACGTTAAGCGTCTGCGTATTCACAGCCGCTTGCCGATCGTGATCCCGGCGCGCATCACCGAGATGCTGGCCAGCCGCTTCCACCGTTCGTCGCTGCAGGTGATCCTGGTTAACCACGTCAACCACGCTAATGAAATTGACGGCGAGTTTCGCGCGGCGATGGCCATGCTGCGTCAGGCGGGCGTCACGCTGCTTAACCAGAGCGTGCTGCTGCGCGGGGTGAACGATAACGCGCAAACCCTGGCCGATCTCAGCAATGCGCTGTTCAATGCCGGGGTAATGCCCTACTACCTGCACGTGCTGGACCGGGTACAAGGGGCGGCACACTTTATGGTCAGCGATGATGAAGCCCGTGAAATCATGCGTGAACTGTTGACCCTCATCTCCGGCTATATGGTGCCGAAGCTGGCGCGAGAGATCGGCGGCGAACCCAGCAAGACGCCGCTGGATTTAGGACTGAAGCAGCGTTAGCTCCCCTCCCTTGTCTGCCAGGTCGTGCTGGCAGACATCTTAATATGAATACACAGCCAGGTTGGGACTAACATACTCGGCAATCCACTTTACCGTTACCTTCTCGATATAAACCCCAGCGGCGGCGTATTATCGATGTAACACGATCAGTACGATAACATTGATAACTATCATCACGACAATCAGCGCGATTAACCAGGTGGGAACTTTAAAGGTTATATGTAATCGTTCCGATAGTTTCTCTGCCACCTTCACGCTATTTTCCCGCCTATCATTCTCCTGGATTGCTAAATTCACTGGTAGTGGAAGACTTAATTTATGGTCAATTTTCCCCGTATCATTGAAAATGACATCAGCAGTTTTACTACTGTGAAAATGCGTTAATCTTTCCCGATTCATATTCTCGCACTCTTCATCCGAGAGCGGGATAACTAAAGTATCCGGGGCGACGCTAAAGCCTTTTTGTCTGACGGTGATAATGATATCCTCAGATAGTCCGGCTTTGAGCAGCGATTTTCTCAACAAAGAGATATTTTGATAAAATGTATTTTGCGAAACTACCACACCCCGTGTTTCCCATACAGCCGCCAGAAATTCATCCCGAGAAATCACTTTGCCGCAATTCTGCAATAGCAGCAGCAAGCATCTGGCGGTAGGCGCATTGAGGCTGATGCTCTCCCCATTCCCGGCAAGCGGTCGCAGCTCATTCATATTGGCATTAAATATAATTTCCTGATTAATTATACAGCCATTAAATAATGCAATATCATCCATATCCTTGCCCCACGCAACCCTATTATCCATAACAAAAATAAATAATCCCAGCCAAACCATGGCGTGAACATTATCGCTTCAGACAGAAGCGGGGTCAGTTCACATTGAACTTCAGCTTTGAGGATACCGCATAAAAAATGACAAGCGATAGTTATCTTGTTTAAAAGCCACATTTTCAGATTAAATTTATCTCAACCTAACTCAATATCTCATTAGAAAAGGTCATTATTAAATTCACGTGTGCTTCATCAAGAATTCACAAGCATTTTTTGCACCAGACTTTTAAATTACCCCCGCTTCTCCATGGTTCGCTATGGCAAGTGATATTGTAGCGTCGTTCACAGGAGGGTAGGTTTCAGCACTATATAAGGAATGCTGGCGCTTATTTTCAATATCAATAGGAATGCATATTCCATTCCCATGATAACTGTTATCGATTCTACACAGGACTAAGTATCTATATATGGATTAATTAAATGAAAAAGACAATCGTAGCTGTAATGGTCGCTGCTTCTGCAGTTCTGAGTGCTCAGGTAATGGCAACCAACACCGCTCAGGTAACTGTACTGGGTGAAGTCTCTGATGCAGCTAACTCTTGCGTCGTGACTCCGACGGGTACCCTGAACAACGGTATCGTTCAGCTGATGACCGTGACCACTACCGAAGCGAATGCTGAAGCGGCTGGTGCTCTGTTTAAAACTCAGGACTTCGGTTTTGACGTGAAAGACTGCGCACAGGGTAGCGCCACTCCGGTTACTGCTGTAACCGTCAATGTGACCGGTGCCTCCAGCAACGCTAACATCCTGGACAACACCGCACCTGGCGGCGCTACCGGCATTGGTATCGGTATCCAGCGCGTACGTGATGCACACCGCGTAGGTTTCGACGGTTCTGACCTCATGACCGAAAGCTACACTGCAGCTGGCGGCACTCAGCTGAAGTACACCACTGGTTATGTGAAAGTGAACTCCGCGACTCCGGTTACCGAAGGTCCGGTTAAAGGTGTTGCGACCTTTACTATCGATTATACCCTCTAATTTTTCCCCGAAGGGCTCCGCTTCACGGCGGGCCCTTTTTCGCATTCAGAGAAAAACCATGTTCAGGAACTTATTAAATATCACCGCATCCTGTGCATTACTCCTCAGTAGTATTGCCCATGCTGGTATTGTGATTGAGTCCACCCGCTACCTCTATAAAGAAGGTGCGCGTGAAATCACCGCGCAAATCGAAAATAAAGATGACATCCCTTATCTGATTAAATCCTGGGTTGAAGCGCCGGCAGGGAAAACGCCCTCTTTTATGGCTACACCTCCGTTATTCCGCCTTGAGGGTAAGCAGCAGAATACCGTGCGTCTATTTTCTACCGGAAACGTCAATGCCCCGAACGACCGGGAATCCATATACTATTTTAACGTGATGGCCATCCCGCCGGCGGACGATGAGAAAGCCAACGCCAATACTATTCAACTGGCGGTCCGCCACCGCATGCGTCTGGTCTATCGTCCAAAAGCACTTTTCGACCTTTCTCCAAACATTGAAGCCAAAAAACTCGAATGGCGGAAATCAGGCACAAAACTGACGATTAAAAATCCGACACCGTTTTTCTTCTATTTCCATAGTGTTCAGATTGGTAGCAAAGAAGTGAAGCCGGAAGTCAACTCGGTCGCTCCAATGACGACCAAAGAAGTGACATTAAAAGAAAATATCAATGCCTCCAGCGTCAACTGGAAAGTAGTTAATGATTATGGCGGAGCAGGATCGCTCTATTCCTCATCGCTGTAATAAGAATTTTATTTTATCATTATAGGGATGTGTCTATGCCAAATAAGAATAATGGATTATTCAAACTATCCGCGGTCTTCCTCGCAATGCTTCCGGCATTGCTTTCTGGTTTGAATAATAAAGCGCAAGCACGTGACTTTTTCGATCCCTCATTCATTAGCTCATTGAATGGTAGCGATCCATCAACCACTCCCGACTTATCTATTTTCCAGACGCAGAACGCACAGGCGCCAGGGGATTATCGGGTAGATATCATGTTTAATGGTCGCTATCTGGATACCAGGACAATGAAGTTTGTTGCGAATAGCCGTGCCACTGGGAATAATCGAGAGCCCGCCCTGGTGCCCTGTTTGAGCCTGAAAACATTGGCAGAGTATGGCGTACGGGTTAAAGCCTTTCCCGAACTGGTCGAGGATAAAAACGGCTGCGCCAATCTTTCAGTCATCCCGGATACCAAAGCGGATTTCGACTTTACCGTCCAGCGCTTGAATATATCCATTCCGCAGGCGGCACTATCTACCACCGCGCAGGGATATATTCCACCGGATCAGTTTGATGACGGCATCAACGCCCTGCTGGTGAACTATCAGTTCAGCGGCTCAAACGACATGCAGGCCAATGACGAATACTACAGCCTGAACCTGCAGTCTGGCCTCAACGTTGGCCCATGGCGTATCCGTAACCTCAGCACCTGGAATAAAAACAACGGCGATGCGGGTGATTGGGACTCAGCCTATCTCTACATGCAGCGCAGCATTCGTCCCATCAACAGTAACCTGGTGATGGGTGAGAGCTCGTCACTCTCAGGCATCTTTGACAGTGTACCGTTTACCGGTATTCAACTGGCCACCGATACATCAATGTTGCCGGAAAGTATGCGCGGCTATGCGCCGATTATCCGTGGTATCGCCAAAACCAACGCCCGTGTCTTCATTAAACAAAACGGCTACCAGGTATACCAGACCTACGTGGCGCCTGGCGCGTTTGAAATCACCGATATGTACCCGAGCGGCGGTAGCGGCGACCTTTACGTCACCGTGGAAGAGTCCGACGGTTCTAAGCAGGAGTTCGTCGTACCGTTCGCTACGCTGCCGGTGATGGTCCGTGAAGATCAGCTGGAATATGAAATTACGTCTGGTAAATATCGTCCTTACGACGGCGGGGTCGATGAAACGCCCTTTACGCAAGCTACCGCGACCTACGGTGTCTCAAGTAGCCTGACGCTTTATGGCGGGGTGCAGGCCGCATCGCGCTATCAGGCCCTGTCAACAGGCCTCGGCTATAACCTCGGCGAGCTTGGCGCCGCCTCGGCAGACGTCACCCAGGCCTGGTCAAAAATGAAAGACGACGAAAAGACCTCTGGGCAGTCATGGCGTGTCCGTTACGGGAAAAATATTATCGAAACCGGTACAAACGTGACTATCGCTGGCTACCGCTATTCCACCCGCGGATTTAATACCCTCTCTGAAGTGTTAGATAGCTATTCTAATGATGGCAAGTATACTCCTCGCTCGCTGCGCAACCGCACCAATCTGACGCTGAATCAAAGCCTGGGTAAAGGCCTCGGCAGTCTGTCTATCAGTGGATTGATTGAAGATTACTGGGACGATAAGCGCACCAACAAGTCGATCAGCGTGGGGTACAACGGTGGCTTCCGCAATGTAAACTATTACCTCGGGTACAGCTATAACCGCTATACCTGGAGCGGGAATAACTCCGGGAAAGACGCCCAGGACGATCAGCGTATCTCGCTGACCGTCACGCTGCCGCTGAGCAACTGGCTACCGGGCACCTATACCAGTTATCAGTTAACCAACAGTAATCCGGGGTCTACCGATCAGTCGGTCTCCATCGGTGGTAACGCGCTGGATAACGACAGCCTGGAGTGGAGCCTGCAGCAAGGATACAGCAACCGGGAATACTACAGCGGCGATATGCGCGCAACCTATAACGGTGCTCGCGGCAGCGTCAATGCCGGTTACAGCTACGATCGCGGTAGCGAGCGTATAGACTATGGCGCCAACGGCAGCATTGTCGCTCATGCCGATGGGGTCACGCTTGGTCAGGACATCACCGATGCCGCCGTACTGGTTAAGGCCCCAGGTTTGGATAACGTCAAGCTGGCCAACGATAACACCATCACCACCGACTATCGTGGTTACGCCATCGTACCTTATGTCACGCCTTATCGTCGCACCGATATCACCCTCGATAGTACTTCGCTTGGCGAAGATATGGAGCTTCCGGAAACCACGCAGAGCGTCGTTCCGACACGCGGCGCCATCGTGCGGGCCAATTATGCCGGTAATATCGGCCAGCGCGCATTTGTCCATCTGAAAACGGCCAGCGGCCAGGACGTACCTTATGGTGCGATGGTGTTACTCGCCGGGAGCAGCCAGGCACAGCCAGGCATCGTCAGCGAAGCCGGGATGGTCTATATGTCCGGCCTGCAGCAAACCGGAATACTTAACGTGCAATGGGGCAAAAGCGCGGCGCAGCAGTGCAATGCTTCCTTTACTTTACCGGCCAGGGAAGGCAAAGCGGCTGGCATCAGTCAAATCGAAACAATTTGTCGCTAATATTGACCAAGGACAATAAAGAATGAGAAAAACACTGATTTTTCTATCTATATTATTATGTTGTTGTGAAGCAGCTGCCAAATGCGATTATGATGGTTCCGATGGGCAAGCAGTATTTAACTTAAGTCCTAAAATCGCAACGGATCCAACAATACCCGTTGGTACAGTTTTGTATACCAAAAAAGTTGGTACCGGACACTATAAAACCTTTGAATGCAGCAAGATAATGGGTGATCAGTATATCATTACCTCATCCGCACCCGAGGTCTCTGGTGTCACGGGTATAATGGGAAAACCGGTCTATGAAACGGGGATTGATGGTATTGGTTTTCAGTTTTCAGATATTCTGGACAGCAAGCATGGTTCAATTAAACCCGCAGTGGCACAATCTACGATTGTGCCAATTTTAAAGTCGAATGATGACTACAGATTTATGACAGTATGGTTAATAAAAACAAAACCTGTCATTGATACATCCGGCGTCAGTACCAATCCGGTATTTAAATTCTCAGCGGGTAACTTAAGCACCAACCCCAGGGCGTCAGATCGTCTGTTAATGACTGCGTCTCTGAAGTTCAAGAGTATTTCTTATAAGGCGACCTCCTGTGATATTACTGTGTCTGGACCGAGCCAAATCACCTTAAATACAATTGAAAAAAATACATTAATGTCAATCCCTCGGGGTGGCACAACCCCATCACAGAAAACTATCACAATGGACGTTTCATGCCCAGCGGGTTCAATTGGTAATAAACTTTACTATTGGTTTAACCCAGTTAGTGGCACCAGTCCTGCGGGGAATGGCATCATCGATAATCTGCTAACAGGAGGCGGAGCAGCAAGCAACGTTGGCATTATCTTCAAAAAAGACAATAGTCCCGTTATATTTTATGACGCAGAGACCTACAGTATTGCCAGCGCTCAAGCATCGCAAAAAATTAACTTTACCGCCGATTATTACCGAATGAGCGACAACAGCGCTGAAGTCTCGGCCGGGCATGTAAAAGCGATACTTGAGGTAGTAGTTCAGGAAGAATAAAGAGAACCATAATCTCATAAAAGGTGGATAATGATATCCACCTTTTTTATTTTTCCATACATAATCAAAAGCATTATGATATATACGGATGAAAGTAATGCACTACAATTTGAGTCACGTCCATAATAATAGCTTAATTTAACTTGCTAAAATTAATATTGCTTTATGAATCTATAAAATAATTAGATTAGATTAGATTCAGAATGAATCTGAAATTTCATCAACAATTCACATTAAGTTGAGTTGATTCATACTACAGCAACGACTATCTTCTCTGCGGACCAACTTCCGGTCTGGAATGAACATATAATTTTAATTTTAGTTAAAGGACTAATCATGCATCAATTAACTGTATTTGAAATGGAAGAGATTTCTGGCGGCGCGCTGACTGATACTCTTACCGATATTATGACCTGGGCTGCTAAAGAAGTAGGCGCCATCGCTCTGGGCGCCTCTCTGGGGGCGATTTTTGGTACAGGTTACGCTGGACGTTGGGGCGGCGTAAGCGGCGGTATCTTTGGTATCGGCTCGATTGGCCAGGGTGTAGGAATGATTGCCGGGGTTATTCTCGGTGGCGTCTGCTTTGGTATTGCTGCGGGTATCGTTGGCTGGGATATGACGCTGCATTATGCAACAGGTGTAATGGATGCCGTTTATGATGGCACATTAAACTTCTGGAGCAATTAATTTACGCCTCAGCTGTTTGCTCAACGTTTTGTTGACATTCTTTACTAAGTAAATAGGGCCTGAAATATCGGGCCTTTTCATTTCATTATGTAAGTGATAATTATGTTAAGAAAAATCTATCGCAAGGAAGCGATCGAATACAAAAAGCATCACTGGAAAGGAAAGGCTTTGCTGCTAGCAGGGCTTCCAGCATGGCTTATTGCATTACTTTCTTTTGCCTTTTTAGCCATTCTAATAACCACCACAATATTTTGTACCTTTACCCAACGCATTGATGTTCGTGGGGAAGTTATTACTTTACCTCATTCTGTCAATGTTTATGCGCCACAGCAAGGGTTTGTTATTTCCCAATATGCAAAAGTCGGTGACCTTGTCGCCAAAGGACAGTCTTTATATGAAATTGACATCTCCCGAAATACAACAACAGGCAACGTCAGTACGGCGCAAATAGAAGTCATTAATGAAAAGATTGCGAACGCTGAAGATATCATCACCAAACTTTCTCATAATAAAGAAGAAACTCGCTTATCTTTAGATAAACAGCTAAAAACCATCAATGATTCGTTAAAAGAAACTAACCGCATGCTGGTTAATGCGCAGACTGGTTTAAAGAAAATGCATGATAATCTTTCCAGTTACGATAAATATCTTCGTGATGGCCTTATCACCAAAGATCAGTATAACTATCAGCATTCATTATACTTTCAACAACAGAGTACCTATCAGTCTTTGGTCAGTCAGAAAATGCAACTGGAATCCCAGGTAACCCAGTTAAATAGCGATAAAATCACAAAAACGGCAGATTTTGACAACCAAATATCATCTCAGGAAAACCAGATTAATGATTACAAAAACCAGTTGGTTGAATCAAATGCCAATGGTAATGTCATTATTAAAGCAACCACAGAAGGACGCATTGAATCGCTGGCTGTAACAAAAGGACAAATGGTCGACAAAGGCAGCAGTTTAGCGCAAATCAAACCCACTGGTGATATAGAATATTATCTTATTTTATGGTTACCTAATAATAGCATACCTTACGTCAAACCGGGTGATGTCATTAACATCCGCTATGATGCTTTCCCATCCGATAAATTTGGGCAATTCCCGGGGAAAATACTTTCAATATCTTCGGTCCCGACATCCCCACAGGAACTGTCTGAATACACTAATGTTAATAATGGAACGAACCAGCAGGAACTGGCACTCTATAAAACCATTGTCAAAATTGAAAACAAAACCTTTAATTACAATGGTAAAACGCTTTCGCTTTCGAATGGACTGAAGGCTCAAGCCGTTGTATTTCTCGAAGAGCGCCCACTTTATATGTGGATGTTTACCCCTGTGTATAAGATAACTCAAAGCATTACTGGGCCAATCCATGACTAACGAATTGTTCAAAACCATTGTTGCAAAACTAAATTTTTCTCTGGTTAACAAAACGCCTGTTATTCTACAGTCAGAATCATCGGAATGTGGAGTTGCCTGTCTGGCGATGGTCTGTGGTTATTATGGGTTAAATATCGATTTATTTAATTTTCGTCAACGATTCGGTAGCCCCTCACAGGGCTCCTCACTGCTGTCTCTAAGCAAAACAGCCGAGCAGGCTGGTTTAAAAAACCGTGCGCTAGCGCTCGACCTCGATGAAATAAAACAGCTTAAGCTTCCCTGCATCATCCACTGGGGAATGAACCACTATGTAGTCCTTACAAAAGTAAAGAAAAACGGATTTGTGATTCACGATCCCGCGCTGGGTAAACGAATCATTGGCATCAGTGAGATGTCAAATAATTTTACCGGCGTTGCGCTTGAACTCTGGCCTGATCATAACTTCCAACAAGAGGAGGCGAAATCCCGTTTACGACTCCTGGATTTAATGCATAAAATTGTTGGTTTAAAATCGGCGCTGATTAAGATCTTTGCTTTCTCTGTTGTGGTAGAAGCGATTGGCCTCCTGTTGCCTATTGGTACACAGTTAGTAACTGACCATGTCATTATGGCGCACGATGAAAGTTTACTCTCTGTTATTTGTATTGGTTTAATATTTTTTACGCTATTCCGCACGTTTATTAGCATGCTCCGAGCATGGACGTCGTTGACGTTGAATACGTTGACCAACATTCAATGGAAAACAACGCTATTCGATCATTTGGCAAGTTTGCCATTATCTTTTTTCGAGAAAAGACACTTAGGTGATATCCAGTCTCGTTTCTCGTCTCTGGATACCATTCGTTCAATTTTTACCAACAGTATCGTCACTGGCATCATCGATTCGATAATGACGATCGGTTTGTTAGTCATGCTGACATTATATGGCGGCTGGTTAGTCTGGGTCGTCATTGGCTTTACCGCCTGCTATGCGATTATGCGCTTCGCTACCTATAGTTTTTATCGGCGCGTAACGGAAGAGCAGGTCGTTAAAGGGGCGCGTGCTAACTCTCACTTTATGGAATCACTTTATGGCATTTCCACGATCAAAGCATTAAATTTAAAAGAACGTCGCTCGCAGCATTGGCTGAATCTTAACGTTGATGCCAGTAACGCAGGTATTAAGCAAACTCGCTTTGATATGATGTTTGGTGGGATTAATACCTTTATCACCTCTATCGATCAGGTGGTGGTACTGTGGTTGGGTGCCATTATGGTAATTGATAATGAGATGACGCTCGGTATGTTTATGGCATTTAATGCTTATCGAGGCCAGTTTTCTCAACGTGCATCGAATCTCATTGATTTGGTGATGCAGCTTCGTATGCTCTCGCTTCATAATGAACGTCTATCTGAAATCGCCTTTAGCGAACCGGAAAAAGAACTTCCATCCCGACGTGTGTTTACAGCAAACACCGGCGTGAAACTTGAAGTCAGGAACCTGAGTTATCAATACGATCCTTTTTCACAACCTATTTTTACCAATCTGAATATAACGGTTGCCCCAGGCGAGTCTGTCGCGCTAATTGGCCCATCTGGCGTTGGCAAAACCACGCTGTTGAAAGTCATGTGCGGTTTGCTTTCACCTGACTCCGGCGAAATACTGGCGGATAATCTGGAGATTCAAAAAATTGGTTTAAATAACTATCGTCTCGGTATCGCCTGCGTACTTCAGGAGGATCGTCTCTTTTCAGGTTCACTTATCGATAATATCAGTGGTTTTGATGATAACCCCGATTTGGAATTCGTAATGGAATGTGCCAAACATTGCAACATCCATGATGAAATCATGAAGATGGCGATGGGATACGAAACCATTGTCGGCGAACTGGGGCTGGGCATTTCCGGCGGTCAAAAGCAGCGTATCCTGATCGCTCGTGCTTTGTACCGTAAACCGAGTATTCTGTTTATGGATGAAGCAACTAGTCACCTGGATCTCAGAAATGAGTCGGTCATCAATCAGTCGATTTCAGCGTTAAGTATCACCCGAATTATTGTCGCGCACCGGCCATCAACCATTGCATCAGCCGATCGCGTTATTGACCTCTCACAATCGAAGTCGATGGCTACCGCTTAATAAAGGAGAAGATTATGCAAGGAACGTTTATTGGTTTTAATACTGCAGGAATTACTTTTGAAGAGCGTTTCCTGGCGCTGTTACTTAAGGTCAAGAAAGCGAATGATACCTGTGAGATTTTCTATCTTCAGGCACCCGTATTATCCGACCTGCTTCTGATATTGCAAAGTAGAATGGCCTTAATTTTTCAGCGACTTGAAAATAAAGGCGAGGCTTACAAAGATGAGATTATCGCTTATAACGAAACACTCGTAACCCATATCCCCACGGTAGAAATGGCTGAAATACAACAGCCTTCTCCTGAGCGGCGTATAATGTCTATTACGCTTAAACCTGGCGAAACGCAGTCAACGCTGATCCTGGTATTTCAGGATGAGCAAATTAAGACGTTAACTATTGATGACCGACAGGTTGAAGCCCTGATAATCGGTATTCAACAGGCATTAAAAACAGTCGGCGATCAGGAACTTATCCAGTATTTAAGTTCAAATATGGATTTTTTAATGTGCTACAGCGTCGACTTAACTACTCAGCCGAATATTGATTACCAGCAGTATCCCCAGGAAGAATGGAAGCTAAACCTGTTTTCCCATTATCTGGGCGTGCTCTATTGCTGCGAGACGGACGAAGGCAAGAAAATTGTCTCCGGAGCGGTGGTAAAAACCAGTGCGCCACATTTATCTGAAATGGAAAACAGCGTGGTAGTACGCCTTATTGAGAAAAGCCCCAAGCTTAAGGCGATGCACACGGCGCTGGCGCCATGCCAAATCTTCAGTACCATTATTCCTTCCCAGCCAGGAAGAATGCTCAGCCTGGAAGAGTGTCTGCGTCCCCTGCATGCCTTCTATCTGGAGAAGAAAGCGGAGCTTAACGCCTGACCCTCTTCTACCGGTCACGCCTCTCTCTACGCTCGCAGAGAGAGGCATCGCGCATCAGTTCGGGCACTTATATACCTGGCCGTTCATCTCGCTGTCGGTGGGCACAAAGCTCGACAACAGATTTTGCGTCGGGCTGCTGACGCCATAAATCACGTTGCCGCCCATGGCTGCCGCCTGGTTACGCAGGGCGTTAGCCGCACCGCGCATGGAGCCACCCTCATCGCCATTCTGGCCGGAGAGCCAGTTACTCTGTTTACCCGTCGCGGTCCCTAACAGCTGACACTCTGCGCCCGGCTTCTCCTGTACAAAACGCACATTCTGGCCGGCAGAGGTTAATTCATTGCTGGAACTGCAACCTGCTAACAGTAAGGCTGCGCCGGCAATCCCTGCTAAATATTTTACCTGCATGTTATTCCCCATGATCGATGAGCTGGACGCACTGGCCCGGATGTAAACCTGTCATCCTTCAAACTGCGTCGGCATGAGCCGCTTTCATTCCTTACCCGGTCGCGCTTGTCAGTCGCTTCCGATACGAAGGTGCTTGCCGCTCTGATACAGCTTAAATGATTTTATGTATAAGCCTTATACTAAAAAGCGCACCAAAAGAAAAACCCCCAGCCATTGCTGGCCAGGGGTTTCTGCTTTTTTATGCTGTATAGCGCACGATTACATCATGCCGCCCATACCGCCCATGCCGCCCATGCCGCCAGCAGCACCTAAATCAGGCGCGTCGCCTTTCGGCAGGTCGGTCACCATGCACTCGGTGGTGATCATCAGGCCAGCCACGGAAGCCGCGTACTGCAGTGCAGAACGGGTTACTTTGGTTGGGTCCAGGATACCGAAGTCGATCATGTTGCCGTATTCTTCAGTTGCCGCGTTGTAACCGTAGTTACCGTCGCCTGCTTTCACGTTGTTCGCGACAACAGACGGCTCTTCACCGGCGTTGGACACGATCTGACGCAGCGGCGCTTCCATTGCGCGCAGCGCAACTTTGATACCGACGTTCTGATCTTCGTTCTGACCGGTCAGGCCAGCGAGTTTCGCAGCAACGCGAACCAGCGCTACGCCGCCGCCAGCCACCACGCCTTCTTCAACCGCAGCACGGGTTGCGTGCAGGGCGTCGTCGACGCGTGCTTTTTTCTCTTTCATTTCAACTTCGGTAGCTGCACCGACTTTGATTACTGCCACGCCGCCAGCCAGTTTAGCGACACGTTCCTGCAGTTTTTCACGGTCATAGTCGGAGGTTGCTTCTTCGATCTGCTTACGGATCTGAGCAACACGGCCCTGGATTGCGGACTCTTCGCCAACGCCATCGATGATGGTGGTGGTGTCTTTATTGATAACCACGCGTTTCGCCTGGCCCAGGTCTTCCAGAGTTGCTTTTTCCAGCTCCATACCGATCTCTTCAGAGATAACGGTACCTCCGGTCAGAGTAGCGATATCCTGCAGCATGGCTTTACGACGGTCGCCGAAGCCCGGCGCTTTCACCGCAGCCACTTTAACGATGCCGCGCATGGTGTTAACCACCAGGGTCGCCAGCGCTTCGCCTTCAACGTCTTCAGCGATGATAACCAGCGGTTTGCCCGCTTTCGCTACAGCTTCCAGAACCGGCAGCATTTCGCGGATGTTGGAGATTTTTTTGTCAGCCAGCAGGATGAACGGGCTTTCCAGCTCAACGGCGCCGGTGTCCGGCTTGTTGATGAAGTACGGGGACAGGTAGCCACGGTCGAACTGCATACCTTCAACCACGTCCAGTTCGTCTTCCAGGCCAGTACCGTCTTCAACGGTGATCACGCCTTCTTTACCGACTTTGTCCATCGCTTCCGCGATCAGTTTACCTACGGTTTCGTCAGAGTTAGCGGAGATGGTACCTACCTGAGCGATAGCTTTGGAGTCAGAGCACGGAACAGACAGCGCTTTCAGCTCTTCTACTGCAGCCAGTACCGCTTTATCGATACCGCGTTTCAGATCCATCGGGTTCATGCCTGCAGCAACAGCTTTCAGGCCTTCGTTCACAATGGCCTGCGCCAGCACGGTTGCGGTGGTGGTACCGTCGCCTGCCGCGTCGTTCGCTTTAGAGGCAACTTCTTTCACCATCTGCGCGCCCATGTTTTCAAACTTGTCTTCCAGTTCGATTTCACGAGCAACGGAAACGCCATCTTTGGTGATGGTCGGCGCGCCGAAGGATTTGTCCAGAACCACGTTACGGCCTTTCGGGCCCAGGGTCACTTTAACTGCATCTGCCAGTACGTTTACGCCGCGCAGCATTTTTACACGAGCGTCGTTACCGAATTTTACGTCTTTTGCTGCCATTTCTTATATTCCTCAAATTCGTTCAGGGTCGTGCGAATTAAGCTTCAACAATTGCCAGGATGTCGCTTTCGGACATGATCAGTACTTCTTCGTTGTCGATCTTTTCAGTCTTCACGCCGTAGCCATCGTTGAAAATCACGATGTCACCAACTTTAACGTCCAGCGGCTGCACGGTCCCGTTTTCCAGGATGCGGCCTTTACCGACAGCGATGATTTCGCCACGCGTTGACTTAGCTGCTGCAGAACCGGTCAGAACGATGCCGCCCGCAGATTTGGTTTCAACTTCTTTACGTTTGACGATCACACGATCATGTAACGGACGAATACTCATTGATAGCTCTCCTTCGAGAAAGTCATTATCAGTTATGGGTGACGCCGGGCCGAACGCGGTTTACCGGCTAGTGCAGAGAGAGATGGGGATGGCCATTTCCGGCTTCAAGGGCAAAATTAAAAAAAAATTTTTACCTTTGCGCTGGCACGCAAAAAGCGGCGTCACCGGGCAACCGGTCATAAGGAAAAGCGATTGTGATACTCTCTTTGTTTTTACTGGCGCAGGATGGAATCATGAGTGGTTTAAAACAGGAGTTAGGGCTGGGACAGGGAGTCGGGTTGCTTTCCACCTCACTGCTGGGCACTGGCGTTTTCGCCGTCCCGGCGCTTGCGGCGCTGGTCGCTGGCGATAACAGCCTGTGGGCATGGCCGTTGCTCATCCTCCTTGTTTTTCCGATTGCCATCGTCTTCGCCCTGCTGGGCCGCCATTTCCCCAGCGCGGGCGGCGTGGCCCACTTTGTCGATATGGCCTTTGGCCCACGTCTGGCTAGCGTCACCGGCTGGTTATTTTTATCGGTTATCCCGGTCGGGCTCCCCGCCGCGCTGCACATCGCCACTGGCTTCGGCCAGGCGCTGTTCGGCTGGCATGATGCGCAGCTGTTGCTGGCGGAGCTAGGTACCCTGGCTATCGTCTGGTGGGTCGGTTCACGCGGCGCCAGCTCCAGCGCCAACCTGCAGACCCTGGTTGCCGTGCTGATTGTCGCGCTGATCGTCGCCGTCTGGTGGCGCGGCGGAATAAGCCCGGCGCAAATCCCCTTCCCCGCCCCGGCGGCGATCGACCGCGGCCAGCTCTTCTCCGCGCTGTCGGTGATGTTCTGGTGCTTTGTCGGGCTGGAAGCCTTTGCCCATCTCGCCTCGGAGTTTAAACATCCCGAGCGCGATTTTCCCCGCGCGCTGATGATAGGCCTGCTGCTTGCCGGCTCGGTCTACTGGGCCTGTACCGTGCTGGTGTTGCACTTCCACGCGTTTGGCGAGGAGATGGCGGCGGCCGCGTCTTTACCGAATATCGTGGTCCGCCTGTTCGGCGTCGAAGCGCTGTGGGTGGCCTGCGTCATCGGCTATCTCGCCTGTTTCGCCAGCCTTAACATCTATATTCAGAGCTTCGCCCGCCTGGTCTGGTCGCAGGCGCAGCATAAGCCGCAGAGCTACCTCGCGAGGCTGTCGCCGCGGCAGATCCCGCGCAACGCCCTCAACGCCGTGCTGGGCTCCTGCGTGGTCAGCACCTTGTGTATCTATTTTCTCGATATCAATCTGGACGCGCTGATCGTCTATGCCAACGGCATTTTCATCATGATCTATCTGCTGTGCATGCTGGCGGGCTGTCGTTTGCTGCGCGGGCGCTATCGGCTGCTGGCGGCGGTGGGCAGCATTCTCTGTCTGCTGCTGCTGGCGATGGTCGGCTGGAAGAGTTTGTACGCGCTGGTGATGCTGGCGGCGCTGTGGTTGTTTTTACCGAGACGCAAGCTGGCGACAGGCAGCGTATAGGCGCAATAAGAAAGCGGCCCGGTCGCGTCTGCTGACCGGGCCGATAAAAGTTAATCGCGGCGATCGTCCTTATGGTCCAGACGGTCGCGCTGTTCGTCCTTGCGCTGGAATTCCCCTTCGAAGGTCTCTCCACCGCCAGTCCCGGCGCTGAAGCCGCCGCCCGGCATCCGGCTGAAGCGCAAATGCGGCATCAGCTTCATCGTCAGGTGCTTCTGCACCGGGGGCAAAAGCAGCAGCAGGCCGAGGAAATCGGTAAAGAACCCCGGGATCAACAGCAGCAGGCCAGCGATAATGAGCGAGACGCTTTTGATCATCTCCGCCGCCGGGCTCTCGCCCGCGGCCATCTTCTGCTGCATCAGCAGGAAGTTTTTGAAGCCCTGGTTACGCACCAGCGACATCCCCACCACCGAGCTAAAGATCACCAGGATCAGCGTCATAAAGACGCCCAGCACGTGCGCGACCTGGATAAAGATCGATATCTCAATGTACACGTAAAGAAAAAAGGCAATAAACGGAATCCAACGCACCGGCGTCTCCTTCATCGACAGGCACCGAGTTCGGCCCCCGTAGTTATCAATTTGCTGATTGCATCCCACTAAGATGGGGATGCTGAGCGGCTTTTCAATCAGCGGAAATGCTTATTTTTTCCAGGAATAGGAAAGCGGTGACCCATTTCACAGATTAATAAATCTTCTCACACCCGCGATGTAATAAGTGATCAAGCTTACTGATATTCGCTATCATCAGCATATGATCTTGGGCACCGGGCCGGTTAAGGAAATAATCGTCGGCCAGAAAATATACTGAATACTGGATATTCTGTGTATTTGGTGAATTCATTGGCAGCTTGAAAAGAAGGTTCACATGTTAAACAACATTCGTATCGAAGAAGATCTGTTGGGCACCAGGGAAGTTCCCGCGGACGCTTACTACGGCGTTCATACTCTGCGAGCGATTGAAAACTTCTACATTAGCAACAGCAAAATCAGCGACATACCAGAATTCGTGCGCGGCATGGTAATGGTGAAGAAAGCCGCGGCGCTGGCAAACAAGGAGCTGCAGACCATTCCCAAAAGCGCGGCAAATGCGATTATCGCCGCCTGTGACGAAGTCCTGAATAACGGCAAATGCATGGACCAGTTCCCGGTCGATGTCTTCCAGGGCGGGGCCGGCACTTCCGTAAACATGAACACCAACGAAGTCCTGGCGAACATCGGCCTCGAGCTGATGGGTCACCAGAAAGGTGAATACCAGTATCTGAACCCAAACGATCACGTTAACAAATGTCAGTCCACCAACGATGCCTACCCGACCGGGTTCCGCATCGCGGTGTATGCCTCCATCCTCAAACTAATCGATGCGATTAAGCAACTGGGCGAAGGTTTCCAGGCGAAAGCCGTAGAATTCCAGGACATCCTCAAGATGGGCCGCACTCAGCTGCAGGACGCGGTGCCGATGACCCTCGGCCAGGAGTTCCATGCCTTCAATGTGCTGCTCAATGAAGAGACCAAAAGCATTCTGCGCACCGCGGAGCTGCTGCTGGAGGTGAACCTTGGCGCAACCGCCATCGGCACACGTCTCAACACCCCGGACGGTTATCAACAGCTGGCGGTACAGAAGCTGGCGGAAGTGAGCAACCTCCCGGTCGTTCCGGCGGAAGACTTGATTGAAGCCACCTCGGACTGCGGGGCGTACGTCATGGTCCACAGCTCGCTGAAACGCCTGGCGGTGAAACTGTCCAAGATCTGTAACGACCTGCGCCTGCTCTCTTCCGGACCGCGCGCGGGCCTCAACGAAATCAACCTGCCTGAGCTGCAGGCTGGTTCTTCTATTATGCCGGCGAAGGTTAACCCTGTGGTGCCGGAGGTGGTCAACCAGGTCTGCTTTAAAGTGATCGGCAACGACACCACAGTAACCATGGCCTCCGAAGCCGGGCAGCTGCAGCTGAACGTAATGGAGCCAGTGATCGGCCAGGCGATGTTCGAATCTATCCATATTCTGACCAACGCCTGCTACAACCTGCTGGAGAAATGCGTCAACGGCATTACCGCCAACAAAGCGGTGTGCGAAGGTTACGTCTATAACTCCATCGGTATCGTTACTTACCTCAACCCGTTTATCGGCCACCACAATGGCGATATCGTCGGCAAGATCTGCGCCGAAACCGGGAAGAGCGTGCGGGAAGTGGTGCTGGAGCGTGGGCTGCTGACGGCGGCGGAGCTGGATGACATTTTCTCCGCGCAAAACCTGATGCATCCTGCTTATAAAGCGAAGCGTTATACCGATGAAAGCGAACAGTAATCTTTCCGGATAGTCATTCAAAGGCATGTCAGCGATGACATGCCTTTTTGCTTTTTAGTTTTACTAAAATACAACAATCCAATATCAACTTGTTAAAAAACAAGGAAGGCATATATGTTTGGTGCAGAACTGGTTATTGTCCTGCTGGCGATTTATCTCGGCGCCCGGCTCGGCGGCATCGGTATCGGCTTTGCCGGTGGCCTTGGCGTCCTTGTCCTGACGCTTATTTTTCAAATTAAACCGGGTGCGATCCCCTTCGACGTTATTGAAATCATTATGGCGGTGATTGCCGCTATCGCCGCCATGCAGGTCGCAGGCGGGATGGATTACCTCGTCAGCCTCGCCGAACGGATGCTGCGTCGCCACCCGAAATATATTACCTTCCTTGCCCCGCTGGTGACCTGGTTTATGACCGTGCTCGCCGGCACTGGCCATACCGCCTTCTCCACGCTGCCGGTGATCACCGAAGTGGCCAAAGAGCAAGGCATCCGTCCGTCCCGTCCGCTGTCGATTGCGGTGGTGGCCTCCCAGATAGCGATCACCGCTTCGCCTATCTCCGCCGCGGTGGTGTTCTTTGCCGGGATCCTGGAGCCGCTGGGCGTTAGCTACCTGATGCTGTTGGCCATCTGTATTCCGGTCACCCTGCTGGCGGTAATGCTCACCGCTATCGTCTGCAACTTCCTCGGCTGCGAGCTGAAAGACGATCCTGTTTACCAGGAGCGGCTGGCCAAGGGTGAAGTCAGTCTACGCGGCAGCCAGGTATTTGAACTGAAGCCGCACGCCAAACGTTCCGTTCTGCTGTTTCTGATCGGCATCGTGGCGGTGATGTTCTACGCTACGGCCATCAGCGATACCGTCGGCCTGATCAAAAACCCTGTACTACCGCGTAACGAGGCGATCGTGGTGTTTATGCTGACCATCGCCACCCTGATCAGCATCACCTGCAAAATCGACACCGGCGAAGTGCTCAATGCCAGTACCTTTAAGTCCGGGATGAGCGCTTGCGTCTGCGTGCTCGGCGTCGCCTGGCTGGGGGATACCTTCGTTAAAGCGCATATCAGCGACATCCAGGCCGTGGCCGGCGACTTGCTGCAAAACTACCCGTGGCTGCTGGCGGTGGTGCTGTTCTTCGCCGCCACGCTGCTCTACTCGCAGGCGGCCACCACCAAAGCGCTGATGCCCGCCGCGCTGCTGCTGGGCGTCAGCCCGCTGACGGCGATTGCCTCCTTTGCCGCGGTCTCGGCGCTGTTCGTCCTGCCCACCTACCCGACCCTGCTGGCGGCGGTGGAGATGGACGACACCGGCTCAACCCGCATTGGTAAATATGTCTTTAACCACGCCTTCCTGATCCCCGGCGTTATCGCTATCACCCTGTGCGTGATCCTGGGTTTCATCTTCGGCGGGATTATGCTGTAAATGCCGTCGGCAGCGGGCCCCGCACGGGCCCGCTGCCCGCTTCCCTCCCATTCCCCGCTCGTGACGCTAATATCCCCGCATCTTGCATGCTATAGTGCCTATTTTCGCTGATACGAGGTTCATGATGACTACGCCTGATGCTGTTGTTGTGCTCTGTACCGCGCCGGATGAAGCAACCGCCCAGGATCTGGCGGCGAAAGCGCTGGCGGAAAAGCTGGCCGCCTGCGCCACGCTCCTGCCGGGGGCCACCTCGCTCTATTACTGGGAAGGGAAGCTGGAGCAGGAGTATGAAGTTCAGATGCTGCTCAAAACCGATCTTGCCCATCAGCAGGCGCTGCTGGACTGCCTGAAGTCTCACCACCCGTATCAAACCCCTGAACTGCTGGTTCTGCCCGTCACGTATGGAGACAACGATTACCTCTCATGGCTTACCGCATCATTACGCTGATCCTGCTGCTGTGCAGCGCGTCAGCCACCGCCGGGTTATTCGACGCACCGGGGCGCTCGAACTTCGTGCCTGCTGACCAGGCCTTCGCCTTTGACTTTCAGCAGCAACAGCATGACCTCAACCTGAGCTGGCAAATCAAGGATGGTTATTATCTTTATCGTCAACAGTTTACCTTCCGCGCCGCCGGGGCGACTCTCGACGAACCGGCACTGCCGGCGGGCGAGTGGCACGAGGATGAGTTTTACGGCAAAAGCGAGATCTTTCGCCAGCGCCTGACCGTTCCGGTCACGGTGAAGCAGGCGGACAAAGACGCCACTCTCACCGTCACCTGGCAGGGCTGCGCCGATGCCGGATTCTGTTATCCGCCGGAGACCAAAGTGATCCCGCTGAGCGCCGTGCTGGCGGCTTCGGCAGATGGCCAGGCGTCCACCATTGACCCTGCGCCGCCGACGAGCAGTCGTCCGGTGTTCAACCCGCCGCTGCCGGTTGAGCCGCGTCCGTCCCCGGAGATCGCCACTTCACCTGCGCCTGCCTCTGCGCCGCCAGCTGACGCCCCCGCCCGCCTGCCTTTCACCGCCCTGTGGGCGCTGCTGATAGGCATTGGTATCGCCTTCACCCCCTGCGTGCTGCCGATGTACCCGCTGATTTCCGGCATCGTGCTGGGCGGCAAACAGCGGCTTTCCACCGCGCGCGCCCTGCTGCTGGCCTTTATTTATGTCCAGGGGATGGCCTTAACCTACACCGCGCTGGGGCTGGTGGTGGCCGCCGCCGGGCTGCAGTTCCAGGCGGCCCTGCAGCACCCGTATGTGCTGGTGGGTCTGTCGGCGGTGTTTATACTGTTGGCCCTCTCCATGTTCGGCCTGTTTACGCTGCAGCTGCCCTCCTCGCTGCAGACGCGGCTGGCGCTGCTCAGCAATAAACGCCAGGGCGGATCGCCCGGCGGAGTCTTTGCGATGGGCGCTATTGCCGGGCTGATCTGCTCCCCCTGCACCACCGCGCCGCTGAGCGCCATCCTGTTATATATCGCCCAGAGCGGTAATCTGTGGCTGGGCGGCGGCACGTTGTACCTCTACGCGCTGGGCATGGGCCTGCCGTTGATCCTCGTCACCGTGTTTGGCAACCGTCTGCTGCCGAAGAGCGGGCCATGGATGGGCCATGTGAAGACCGCCTTCGGGTTCGTGATCCTGGCTCTGCCCGTTTTCCTGCTGGAGCGCATACTCGGCGACCAGTGGGGATTACGTCTGTGGTCAATGCTCGGTATCGCCTTCTTCAGCTGGGCGTTTATCACCTCGCTGGGCGCCACCCGGCCGTGGATGCGGCTGGTGCAAATCATTCTTCTTGCCGCCGCGCTGGTCAGCGCCCGTCCCCTGCAGGACTGGGCGTTTGGCGCCCCGGCGCTCGAGCAGCAGGCGCACCTGGCCTTCACCCGCGTCAGCTCGGTGGCCGAGCTTGACCGGGCGCTGGCGCAGGCAAAAGGTCAGCCGGTGATGCTCGATCTCTACGCCGACTGGTGCGTGGCCTGCAAAGAGTTTGAAAAATACACCTTTAGCTCACCTGACGTGCAGCAGGCGCTGAAAGGCGTCGTGTTATTACAGGTTGATGTGACGAAGAACAGTCCGCAAGACGCCGCGCTGCTGAAGCGCCTGCAGGTGCTCGGTCTGCCGACGATCCTGTTCTTCAACGCGCAGGGTCAGGAACAGCCCGACCGGCGAGTCACCGGCTTTATGGATGCTGCGGCATTCAGCGCCCATTTGCGCGATTGGCAAGCGTGAGCGACACTTTAGGAGGAAAGATGGAGGAGAACACCGTGCTGCGTGAAGACGTCCTGGCAGAAGCCATTAAAATTCTTGAAATTGAAGGTATCGCCAACACGTCGCTGGAGATGGTCGCTGAGCGCGTGTCCTGTCCGACGAGCGACCTGAAACGCTTCTGGCCCGATCGTGAAGCGCTGCTGTATGACGCGCTTCGCTATCTGAGCCAACAGGTGGATGCCTGGCGCCGTCAGCTGCTGCTGGACGACACCTTAAGCGCAGAGCAAAAGCTGCTGGCACGCTATAGCGCGCTCACCACCTGCGTCAGCAATCAGCGTTACCCCGGCTGTTTGTTTATCGCCGCCTGCACCTTCTATCCGGATGCCCAACACCCGATTCACCAGCTGGCGGAACAGCAGAAGCAGGCTTCGCTGGCCTATACTCATGAGCTGCTGACTCAGCTGGAGGTGGATGACCCGGAAATGGTCGCTAAACAGATGGAGCTGATCGTCGAGGGCTGCCTGAGCCGTCTGCTGATCAAGCGTAGCCAGACGGATGTGGATACGGCCCGGCGGCTGGCAGAAGATATTCTGCGCTTCGCCCAGTGTCGTATGGGCGGCGCCTTAACCTGATTCTGATATCCTAACCGCCACGTCGCGCCTATAATTTCCCCCTCACTGATTGCTGACAGGGATTGATATGCGCGCGTTCTTCTGGGCTGCCTGGCTGGGGCTGTGCTCCACACCTCTGCTGGCGGCTCCCCTGCAAGGTTTTTCCTTTACGCAAAAAGACTGGGAGCTCGCCTGCGATAACACTGGCACCTGCCGGGCGGCGGGTTACGGCGTCCGCATGGGCGAGGTCAGCGTGCTGTTGACCCGCAACGCCGGCAGCGAACAGCGCCTCGCCGCCACGGCCACCTTTGCGCAAATCGAGCACGATATCCCCGCCGACTCCACCGCCAGCCTGCTGATCGACGACCGGGATCTTGGCGCGCTGGACGCCCAGGACGACAGCCACTTCCGTCTGGACAGCGATCAGACTGCCGCCCTGCTACAGGCCCTGGCGAATCAGCGCAAAATCGAATTCACCCTGAACGGCCAGCACCTGCCGCTTTCCAGCGCCGGCAGCCGCGAGGTGCTGGGTAAAATGGATGCGTTTCAGCGACGCACTGGCACCGCCGACGCGCTGCTGGATAAAGGCGATGCGGGCGACGACGCCATTTTGCCCGCCGCCCCCGCCCCGGAAATCATCGCCGCACCGGTGATCCACAACGCGCAGCCTGTACCGCTAAGCATGCTCCAGCGCCAGAAGCTGTTGCCCTCCCTGACGCCGCTGCTGAATCAGCGCTGTGAAGACTGGCAGAACCCGGCCATTCCGGCGGCAGAGCGCCAGATTACCCTCACCGCGCTGGATAAAACCCATTCGCTGGCGCAGGCGCTCTGCTGGCGAGCGCCCTATAACGATGGCTATGCCCTGTGGCTGGTCGATAACGCCCAGTTGAGCAAACCGCGGCTGCTCACTACCGAGGCCTCCAGCTACGCCAACGGCACGCTGGTCTTCCTGCATAAAGAGCGGGGCATGGCCGACTGCGTAACCGGCGAGACGCGGGTCTGGGAGGGTAAGACCTTCGTTCCCAGCCTGAAGTACAGCACCGGTATGTGCCGGGAAATCACCCCGGGCGGTACCTGGATGCTGCCGACCTTTGTCAGCCAGGTGATCCCGAAGCAGCAGAAAGAGGCGGATAACCTGGCCCTGCGAACGCTGTATAACGCGGTGCTGAAGGCGCAAAAAAGCGATCCCGAACTGGCGCTGAACCGGGTCGCCGAGCAGTTTCCGTTAACCGGCCATATTACCGACTTCACCCTCACTTACGCCGATGACAGCCTGGTGACGACCAGCAAACCGTCCCCGGATATCAGCGATGACGAGTGGCAGGCGTTTCTGCGCTCAGCAATTAGCGCAGATTCAGAAAACGGCAAAGTCAGCTTTACGCTTATCGACCTCGACGGCGACGGCAAACGCGATCTGATCATCGACAGCTACGTGGGCGGCACCGGGCTCTTCAGCTACACCGGGGTGCTCCGGCGCGGCGAGGATGATTTTGCCGCCGTCGACGGTAGCGACAGTGATAATGGCGACGATTTCGATGCCGGGGTGCCCGGCGCCCTCTTTTCCATTAATGGCCGCGGGGCTAACCAGTGGAACCACTGGGTCAAAATCAACGGCCAGGTGTATGCCCTGTGGTACAACGGCCAGTTTGGCGAAGATAATCTCTACCTGCTGCGCCCGTTCAGCACCGCCAGCCAGACGCCCGCGGTGACGGTTCGCTATCGCTATACGCTGAACAGCATCCGCTCCCCGGAGAAAGACCAACCGCTGACCCCCAGCCTGAGCGACGGCGATAAAGCGGATCTGCTGCGCTCGCTGGAGGTTATGCAGGGCAACCTGCTGAAAGATAAGCCCGCCAGCGACAACGATGCACCGATCTGCCCCATTCCGCCCGGCACCTCCGCCGACGAGGCGGACAACTACTACAGCGGCGTTGCCGTCAACTATATCTATGAGACGGTGGCCTATATTCCGGTGTGGCTGAACGGAAAATGTTATATCGGCACCATTTTCAGCCATCATGGCGCCTATCGTCACGGCGTGGATGCGGAAATCACGCTGAGCTCGCCGCGGGAAGATGAAGAGGTGATTGGTGATTACCTGATTTCCGGGTTGCGTCACGTTATCTCCGTCACCAGCGGCTGGAAAAGCCGTCAAGGTGATAACGGCATGCAGTGATATTGAGTCAAAATGCGCCTTTGAGCGCGGAATTGCCGCAAAGATAAGCAATCGACAAGTAATTTAAGAAATTTGGTTGACGGGGTGGGCGGATTACGGTTTAATGCGCCCCGTTGCCCGGATAGCTCAGTCGGTAGAGCAGGGGATTGAAAATCCCCGTGTCCTTGGTTCGATTCCGAGTCCGGGCACCACTTATTCAGAGAACCCAGCCTATGGCTGGGTTTTTGCTTTTCTGCAGCCGGACTCTCCATCGAACTCCACTCTATGATCCCTGCCAAGCGGCGCTGCGCTTGCGCGGGCCTACGCTGTTTGAGCCTGCGGGAGGACCCGTAGGCCGGATAAGGCATTTATGCCGCCATCCGGCATAACCGCGGGTACGGAGTCTGATGCATATCGCCCGGCGGCGCTGCGCTTGCGCGGGCCTACGCTGTTTGAGCCTGCGGGAGGACCCGTAGGCCGGATAAGGCATTTATGCCGCCATCCGGCATAACCGCGGGTACGGCGTCTGATGTATATCGCCAGGCGGCGCTGCGCTTGCGTGGGCCTACGCTGTTTGAGCCTGCGGGAGGACCCGTAGGCCGGATAAGGCATTTATGCCGCCATCCGGCACAACCGCGGGTACGGCGTCTGATGCATATCGCCAGGCGGCGCTGCGCTTGCGTGGGCCTACGGACAATGAAACGCCTGCGCAAACGCAGGCCGTCAGGCAAACGCAATAAAGAAAGGTATTATTCGGCGGCGGTTTTCCCTTTGCCGGGTAGTCTGAACGCTTCGCCATAAGGCTTAGCAATGCCCATGCGATATTGCGTCTCTTTAGCCGCCTGGTGGAGATCGGCAAACTCCTCTTTCGGCGCCGGCGGACGTTGCGCCTTTTTCAGACACTGATTGCGATGGTGACGGATCCACTCTCGGTCCTCATCGTCCAGACAACGCTGCATCACCTCAATCCATCTGGATGCCGCCCGACGGTAGAGCCCGCAGGCTTCTAACCGCTCCGCAATACTGTCCCTTATTCTCATCCACCTCGCTCCTCTGATGCTTTCACGATATCTCATGGTATTCCGACACGTGAGCCGGAATACCATGGTAAAGTTAATTTATGACAAAACTATTCCTCTGCGGCGCAAGGAATATATTCATTATAATAATCGCTGTGCATAGCAAACCGCCATGGCGGTAATTACTTCCAAAGAGCTCCGGAATTATATGCCGGGCGCCACCCTGGATACCGACCGGTATCGACGGTTGTACCTATCAATATCTATTTAATTTATTACATTTCCATCATTACATACCTTGCGATATCACCCATTTCCTGTACAACCAGCCCTCATGGCGATCGACCGGACTGGTCCAGCAGTTTATTTTTGAAGATAAATAAGCAGGCTTCATTAAAATTATCTAACCCCAGTCGTTCATAAAGTGCGGTCCGCTTGCGGTAAAGGCTTTTTAGCGAAGTATTAAGATTCAACGCCACCTCCTCCATTGTCATCCCCGCCCCAAGAAAACGCAGCATCAGCTGCTCTGTCATACTTAAGCGCAGATTGTCGAACCACTCTTTGGTCAGCCGATTACTCTTCATCTCCAGGAAAAGCCCAAATAAGGTCGCCATATCGGCGGGTGATAATGACATGTTTAAAAACGATTTCAGGCTGAGTAAATGCTCTTCCCGATGGCGCATATCGAGGACAATACAGCATATTCGCTTTCTGGATTGTGCCGCCTCCATCACCAGATAATCATAATGACAAAGCGGCGAACGGCTATCAACCAGCAGAGAGAGTTCATCAACCTCATTATCTAAAATCGCTTTTCCGCTAGAATCTAACTGAATGATATCAGGGAAGAAATTCTTAACACCTTGAAAAAGATAGTGATCCTGGGTAACTAATATCATTGAATTTGCCACAAGTCGTCCCTTTAACATTTAATCAACAAATTCTCGTCAACCAGACATTATCCTTGCCCCTGAGGATCGCTCCGCATGGCGGTAAAAATAACGAGATCTGTGATTTATCATTAGCGCGGCATCTGAATCTGGCTGTGAAAAACCTCCCAGGGTTCGGACAGAAAATAAACGGATTAATTATAAATAAAAAAATCCCACAGAAAAGATGCTTTTTTTGCTATTAAGAATTTTTGTCAGAAATCATCTTAAATATCTATATAAAATCTTTCCCCTCACAGCAATATAAGCCACCAGGAAAATTTGAAACAAAATTCCAGCCAGCTTCATTTTTTATTTATTTCAGTAAGTTAAAGACATTGACTTCAACATGGCGATTCGAATTAAACCATTTTTACAGATTTATCTTAAAACTCAGCTCGTCATTTAACCATATTTATCCGCCGCGGTATCGGGTATAAATTATCCATTCAATTATCCACAGGAGATAGGTTTATTAGTTTGCAATAAGTCATTCACCCGCAGTGCCAGTCAGCTAAATGGGACCATCCTCATCCTTTAACTCACCGTCAAAGGACGGTCGTGTTGTGCAATGGATTCTTGATGAACATATGGCAAATAGAAATGGAAAGATCACCTTATTCAAATACGTTATTGTTTAATCGCAACACGAAACTCTCGCTATCAATCGGCGTGCTTTTGCTCTTCCCGACGCTGGTTCAGGGAGCGGACTCGCTCTATGACCAGCAGATCCTGCAAGCGCGTCAGGGCCAGTACGCCCCCTTTCTCTCATATCTTCAGCAGTACCAGCTACGGCATGCGTTAACCCCTTCTCAGGTAGCCGACTGGCTGCAGGTAGCCCTCTGGGCCGGCCAGGACGATGAGGTCGTGAAAATCTGGCGACGCTATCAGGTCTATATGCCGCTTCCCGCACGGGGCACCGCCGCCGCCGCGCAGGCTTTGCGCAACCAGAAACAGTGGCAAGCCTCGCTCCTCCTCTGGCAGCAGGCTCTCAGCCAGTCCCCTGACAGTGACGACTATCGTATCGGCTATATCAAGACGCTGGCCGATGCCCGCAAGGACGGCGAGGCGCTCAGCGAAGCGCGTCGCCTGGTGGCGGAGCAGGCGAGCGTGGCTCACCTGCAGACCCTCTCTTATGTCTACCTGCGGCTTGGCAAAAGCTGGGACCAGCTGCTGGTGGACACGCAGATCCTCGATCGCGAACCGCAGAACAAAGCCGCGCTGGCCAGCCTGATGGCGACCCTGACCCGCAACCGGATCGACTCACCCGCCTTCGGCCTCGCGAATAGCGTCGAACTGACGCCCGCGGAAAAGCGCAACCTGCAGCTGAACGCCGCCGCCGAGCTGGTGCGCCTTGCCGATACGCCTTCCCGTGAAGAAAATGCGCGTTACGCGCTGGCCCGCACGGCACTGGCGCAATACGACGCGATGATCGCCGCCTGGCGTCCCGATCCGCAGGCCGCCCCGGACATCACCCGGGCGCGCATTGACCGTCTGGGCGCGCTGTACGCCAACGCAGACTACGCGCAGATCATCCGCGAATACCAAAGCCTGCTCGCGCAGCAGCAGGTGGTTCCCGACTGGGCCATCGGCTGGGTCATCTCCTCTTATATCGCCCTTAAGCAGATTGAGCCTGCGTTGACGCTCATTCATCAGCATCCCTCGTGGTTGACGAGCCAACAGAATGAAGAACATGAGCTTTTCTACGCCCTGCTGGACACAGGTCAGTATCCGGCAGCGCAACGGTATGTCGCCCGCCTCACCCGGAATGCGCCCTACATCCGTCATCTCTACGGCTCGCCGACGCCCCAGCCGAACGACGACTGGCTCACCGCGCAGACGCTTAACGTGCACTATCTTTCCGCCACCAACGCCCTGCCGCAGGCCGAAGCCCGTATGCAGCGCCTGGCGGCGACGGCCCCCGGCAACCAGGGGCTGCAGATCGACTATGCCGCCGTGCTGCAGGACAGAGGGCTGCCGCGGGCTGCCGAACGCCAGTTGAAAGCGGCGGAAACCCTGGAGCCCGCCAGCCTGCAGCTGGAGCGCCAGCAGGCCTGGGTCGCTCTCGATCTGCAGGAGTGGCGGCAGATGGATCTGCTGACCGACGACGTTATCGCCCGCTCGCCACGGGATCTGAATACCCAACGCCTGGCCAAAGCCCGCGAAATCCATCATTTCTCCGAGCTGCGCCTGAGCGTCGGCAAAGGGCTGCATTCCGACAACCCGGTGAGCGGTACCCACGACCTCAGTTTTGAGACGGCGATCTACAGCCCGCCGATAGCCGACAGCTGGCGGTTGTTTGGCGGCCACCGCTTTGCCAAAGGCAATTTTGAAGAGGGGAAAGGCAGCCGTCGCCAGCTGTTCGCCGGTATTGAATGGCGCCCGCGCGACGCCTGGGGAGAACTTGAACTCTCCAGCGTCAATTTTCACGGCGAGAATAAGCCCGGCGTCCGCCTTTCCGCCGCGCACGACGTTAACGATGGCTGGCAGCTGGGCGGCGAGCTGGAACGGATTTCGCAGCAGACGCCGCTGCGCGCGTTACGCAACGGCGTCAGCGCCAACCGCGGCGAAGGCTGGCTGCGCTGGTATCAAAACGAGCGCCGGGAGTACCGCGTCAGCGTGGCCGCCAGCCGGTTTACCGACCACAACCGTCGTCAGGAGTACACCCTCTCCGGTAAAGAGCGCCTCTGGCAGACGCCGTGGTTAACGCTGGATCTGCAGCCCGGTCTGGCGGCCAGCGCCAATAGCCGCACTGACACCGCGTATTACAGTCCGGCGCGCGACCTCGCAGCCACCGCGGCGCTGGCCGTCGATCACACGCTTTACCAGCGGTATGACACCGTCTGGAGCCAGCAGCTGCTCGCCGGCGGCGGCAGCTACTGGCAAAAAAATCACGCCGCCGGGGCGATTACGGTGCTGGGTTACGGGCAGCGCCTGCGCTGGAACAACGTCGTCGACACCGGGGTGAT
This sequence comes from Klebsiella pneumoniae complex sp. WS1778, assembly GCF_049472055.1. Taxonomy (NCBI): domain Bacteria; kingdom Pseudomonadati; phylum Pseudomonadota; class Gammaproteobacteria; order Enterobacterales; family Enterobacteriaceae; genus Klebsiella; species Klebsiella pneumoniae complex sp. WS1778. The sequence continues at coordinate 197,656 of NZ_JBKGTJ010000005.1, forward strand.
GCTGAACTGGGATAAGCGGCCCTACGACGGCAAACGTGAAAACAACCTCGCCATCACTCTTGATGCAAACATACGGTTTTAAGGATGACCATGCTGAACACGACCCTGCGCAACGGCCTGATGCTTCTCGGCTGGCTGTGCCTTATCTTCAGCGTGCGTGCTGAGGAGGTCCCCTTCCTCGCCCCGCAGCAACGACCCCAGCTGGAGGCCAATAAACCCTGGCCGGCGGATCGCTTTCTGGTGCTGGCCTATCATGACGTCGAAGACGACGCCGCCGACCAGCGTTATCTTTCGGTGCGGACCAGCGCGCTTAATGAGCAGATCGCCTGGCTGCTGCATCACGGCTACCATGCCGTGAGCGTTCAGGACATTCTGGACGCCCATCATGGCCTTAAGTCGCTTCCGCCTAAAGCTTTTCTTCTCAGCTTCGACGATGGCTATAGCAGTTTTTATACCCGCGTCTGGCCGCTGCTTAAAGCCTGGAACGTTCCGGCGCTGTGGGCGCCGGTGGGCAGCTGGGTGGACACCCCCGCCAACCAGCCCGTTAATTTTGGTGGCCTGATGACGCCGCGCGATCGCTTCGCCACCTGGGAGATGGTGCGCGAGCTCAGCCGCTCGCCGCTGGTGGAGATCGGCGCGCACACCTGGGCCTCGCATTACGGCCTGCCGGCCAATCCCCAAGGCAGCCGCGAGCCCGCCGCCGCCAACCGAGGCTGGGATAAAACCACCGGCCGCTATGAAAGCGACGCGCAGTTTACCCGGCGAATGACCGATGACGTGCAGAAAGTAACGGCGAAAATCCACGACGTCGCCGGGAAAGCGCCGCGCGCCTGGGTGTGGCCCTACGGCGCCGCCAGCGGCAGCACCCTGGCCATCGCCAAACAGCAGGGGTATCAGCTGGCGTTTACGCTGAACGACGGCCTGGGCAACGTGAAGGATCTGGACAATATTCCGCGCATGCTGATCGCCGGTAACCCGTCGATCAAGGCCTTTGCCAACGCCGTAACCCAGATCCAGGAAGCCGATCCTGTTCGGGTGATGCATGTCGATCTGGACTATGTCTATGACCCCAATCCCGTCCAGCAGGCAAAGAATATCGATAAGCTGATACAGCGCGTCTATGACATGAAAATCAGCCACGTCTTTCTGCAGGCCTTCTCCGACCCGCAGGGCGACGGCACGATCAAGTCGCTCTATTTCCCCAACCGCTGGCTGCCGATGCGCGCCGACCTGTTTAACTTCGTCTCCTGGCAGCTGCAGACCCGCGGCGGGGTGAAGGTTTATGCCTGGATGCCGGTGCTGGCCTTCGATCTCTCGTCCGATCTGCCGCGCGTTCAGCGCTGGGATCCGCAAACCGGGAAGGCGTTGCTTGCCCGTCAGCCCTATGTTCGCCTGTCGCCCTGGGATCCGCGGGTTCGCCAGCAGATCATCGACATCTATGAGGATCTGGCCCGACACGCCAGCTTCAGCGGGATTCTGTTCCACGACGACGCCGTGCTGACCGATTTTGAAGACGTGAGCCCGGAGGCGGTCGCCGCCTGGCGGCAGAGTGGCCTGGCGCACGATGCCGGCCCGGTGCCCCAGCGTCCGCAGGAGCGTGAAGCATGGATGCGTTTCAAAAGCCAAACCCTGACCCGCTTCACTCTGCAGCTGCGCCAGGCGGTGCAGGCCATCCGCGGCCCGCAGGTAAAAACGGCGCGTAATCTCTTCGCCCTGCCGATCCTGGAGCCGCAGAGCGAAGCCTGGTTTGCGCAAAATCTTGATGACTTCGTTGCCGCCTATGACTGGACGGTCCCCATGGCGATGCCGCTGATGGAGTCCGTGCCGATTGACACCAGCCAGGCCTGGCTGACGCGGCTGGTGCAGGCCGTCGCCCGCCACCCGGGCGCGCTGAAGAAAACCATCTTTGAACTGCAGGCCAAAGACTGGAACCGACGCCAGCACAACGCCATTCCCGACCAACAGCTGGCGGACTGGATGCGTTTGCTGCGGCTAAACGGCGTCAAAAACTACGGCTACTACCCAGACGATTTCATTAACAATCAGCCTGATATCTCCCGTATCAGACCGCAATTCTCTTCCTGGTGGTACCCTGACCATGACTGATCGCATTATCGCATTGTGCATTTTATGCCTCGTATTCGGGCTGCCGTTAGGCGTCGCAGCGGTATTTACCGGCGAGCTTATCCTCGACTTTGTCTTTTTCTGGCCGCTGTTTATGTCGGTGCTATGGATCACCGGGGGTCTGTACTTCTGGTTTCAGCTGGAGCGCCACTGGCCGTGGGGCGAGGATACCCCGCCGCCGACGCTGCCGGGCAATCCGCTGATCTCGATACTGATCCCCTGCTTTAACGAGGAGAAAAACGCCCGGGAGACCATCAGCGCGGCGCTGGCCCAGCGTTACGCCAATCTCGAAGTGATCGCGATTAACGACGGCTCTTCCGACAACACCGCCCAGGTGCTGCAGCAGCTGGCGCAGGAGGAGCCGAGGCTGCGAGTGATCCACCTGGCCGCCAATCAGGGAAAAGCGGTGGCGCTCAAAGCGGGCGCTGCCGCCGCCCGCGGCGATTTGCTGGTCTGCATCGATGGCGACGCCCTGCTGGACCGGGATACCGCGGCCTGGCTGGTCGCCCCGCTGATCCACTACCCGCACGTCGGGGCGGTCACCGGCAACCCGCGGATCCGCACCCGATCCACGCTGATCGGCCGCATTCAGGTCGGGGAGTTCTCGTCGATCATTGGGCTTATCAAGCGGACGCAGCGGATCTATGGCCGGGTCTTTACCGTCTCTGGCGTGATCGCCGCCTTCCGGCGCCAGGCGCTGGCGGACGTCGGCTACTGGAGCCCGGATATGATCACTGAAGATATTGATATCAGCTGGAAGCTTCAGCTCCGCCACTGGGACATCTTTTTCGAGCCGCGGGCACTGTGCTGGATCCTGATGCCAGAGACCCTCAAAGGGTTATGGAAGCAGCGTCTACGCTGGGCCCAGGGCGGGGCCGAAGTCTTTCTGGTCAACCTGCGCCGTCTGTTTCACTGGCAGCATCATCGGATGTGGCCGCTGTTTCTGGAGTATGCCTGCTCCACGCTGTGGGCCTTTGCCTACGCGGTCACCATCCTGCTGTTTATCCTCAGCCGCCTGATGCCATTGCCGGACAACCTGACCGTGCACAGTCTGTTTCCGCCTGAGTTCACCGGCATGCTGCTCGGCCTGATGTGCCTGCTGCAGTTCGTCGCCAGCCTGTATATCGAACGGCGCTATGAGAAAAAGGTGGCCAAATCCCTGTTCTGGGTGATCTGGTTCCCGATGGTTTACTGGATGATCGGCCTGCTGACCACGCTGGTCGCTTTTCCGAAAGTGATGTTGAAACGTCAACGTTCCCGCGCGCGCTGGGTGAGCCCGGACCGGGGAAAAGGAAGCCTGCGATGAATGAAAATACGCTCATCTTAACCGAACACCGCGTGCTGCCCCGGCTGGTGGACGCCGGCTTAACGCTGCTGGCCTGGCTCGGTTTTCTGTTCTTTCTTTACGCCAATTTGCTGATGCAGTTCATCGCGCCGCCCTCCCCGCGCTGGTCGTCGCTGATGGACTCCCTGAATACGGCGCTGGTGTATTTATTGCTTGCCGCGCTGAATGGCTGGCTGTTGATCCTCTGGTATCACTATAACCGACGCCGCGCCCACACCCGGCGTCACACCGCGGTGCTTACTCTGCGGGATGAGGAGCTGGCCAGCAGCTTTAACGTCGCCCCGCAGATCATCTCCGAGATGAGTCGCTATAATTTGCTGACCGTTTACCACGATCACATTGGCCAGATTATTGATTTAAAAAGCCACGCGCTGCCGCCGCCGAACGAGGAAAGGGATCATGAATGATAGCAGAGCCGCCCTCGGCGGCCCTGACCGGGTAACGACGCCGCCGATCAGCCGCCGGCTTTTTTAATCGCGGCTTCGAGCGAGGCTTTATCCGCCAGTCCCGGGAAGACGGTGATGCTGGCTTCCGTGGCGCCGGTGGTCGGCATCACGATCACGCCCGGCGTGCCGCTAAGACCAATCTCCTGCGCCAGGTCGTTAATGCTCTGTAGTACCGGTTCGACGTCGCTGGCCTTCTTCACATCAAAGCCGGCTTTCTTCGCCTGCTGCTGGATATCCGCCGTCGTCAGCTTGCCTTCGTTATGTCCGGTGGCGTAGATCCCGTTATGGTAGGTCAGATAGGCATCCGCCCCTTTCTGCTGATAGATCTGCAGGCCGGTTTTTGCCGCCTCCAGCGAGCTTTCCCAGCGGCCGCCAAAGATAGGCCACTCTTTAAAAGCGAAGCGGGTCTGCGGATGTGCTTTAATCACCTGTTCCATCACCGGCGCCAGCCGGCTGCAGTAGACGCACTGGTAGTCAAAGAACTCAATCACCGTGACTTTGCCGTTGGCCGGGCCGTAAGTCGGGGTATTTTTATCCTGGGTCAGCAAGGCGGCATTCTTCAGCACCGCCTGGGTGGCCGCGCTGGCCTGTTGCTCAGCCTGAATTTGCTGCAGTTTCTGGCTTGCCTGCAGGAGAACTTCCGGGTGGGCGACCAGGTAATCGGCGGCGATTTTGCCGATTTGCGCCTCCTGTTCCGGGGTGAAGGTCGCCGGCGCGTCAGCGGCAGAGGCCATCGCCGGCAGTAAAACAGCGCTCAGCAGGGCGACAGAGAGGTATTTCTTGTGGCCAGACATAGTGGGGATCCTTGCGATAAGTGAACGGCAGGTGTGTCTGTATGACAAAATATCACCCTTTTTCGCCGAAGCCTTGCCCGACGGCGCGTTGATTCGTAACTTTATTTTTCAGGCTCAGGTTCCACGCGCGTCGGCGCGGGCCGGCGCCAGCGGTCAACGCTCACCGGGCGGAGTCCCCTGCGCAGCGGCTTTTCGTGGTATTTATTTCAGGTGGTTTCTCTCAATATGTATGCGTTTCTTCAACAATGGGACATGGCGGTGATTATGCTGCAGATTGTCGCCATCGACTTACTGCTGGGCGGCGATAACGCCGTGGTGATCGCCATGGCCTGTCGCAAACTGCCGCCGCAAAAACGCACCAAAGCGATCGTCATCGGCACCGTAGGAGCCATTCTGGCGCGCATCCTGCTGCTGGCGATCGCCCTGTATCTCCTGTCGCTGCCGTGGCTGAAAATAGTCGGCGCGCTGCTCCTGCTGTGGATTGGCATCAGGCTGGTCAGTGATGAAGAGGACGAGAGCGAGGTTGCCAGCTCAGGCAGCCTGTGGCGCACCGCAATCACCATCACCGTAGCGGATGTGATCATGTCGCTGGATAACGTGCTGGCGGTGGCTGCCGCAGGCAAAGGACACATTGCGCTGGTCGCCCTCGGCGTGGCGATCAGCATCCCGGTTATCGTCGCCGGCAGCAAACTGGTGCTGGCCCTGCTCACCCGCTTTCCCGCGGTGGTGCTGCTGGGCGGGATGCTCATCGGCTGGATTGCCGGCTCAATGCTGGTCAGCGACCCTACCCTCCGCCAGCTGTTTCCCACTGCCGGCGAGGGCATGGCGCGCCTGGCCGGCGCCATCGGCGCGCTGCTGGTGCTGTTCGCAGGCTGGCGCCGTCGTCAGCGGCCGCAGGCGAAAGACTAGCCTTGCCCAAGACGCCGTTGATCCCGACGGCGTCAAGTTTCCGCCACTTTTCTTCCCCTTCAGGGCGCATTTGCCCTACGCTTTATACAGACGCCTGATCCAGGGAATATGTAACCACCGCACTGAGCATAGATGAGATAACAGCATGGAATTGAAGGATTATTATGCCATTCTCGGGGTGCAACCAACCGACGATCTGAAAACCATCAAGACCGCCTACCGCCGCCTGGCGCGCAAGTACCACCCCGACGTCAGTAAAGAAAATGATGCCGAAGCCAAATTTAAGGATCTCGCCGAAGCCTGGGAAGTCCTGAAAGATGAGCAACGGCGCGCGGAATACGATCAGCTCTGGCAGCATCGCAACGATCCCGGGTTCGGTCGCCAGCAGCAGACCCACGAGCAGAGCTACAGCCAGCAGGATTTCGACGACATCTTCTCCTCCATGTTTGGCCAGCAGGCGCATCAGCGTCGCCGCCAGCACGCGGCGCGCGGCCACGACCTGGAGATCGAGGTCGCGGTGTTCCTTGAAGAGACGCTGGCCGAGCAAACCCGCACCATCAGCTATAACCTGCCGGTGTATAACGTGTTCGGCATGATTGAAAGCGAAACGCCGAAAACGCTGAATGTGAAGATCCCCGCCGGGGTGGCCGATGGACAGCGCATCCGCCTGAAAGGCCAGGGGACGCCGGGCGAAAACGGCGGCCCGAACGGCGATCTGTGGCTGGTGATCCATATCGCCCCGCACCCGCTGTTCGATATCGTGGGACATAACCTGGAGATCGTCCTGCCGCTGGCGCCGTGGGAGGCCGCGCTGGGCGCCAAAGTCACGGTGCCCACCCTGAAAGAGAGCATTCTGCTGACGGTGCCGCCGGGTAGCCAGGCAGGGCAGCGCCTGCGTATCAAGGGCAAAGGGCTGGTGAGCAAAACCCACACCGGCGATTTGTTCGCCGTTATTAAAATGGTGATGCCGCCAAAACCAGATGAAAAAGCGCGTGAGCTCTGGCAACAGCTGGCCACCGCCGAAGCCAGCTTCGATCCGCGTAAGACATGGGGGAAAGCCTGATGGCTACAGTAACAGTGACGTTTACCATTACCGAATTGTGCCTGCGTACCGGGGTGTCGGAAGAGGAGCTGACGGAGATTGTCGGCTTAGGCATGATTGAACCGCACCAGCCGCAGGCGGACACCTGGCTGTTCGACGACAGCGCGGTGACGATTGTCCATCGCGCGGTGCGCCTGCGTAACGAGCTGGAGCTGGACTGGCCGGGGATCGCGGTAGCGCTGACCCTGCTGGATGAGAACGCGCGGCTGACCCGCGAAAATCGCCTGCTGCAGCAGCGCCTGGCCCGCTTTCTCGCCCACGGATAGGGGCGACATCCCGGGTGGCGGCGTACCGTCTTACTGCCGGGTGGCGGCTACGCCTGACCCGGCCTACAAACTAAGCACAGCGCAAGCCGGGGAATTTCCCAGTCGCGGCGTTCCGCCTTACCCGGGCTACCGGACAGTGTAAACAGTAGCCCGGCTAAGCGCAGCGCAAGCCGGGGAGTTTCCCGGATAGCGCAAACCGCGAATAGCGCTTAGTCCGGCAGCGAACCGGCGAGGTTGCGCGCCGAAACGCTCTCGCTCACCGGCGCGGGCGGCTCCGGCGCCTTAGCCGGGGCGGCCGCTGGCGCGGCTGCCGGGACGGAAGAGGCCGGCTGGATCTCAAGGAACGAGGCCAGCATCTTGCGCAGCGTTTCCGGTTTAGTGTCTTCCGCCAGCAGCGCCGCCAGCATCGACGGCAAGCGGCTATCGACTTCCCCTAACGCCAGCCCCGCCAGCAGCGCCGTGCGCGACATATCGCCGCGGTCGCCGCGGTGGTGGGCCTCAATTTTTGCGTCCGCGAAGCGCTCGCTGGCGCTGATATCCGGGCGCAGGTAAATCAGCACTTTTCTGCGATCCAGAGTCATAGACGCTCCTTAGCCAATAATTTTCAGACCACGCACCAGGGCGAACTGCGGCTCTTCAGCCACCACGAAACGGTCCTCACGCAGGCCCATACGTTCACGAATGGCATCGGCCACCAGCGGCGCGCCGCCGCCAATCACGATGGCATGCGAGTAGCCTTTAAAGCTATCGATAGCCGTCAGGACGCGGGTGGTCAGACGTTCGATGCTGTTATTGATCACCTTCTTCACCTCAGAAACCGCATCCGGATCGTTAATGTTATCGGTCAGATACTCTTCGTCGTGGCGATTGATAATGATCTGGTCGACGTTATAGCTTGAGGTATCGGTGTTAGCCCGCGCCAGCGCCAGCTTAACGGCGTCGGTCACCAGCGATACGCCCAGCTTCGGATCGCCGTAAATGCGCGATACCGAGGTCATCTGCCCGGCTACCATCGAGATATCGAGCGTGGTGCCGCCGAGGTCGATAATCAACACCGAATGGGAGGGCTTGAGTTCATCACACAGGCTAATGCCCGCTGGAATCGATTCCGGGCGCACGGTGACTTTGGTGATGTTGAAGACCACGCCTTTATTCAGCTTAACGTCTCGCAGCAAGCTCTTTTTCTTGCGCTCAATGTTGTCGAGGCGATATTGCGCATCCTCGTCATAAAATTCAGTCAGCGGCAGCGTCACGACGATTTCGACGTCCTGCGGCTCAAGACCGCTGGTCAGCAGCGCGTGATGGACAGCGATGGAGTTCAACGGGCTGTACTGCCAGTCAATATTATTGGTCGGGAGCGCATCGGGAGTGATCAGGTCGAATGAGTACTTTTCATCATCCACGGTGTAGTTAAAGGGCTTCCCGGAACCGAAGGTGGCAGACCAGCCGCGTTTAAAACTGTTGGGGCTGATATGGGTGAAAGTTTCGCCATCTTGCTCCCACAGCATTTTGATATTGGTTGAACCATCATCGATAAAAATGCGCATCGCATTGCTCCATCACTGAGACAAATAAGAGAAAAATGTAACACCCAAAAAGAGTAGCAAGAGTTAAAAAGCAGCGCAAGAGCACGAAAAAGAGACAATTCTGAGTTTTAATTGAGAATAATTGGAGCAAATAACAACTGCATGAACCTAAAGAGAGAATATTTTGAGACAAATTAGAGAAATACGTTTTCTCTTTTCGTCCGCTTTCAACGCTCATTTTTGTCCAAAAAAGAGAGCATCCCTCCCCTCTTTCGTCAGCTGTTTTCGAACGCTTTTTACACCTGGTTGGGTACCACAATGGGCCGTTCCGGCTCAGCCACATTTTCCGGTACCCGGCGATATTTATCCAGCAGGTGAATCTGAATGCGACGCAGCATATCGCCGTTGAGCTTGTAATAGCGGAAATAGAGAAACAGCGTCAGGGCAAAAAAGAGCGTCGGCAGCGCTATCATAATCGCTTGCATCCCCAGCAGCGTCTGGGACGACTGGGCCACATTCGGCACATAACCGATGATACCGAGCACGATGGCGATAAACCAGGCCGCGAACGCCGAGCCCGCTTTCACCACCAGCGTCTGCACCGAATAGGCGATACTTTCGCAGCGGATGTTCATCGTATATTCGCCGTAGTCGACGGTATCGGCCACCATAATAACCTGCAGCACCCAGAACAGCGCGGTGCCGATATTCAACAGCACGCCGGCCAGCGAAATCAGCGCGACGTTGTAGACCCCGCTCAGCGCCATCAGCAACAGCACGCCGCAGCCCAGCACCGGCATGATCGAAGCGCCCGCCCACAGAATGCGCCGCGACAGCCCTTTCACCAGCCGCGGAAACAGCACTAACGTCAGCAGGTTCGCCGCGCCGGCGTAGGACATGTAATACGGGAACATCTCCGCGCTGCCAATCACGTAGGTAAAGTAGTAAATCGCAAAGCCAGCGATAATATTCGCCGCCGTGTTATAGGCCAGCGCCATGCCCAACAGGCAGGCCAGCTGATCGTTTTTATAGATCAGCGCCACCATCTGGCGCAGTGAGAGATGGCTGGCATCCTCGCTCACGCCGCTATCCGAGGAGTAAACCTCGTGGACGTTGCGCAGCGTGACGAGGGTGGAAACCACGAAGAAGGCGATCAACACCAGGGTGAACATCTGGAAACCGAAACCGCGGTCGGCGCCGCCCACGGCGCTGACAAACGGCAGCGTGACGCCGGCAGTAACGAATCCCGCTAGGCTGGCGAAAAAGCGTGGATAGGGCACCAGCTGTTCACGTTCGCGCTTATCGAGGGTAATAGTCGGCACCAGCGACCAGAACGGCACATCCATGATGGTGTAGGTGAACCCCCACAGCAGGTAGGTTAGCCACACCCATGCCAGTAACGCCCCGCCGGAGAAGTGATGGGCGCTGAACAGCATATACAGCACCACCGAGTTGGTTATCGTGCCGATCAGGATCCACGGTTTGAATTTTCCCCATCGCGATCGCGTACAATTCACGATCCACCCCATGATCGGATCGGCTATCGCATCGAGGATCCGCGCCACCAGAAACAGGGTGCCGACCACCCCAACCGACAGTCCAACAATATCGGTGTAGTAATACATCAGGTACATGTAGACGATACCGATAGCGAAATCTTTACCAAAGGCACCAAATCCGTAGCTGAGCTTTGTTGTCATTGAAATACTCATAGGGTACAGGTCGCTGTCGCCAGCGCCTCCTTCAGTGTTTGATAGAGCATGCAGGACGCCGCCGGGTCGTTGCCCCCGGCGGCATGAGAAGATTAACGATGCAGCCAGGACGGCAGCCAGTCGCCGTGGCTGGCGATCAGATCGTCCACCAGCGCGTAGATCTCTTCGATCCCCAGCACCGCAGCGGTGTGCGGATCCATCATCGTGGCGTAATAGACGTAATCGCGATTTTCGGTGAGGATCGCCTCCGTGAGCAGCGTCTGCACGTTGATGTTGGTCTGCATCAGCGCCGCCAGATGCGCCGGCAGCGCACCCATTTTGGTCGGCTGAATGCCGTTGGCGTCCACCAGGCAAGCCACTTCCACGCAGCAGCCCTGCGGCAGGTTGTCGATAAGGCCGTCATTGCGTACGTTGCCATACACCACGCTTGGCTCGCCGGTCCAGATGGCGTTCATGATGGTGCTGGCATACTCGCGGGATGGCTTCACCTCGATGCGCTCGCCGCGCTGATAGCTCTCCAGCTCCTGATGCCAGTTGGCCAGTTGCTCGACGCAGCGTTTCGGGTATTCATCCAGCGGCACTTTATAGCGGGCGATAAGGTCCTCGCGGCCCGGCTTGATAAACCATGGCGTGTATTCGGCAAAATGCTCCGACGACTCGGTCACAAAGTAGCCGAGCTTTTTGAACATCTCATAGCGGACGATGTTTTCGCAGCGCGGGTTGCCGTGCAGGTTAGGCTTCGGCGCGCGCCCGTCAGCGTAGGCCTGCAGCAGGTCGGGATAAAGGTTGACATAGCTGCCGTCGGCGAGCTTTTTCTCCAGCGAGAGATAGAACGCCATATGGTTAATCCCGGCGCAGCGGTAGCGTAAATCCGCCGGGTTGAGGTCAAGATCGCGCGCCAGTTCTTCCGCCGTTCCCTGCACCGAGTGGCACAGGCCAACCTGTTTAATATGCGGGTAGCGGGCGTAGATGGCCCAGGTGTTCATCGCCATTGGGTTGACGTAGTTAAGCAGGGTGGCGTCCGGGCAGACCTCGGTCATGTCGTCGCAGATAGCCCATAGATGAGGTATGGTGCGCAGGGCGCGCATAATGCCCCCCGGACCCAGCGTATCGGCGATGGTCTGCTCCAGGCCATGGCGTTTACAGACCTCAAAATCAGTGACGGTACAGGGCTCATAGCCGCCAATCTGGAAGGCGACCACAACGAAATCAGCGCCCTGCAGGGCGGTTTTGCGATCGCGATGGCAGCTGATTTCGCCCTTCGCGCCGACGGAATCCATCAGCTTGCGCACCACGGTATGCGACTCTTCCAGTCGGGTGTCATCGATATCCATCAGCGCGACATGCGCCGATTTCAGCGCCGGGCGCTGGAAAACATCACCGAGAATATTTTTAACGAACACCGTCGAACCGGCGCCGATAAAGGTAATTTTTGGGGCGGTCATTACGCTCTCTCCATTCTGGTCATTGAACCCTTGCAGAGTGGCACGCCGTTCAGCGTTGCGCTGCCCTGTTCCCACCGGAGCATTCCCGAAAACTCAGATCGGCCATTAAGCGCCACAAAATCTGAGTATTCGGGAACAAATTGCGCAAAAAGGAGAGAAAATGGGCCGATTCTTCCGCTAAGCTGTGGTCAGTTCTGGCGAAAAATGCAGCCACTCTGACAATTCAGGAATACGCTAACGATGGAACACCGCTTCACCTCCCTGCCCCCCGATCCCTTTATGTGCAGCAGCGATGAAAAGCAGAGCCGCAGCCCGCTGGCGCTCTACTCTGAGTATCAGCGTATGGATATCGAGCTGCGCCCTCCGCACGCCATGCCCACCAGCCACTGGCATGGCCAGGTAGAGGTCAACGTGCCGTTCGATGGCGATGTGGAGTATTTGATCAATAACGAAGTAGTGCGCATTGAGAAAGGCTATATCACCCTGTTCTGGGCCTGTACGCCGCATCAGTTGACCCGCCCGGGGGAGTGCCAGCAGATGGCGATCTTTAACCTGCCGATGCATCTGTTTCTCTCATGGCCGCTGGACCGGGAGCTGATCAACCACGTGACCCACGGGATGGTGATTAAATCCCTCGCCGCCCAGCAGCTGAGCGCCTTCGAGGTGCGCCGCTGGCAGCAGGAGCTGAACCACGACAATGAACAAATTCGCCAGCTGGCGATCGATGAAATCGCCCTGATGCTGAAGCGGCTGAGCCTCGCCGGCTGGCAGCCGATTCTGGTTAACAAAACCTCGCGCACCCATAAGAATAGCGTCTCGCGCCATGCGCAGTTTTATGTCAGCCAGATGCTGGAGTTTATCGCCGCCCACTACGACCAGGCGCTGACCGTCAATGCCGTCGCCGAGCACGTTAAGCTCAACCCGAACTATGCGATGGGGGTGTTCCAGAGAGTGATGCAGCAAACCATGAAGCAGTACATTACCGCCATGCGCATCAATCATGTGCGGGCGCTGCTGAGCGATACCGACAAGACCATCCTGGATATTGCCCTCACCGCCGGTTTCCGCTCCAGCAGTCGCTTCTACAGCACCTTCACCCGCTACGTGGGAATGCCGCCGCAGCAGTACCGTAAACTCAGCCAACAGCGTCGTCACGGTCTGGCCCTGCCGGAGGCATAAAAAATGCCGCCGGGGTTTCCCCAGGCGGCATGGTTTATCGTGAAAAACGGTTAGTCGTTGATACGCGGATGCTGCTGCACCAGTCGCGACCGTTTTGCCTGCAGATCGGCAATCTCCTGATCGATATCTTCGATTTTTTGTTCGATGTTATCGTAGTGCTCGCCAAGGATTTCTTTCGCTTCCTGGATGTCCGATGCCGCCGGGGTCGCCCCTTTCAGCGGACGGTTAGCGGTCTCTTTCATCGACAGGCCCGTGGCCATACCCACCATGGCGATCACCATCAGGTAGTACGCCGGCATCATCAGGTTTTGCGTGGTTTCCACCAGCCACGCCGCCAGGGTTGGCGTCAGACCGGCAATCAGCACCGAGATGTTAAAGGCGCTGGCCAGGGCGCTGAAGCGGATGTGCGTCGGGAACATCGCCGGCAGCGAGGAGGCCATCACCCCGATAAAGCAGTTCAGCACCACCGCCAGCAGCAGCAGACCGGCGAAGATCAGGCCAATCACGTTGCTGTTGATCATAATGAAGGCCGGGATCGACAGGGCAAACAGCGCCACGCTACCAATCAGGATAAACGGACGGCGGCCGAAGCGGTCGCTGAGCATACCGATAACCGGCTGTACAAACAGCATCCCGACCATGATGGCGATGATGATCAGCACCCCATGATCTTCCGAGTAGTGCAGGTTATGCGACAGGTAGCTCGGCATGTAGGTCAGCAGCATGTAATAGGTCACGTTGGTGGAAATCACCAGACCGATACAGGTCAGCAGGCTTCGCCAGTGCTTCGTGGCAATCTCTTTAAAGGAGACCTTCGGCCCGTCCTGCAGACCTTCACGGTCGCCCTGCTCCATGGTGTCCACATGCTGCTGGAACGCCGGGGTTTCTTCCAGCGCATGGCGCAGATAGAGCCCGATGATGCCTAACGGCAGCGCCAGGAAGAACGGGATACGCCAACCCCACTCAAGGAAGTTCTGTTCCCCCACTACGCTGGAGATCAGGACCACCACGCCAGCCCCCATCACAAACCCGGCGATGGAGCCAAAGTCCAGCCAGCTGCCCATAAACCCGCGTTTACGGTCAGGGGAGTATTCCGCGACGAAGATCGATGCCCCGGTATATTCACCACCGACCGAGAAACCCTGCGCCATTTTACACAGCAGCAGCAGGATCGGCGCCCAGATACCTATCGTGGCATACGAAGGAATAAGGCCGATACAGAAAGTACTTATCGACATGATCACGATAGTTATCGCGAGAATTTTCTGCCGACCATATTTATCGCCCAGCATCCCGAAGAACAGGCCGCCCAGCGGACGTATTAAAAATGGAACGGAAAAGGTACCGAGTGCGGCAATCATCTGCACGCTTGGGTTGGCATCGGGGAAGAAGACTTTACCTAAGGCGTAGGCCACAAAGCCGTAGACGCCGAAATCGAACCACTCCATCGCGTTGCCCAGGGAGGCCGCGGTGATCGCCTTTTTCAGTTTACCATCGTCGATGATGGTCACATCCTTAAGGGTGATGGGCTTTATTTTTTTCCTTTTAAGCATATTTTTCCTCTGCTACTCCGCCTTGAGTGCACGCCTCTTCGCCGAATGGCAAAGCCATTCGCATCGTGCGTCAGGAGCGGTGAATTGCTGTGCTCCTCATTTCAAGCGTAGCAGGTTTGCCTGCACTGTCTGCTGACAGAATGTACAACCGAACCTGTTGACGCCTGCTCTGGCTACTGGTGAATAAATAGAGCGGCTCATCGTGATAATTGATGAAATTGACCTGCTCCCCTTTTTTACCCTAACAGTGTTTATATCTGCGATCAACTTCACATAAATTTACCGCCTAATTACAGAGTGTCGAAAAATAAATAAGTTCATTTCCTGCCGATCGCCCGGAAATTATTTCGTCGATTTTGCTCCACCTCGGGCGGTTAATTTCAGCGTTTATTCGCTTCTTCCCGGAATAACACCACGGCTATTTTTTAGCAAAAAAACACCCGACAAAAGTGGGTGATTGCGCTATAATCACACCCACTTTCGGCTCTCAGCCACTGTTTAAAGGACCAACGTCCTGTTTTTCGACGACATCACGAGGAACGTCATGCAACTGCCACACTGCCCAAAATGCGATTCGACTTACACTTATGAAGACAACGGCATGTACATCTGCCCGGAATGCGCCCATGAGTGGAACCCTGCCGAAGCCACGGAAGAAACCGACGTTCTGATCGTTAAAGATGCCAACGGCAATTTACTGGCCGATGGCGACAGCGTCACGGTAGTGAAGGATCTGAAGGTTAAAGGCAGCTCTTCGATGCTGAAAATCGGCACCAAAGTGAAGAATATCCGCCTGGTCGAAGGCGATCACAATATTGACTGCAAAATTGACGGTTTTGGCCCGATGAAGCTGAAATCTGAATTCGTCAAAAAGAACTGATTTATTTCCGGGCAGGCGACGCGATTATTTTCCCCTATCGCCGTCGCCGCTCCCGATATCCTGACGGTCCCTCGCCTCCCTGCGTATCCGGTTATTTATCCGGCCAGCCGCCGCTATTTATGCTGCCCCCTGCAGCGGTATTCCCACCCCCATTTTCGCGCTGCCGTCTGGCTCAATCCCGCTGCGGGCGACTACGCTTTACGGGTTACGGTCACTGAGGTATTCACCATGTCCTTAAGTCCCTACCTTGCCTTTGCGGGCAACTGCGCCGAGGCGATCGCCTTCTATCAGCAGACGCTGGGCGCGGAGCTGATGTTTAAAATGACCTTTGGCGAAATGCCGCCTTCGGCGCAGGAAGCCTCTGACGGCTGCCCGTCTGGCCAGAAAATGGCGAATGACGCCATCGCCCACGCCAGCCTGCGCATCGGCAACGGCGAGCTGATGCTAAGCGACAGCGCCTTCGGGCCCGATGAACACTACGCCGGCTTCACCCTCGTCCTCGATCCCAGGGATGTCGCTGAAGGTCAGCGCTGGTTCGAAGCGCTGGCGGTCGGCGGACGCATTGAGATGGCCTGGCAGGAAACCTTCTGGGCCCACGGCTTCGGCAAAGTCGTGGATCGCTTTGGCGTTCCCTGGATGATCAACGTGGTCAAACAAGGCTGACCCCGCCAGGGCGGCCTGGCCGCCCTGTCATCCGTCTGGCATTAACTCTTCATACTTTAGTCATCATCACTTAACCGAACTGCAACATAAACCGGTCAGGATCGGCTCACAACGCGAGGAAGCTCCTCGCCTATGCTGTGTGAGGCTTGATGACCATGCACCTGTCCAGACATCCGACCAGTTATCCCACGCGCTATCAGGAAATCGCCGCCCGGCTTGAGCAGGAGCTGCGCCACCACTATCGCTGCGGTGACTATCTGCCCGCCGAGCAGCAGCTGGCGACGCGCTTCGACGTAAACCGCCACACCCTGCGCCGGGCGATCGACCAGCTGGTTGAGCGCGGCTGGGTACAACGCCGTCAGGGCGTCGGCGTGCTGGTGCTGATGCGGCCGATCGATTACCCGCTCAACGCCCAGGCGCGTTTCAGCCAAAACCTGCTGGAACAAGGCAGCGATCCCACCAGCGAAAAACTGCTGTCGGTACTGCGCCCCGCCAGCGCGCACGTTGCTGAAGCCTTTGGTATTAGCGAGGGCGAGAACGTCATTCATCTGCGCACCCTGCGCCGGGTCAATGGCGTCGCCCTGTGCCTGATTGACCACTACTTCGCCGACCTGCGCTTCTGGCCGGTGTTACAGACCTTCAGCCACGGCTCGCTGCACGACCTGCTGCGCGATCGGCTTGACGTCGAACTGACCCGGGTGCGCACCAAAATCAGCGCCCGTCGCGCACAGGCGAAAGAGAGCAAACTGCTGGAGATCCCCAATATGGCGCCGCTGCTCTGCGTCCGCACCCTCAACAGCCGCCAGGGCGAGCAGGCCGCCACCGAATACTCCGTCAGCCTCACCCGCGCCGACATGATTGAATTCACCATGGAGCACTGAATGCACTTCGATACCGCCACCCGCCAGCGCTGGATGTCCGTGCTGGCCCACAGTGAACCGCAAGATCTTCTGGCGCGCATGCACTCCCTGCAGCTGGCGCCGGAGTATGAACTGATCCGCACTCCCGAGACTGGCCTGGTGCAGCTTCAGGCCCGGATGGGCGGTATCGGCGACCGTTTCTTCGCCGGCGACGCCACGCTCACCCGCGCCGCGGTACGTCTGGCCGACGGAACGCTCGGCTACAGCTGGATCTTAGGCCGCGACCGCCCGCACGCCGAACGCTGCGCGGCCATCGACGCCCTGCTGCAGTCACCCCGCCATTTTCACAATTTAATGGAAACCCTGATAACCCCGCTGGAAGCGCTACGCAGCGCGCGCATTGAAGCCCGACGCGCCGAAGTCAACGCCAGCCGGGTCGACTTCTTTACCCTGGTTCGCGGAGATAACGCATGACCTTACAACCCGCTTTTTCCCTGGCTGTGCAGGATGCCCAACACAGTTTTCGTCGCCTGCTGAAAGCGATGAGCGAGCCGGGGGTGATTGTCTCCCTGCAGCAGTTACAGCACGGCTGGCAGCCGCTGAACGTCGCTTCCACCAGCCTGCTATTGACCCTTGCCGATCGCGAAACGCCGGTCTGGCTCGCCAGCGCTCTGCATAACGATCTGGTGGGACAGAATCTGCGCTTTCATACCGGCGCGCCGCTGGTGGACCAGCCGCAGCAGGCGGTCTTTGCCGTCGCCAATGACGGCATCAGCGCCGAGCAGCTCAACGTCCTCTCCGCTGGCACCGTCACCGCCCCGGAGACCGGCGTCACGCTGATCGTTCAGCTCGCCAGCCTTAGCGGCGGACGCATGCTGCGCCTGACCGGGGCGGGCATTGCCGAAGAGCGAATGATCGCCCCTCAGCTGCCGGACTGCATCATTGACGAACTGACGGAGCGCCCACACCCGTTCCCGCTGGGCATTGATCTGATCCTCACCTGCGGCGAGCGCCTGCTGGCGATCCCGCGCACCACTCACGTGGAGGTTTGCTAAATGTACGTTGCCGTCAAGGGCGGCGAGAAGGCGATCCGCGCCGCTCACGCCTTACAGGAACAGAAACGACGGGGCGATGGACGGCTTCCCGAACTGAGCGTTGACCAGATAGGCGAACAGCTCAATCTGGCGGTGGACCGGGTGATGACCGAGGGCGGCATCGCCGACCGCGAACTGGCGGCGCTGGCGCTCAAACAGGCCAGCGGCGATAACGTCGAAGCGATCTTCCTGCTGCGCGCCTACCGCACCACCCTGCCGCGGCTGGCGGTTAGCGAACCGATCGACACCGCCAAAATGCGTCTCGAACGCCGCATCTCGGCAGTGTACAAAGATATCCCCGGCGGCCAGCTGCTGGGCCCCACTTACGACTACACCCACCGCCTGCTCGATTTTACCCTGCTGGCAAACGGCGAAGCGCCTTCTGTGCAGCAAGCCGAGTGCGACACGCAGCCGACGCCGCACGTCTTTAGCCTGCTCACGCAGCAGGGTCTGGCGAAGGCCGAGGAAGATCGCGGCACACCGCCCGACGATATCACCCGCACCCCGCCGGTCTACCCCTGCTCACGTTCTTCGCGCCTGCAGCAGCTAATGCGCGGCGATGAAGGCTACCTGCTGGCGCTGGCCTATTCGACTCAGCGCGGCTATGGCCGCAACCATCCGTTTGCCGGCGAGATCCGCAGCGGCTACGTGCAGGTGGAGATTGTCCCGGAAGAGCTGGGCTTTAGCGTCAATATTGGCGAGCTGCTGCTCACCGAATGCGAAATGGTCAACGGCTTCGTCGCCCCGCAGGATGAGCCGCCGCACTTCACCCGCGGCTACGGTCTGACCTTCGGCATGAGCGAGCGCAAAGCGATGGCCATGGCCCTCGTCGACCGCGCCCTGCAGGCGGCGGACTATGACGAAGAGATTGCCGGTCCCGCCCAGGATGAAGAGTTTGTGCTGGCCCACGCCGATAACGTTGAAGCCGCCGGCTTCGTCTCGCATCTGAAGCTGCCGCACTATGTCGATTTCCAGGCCGAACTGGCGCTGCTGAAACGCCTGCAACGGGAGAACGAACGTGGCTAACCCACTGACTGGCTATAACTTTGCTTATCTCGACGAGCAAACCAAGCGCATGATCCGCCGGGCTATTCTCAAAGCGGTAGCCATTCCCGGCTACCAGGTGCCGTTCGGCGGTCGCGAAATGCCGATGCCCTACGGCTGGGGCACTGGCGGCATCCAGTTGACCGCCAGCGTCATCGGCGAGAACGACGTGCTGAAGGTGATTGACCAGGGCGCCGATGACACCACCAACGCGGTGTCGATTCGTCAGTTCTTTAAGCGTGTTACCGGCGTCGCCACCACCGAGCGTACCGAAGACGCCACCCTGATCCAGACCCGCCATCGCATCCCGGAGACGCCGCTGGTGGAGGATCAGATCCTGATCTACCAGGTGCCGATCCCGGAGCCGCTGCGCTTTATCGAGCCGCGTGAAACCGAAACCCGCACCATGCACGCCCTGGAAGAGTACGGCGTGATGCAGGTGAAACTGTATGAAGATATTGCCCGCTTCGGCCATATCGCCACCACCTACGCCTACCCGGTGAAGGTCAATGGCCGCTACGTGATGGATCCCTCGCCGATCCCGAAATTCGATAACCCGAAAATGCATATGATGCCGGCGCTGCAGCTGTTCGGCGCCGGGCGCGAAAAGCGGATCTACGCCGTGCCGCCCTATACCCCGGTGGAGAGTCTCGATTTCGACGACCACCCATTTACCGTCCAGGAGTGGGATGAACCCTGCGCCATCTGCGGCTCGCGCCACAGCTACCTCGACGAAGTGGTGCTGGATGACAGCGGCCAGCGGATGTTTGTCTGCTCCGATACCGACTATTGCCGCCAGCAGAGCGAGGGGCAGAAAAAATGAACCAGCCATTACTTGCTGTGAATAACCTGACCCATCTCTACGCCCCTGATAAAGGTTTTCGCGATGTCTCCTTCGAGCTGTGGCCGGGAGAAGTGCTCGGCATCGTCGGCGAGTCCGGCTCCGGTAAAACCACCCTGCTGAAGGCAATCTCCGCCCGCCTGACGCCGCAGCGGGGCGAGGTGCTGTACCAGCAGCGCTCGCTGTACGCCATGAGCGAAGCCGAACGCCGCCGCCTGCTGCGCACCGAATGGGGGGTGGTGCATCAGCACCCAATGGACGGTCTGCGTCGCCAGGTCTCCGCCGGGGGCAACATCGGCGAACGGCTGATGGCCACCGGCGCCCGCCACTACGGCAACATTCGCGCCACCGCTGAAAAGTGGCTGCAGGAGGTGGAGATCCCGCCCTCGCGCATCGACGACCTGCCCACCACCTTCTCCGGCGGCATGCAGCAGCGTCTGCAGATTGCCCGCAATCTGGTCACCCAGCCGAAGCTGGTGTTTATGGATGAACCCACCGGCGGGCTGGATGTGTCCGTGCAGGCGCGGCTGCTTGATCTGCTGCGTGGCCTGGCGGTGGAGCTGAATCTGGCGGTAGTGATTGTTACCCACGATCTCGGCGTCGCCCGCCTGCTGGCGAACCGACTGCTGGTAATGAAGCAGGGCCAGGTGGTGGAAAGTGGCTTAACCGACCGGGTGCTCGACGATCCGCACCATCCTTATACCCAGCTGCTGGTGTCGTCGGTGTTGCAGAATTAATGCTGTTTTGCCGGGTGGCGGCTGCGCCTTACCCGGCCCACAGGTGCGTTATTCGTAGGCCGGGTAAGCGAAGCGCCACCCGGCAACCCAACCTCGTGAGAGCTAACATGATCCGCGTTGAAAACGTCCATAAAACCTTTGTTCTGCACCAGCAGCACGGCGTGCGTCTGCCGGTGCTGGCCGACGCCTCGCTGACCGTTAACGCCGGGGAGTGCGTGGTGCTCCACGGTCACTCCGGCAGCGGCAAATCGACCCTGCTGCGTTCGCTGTACGCCAACTATCTGCCGGACAGCGGCCATATTCATATCCGCCACGGCGACGAATGGGTGGACCTGGTCACCGCCACGCCGCGCAAGGTGCTGGAAGTGCGCAAAACCACCATCGGCTGGGTCAGCCAGTTTCTACGGGTGATCCCGCGTATTTCGGCGCTGGAGGTGGTGATGCAGCCGCTGCTCGATCTCGGGACGCCGCGTGAAGCGAGCGCCGCCAAAGCCGCCCAGCTGCTGACCCGCCTCAACGTTCCGCAACGTCTGTGGCACCTTGCGCCGTCGACCTTTTCCGGCGGCGAACAGCAACGGGTCAATATCGCCCGCGGTTTTGCGGTCGACTATCCGATCCTGCTCCTCGATGAACCCACCGCCTCACTGGATGGCAAAAACAGTGCTGCCGTGGTCGACCTGATCCACGATGCCAAAGCGCGCGGCGCGGCCATCGTCGGGATTTTCCATGACGAAGGGGTACGCCGTCAGGTCGCCGACCGGCTGCACCCCATGGGAATAACAGCATGATTATCAATAACGTAAAACTGGTTCTCGACGATGACGTGGTCCACGGTTCGCTGGAAGTCCAGGACGGTCGCATTCTCGCCTTCGCTGAAAGCCAGAGCCGGCTGCCGCAGGCGCTGGATGGGGAAGGCGGCTGGCTGCTGCCGGGCCTTATCGAGCTGCATACCGATAACCTCGACAAGTTCTTTACCCCGCGGCCGAAGGTAGACTGGCCGGCCCACTCGGCGATGAGCAGCCACGACGCAATGATGGTCGCCAGCGGCATCACCACCGTGCTGGACGCCGTGGCGATTGGCGACGTGCGCGATGGCGGCGATCGTCTTGAGAATCTGGAGAAGATGGTCAATGCGGTGGAAGAGACGCAAAAGCGCGGTCTTAACCGCGCAGAGCACCGCCTGCACCTGCGCTGCGAGCTGCCGCATCACACCACGCTGCCGCTGTTTGAAAAGCTGATCGACCGCGAGTCGGTGAGCATGGTCTCTCTGATGGACCACTCGCCCGGCCAGCGTCAGTACGCCGATCGCAGCAAGTACCGCGATTACTATCAGGGAAAATATCATCTGACGCATGACGAAATGGACCGTTTTGAAGCCGAGCAGATGGCTCTGGCCGCCACCTGGTCGCAGCCCAATCGCCAGACCATCGCCGCCATGTGCCGCGCCCGCCGTATCGCCCTCGCCAGCCACGACGACGCCACCGAGGCGCATGTGGCTGAATCCCACCAGCTGGGTAGCGTCATCGCCGAGTTTCCCACCACCCTGGCCGCGGCGCAGGCTTCACGTCAGCACGGGATGCACGTCCTGATGGGGGCGCCGAATATCGTGCGCGGCGGTTCCCACTCCGGCAACGTCGCCGCCCACCTGCTGGCGAACCACGGTTTGCTCGACATTCTCTCTTCCGACTACTATCCCGCCAGCCTGCTGGATGCCGCATTCCGCATCGCCGACGCCGAGGATAACGCCTTCACCCTGGCGCAGGCGATCCGTCTGGTCAGCAAACATCCGGCGCAGGCGCTGGGCCTTGACGATCGCGGCGTCATCGCCGAGGGGAAACGCGCCGACCTGGTGCTGGCGCACCGTCGCGGCGAGCATGTCCACATCGACCATGTCTGGCGCCAGGGAAGGAGGGTCTTTTAATGCCGGGAAAACTGATCTGGCTGGTGGGCCCCTCCGGCTCCGGGAAAGACAGCCTGCTGGCGGCGCTGCGCCAGCGCGAGCACCCGCAGCTGCTGGTGGCGCATCGTTACATTACCCGGCCCTTTAACGCCGGTAACGAAAACCATATCGCCCTCAGCGAACATGAATTTTTTACCCGCGCCGAGCAGCATCTCTTTGCCCTCAGCTGGCACGCCAACCATACTTACTATGGCATTGGCGTGGAGATCGACCTGTGGCTGCACGCCGGCTTCGACGTGGTGGCCAATGGCTCCCGCGCCCATCTGGCGCTGGCGCGGGAACGCTACGGCGAGGTGCTGGTGCCGATCTGTCTCGCCGTCTCGCCGCCGGTGCTGCGCCAGCGGCTGGAGCAGCGCGGCCGGGAAAATGCGGTGGATATCGCCCAGCGTCTGGACCGCGCCGCGCGCTATAAGCCGGACGATTGCCTGACGCTGAATAACGACGGCAGTCTCCGACAATCGGTCGATGAATTTTTCCGCCTGCTGCGCAGCCACGCGGTGCGCGAAGCGGATCCGCTGGTATAAACCAAAGGTGACACGATGAGCCTGACCCTCCGCTTAACCGGCACCGGCGGCGCTCAGCTGGTGCCGGCCTTTGGCTGCGATTGCGCGGCCTGCCGCCGCGCCCGCCGCGAGGAAAGCCATCGCCGACGCCCCTGTAGCGGGGTGGTGACGTTCAACAGCGCAGTGACGCTGCTGGACGCCGGCAGACCGGATCTGATGGAACATCATCCCGCCGGCAGCTTTCAGCAGGTGCTGCTAACCCACTATCACCTGGATCATGTGCAGGGGCTGTTTCCGCTGCGCTGGGGCGTGGGCGCGCCGATCCCGGTCTACGGCCCGCCGGACGACGCCGGCTGCGACGATCTGTTCAAGCACCCCGGCCTGCTCGACTTCAGCCATACCGTCACGCCGTTTGTGGTGTTTGAGCTGCAGGGCCTGCGGGTAACGCCCCTGCCGCTCAACCATTCGAAGCTCACCTTCGGTTATCTGCTGGAGTCGGCCCACAGTCGGGTAGCCTGGCTCTCGGATACCGCCGGGCTGCCGGACAAGACGCTGAAGTTTTTACTCAGCAACCGCCCGCAGGCGATGATCATCGACTGCAGCCATGAGCCGCGGGCGCAGACCCCGCGTAACCATAACGATTTCAATACCGTTCGCGCCCTTAACCAGGCGATAGGCTGTCCGCGGGTGATCCTCACCCATATCAGCCATCAGTTTGACGTCTGGATGATGGATAACCCGCTACCGGAAGGTTTCGAAGCGGGTTATGACGGGATGGAAATCGTGCTGGATTAGGCGTCGGTCTGCTGCGGGGCGATCAATAGTCATCGTCCAGACGACGCTGATCGCTTTCTAACTGGCGGCGATCGCGATCGAGCTGGCGCTGGCGTTCATCCAGCTGACGGCGGCGATCGTCCAGCTGGCGTTGCCGATCGTCATGCTGACGCTGGCTGTCACGGCTCTGCTGGCGACTTCCCTGATAGCGCCCGTCATCATACCGGCCATCGTCATCGTATCTGTCGTCGTCATCAGAGCGACTGCTACCCGGGTTATAGGCGTCGTTAATGGCTTGCTGAATATTGCCGATCGCGTCATCGATAATATCGGCGCGGGCGGCCAGGCTGGTCAGCGACAGAGTGCAAAAGAGCAGTGCGATTGCGTAACGTTTCATCGGGGCCAATCTCATCAGAGTCCTGCCGCTACCTTAATCATCGGCATGCCGCCCGGGTAGCGGAGGAATCTCAAATCCTCGCGTACGCTGCACTCAGCGCCTGCGCCAGTTGAGCGCGGGTAAAGGGCTTACGCAGCCACTCCACCTCCGGCAGGGCCGGGTTCTGCGCCGGGCGCAAATCCTGACCGCTGATCAGCAGCACCGGCAGCGCCGGAAAGCGGCGGCGCGCGGTATGGATCACATCGGCGCCGCTCAGCCCGCCGGGCAGCATCAGATCGCTAATCAACAGGGCAATATCCGGCGAGGCCTCCAGCAGCTGCAGCGCCTCTTCCCCGCTGGCGGTTTCCAGCGTCAGCCAGCCCAGCTGATGCAGCTGTTCGCACAGCGTCTGGCGAACATCCTCTTCATCTTCCAGCACCAGCGCCAGCCGTTCTCCCGCCGGGATTGGTTCGTCTTCCACCGGCGCCACCGCCTTCTCTACCTCGGTCATCGCCCGCGGCAGCTGCAGCCGCACCGTCGTCCCCTGCCCCGGCGCGCTCTCCAGCGCCACCCGGCCGCCCGACTGGCGCACAAAGCCATACACCATCGACAGCCCCAGGCCGCTGCCGCTGCCGGTGGCTTTAGTGGTAAAGAAGGGTTCAAACACCCGGGCTTTCACCGCCTGCGACATGCCGCAGCCGTGATCGATCACCTCCAGAGCCACCATATCCTGCCGCTGGCCGCTGCTGCGGGTGACCCGCTGATTCCAGGTACGAATTTTAATGACGCCCGCGCGCCCGGCCATGGCGTCGCGGGCGTTCATCACCAGGTTAATCAGGGCGTTTTCCAGCTGGCCGACGTCTATCCATGCCGGCCACGCCGGCGACTGCGCCTCAATCTCCAGGCTCAAGGTCGCCGGCAGGGAGTGACGCATTAGCTCGCTGAGGTTCTCCAGCAACGGCGCCATCGCCACCGCCTGGGGATGCAGCGCCTGCTTACGCGAAAAGGCCAGCAGCCGCTGGGTCAGAAGCGCCCCGCGTTCCGCCGCCTTCAGCGCCCTGGTGAGGCGTGGCGCATCCTGCGCATTCGGCTCCACCAGCTCAAGGCTGCCGATGATCACCGCCAGCAGGTTGTTAAAATCATGCGCCAGGCCTCCGGTCAGTTGGCCGACGGCCTTCATCTTCTGGCTGTGCAACAGCGCCTCCTCCAGCTCCTGACGCTTAATCCTATCGATCTCCATCTGGGTGGTCTTCTCTTTCAGCAGCCGGGTGGTGTGCTCCAGCGACGCCGTATTGCGCGCGAAAACGTTAAAGGCGCGCGCCAGTTCGCCCAGCTCGTCGCGCCGCTGCAGGGCCGGCACCGAGACGTTCGGCTCTCCCTGAGCCAGCCGCGACATCGCCCGCGAGATAGCGGTCAGGTTAGAGCCCAGGTTACGGTAGATGTACCACCCGGCGCAGCCGGTGATCGCCAGCGCCAGCAGCGCGGAAAGCAGAATAAACATGCTGATGGAGCGCAGCTCCCGATGGCTCTGCGCCGCCCGCTGTTCGGAGGCTTCCGCCACCCGGGTCACGTACTGATTGATGTCGTCGTTAAGCAGCGCGACCAGCGCTTTGATGTGGTACATGTACCAGCTGATCGTCAGGTCGCTCTCCTCCAGCTGGGCCGACAGCGGGGCCAGCTTCGCCAGCTCCCGGGTGACGTCGGGGAGAACAAACGCCAGCGCGGGATCGGCGCTATGGGCCGGCAGGTCGCCGCGCAGCTGGTCGAGCTGCAGGACGATCGACCGCGGCGTGACGGTATGGATCGCGGCGACGATCAGCCGGTCCATCTCGGCCAGCCGGCGAGGATCGATCGCCCGCTCCCCGCCGCGATCGTTAAGATCGGCGAGATGGCGCAGGTTGCTCTGATTCTGGTAAAGCGAACTCAGCAGCGCATTGCGCTGCAGATGGCGGCGCTGGCCGCGCTCCAGCATCTCCGCCACGCTCTGCTGCAGCGCGTTGCTGCGGCGAATAATACTGGCCACCAGCGCCTGCTCCTGCTGCGCCAGCGGGGCCGCCGCCAGCTGGGCCAGCGAGTGCTTCAGCGCCTGCTGCGTCGCCAGCAGCCGTTCCGCTTCGCTTTTGTACTCCAGCGCGCCCACCACCTGCGACAGGCGCACCGCGGCCGTGGCGACATTCGCCGTGTCCCGCGCCAGATCCATACTGCCGCGCATATCGTTGAGGGTCTGGCGCTGCACCTGCTCCTGCAGCTGGCTGGCGTGGTGAAAGCCGAACACCGCCACGCCGCTCACCAGCAGGGTGACGACCACCATCAGCAGATTAAAGGAGAGCAGGCGGCCACGGGCGCTGGTGAAAAACGGGTGTCGGCGAGCGGTCATAGCAACTCCGGTGAAGGAACGGTCGGCAGATAAGCGTGACGGTGCAGAAAATGACGCCGCGTAACTGTGATCGCGGTTAACTATTTATCACTATGACAAATATGAATGGATTCTGACATCCTGCATTTATTTTCCGGTGGTGGACTGCTGCTATTGTTCTCGCAGACAGGAGCGCCGTGATGACCGCCACCCCGGTACTGGAAATGCGCCATATCGCCAAAGCTTTTGGCAAATTCTACGCGCTGAAGGGCGTCGACCTGACGGTCTGGCCCGGCGAGATCCATGCCCTGATGGGGGAAAACGGCGCCGGAAAAAGCACGCTGATGAAGATCCTCGCCGGCGCCTATACCGCCACCAGCGGCGAGATCCTGATCGACGGGAAACCGCAAACGATCCGCGGCCCCAAGGACGCGCTGGCCGCCGGGATCACGTTGATCTACCAGGAGATGCAGCTGGCGCCGAACCTGACCGTCGCGGAAAACATCTTCCTCGGCAGCGAGCTGGCGCGCGGTGGCCTGGTGCAGCGCAAAGCCATGCTCAGCCAGGCGCAGGCGGTGATCGACCGTCTCGGCGCCCAGTTCAGGGCCAGCGACCGGGTGATGACCCTGACCATCGCCGAGCAGCAGCAAGTGGAGATCGCCCGCGCCCTGCACCGTCAAAGCCGCATTCTGGTGATGGATGAACCCACCGCCGCCCTCTCCTCGCGGGAAACCCAGCGCCTGTTCGACCTCATCCTGCGCCTGCGCGATGAGGGGATGGCGATTATCTATATCAGCCACCGCATGGCGGAAGTGTATGAGCTCTCCGACCGGGTCAGCGTCCTGCGCGACGGGCAGTATGTCGGCAGCCTGGTGCGCGACAAGCTCAACGCACCGGAGCTGGTGCGCATGATGGTCGGCCGTCCGCTCAGCGATCTGTTCAATAAAGAGCGCGATATTCCCCGCGGCCAGCCGCGCCTGCGGGTCGAGGATCTGACCGATGGCGGTAAGGTTAAGCCCAGCAGCCTGGTGGTGCATGCCGGCGAAATCGTCGGCCTCGCCGGGCTGGTCGGCGCCGGACGCTCCGAACTGGCGCAGCTGATCTTTGGCGTGCGCAAAGCCACCGGCGGGGTGATCGAGATCGACGGCGAGCCGGTGGTGATCCACTCGCCGCGCGAAGCCATCGACCATGGCATCGGCTTTCTGACCGAAAACCGCAAAGAGCAGGGCCTGTTTCTCGAACTGGCGGCCC
The DNA here is from genome assembly GCF_049472055.1 of Klebsiella pneumoniae complex sp. WS1778. Lineage (NCBI taxonomy): Bacteria > Pseudomonadati > Pseudomonadota > Gammaproteobacteria > Enterobacterales > Enterobacteriaceae > Klebsiella > Klebsiella pneumoniae complex sp. WS1778. Next base: position 225,396 of record NZ_JBKGTJ010000005.1, read on the forward strand.
AGGAAAACATCACCATGGCGACGCTGGAGCGCGACGCGACCTGGGGAATGCTCAACCGCCGGAAGGCGCAAACCATCTCCGATGATGCCATCCAGCTGCTGAACATCCGCGTACCGCACGCCCAGGTGCGCGCCGGCGGGCTGTCCGGCGGCAACCAGCAGAAATTATTGATTTCACGCTGGGTGGCGATTGGCCCGCGCATTCTGATCCTTGATGAACCCACCCGCGGCGTCGACGTCGGCGCGAAAAGCGAGATTTACCGCATCATGAACGACATGGCGCGCCAGGGCGTCGCCATTCTGATGATCTCCAGCGAACTGCCCGAAGTGGTGGGCATGAGCGACCGGGTCTATGTGATGCGCGAAGGGACTATCGCCGGCGAGCTGCAGTCCGGCGATATCAGCCAGGAACAGATCATGACGCTGGCCACCGGCGTGAACGATTCTCACCTTAAGGCAGGGCAACTATGAGCATACCGAAAGAGACCTCCGCGCCGGTCGCGAAATCCGCTTCGGCGAAAAAAATGCTGATGGGCGACCTGATGCAGACCGTCGGCATTCTGCCGATCCTCATCCTGATCGTCGCCGTCTTCGGCTTTATCGCCCCCAACTTCTTCACGGAAAGCAATCTGCTGAATATCACCCGCCAGGCCTCGATCAACATTGTGCTGGCGGCGGGAATGACCTTCATCATCCTCACCGGCGGCATTGACCTTTCCGTCGGCTCCATTCTCGGCACCACCGCGGTGGCGGCAATGGTGGTCTCGCTGATCCCGGAGCTGGCGTTGCTGTCGATTCCGGCGGCGCTGATGCTCGGCCTGCTGCTCGGCCTGTTCAACGGCGCGCTGGTGGCCTTCGCCGGGCTACCGCCGTTTATTGTCACTCTCGGCACCTATACGGCGCTGCGCGGCGCCGCCTATCTGCTGGCCGACGGCACCACGGTGATCAACTCCGATATCAGCTTCGAGTGGATCGGCAATGACTACCTCGGCCCGGTACCGTGGCTGGTGGTCATCGCCCTGGCGGTTATCGCGGTGTGCTGGTTTATCCTGCGCCGAACCACCCTTGGGGTGCATATCTACGCGGTGGGCGGCAACATGCAGGCGGCGCGGCTGACCGGCATTAAAGTCTGGCTGGTGCTGTTGTTTGTCTATGGCATGAGCGGCCTGCTCTCCGGCCTTGGCGGAGTGATGAGCGCCTCCCGGCTGTACAGCGCCAACGGTAACCTCGGGGTCGGCTACGAGCTGGACGCCATCGCCGCGGTCATTCTTGGCGGCACCAGCTTCGTCGGCGGGATCGGCACCATCACCGGTACGCTGGTGGGGGCGCTGATTATCGCCACCCTCAATAACGGTATGACCCTGATGGGGGTCTCCTACTTCTGGCAACTGGTGATCAAAGGGGCGGTGATCATCATTGCGGTGCTGATCGACAAATACCGTACCCGACATCATCAAAGTGCATAACAACACCATCTTACCTGCGAGGAAAAGCGAATGCGTTTAAAACCGATAGTCACCGCGCTGTGTGCTGGCGCGCTGCTGGCCGCCTCCCCTTTTGCGTCGGCCAAAGAGCTGAAAGCGATTGGCGTGACGGTGGGCGACCTTGCCAACCCGTTCTTTGTGCAGATCACCAAGGGCGCGGAGCTGGAAGCCCGCAAGCTGGCGGGGGATAACGTCAAAGTGACGCTGGTCTCCAGCGGCTACGATCTGGGCCAGCAGGTGGCGCAGATCGATAACTTTATCGCCGCCAAAGTCGATATGATTATCCTCAACGCCGCCGATTCGAAAGGCATTGGCCCGGCGGTGAAACGGGCCAAAGAGGCCGGGATCGTGGTGGTGGCGGTTGACGTTGCCGCCGAAGGGGCCGACGCCACCATCACCTCCGATAACACCCAGGCGGGCGAGCTGGCCTGTAAATACATTAGCGATCGTCTGAACAACAAAGGCAACGTGGTGATCATCAACGGGCCGCCGGTCTCCGCCGTACAAAACCGCGTCGAAGGCTGCGAAACGGAGTTCAAAAAACACCCGGATATAAAAATTCTGTCCTCCAACCAGAACGCCAAAGGCAGCCGGGAAGGCGGACTGGAGGTGATGACCTCCCTGCTGGCGGCCAATCCGAAGATTGACGGCGTGTTCGCGATCAACGATCCGACAGCGATTGGCGCCGATCTGGCAGCGAAACAGGCGCAGCGCAGCGAGTTCTTCATCGTCGGCGTCGACGGCAGCCCGGACGGCGAAGAGGCACTGAAGCGTAAGAACTCCTTGTTTGTCGCAACGCCGGCGCAGGATCCCCAGGTGATGGCGGCGAAGGCGGTGGAAATTGGCTACAACATCCTGCAGGGCAAACCGGCCCCAACCGCGCCGGTGCTGATCCCGGTGACCATGATCGACAAAAACAACGTCAGCTCTTACAAAGGCTGGACCGTGAAATAAGCGCAACCGGGCGCACGATCGTTCCGCCGATTGTGCGCTACGCTTAACAAGTATGACGGCGCGGAGTAGCGATCATGGAACGTAAAGGCATTATTGCCGCAGGCAACATGCTGGTCGATCATGTCCACCAGATCAGACAGTGGCCGGAGCGCGGCTGGCTGGTGGAGATTATGCATAGCGAACGCGCCACCGGCGGCGCGCCGCTGAACGTCCTGCTGACCCTGGCCAAAATGCACGCCGGCCTGCCGCTGCAGGCGGTCGGCCTGATTGGCGAGGATAACGATGGCGACTACATTACCGCCATGCTCGATCAGTACCATATCAATCGCCAGCTCGTGCAGCGCACCAGCTCTGCCCCCACCTCGATGACTCAGGTGATGACCGACGCTGACGGTCAGCGTACCTTTTTTCACTCCCCCGGCGCCAACCGCCTGCTTGACCTTCCGGCCTTTGAGCCGCTGGATGCGCCGCTGAAAATTTTCCATCTCGGCTATCTGCTGCTGCTTGAGAGTCTCGATCGCCCCGACGAAGTGTACGGCACCCGCAGCGCGCGACTGCTGGCGCAGATGCGCGAGCGAGGCTATGAGGTTTCCCTCGATCTGGTGTCGCGCAAGGGCGACCCGCGCTACCGCCCGCTGGTCCTGCCGGCGCTGGCGCATCTTGACTACCTGACCATCAATGAACTGGAAGCCAGCGAGTTTAGCGGGCTGGAGATTCGGCTACCCAACGGCGAGCCGCACGTCGCCAATATCGCCAGCGCCGCCAGCGCATTGCTTGACGCCGGCGTGCGCCAACGGGTGGTGATCCACTGCCCGGAGGGGGCATGGGGCGTCTCACGTACCGAAGCCGGGCGCTGGGTGCCGTCATGGCGGCTGCCGCCGGAGGAGATTGTCGGCAGCGTCGGCGCCGGGGATGCCTTCTGCGCCGGCCTGCTGTACGGCAGCCACGAACGCTGGCCGTTAACCGACAGTCTGCAGCTGGCCCACGCCTGCGCCCGCGCCAGCCTGCAGGCTGCCAATGCGATCGACGGCGCCAAAACGCTCACTGAGCTACAGACGTTTATTCAGTTGCAAAATAATTAGAAGGGTTGACTCCCCCAGCAATGGCCAGGCCGGTTAGACAGCTTCCCGCACTATGCCGCCTTCTCGCTGTGGGTCACGTCGGCGGAAAAGACATAGCCCAGGCCGCGCAGCGTTTTAATCAGCGTCGGCTGATGCGGGTTCAGCTCGATTTTGCGCCGCAGGCGCATGATCAGCACATCGATGGTGCGGTCGAACACCTCGGTGCTTTCGGTATGGGTCAGCGCCAGCAACTGTTCGCGGTTCAGTACCCGGCGGGCGTTCTGCGCCAGCGCCAGCAGCAAACCGTATTCTCCCTGGGTCAGCGGGATCGCCTGCTGCTGCGGGTTATACAGCTCACAGCGGGTGGTATCCAGCCGCCAGCCGTTGAACGTCAGGCCGGCGGCGACGCCCGGCGCCTCGCTGGCCAGCGCCCCGCTGCGCCGCAGCACCGCCTTCACCCGGGCGACCACCACCCGCGAACTGAACGGTTTGGCGATGTAATCATCGGCGCCCATCTCCAGGCCCACCACCACATCGGACTCACTGCCCAGGCCGGAGAGCATCACCACCGGCAGCTCCGGCCGGGTGCGCTGCAGCTGCTGAAGCACCTGCAGGCCATTGGTATCCGGCAGGATCATATCCAGCAAAACCAGCGCGATGTCCGCCCGCTGCGCCACCGTCGCCAGCGCGTCGCCGCCGGTCTGGCAGACCAGCACCTCAAACGCGTGCGCGCCGAGCACATCTCTGAGCAGCTCGCCCATCGCTATGTCGTCATCGACCACTAAAATGACCGGTTTCATCTTTGCCTCTGCCCGCGGGGAGTTAGTGTCAGTCTGATCGATTCTGCAAGGCTGCGCCGACAAATTCCTCTCCCGGTGACATTTTTTCAAGCGCCGTCACATCTCCAGGGTATCGACACGTCAAATCTGTCGACAGGCTGTTTTTCGTCAGCATTTCGCCCAAAAAAGCCGCGTATCATCAAGGAATACCCACAATGAAAATATGGCATAGAAGATGCATAGTGACGGCGCGATAGCGCAAACGCGCCCATTGAATAACTGGAGCAAGACCGATGAAAAAAGTCGTCACGGTTTGCCCGTATTGCGCATCAGGTTGCAAAATCAATCTGGTGGTCGATAACGGCAAAATCGTTCGGGCTGAAGCGGCGCAGGGGAAAACCAACCAGGGAACCCTGTGCCTGAAAGGCTATTATGGCTGGGACTTTATTAACGATACCCAGATCCTGACGCCGCGCCTGAAAACCCCCATGATCCGTCGTCAACGCGGCGGCAAGCTGGAAGCTGTCTCCTGGGATGAGGCGCTGGATTACGTCGCCACTCGCCTCAGCGCCATTAAAGCCAAATATGGCCCGGATGCGATCCAAACCACCGGCTCCTCCCGCGGCACCGGTAATGAAACCAACTATGTGATGCAAAAATTCGCGCGCGCCGTTATTGGTACCAATAACGTCGACTGCTGCGCTCGCGTCTGACACGGCCCTTCGGTTGCAGGTCTGCACCAGTCGGTCGGTAACGGCGCCATGAGTAATGCCATCACAGAGATTGATAACACCGATCTGGTGTTTATCTTCGGCTACAACCCGGCGGATTCCCACCCTATCGTGGCGAATCACGTCATTAACGCTAAACGCAACGGGGCGAAAATTATCGTCTGCGACCCGCGCAAAATTGAAACCGCGCGCATCGCCGATATGCACATTGCGCTGAAGAACGGCTCGAATATCGCGCTGCTCAACGCGATTGGCCACGTGATTATTGAAGAGGATCTGTACGATAAATCCTTCGTCGCCAGCCGTTCCGAAGGCTTCGAGGAGTATCGCAAAATCGTTGAAGGCTACACGCCGGAGTCGGTGGAGGAGATCACCGGGGTCAGCGCCCAGGAGATCCGCGCCTGCGCCCGGATGTACGCCAGCGCCAAATCCGCCGCCATTCTGTGGGGCATGGGCGTTACCCAGTTCTACCAGGGCGTGGAGACCGTGCGTTCCCTGACCAGCCTGGCGATCCTCACCGGCAACCTCGGCAAACCGAGCGTCGGCGTCAACCCGGTGCGTGGCCAGAACAACGTCCAGGGCGCCTGCGATATGGGTGCGCTGCCGGATACCTATCCAGGCTACCAGTACGTTAAGTTCCCGGAAAACCGCGAGAAGTTCGCCAAAGCCTGGGGCGTCGACAGCCTGCCGGCGCATACCGGCTATCGCATCAGCGAGCTGCCGCACCGCGCGGCGCACGGTGAAGTGCGGGCGGCGTACATTATGGGTGAAGATCCGCTGCAGACCGATGCTGAACTGTCAGCGGTGCGCAAAGCGTTCGACGATCTGGAACTGGTGATCGTCCAGGACATTTTCATGACCAAAACCGCCTCCGCGGCCGACGTCATCCTGCCGTCCACGTCGTGGGGCGAGCACGAAGGCGTGTACACCGCAGCGGACCGCGGCTTCCAGCGCTTCTTTAAAGCCGTGGAGCCGAAGTGGGATCTGAAAACCGACTGGCAGATCATCAGCGAAATCGCTACCCGGATGGGTTATCCGATGCACTACAACAACACCCAGGAGATCTGGGACGAGTTGCGGCATTTGTGCCCGGACTTCTACGGCGCCACCTACGAGAAAATGGGTGAGCTCGGCTATGTGATGTGGCCGTGCCGCGATGAGTCCGACGCCGATCAGGGGACGTCGTATCTGTTTAAAGAGAAGTTCGATACCCCGAACGGGCTGGCGCAGTTCTTCACCTGCGACTGGGTCGCGCCGATCGATAAGCTCACCGACGAGTACCCGATGGTGCTGTCGACGGTGCGCGAAGTCGGCCACTACTCGTGCCGTTCAATGACCGGTAACTGCGCGGCGCTGGCGGCGCTGGCGGATGAGCCTGGCTATGCGCAAATCAACACCGCCGACGCCGAACGGTTAGGCATTGAGGATGAAGCGCTGGTGTGGGTGAATTCGCGCAAGGGTCGGATCATCACCCGCGCGCAGGTCAGCGACCGGCCGAATAAAGGCGCGGTGTATATGACCTACCAGTGGTGGATTGGCGCCTGTAACGAGCTGGTGTCGGAGAACCTGAGCCCAATAACCAAAACGCCGGAGTACAAGTACTGCGCGGTCAACGTTGAGCGGATTGCCGATCAGCGCGCGGCGGAACAGTACGTGATCGACGAGTACAACAAGCTGAAATCCCGCCTGCGCGAAAGCGCGATGGGTTAAGGTTCGACGGCCATACCCGATATCCGGGAACCCTCCCCGGTGGCGCTTACGCTTACCGGGGCTACCAACCGAATACCGAACCGTAGCCCGGATAAGGCGCTACGCGCCGCTATCCGGGTATTCACCCCGCTAATTCCCGCCATTTTCTTCTTTTTCGCCTCCCTTTATACTGCGCGCTATGTTCCTTGCTGATAATAAATACAAATGAAATACCTCTTTTTATTTTTACTGGTTTTCACCAGCGGCGCAGCGGTGGCCACCGAACCCGGCAGTCAGTATCAACAGCAGGCGGAAGCCGGCGATCGTCGCGCGCAATATTACCTTGCGGATACCTGGGTCAGCTCCGGCGATTATCAGAAAGCCGAATTCTGGGCCCAGAAAGCAGCGGCGCAAGGCGATGGTGACGCGCTGGCCCTGCTGGCGCAGCTCAAAATTCGCAATCCGCAGCAGGCGGACTATCCGCAGGCCCGCCAGCTGGCGGAAAAAGCCGTTAAGGCCGGCAGTAAATCCGGGGAAATCGTCCTCGCGCGGGTGCTGGTGAACCGTCAGGCCGGTCCCACCGACGTGGCGCACGCCATCACGCTCCTGCAGGATGCCGCCCAGGACAGCGAAAGCGATGCGGCGGTAGACGCCCAGATGCTGCTCGGGCTGATCTACGCCAGCGGTGTGCACGGCCCGGAAGATGATGTGAAAGCGAGCGAATACTTCAAAGGCAGCTCAGCGCTCTCGCGGACCGGCTATGCCGAATACTGGGCCGGGATGATGTTCCAGCAGGGGGAAAAAGGCTTTATCGAACCGAATAAGCAGAAGGCGCTGCACTGGCTGAACGTTAGCTGTCTTGAGGGATTTGATACCGGCTGCGAAGAGTTTGACAGGATCAGTAAAGGATAAGAAAAAGCCCGGCACTCGCGCCGGGCTTTGTGTTTTATTGGGCGGTTTTATCAAACTTGCCCAGCACTTCGCGTTCATACGCCAGCGCTTTTTTACGGTCGAACTTATGCTCCCACTTGGCGATAACCAGCACCGCCAGCGCATTGCCCACCACGTTCAGCGCGGTACGCGCCATGTCGAGGATACGGTCAACGCCGGCGATAAAGGCGAGACCTTCCAGCGGGATCCCGACGCTGCCCAGGGTGGCCAGCAGCACGACAAAGGAGACGCCCGGCACGCCAGCGATCCCCTTCGAGGTCACCATCAGGGTCAGCACCAGGGTGATCTCCTGCCAGATGGAGAGGTCGATGCCGTAGAGCTGGGCGATAAAGATCGCCGCAATGCTCTGATACAGCGTTGAGCCATCGAGGTTAAAGGAGTAGCCGGTCGGCACCACGAAGCTGGTGATCGACGCCGGCGCTCCATAGGCTTCCATTTTCTCGATAATTCGCGGCAGCACACTCTCGGAGCTGGCGGTGGAGTAAGCCAGAATCAGCTCATCTTTTAGGATGCGGATCAGGATCCAGATGCTCAGGCCGCACAGGCGGGCGACAATCCCCAGCACCACCAGCGCGAAAAACAGGATCGCGAAGTAAACCAGCAGCACCAGCTTGGCCAACGGCCACAGCGAGGCGAACCCGAAGGTGGCGACGGTCACTGAAATCAGGGCGAACACCCCGATCGGCGCATAGCGCATCACCATATGGGTGACTTTGAACATGGTTTCGGAGATGGAGCGGAAGACCGTCACCAGCGGTTCACGGTGCGTCGCCGGCAGCGAGGAGAGCCCCAGACCAAACAGCACCGAGAAGAAAATAATCGGCAGCATATCGCCTTTCGCCATCGACGCCACGATGTTGGTTGGCACCAGCGACAGGATGGTGCCCATCAGGCCATGCGCATGGCTCTGCACCTCAGCGGTGGTATTCTGGTATTTCGAAATATCAACCGCCGCCAGCTGCGACATATCAATGCCTGTTCCCGGCTGAAAGACGTTGGCCAGGGTGATACCCAGCACGATCGCCACCGTGGTGATCACTTCGAAATAGATAATCGTTTTGGCGCCGATCCGGCCTAACTGTTTGGCATCGCCCACGCCGGCAATCCCGACCACCAGGGTCGAAATAACAATCGGGACCACGATCATTTTAATCAGATGGATAAAGATATCGCCCGCCGGTGTCAGCAAATTGCTAATCAACCAATCGCGACTTTCGGCGTGGTAATGCAGATAACTGCCCAGAAGGATACCCAGCACCAGGGCTAGCAAAATTTGCCAGGCCAGACTGACTTTTTTTGTTTTCTTCACTACTGACTTCCTCAATGAAAGGCACCATTCCTTTTCGTCATGGTACCCACTGCAGGGGGTATGAATTGTGTTGCGTTGCTTTGTGGGGTTATTTAACGCGCAATATCAGTATCATTTGCACGGCATGCTGCGCAAGCCTTTAAGAACAGGGCTTTCCTCTGCTTTTCTGCATAAAGCAGCGAATTTCCCCCAGTTACCTTGCATAAGTATTTGTAATAAAAAATATTTCACACCATCCATTTCTATAAATTCATTTGCGTAATTATTTCACTTCAAAGTTTCATTTGACGAAATTTCACTCAGTTGAATCATTGCGTGATCTGCCCCCCAATTAACAAACAAAGCTGTCAAAACCCCTACTCTTAACGTTTGTTTGACATATATTTAACAAGTTCAAAGGAGAAAAAAAGCCATGAGCCAAATACACAAACACCCTATTCCCGCTAACATTGCGGAACGTTGCCTGATTAACCCGGATCAGTACAAGGCGCAGTATCAACAATCTATAACCGACCCTGATACATTCTGGGGCGAGCAGGGGAAAATCCTTGACTGGATGCGCCCCTACACCCGCGTGAAGAATACCTCCTTCGCGCCAGGTAACATTTCCATCAAATGGTATGAAGACGGCACCCTGAACCTCGCCGCCAACTGCCTCGACCGCCACCTCGCCGAGCGCGGCGATCAAACCGCCATCATCTGGGAAGGCGACGACGCCAGCCAGAGCAAGCACATCACCTACCGTGAACTGCATGCGGACGTGTGCCGCTTCGCCAATGTGCTGCTCGGCCTCGGGATTAAAAAAGGCGACGTGGTCGCCATCTATATGCCGATGGTGCCGGAAGCCGCGGTGGCGATGCTGGCCTGCGCCCGCATCGGCGCCATCCACTCGGTGATTTTCGGTGGCTTCTCGCCGGAGGCAGTGGCCGGACGCATTATCGACTCCAGCTCGCGCCTGGTGATCACCGCGGATGAAGGGCTGCGCGCCGGTCGCGCCATCCCGCTGAAGAAAAACGTCGATGACGCGCTGAAAAACCCGAACGTAAACAGCATTGAACACGTCGTGGTCCTGAAACGTACCGGCGGTAAAATCGACTGGCAGGAAGGCCGCGATCTGTGGTGGAGCGATCTGATGGCGAACGCCAGCGCCGAACACCGCCCCGTCGAGATGAACGCCGAAGATCCGCTGTTCATCCTCTATACCTCTGGCTCCACCGGTAAACCGAAAGGGGTGTTGCACACCACCGGCGGCTATCTGGTCTACGCGGCCACCACCTTTAAATACGTTTTCGATTACCACCCGGGCGATATTTACTGGTGCACCGCCGATGTCGGCTGGGTCACCGGCCACAGCTATCTGCTGTACGGCCCGCTGGCCTGCGGCGCCACCACTCTGATGTTCGAAGGGGTGCCGAACTGGCCAACCCCGGCGCGTATGTGCCAGGTCGTCGATAAGCATAAGGTCAGCATTCTGTATACCGCTCCGACGGCGATCCGTGCCCTGATGGCGGAAGGCGACAAGGCTATCGAAGGCACAGACCGCTCCTCGCTGCGCATTCTCGGCTCGGTCGGCGAACCCATTAACCCGGAAGCCTGGGAGTGGTACTGGAAGAAGATCGGTAACGAGAAGTGCCCGGTGATGGACACCTGGTGGCAGACCGAAACCGGCGGCTTTATGATCACCCCGCTGCCGGGGGCGATTGAGCTGAAGGCTGGCTCCGCTACCCGCCCGTTCTTCGGCGTTCAGCCGGTGCTGGTGGATAACGAAGGGCTGCCGCTGGATGGCGCCACCGAGGGCAATCTTGCCATCGCCGACTCCTGGCCCGGCCAGGCGCGTACCCTGTTCGGGGATCATGAGCGCTTTGAGCAAACCTACTTCTCCACCTTCAAAAATATGTACTTTAGCGGCGACGGCGCGCGCCGAGATGAAGATGGCTATTACTGGATCACCGGCCGCGTGGATGACGTACTGAACGTCTCCGGCCACCGTCTGGGTACTGCCGAGATCGAATCGGCGCTGGTGTCGCACCCGAAAATCGCCGAAGCGGCAGTGGTCGGTATTCCGCACAACATCAAGGGCCAGGCTATCTACGCCTACGTGACGCTCAATCACGGTGAAGAACCGACGCCGGAGCTGTATGCGGAAGTACGTAACTGGGTGCGTAAAGAGATTGGCCCGCTGGCGACGCCGGATGTTCTGCACTGGACCGATTCGTTGCCAAAAACCCGCTCGGGCAAAATCATGCGCCGCATTCTGCGCAAGATCGCCGCGGGCGACACCAGCAACCTCGGCGATACCTCGACTCTCGCCGATCCTGGCGTAGTGGAAAAACTGCTCGAAGAGAAGCAGGCCATTACCATGCCTTCTTAAGTAAGGACCGATTCCCTACACCCTCTCCCCCACCGGGGAGAGGATAAAAATAAGTCCCTCCCCCAGGATTTCACTCGCAGGAACGCCGTCAGCGAACCGTATCCCGGCCTTTAACGCCGGAGGGGTTGCTGTCGCCAGCGTCCGCTGCGTGGATGACGAAAGGGAGACCTCTGGAGACGCTAAGATGAATGAACAACTTTGTCAGCGGATAGAAAATAGTGCGCATTTCAGGGAGCTGGTAGCATCACGGCAACGGTTTGCCGCCATTCTGTCAGTGATTATGTTAGTGATCTATGTGGGCTTTATTCTGCTTATCGCCTTCGCGCCAGGCTGGCTCGGCACGCCGCTGCACGCCGGGACCAGCGTCACCCGCGGGATCCCGCTGGGCATCGGGGTGATCGTCATTTCGTTTGTTCTCACCGGTATTTATGTCTGGCGGGCCAACGGTGAATTTGACCGTTTGACTAAGAGCGTTCTCAACGAGGTAAAAGCATGATCAAGAGAGTCCTGACGGCGCTCGCCGCTACGCTGCTGCCCCTCGGCGTTCAGGCCGCAGACGCCATTACCGGCGCGGTACAGCGCCAGCCGACCAACTGGCAAGCGATTGTCATGTTCCTGATTTTCGTCGCCCTGACCCTGTACATCACTTACTGGGCGTCAAAACGGGTGCGTTCGCGCAGCGATTACTACACCGCCGGCGGCAATATCACCGGTTTCCAGAACGGGCTGGCGATTGCCGGCGACTTTATGTCGGCAGCGTCGTTCCTTGGTATCTCCGCGCTGGTGTATACCTCCGGTTACGACGGTCTGATCTACTCGCTGGGCTTCCTTGTCGGCTGGCCGATTATCCTGTTTCTGATTGCCGAACGTCTGCGCAACCTTGGCCGCTACACCTTTGCCGACGTGGCGTCCTATCGTCTCAAACAGGGACCGATCCGCACCCTCTCCGCCTGCGGCTCGCTGGTGGTGGTGGCCCTCTATCTGATCGCCCAAATGGTTGGCGCCGGCAAGCTGATCCAGCTGCTGTTCGGCCTTAACTATCACGTTGCGGTGGTGCTGGTGGGCGTCCTGATGGTGCTCTATGTCCTGTTCGGCGGCATGCTGGCGACCACCTGGGTGCAGATTATCAAAGCGGTTCTGCTGCTGTTCGGCGCCAGCTTTATGGCCTTTATGGTGATGAAGCACGTCGGCTTCAGCTTCAATAATCTGTTTACCGAAGCGATGGCCGTCCACCCGAAAGGCGCGGCGATTATGAGCCCAGGCGGGCTGGTGAAAGATCCGATATCCGCGCTCTCCCTTGGCCTCGGTCTGATGTTTGGTACCGCCGGCCTGCCGCATATCCTGATGCGTTTCTTTACCGTGAGCGACGCCAAAGAAGCGCGTAAAAGCGTGTTCTACGCCACCGGTTTTATGGGCTACTTCTATATTCTGACCTTTATCATCGGCTTCGGCGCCATCATGCTGGTCGGCGCGAACCCAGTGTTCAAAGACGCGGCCGGGCAGCTTATCGGCGGCAATAATATGGCGGCGGTGCATCTGGCGGATGCGGTGGGCGGCAACCTGTTCCTCGGCTTTATCTCCGCGGTCGCCTTCGCCACTATTCTGGCGGTGGTCGCTGGCTTGACGCTGGCGGGTGCCTCGGCGGTGTCGCACGACCTGTACGCCAACGTCTTCCGTAAAGGGGCGACCGAGCGTCAGGAGCTGAAGGTCTCCAAAATTACGGTGCTGATCCTCGGCGTGGTGGCCATTCTGCTGGGCATCCTGTTCGAAAATCAGAATATCGCTTTCATGGTCGGCCTGGCGTTCTCTATTGCCGCCAGCTGTAACTTCCCGATTATCCTGCTGTCGATGTACTGGTCGAAGCTGACCACCCGCGGGGCGATGATCGGCGGCTGGCTGGGTCTGCTGACAGCGGTGATTCTGATGATCCTCGGCCCGACCATTTGGGTGCAGATCCTCGGTCATGAGAAAGCGCTGTTCCCGTATGAATATCCGGCGCTGTTCTCCATCGCTATCGCGTTCATCGGTATCTGGGTCTTCTCCGCAACCGATAACTCACCGGAAGGGATGCGCGAGCGCGAGCAGTTCCGCGCCCAGTTTATCCGTTCACAAACCGGCATCGGTATCGAACGCGGCCAGGCGCATTAAGCTTCTCCCCCTTCCCCGGCATCGTCCGGGGAAGGGGCTTATTCTGCCCCCGTCAGTTGTAGGTGAAGGTGATCACCCCTGCTGCGTTTGCTGAACCTGCTGTCACTATATTTCCCGTCTTATAATAGTTTGTGGAAAAAGCGAGCGACTGCTGAGCGGCTGCCCCGCCAGGACTGTCGGGATGGGTGAAATAGCTATAGCTGGCATCTGCGCCGTCGTTCGTTACCGTCGTACGGCTCGAGGTATAGAGGCTGATGTCGGTATTCAGCGGCAGCGCTTCGCCATCCAGATTCAACTGGACCCCCACCCCGGTGGCAACATTCTCTTCTGCCGTTAAGGCCATTACGGTGTTATCAGGATTATTCCCACTCGCTTCCGCCGCCACCACCCGCATCGAAACATTGGTTCCCGGCTCGCAAAAGAGATTCATGGACTGCCGCGCTGATCCTACCTTCGTCGCGCTATTAAACTCGCCGGTATTGATGCTGCCCATGGCAAAACTAAGATTATTGCTACTGACATCGCACCCCATCGGGATCATCTGGATGCTGGTGGTTCCGCTGATATGCAGTTGGGAAATCGCTACCGAGCCTGACTTATCCTTTGCCGATACCGTCGCCACCGGGTCGTTAAAGGATAATGTACTATTGCTGGCAATCGCGCCGCCAGTCGCTACCAGCTGCAGCTGATACGCCGGGGTGTAATGTGTGGAAGCGAAGTAATCTAAAAAGCCATTAGGCTCACCGAGTTTAAAGTTGGCATCGCCGATATAATGCACCTGCGAGTCGGGAGTGAAATCATTTGTATCGTTCTCATATTCACCACTGATATTAAGCCACACTTTAACGCGTATCCCGATCCCCTGCACCGAGGTGGTATAGATGTTATCGCCGACCAACGCCCCGGCATTGCTCGAAGACCAGGCAAACACCGCGTAAATTTGCCCCTGGCAATTGAGCATAAACGTTTGCGCGTGATTCATTTTCCCGGAATCGTACAGCACCGTACCCGCGGTATAATTTCCGGCGTTGATCAGTATTTTTTCCGGCAGGTTAGTCATCGAGATATCGCCATAATTTTTCCCCTCACATAACGCCCAGCTGTAGGAGGGGATCAGCACCACAATGAAAAATAAAATAAGCTTTTTCATAAACTTCCCTGTCGAAATCATTATTTATAAGCCACATCAAACGTGGCGGTAAAACCGACAATGCCGGGACTCACCTGGCCATAAGGTGAGTACATCCGTGCCGCCATGGTGAACGTGTGGATGTCCGCTTCGCTATCAAAGGTGAAGAGATACTGGTTATCGGGGCCCAGCGGCTGCTGGTCGGCCATGCTGAGCAGTTGCAAACCAACGCCGGTGGCCCCGCTATTGCCTGTCATATAGTTTTTATAGATCGAAGTATGGGTTTCATCGAAACCAGCCCCACTGAATGTGATCGTCACTGCCGACGCATAGGCGGAACAGTTGGAAAAGAGCAGCTTAACCGGCACGCTGGCGCTGCTCGATCCCGCTTTTCCGGAGAACGTCTGATAGGGAACGGTGCCTAAATCAATACGATTCGACGGCTCCACGGCCACCTCACAGGAGGGCGCTTCGATCGTGCCCGTAACCTTAAAATTGACCGTGCTGTTGCTCTCGTAAGCCAACCCGGGAGCGGAGAGCAGTAAAAGGCTAGCCAGTACACAGCCCCCTGCTCCGCAGTCTTTAATGCTCATATCAGCCCTTTTTTCCTGTTGCGAACGTACGGCCATTATCGGCAGATGGCCTGATAAAACTGAATATTGTCGCTCAGCGTGGTGCTGGAGAAATCATAATGAGCGGTGCACTGCTCACTGCTTTTGTCCCCCCAGCGTGCTAGCAGCTGGCCTTTTTTCTGCAACCCCGTCAGGTAAACCTGCCCCTCATCGCCAACGATATTGCTGCGCGAGACGCTGGTGTTAGGCCGGGCGTTATCGAGGGTCACCAGCGCGCCGAAGGGCACCACCCCGCTGCGGGTGCGCAGTATGAGCATCGCCTTATAGCCAATTCGCGTGTCATACTGCACTTTGACGATCGCGTTGCGCGTCGGTACCACCGTTCTGGCAACGTTATCCACTTCAGCGCCGGGGATTTCCTGTTCATCCAGCGCCAGGCTATTACGATGGTATGGACGGACGTAGGGCACCACGGCATATCCGGTGGCATCCGTCGTCACGTTTGTCTGGCCGCGCACCGTCACATCGCTGACGCCGGGGGTCTCGACCAGCGCCGAACTCTCCCCCAGAAAGCGTGACAGCGTGAGCCCACCTGAATGGGCGACCATGCCGCCGCGCAGCGAATAGTTGTAGTGATTGCTGTAGCGGTCGTAGCCATAGCCGCCCGCCACGTCGCCTTTTGCCCCCTGGTAGTTGACGCTGAGGTTGCCGGAAGTGCTCTTATCCTGGGTGTTGTACCCTTCCAGCACGCTCCAGTTCAGGGAGCGATCCTCGAACGCTGAACCGTTAAGTCCCACGCTGTGCGTGGTGTCGTTATGGCGGCCATGGTTCATGGTGTAATTCGCGGAGAGTGAGTCTCCCAGCGGAATGCTTAACGTCAGGGAGACGACCGTATCGCTGGCCGGCCGGTTATGACCGCTGTCATCGGTGTTCTGCACGTTGCGGTTATAGGAATAGTTAATAAAGTAGGAGGCTTTGCCGATTGCTCCGCTATAGCCCACCCCGACCGACGCCATGCGCGAGTTGTCCCAGTAGGTTTCATTGATCAGCGACAGCGAAAGTGAGCCATAGCCAAACAGCGTCTGTGACACCGAGGCGTCAAAACGGCCTTTCGTTCTGCCGTTGCTGGTACAGCAGTCATACTGAGTGGAAGCGTTATCGACAAAATCCTGAAACGAATAGTATCCCGCGGTGGAATAGCGATAACCGGCCACGGAAAAGTTGGTCCCGGTCTGGAGAAAACTTTTGCTAAAGCGGACGCGATAAGATTGCCCCTGTTCTTTACTGGTCGATGTGGCCGCGGCGTTGGCGTTGACATCAGCCCATGACTGAGAACCATCAAATGAGAGGGCGCCGATAGTCCCAAGATTAAAACCGGCGCCTAACAGCAAGTTGGTGTATTTATCTTCCGCCTGCTGAAAGCCGCTATAAAGAGTAACGTTGCTGGTCACGCCATAAACCAGAGAGGACTGAATAAAGTTATATTCTTTATCGTCGGAGCTACCTGAGCGCGTTCTGCCACTGCTCAGCGCATAGTCCAGCTGGCCCTCGCGCTGCAGGATCGCCAGCGAGGCGAATGGCACCACAAAGTTTTGCTCGCTGCCGTCAGACTCTTTAATGCTGACGTACAGATCGCCGGCGCTGCCGGTGGCGTAAAGATCTTTTATTTCAAAGGCGCCGGGTGCAACGGTGGTTTTATAAATGCTATAGCCATTCTGATAGACCGAGACCTCAGCGGTGGTACGCGCAATACCCTTGATCGTCGGCGCAAACCCGTGAAGGCTATCCGGCAGCATCTCTTTATCTGAGCTGAGCTGTAGGCCGGTAAAGCTCATGCTGTCGAAGATGCCGGACGACGTATAGGTGTTGCCCACCACCAGTTGACTGCGCAGGGTTTGGATATCGCGGGTGATATAGGAGTATACCGACTCCCAGCGACTGCTATTGTCGCTGTGGCTATAGGTGCTGTAGTTGCGCAGGCGCCACGGCCCCAGGTTCACGCCAGGCTGCAGGCTGATAAACTGGCTGTCGATAGTCGCGCCGTTATGTCGCGGGGTATTGCGCTGCCCGGAAATGCTGT
The DNA here is from genome assembly GCF_049472055.1 of Klebsiella pneumoniae complex sp. WS1778. NCBI lineage: Bacteria > Pseudomonadati > Pseudomonadota > Gammaproteobacteria > Enterobacterales > Enterobacteriaceae > Klebsiella > Klebsiella pneumoniae complex sp. WS1778. Next base: position 242,653 of record NZ_JBKGTJ010000005.1, read on the forward strand.
AGTTGAGAATACCGGCGTTAATCCCCTGCTGCCACTGGCTCTCCGGCACATAGTCCCTGGGGCGGTTCAGCATGGCGGCTTGTGGGACGGTAAAATCTATCCGCTGTTGGGCAAGTGAAACCGTAAACGTCACGCCCGGGATCGCCGACAGCTGAGCACAGGTTTTTCCTGCCTCGAACAGCTTCGGATAGGCGGCGGTATTGATGAGCCATGAATGAAGAAACTCCGTAGAAAGACAGGGAGTCACCGTTGCGTTTGCACCAGCGTCAGGGTTATTTACCTGAAACAGGAGCGATTCAGAACCGACATACTTATCATTGATGAAAACATCCAGGTAATAAGTACCCGGCGGTACGCCATCTTGCGAAAAATAAGACAGATCAACTGAAGTCGCACTATTAGCGGTGACTTCGAGTAGGTTTGGGTTGAAATATTCGCCGGCCTCAGCGCAAGTAGGTAGGGTACTCAGGCACAGAAAAATAGCGACGCAGAGACTTTTAGTTGGAAATAGCGGCTCAATCCTACTGAATAAGAGCGGTATATTTCTTCCCTGACATACCATAATCATTAATCACGCTCCATGTGATTTCTTTTTTTCCTGCCGAGGACAGGTTACTCCTGACGGGTATTTTTAAAGTCGAAAACGGGGCTGCAAACCATGCACCAGAAATATTTTTACCGTTAAGACTAACCTGCGAGAAATTCATATACACTGGTGAACTATTTTTTACCGTTAGGGTCGCTCCTTCTTTACCCCATTGTAATTTGTCGGCATAGCTTTCTGGTGTATTACCTTTTAACGCGGCAGGCCGGTAAATTAATTTTATTTTCGAGTTGATAGCAAACTGCACGACATTTTTATCAGGAATATATTCCGTCGCCGGGATCCCTTTAATATTTAGCCAAAACATGGATTCGCGGTCGTCTGGTAACATCTTTCCTGAACGGACAATACGCACAAATCCTTTTTCTCTGGCTTTAAGACGAAATAGCGGTGGTGTAATAATAAATGCATCTTTTGCTGGTGAAGCAGCATCAACCACAGAGAGCCAGGACTGCACGATATTGCTGTTCTGATCTTTATTCTCAACGCTAATAACGGCGTTATTCTTCGTACCATCAAAGACAAGGCGCGTACCGCCAACCACCACGCTGGCTTGCGCGATAGAAGACGACAGCACTAAACCAACCACAAAAAAAGGATATCTCATACGCTTAAATAAGGGGAATAACAGACGATCCCCCTTTCTCCCTTCAATAAAATGCAGAATTAATGATAGGTCACGTTATAAGTTACCGTTGTCTGAACGGCACCCTTTGTCGGTTCACCAGAGCCCGATTTCACCATCTTAACGGTGAACGGAATCGTTGCGGCACCGGAAGAGATATCGACATCGGAACCTTCTTCGTTATTTTTCATCAGGCTACCGGCTTCGTCATACAGCGCCACAGCGACGCCCGTTGCTGCGTCTTCCGTAGCCTGGTTTTTAAAGTAATCGCTATTCGCGGTATCGGAAACCCCGCCGAAAGTCACGCGGGCGGAGTTATTTCCCCCCTCTTCCACCGTCGGGCAATCCGCTAAGCTAAAGGAGAAATTTTTGGCTGCGCCGAAGGTATACGCTTTCAGGTCCGCCACCGAGGTGGTACCCATATCAATGGCAGTCACACCGCCATCGATGGTCGCCGTACAGGTAGTATCTGAAACAATGCCATTAAAGGTAATGGTGTTATCAGCCTGGGCAACGGTAGACAGCGCGCTGCAGGCAGAGAAAATCAGGGCACCTGCCAGAAATTTTTTACTCATCTTCATATTTATTCCCATATCCATTATAAACGACAATCAGTCCGTCAATTGCTTTATGCAGCGATATTAGAGAATGAAATTCAATCAGCGCGGCGTCATGCCGGCATTTACATGCTATCGGCTTGATGACAGGCACTATTATGCAGAAATAAACGACCCACTATGAATCCATTCAATAATACAAGCTCGCGTAAAAAGAATAACTAACACATGGTAAAAATTCAATTATCAACAGATATGCTATTTTTTATACAACGCGTATTAAAAGATTATCGGCGCGACATAAAAAACCTTAAAAATCACTTGGATAAGCAGTTATATAATTCGTGAAAATAATAAAAACACTGAATTATATTTAGATTGCAATTAAATAACCGACGCCATTGAAATATTTTCTTACAAATTAAGGAGAAACATAAGAATCGACTTAATCTTTTATGATGAGTAATAACGGGTATAAACAAAAACAGGGGAAAATAGTCCACAACTATTCTCCCCCTCAATATTTCATAATATCCGGTTACGGGACCATGTTAAAACAGCAGCCAGCGCACGACCGGCGCAGCCAGCACCACCACTACGCCTGACAGCATCATCACCAGGCTGGCCACCACGCCCTCCTGCTGGCCCAGCTCATACGAGCGCGCCGTTCCCGCACCATGGGAAGCCGCGCCGAACCCGGCTCCTTTCGCCATCCCCTCCCGGATAGCAAGACGTAAGAACAGCATATCTCCCACCGCCATGCCAAACACGCCGGTGATCACCACAAACAGCGCCACCAGATCGGGTTGACCGCCGAGCGGTTTCGCCGCCGCCAGCGCAAAGGGCGTGGTCACCGAGCGCACCGCCAGGCTACGCTGAATTTCGTCAGACAACATCAATCCGCGCGCCAGCCACACGGAACTGGTCACCGCTACCACCACCGCCGTCACCACCCCTGCGCTGAGAGACATCCAGTGGCGTTTAATCACCGCGACATTTTCATACACCGGAACGGCAAAGGCGATGGTCGCCGGGCCCAGCAGCCACAGCAGCCAGTGGGTCTCTCCCATATAGCTCTGATAAGAGATATGGCCTACCACCAGAATCAGCACCAGCAGGATCGGCGTGAACACCAGCGGCATCAGAGGGAGTTTATGAAAACGTCGATACAGTTTTTTGTTGGCGTAATAGAGGACCAGCGTCGCCACCAGGCACAGGATACTCAGCACGGCATCGCTCATTTTTTTAACCTGCCCACTTCGTAACGATAGACCTTGTCAACGACCCAGGCGGTGGCGCCGAGCACCATCAGCGTGCTTAAGGCAATCACCAGAAATATCCGCCAACCATCGACCATCAACAGCTGGGCGTAGTTCACCACCGCGACCACCGCCGGGACGAAAAACAGCAGCATCTCCGCCAGCAGCCAGCGGGCGCCGGCGCGCACCCAGCTTACCGGTATCACCCGGCAGACGATCAGCAGCAGGAGCATCACCATGCCGACCAGGTTAGCCGGCAGCGGTACCTGCCACCTGTTCACCAGATATTGTGCGAAGATGAATAACCCGACGTAGAGAAGTACCTGTACCGGGATCTGAAGTCGTTGCGCCACGGCGGGGGCAACGCGAGCTGGCGCGAAGGCCATGTGCGATAGTCCTGAAAAAAAGAAGTCAGGCGAGCAGTATAGAGAGCCGCCGAAGCGGACAGAAATGAATTAAAATCATCGCAGGTATAGTCTCAGGGAATAATTATGGATATCCGAACGCTGCGCTATTTCGTTGAAGTGGTTCGTCAGCAGAGTTTTACTCGCGCGGCGGAAAAGCTGTTTGTCACACAGCCCACCATCAGCAAGATGCTCAAGAATCTCGAAGATGAGCTGAACTGCACGCTGTTGATCCGCGACGGCCGCAAACTACTGCTCACCGATACCGGGCGCGTCGTTTTTGAACGCGGCCAGGCGATCTTGGGCGAGTTCAGCCAGCTGGAGTCAGAGCTGAGCGATATCAACCACCTGCATAAAGGGGTGCTGCGGCTTGGCATTCCGCCGATGGTCGGGATGCTGATGGCCGAGCCGATCAGTCGCTTCCGCCAGCGCTATCCGGGCGTCGAGCTGAAGATCGCCGAGTTTGGCGGCCTGACGGTCCAGCAGGCGGTCAGCAATGGCGAACTTGATATGGCGATGACCGCCCTGCCTGTCGAGGAGGATAGCAGCCTCACCATTCTGCCGTTGTTCAATCACCCGCTGTGCGTCCTGACGCCAAGAACCGCGGAGTGGGAAGGTAAAACCTCGCTCTCGCCGGCCGAGCTGGCGTCGCATCCGCTGGTTATCTACAACGAGGAATTTGCCCTTAGCCAGCAGCTGATGCGGCTGTTTGCCGAGCATGACGTGAAGCCACGTATCGCGGTGCGCAGCGGCCAGTGGGATTTTCTCGCCGCCATGGTGCAGGCGGGCATTGGCGTAGCGATCCTGCCGGAACCGATTTGCCAGCGTCTCGACCGGCAGAATTTTTGCTGGATCCCGTTGCAAAGCGAGCTGCGCTGGGAGCTGGGGATGATTTGGCGGGAAGGCGTATATATGTCGCGCAGCGCTGAGGCCTGGCTGGCGTGCAGCAAAGCGTTCTGGCTGGAATAATTCCCTGGTGACAACGCGTTCCGCAAGGGAAGGGGTAGCCCGGGTCAGGCGCTTGCGCCGCTGCCCGGGTTTCCCCCGGTCGCGCTAACGCTTACCGGGGCTACACATTTACTGCAGTCTCGCCAGTTAAGCGTCGCGCTATCCGGATTACAGGTTATTGATCTTCGATTAACAGCGCTTCCAGCAGGTCGAGATCGTGGAGCAGCTTCTGCAGCGTCTCGTTACTGATCTGCCGGGTGGCGCGCAGATGATACAGCTCGCCGCGCTCAGAGCGCAGCGCCGCCAGGCGGAAGCGGCGTTCCAGACTCTCTTCGAGCATAGAGGTTTCCACGTCGTTACGCCCATCGGCGCGCCGGCGCAGGTTACCGATCACCCGCGAACTGACTTCGGTCAGCAGCTGGTTATCGATATTCTCTTTGGTATCCGCCGCCAGCCGCTCTTCCATCTTCTGGATCGCCACAATCGCCACGTCCGCCGTCGCCGCCCGCGCCAGACGCTCCTCTTTCCGCTGCTGCACATTATCGCTCGATTCAATGTGACGCAGCAGGATCGGCAGCGCAATCACCCCAACGAACAACGAGAACAGGATCACCCCGGCGGCGAGGAAAATCAGCTCATAGCGCGCCGGAAAGACATTCCCGTCCGGCAGCAACAGCGGAATAGAGAGCACACCGGCGAGGGTAATCGCCCCGCGCACCCCGGCAACGGAGGAGATCAGCAGCTCGCGCGTGGTCCAGGAGCCAAACTCCATCGGTTTCTTCTTCAGGAAGCGCTGGCTAAGCTTACGCATCGACCACAGCCAGCCAAAACGTACCAGCATCAGCGCGGCATAGATCAGGATGATGTCGGTAAACAGCATCCAGGTCTCGACGTTGGGGTCGGCTTCCGCCGCCACCAACGAGCTGGAGAGGATATCCGGCAGCTGCAGGCCCAACAGCAGAAACACCATGCCGTTAAAGACAAACTCCAGCATCGCCCAGGTGCTGTTAGCGCGCAGGCGCATCGCCAGCGGCGCGGTACGCATCACGCCGGAACGGGTGATGGTCATCCCTGCCGCCACCGCCGCCAGAATGCCGGAGACGCCGATATGTTCGGCGATCAGGTAGGAGGCAAACGGCAGCAGGAACAGCAGGACGATCTGCGTGGCGGGCTCGTCACCGCCCCAGCGGCTGAGGAAGCGCATCGAGCGGCCATACGACCAGCTCACCACAAACCCGGCCAGCACGCCGCCAATCGCCACCTTCAGAAACTCAACGGTGGCGCCGCCGACGGTAAAGACCATGGTGCCCATCGCCACCGCGACGGCAAACTTGAGCGAGACCAGGCCGGAGGCGTCGTTCATTAGCGCCTCACCCTGCAGAATGCCCATGATTTTTTTCGGTATCCGCCCTTCCCCGACGATACCCGAGAGCGCCACGGCATCGGTCGGCGACAGTACGGCCGCCAGCGCGAACGCCGGGATAAGCGGAATGCCCGGCACAATCCAGTAGATCAGAAAGCCGATGCCGACCACCGTCACGACCACCAGCGCCAGCGCCAGGCCAAGGATCTCGCGCCCGTGCTCAATGAATTCGCGGGTCGGCGTTTTCCAGCCGTCGGCGAACAGCAGCGGCGGGATAAACAGGACCAGAAACAGCTCTGGATCAAATTCAACGTGCAAACCAAAGGTCGGCCACGCCAGAAGCGCGCCAATGGCGATTTGCATCAGTGGGAGTGGAACCTGAAAGGGCAGTACGCGCGTCACTACCCCGGAGAGTGAGACCACAAGGGTCATGATGAGGATGGTAAAGAATATTTCCATGTGTTCCCTGTTTGCTGCGTTTTCTTTTATACCTGTGAGGCGTCTTGCCTGTGAATCATACGCTACCCAGATTAACGCAAATGGAAACAGGATGTGGCTTAAAAATAAAACGGGCGGCCTGAGCCGCCCGTGAGGAGCACAAAGGGTTTAAATCGCCCACCCGCCGGCGTAGAAGACCACCAGCGCCACCGCGATAATCACCGTGCCGAGGTTCAGCTTACGCCACTCGCCGGAGACCAGGCGGCCGATCACCAGGGTCGCGAAACCGATCATAATGCCGGTCACGATGTTACAGGTCAGCACGATAAACACCGCGGTGATCAGGCCAGCCATCGCGTCGACGAAGTCGTTGAAATCGATTTTCGCCACGTTGCTCAGCATCAGCAGGCCGACGTACATCAGCGCCGGCGCGGTCGCGTAGGCCGGCACCAGATAAGAGAGCGGAGAGAGGAACAGGATCAGCAGGAACAGGACCCCTACCGTCACCGCGGTCAGGCCGGTTTTACCGCCGGCTGCCGTACCCGCCGCCGATTCGATATACACCGCCGCCGGCGCCGCCCCGACTAAGCCAGAGAAGACGCTGCTCAGGGAGTCGGTGGTCAGCGCTTTACCGCCGTTGATGATCTGTCCGTCTTTGTCCAGCAGGTTCGCCTGACCGGCCACCGCGCGGATGGTGCCGGTGGCGTCAAAAACCGCCGTCATCACCAGCGCCAGCACGCTGGGCAGCACAACCGGATTCAGCGCGCCGACGATATCCAGACTGCCAATCAGCGAGTTGCCCTGGTCATCGCTCAGGGATGGCATGGCGAAAATCCCGGAGAAATGGACGTTAGGATCGAAAATCAGGCCGACAATCGACACGCCGATAATGGTCAGCAGAATACCGCCCGGTACCTTCATTTTTTCCAGACCGATGATCACCGCAAGGCCAATCAGCGACATCACCACCGGGAAGCTGTCAAAGTTCCCCAACGCCACCGGCAGACCGTCCAGCGGGTTTTTGATCACCAGGCCAACGCCATTGGCGGCAATCAGCAGCAGGAACAGACCGATCCCGATCCCGGTACCGTGGGCCACGCCCTGCGGCAGGTTGCGCAAGATCCAGCTGCGGATGCCGGTTGCCGAGATCACCGTAAACAGGACGCCCATCAGGAATACCGCGCCGAGCGCCACCGGAATACTGATGTGCTGCCCCAGCACCAGGCTGAAGGCGGTGAAAGCGGTCAACGAGATAGCGCAGCCGATGGCCATCGGCAGGTTTGCCCATAATCCCATCGCCAGCGAGCCAACGCCCGCCACCAGACAGGTAGAAACAAACACCGCGGCCGGCGGGAAGCCCGCTTTTCCGAGCATGCCCGGCACCACGATGACGGAGTACACCATTGCCAGAAAGGTAGTAAGACCTGCAACAATCTCCTGACGCACGGTGCTGCCGCGCGCCGAAATTTTAAACCAGGCGTCTAATGAACCGCCGGTACGCGCTGAAGGCGTAGACATAGAAAACTTCCCCTGAAAATTTTTATTGTTCGTTGGTATGCGTGGTGGACCCTCCACTGCCAGTTAAACGCGATCTCCTTGTACCGAATCGCAGCGCCAGGGGGGCTGCAAAAAAGCAAACGTTTAACTCCACGCATACACTACGGTGTGTCAACCTTGTCTCCTCCCCCTGGATAGCAGATAAAAGAGGGAGCAAAACAGAAAGGCAAACGATTATCCGGCCTTTAGATAACCCTTTTCAACCGATGTTTATCGTATTTCGCTAAATTTCGCTTATGACGAACAGAAAATAACCAGCTGATGCGCAAACGTTATCGTCCATGCGCAATCCGCTAACAATTTTTTAGTCAGTTGCTTTCATTTAGCCGCGTCATCGGATCCGCTGATACCTCAGGCGCCGGGTAAGGTGAAGGGGCCGCCGCGCTCGATGGCCCGCTGCCAGGCCGGGCGCTGCTCTACCCGCTGTCGCCAGGCCTCGATATGGCGAAGATCATCCATGCCGCCGCGGGACAACAGCGCCATCACCGGGAAGCTCATCTGGATATCGGCCATGCTCAGCTGCTCGCCGGCAAACCATGGCCGCGTGGCCAGATGGTTGTCAATGAACCGCGCATGGGTGGCCAGTTGGGGATCGAGCCACGCTTTCTGGATACCTTTGCCCAGCAGCGAGCCCAGCGAGCGGACGCCAAAGGGCACCGGAGGTCTGCCGAGGCTGGCGAACACCAGCTTCATTAACAGCAGCGGCATCAGCGAACCTTCGGCATAGTGCAGCCAGAAGCGGTACTGCAGTTTGTCATCTGTGCCCTGCGGCTTCAGCAGCCCATCGCTGTCCCAGCTCTCCTGCAAATACTCAAGGATCGCTCCGGACTCCGCCAGCACATAGCCGTTGTCTTCCAGCACGGGCGATTTACCCAGCGGGTGGATTTTCTTCAATGCCGCTGGCGCCAGCATCGACTTTTCCCGCTGATAGCGGACTATCTGATAAGGCAGCTGTAGCTCCTCCAGCGCCCACAGTACGCGTTGCGATCGTGACTGATTAAGATGATGTACCGTCAGCATGGGCCTCTCCCGTCGTTTGTTCAAATTAACTATAGGAACAGGCGCTGATTGCCGGGAAAATTTCGGCAAAATAGTGAGGAAAAAACGGCGGCAGATGCCATAGTTAAAGTGTCGACGCAAACCGGAACCTCCATCAACAGATTGCGCAATACTGAGGGACGTCGACGTCGGGGGAAACCCTCTCGTGAACCAACGAGATAATGCGAAAGACCAAGACCGGAAAACAACTAAAGCGCCCAGTTGTGGCGCTTTAGTTTTTTTAATCCTCCTCCAGCAGCCGGGCGCCGGTCCCCTCTTCCCCCAGCTTATCGCCCGGGTTACGTAGCGGGCAGTCGCGCCGCGATAAACAGCCGCAGCCGATGCAGCCGTCGAGCTGGTCGCGCAGCGCCGTCAGGGTGTGGATACGCCGGTCAAGCTCCTCGCGCCACTGTGATGACAGCATTTTCCACTCTTTTGCGCTGAGATTGTGCCCTTCTGGCAGCACGCCAAACGCGTCGCCGATGGTGGCCAGCGGGATGCCGATACGTTGCGCAATTTTGATAATCGCCACCGCGCGCAGGACATCGCGCCGGTAGCGCCGCTGATTGCCGGCATTCCGCTGGCTGTGGATCAGCCCTTTACTCTCATAAAAATGGAGGGCCGAGACCGCCACGCCGGTTCGTTTTGCCACTTCCCCGGGCGTCAGCAGCATTTTGATGCGGGGTGATTTCTTTTCCATAAAGCGCTTTACCTCAAGTTAACTTGAGGAATTATACTCGCCCGCAGACAAAACGACGAATCGAGAATTGAGAGAGGCCGCTTTATGTCCCATCAGGATATTATTCAAACACTGATTGAATGGATTGATGAACATATCGATCAACCACTTAACATTGATGTAGTCGCCAGAAAGTCAGGATACTCGAAGTGGTACCTGCAGCGGATGTTCCGCACCGTGATGCATCAGACGCTGGGGGATTATATTCGTCAGCGCCGCCTGCTGCTGGCGGCGGAGGCGTTGCGAACCACCCAGCGGCCGATCTTTGATATCGCTATGGATCTGGGCTATGTCTCGCAGCAAACCTTCTCGCGGGTATTCCGCCGGGAGTTTGACCGCACCCCCAGCGACTACCGCCATCAGATCTCCGCGTGACGCGGCGGCTGAGGCACGTTCACGGGCGCGGGCGCATTGGCTAACCACTGCATAAATTCCCGCGCCGGCATCGCTTTCGCAAACAGCCAGCCCTGGCAATACTGCACGCCGCGCTTGTAGAGCCAGCTTACCTGCTCCGGCGTCTCCACGCCTTCCGCGATAGTCTTTAAACGCAACCCGCGCGCCATCTCGATGATGTGCTCGGCAATGAGGTGGCTGGTGTTGTTGGTGGTCAGCGTATCAACGAAGGTTTTATCGATTTTAAGGATATCGACGTTCAGGGCGTGCAGATTATGCAGATTCGAGTAGCCAGTGCCGAAATCATCGATGGCAATTTCATAGCCCGCTTCGCGAAACGCCTGGATCACCGGCGTGGTCTTCGGCACGTCGATAAACCCCCGCTCGGTAACTTCGATTTTGATCTGTCCGATACAGACCGCATAGCTGCGCGCTTTCTCACTGATCTGTGAAATCAGCCGCGCCGAGTGGAAATCCGACGCAGAGAGATTGATCGCCACGTACAGCTGCGGATGGCTGGCAAGAAACTCGCCCATTTCGTAAAACAGCTCATCCACCACGTAGTCCGTCACCTGGGCAATCATGCCTTCATTTTCCGCCAGCGGAATAAACTCCGCCGGGTTCATCACCGGGCCGTCAAACCCAGGCCAGCGCAGCAGCGCTTCCGCTCCGACGCAGCGGTTATTTTTAATATCGATAATCGGCTGGTAGTGCAGGCGCAGCTGGCGGCAGCTCAGAGCCCGCTGCAGCATATTGCGCGGCGAGTGATACTGCCGGCGGGTGCGCGACCACACCAGCACCAGTAAAATACTGCAAATGATCCCCAGCGGCAGCGTCAGGCTGGCCTGGTCACAAAAGTTGTGATAATAGCTGGCCCGCGAGGTGGACATAATGACGGCGATCGGCCGGATAGCGGAGCGGGCTATCGTATACACCCGGCCATTCTGATTAAAAAAGGTATCGCCTTCGCGAATCAACGCATGAAGTTCCGCGGGCTCGACATTGTTACTGACCGAGAAAAAGAGGTTGGTTTTGGTATCAAATACGCCATAGGCTAAATCGCGATCGCTGGCGATTACCGAGCTGTACGAGAAGGGATTGACCACCACCACATAGGGCCCCTTCTGCATATAATTCATGGCAAAGCCCGGATAAAACGGCGTGTCCCGGTAATAGTAAATCGCGACATCCGGCTTTTTGGTGTAATTGGCCGCCGGCATCCGCCAGCCGGTTTGCTGATGAACGGACGTTGAACAGATAAAGCGCTGGCCGTTAGCGTAGATCAGATCTTCCACATACAGCAGGCCACGAACGATATGCAATAAATAACGCTGATGGTCCGCTGAGCATAGCTCCCCGCGATACTGGCTGGCTTTCGCCCGGGCCTGATCCGCTTCGCGGATGACCATTTCCGTTTTTTGCAGCGCCAACTGCGAAAATGAGTGTAATTGATCAATGGTTTCGGCTTTCGCCCGCAGCTGGGCAAACCACAATGCCAGTACCACTGGCAATAAAATAACCAAACCCGTTCCGATGAGCCTTAGCGCCTTATGCGGCGCACTGTCACCCATTTACGCTTACATCCATGCGATATGCCTTAATTAAGGTAGACCAAACACGTTAGCAATCGCGACTGCGATAGACATCAGCAGATTTTCTGCCAGCCCTCACGGGCGTCAGCTTTACCCCTGATGGTGAAGAATAATACTTATTTATCAGGTATTCGGAAGATATTCCGCCAAGATTAAGAATAGACGCGTATCTGACTCGGTTTCTCCGTGTAATAAACAAGAACAGGTAATAAAACCCGCAGAATAATAATCATTAGCAAGGCAATGAAAATAAGATCATCGGGGGTTGCTCACTAATATCCACACAAATAACATTGCTATTAAACGCAGCGAAAGCTCATTTTTTGACTGGTGAAGAAAGCGCCAAGTGTGATATAGTTCACACAAGTTGATGAAACAGAAATGGCGTTTCATCACTCTCTAGTACGCCAGTTGAGACCAGAGCGCTATGCCATCGTCAGTCGCGCCAGGTCGTCCATGGCTCCCCGACTTTCTTTGAGGATAGGTTAATGGCTTCCATTACTACCAGTGTCGTGTTGTTGCGCTGGCCCCTGGTGAGCGCAGTACTCATGTTTCTCGCCAGCTCACTGAATATTCAGCTTCGCAAAAGCGATTACGCCGGTCTGGCGGTGATCTGCAGCTGCCTCGGCCTTGCCGCCGCCTGCTGGTTCGCCACCGGTTTGCTCGGCATCACCCTGCTCGATATTGCCAAAATCTGGGGCAATATCAAAGATGTGATGATTGAAGTCATGAGTCAGACGCCGCCAGAATGGCCAATGATGATGACCTGAGGTTAAAAAGCTTCCCGACGGGAAGCTTTTTCGTTTTCTGCAGCTCTTATTTCCCCAATTTCGCCATCATCTCCGGACGCATAAATTTATGGATCACCACCATAAAGAGCAGCGATGGCACCAGCAAAATCAGCGCGGTAATCGACGAGACCTGATAGTTACCCGACATGCTGGCGTTATAGAGCAGCAGCGGCAGCGTAGTGATATCCGGCGCCCCGACGAAGAAGGTGCCGGTAAACTCATCCAACGACTCCAGAAAAACAAAGATGCAGGCGGCAACGATCCCTGGCGCCGCCTGCGGCAGCACGATGTGCCAGAAGGTATACACCGGTCCGGCGCCCAGGTTACGCGATGCCCGCGCCAGCAGCGGGTCGATGGCTGAAAACGCGGCCACACAGATCCACACCGAGTACATCAGACCATGGACGCTATGCACCAGCACCACCCCCGCGATAGTTCCGTTCAAGCCCCACTGGTAAAACAGACGAGCAATATTCATGTATACCGTCAGGTTGGGAAAGGCCTGCGGGAGGAGAAACAGCAGCATAAACAGCACCCGCAGCGGCATTTTCCGCCGGGAAAGCGCATAGCCGGCGGGAACGGAAATCAGCAAACAGACCCCCACCGACAGCAGGGCGATCAGTATGCTGGTTAACAGCGAGCTGGAGACATCGCTGTACGGATTGAAAACCTGATACCAGTACTTCAGGCCCCACTGGCTGGGCAGCGAATGGGGAAAATACCAGCTTTCCGCTACGGTCCAGATCAACAGGTTCAGAAGCGGGCCAAACATCGCCAGCAGCATAAACAGCAGCAGCAGGCTCTGCAGCACCGGGCTGGCGTTCACTTTACGGCGTCCTCTTACCCACCATGACGGAGAGGAAGCAAGATTCAGCGCTTTCATCATTCACCGCCTTTTTGCTGCAGGCTATGGCGCAGGTAAAACCACGACAGCGCGCCGCAGATCGCCAGCGACACCACGCCAAGCGCATTCGCCACCGCGTAATCACCATAGGAATTGACGCGAAACGCCATATCCACGGTCAGCATCGTCGGCGTCCCCACGCCGATCATCAGCGGTACCGACAGCACCGACATCATGGTTACCGTCGACAGCACCAGCGCCACGCCGATGGTCGGCAGGACCTGCGGCAGCATAATATCGAACAGCAACCGCGGCCGGGAGGCGCCAAGGTTACGTGCGGCGAGGATCTGCGACGGCTCCAGCGCCGCCATCGCTCCGCAGATCAACAGCGTAGCAAAGGCCAGCTGCTTCCAGACAAAGGTAATGACAATTCCCTTCCATCCCAACCAGGAGAGGGTCTCCAGCGGCCTGACCAGATCGGCCGCCACCAGCGCATTGTTCATCAGGCCATTTTTGGCGAGAAAAGTGCGCATCATCTGAGCGACGACGATAAAAGGAATAAATAGCGGCAGGCGATACAAAAAACCCAGCAGGCGAACAACGGGCCGGCAAGGCGACAGCGCAATCACTGCCGACAGGGTAATGGCGATCAGCGCTAACAACGCCACCGAGATCAGCACGATAAGCAGCGAAAAGAGCACATCGTTGGCGTAAAGCGCGTAGACCTTGCGAAAATGATCGAGGGTGAACGGCTGTCCCGGCGCGGTAAACGCCGAGACCAGCGAAAACCCCAGCGGATACAAAAACAGGATCGCGACCATCAGCGCGGCCGGGGCAACCAGCAGCAAATATTTTAATGAACTGGACATAAAGAACCTGGCGTTGGCACAAGCAAGCGCCCGGATCGGCGACCCGGGCTGGAAAAAGGGTTAATTGGCCACCTGGCTTTCGTAACCCTCTTTGATATCGTCAAAGTAGGGAGCGATCGGGAAGCTTTTGCCATACTTCGCCAACGCTTCTGGCGAGATTTCGGCAAACAGCTTTTGCCAGGTCGCTGCATCCAGCTTCGGCTTCACCTGCCCGGCGTCGATGCCCGGATACCAGTTGAACTGCTTAACGATCCCCTGCGCCTGCACTTCCGGGCTGGTGGCCAGCGCGATAAAGTCGCGCGCCAGCTGCGGATTCGCCGCTTTCGCCGGAATGACGTAATACATCGGCTGACCCGGCATGCCCGGGGCCAGTAAAGCGAGCTTAATCGATGGCGGCAGCTTGCCCTGATCTTTCCAGCTATAGAACATGTCGACCCATACCGGGCCCATGGCAATCTCTCCCCGACTTAGCATGTCGAGCGTTCCAGCGTTGCCCGGAGTGAAAGTGACATTTTTATTGAATGCCTTCAGTTTCTCATAGGCTTGCTGCCAGCCCTTTTCGACGCTTTTATCATAAGGCGCGGAGGAGAGGCGCTCGGCGTCGGTCCCGTAGGCGTAGATCCAGCCCACCACAAAGCTAACGCCGGACATGCCGTTCTTGATGCCGTTATAGCCAAAAGCCTGAGGATGTTTCTGCGTCCAGGCCACCAGCTCGTCATACGACGCCGGTGGCGTATTGACGAGATCGCTGTTCCAGGCGATAGCGGTCTGGCTTAAGAACATCGGCATGACGTATCCGTCGACGTTAACGCCCAGCGCCTGGGTGGCGCTCGGCGAGCTCACCATGCCGCCGGTCTGAATATCCTGGCGATATTTTTGCAGCAATCCCTTTTCCACCTGCTCCCCGCCCGCCTTCTGATGCACCACGGCGACGTCGATATCCCATTGCTGCGCGCCGCTCTCCTGCTGGGCGCTCAGCTTCTCGCTAATTTTATTCGACCCGGCGTCGCCTGGGCCGGTACCGATCACCCGCACCTTGACGCCGGGATGAGCGGCTTCAAATTTTGGCCCCAGCCAGGTTTTCACGTAATCCACCATATTCTGATCGCCCGCGGTGGCGACGTTAAGAAAGGTGTCGGCCTGGGCGCTAACGCTCAGGCAGAGGGTCGTTAAGATCGCTGCTTTCGTCTTAGTAAACATGGATTGTCCCCAGAATGAACACGCTGATATCACTGTGATAGTGGTAAAGGAAAAATATGGAGGGCCGGCATCGGCACATGGAGCCTGACGCGGCTTTTCGTCGGCCAGCACTGAGCGGAGTCGGCCTGCAGCAGGCGGTCATGACAGCGCACGCTGTGGCGATACAGATTGCCCAGAAACGCGCTCTGCTCCACCATCCCCTCCAGGGCGAGCCCTTCCTGCGGCGCGGGCTGCGTTAATTCAGCGAGCGTGGCATCGGCGCTGCGAAAATAAATGACTTTTTCACCCTGCTGAGCAGCGGATAAACCGGATATTGCGGCAGCGGATATTTCATCAGAGGTTATTTTATTATCGGCGCCCATAAAATCAGCGACGAAGGGTGTCGCGGGTCGCTGATATATTTGTTCCGGCGTGCCGGTTTGCTCAATTCGCCCCTGGTTTAATACCGCAATTCGGTCCGCCATCACTAATGCCTCCTGCTGATCGTGGGTGACAATTAATGACGTAAAGCCGAGTTTCTTTTGCAGAGATTTAATTTCATGGCGCACATTGAGCCGCACTTTGGCATCCAGATTAGATAACGGCTCATCCAGCACCAGCACCTGAGGCTCTATCGCCAGCGCCCTCGCCAGTGCCACCCGCTGCCGCTGGCCGCCCGAGAGTTCGGTCACCTTCACGTCAGCCAGCCCGTCGAGATTGACGATCCGTAGCAGCTCCGCCACTCGCCGTGTGATATCCGCCCCGCGCCATTTGCGCAGCTTCAGGCCATAGCCAATATTGCGCGCCACCGTCAGGTGCGGCCACAGGGCGTAGCTTTGAAACACCATGGTGATATTGCGCTGCTCCGGCGCCTGATGGGTGATCGATCGGCTGGCGATGGCGATCTCCCCGCTTTCCACCGGAATAAAACCGCAGAGGGCATTCAGCAGGGTGGTTTTTCCACATCCGGAAGGGCCGAGCAGGGCGATCATCTCCCCCTGCTCGACCGCCAGATCGATATTATGTAAAACCACTTTATCGCCATAACTAATTTTAAGGCCAGAGATCTTTAAATAACTCATATTCGCTACCTGAAAGCGCTGTTGCGGGCATTTTTTATTGGTATGAACACGTGTTCATTTAGCTGTAAAAAAAATGCAACGTTGACTCGACATGATGTGAGCCTACTTTGTCGGGTATTTATGACAATTTAATTAAGCGACAAAAATTTTTGGCGAGGGTAAATGAAAATAGATGTGCTTGGCTGCGGGAGCGCCTTTTCCTGCACGCAAAATACTTCCGCGTTGCGGGTAATCGACGCGGACAACAAACAGTGGTTAATCGACTGTGGCCCCACCGTTCCCCGCGCGCTCTGGCAGCGCGGCGGCGGGGTCAACGATATCGACGCGATCTACTTCACCCACGTTCATCCGGACCACTGCACCGGTCTGACGGCACTGCTGAATTACTGGAAAAGCGGCTCCCGCCAGAAGCCGTTGATTATCTACTGCCAGCCGGCGCAGCAGCCGGTGCTCAAGCAGCTGGCCGCGCTGGCGAACTGGCCGCAGGCGGAGCTTGGCTTCACCCTCGACTGGCAAGCGTGTCGCGACGCCTGGACGTGGCAGGACTGGCAGATCCGCACTGCCCCCACCCAGCATGAGCTGAGTAATCGCGCCATCCGTATCACCATTGCCGGGCAGACGCTGTTTTACAGCGGCGATGGCCGGCCGACCGCCGACTCGATGGCCCTGATGGCCGGCGCCGGGCTGGCGTTTCAGGAGTGTGCCTCGGTGGCGGCTCTGGACGATGACGCCTCTCATGGCGATTTCCCCTCTTGCCTGATGCTGTTCAGAACGCTGCAGCTCCCGGCGCTGGGGCTCTATCACTGCGAGGATGCTTCCCTGCCGGCGCTGAAGCAGGCCTGCCAGCCGTGGCCGGGTTTATTCGTTTCCCGGGATGGGCTCGCCTTAACGTTGCCGCGTCCCACGTTTAACGACGAGGCGCATATCCTATGAGCCCTGCACCCCGTAAACCCAGCGTCACCGCCCAGGACGTTGCCCGGCGAGCGGGCGTCTCCCGGGCGGTGGTGTCCCGGGCGTTGAGCAGCAACGGCAGCATCTCTCCCGATGCCCGGGCGCGGGTGTTGCGCGCCGCCGAAGAGCTGGGGTATCAGGTTAACTTCCTCGCCCAGGGGCTGAACCGCCAGCGCAGCCACTTAATCGGCGTGATCGTCTCGCGCATCAGCGATCCTTTTCGCAGCGCCCTGCTTGATGCCCTGCTCAACGAGATCCAACGCCAGGGCTTTCAGGCGCTGGTGAGCGAGATCCATAGCGAGCAGGATCTGGCGCACACCCTGCGCCGTTTCGCTCAGTTTCGCGTCTCCGGAGTTATCGTTACCTCCGGCCAGCCGCCGGAAGCGCTGGTGAACGAGTGCGTTCAGCAGCATATTCCGGTGGTGGGCATTAACCGTCAACCGACGATCCCCGGGGTGGATTATGTCTGCTCTGATAACGCCGCTGGCGCCGAGCTGGCCGCCGACCAGCTGTTGCGCAGCGGCTGTCGGCGCTTCGGCTGGCTCAATATTCACCCTTCCACCTGGGCCGGACGCATGCGCGGGGAAGCGTTCAGCCGGGCGCTACAGACGCGCGGAGTGGACATCGAACGCGACCTGGCGCACCTCGCCTGTCCGGAAGAGGGCTACGTCGGCGGTGAGCAGGCCGCGGCGCTCGCTGGCGAGGTGCCTGAGGGGATCTTTTGCGCCAATGCCCAGCTTGCCTGTGGCTTTCTCGATGGAATGCGCCAGCGCGGCAAACAGGCGCCTGAGGATTATCAGCTGATTGGTTTTGATAACACGCCGCCGACCGCGCAATATAGCTACCAGCTCACCACCCTACATCAGGATGTGGCGGCGATTTCCCGCCAGGCGCTTACCCGGCTGCAGGAGCGCGCCGCCGACCCTTTACAACCTTCACGCACCACCTGGGTGGAGGTGACGTTAATTCACCGGCGCACGTCGCCCTTTGTTATCTGAGAGCAGGACTATGACGGAAGCACAACGAGAGTCATTATGCGCCTTGATTCACCAGGCTGGCGCCCACGCCCAGGCGCTGCGCGATGCGGGATTACAGGTCGATAAAAAATCGCGCCAGGACTTTGTGTCGCAGGCGGATCGCGCGGTAGAACAACAGATTAAAGGCTGGCTGCAGGCCCATTTTCCCCAGGAGGGTTTCCTCGGCGAGGAGAGCGGTTTTGCTGGCGATGAACAGACCGTCTGGGTGCTCGACCCTGTCGATGGCACCACCAACTTTATCCTCGGTATGGATTACTGGTGTATCTCGCTGGCACGAGTATGCCAGGCCGAGCTGACGCTTGGCATTATCTACGCTCCCGATCGCGATGAGTTTTTCTTCGCCGGCCGCGGCGAAGGCGCGTATCTCAACGGCCAGCGTCTGACGCTACGCGAACCGGATCCGGATGCGGTGGTGGTGGGTATGGGCCGTTCCAGCCGCGCCCCGGCCAGCGACTACGCCCAGGCCATCGCGACCCTGCTCGACGCCGGCCTGGAATATCGCCGCTTCGGCGCGGGGGCCCTGATGCTGGCGCATGTCGCCGCCGGCCAGCTCCATGCCTATTATGAAGCGCATATGAACAGCTGGGACGCGCTGGCAGGCATGCTGTTGATTGAGGAGGCGGGGGGAAAGTGCAATGCGTTTCTCGCCAATGAGGGTCTGCGGCGAGGCAACCTCGTGCTGGCGGGCTGCGCAAGCGTCCAGCCGCGGCTGGCGGCCCTGCTGGCGAAATAACGCCACGCCGCCGGCGGCTGGCCGGCGGCGTGGACTGACTACCGCCAGGGTTCGCTGCGGGGAATATTATTCGGACAGCGCTTAATTGCGCAAAAGGACTGGTAAAAACAGGAGTCAGACCGCTCGCCGCCGGCATGGTATGGGCAAGATGGCCGCTCACGTAATTTTTCCCATTGCGCCTCATCGTACACCGTAATATTGTAGATTTTTAATGAATGATACTGGTCATTAATTAAAACTCTCGAGGAATAGAGCTTCATCGACTCGCCGGGCAGCAGGATCACATCGGCCTCGTACCACATGATAAATTTTAAGAAACGCAGACTGGATATTGCCGAGAAGGCGATGCCGGATTGCGGGCAGATCAGAGTATTAAGAATAGTCCATTTCATATTCCTTCCTTATACAGATGCTACAAATTGTTACCGTATATAGTGATAGCATTCATTATTATAAACCGCAAGCGTCCCTGACAATTATGTGACTTAAGACAATTCCTAACAACACAACCCATTATTAGTAACGTTTCATTTTCCTCTCGAAATTTATGATTAGGCCCGATAAAAAACAGCCAAATTAACCTTAAAAAAGAAAATATAATAAAAAATAAGATAATATAAACTTAATTGACAATACGTCTTAGTCCCTCTGGATGAGGCCTCAGTCATTGGTATTAGATGATGCAGCACTGAGCATTACCCGCGGTTGGCAAGAAAAGAGGACCGTAGCAGGCAGCTATTTATTGCGCGGTTACCTCGTCGTACGTCACCAGCTCCGCGAGGCCCTCAGACCGCGCTCGGGTAAATGTCGCGGGTGTCCCGCCAGATCGCATTCCTTAGCGCTAATATCGACATAGCGATTGAGCATATTCTGCTCAATCGCTATGTCGGAAGACAGTCCACAGAATATTGCCACGCCGGTCTAACAAGCCCCGCTGAGGCCCTACCAGGTTTTGCCGATATTAAACTGAAACTGTTCTGCTTTATCACCATCGTACTTTTTAAACGGCTCTGCCCAGGAGAAGACCAGTGGACCAAGGGGAGACATCCACTGCACGGCAATCCCCGCGGAGAGACGAATATGACTCGGATCGCCGTAGTCAGGGATACCTGCCGCCAGCGTCTGCGTGGTGTTGTGCCAGGAGGTGCTCCAGACCGTCCCCGCGTCAACAAACAGCGAGGTTCGCAGACTATCGGCGTATTTGTCATTCACAAAGGGGGTTGGAATGATAAATTCGCTGTTCAGCACCGCCATGGCATTCCCGCCGACCGCATCAGACGAGGCGTCCAGCGGGCAGGCGCTATAGCTGCTTTCGCTACCATTGCAGCGGTAATAGGCCGCTTTAGGCCCAATGGTGTTAGAAGAGAAGCCGCGCACCGACGACGAACCGCCAGCGTAAAAGTTATCGTAGAACGGCACACTTTTGCCGTCTAACCCGCCAGCATAGCCTGCGCGCAGGCGTTCCATCCAGACCCAGCGCTTGTTTTCGCTCAGCGGCAGATACTGGGCGGTGTCAAAAGAGAGTTTGTAGTAGCTATTATCCGAACCAGGGAGCGTCACTTTACCGCTCAGGCTGCTCTTGTTTCCCGCACGCGGGAAGAAGCCGCGATCGAGATCGTTGTAGCCCCATCCAAGACTCAAAAAATAATCGTTGGCGCTATATTTTGCGCCACTGTCGCCATCTTTCGTCACCACGCTGGGCTCGATTCCCCGAGAGCTGAGGTAGCGCCAGGTCGTCAGCTCCGGATCCATATTGGTCAGGCGATTATGGACATAATCCAGCCCCAGGTTCAGGGAGTTATTTTCGCTAATGGGAAACCCTAGCGTACTGCCTAAGCCATAGCTCTGCTGGTTATAGCTCCCGGCATCCGCATCGGAAGCATCATAGCTGTTATAAAAAATCTTTCCGCCCAGGCTGATGCCATCAACGGTAAACCACGGGTTCGTCGCCCCCAGTTCAAGATAAGACTGATAGCTGTTGCGCGTCCCATTGAAGCTCACGCTATTGCCCGTACCCAGCCAGTTATCCTGCGTCACGCCAAGCTGATAGCTCACGCCGCTATCCGTACCAAATCCCAGGCCCACGTTGAATGAGCCGGTGTTGCGCTCCTTCACCTTGTAGACCACATCGACCTGATCCGCCGTTCCATTGACCGGAACGATCTGCTGTTCAACGTTCTCAAAAAAACCCGTTCGATCAAGACGTACTTTCCCTTGCTCGACTTTTTCGTTGTTGAGCCACGCCCCTTCCATTTGGCGCATTTCACGACGTAACACCGCGTCCCGGGAGGTGTCGTTACCGGAAAAGCGGATCTGGCGTACCGAGTAACGGCGGCCGGCGTTGACCTGAATATGCAGCGTCACACGATGATGCGCGTCATCGATTTCCGGCGTGGTCGTCACCTGCGGCCAGGCATAACCATACTTACCAAAACGCTTTTTGATCTCATTTTCAACCGTGGTGACTTGCGCCCCGCTATACCATGCCCCCGCCAGCGGCTGGGCAAGGGCCTCGATCTCCGGTCCATGCTGCGCCAGGTCGCCTGTCACCTGAGTTCGGTCGACCTGATAACGTTCGCCTTCATTGAGGGTGATGGTGATATACAGGGATTTTTTATCTGGCGTCATACTGACCTGCGTGGACTGGATCGCAAAGCGCGCATAGCCGCGATCGAGATAAAAACTGCGCAGCGTTTCCAGATCGGCTTCCAGCTTCTGTTTCTGATATTTTTTATCCGCTACCACATTCCACCACGGCACATTATCGCGTAGCTGAAGCTGGTCCAGGAGCGTCTCTTCCCGAAACGCCTGATTACCGATAATGTTTATTTGTGCGATTTTCGCCGATACGCCTTCCTGAAAGACGAACGTTAAGTCAACGCGATTACGCGGTAACGGTGTCACCACAGCGTGAACCTGCGCGCTGTATTTCCCCGCGCTGTAATAGAAATCCTGCAACCCCTTTTCTATTTCGCTAAGCGAATTTCGATCCAGTGCGCTACCTGCTGAAATACCTGTCGCGGTGAGATTTTCCTTTAACGCATCATCCTTCACCGACTTATTCCCGGAAAAACTGATGCTGGCAATAGTGGGCCTCTCCTTAACCTGCACCACCAGCGTTTTCCCATCGCGCAGGATCTGCACATTCTCGAAATTGCCGCTCGCATACAGCGCGCGCACTGCCTCGCTGACTTCCTCTGCCGTCACCGCTTCTCCCGCGTGCAACGGCATACTTAATAGCGCCGCCCCGACGGTCACGCGCTGCAGCCCTTCAAAACGGATATCATCAACTTGATATGAGGTTGCGGCGTACAGCGTTAAAGGGGTAATCAATAATCCGCTGATGATATGAGTCTTTTTTAACATGAATGTGTCGTCTACGAGATAATGAGCAATAGCAGTTATCTGCTGGCGTTGAGCTTATTTGTTCAGGATGCGTATCTAAGATATGCGACAGAAATAACCTGAGCGAGGCGCAGAATTACATGCAATTATGGCGACAAAATGGAGAAAAAAAGGATGTTAAATCATGTTTAAAAATATATTTAATGATGGAACTTTTCCTGAACGCCGTGGTTCTAATGGCCAACACCAGAGCTATATTTAGATTTACCTGAACGGTCTTTATTGAAAAATCCCCCTTTCTTGCTAATGGAAAGGGGGAAGGATCTCGTTAGGAATGTTGTTCTCTGGAATCACCAGGAACAGGCACAATCATATTCTTAAAGCCAGCAGATATAATGAAGAGAAATTGAATAAATTATGCAATCGACATCACAACATTTTATCTTGTATTCACCACCAGACGCCGATGGCGAACATCTCCATATTTTCCTCAAAATAGCAGAATACAGTAGGGACGCCTTATCAAGGCATCAAGGAAAGTCTATCGTTATCTACAATAGCCAAGCAGTGGCGCCTCGCCAGGGAAGGTGAGGCATAGGCTTCACCATCCTGCCGCCTCCCATCATCAATTACAGGGAATTGCGTATGTCACGCTTACTTAAAACGATCTTACCCATCATTATCTGCACCCTCTTTGGGTTATCGTTCGCTTCGCCAGCGCAGGCTGCCTCCAGTCTGCCGATTGTTCTCCCCGCGCTAACATGCGATGCGCTAAGCGCTACCGACTTCAGCGCCGCCGTTGGCGCAAAGGTCACTATCAACCACACTGAAATGCAGACCTCCGCGCAGGGAAGCTGGTGCAAGGTGAGCGCCACTATCGCCCCCCAGATTGGCGTGCAGATTGCCCTGCCGACCCAGCGCTGGAGTCAACGTTTCTTGCAGGTCGGCTGCGGCGGACTGTGCGGGAGTATTAACCTGAGTCTGTCGAATGCCAGCGGCTGCCTGCCGGCAATGAACGGCGAGTTTGTGGTGGCAGCAACCGATATGGGGCACCATGGCAGTATGATGGATGCGTCATGGGCCGAAGATCCGCAAAAGCGCATCGATTTTGCCTGGCGCGCCAACCACCTGACCGCAGTGCTGGCTAAAGCGGTGATGCAGACGCTTTACCGCCAGCTGCCAAAGTACGCGTACTTTATGGGCTGCTCAGACGGCGGTCGCGAAGCATTGATGGAAGCGCAGCGCTTTCCGCAGGATTTTGACGGTATCAGCGCTGGTGCGCCAGCGGCCTTTTTCCAGTTTCAGAACTCCTTCTTCCACGGCTGGAATGTGGCCGCCAATCAGCGTCCGGACGGTACCGCTATCTTGTTGAAAGATCGCTTACCTTTGATTCACCAGGCCATACTGGCTCACTGCCCGACGCTTTCCGGCGTGCAGGACGGCATCCTGCAAAACCCCTATGCCTGTCAGTTCTCTGAGACTTGGCTTCCCCGCTGTCCTGCCAACGCTCAGGACCGTTCCGCCTGCCTGACACAGGAAGAGATTGAGGTAGTGAAAAAGCTCTACCGCGGCGCTTACGACAGCCACGGCGCCCAGTTCGTCGCTGGCGGTCTTCCGCTGGGCTCCGAGCTACGCTGGCCGGTGCCGGAGACGCCAACCGGCCACTCAATGTCGGAAATGATGGTACTACCGGCTCTGCAATCCGTGCTCCTGCCGGGAGGAAAACAGAAGATCCAATCGATGCGGGATTTCCCACTTAATCAGCAGAATTTTGACGCCGTCGCTCAACTGGCACCGCTCTATAATGCGGCAAATACCAATCTTCATGCCTATCAGCAGCGCGGCGGCAAGCTTATCCTCTGGCACGGTCTGGTCGATGACTCCGTCAGCCCAGCCTTTTCTATCGCCTATTACCGCGGCGTAGAAGCAGAGATGGGCCATGCCGCAACGGATTCCTTCCTGCGGTTATTCCTGCTGCCTGGGGTAGCACATTGCGGTAATGGCGAAGGTTACGATCAAATTGATCTCCTTACCCCGCTGATGCGCTGGACCGAGGAAGGCATCGCGCCGCAGGAGATTATGGCCGGCAAACGGGCGCCAGCCGCCGCCAGGCTGCCGCCGATGACAGAAAAACCAGATGCCCAAACGCAGTTTCACGGCGTGCAGAAAGTCAGTCAGCCTTACGCTGACGCCGCTCCAGCCGTTATCGCAACGCGTCCGGTGTATCCCTTCCCGGCCATTGCCCGTTATAACGGGCACGGCAACGTGAATGACGGCGAAAATTATCATGCAGAGCAATCAACCGCGTTTGGTCATCTGCAGGTGGCAAAACCCGCCAGCGACTTTATTGGCCCTGATAACCAAAAAAATTATCAGGTTCGCCACGGCGAGCTCACCGTTCAATAAATCCAGGGCTCCTCATTGAGGAGCCCTTCGTTTTTGGGATTGGCCTCAATCATGCATAGCAAAACGCTCCAGCAATCGGTATTAAGCGACCTGCTCTTGTGGATCGATAATAATCTGGATAAGAAACTGACCGTCGACGATCTGAGCGATATCTCTGGTTATTCCCCCTGGCATTTGTTTCGGCTCTTCCGTCATTATTTTGATCGATCGCCGATGGAATATATCCGCCAGCAGCGCATGTCGCTCTGTCGCCGTTTATTGCTGACGACGCCTGGTTACCGTATTGTCGATATTTGTATTATGGTTGGTTATGACGATCTCAGTGCGTTTAATCGTACCTTCAAAAAATATCATGCGCTCACCCCCACTCAATATCGTCATCAGGTCACCCGGCAAAAATAAGGAAGGTCCCCCTCCTCCGCATCGCTGCGGTTGGGAATGGAAGGGGGGCAGGGGGGTATTGCAGAAGGGAAATAGCAGGGTGCTATTATCGAGCCCGATCGGGATCAACGACCTTGCGCGACGGAAATCAGTATAAAAAGATATTTTGAGCTAATAATGTAGAGGGCGTGAAGATTTTGTCACCATTTATAAT
This sequence comes from Klebsiella pneumoniae complex sp. WS1778, assembly GCF_049472055.1. NCBI lineage: Bacteria > Pseudomonadati > Pseudomonadota > Gammaproteobacteria > Enterobacterales > Enterobacteriaceae > Klebsiella > Klebsiella pneumoniae complex sp. WS1778. The sequence goes on from NZ_JBKGTJ010000005.1 coordinate 268,002, forward strand.
TGTCTCCACCGCTCTCATCTGAAATAAAAAAACCGGGCCGCGCTGCACCCGGTTTCATTCTCACCAGCACCATCAGAAGTGAGTATTTACGCTCACAAAGAAGGTCCGCCCCGATTCGTTATAGGTCTCGGCACCCGCGCCATACAGATAAGCTCCCGTCGTCGCGTTGCCGGTCGTTTGCGCATTCCCTGCCCGATAGTGGCGGATATCAAACAGGTTATCTATCCCGCTGGTGAAGCTCAGGTTTTTGTTCACATCCCAGGTCGCACTGAGACCGACAATACTGTATGGGCTGACTTCGTTTAATTCGCTGCCGCTGACCGCCTCGCCCTTATAATTAAAGCGTTTTGGTTTCTGTCGGCCATACCAGGTAAAGGTGCTCTGCAGAGAGAGATCTTCACGGACCTGCCAGCTCAAAGTCGAGTTCAGGGTAAACTGCGGGATCACTGACAGTCGGTCGCCTGTCGTCTTATTCTTGCTCTGCAGCATCCATGTCAGGTTATTGCTCCAGTTAACCGTCTCCCCCATCGGAAGATTCAACGTTCCTTCCAGGCCTTCCACTAACGCCTTTGGTACGTTTTCCCACTGATAGATATTGGTGGTGCCGTTGCTGGCAGTGCCCACCGCCGCGTACCCTGACTCAATCTTGTTGTGATAGTCGTTACGGAACCAGGTGATTCCCGCCTGATAGCCCTCATGCTTATACTCAAGACCAATCTCTTTATTAACGCTGGTCTCCGCTTTCAGGTCGCTATTCCCCATCAGATAGCAGGCGGAACTACTGGCGTAACAGCCTTGACCGTTGCTGTAGAGAATATAGTTCGGGTTCAACTGGTAGAGGTTAGGCGCCTTGTAAGCGCGGGCAATGCCCAGCTTCAGCGTCCAGTCGTCCGTCAGCTCCTGGGACAGGTTCAGTGAGGGGCTCCAGTTATTGCCGACGATGCTGTGGTGGTCGAAGCGCAGAGCGGGTGTCAGCAGGGTGCTGTCCGTTAGCGCCATATTATCTTCGGTAAACAGCGAGAAGATCTCGGCGCTGGAGTACGGGCTACGACCAGTAGCCGATACGCCATCGATAGTTCCATAAGAGAGCGCCTGGGTTGTCGATACGCCATCTTTCATCCGCTGCTGATTCCATTCTGTCCCCAGCGTCAGATTCTGATCGACCCCCAGCGTAAACGGAATATTCACTTCGCTATGTAGCAGAACATCGGCCAGATCGATATCTGAAAACTCGCTACTGGAGAAGATCCCTTCCGTCCCCCCCGCCAGCCCTTCATTCATTCGCGAGTTGCGGGTGTGTTCGTACTGGGCATAGCTGTTGCTGGTCACGCCATTATCCCAGCCGCCGGTCCATGTCACGCCATAAGTTTGCCGGTAGAGACGGTTAGTCTCTTTCCCGTACATGCTCTTCACCAGCGTACTGGTATTGGTGTTTTGTGTGTCGCCGGCATAGAGGTTGCCCTGTCGGCTGTAGCCGGCCTCAAACTCCAGGGCCTGCATCGGGGCGAACTCCCAGCGCAGCTTACTGTGAATATCTTTGTTCACCACCCCTTCACGTCCGGCAGGATAAGAGCCCGCGTAGGAGCCTGTACGCTCGGCTTCATGCCCGGCGTTAATGTCCTGAGCATCGGCCTGGGTTTTACTCAGATTACCCCAGAGATTGAAGCTGACACTGTCTGACAGCGGACCATTGAGGCTAAAGTTGGTACGTTTCGTCGACCCTTCTTTACGATGCTGCGGAGCATTCATATAGGTATTCCACGACCCATGCCATTCAGGCGTGGTCGGTTTGGTCACGATGTTGACGACCCCGCCCATCGCGCCATTACCATAGCGCGCCGCCGCCGGGCCGCGGATCACATCGATATGATCGATCATCTCTGCCGGCACCCAGTTGGTATCGCCACGGGAATCACGATCGCCGCGCCAGCCATACCGCACCGAGTTACGGCTGGTGACCGGTTTTCCATCGACCAGCACCAGAGTGTTCTCTGGTCCCATCCCACGGATATCAATTTGCCGGTTGTTGCCTCGCTGACCGCTGGTGGAGTTACCGGTCAGATTGACTCCGGGTTGCGTGCGAATTAACTCCGACACATCGCGGGCGGGGGGATGTTTGCGAATCTCGTCCGCAGTAATGGTCGACACGCCCGGCGCCTGCAGGTTCTGCCTGGCGGCAGTTACCACCATCGTTTCCTCGTGATTTTCAGCAGTGGGGGTGCTCTCGTCAGACGTCGATGGTTCGATAACGCCTTCTGTCGCCTGCAGCGGCACGCTACAGGCAAACAGAGGAATGGCGATCCCCAGCGGGAAGAGAGACGTGTATTTCATAGGATATGCCCTGTTTTCTGTTGCTGTCGGGCATAACGCCTTCCCCAATTGAAAAAACAATGGGATAAAATACTTGCCTCAGCGCCTCGCCAGATTTTGGCGCAGGTCAGCGCCTTCCCGGCATTAATGGGAATAAGAAGACAGCGTGAGGCATAATAAAATTAAGTGCCCTGTTTCATCATTAGAGAAAAAGCGCTGCGCGCTATTCTTTGATAGCGTAATCCAGACAGCGTGTCATTAGAGTAATGTGCCGTGTTACGGTAATAAAAATGAGATTCATTATCAAGATGATAATAATCAATATCAGAGAAAAATAAAATAACATTTACCAATCAGCTGGTTACCAAAAAACAAACGGAAGAGAATAAAGTAAAAATAAAATCATCACTTTCTATTCATCATTAAAAAAACATATTTTTATCATATTATCTCCATAGTTAAATTAAAGACAAAAGCACATTAATAGTAAGTAATACTATTTGCGAAAGACTCTTTGTCGGTATCGTTACACCTTTTCCCCCATGTCCTACCCAGCTAACGGCGGCCGTTCTGCTAAAATAAACACATCCCCCTGCGGAGTGCTCCTCCATGAACGCCAACTCGCTATCACGCCTGTTTATCGCCTGGCTTACCTGCCTCGCGACGCTGTTATTCGCCCCTTTTCTGCCGGCGGCGGAGGCGGAAATCGCGCCGCCGGTGGCAACCGAAGACAATACGCTGTCGATCCATATCGACGACATGCTGCAGCCGTGGAAAGGCGATCTGCCTGGCATGCTCGATCGGCGCACCATCCGGGTATTAACCACCTACAGCAAGACCTTCTTTTTTATTGATAAAGGCACCCAGCGCGGGGCAACGCACGACATTTTTATCGCGCTGGAAAACGATCTGAATAAACAGCTGGCGAAAGATAAAAAGCTAAAACAGCGCCACCTGAAGCTGCATATCGTTTTTGTGCCGGTCAGTCGGGATAATCTCTTTACCGCGCTTAATGAAGGTAAAGGGGATATCGCCGCCGCCAACCTGACTATCACGCCCTCGCGGGAAGCCCAGGTCGATTTCGCCCAACCGCTCTACAGCAACGTGAAAGAATTACTGATCTCCGGCCCGGCATCGCCGAAGGTCGACAGTCTGGAGCAGCTCTCCGGTCAAACGGTCTTTGTTCGCCGCTCCTCCAGCTATTACGAAAGTCTGCAAGCGCTGAACGCCCGATTTGCCAGCGAGTCACGACCGCCGGTTACCCTGGAAGCGGCGCCGGAAGCGCTGGAGGATGAAGATCTGCTGGAAATGCTCAACGCCGGGCTGGTGCCGTTGATCGTCGTCGATCAGCATAAAGCGGTTTTCTGGAAACAGGTATTTCCGAAAATCCAGGTCCATGACAACGTGGTGCTGCGCGACGGCGGCAACATTGCGTGGGCGGTACGCCAGGACAGCCCGCAGCTGCTGGCGCTGCTGAACAACTTCGTGAAAAAGAATCGTCAGGGCACCACGCTGGGTAATACCCTGCTGCTGCGTTACCTGAAAAATGCCCAATATGTTAAAAATGCCGCAGCGAGTAAGGAACGGCGCAAGTTCCTCGCCATGGTGGACGTCTTCCGTAAATATGGCGATCGCTATGATGTCGACTGGCTGCTGATGGCGGCCCAGGGATACCAGGAGTCGCGGCTGAACCAGTCGGTTCGAAGCCACGTTGGCGCCGTCGGAGTGATGCAGGTGATGCCCCGCACCGGAAAAGAGCTGAAGGTGGGCGATATTAAACAGCTGGATCCCAATATTCATGCTGGCGTGAAATATATGCGCTGGATGATAGATCGTTACTATGCTGATGAGCCCATGACCCGGCTGGATAAAGCGCTATTTGCCTTTGCCTCCTACAACGCCGGTCCGGCGCGTATCGCCCGCCTGCGCACCATGACCAAACAGCGCGGGTTTGATCCAAACGTCTGGTTCGGTAACGTCGAAAATCTGGCGGCAGAAAAAATCGGCGCGGAAACGGTGACCTACGTCAGCAATATCTATAAGTATTACATCGCCTATCGGCTGATCGTCGATGACATGGCCCGCAAACAGAAAGCGACGGCGGCACCGCGGCAGGAGCCGGTGGCGCCGCCAGCCAAACCGCAGCCCAGCGTGGCGATGCCCGCGACCGCTCAGGTGCCCGCGGCCTGAAGCGCTCGCGGCCAGCGGTCAAAACCACTTCTGAGGCGGTGGTGAAATAATCATAAAAAAAGCCCCGGCGAAACCGGGGCTTTCTGTGTTAACTACGCGGATATCGCGTTTAAGGCAGGCCTTAGAACGGGATATCGTCGTCGAAGTCCATCGGCGGTTCGTTGGAAGGCGCTGCCGGAGCCTGCTGCTGCGGACGGGACTGCGCGCCGCCGCTGAACTGGTTGCCGCCCTGCGGCTGCTGAGGCTGACCCCAACCGCCCTGCTGCTGTCCGCCGCCTGCCGGTGCGCCGCCGCCCTGACGGCCGCCCAGCATCTGCATGGTGCCGCCAACGTTTACCACCACTTCAGTGGTGTATTTATCCTGACCGGATTGATCGGTCCACTTGCGGGTACGCAGTTGGCCTTCAATGTACACCTGAGAGCCTTTACGCAGATACTCACCAGCGACTTCAGCCAGTTTGCCGAACAGCACAACGCGGTGCCATTCAGTCTGCTCTTTCATTTCGCCGGTCTGCTTGTCACGCCAGGATTCGGAAGTTGCCAGCGTGAAGTTGGCGACTGCGCCGCCACTTGGCATGTAGCGTACTTCCGGGTCCTGCCCCAGATTACCGACGAGAATCACCTTGTTTACGCCTCTGCTGGCCATGTTCGTGTCTCCTGAATACGTTTCTTAATAGTGTAAACGCGCGAGTGTACCATTTCCACGTAGCATTTTAATAGCTGCGAGGCTGATTCCAGAGATAGTACCCGGCTACGACATTGTTGCACACTCGACCTGAATTTGCATTCCGATACTGTATATTCATTCAGGTTAAATTGTGTCATAATTAGCCGTTTCTGCCGTTTGTCCTTCAAGCAAACCAGGCAATCCGTGTATCTACCTACCGGGAAAGGTGAATGGATAAGATCGAAGTTCGGGGCGCCCGCACCCATAATCTCAAAAACATCAACCTCGTTATCCCGCGCGACAAACTCATTGTCGTCACCGGGCTTTCCGGGTCTGGCAAATCTTCACTCGCTTTCGACACCCTGTATGCCGAAGGCCAGCGTCGCTACGTCGAATCGCTCTCCGCCTATGCGCGACAGTTCCTGTCGCTGATGGAGAAGCCGGACGTCGACCATATCGAAGGGCTGTCGCCGGCGATTTCCATCGAACAGAAATCAACCTCTCACAACCCCCGCTCGACGGTGGGTACGATTACCGAAATTCACGACTACCTGCGTCTGCTGTACGCCCGCGTCGGCGAGCCGCGCTGTCCGGACCACGACGTGCCGCTGGCGGCGCAGACCGTCAGCCAGATGGTCGATAATGTGCTCTCTCAGCCGGAAGGTCAGCGCCTGATGCTGCTCGCGCCCATCATTAAAGAGCGCAAAGGCGAGCACACCAAAACCCTGGAAAACCTCGCCAGCCAGGGCTATATCCGCGCACGGATCGACGGCGAAGTCTGCGATCTCTCGGATCCGCCGAAGCTGGAGCTGCAGAAGAAACACACCATCGAGGTGGTCATCGACCGCTTCAAGGTGCGCGACGATCTGGCGCAACGTCTGGCCGAGTCGTTTGAAACCGCGCTGGAGCTCTCCGGCGGGACCGCCATCGTGGCCAATATGGATGATGAGAAAGCGGAAGAGCTGCTGTTTTCCGCCAACTTCGCCTGCCCGATCTGCGGCTACAGCATGCGCGAGCTGGAGCCGCGCCTGTTCTCCTTCAACAACCCGGCGGGTGCCTGCCCGACCTGCGACGGTCTCGGCGTGCAGCAATATTTCGACCCCGATCGCGTGGTGCAAAATCCGGAGCTGTCGCTGGCGGGCGGCGCCATCCGCGGCTGGGATCGGCGTAACTTCTACTACTTCCAGATGCTGAAGTCGCTGGCGGAGCACTATAAGTTTGACGTTGAAGCGCCGTGGGGCACCCTCAGCGCCAGCGTGCAGAAAGTGGTCCTGTACGGTTCCGGTAAAGAGAATATTGAATTCAAATACATGAACGACCGCGGCGACACCTCGGTGCGCCGCCATCCGTTCGAAGGCGTGCTGCATAACATGGAGCGCCGCTACAAAGAGACGGAATCCAGCGCGGTGCGCGAAGAGCTGGCGAAGTTCATCAGCAATCGCCCGTGCGCCAGCTGCGACGGTACGCGTCTGCGCCGTGAGGCGCGCCACGTGTTTGTGGAAAACACCCCGCTGCCGACCATTTCCGATATGAGCATCGGCCACGCGATGGACTTCTTTAACAATCTGAAGCTCTCCGGCCAGCGGGCAAAAATCGCCGAAAAAGTGCTGAAAGAGATTGGCGATCGCCTGAAGTTCCTCGTCAACGTCGGCCTCAACTACCTGACGCTTTCCCGCTCGGCGGAAACGCTCTCCGGCGGCGAGGCCCAGCGTATCCGTCTGGCGAGCCAGATTGGCGCCGGACTGGTTGGCGTGATGTACGTCCTGGATGAGCCCTCCATCGGCCTGCACCAGCGCGATAACGAGCGCCTGCTCGGGACCCTGATCCACCTGCGTAATTTAGGCAACACGGTGATCGTCGTTGAGCATGACGAAGACGCCATTCGCGCCGCCGACCATGTGATCGATATCGGCCCCGGGGCCGGGGTCCACGGCGGCCAGGTGGTGGCGGAAGGACCGCTGGAGGCCATTATGGCGGTACCAGAATCCCTGACCGGCCAGTTTATGAGCGGCAAGCGCAAAATTGAAGTGCCGAAGCAGCGCGTGCCCGCCGATCCGGAGAAAGTCCTCAAGCTAACCGGCGCGCGCGGCAACAACCTGAAAGACGTGACGCTGACCCTGCCGGTGGGCCTGTTTACCTGCATCACCGGCGTCTCCGGCTCGGGTAAATCCACGCTGATCAACGACACCCTGTTCCCCATTGCCCAGCGTCAGCTTAACGGCGCGACCATCGCCGAACCGGCGCCGTATCGCGATATTCAGGGGCTGGAGCACTTCGATAAAGTCATCGATATCGACCAGAGCCCGATCGGCCGCACGCCGCGCTCCAACCCCGCGACCTATACCGGGGTGTTTACGCCGGTGCGCGAGCTGTTCGCCGGGGTGCCGGAATCACGTTCCCGCGGCTATACGCCGGGCCGTTTCAGTTTTAACGTCCGCGGCGGTCGCTGCGAAGCCTGCCAGGGCGACGGGGTGATCAAGGTCGAAATGCACTTCCTGCCGGATATCTACGTACCGTGCGACCAGTGCAAAGGTAAGCGCTATAACCGCGAAACGCTGGAGATTAAGTACAAAGGCAAAACCATCCACGAAGTGCTGGATATGACTATCGAAGAAGCGCGCGAGTTCTTTGATGCCGTACCGGCGCTGGCGCGTAAACTGCAAACCCTGATGGACGTGGGTCTGACCTATATCCGTCTCGGCCAGTCGGCGACGACCCTGTCCGGCGGCGAGGCGCAGCGCGTCAAGCTGGCGCGCGAGCTGTCCAAGCGCGGTACCGGCCAGACGCTGTATATCCTCGATGAGCCGACCACCGGTCTGCACTTCGCCGATATCCAGCAGCTGCTGGAAGTGCTGCACCAGCTGCGCGATCAGGGCAATACCATCGTGGTGATTGAGCACAATCTCGACGTGATAAAAACGGCCGACTGGATTGTCGATCTCGGCCCGGAAGGCGGCAGCGGCGGCGGCGAAATTCTGGTTTCCGGTACCCCGGAAACCGTCGCCGAGTGCGAAGCCTCGCACACCGCGCGCTTCCTGAAGCCGATGCTAAAATAATTAGCGAGAAAGCTGCTGCCGGACCGGCTCCGGCAGCATTTTCACCGCCTGCTGATAAGACGCATCGACCAGGTAGTAGATTTGCGAATCCGGCAGCGAGCCATCCAGAAAGACGGTGCTCCAGTGTGCTTTATTGAGATGCTGGCTGGGCCGGACGTCGCGATGCTGCTGCCGCAGCAGCTCCGCCAGCTCCGGGCTCGCCTTCAGCGCAACCGCCGGCCGCTGGTCTTCGACTTCCTTCACCATGGCAAACAGCACGTCCGAGACCTTAATCTGCGTGGCTTTCCAGTCGCTGTGGACGCTCTGCTCTGCTCCCGGCTTCGCCATGCAGTACTGCAATAACTCCGAAATTGTCATCTTTTATTCCCCCATGAGCGTCGCAACGATGTGCCGCGAACCGCCGTGTATCCGATGCTCCCCCAGCCAGATGCCCTGCCAGGTCCCCAGCCTGACGCGTCCGTCCTCGACCGGCAGCATCAGCGACACGCCAAGCATCGATGATTTGATGTGCGACGGCATATCGTCAGGGCCTTCATAATCATGTTCGTACGGCGCATTGTCCGGCACGGCGTTAAGAAAATACTGCTCCATGTCATACCGGACGGTGGGATCGCAGTTTTCGTTGAGCGTCAGGGAAGCGGAAGTATGCTGGAGCAGGAGGTGTAGCAGGCCGACCTTCACCCCGGACAGCCCGCGGATCTGGCCGAGGATTTCGTCGGTGACCAGATGAAAACCACGGGATTTAGGCCCAAGCGTCAGGGTTTGCTGATACCACATCATCGACTCCTTTTTGCGAATGAATCCCTCTAAGTGTGCAGCAATACGTGAAAAGGTAAAACCTTCCACCCCGGATTTTGCATAAAAAAACGGCAGCGTCACCGCTGCCGTTTATCACGTTCTGACGCCTGTCAGTATTCGGAATTGACGATCACTTCTTCGCCCAGCGCGCCGGCCATCGGCAGCGGCTTATAGGAGGAGTTGGCGGCACGCAGCACGCGGATCCCGCGGGCGCCCGCCTCGCGGGCGGCGGTAATATCGTTATCCGAGTCGCCATAGAAAACCTTTATCTGCTTCGTCTGCAGCCACTGGGTCTTGGTATTCTGACCCGGCTTATCGCCAGCGAAAATCACCGGGTTCATATTGGCGGCGGGGATAAGAAAATCATCCTGCAGGGTTTTAGAAACGGTTTCTGTTTTGGTCTGGCTGCGGCCGGTGACGAACCAGATGCTGTCGCCACGCTTCACATGCATGGCAATCAGCTGGCGCGCCACCTCTTTTGGCATGCTGAATTCGTCCCAGCCGTTGTTCATTTTTTCCCAGAACTGCGGGTTTTTCAGGTAATCCTCACTGCCGGGAGAGAAGGTTTTTTGCCCGCGCCAGAAACCAGGACTGGAGAAGAGAACGGTGTCATCGATATCAAAGCCGACGGCCATCGGCGGACGCCCCAGCAGGCTGTTCTCAATTTGCGCCACCGAAACCCAGTGGATCGGCGCCTGCTCGGCCAACTGGGCCACGTTGGTGCCGACCCACAGCGGCTGTGGCGTGGAGGCGCGCGCTACTACGGCGCTGTTCAGCGTGAACAGGAGAGAAGCCGCCGCAAGGGCGAGAGTAAGTTTGCGCATATTTATCCCTAAATCTATCAATCATTATTGTTTTCAATAATGTGCATGCTTAGTAACGCCCCGACCTTACCCGCAGGCGACAGGGATGAAAAGCCTTTTTCGCGTAGATGTCATAGAAAAAGAGGATGATCACAATCAGAGGGGGTTGCCCCTGCCCGTTGACCGGCAGAGACAACCTGCTGGAGAGCGGCTTACATTACCGCGGCAAAGGCTTTCGCGACCTGCTGAACATTACGTGAGTTTAACCCCGCCACGCACATGCGTCCGCTGGCAATCAGGTAGACGCCAAACTCGTCGCGCAGGCGATCCACCTGCGCCGCACTGAAGCCGGTGTAGCTGAACATCCCGCGCTGCTTGAGCAGGTAATCCACATCGCTGCCCGGGGCAACCTGCTGCAGCGCGTCGACCAGCGCCTGACGCATAGTCAGGATATGCGCGCGCATGGCGTCCACTTCCGCCTGCCAGGTGGCTTTCAGCCCGGCATCGTTCAGCACCGTCGCCACCACCTGCGCGCCAAAGCTCGGCGGGCTGGAGTAGTTGCGGCGCACGGTGGCCTTCAGTTGGCCAAGCACGCGGCCTGCGGTTTCACTGTCTTCACAGACCACCGACAGGCCGCCGACGCGCTCTCCGTACAGGGAGAAAATTTTGGAGAACGAGTTGCTGACCAGCATCGGCATCCCGGCGCTGGCGATGGCGCGAATGGCGTAGGCATCCTCTTCCAGCCCTGCGCCAAAGCCCTGGTAGGCGATGTCGAGGAACGGGATCAGCTGACGCGCTTTCAGGATCTCCACCACACGATCCCACTGTTCCGGCGTCAGGTCGGCGCCGGTCGGGTTGTGGCAGCAGGGGTGCAGCAGCACAATGTCGCGCGCCGGCAGCGTTTGCAGCGTCGCCAGCAGCGCTTCAAAGCGCACGCCGTTGGTGGCTTTATCAAACCAGGGGTAAGTACTTACTTCGAAGCCAGCCCCTTCAAATATGGCAATGTGATTTTCCCAGGTCGGGTCGCTGACCCAGACATGGGACTCAGGAAAGTAGCGTTTGAGGAAGTCGGCCCCGACCTTCAGCGCGCCCGAACCGCCGACCGTCTGAATGGAGGCGATGCGGTTTTGCTTAAGCGCGCTATGCTCCGCGCCAAACAGCAGCGGCGCAATTGCCTGGCGGTAGCCGCTCAGCCCTTCCATCGGCAGATACAGCGAGGCGCCGTGCGGCTCGGCGTTCAGGCGCGCTTCCGCTTCCGCCACCGCCTGCAGCTGCGGGATAATGCCGTCATCGTTGTAATACAGCCCGATACTCAGGTTGACTTTGTCGCTTCGCGGGTCTTCTTTGAAGCGTTCCATCAGAGAAAGAATAGGGTCGCCGGCGTAGGCGTCAACTTTTTGAAACACGCGATGTATCTCCAGGTTTACATGGGGCAGGTTCTTACACAATAAACCGGATATGACGGCAGGTCGAGAGGATGTTGAGGGGAAAGTGACCGCGCTGCGGTATAAACCGCTTTTTTGTCCGCGGCTATACCGATAGCGTACCGGATAAGCGTCTGAGCTATCCGGTACGAACAAGGCTTAGTCGAGGTATTTCATGGCGACGCGGGAGGTCAGTCGCGTAATAAGTTCGTAAGCACTCACTTTCGTTATCTCGGCGATGCGCTCTACCGGGAGTCCCTCTCCCCACAGCACCACCGCGTCGCCGGCTTTATCCTGGGCCTGCGGGCCGAGGTCAACGCAGATCATATCCATCGCCACCCGGCCGACAATCGGCACTTCGCGGCCATTGACCAGCACCGGGGTGCCCGACGGCGCGGCGCGCGGATAACCGTCGCCATAGCCCATCGCGACCACGCCGAGACGCGTGTCGCGTTCGCTGACCCAGGTGCCGCCGTAGCCGACGGGCTCCCCTGCTTTATGCTCGCGCACGGCAATCAGGCTGGACGTCAGGGTCATCACCGGCTGACAGCCAAAATCTTTCCCGGTGGAGCGATCGTCCAGCGGCGACACGCCATACAGGATAATGCCCGGACGCACCCAGTCATAATGCGACTGCGGCCACAGCAGGATACCGCCCGAGGCGGCAATAGAGCGCAATCCCGGCTTGCCTTCGGTAAAGGTGGTGAAAATATCCAGCTGGCGTTCGGTGGCGCCGCAGGTCGGCTCATCGGCGCGGGCGAAGTGGCTCACCACATTAACCGGCTGGCGGACGTTTTTGCACTGGCTCAGACGCTGATAAAACGCCTCGGCTTCCTCCGGACGCACCCCTAAGCGATGCATGCCGGTATCCAGCTTCATCCACACGGTCACCGGCTCGGGGAGATCGGCTTGCTCCAGGGCCGCCAGCTGTTCGGGGCTATGCACCGCGGTATGCAGACGCTGAGCGGCGATCACCGCCAGGTCTTCCGCCGCAAAAAAGCCTTCCAGCAGGAGGATCGGCTGGGCGATCCCCCCCGCTCGCAGGCGCAGCGCCTCTTCCAGGCGGGCGACGCCAAAAGCGTCGGCGTCGGTCAGCGTTCGCGCGGTCTCAAGAAGACCGTGTCCGTAGGCGTTCGCTTTCACCACCGCAACCAGTTTGCTGGCAGGCGCCAGTTCACGCAGACGTTGCAGGTTGTGTCGCAGAGCGCGGCGGTTGATAACTACAGTTGCCGCTTGCATTTGAATTCCTTAATAAAAGAAGGAGGAAGGGTTACTCATCATCATACTGAGGACCGGCATAATTATCGAAACGCGACCACTGACCGTTGAAGGTCAGTCGCACGGTGCCGATCGGGCCGTTACGTTGTTTACCAATGATAATTTCCGCGATGCCCTTAAGATCGCTGTTCTCGTGATAGACCTCATCACGGTAAATGAACATGATTAAGTCGGCATCCTGTTCGATAGAGCCGGACTCACGCAGGTCGGAGTTGACCGGACGTTTATCGGCACGTTGTTCCAGTGAGCGGTTCAGCTGCGACAGCGCCACCACCGGCACCTGTAGCTCTTTGGCCAGCGCCTTCAGCGAGCGGGAGATTTCGGCGATCTCCAGGGTACGGTTGTCAGAGAGCGACGGCACGCGCATCAGCTGCAGGTAGTCGATCATAATCAGCCCGATGCCGCCATGCTCGCGAGCGATACGCCGCGCGCGGGAACGCACTTCCGTCGGCGTCAGGCCGGAGGAATCATCGATATAGATGTTACGTTTTTCCAGCAGGATGCCCATGGTGCCGGAGATCCGCGCCCAGTCTTCATCGTCCAGCTGACCGGTACGAATGCGGGTCTGATCGACGCGCGACAGCGAGGCCAGAGAACGCATCATGATCTGCTCGGAGGGCATCTCGAGACTGAAGATGAGTACCGGTTTGTCCTGCAGCATCGCTGCGTTTTCCACGAGGTTCATCGCGAAGGTCGTTTTACCCATCGACGGACGGGCGGCGACGATAATCAGATCCGACGGCTGCAGGCCGGCGGTCTTTTTGTTGAGGTCGTCGTAGCCGGTGTTGACCCCGGTAACGCCGTCATGCGGCTGCTGGAACAGCTGTTCGATACGGGCGACAGTGGCGTCGAGGACATCGGCGATGTTTTTCGGCCCTTCGTCTTTATTGGCCCGGCTTTCAGCGATTTTAAAGACGCGGGACTCGGCGAGATCGAGCAGATCTTCGCTGGTTCGCCCCTGCGGGTCGAAGCCGGCCTCGGCGATCTCATTGGCCACCGAGATCATCTCGCGCACGACCGCGCGTTCGCGCACGATGTCGGCATAGGCGCTGATGTTCGCCGCGCTGGGGGTATTTTTGGACAGTTCCGCCAGATAGGCAAAACCGCCCACGCTGTCCAGCTGTCCCTGACGCTCCAGCGACTCCGCAAGGGTGATCAGGTCAATCGGGCTGCCCGACTCCTGCAGGCGCGCCATCTCGGTAAAAATATGACGATGCGGACGGGTATAAAAGTCGTCGGCAACGACGCGTTCGGCGACGTCGTCCCAGCGCTCGTTATCCAGCATTAAACCGCCCAACACCGACTGCTCCGCTTCAATCGAGTGCGGCGGGACTTTCAGCCCGGCGAGCTGCGGATCGCGTTCGCGGGTTTCTGTCTGTGGTTTGTTGAAGGGTTTATTTCCTGCCATAGCCTAACATTTCACCGATACGGAAAAGAGCGTGACAGTATAGCGAGAAAGCCATTGCCGCTAAAGAACCCATTAAGCGTGGCTGGCCTGAGGCGGGTAAGAAAATCCGTCGCTGCCGCCGCAGGCTGTTAAGCTTACTGGATAATCTCAGAACAACACAGGAGCGAACATGGCAACACGCATCGAATTTTCAAAACACGGGGGGCCGGAGGTGCTTCAGGCGGTTGAGTTTACCCCTCGCGATCCTGCGGAGCATGAAATTCAGGTCGAAAACAAAGCCATCGGCATCAATTATATCGACACCTATGTTCGCAGCGGCCTCTATCCGCCGCCGTCGCTGCCGAGCGGTCTGGGCACCGAGGCGGCCGGCATCGTCAGTAAAGTCGGCCATGGGGTGACGCACATTAAGGCAGGCGATCGGGTGGTGTACGCCCAGTCGGCGCTCGGCGCCTACAGCACGGTGCACAATGTGCTGGCCGATAAAGCGGCGGTCCTGCCGGACGCCATCTCTTTCGAACAGGCCGCCGCGTCGTTCCTCAAAGGATTAACGGTCTGGTATCTGTTGCGTAAAACTTACGAAATTAAGCCTGATGAGATGTTCCTGTTTCATGCCGCCGCCGGCGGCGTGGGGCTGATTGCCTGTCAGTGGGCGAAAGCGCTGGGGGCGAAACTTATCGGCACCGTCGGCAGCGCGCAGAAGGCGCAGCGCGCCAAAGCGGCGGGCGCCTGGCAGGTGATTAACTATCGCGAAGAACCTATCGCGGAGCGGCTCAAAGCGCTCACCGACGGTAAGAAAGTCGCCGTAGTCTATGACTCGGTAGGGAAAGATACCTGGGAAGCCTCTCTGGACTGTCTGCAGCGCCGCGGCCTGATGGTCAGCTTTGGCAACTCCTCCGGCCCGGTGACCGGCGTTAATCTGGGGATCCTGAATCAGAAAGGTTCTCTGTACGTCACCCGCCCATCGCTGCAGGGCTATATCACCAACCGGGAAGAGCTGGCTGAAGCCTGCAGTGAGCTGTTTTCGCTGATCGCCAGTGGAGTAATCAAAGTGGACGTGCCGGAGAGTCAGACCTATCCGCTGACCGAAGCGCGACGGGCGCATGAAGTTCTGGAGAGCCGGGTGACACAGGGGTCGAGTCTGCTGCTGCCGTAAGCGGTCAAAAGGACAAAAGGACAAAAGGACAAAAGGACAAAAGGACAAAAGGACAAAAGGACAAAAGGACAAAAGTTTAGGGCTTCCACCTGGGAAGCCCTTACTTTTTTTTAGTTCGGCTGTATGTAGGGTACAGCGCGATGAATTCGTTAACGCGCTAATAGTGACAGATTTGCGTAGCGATGCCTACGCGGTTCTGTGCAAAATTGTTCAGGTTGTGACACACCCCTCAATACCTTAGTAACGCCAACGGTTATTGTCGCGAAAAGCGTTTCCGTCCGGGGTTTTCAGCGCCCGAATAACCCACACCACCACCACCGCCAACAGCAGCCACGGCAGCAATTTGATCATTAAAGCAAACAAACCGCCGACGAACATCAGCGCCGTAGCCACCACGATGGCGGCGATAATCCCCAACAGCGATACGCCGGTGACCAGCAGCATGACAAAAAATCCGATGACAAATAACAGTTCCAGCATGGCTCTCTCCCCACAGTCATTAATATGTCGCTCTGCAGGTATTACAAAAAACATGCCAACAATAACAAACTGAATTTAAAAGAAAACGCCCCGCAATAGTGTGCGAGGCGTGGTCAATTTCACCAGGTTTTGGTGAGAAACTAACGCTTATCGGCCACCAGCTTTAGGGCCTGCTCCAGCACCGCAATGTCGGCGCCGGGTTTATGCGCATTTTCGCTCAGGTAGCGACGCCACTGGCGGGCGCCTGGGATACCCTGAAACAGTCCCAGCATATGACGGGTGATATGGCCCAGATAGGTGCCCTTGCTGAGCTCGCGCTCAATATACGGGTACATGGCCCGCACGACGGCCACCGGATCGGCATCCGCGCCGGCGACGCCGAAAATCTCCCGGTCGACCGAAGCCAGAATACCCGGATTCTGATAGGCCTCACGCCCGACCATCACCCCATCCATATGCTCAAGCTGCATTCTGGCTTCATCCAGCGATTTGATACCGCCGTTAATCGCCATCGTCAGGTGGGGGAAGTCACGCTTCAGCTGCCAGACGCGGGGGTAATCCAGCGGCGGGATCTCGCGGTTCTCTTTCGGGCTCAGACCGGAGAGCCAGGCTTTGCGGGCGTGAATAATAAACATCTCACATTCGCCCTTGCCGGAGACCGTCTCAATGAAATCACAGAGGAATTCATAGCTATCCTGGTCGTCGATGCCGATACGGGTCTTCACCGTGACCGGGATCGACACCACATCGCGCATCGCTTTGATACAGTCGGCCACCAGCGGCGCGTTACCCATCAGGCAGGCGCCAAACATCCCGTTCTGCACGCGATCGGAGGGGCAGCCGACGTTGAGATTGATCTCGTCATAGCCGCGCGCCTCGGCCAGCTTCGCGCACTGCGCCAGGGCCTGCGGGTCGCTGCCGCCGAGCTGCAGTGCGACCGGGTGCTCTTCTTCGCTATACGCCAGGTAGTCGCCTTTGCCATGAATAATCGCCCCGGTGGTCACCATTTCGGTATACAGCAGCGTATGCCGCGACAGCAGCCGCAGGAAGTAGCGGCAATGTCGGTCAGTCCAGTCGAGCATCGGCGCGATGGAGAAGCGATGAGCAGGGAAAACAGGTGACGTTGATTCAGGCATCATGGCGAATAAATAAGCATCCGGGTAAAAAGGGGCGCTACTATAGCATAAAGATAAACCACAGGCGCGTAGTGCGCCGCGCTTCGCCCCTTCCCGGTGTCGATTACTTTATCCGCGGTTTGCCGTCATGTGGGCCAAAGAACTGCGGCGGATGGTCAACCCAGCGATCCTGGCGCGTCGCGGCATAGCCAGGATTGAGCGGGTAGTAAATTCGGTTGTACTTTTTGTTGGCCTCACCCACCACCAACAGACGAACCTCCTGCTCGGTGTTATTGAGAAAAGTGTGGCAGATGCCGGTACCAGCGGGAAAACCCACGCTGTCCCCCGGCTCCAGTTTCCAGAGATAGCCGTTTATCCACACTTCCGGATAGCCCTCCAGCACATAGATGAACTCTTCCTCATCGCTCTCCGCGTGCGGGTAAGAGGTGCGCCGCCCGGGCGGCAGTCTCTCGTGGTGGATCCCCAACCGATTGAGGCGTAAACCGCGCCCCAGCGGCGCGCCAATGGAAAAACGCTCCGGGCTGTCGGGATAAGTGGCATCGTCGGGCCCTTCCAGTTCGCGCCAGTGGCGAATGCAATCAGGTCGTTTCATCGTTTTCTCCCGAAAATGAGACACTTCAGATATAGCATACCTGGGTCAGGCGTGTTGCGATTAAATCGGGCATGACGGTTTTAGCGGCCGGCTAAGGCGCAGCCTCCACGAGCGTCAGCGGCCAGCACCCGGAACTGGCGCAGGCACCGACAACCTGAAGTATGACCCGCATCACCCGTCGGGTCTCGGCGTTTTCCGCGGAACGTGATAAAGTAACAGATTCAATTTCACGCAACCTGAGGATGCTCATGGATAAGACCCCTTCGCAAGAGATGTTAGCGCATGCTGAAAAGCTGTGTGCGCAACGCGGCGTACGCCTGACCCCACAGCGTCTGGAAGTGTTGCGCCTGATGAGCCTGCAGCAAGGGGCAATCAGCGCCTACGACCTGCTGGATCTGCTGCGCGAGAAAGAGCCGCAGGCGAAGCCGCCGACGGTCTACCGCGCGCTGGAGTTCTTACTCGAGCAGGGTTTTGTCCACAAGGTGGAATCGACCAACAGCTATGTGCTGTGTCATCTCTTTGACCAGCCGACCCACAGCTCGGCCATGTTTATCTGCGACCGCTGCGGCGTGGTGAAGGAAGAGGCGGCTGAAGGGGTGGAAGATATCATGCATACGCTGGCGGCCAGAATGGGCTTCGCCCTGCGCCACAATGTGATTGAAGCTCACGGCCTCTGCGCGAGCTGCGTGGAAGTAGAAGCCTGCAGCACGCCGGGACACTGCCACCACGATCATACTATTCAGCTCAAAAAGAAAGCCCGCTGAGCGGCAGCCGCAGCGGGAAAAAGGGTTAACGGCGCGTCCCTGCGCCATTCAGACAGGCACTAACACAAATGCTTCTTTCTTCGGATCAAGGAACGCTACCAGCGATAGTCGTTCTTATGCTCCCAGTCTGAGACTTCTTTCTCAGCCTGATCTTTCGCATAGCCGTAACGCTCCTGAATTTTGCCGACCAACTGGTCGCGCTTCCCTTCGATTACGGTCATATCATCATCGGTAAGTTTGCCCCACTGTTCCTTGGCTTTACCTTTCAACTGTTTCCAGTTACCGCCGATTTCGTCTTTATTCATGATAACGTCCTCATCATTCGGTGGGTTTACAGCCCGTTTTGTGCCGGACATGGTATTAACTATAGATGAGAATGCTGGCGCCGATTCGTTATTCGGAATTTTTAACCACCATACCGATGGATAAGACTGAGGAGATTTCCCCGGCTTGCGCTACGCTGAGCCGGGCTACTGAGTTGCCCCGGTAAGCGGTGCGCAACCACGGGAATTCATGGATAGCCGTTATGAACGGCAATAACTAGCTAAACCAGGTTCCGCGTCGCCAGTGGCGGCGCCAGATCAGCGCCAGCGACAGGCCGCGCAGGGCGAGAAACACGGCCAGCGCCAGCCACAGGCCGTGATTGCCGAGCACCGGGACCGTAAGCAGCGTCACGGCGAAGCCGGCCGCGGCGACCGCCATGCTGTTCCGCATCTCCGCGCCGCGCGTCGCGCCGATAAACATGCCGTCCAGCAGATAGCACCAGACCCCGACCACCGGCAGGATCGTCTGCCAGATCAGATAGCGATCGGCCAGCTGCTGCAGGGAAGGCAGCGAGGTTAACAGCGCGATGATGTGCCCCCCCGCCAGGCTGTAAACCAGGGCAAACGCCAGCGCCACCATACCGGACTGCCGGCAGGCCGCCCGCCACACCTCCAGCAGCTGGCTGCCGTCGCGCGCGCCGTAGGCCTGGCCGGAGTGGGCCTCCACGGCATAGGCAAAGCCATCCAGCGCGTAGGCGGTAAAAGTCAGCATGGTCATCAGTACGGCGTTGACCGCCACGATATCGCTGCCCAGCCGGGCGCCGAAGACGGTCAGCGCGCCAAAGCACAGCTGCAGCAGCAGGGAGCGCAGCATGATGTCGCGATTCAACGCCAGCAGACGGCGCATGTCTCCGCGCCAGGCGTTTTTCAGCATCGCCAGCGACACGCCGCGCAGCGTTAGCACCCGCTTCGCCATCATCAGGCCGATAATCAGGGTCGCGTACTCCGCGGTGACCGTGGCCAGCGCCGCCCCCTGGACGTTCATCCGCAGGCCCATCACCAGCCACAGGTCGAGCACAATATTCAACAGATTACCGACCACCAGCAAAATCACCGGCGCCCGGGCGTACTGGACCCCCAGCAGCCAGCCGAGCAGCACCAGGTTGGCCAGCGAGGCGGGCGCGCTGAGCCAGCGGATTTCGAGAAACCGTCTCGCCTGCTCGAGAACCGCCTCGCTGCCGCCGACGATATGCAGGGCGAGGTTAATCAGCGGCAGGCGAAACAGGATAATTAACACCCCGGCGCCCAGCGCCAGGACCAGCGGCTGCACCAGCGCCCGCGCCAGTCGCAGCGGATCTTTGGCCCCCCAGGCCTGAGCGGTCAGCCCGGTGGTGCTCATGCGCAGAAACAGCAGCAGCATAAACAGGAAACTGGTGGCCGTTGCTCCGACCGCGACGCCGCCGAGGTATACCGGGCTGTCAAGGTGGCCGATCACTGCGGTATCCACCAGCCCCAGCAGCGGGACGGTGATATTGGAGAAAATCATGGGGAGTGCAAGGCGCCACAGCGCTTTATCGGCAGCGTTGAGCAGCATGTTCGGAGACCTGATAGAGGACAAACGTCGCAGCGTCATGCATCAGATGACGCTGCGCAGGGGCAGGCGTTACAGCCATTCTCCATTACGGATCACGCCAACGGCCAGACCCTCAATGGTAAAACTCTGCTGACGCAGATCGACAACGATAGGGGTAAACTCGCTGTTTTCCGGCAGCAGTTCGACGACGTTGCCCTGCTTTTTCAGGCGCTTGACCGTCACTTCATCGTCAATGCGCGCTACCACCACCTGGCCATTGCGCACATCCTGGGTTTTGTGGACCGCCAGCAGATCGCCATCCAGAATACCGATGTCTTTCATCGACATCCCGCTGACGCGCAGCAGAAAATCGGCGTTGGGCTTGAACATCGACGGGTCGACCTGATAGTGGCCTTCAATATGCTGCTGCGCCAGCAGCGGCTCACCGGCGGCGACGCGGCCGATCAGCGGCAGGCCGTGCTCTTCTTCCGTCAGCAGGCGGATACCGCGCGAGGCGCCGGAGACGATCTCGATCGCGCCTTTACGCGCCAGCGCTTTCAGGTGTTCTTCCGCCGCGTTTGGGGAACGGAACCCCAAGCGCTGAGCAATCTCCGCACGCGTCGGCGGCATGCCCGTCTGGCTGATATGATCCCGAATGAGATCAAACACCTCTTGCTGCCTGGTCGTTAACGCTTTCATTCCGCCCCCTGGGTGTATATACAGTTATGCTGTGAGTATATACAGCTAACGGTGATTTTGGAACCACATGGCACACAAAAATCGGCAGATTGTTTATATTTTGCGAGGGTTAGCGAAGAACGTTAGTGATAATGGCTCCACAGCAGCGTTCCCCAGGTGATCAGCGCGATGATAATCGCCAGCAGGACCGCCGCCGACCCCATGTCTTTGGCGCGCCCTGAAAGCTCATGATAATCCGAGCCAATACGGTCCACGACCGCCTCAATCGCGCTGTTGAGAATTTCGACTATCATCACTAGCAGGACCGAGCCAATCAGCAATACGCGGGTGATGGCGTCGACGTCCAGCCAGCAGGCTATTGCGACGGCCACAATGGCGGCGACGCCTTCCTGACGAAACGCGGCCTCGTTGATCCACGCCGCGCGAAATCCTTTCCAGGAGTAACCTGCCGCCTTAATGATTCGGGTTAACCCGGTGGTATTATTGGCCATCACAAAACCTTTTTTATGTAAATGACGTCGATGAGTGTACGCGTTTGCCGCGCGGTAACGGAAATTTTGCCCGCTTTCTGTTATTCTTGCCGCGCATTTGCATGATTAACCAGAGGCTTCACATCGTTTATGTCCGGCTGGCAACGAATTTACTATAAATTACTGAATTTACCATTACGGGTGCTGGTAAAAAGCAAGTCTATTCCGGCAGAGCCTGCTCAGGAATTAGGACTCGATACCTCGCGTCCGGTCATGTACGTCCTGCCCTATAACTCCAAGGCGGACCTGCTGACGCTGCGCGCCCAATGCCTGGCGCATGATTTACCTGACCCGCTAGAACCGCTGGAAATCGACGGCGCCCTGCTGCCGCGCTACGTATTCATCCACGGCGGGCCGCGCGTATTCACCTATTACACGCCAAAAGAAGAGTCCATCAAGCTGTTCCACGACTACCTCGATCTGCACCGCAACCATCCGGATCTCGATGTGCAAATGGTGCCGGTGTCGGTGATGTTCGGCCGCTCGCCGGGTCGTGAGAAAGGGGAAGTCAATCCGCCGCTGCGGATGCTTAACGGCATTCAGAAATTTTTCGCCGTCTCCTGGCTCGGCCGCGACAGCTTCGTGCGCTTCTCGCCTTCCGTATCGCTGCGTCGCATGGCCGATGAGCACGGTACTGATAAGATCATCGCCCAGAAACTGGCTCGCGTCGCGCGGATGCATTTTGCCCGCCAGCGCCTGGCCGCCGTCGGCCCGCGTCTGCCGGCCCGCCAGGATCTGTTTAACAAGCTGCTGGCGTCGAAGGCCATTGCCCGTGCGGTGGAAGACGAAGCACGCAGCAAGAAAATTTCCCACGAGAAGGCCCAGCAGAACGCGATTGCACTGATGGAAGAGATTGCCGCGAACTTCTCTTACGAGATGATCCGCCTGACCGACCGCATTCTCGGCTTCACCTGGAACCGCCTGTATCAGGGCATCAACGTGCATAACGCCGAGCGCGTACGCCAACTGGCGCACGACGGCCATGAGATTGTCTATGTCCCCTGCCACCGCAGCCACATGGACTATCTGCTGCTCTCTTACGTCCTGTATCACCAGGGGCTGGTGCCACCGCACATCGCGGCGGGTATCAACCTTAACTTCTGGCCGGCCGGGCCAATCTTCCGCCGCCTCGGCGCGTTCTTTATTCGCCGCACCTTTAAGGGCAACAAGCTCTACTCCACGGTGTTCCGCGAGTACCTTGGCGAACTGTTCAGCCGCGGCTATTCCGTGGAGTATTTCGTCGAAGGCGGCCGCTCCCGTACCGGCCGTCTGCTCGATCCGAAGACCGGTACGCTGTCGATGACCATCCAGGCGATGCTGCGCGGCGGCACCCGGCCGATCACTCTGGTGCCGATCTATATCGGCTACGAGCACGTGATGGAGGTGGGGACCTATGCCAAAGAGCTGCGCGGCGCCACCAAAGAGAAAGAGAGTCTGCCGCAGATGCTGCGCGGCTTAAGCAAGCTGCGCAACCTTGGCCAGGGCTACGTTAACTTCGGCGAACCGCTGCCGCTGATGACCTACCTGAACCACCATGTGCCAGAGTGGCGGGAAGCAATTGACCCAATCGAAGCGGTCCGCCCCTCCTGGCTTACGCCGACGGTGAATAACATCGCCGCTGACCTGATGGTGCGCATCAATAACGCCGGCGCGGCCAACGCCATGAACCTGTGCTGTACGGCGCTACTGGCCTCCCGCCAGCGTTCGCTGACCCGTGAGCAGCTCACCCAGCAGTTAGAGTGCTACCTCGCGCTGCTGCGCAATGTGCCCTATTCGCCGGATGCCACCGCCCCATCCGCTTCGGCCAGCGAGCTTATCGACCATGCGCTGCAGATGAACAAGTTCGAAGTGGAGAAGGACACCATTGGCGACATCATCATTCTGCCGCGCGAGCAGGCGGTGCTGATGACCTACTATCGCAACAACATCGCCCATATGCTGGTGATGCCGTCGCTGTTAGCCGCCCTGGTGACTCAGCATCGTCATCTCAGCCGCGCCGAAGTGCTGCGCCATGTGGAAACGCTCTACCCGTTCCTCAAAGCCGAGCTGTTCCTGCGCTGGGAGAAAGCGGAGCTGGCCGGAGTAATGGATGCGCTGATTGCCGAGATGCTGCGTCAGGAGCTGATCGTCATCGATGGCGATGTGATGAGCCTTAACCCGTCGCACTCTCGCTCCCTGCAGTTGTTGGCCGCAGGCGCTCGCGAGACGCTGCAGCGCTACGCCATCACCTTCTGGCTGCTGAGCGCTAACCCGTCGATCAACCGCAGCTCGCTGGAGAAAGAGAGCCGTACCGTGGCGCAGCGCCTGTCGGTGCTGCATGGCATCAACGCGCCGGAGTTCTTCGACAAAGCAGTGTTCAGTACCCTGGTGTTGACCCTGCGCGATGAAGGCTATATCAGCGATACGGGCGATGCCGAGCCGGAAGAGACCCTGAAGGTCTACCGGATGCTGGCGGATTTGATTACATCGGATGTACGTCTGACGATCGAAAGCGTCACGCAGGACGACGCGTAACGCGGCGTTTGCCGTCCTCACCGCCCCCCGGTAAACCGGGGGGATGGGGACAGGTGTTTTACAGGTAGCTCATCGCCAGGCCGAGGAACAGCACCAGCCCGACGTAGTTATTGTTCATAAACGCTTTAAAGCAGTTGTCGCGGTCGCGATTGAAGATAAGCTTCTGCTGCCAGCCAAACAGACCCGCCGCCACGAACAGCGACCAGTAGTATTCCCAGCCCAGCCCATTCAGCCAGCCCACCGCGCCCATCAGCGCCAGCACGGCCACCTGCAGGATACCGATAATCAGACGATCGTTTTCGCCGAACAGGATCGCCGTCGATTTAATGCCGATCTTGACGTCGTCATCGCGATCCACCATCGCATACTGGGTATCGTAGGCCACCGCCCACAGAATGTTGGCGAGGAACATCAGCCAGCAGCTCAGCGGCAGCGATTCACTGACGGCCGAGAAGGCCATCGGGATCGACCAGCCAAAGGCCGCCCCCAGCACCACCTGCGGCAGATGGGTGTAGCGCTTCATAAACGGATAGACCCACGCCAGCGCCAGCGCCGCCACCGACAGCAAAATCGTCATGGTGTTGAGGGTAAGCACCAGCAGGAAGGAGAGCAGCACCAGAACGATAAACAGCGTTCGCGCCTCTTTCTCGGTGACGTCGCCGCTCGGCAGCGGACGGCGGGCGGTACGCTTTACGTGACCATCAAATTTTCGATCGGCATAGTCATTCACCACGCAGCCGGCGGCGCGCATCAGCCAGACGCCGGCGACAAAGACCGCCAGGATCCACAGCGGCGGGACGCCCGGCGAGGCCACCCATAGCGCCCACAGCGTCGGCCACAGCAGCAGCAAGGCGCCGATCGGTTTGTCAGTGCGCATCAGGCGATGAAACGCCAACAGCTTATTCTGCGACAGACTCCACTCCATTTTTTCTTCCTCTTAGTACAACGGCGACGCAGGCAAAAACAGCTCGGTCAGCAGCAGGGGTTTGCCGCTTAGCCGCAGGCGGGAACGACGTCCCCACAGCGCTGCATCGCGACCAATTTCAATAAAATCGCGGGTTAACGTCGACGACGTGAACAGGTATCGCCCCAGCGGGGTCTGCCCGAGCTGCTGTAGCGCCAGCTCCGGCCCACACAACGTCGACTCCGGCACCACCGTGCGCCCGGCCAGCCAGGGCTCACCGTCGGCATTGAGTATAATCTCCCGCAGCCAATAGCGCGGCTCGTCGGGCAACAGCGCCGCTTCGTCAGCCAGCGCCTCACGCCCGATATACCCTTCGTTAACCAGGGTGACGGTGACCTGCTTTCCTTGTTGCTCAAAACGCTGGGTCATTGAGTCCTCCAGCAGCAGCCAGTCACTCAGAGGCGGCGCCAGGGGCGGCATAACGGCAAAATAGCGCAGCGCACGCAGTCGCGTAAGCGCAGGATGGGACATGCCTGATTCTCCGGTACATAACGTGCAAGCATTGTATCGCAGAATAGGCGGTTGGTGGCGGGCAAACGTCAATATACGATCATTCACGCAACAGCCATGCAACAGACCGCCGCGCGTGCAAAAAAAGGTGCATCCCGGAGGATGCACCTAAAGGCTGTGCCTAAACATCAGCATTGTGGGGAGACGATTACCCCTTGCCTTTTACACTGCTGATAAAGGTGGAACGAGCGGATTTCGAGCCGAGGCGCTCAGCTTCGTTCATCAATTTCAGGGCTTTATCGATGTCACCTTGTTTCACCGCCTGCTTAATACCGTTGTTGAAGTAGGTTTCGGTATCGCTGAGCATCGGTTCGCTTTTAGCGGCCGGCGCAGCAGCAGCTGCGGCGGCTGGCGCGGCTACCGGCGCCGCGGTGTTACCGACGGTGACCGGGCCCGGGCCGGAGGAGCCGAACAGCGGCCCCACCAGCACGCTGGAGGTGCTGTTGGTTTTCACTTTCAGCTTCAGCACGCCATCGGTGGTATGTTTGGCGATCGGATCCGGAATGTCCGGCGCCGCATTGCCTGCGCCTTTGGCATAGGCTTTCGCCGGATCCAGCAGGGTGGTGGTCTGCTGGAGATCTTTCTCAGTGGTAAACACCAGTACATAGAGCTTCTGCTGGCCCAGCGCCGGAGTCAGGCGCATCACGCCGCCCAGGCGATCGGCAGTCATCACGCCCGGCTGCTGATAGGTGAAGTAGTTGCTGGGGAAGAACGCCGCTGGCGTCATGTTCTGGTCGAGAATCAGCACGTTCGGCGCAAAAATCTGCTTATGTTTGTTCAGCTCGCTGTCGAGGGTCAGGGTCAGCTCACCGATATTGGCCGGCACGCTCCAGGCGGCGACCGGTCCGACGATCCCCGGTACATCCAGGCGTTGACCGCCGGTGGTTAAATCTACGCTCTGCGTCTTCGATTGATCGGCAGGCGTCCAGATCAGCTGCTGCAGCGCACTGGCTGGAATAGACGGCGCGGCGCTGGTGTTCTGCGGCACAAAGTTAACATCGGCAAGGCTCATCCCCGGCACGCATGCCAACATCCCTGCGGATAAACACAGAGCGACGAGAGTTTTCTTCATTTTCATTCTTCTCACCTTGGATAGCATCGGTTTAGCGGTAGCCAGGCAATAGCGCGCTAACCCTGAATAGTCAGGAGGGGCCGATGCCCCTCCCAGGTTACACCCGTCCTGCGGACGGTATTACCACCACACTTCCATCTGGGCACCGAAGGTAACTTCGCTGTCGTCACCGCGGCTGGAGGTGAAAGCGCCGCTTCCGCTGCTGTCTTTTGTCTGCAGACCGGAGGTGTTGCTGTAGCCCCAGTTTTCATCCCATTTCGCGTAGGTTGCGAAGATACGGATAGCCGGACGAGACCAGACGCTGTTCCCTGCCTGCCATTGCTGAGCCAGAGTAATTTTGTACTGGTTGTTGTTTTCGCTGGTACGCTGGGATTTCACGTTGTCGTAACCGATTTCCAGCTGGGTGCTCATGATCGGCGTCCATTTGTACATCGGACGAACACCCACGGTGTACCAGGTGGAGCCGTTTTTGCTGTCCAGATCCACGTCCTGGTACATCGCAACGTACATCAGGCCCCAGTCATCGTTGAAGTCCATCGCGCCGTGATCCAGAACGCGGATCATGCTGCCGTTGTTATCGATGCTGGTCCCTTGAGAGTGGCCGCTGTTCCAGGAGGTCATTGCGTCAGTGGCGTACTGAACGACAAACTTGTTGAAGCCGCCCCAGATGGACTGAGTATGTTCACCGGTCCACATCCAGCCGTCTTTCGACGCGCCGTCTTCCAGACGGTAGTCATCCTGCGGGTTAGCACGGCCGTAATCGACGCCTAACTCCAGCACGCCGCCCGGGTTGGTTTCCAGGCCCGCCAGACGGATGTCAAAGACGTCGTTGGCAGTTTTCGCAGCATATTTTTTGGTGTCATCGCTGGAGAAAGTATAAGAGCCGCCGCTTTCTGAGTTACGGGTAGCGGCCAGAGAGAGCTTACCGAAGCCAAGGTCAACGTTTTCCAGACCTGCACCCGGGCCGGAGATATCCCAGTAGTAGAAGTCGATCATGTGAACGTCATGACGCTGATAGAAGCGTTTACCCGCCCACAGCGTGGAGCCCGGCAGCCAGTCGATCAGGTTTTTACCCTGGATGTTGGCTTCACGGAACGCCGGAGAGGTGCTTTCCCAGTCATCTTCCTGATTCACGGAATAGGCAACGTTAGTATCGAAATAAAAACTCTTATCCCCTTCCTTCCACAGCTCCTGGCCCAGCTTCAGTTCCGCATAGGTTTCACATTCGTTACCAAGACGATATTTACTTTGAGCGCCGGTCGCTTTGAAGCACTGTTGCTCGCCGCCGCTGCCGGTCCAGCCAATGCCGGAACGCGCGTAGCCATGGAAATCGACAGCCAGCGCCTGAGCAGACATAACGCCTGCCGCGACGGCGACCGCCAGTGGAAGTTTGCGCAGAGTAATCATCATTCTATCTCCTGAGATCATTGCTTTTCTTTGCACGCTTCGCCGGTGTACCGCCAGCCGGGTTCGCGCCTTTTTTTAATGGGAAGCCTTACACGCCCGGCTCTTTATGCAGCCGACGACAAGCGGTGCCATCCTCACGGAATAAATGGCAACGTTCTGGCGGCAAACCGATGGCGAATGTGGCTCCCTCTTCTACCAACACCACGTCGTTCTGGCGGTAAACCAGGTTCTGACGGATGGCGGGGATCTGGATATGAATTTGCGTTTCGTGACCTAACTGCTCGACGACCTGAACCTCACCTTCGAGGGTCACATCGGCGATATCGCTGGGCAGTAAATGCTCCGGGCGGATACCTAAGGACATGTTGGCGCCCGCCTGAACGTTGGCGCTGTCCACCGGCAGCCAGATTTGCTGACGGTTCGGCAGTTCAACCTGCACCTGATCGATAGCCGTCGCGGTGACTTTAACCGGCAGGAAGTTCATCTTCGGTGAACCGATAAAGCCGGCGACGAAGCGGTCAGCCGGATAGTGATAGAGTTCCAGCGGTTTCCCGACCTGCGCCACCCGGCCAGCGTCGAGGACCACGATCTTGTCCGCGAGGGTCATCGCTTCCACCTGATCGTGGGTGACATAGATCATGGTGCGGCCCAGTCGCTTATGCAGACGGGAGATTTCGATACGCATCTGGACGCGCAGGGCGGCATCGAGGTTGGAAAGCGGCTCATCCAGCAGGAAGACGCTCGGCTCAGCCACCAGGGTACGACCAATCGCCACGCGCTGGCGCTGACCGCCGGAGAGGGCTTTCGGTTTACGCTCCAGCAGATGGGCCAGCTGCAGCACTTCCGCAACCTGGGTCACCCGCTGGTTAATCAGATCTTTTTTCGCGCCGGCCAGCTTCAGGCCAAACGACATATTTTCCGCAACGGAAAGGTGGGGATAGAGCGCATAAGACTGGAATACCATCCCAACGCCGCGTTCTGCCGGTGGGATCTCGTTCATGCGGGTGTCCCCGATAAACAGGTCCCCGCTGGTAATAGTTTCTAACCCGGCAATCATACGCAGCAGGGTAGATTTGCCGCAGCCCGATGGCCCGACAAACACGACGAATTCCCCTTCGTGGATATCGAGATTGATATCTTTCGATACCACCACGTCACCCCAGGCTTTCGTTACATTTCGCAGCTGTACGCTCGCCATGCCCTTCTCCCTTCGTTACAACCTGTCACTAACAGTCACATTCAAGATGGGTCGACTATGCGGCATTCATTAGCCGGGCAAATCCTCCGCCCCCCGGCTTTTTTATGGGGGAGGAGATGGGAGGATGAGAGATTGGCTCTCGCCGCGGGGGATGGCGGGCGGCGCGTGATTTCGTGATGGAGGCGACAAAATTGGGCGCTTTTTTCTGTGCTCCAGGACGCAATACGGCCGTTTTTGCAATGGAGATCACACAACCAGCGGGTGGGGCGTAGACCTGGGGAGGATGGAAAGGGGTTGTTAAAAAAGGAAACTCATCATCGTTAAGCCACCGAAGTGTATCCACGAGTACAACACCAAAAAGGACGGGTATATGAAAATCAAAACTGGCGCTCGCATCCTCGCGCTGTCGGCACTGACCACGATGATGTTTTCCGCCTCTGCCCTCGCGAAAATTGAAGAAGGTAAGCTGGTTATCTGGATTAACGGCGACAAAGGCTACAACGGCCTCGCTGAAGTGGGTAAAAAGTTTGAAAAAGACACCGGCATTAAAGTTTCCGTAGAACACCCGGATAAGCTGGAAGAGAAATTCCCGCAGGTTGCGGCGACCGGCGACGGCCCGGACATCATCTTCTGGGCGCATGACCGTTTCGGCGGCTACGCGCAGTCCGGCCTGCTGGCGGAAATCGCCCCGGACAAAGCGTTCCAGGACAAACTCTATCCGTTCACCTGGGATGCCGTTCGCTATAACGGCAAACTGATCGCCTACCCGATCGCGGTGGAAGCGCTGTCCCTGATTTACAACAAAGACCTGGTGCCGAACCCGCCGAAGACCTGGGAAGAGATCCCGGCGCTGGATAAAGAACTGAAAGCGAAAGGTAAGAGCGCGCTGATGTTCAACCTGCAGGAACCGTACTTCACCTGGCCGCTGATCGCTGCCGACGGCGGATACGCGTTCAAGTTTGAAAACGGCAAGTACGATGTGAAAGACGTCGGCGTGGACAGCGCAGGCGCGAAAGCGGGCCTGACCTTCCTGGTTGACCTGATCAAGAACAAGCACATGAATGCCGATACCGATTACTCCATCGCGGAAGCGGCCTTCAACAAAGGTGAAACCGCGATGACCATCAACGGTCCGTGGGCGTGGTCTAACATCGATAAGAGCAAGGTTAACTACGGCGTGACCCTGCTGCCGACCTTTAAAGGCAAACCATCGAAACCGTTCGTTGGCGTGCTGAGCGCGGGGATCAACGCCGCCAGCCCGAATAAAGAGCTGGCGAAAGAGTTCCTCGAAAACTACCTGATGACCGATCAGGGTCTGGAATCGGTTAACAACGACAAACCGCTGGGTGCCGTGGCGCTGAAATCCTTCCAGGAAAAACTGGAAAAAGATCCGCGCATCGCCGCCACCATGGCGAACGCCCAGAAAGGCGAAATCATGCCTAACATCCCACAGATGTCTGCCTTCTGGTATGCCGTTCGTACCGCGGTTATCAACGCCGCCAGCGGTCGTCAGACTGTCGATGCTGCGCTGAAGGATGCCCAGAGCCGTATCACCAAGTAAGAAAACGGCGGGTGGCGCTTGCGCTTACCCGCCCTACCACTACGGCTCGGACCGTAGGTCAGGTAAGCGAAGCGCCACCTGACAAATAAGCTTTCACCGCTGTAGAGGATGATCCCCATGGATGCCGTTAAAAAGAAACACTGGTGGCAAAGTCCGCAACTCACATGGTCTGTGATTGGCTTACTGTGCCTGCTGGTGGGTTACCTTGTTGTTTTGATGTACGCCCAGGGGGAGTACCTGTTCGCCATCATGACGCTGATTTTAAGCTCAGTTGGCCTGTATATTTTCGCTAACCGCAAGGCTTATGCCTGGCGCTATGTCTATCCCGGCCTCGCCGGCATGGGCCTGTTTGTCCTGTTTCCGCTGATCTGTACTATCGCTATCGCGTTCACCAACTACAGCAGCACCAACCAGCTGACCTTTGAGCGCGCGCAGCAGGTGCTGATGGATCGCTCCTTCCAGGCCGGCAAAGCCTATAACTTCACGCTGATCCCGGCAGGCGACGAGTGGAAGCTGGCCCTGACCGACGGTGAGAGCGGTAAAAACTACCTTTCCGACGCCTTTAAATTCGGCGGCGAGCAGAAGCTGGCGTTAAAAGAAACCGACGCCCTGCCGGAAGGCGAGCGCGCCAACCTGCGCGTCATTACCCAGAACCGCACCGCGCTGAACCAGCTGACCGCCGTGCTGCCTGACGACAGCAAAGTGATCATGAGCTCGCTGCGCCAGTTCTCCGGCACCCAACCGCTGTATACGCTTGGCGAAAACGGCGTGCTGACCAACAATCAAACCCACGTCAAATACCGCCCGAACAACGACGTTGGTTTCTACCAGGCCATCAACGCCGACGGTAGCTGGGGCACAGAAAAGCTGAGCCCGGGCTACACCGTGACTATCGGCTGGGACAACTTTACCCGCGTCTTCCACGATGAAGGCATCCAGAAACCGTTCTTCGCGATCTTCGTCTGGACGGTGGTGTTCTCGGTGCTGACCGTGGTGCTGACCGTCGCGGTGGGGATGATCCTTGCCTGCCTGGTGCAGTGGGAAGCACTGAAAGGCAAAGCGATTTACCGCGTCCTGCTGATTCTGCCGTATGCCGTACCGTCATTTATTTCGATTCTGATTTTCAAAGGTCTGTTCAACCAGAGCTTTGGTGAAATCAACATGATGCTCAGCACGCTGTTCGGCATTAAGCCGGCGTGGTTTAGCGACCCGACCACCGCGCGCACCATGATCATCATCGTCAACACCTGGCTGGGCTACCCGTACATGATGATCCTGTGCATGGGGCTGCTGAAGGCGATTCCGGACGATCTGTACGAAGCGTCGGCAATGGATGGCGCCGGCCCGTTCCAGAACTTCTTTAAAATTACCTTCCCGCTGCTGATTAAGCCGCTGACGCCGCTGATGATCGCCAGCTTCGCCTTTAACTTTAACAATTTCGTCCTGATTCAACTGTTGACCAACGGTGGTCCGGACCGTCTCGGCACCACCACCCCGGCCGGTTATACCGACCTGCTGGTGAGCTACACCTACCGTATCGCCTTTGAAGGCGGCGGCGGTCAGGACTTCGGCCTGGCGGCGGCTATCGCCACGCTTATCTTCCTGCTGGTTGGCGCGTTAGCGATTGTGAACCTGAAAGCCACACGCATGAAGTTTGATTAATTGGAATAACCAGGCGTTATTGGCGCGGGCAGTTTGGACTCGGCCAGCGCGGAAGAACCGGAGCGTACACGTAGTACGTGAGAATTCTGAGCACTGCCCGAGTTCAAAATGGCAAGCAAAATAGCCTGGTGCGAAGTCAAGGGGAGTAAAATTACAATGGCTATGGTCCAACCCAAATCGCAGAAGCTACGTTTATTTACCACGCATCTCCTGCTACTGATTTTTATCGCCGCGATTATGTTTCCGCTGCTGATGGTTATCGCCATCTCGCTGCGCGAGGGTAACTTCGCCACCGGCAGCCTGATCCCGGATACCATCTCCTGGGAGCACTGGCGTCTGGCGTTAGGCTTCAGCGTCGAACACGCGGATGGCCGCGTCACGCCGCCGCCGTTCCCGGTCCTGCTGTGGCTGTGGAACTCGATTAAGGTCGCCGGGATCACCGCGATCGGTATCGTCGCCCTCTCCACCACCTGCGCCTACGCTTTTGCCCGTATGCGCTTCCCGGGGAAAGCGACCCTGCTGAAAGGGATGTTGATTTTCCAGATGTTCCCGGCGGTGCTGTCGCTGGTGGCGCTGTACGCGTTGTTTGACCGCCTGGGCCAGTACATCCCGTTCGTCGGCCTCAACACCCACGGCGGCGTGATCTTTGCCTACATGGGCGGTATCGCCCTGCACGTCTGGACCATCAAAGGCTACTTCGAAACCATCGATGGCTCGCTGGAAGAAGCGGCGGCGCTGGATGGCGCGACCCCATGGCAGGCGTTCCGCCTCGTACTGCTGCCGCTGTCGGTGCCGATTCTGGCGGTGGTCTTTATTCTGTCGTTCATCGCGGCTATCACCGAAGTGCCGGTCGCCTCGCTGCTGCTGCGCGATGTGAACAGCTATACCCTGGCGGTAGGTATGCAACAGTATCTCAACCCGCAGAACTATCTGTGGGGCGACTTTGCCGCCGCGGCGGTACTCTCCGCCATCCCGATCACGGTCGTCTTCCTGCTGGCGCAGCGCTGGCTGGTGAACGGCCTGACGGCGGGTGGGGTGAAAGGTTAAGTTTTTTTTGTAACACCGGCCCCAAATTTCAGAGGAGGGCCGACGGTCTAGCCGCAATACACGACCCCAACCGGGTATTGTCGCCGTCGCCCTCAGCTGAAAAAGTAAGGCCAATGCCACTGCTATCCTCAACTGGACCCTACATAAATTCTATTTGTGACTGTTGGTCAGCGGCCCTGGAGGCCGCTTTTTTTTATTCGCGTTTCAGGCGATTAGAGTTACACAGCCAGAGCGTAATCACCAGAATCAGGATCGCGGCGGAATAAATAAGTACCGCCATCGGCGACTCATGGTCGATGATGATCAGACGCACAATCGCGGTGATGCCGATATAGACAAAATAGCGCAGCGGGAAATGGAACCCCGACTGAAAATACTTGACGATCAGCGCGATAAACTCGAAGTAGAGAAAGTAGACCACCAGACCTTCCACCAGCCGGTACTTACTGGTCGGCTCCGGGGTAAAGAGGACATCGGCCAGATGCAGCGTCTCTTTACCGAGGAAGACGATCAGGATAATCCCCAGGCACAGCAGCCCAAGATTCAAAACCGTTTGCATCGCTGTGGCGATAAAATTCACCAGTGGGCGATAAACCGACGACATATTCACACCTCATAATCAGTCCTTGTTGCGTCCGGTATAGCGCAAAAGTGTGATTCAGATCTACAGTTACCCCTCACCGCGTGGGCTTTAAATTTTTGCGCCCTCAGGGCAGGATTTCGGCAAAAGAGAAAAATGCTCTCCTTAACGGCGTGTGATCGACATGACTGATTCCCATGATTTGCATAAAAATTTGCTTATACAACCATTGTTAATCAATAGCTTAATTTACATACAAGCCTGCATGTTTAGATATAGCTAAAAATAAAACTTTTCTCCAGACCTTAATAAATAAAGGGTTATTTGAGAAAGTTTTTTTCTGCCGATTCCCTTAGCATATTTCCTCATCATCTTACGTCCAGGAATCATAATAATGTCTGACCAAACATCCTCTCTTTTTATTCGCTGGCTACAGCGAGAAGTCGCACCAGCATTAGGTTGCACTGAACCCGTTGCTATTTCATTTACCACCGCTTACGCCGCGAAACATTTAGCGATACCCTGCGAAAAAATTAGCGGTTTTATTTCTGCCAACCTGTATAAAAACGCCACGGGCGTCACGATTCCCGGCACGACAGTGAATGGCGTCGCGCTGGCCGCCGCCATCGGCGCCTTTGGCGGCGATGCCGATAAGGGATTACAGACCCTGGCAGGCATTACTTCACAGCATGTGGAACAGGCACAAGCGCTGGTGGACGCCGGCCACGTTAATATTGACGTCCAGGACACGCCTGACTTTATTCATCTCGATTTCACCCTCAGCGCCAGTGACCAGACCTGTCGCGTCGTGGTAAAAGGCACGCATACCAATGTGGTCGAGTTATATATTAATGGTGAACAGCAGCCATTACACGCCGGGGAAAATAGCGCCACAGCGCAGGCCGAACTGCCAACTTTCTCTCTCCAGGAAGCGTATGACTTTATTATCTCCACCCCGGTTGAGAATATTATGTTTATTCTGGAAGCCGCCCGCCTCAATAGCGCACTGGCTGCAGAAGGAAAATCGAAAAAGTATGGGTTGAATATTAACGGAACATTCTCTGAAGCCGTTAAAAATGGTTTGTTAAGCAATGACTTAATGAGTGAGGTCATTATCAACACCGTCGCGGCTTCCGATGCGCGTATGGGCGGCGCCCCGGTGGTCGCTATGTCGAACTTCGGCTCTGGCAACCAGGGGATCGCGGCGACCATGCCGGTGGTAACCGTCGCCGAGCATCTGAATGCCGATGAAGAGACGCTCGCTCGCGCGCTGGCGCTCTCGCATCTGACGGCCATTTCCATCCATTCGCGCTATACCCGCCTGTCCGCACTGTGCGCGGCCTCCACCGCCGCCATGGGCGCCGCCGCCGGTATGGCATGGCTGTTTACCCGCAATATCGAAACCATCAACACCGCCATCATCAATATGATTAGCGATGTTACCGGCATGATTTGTGATGGCGCCTCCAACAGCTGCGCGATGAAGGTGTCCTCGGTGGTCTC
This sequence comes from Klebsiella pneumoniae complex sp. WS1778, assembly GCF_049472055.1. Lineage (NCBI taxonomy): Bacteria > Pseudomonadati > Pseudomonadota > Gammaproteobacteria > Enterobacterales > Enterobacteriaceae > Klebsiella > Klebsiella pneumoniae complex sp. WS1778. The sequence goes on from NZ_JBKGTJ010000005.1 coordinate 303,144, forward strand.
CAGCGCCTTTAAATCTGTATTGATGGCGATGCAAAACCGCTGCGCCAGCGCCAACGACGGCATTGTCTGCGCCGACGTCGAACAGTCGATTAATAACCTGTGCCGCCTCGTGATTAAGCCTATGGCGCAAACTGATAAAGAGATCATTCGCATTATGGTCAGCAAATAAGACCAGCCCTTTTGTACCCTACGCAATAATGATTTATTGCCTGCACCAACAGGTATTTTACGATGAATAAAAAAGTCATATTACGCGGCGCCAGCGCCATTATGCCCCTGTGCATCGGGGACTTTCCTTTCTCGTTCATTGTTGGCGCGTTAAGCGTCAGCGCCGGAATGAGCGTCTGGCAAAGTACCGCGTGGTCGGCGATTGTGATTGCCGGCTCGGCGCAGATGCTGGCACTGAATATGTTAAAAACCGGCGCCACTCTCGGCGTGATTATTTTCACCACATTAATTATTAATCTTCGCCACGTGCTGTATAGCGCCTCTATTTCCGGTACCGTGCGCGAAGCCTCATTCTTTAAAAAATGCTTTATGTCCTATGCGCTCACCGACGAGGTGTATGCCACCACCGTTAAAGAGATGGAAGGAAATAAAAAGGAAAAATATCTGTTTTATGGCTCGGCGATGATCACCTTCTGGGCGATTTGGGTGCTGGCCGATTTTCTTGGCGCGCTGGTCGGCGCCTCGTTTCCCCACATTGAAAAATACGGTCTCGATTTCGCCATGGTCGCCGCCTTTATCGCCATCGTGGTGCCGCAAATTAAAAGCCAGGCCTGCACCGTCGCCGCGGTAGTGGCCGCCGTTTCCGGCGTGCTGTTAGTGGTCCTGCCCTACTCGCTGGGTATCGTCGTCGCCTCCGTGCTCGGCGTCCTCGCCGGCCTGTGCGTCGACCTGGCGGAAGAGCGCAAGCAGAGGGCAACAACCGAATCCGATATGCCGTTAGTGGAGACGCTGGAAAATGAGTAATAGCTACTTTATCGCCCTGACGCTGGGCATGGCCGCGGTCACTTTTCTTATTCGTTTCTCGTTTATCGGCCTGGCCGGCAAGATCCAGATGTCTGAGCGGGTGACCAAAACATTGCGCTTCGTGCCGGTCACCGTCCTGCCGGCCATCATCACCATTCAGATCCTGAGCGTGAATTCCAGCATGGAGTTCGACTTAAAAAACCCGAAGGTGATCGCCGCTATTATCTGTACGCTCGCCAGCTTCCGTTTGGGTCTGGTGTGGGTGGTGGTCAGCGGCGTCGGCTCACTGGTGCTGTTGAATTATTTTCTGTAACTGTTTGAAGGGTAACCCCATGATTATTACTACCGCTGACGCGCCCGCCGCGATTGGTCCGTACGTTCAGGGCGTCAATCTCGGCGCGATGACCATCACCTCCGGCCAGCTGCCCATTAATCCGCAGGACGGCACCATGCCCGACGACATTGCCGAACAGACGCGCCAGTCGCTGGAGAACGTGAAAGCCATCGTCGAAGCCGCCGGCCTCAGCGTTGGTCAGATCGTCAAAACCACGGTGTTTGTGAAAGACCTGGCGGATTTTGCCGCCATCAATGCCGCCTACGAGGCCTTCTTTACCGAACATCAGGCGGCCTTTCCGGTGCGCTCCTGCGTGGAAGTGGCCAGGTTACCGAAAGACGCTGGCGTCGAAATCGAAGCGATCGCTTTCGCCCGTTAACCCCCCGGCTGGAGGAAGAACCTCCAGCCCCTTCCCCACCGATTTTTGTCGTTCCACGTTGTTCATATTACAGGCACTATAGCCACTGAATGACCCGAGGAACGCAGCATGTTGACTATCCGAAAGGCATTACCCGACGACGCGCCACAACTGAGCGCGATGGGTTATGCCAGTTACCAGCACCACTTCGCCCATCTCTGGCGCAATGCCGATGAATTGGCGTTATTTCTTAAGCAAGAATATGCCGAAGATGCGCTACATCGGAGTCTGACCGATGCCAACCATCATTGGCTCATCGCCGAAGCCGCTTCCCCCGTTGGTTTCGCTAAATATAGCTATCAACAGCGAATGGCTGACGACGGCACGACGGGTACGCTGCTGCATAAGCTCTACATGATGCCGGGGGAGACTGGCCACCGCTACGGCGAGCAGATTTTTCACGCCGTCGAGACGCGAGCAAAAACGGCCGGTGAAAGCTGGCTGTGGCTGGAAGTACTCGCCGCGAATCCCGCCGCGCGCCGTTTTTACGAACGCCAGGGGATGCAGCACATCAGAGACGCAACTTTTCATTCCGCCAGCCAGCAAAGCACCTTACATATTCTGGCCAAACCGCTATGAGAGGAACTATGCCTGAGCTTCGTGACACCGGCGTACGTAACGTCGTTTGTGGTGAAAATGTCGTTATTTACCAGCCCGCCAACCTGTATGACTGCACGCTGGGCGATAACGTCTTCGTCGGGCCGTTCGTTGAGATCCAGGGGAATACCCGCATCGGCGCGGAGAGTAAAATCCAGTCTCATACCTTTATCTGCGAGTACGTCACCATTGGTCGGCGCTGTTTTATCGGTCACGGGGTGATGTTCGCCAACGATCTGTTTCGCGACGGCAAACCAAACGCCGACCGCGCCAGTTGGGGGCGGATTGAGATTGGCGATGACGTGTCGATCGGTAGCGGCGCCACGATTCTGGCCGTCAGTATCTGCGACGGCGTGGTGATTGGCGCGGGCAGCGTGGTGACGAAGTCCATCACCGAGAAAGGCGTGTGGGCGGGGAATCCAGCCCGCCTGCTGCGACGGCTGTAAAAAAAATGCCGACCATAAGGTCGGCATTCCGTCTTAGCTGCGCAAGCGTTATGCGCGCCAGGCTTTATAACGGTTAATCAGACCGTTAGTGGAGCTGTCGTGGCTGCTGACTTCGCTGCCGTCTTTCAGCTCCGGCAGGATGCGGTTAGCCAGCTGTTTGCCCAGCTCAACGCCCCACTGGTCGAAAGTGAAGATGTTGAGGATCGCGCCCTGGGTGAAGATTTTGTGCTCGTACAGAGCAATCAGCGCCCCGAGGCTGAACGGGGTGATCTCACGCAGCAGGATGGAGTTAGTCGGGCGGTTGCCTTCGAACACTTTGAACGGCACCACGTGCTCCAGGGTCGCCGGATCTTTACCCTGATCGCGATATTCCTGCTCCACCACCTCACGGGATTTACCGAAGGCCAGGGCCTCGGTCTGGGCGAAGAAGTTGGACAGCAGCTTCGGATGATGATCGGAGAGCGGGTTGTGGGTGATAGCCGGGGCGATGAAATCGCACGGTACCATTTTGGTGCCCTGATGGATCAGCTGGTAGAACGCGTGCTGACCGTTGGTGCCCGGCTCGCCCCAGATGATCGGACCCGTCTGGTAGTCCACGGCGTGGCCATTACGGTCAACATACTTACCATTGGACTCCATGTTGCCCTGCTGGAAGTAGGCGGCAAAACGGTGCATGTACTGGTCGTACGGCAGAATCGCTTCGGTTTCTGCCCCGAAGAAGTTGTTGTACCAGATACCGATCAGCGCCAGCAGTACCGGCAGGTTTTTCTCCGCCGGGGTGGTGGAGAAGTGTTTATCCATCGCATGCGCGCCGGACAGCAGCTCAACGAAGTTGTCGAAGCCCACGGAGAGAATGATGGACAGGCCAATCGCCGACCACAGGGAGTAACGGCCGCCAACCCAGTCCCAGAATTCGAACATGTTGGCGGTGTCGATGCCGAACTCGCCAACCGCTTTCGCGTTGGTGGAGAGCGCCGCGAAGTGTTTAGCCACATGCTTGTCGTCGCCCGCGGTCGCCAGGAACCAGTCGCGCGCGCTGTGGGCGTTGGTCATGGTCTCCTGAGTGGTGAAGGTTTTGGACGCGACCAGGAACAGGGTGGTTTCCGGGTTGACGCTCTTCAGCACTTCGGCAATGTGGGTGCCATCGACGTTGGAGACAAAGTGCATGTTGAGGTGGTTTTTATACGGGCGCAGCGCTTCGGTGACCATGAACGGACCGAGATCGGAACCGCCAATACCAATGTTGACCACGTCGGTGATCGGTTTGCCGGTGTAGCCTTTCCAGCTACCGGAGATAATCGCTTCAGAGAAGGTTTTCATCTTCTCCAGCACAGCGTTCACTTCCGGCATCACATCTTTGCCATCAACCACAATCGGCGTGTTGCTGCGGTTGCGCAGCGCGACGTGGAGTACCGCGCGATCTTCGGTGCGGTTGATCTTTTCACCGGAGAACATCGACTTGATGGCGCCCGCCAGGTCGGTCTCTTTCGCCAGATCCTGCAGTTTAGCCAGCGTCTCTTCGGTGATGCGGTTTTTGGAGAAGTCCACCAGCATCAGATCGTCAAACGTCGCGGAAAACTTAGAAAAACGGTCGCTATCTTTGGCGAACAGCTCGCTGATAGTGACATCTTTCATTTCGTCGAAGTGTTTCTGTAATGCCTGCCAGGCAGAGGTCTGCGTTGGGTTGATGTTTTTCATTAGCAATACTCTTCTGATTTGAGATTGTGACTTCGGTCGATTGTAGCGCCGGTGACGGAAAATTGTGATGATTTTTGTGACTTGTCCCTGACGCCGGTCAGGAATCGGGTCAAAACGGAGTAAAAAGCCCCATTAGTATAGCTATCATAAGGCTTTTTTCTGTTAGCCGCAGGGGCATGAAAAATCCGCATAACCGCAGCGTTGACATAGCTGGCGTTAAGCCTTTATATATCCGCAGTGCTTACGTATTGTAAGTATCTATTGCTCGCGCATTTCACGCTACAGCGAAAGGGTATTCGCGGGGGATATAATGTCCTTATTCCCCCGGCCAGGTGAAAGACGTCGGTAATTGCCAGAAGAGGTGCGTTGCCCAGGTAACCGTATTGGAGGAACCAGTCCGGCGAAAATACGTGAGGGGGAGCAACGCCGAGGTGAAAGAGCGTCTGGTTACGCTCCTCACCGGCCACAGGGGCTGAATCCCCTGGGTTGTCACCAGAAACGTTCGCAGTCGGGCGTTTCATACCCGAACACTTCAGCGCCCAGAGCGGTGAGTCGGGTCTACAAGGTGGAGCACTTCTGGGTGACATCGTAGTTGTTTATCATTCTGCGCCACCCTGTTTATCGCTCTTCCCTTGTGCCATGGCTGAATAATTTGGCCTGGCTTATTAAGACATTTTGTTGCGATCCGGCGGCATCCAGCCCCTGCCAGGATCGGTGTTCAGGAATCGTTTTAATAAGTCAGGCCCCCTGACACGAGGTTGTTATGACAGATTTAGTCGTCGCCAAATTTGGCGGCACCAGCGTTGCTGATTTTGACGCGATGAACCGCAGCATTGATGTGGCGCTGCTTGATGCCAATACCCGTATTGTTGTGCTCTCCGCCTCTGCCGGCGTGACCAACATTCTGGTGGCCTTAGCGGAAGGGCTGGAACCCACCGAACGTTTTTCCCAGTTGGACGCTCTGCGCCAGATCCAGTTCAATATTCTGGAGCGTTTGCGCTATCCCAACGTGATCCGCGAAGAGATTGAGCGCCTGCTGGAAAATATCACCACGCTGGCGGAAGCCGCCGCGCTCGCCTCCTCTAGCGCGCTGACTGACGAACTGGTCAGCCATGGCGAACTGATGTCCACCCTGCTGTTTGTGGAGATTCTGCGTGAACGCGGAATTCAGGCGCAGTGGTTTGACGCCCGTAAAGTGCTGCGCACTAACGATCGCTTTGGCCGCGCCGAACCGGATATCGCCGCTGTCGCCGAACTGACCCAGCAGCAGCTGACGCCGCGTCTCGCGGAAGGCCTGGTGGTGACGCAGGGCTTTATCGGCAGCGAAGCGAAGGGCCGCACCACCACCCTCGGCCGCGGCGGCAGCGATTATACCGCCGCTCTGCTCGGCGAAGCGCTGAATGCCACCCGCGTCGATATCTGGACCGATGTGCCCGGGATCTATACGACCGACCCGCGCGTCGCGCCAGCGGCGAAACGCATCGACGTCATCGCCTTTGAAGAGGCGGCGGAAATGGCCACCTTTGGCGCCAAAGTGCTGCACCCGGCGACCCTGCTGCCTGCCGTGCGCAGCGATATCCCGGTATTTGTCGGCTCCAGTAAAGAACCGAAAGCGGGCGGTACGCTGGTGTGTAAAACCACCGAGAACCCGCCGCTGTTCCGCGCGCTGGCGCTGCGCCGCCGCCAGACGCTGCTGACGCTGCACAGCCTGAATATGCTGCACTCCCGCGGCTTCCTCGCCGAAGTGTTCGGTATTCTGGCGCGCCATAACATCTCCGTCGATTTGATCACCACCTCCGAAGTGAGCGTGGCCCTGACCATGGACACCACTGGCTCAACCTCTGCGGGCGATACCCTGCTGACCCAGGCGCTGCTGACCGAGCTCTCCTCGCTGTGTCGCGTGGAAGTGGAAGAAGACCTGGCGCTGGTTGCCCTGATCGGCAACGAGCTGTCGAAAGCCTGCGGCGTCGGCAAAGAGGTGTTTGGCGTCCTTGATCCGTTTAACATCCGCATGATCTGCTATGGCGCATCCAGCCACAACCTCTGCTTCCTGGTCCCTGGCGCCGATGCGGAGAAGGTGGTGCAGACGTTGCATCATAATTTGTTTGAATAAAATTCCTTAGCACGATAAACAATACCTATAGCCGGGCTCGAACCCGGCTTTTTTATAACAACATCAACACAACCAGCTGACCAGCTCGCCGCCCTACCGGTTCGGCGCGGCCGGTTTGCGTATCGCAAGGAACACAACATGCTCGCAACTCTGACGCGGCTGTTCCCGTTATGGGCACTGCTGCTCTCCGTTCTGGCCTATTACACCCCTACCACTTTCACCCCGATCGGCCCGTGGGTTACCACCCTGCTGATGCTGATTATGTTCGGTATGGGGGTACATCTAAAGCTGGCGGATTTCAAACGCGTCCTGTCGCGTCCGGCGCCGGTCGCTGCAGGGATATTTCTGCACTATCTGGTGATGCCGCTCGCCGCCTGGCTGCTGGCGCTGCTGTTTCATATGCCGCCGGAGCTCTCCGCCGGGATGGTGCTGGTGGGCAGCGTCGCCAGCGGGACGGCCTCCAACGTGATGATCTTTCTGGCCAAAGGGGACGTGGCGCTGTCGGTGACTATCTCCTCGGTCTCCACCCTGGTCGGCGTCATCGCGACGCCGCTGCTGACCCGTCTGTACGTCGACGCGCACATTCAGGTCGACGTCATGGGGATGTTGCTGAGCATTCTGCAGATTGTGGTCATTCCCATCGCCCTGGGGCTGATTGTCCATCATCTGCTGCCGAAGGTGGTGAAAGCGGTGGAACCGTTCCTCCCCGCTTTCTCGATGGTGTGCATTCTGGCGATCATCAGCGCGGTGGTGGCGGGTTCCGCGGCCCATATCGCGTCCGTTGGCCTGGTGGTGATTATCGCGGTGATCCTGCATAACACCATTGGCCTGCTCGGCGGCTACTGGGGCGGACGTCTGTTTGGTTTTGATGAATCCACCTGCCGTACGCTGGCGATCGAGGTAGGGATGCAGAACTCCGGCCTGGCGGCCGCGCTGGGTAAAATTTACTTCGGCCCGCTGGCGGCGCTGCCGGGAGCCCTGTTCTCCGTCTGGCATAACCTGTCCGGTTCGCTGCTGGCCGGATACTGGTCAGGGAAGCCCATCGCCAAAAAAGCCAGCAAGCGCTGAGCGTGACACGTCCGGGCGCAGGCCCGGGCGTGTGCGTGCTTTAGTTGCCATACAGGCTATCAGTAAAATATTCATTACCGTACACTGGGTGCTCTGGTCTGACTGAGGGCACCACCATGGCACTCCCCCGAATTACACAAAAAGAGATGACCGAGCGCGAACAGCGCGAATTGAAAACGCTGCTTGACCGCGCGCGCATTGCGCACGGCCGCCCGCTGAGCAATGCGGAAACGAACAGCGTGAAAAAGGAATATATCGATAAGCTGATGGCGCAGCGCGAAGCGGAAGCGAAGAAAGCCCGCCAGGTGAAAAAACAGCAGGCTTATAAGACGGATAAGGAAGCAACCTTTTCCTGGTCGGCGAATACACCGACCCGCGGCAGGCGTTAGCGCCCTTTCTTTTTACGTCCCGGCTGGGTGAAACGTTTGCCGTTGCCAGCCGGGCGGCCTTTATCGTTGCTATTTTCCATCTTCACCACCGGGCGCTTGATCCCGGGGATCGCCGCTTTGGCCTTCGGCTTCGCTTCGGAAGAGGAGTTTTCAATCAGCTTGAACAGGTCGATCAGCTCGTCATCGGTCAGATCGCGCCACTCACCCAACGGGATCCCCGTCAGGCTGACGTTCATAATCCGCGTACGCTCAAGCTTCGTCACTTCATAGCCAAAGTGCTCGCACATGCGACGGATCTGGCGGTTTAACCCCTGCACAAGGGTGATGCGGAAAACGAACGGCGCTTCTTTCTTTACCTTACATTTTTTGGTCACGGTCCCGAGAATCGGTACCCCCGCGCCCATGCCGCGAATGAACTCATCAGTCACCGGCTTATCGACCGTAACCAGATACTCTTTTTCATGGTCGTTGCCGGCACGCAGGATCTTATTCACCAGGTCGCCATGATTGGTGAGGAAAATCAGCCCCTGGGAGTCTTTATCCAGACGGCCGATAGGGAAGATACGCTTGCTGTGGTTGACGAAATCGACAATGTTGTCGCGCTCGCCGTCTTCTGTGGTGCTCACAATGCCGACCGGCTTATTCAGCGCAATCAGCACCAGATCATCCGCTTCGCGCGGCTCAATCAACCGTCCGTTAACTTTGACCAGGTCGCCAGGCTTCACCTGATCGCCAATCGTGGCGCGCTTGCCATTGATAAAGACGTTGCCTTGTTCAATAAAGCGGTCCGCTTCGCGACGCGAGCAGATGCCGCTTTCACTGATGTATTTGTTTAATCGGGTTGATGAGTCGGGCAGCATAGATTCTCCTGTAAAAGCGAAATATACCCTACCTTGTGGGCGAGAAAAAACCTGGATTGTATGATTCATTATCCAGAAGCTTCGTCGGGCTTGTGAACAGCATTCCGCTTACCTACATCATGCGCCATATCAGCGCGCCGGTATGGGGGCGATGCTAGAATTTCTGCTTCAATAATATTTTTAAAACAGGAAGAAAAGATGGAACTGCTGTTACTCAGTAACTCCACGCTGCCGGGAAAAGCCTGGCTGGAACACGCCCTGCCGCTGATTGCCGGTCGGGTCAAAGGGCGCCGTAAGGCGGTATTCATCCCCTTCGCTGGCGTGACGCAATCCTGGGATGATTACACGGCCAAAGTGGCTGCGGTTATGGCGCCCATGGCGGTCAGCGTAACCGGTATCCACAGCGTCGACGACCCTATCGCCGCCATTGAAAGCACCGAGATGGTGATCGTCGGCGGCGGGAACACCTTCCAGCTGTTGAAAGAGTGCCGCAGTCGCGGTCTGTTGGCGCCGATTGTCGATGTCGTCAAACGCGGGGCGCTGTATATCGGCTGGAGCGCAGGTTCAAACCTCGCCTGCCCGACCATTCGCACCACCAACGATATGCCGATTGTCGATCCGCAGGGATTTGATGCGCTGGGGCTGTTCCCGCTACAGATTAACCCGCACTTCACCAACGCGTTGCCGACCGGGCATCAGGGCGAAACCCGCGAACAGCGTATCCGCGAACTGCTGGTCGTGGCGCCGGAATTAACGGTGATTGGTTTGCCGGAAGGAAACTGGATCCAGGTCACCGATGGTCACGCGACGCTCGGTGGCCCGAACCCGACGCTGTTGTTCAAAGCGGGGGAAGAAGCGATAACCCTGCCTGCGGGCCACCGCTTCTGAGGCTGGGTGGCTAACGTTTCCCGGATAGCGGCGCATTGCGCCTTATCCGGGCTGCCTCAACGGGACGTCCAAACGCAAAACCCCGGTTAGCACAGCGTCGCCGGGGAATGGCTCAGTAGTCATCCCGTTCGTCGTCTTCATCCGGTTGCTCCATCACGCTGTAAGCCACCGAGCAGAACAGGCTGTTCAGGCGCTTCATATCCCCCAGCAGCGCCAGATGCAACGTACTGGTTTCGATACTCTGCACGTTCTGCTGATGCAGGCGGTCAACGTGCGCATGCGAGTAGCGGCGGTTAAGAATGCGGAACCGGTGTTTGCTGCGCCGCAGGCGACGGGCGCTCGGCACATCGCTGGAGAAGAAGACCGACATCGCCAACTGCAGATTGCTGAGCAGCAGATCGTACAGGGCGTCCAGCTCCTTTAACCCTTCCACCGAGAAGGCGCGACGCGCCGCCAGCGATTTATCGGCGATCTCGCTGCCCATCCGCTCGACGATATCGGAGGCCTGCTCGAGGTTTAACGACATCTCAATAATTTCCGCCCAGCGCCGGGACTCTTCTTCCGCCAGCTCATCCTTTGGCATTCGCGCCAGATAGAGCTTAATGGCGGTGTAGAGGACGTTGATATCGTCCGCCATGCGGCGCAGTTCTTTCTCCTGACGCGGTTCGCCATGCATCACCTTATGCAGGCTCTCCAGCATTTGCTCCATCGCGTCGCCAATGCGCAGCGTCTCGCGCGCGGCGTTGGCTAGCGCCAGCGCCGGGGTGTCCAGCGCCGACGGGTCAAGATGCTTGGGTTTGAGATGGTTATCCAGCTCGGGTTCATCGCGGATCATGCGCTGGCACAGCTTCGCCATCGGTCCGGCAAAAGGCACCATCGCGATGCAGCGCAGCAGGTTGTAAAAAACGTGGAAGTAGATAACCAGCTCGGACTCGGCCAACGGCAGCTTGTGCATCGCCGCGGCCAGCGGATGGACGAACGGCAGAATGATCAGGCTCCCCACCAGCTTAAACAGCAGGCTGCCCAGCGCCACCCGGCGCGCCGCCGCGTTCGCCGCGCTGTTGTTGAGCATCGCCAACAGCCCCGATCCCAGGTTGGCGCCAATCACCAGGCACAGCGCCACCGGGAAAGAGATCGCTCCCGCCGCGGTCAGCGTCGCGGTCAGCAGCACCGCCGCCAGGCTGGAGTAGCTAATGATCGCGAATACAGCGCCAATCAAGGCATCCAGCATGATATCCCCGGTCAGCGAGGCAAAAATCACCTGCACGCCGTTGGCCTGGGTAATGGGGTGGACGGCCTGCACAATCAGCTCCAGGGCCAACAGGATCAGCCCAAGGCCGATCCCTACTCGCCCCAGCTGCCCGGCGCGGGTCTGCTTGCGGCCGAGGAAGAAAATCACCCCGATAAAAATCAACAACGGCGACAGCCACGACAGGTCGAAGGTCAGTACCCTCGCCATCAGCGCCGTCCCAACGTCGGCGCCCAGCACCATCACCAGCGCCGGCGTGAGGCCCACTAAATCCTGGGCGACAAACGAGGTCACCAGCATGGTGGTGGCATTGCTGCTTTGTACCAGCGCAGTCACGCCAAGACCCGCGCAGAAGGCGAGCGGCTTTTTTTCTACGCTGCTACTGAGAACGGTACGTAGGCGAGCGCCATAGACGCGCATCACCCCGGTACGCACGATATGCGTGCCCCACACCAGCAGAGCGACCGCGGACAACAGGTGTAGCAGAGTTAACACGGAATCAGCTTCTCCTTATCGTTATAGGTGTTCCGACGTTCTGGAACCTATCTCAGTATAAGGGGTTAACCTCAATAAAGAGACAAGGCGCTCACAGAGCGCCTTGTTTGTTGTAAGGAAAGGTGACGATTTAGTCGGCATCATAGCCCAGATTAGGCGCTAACCAGCGTTCGACTTCCGCCGGGGTCATCCCTTTACGCAGCGCGTAGTCTTCGACCTGGTCGCGCTGGATCTGCGCCACGGCGAAGTACTTGCTGTCCGGATGGCTGAAATACCAGCCGGAAACCGAGGCGCCCGGCCACATGGCGAACGATTCGGTGAGCTTCATACCGGTATGGGCTTCGACGTCCAGCAGCTGCCAGATGGTGCCTTTTTCGGTGTGCTCCGGACAGGCCGGATACCCCGGCGCCGGACGGATCCCCTGGTAATTCTCGCGAATAAGTTCCTCATTGCTGAGGTTCTCATTGGCCGCATACCCCCAGTAGACCTTGCGCACTTTCTCGTGCAGATACTCGGCAAAGGCTTCCGCCAGACGATCGGCGATGGCCTTGATCATGATCTTGTTATAGTCGTCATGCTGCGCTTCATAGGCCTCCGCCAGCGCGTCCTCTTCCAGGCCGCCGGTGACGGCGAAGGCGCCAATGTAGTCCGCTTTGCCGCTCAGCTTCGGCGCCACAAAGTCGGCGAGGCAGTAGTTGGCGAAGCCGACCTTCTCCGTCTGCTGGCGCAGGTGATGGCTCACCGTCAGCACGTGGGTGCGGGTTTCATCGCGATAGATTTCAATATCGTCGCCCACCCGGTTGGCCGGGAACAGGCCCACCACGCCGCGCGGGTTGAGGGTTTTCTCTGCGCTCAGTTTATCCAGCAGCTCGTTAGCGTCTTTGAACAGGCGCTGCGCCTCTTCCCCTACCACTTCATCTTCCAGAATGCGCGGATATTTACCCGCCAGCGACCAGGTCATAAAGAACGGCGTCCAGTCGATGTAATTGCGTAGCGTCTCGATACTGGCTTCCACCTCCTGAATCCCCAGGCGATGGGCCACCGGCGGCGTATAGCTCTCCCAGTCAAAGGCCAGATCGTTTTCCCGTGCGGCCGCCAGGGTCACCGGCGGGGTGCGCGGTTTTTTACGTCCATGCTGGATACGCACGGTTTCATACTCTTTGCGCGTGCGGGCGACAAACTCATCGCGCTGCGTATCCGAGAGCAGCGCAGCCACCACCCCGACGGTGCGCGAGGCGTTCTGTACGTAAACGGTCGGGCCGCTGTAGTTCTGCTCGATTTTCACCGCCGTATGCGCTTTCGAGGTGGTTGCGCCGCCAATAAGCAGCGGGATGGTAAAGCCCTGACGCTCCATCTCTTTCGCCACGTTAACCATCTCGTCGAGCGACGGGGTGATCAGCCCGGAAAGGCCGATGAGATCCGCGTTCACCTCTTTGGCGGTTTTGAGAATTTTATCCGCCGGGACCATCACGCCAAGATCGATGATTTCGTAGTTATTACACTGCAGCACCACGCCGACGATGTTTTTGCCGATGTCATGAACGTCGCCTTTTACCGTGGCAATCACCATTTTGCCGTTACTGGAGCCCTGTTCTTTACTGGCTTCGATAAACGGCTCAAGGTAGGCCACCGCCTGTTTCATGACGCGAGCGGATTTCACCACCTGCGGCAGGAACATTTTGCCTTCGCCGAACAGATCGCCGACCACGTTCATGCCGTCCATCAGCGGCCCTTCGATCACCTCAATCGGGCGGGCAGCCTGCTGACGCGCTTCTTCGGTGTCCTGTTCGATAAATTCGGTAATGCCCTTCACCAGCGAATATTCGAGGCGTTTTTTCACCTCCCAGCTGCGCCACTCCGCCTGCTGGGCATTGGCGCCGTCGTCAACTTTACTGCCGCGATATTTTTCCGCCAGTTCGAGCAATCTTTCGGTGCTGTCATCGCGGCGGTTGAGGATCACGTCCTCCACCGCGTCGCGCAGCTCGCCCGGCAGGTCATCATAGATGGCCAGCTGACCGGCATTGACGATCCCCATATCCATGCCGTTGCGGATCGCATAGTAGAGGAATACGGCGTGGATCGCCTCACGCACCGGGTCATTGCCGCGGAAAGAGAAGGAGACGTTGGAGACCCCGCCGGAGATCAGCGCATGCGGCAGCTCGCGTTTGATGTCTTCGCAGGCGCCGATAAAGTCCTGGGCATAGTTATTGTGTTCTTCGATACCGGTCGCCACCGCAAAGATATTCGGGTCAAAGATAATATCTTCTGGCGGGAAGCCGACCTCTTCGGTGAGGATTTTGTAGGCGCGACGGCAAATCTCAATTTTACGTTCGCGGGTATCAGCCTGGCCCACTTCGTCAAAGGCCATCACCACTACCGCAGCGCCGTAGCGGCGAACCTGTTTCGCATGGTGGATAAAGGGTTCGACGCCCTCTTTCATCGAAATCGAGTTAACGATGCCTTTGCCCTGAATGCATTTCAGGCCTTTCTCAATAACTTCCCACTTGGAGGAGTCGATCATGATCGGCACGCGGGCAATGTCCGGCTCGCCGGCAATCAGGTTGAGGAAGCGCACCATCGCCGCTTCTGCGTCGAGCATCCCCTCGTCCATGTTGATATCGATAATCTGCGCGCCGCTTTCCACCTGCTGACGCGCGACGTCCAGCGCTTCGCTGTACTTCTCTTCTTTGATTAAGCGTTTAAATTTCGCCGAGCCGGTAACGTTGGTACGTTCGCCGACGTTAACGAACAGGCTGTCATCGCCGATATTGAGCGGCTCAAGGCCGGCGAGGCGGCAGGCCACCGCGATTTCCGGCAGCTGGCGCGGCGGCAGGCCCGCTACCGCCCGGCTCATGGCGGCGATATGCTCCGGGGTCGTACCGCAGCAGCCGCCGACGATATTAAGGAAACCGGCTTCCGCCCATTCGCGGATCTGCGCCGCCATGGTATCGGCATCCAGATCGTATTCGCCGAAGGCGTTGGGCAGGCCGGCGTTCGGGTGCGCGGTGACGTAGCATTCAGCGATGCGCGACAGCTCCTGGACGTACTGGCGCAGTTCGTCCGGCCCGAGGGCGCAGTTCAGACCAAACGATAAGGCTTCGGCGTGGCGCAGCGAGTTATAGAAAGCTTCGGTGGTCTGCCCGGAAAGCGTGCGGCCGGAGGCATCGGTAATGGTGCCGGAGATCATCAGCGGCAGGTCAACGCCCAGCGCCTCCATCTCCTCTTTTACCGCATAGATGGCCGCTTTGGCATTCAGGGTATCAAATACCGTTTCAATCAGGATCAGATCCACGCCACCTTCCACCAGCGCCCGGGTGGACTCGCGATAGGCGGCCACCAGCTGGTCAAAGGTAATATTACGGAACGCCGGATCGTTCACATCAGGCGAAATGGAGGCGGTGCGGTTAGTTGGGCCAAGCACGCCCGCGACGTAGCGCGGTTTTTCCGGCGTGCGGGCCGTCCAGGCGTCGGCGCTGGCGCGGGCCAGCTTCGCCGCCGCAAAGTTGATCTCTGCCGACAGGGATTCCATCTGGTAATCCGCCATCGCGATGGTTGTCGAGTTAAAGGTGTTGGTCTCAATGATATCCGCGCCGGCCTCGAAGTAGGCGTCGTGGATCTCGCGGATCACCTCGGGCTTGCTGAGCACCAGCAGGTCGTTGTTGCCTTTCAGGTCGCACGGCCAGTCAGCAAAGCGCTCACCGCGAAAGTCCTGCTCACTCAGACGATAGCCCTGGATCATGGTGCCCATGCCCCCATCCAGAACCAGAATACGTTCTTTTAACTGCTGATGCAGTTGCTCAACTTTGCTGCTCACACTTGCTCCCGACAACGCTCAACTCAGGCCAAATAGCCAACAAACCATACTGGCATAAACCACCGGAGCGGAAAAGACAACAACGGGCAATATGAGACATGTTCAGCTTCACTCCTCCGATGAGTCCGGTAGTGATTGCATTATCGCCAAATAAAACGAAAATTATTTCCACGATACAGAAAAAGGAGTCCGCGATGGCCACTACCCCCGTTCCCGCGAAACGCGGCAGAAAACCCGCGGCTGCCACCGCCCAGCAGGCTGGCGGTCAGGTTCAGTCGCTGACCCGCGGCCTGAAATTGCTCGAATGGATTGCCGAATCCCACAGCAGCGTCGCGCTGACCGAGCTGGCGCAGCAGGCGGGTCTGCCTAACTCAACCACACACCGCCTGCTGACCACCATGCAGCAGCTGGGTTTCGTCCGCCAGGTCGGCGAGCTGGGCCACTGGGCCGTCGGCGCGCATGCCTTCGTGGTCGGCAGCAGCTTTCTGCAAAGCCGCAATCTGCTGGCGATTGTCCACCCGATCCTGCGCCAGCTGATGGAAGATTCCGGTGAAACGGTGAATCTGGCAGTGCTTGACCAGAGCGACCACCAGGCGATCATTATCGACCAGGTACAGTGCACCCAGCTGATGCGGATGTCGGCGCCGATCGGCGGAAAACTGCCGATGCACGCCTCCGGCGCCGGGAAGGCGTTCCTCTCGCAGCTGAGCGAAGAGCAGGTTACCAGCCTCCTGCACCGTAAAGGGCTACATGCCTATACGCATGCCACGCTGGTCTCGCCGCTGCATCTGAAGGAAGATTTAGCGCAGACCCGCAAGCGGGGCTACTCGTTCGATGACGAGGAGCACGCGCTCGGACTGCGCTGCGTCGCCGCCTGCATTTATGATGAACACCGCGAACCGTTCGCGGCAATCTCCATCTCCGGCCCCATCTCACGCATGACCGATGACCGGGTGACCGAGCTGGGCGCGCTGGTCATTAAGGCCGCGAAAGAGGTCACGCTGGCATACGGCGGGGTTAAATAAAAAAAAATGCCCCACCGGGGCATTTTAAGTAGGCCTGATAAGCGTAGCGCCATCAGGCAGATCGGCGCACCTTGCCGGATGGCGGCGTAAACGCCTTATCCGGCCTACTGTCAGCGCCATAGCGTACGCTAAAACGCTGCTTGCGCCGGTAGGCGTAGACATCTTCCACATGGCCGTTTTTAATCCGCGTCTGCAGTTCGCGCCAGTAGTCGGCGCGCAGCAGGTCGGCATGCATCTCCTCAAACAGCGGCCCAATGCGCGGGTCGGCACACAGCCAGTGGCGGAACTCCTCCGGGAACACATCCCCCGGCGAGACGCTGTACCACGGCTCGCTGGCCAGCTCATCCTCGGGATAGCGCGGCGGTGGGATCTGGCGAAAATTCACTTCCGTCATATAGCAGATTTCGTCATAGTCGTAGAACACCACCCGGCCGTGGCGGGTGACGCCGAAGTTTTTAAACAGCATATCGCCGGGAAAGATGTTGGCGGCGGCCAGTTGGCGGATAGCATTCCCATACTCTTCTACCGCATCGCGTAGCGCCTGGCCGTTAACCTGCTCCAGCCACAGGTTGAGCGGCACCATTCGCCGTTCAATATACAGATGACTGATGACAATCCGGTCGCCGAGGTCGGTCAGTTTGTTCCCCGCCTCCGCCTGCAGCAGCGCCAGCAGCGCCGGCGCGATTTGTCGTTTCTCCAGCACGAAATTTTCAAACTCCTGCGTGTCCGCCATCCGCCCGACGCGGTCATGCTCCTTTACCAGCTGATAGCAGGCGCGCACGTGGGCGGCGGTCATCTCTTTCTGCGGCGCGAAGCGGTCTTTGATCACCTTAAACACCCGGTCAAACCCCGGCAGGGTAAACACCAGCATCACCATCCCGCGAATGCCCGGCGCCTCAATAAACTGCTCATCGCAGCGAGCGATGTAGTGCAGATATTCACGATAGCTTTCGGTTTTAGCGTGCTTCTGGCAGCCAATCGCCATATACAGCTCGGCCGTGGTTTTCCCCGGCAGGATCTCGCGCAGCCATTCCACCAGGGCGCCGGGCAGTGGCGCATAAACCATAAAATAGGAACGCGCGAAGCCAAACACGATGCTCGCTTCGGCATGGGTGGTCAGGCAGGTATCGACAAACAACTCGCCCTCGTCGCTGCGATGGATCGGCAGCAAAAAGGGCAGCGTGGTCATCGGCATCACCAGTTTGCCCACCAGCCAGGCGGCTTTATTGCGATAGAACAACT
The DNA here is from genome assembly GCF_049472055.1 of Klebsiella pneumoniae complex sp. WS1778. NCBI lineage: Bacteria > Pseudomonadati > Pseudomonadota > Gammaproteobacteria > Enterobacterales > Enterobacteriaceae > Klebsiella > Klebsiella pneumoniae complex sp. WS1778. The sequence continues at coordinate 320,752 of NZ_JBKGTJ010000005.1, forward strand.
CATTGGCGACTTGCAGATGACAGGTGGCGAGCAGTTCCTCCCCCAGCGCCTCCTGCAGACTGGCAATGATATAGCCGATATCCCGCGCTTTATTTTGCCACGGCAGCCGCAGCGGCAGATCGGACAGCACTTTACCCAGCAGGTGCGGCCAGCCGCGATCGGCAAAAAAATCTTTCGCCAGCGGTCGCGGAAGGGTGCGAAAAGGACGCTCGGGCTGCGAGCTGAAAATAAAGAGCCGCTCGGGGGTCAGCGAGCGGTGGTCAAACAGGCGGCAGTAGACCGAATTGAAAAAGCTCTCGGCAATTTCAAAACGAGGGTAATCCGGCAGCAAACGGGTGTAGTGGGCTTTCACCCGCAGCAAAAAGTCGGCATCCGTGCTCTTTCCTTCCGTGATGCAGCGCAGCTGCTCCACCACCAGACCCACATGGTGGTCATAGAGGTGGATCCGCTGTTTCATCGCCTGCTGCACCGCATGCCAGTCGGCCTGTTCAAAGCGCTGCTGCGCGCCGGAAGTCACTTCGAGAAAACGCCCATACTGAGCGTCAAATCCCTGCAATATCGTTTGGGCAATCAGTAATTCCAGACCACGCGTCATCGAACTCCCCCATCCGGCACCACGTCAGGCCGAATGGCGCGCTCGCTTATCCGGCCTGGATCCCTTCACTGGCCCGGTTAGCGTCGTGCCACCGGGCATGGCTCAAAACTGATCTTCTTCGGTCGAGCCGGTCAGCGCCGTCACCGACGAGGCGCCGCCCTGGATAATGGTGGTGACCTTGTCGAAGTAGCCGGTACCCACCTCCTGCTGATGCGAGACGAAGGTATAGCCTTCCGGCCCGGCGGCGAATTCCGGCTGCTGCACTTTTTCAACATAATGGCGCATCCCCTCACCCTGTGCGTAAGCATGGGCGAGGTCGAACATGTTGAACCACATGCTGTGGATCCCGGCGAGGGTAATAAACTGGTACTTGTATCCCATGTCCGACAGCTGCTGCTGGAAGCTGGCGATGGTTTTATCATCGAGATTTTTCTTCCAGTTAAACGACGGCGAGCAGTTATAGGCCAGCAGTTTGCCCGGGAAACGCGCATGAATGGCTTCAGCAAAGCGACGCGCCTGCTCAAGATCCGGTTTCGACGTTTCACACCACACCAGGTCCGCATACGGCGCATAGGCCAGCCCGCGGCTGATCGCCTGCTCGATCCCGGCATGGGTGCGGAAGAACCCTTCGCTGGTGCGATCCCCGGTAATAAACTCACGATCGTACGGATCGCAGTCTGAGGTAATTAAATCGGCAGCGTCAGCATCGGTACGGGCGATCACCAGCGTCGGGACCCCCATCACGTCAGCCGCCAGACGCGCCGCCACCAGTTTCTGTATCGCTTCCTGGGTCGGGACCAGCACTTTACCGCCCATATGACCGCACTTCTTCACCGACGCCAGCTGATCTTCGAAGTGAACAGCCGCTGCACCGGCTTCAATCATCGATTTCATCAGCTCGAAGGCATTAAGGACGCCGCCAAAACCGGCTTCCGCATCCGCCACGATCGGCAGGAAATAGTCGATAAAGCGCGGATCGTTCGGCTCAATCCCGGCTGACCACTGGATCTGATCGGCGCGGCGGAAGGTATTGTTGATCCGATCCACCACCGCCGGTACCGAGTTGGCCGGGTACAGCGATTGATCCGGGTACATGCTGGACGCCAGGTTAGCATCCGCCGCCACCTGCCAGCCGGAGAGATAAATGGCTTCGATGCCGGCCTTCGCCTGCTGCAAGGCCTGGCCGCCGGTCAGCGCGCCAAGGCTGTTGATGTACCCTTTCTTTGCTTCACCGTGCAGCAGACGCCACATTTTCGCCGCGCCAAGCTGCGCCAGCGTGCATTCCGGGTTCACCGAGCCGCGTAATTTCACCACCTCTTCCGCGCTGTACGGGCGGGTAATCCCTTCCCAGCGCGGGTTCGTCCACTCTTTGTTTAATTCTTCGATTTGTTGGGTACGGGTTTTCATGTGCAGATGCTCCATATAATTTCCTGGCTCTCCAGGCGCATTGGTGAAGGACTAAATGGCGAACCACACCATCTGGCGATTAGGCCAGCAGGCGGTAGCCCGGTAATGTCAGAAAATCAATCAGTTCATCAGAGGTGGTGATCTGCTCCATCAGCCGCGCCGCATCGTCAAAGCGGCCATGGCTGAAGCGGTGCTCTCCCAGCTCTTCCTGAATCACCATCAGCTCTTCCGCCAGCCACTGGCGGAACAGCGCTTTTGTGACCGGCGTGCCGTCGTTCAGGGTTTTCTGATGATGGATCCACTGCCAGATAGAGGTGCGCGAGATCTCAGCTGTCGCGGCGTCTTCCATCAGGCCATAAATCGGTACGCAGCCGTTGCCGGAGATCCAGGCTTCGATGTACTGCACCGCCACGCGAATGTTGGCGCGCATCCCGGCTTCCGTGCGCTCGCCCTCGCAGGGGGCCAGCAGCTGTTCGGCGGTAATGGGCGCGTCCTCGCTACGGGTCACCGAGAGCTGATTCGGCTTGTCGCCGAGCACGCGGTTAAACACCGCCATGGCGGTATCCGCCAGCCCAGGATGGGCGATCCAGGTGCCATCGTGACCGTTGTTCGCCTCCAGCTCTTTGTCGGCGGTGACTTTATTCAGCACCTGACGGTTACGCTCGACATCTTTGCTCGGGATAAAGGCCGCCATCCCGCCCATCGCAAACGCCCCGCGTTTGTGGCAGGTCTTAATCAACAACCGTGAGTAGGCGCTAAGGAAGGGTTTATCCATCGTCACCACCTGGCGGTCCGGCAGTACGCGGTCCGGATGGTTTTTCAGCGTCTTGATATAGCTGAAGATATAGTCCCAGCGGCCGCAGTTCAGGCCGACAATATGGTCGCGAAGCGCATGCAGGATCTCATCCATCTGGAATACCGCCGGCAGTGTTTCAATCAGCAGCGTGGCCTTGATGGTGCCGCGCGGCAAATCAAAGCGATCTTCAGTAAAGCTGAAGACATCGTTCCACCATGCCGCCTCTTGCCAGGCCTGGGTTTTTGGCAGATAGAAGTAGGGACCACTTCCTTTCGCCAGCAGCGCCTGGTAGTTATGAAAGAAATAGAGCGCAAAATCGAAAAGACTGCCGGGGATGGCCTCATTACGCCAGGTCACATGCTTTTCCGGCAGATGCAGACCGCGCACACGGCATACCAGCACAGCGGGATTGGGCTGCAGTTGATAGATTTTGCCAGCCTCATTGGTGTAGCTGATGGTCCCGTTCACGGCATCGCGTAGGTTGATTTGACCATCAATGACTTTACGCCAGTCAGGCGCCAGCGAATCCTCAAAGTCCGCCATAAAGACTTTTACGTTAGCGTTCAACGCGTTAATGACCATCTTGCGCTCGACGGGGCCGGTAATTTCAACGCGGCGATCCTGTAAATCCGCCGGGATACCACGAATGGTCCAGTCGCTATTTCTAATGGAAGCAGTTTCCGAAATAAAATCCGGCAGCTGTCCATCGTCAATAGCCTGCTGCTGCTGCAGACGCGCGGCCAGCAGTTTATTGCGCGCCGGCGTAAAGCGGCTCACCAGTTCCGTCAGAAATTCTACCGCCTCAGGCGTTAAGATCTGCTTCTCCTGCTCGCCATAGGGCTGACTAAAGGCCAGTTCATCGGTGATTGTCGCCTGCTGCGTCATTGTGCTGCTCCTCTTGGTTGATCCGCTGGAAGCGAGCGAAAGATCGTTGTGCAGTTTTCGCTCAGCACAATTAAGACTACTCAATTAATTTTCAAAATCAAAAACAATTTCCATTTTAATTTCAAAATGACATTAACATATTGATAACAATGAAATTAAAGTTATCATCAGCTGTGAGGTGAATTTCGGAAATAAAAAAGGCACCCGAAGGTGCCAGAGGCAAAGTGCTGAAACGCTTTAGGATCGTTTCGTGCGGAGTATTACTCCAGCGTTGGATTCATATGCCGCAGATCGTATGGTGTAATTTGGTAGACGTAATAGTTCAGCCAGTTAGCGAACAGCAGATTACCGTGGCTGCGCCAGGTAGCGCGCGGTTTGTTCTGCGGGTCGTTTTGCGGAAAATAGTTGTGGGGAACCTCAGGGTTCAAACCGGCTTCCACATCGCGGAAATATTCACTTGCCAGGGTATTGGCATCGTACTCGGGGTGGCCGGTGACGAAGGCGATACGCTTATCTTTACTGGCGAACAGATACGCATCGCCCTCTTCTGTCTCCGCGAGGATCTCGAGATCGGTATAGTCACGGATAAGCCCTGCCGGAAAGTCAGCATAGCGTGAGTGTGGGGCGAGGAAAGAGTCGTCGAAACCGCGGGTCAGTAAGGCGTGTGGGTGTAGAATATGGTGTTCATAGACGCCAGAAATCTTTTCGGCACGGGTTTGCTTGGGAATGCCGTACAGAATATTCAGCGCGGCCTGCACCGCCCAACAGACGAACAGCGTCGAAGTGACGTGATCCTTGGCCCACTCCAGCACCTGTTTGATCTGCGGCCAGTAAGCGACATCATTAAATTCAACCAGGCCTAAAGGAGCGCCGGTGACGATCAGGCCGTCAAAGTTCTGATCGCAGATCTCATCGAAATTGCAGTAAAAATTATTCAGATGCTCCGCCGGCGTATTACGTGACTCACGCGCATCGATACGTAATAACTGGATGTCCACCTGCAGCGGAGAGTTCGACAGCAGACGCAGGAACTGATTCTCCGTCTCGATTTTCTTCGGCATCAGGTTGAGGATTAACACCTTCAGGGGGCGGATTTCCTGAGTTGTTGCACGCGTTGTCGTCATTACAAAGACGTTTTCATTGCGCAAGAAATTGACGGCTGGTAGCTCGTCCTGCACCCGAATTGGCATAACTCTATTACCTCATAGCATACGTATAAACGTTTAGACATCCAGATAGCTGAAGATAACCAGGAATCGGGTGAATGTCGAGTCTGCATGTTCACGGTGAGAAAATTTCACGGCGCGCATTGAGTTAGAATATAAGAATGAAGAAAAGGAGAAAATATGGTTATTAGCATCCGCCGTTCCCGGCCTGATGAAGGGGATAAACTGATTGCGATCTGGTGTCGGTCGGTCGACGCCACCCACGACTTTCTGTCAAAAGCGTATCGAAAGGAGCTGGAGGAGATGGTACGCGCATTTTTACCGGAGGCTCCGCTGTGGGTGGCGGTTAACACGGAGGACCAGCCGATCGCCTTTATGCTACTGACCGGAGATCATATGGATGCGCTGTTCGTCGATCCAGATGTCCGCGGCTGCGGTGTGGGGAGATTGCTGATTGAGCATGCGCTGTCGTTAACGCCGAAGCTGACGACCAACGTAAATGAGCAGAATGAACAAGCGGTCGGGTTTTATCAGAGAATGGGTTTTAGGGTGACAGGGCGGTCTGAAACGGACGATCTGGGGCAACCGTATCCGTTATTGAATTTGATACATGAGCAGCAGGCTGAAGCAGACTAAGATTGACGTCGCAACTGCTAACCCTTAGACAGGAGCCTCTCCGGAGACGGTGCTGCGCACCTTGTCCGGGCTACGGATCGTGTAGCCCCGGTAAGCGCAGCGCCACCGGGGAGATATACCCCACACAGCAAAAAACCCCGCACCTTTCGGGACGGGGTTCTTGTTAAAACGCAAAAACAAAAAGCTCAGCCTTCCGACTGAGCTTTCTGCTTTATTTGATGCCTGGCAGTTCCCTACTCTCACATGGGGAGACCCCACACTACCATCGGCGCTACGGCGTTTCACTTCT
>NZ_JBKGTJ010000006.1:0-264079 GCF_049472055.1 Klebsiella pneumoniae complex sp. WS1778
GCGGCCGATCGCCGAGGCGCCGTTATAGGAGCCGTCGACGCCGACATATTTCTGGTCGCCGGTCTGGAAGTGGGCGCCATAGCGGGCGTAGCCGCTGAACTTGAGGCCGAATGGAATGGCCATATCCGGCGAGGCGGCGGTGGTCTGCGGGTTGGTGATCACGTCGACCTTTTTGTCGGCCGCGGCGTCGATTTTCGCCTGGCGTTCGGCCAGCGCTTTATCAACGGCCTTGGCGACGATGGCGTCGATCTGTTCCTGAGTAAATTCTTGCGCCATTACGGAAATTGGGCACAGCGCGGCGACAACCGCCATGGCTAAAGGCAGTTTTTTCACAGTATTCATGGTTATCTCGCTTTAATAATTAATATATTTCAGATAATAACCATCCCATTCTGGCTAAAATATATAGCCAAAATAAGCTGATTTGTTTTTTTAGGGTACAGCGACGCCGGAGAATAATATTCTCGCAGGCGTTATTCCATATTCATTAACGCTGGTACAGATGGATTAATTCTTCTGAGAACTCGCGGGCCAGCAGCGAATTCATCAGATGATCCTGGGCATGTACCATAATCAGCGTCATAGGCTGACGCGCTTCACCGGCATCCTGCTCGATGAGCTGGGTCTGCATCTGATGCGCCCGACGGGCGTAACCGTCGGCTTCATTTAACAGTAAACGCGCTTCGTCGATATTTCCGGTTCGGGCCGCATGTAGCGCTTCAAAACATAATGAGCGTGACTGTCCCGCATTAACGATAATTTCCATTACCGCATCTTCTAATTCAATCATGTGTATTCCTGAGGTCTTTATTATTTAATAATGCAGTGAAAGTCCTTTTTCTGCATTATTACGCTGCCATCATATTATCTCTCCGGGGCGGAGAGGAATTAGCTAACGGTTTCTGCTACCGGAACGCTATTTTTGGTTTTCTCAACTTCGGTTTTCATTAAGGAACGTTCATAGGCGCGCAGGAACGGCAGGTAAATCACCGCCGACATCACCATGCAGATAAGGCACATCACTACCGGGCTCAGCGTCCAGTTGGCCGCCCACGAGGCGCCAATCGGTGCCGGCGTGGTCCACGGAGTGAGGGACACCACCTGGCTCAGCCAGCCAAGACGCGTCGCGCCGTAAGCCAGCACCGCGTTGACCATCGGTACGCAGACGAAGGGGATAAACATCATCGGGTTCATGATGATCGGCGCCCCGAACAGGATCGGCTCGTTAATATTAAAGAAGCTCGGCACGATGCCCATCTTGCCGATGGTGCGCAGATGCGTGGCCCGACTACGCAGCAGCAGGAAGGCCAGCGGTAGGGTCGAACCGACGCCGCCAATCAGCAGATAGTGATCCCAGAAGCCCTGCAGATAGACGTGCGGCAACACCGTGCCGGCCGCCAGCGCCGCCTGGTTTGCCGAGAGGTTAGCCATCCAGAACGGGTTCATAATGCCGGTGACAATCAGCGAGCCGTGGATCCCAGCGAACCAGAAAATCTGGCACATCAGGACGGAGAGCAAAATCGCCGGCAGCGAGTCGGAGGCGGAAACCAGCGGCTCCAGCAGATGCATGATCGCCTGCGGCAGGATCATCCCGGTCTGCGCTTCGATAAACAGGTTCAGCGGATGCAAAGTACCAATCACCACCAGCACCGGGATAAGGATTTCAAACGAACGAGCGACGCCGGTCGGTACCTCTTTCGGCAGTCGAATGGTGATGTTGTTTTGCTTCAGCCACGCGTAGACGCGGGTGGAGTAGATGGCGGTGATGAGGGCGGTAAAAATGCCCTGGCCGGACAGATACTGAGTGGAAATTTTTCCATCGGCATAGGGCGCGGCGACCAGCAGGAAGGCCATAAACGCCAGCAGACCGGACATCACCGGATCCAGCTGAAACTGACGACCGAGGCTGGCGCCAATGCCGACCGAGATAAAGAAGGTCATTACGCCCATGCTGAGGTTAAACGGCAGCATCAGCTGTTCGCGGTAGTGCTGGGAGAAATCGAGCCAGCCGCGGGCAAAGCCGTTGGTGGTCTCGGGTGAAAACGGCGGAAAGATAAATACCAGCATGAAAGAGCCGATGATCATAAACGGCAATGCGGCAGTGAAGCCATCGCGGATAGCGATAACATATTTCTGCTGCCCAAGGCGTCCTGCCAGCGGAGTAATAGATTGCTCGATCACGGCAATCATGGACTGATACAGAGAACTCATTTCAACACCTCTCAGTGCGCCGCTGCGATCAGCGACAGAGCATAATTCAGGACGTTGTCTCCCCGCTGCATACCGTAGTCCATCGTATCGATGGGCTGAACAGGAATGTTCAGGGAAGCCGCTTTGTCAGACAGGGTTTTCAACATGTATTTCACCTGGGGGCCTAGCAACACCACCTGATACTGCGGAAACTGGATGTCAAATTCGGAAACGCCATAGGCGTCAATCTGCACCGGCAGATCACGTTCATTCGCCGCCTCCACCATCTTTCTGACCAGCAGACTGGTGGACATTCCGGCAGAGCAGCACAGCATAATCTTGTACATCGACGACCATCCTCAAAATGTAAAAAGTTATTGCGTGGATGATTTGATATCAGACGGAAACCGGTTTCCATTTATAAAAAGCAGAACTGTGATAGTGGTCAAGATCTCCTGCTTATGGGGCGGATTTATTGGATTTGGCTCACATTATTCTGTCGATTTGGCGATGTTTTGCGCTGAAATGGAAAATCGGTTTCCAAACAAATGGCGAAATGGATATACTGCGCTGGTCATAATTGAAGCGATTCAGGTTTACAGGATTTTGGCGGGACGCGGCGCCCGCGCAGGGGAAAATGATGTCGACAATCAATGATGTTTCACGACTTGCCGGGGTTTCTAAAGCCACGGTGTCGCGAGTGTTGAGCGGCTCACGTGGCGTGAAGGAAGCCAGTCGTCAGGCGGTGCTGCAGGCGGCGGAAGCGCTCAATTACCGGCCAAACATGATAGCCCAGTCGTTGCTTAGCCAGTCCACCGGCTGCATCGGCGTCATCTGCGCCCAGGACAATATCAATCAAACCACCAGCTATCTCTACGCCCTGGAAAAACAGCTCAGCCAGCACCAGAAGCACCTGCTGCTGCGCTTCGCCAACACCAGCAGCGGCGTGATGAACTCGCTGGAGGAGTTAACCTGCGGGCTGTGCGATAACGTGCTGATCATCGGCGCGCGTTTTCCTCTGAATATTAACCGCCCGGACGTGGTGTTGGTGGACTGCCTCGACAGCGAGGGCGAAAACAGCATTCAGTTCGATCACGCCTTCGCCGCCGAAACCGCCTGCCACTATCTGATAAGCCAGGGCAGAAGGCAGATTGCGCTGATCCATCCGCAGAGCAGCGGCTTTGCCGATCAGGTGCTGCTGGGCTACAAGCACGCGCTGGAAAAAAACTTTTTGCCGTTTAATCGCAATCTGGTGTTTCTGGATAACACCTCGCCGTCGGTGGCGGTGCAGGAGCTGGTCAATAACGCCACGACGCTGAACTTTAACGCGCTGCTGGTGAGCGATGAGCTGCAGGCGCAGCGCGTGGTGCCGCAGCTGCAGGCGTTTAACCGCGCCGTTCCGCAAAATGTGATGGTGTTTAGCCTCGCCGGATCGTTACAGCTGCCCGGAATCCCGACTATCCCGGCGATTGAATATTCCATGGACGCGATGGCGTCGCGGATCGTCAACTGGCTGACCGAGAAAACGGACAACCCGGGCGGCAGCCCGCTGCGCGGCGATTTAATTATTCCAAAGCACTGATCGTCGCTCTTGCCCTGACCCGCCGCCGTTGGCTGCGGGTTTTTTATTGGCTGTTTTTTGTCGTATCCCTCACATTATAAATAAAACTCATATCTGTCGCCGGGTTTTCGAACCGGACAGCCTGCGTGACCTGCCTTAAGTTGAGTACGAAAGTTCCACTCAAAAAAAACACTAACCAGAACATTCGTACCGCCTGCTTGAGGAAGTCACCCTATGAATCACATGAACGTTGTCGATGTGAAAGCGTGGATAGATGCCCGCCCGGTCTCGCGCTTTCAATGGAACGTGCTGCTGCTCTGTTTCATCATCATTATGCTGGATGGGTATGACGCTGCGGTGATGGGCTTTGTCGCCCCGGCGCTCATCGAGGACTGGGGCATCAGCCGGGCTGAAATGGGGCCGATTCTTGGGGCGGCTATGTTCGGCGTCGCCATTGGCGCGCTGGTGGCGGGCCCGCTTTCTGACCGCTACGGCCGAAAACGCATTTTACTCTGGTCGGTGGCGCTGTTTGCGCTGTTCAGCCTGGCCGGCGCCGTGGCGCAAAGCCCGTCGCAGCTGGCGCTGCTGCGCTTTCTCACCGGCCTCGGACTTGGCGCCGTGATGCCCAATTGCGTCACGCTGGTGGCGGAATATATGCCGGAGCGGCGTAAAGGGGTGATGATCACCCTGATGTACAGCGGATTCAACGTGGGTTCCGGCCTCGGCGGCTTTATCGCTGCCGGGTTGTTATCGCATTACAGCTGGCACTCGGCGCTGATTTTTGGCGGCGTGCTGCCGCTCGTGGTGCTTCCCTTTATGATCGTGATGTTGCCGGAGTCGGCGATGAGCATGGTGGCGCGCCGACTACCGGGCGAGCAGATCGCCAGGGCGCTTAACCGGCTTGGAGGCCAGTTTACGGCTGACACCGTCTTCCAGCTGAATGCGCCGCCCATCACGCGGAGCAGTAAAGTGGCGCAGCTGTTTCGGCATGGCTATGCCCGCGGCACGATAGCGCTGTGGCTGACCTATTTTATGGGGCTGTTCGTGATATATCTGCTGAACGGCTGGCTGCCAACCATTCTCCGCTCCGGCGGGCTGTCGCTGCAGCAGGCGGCGATGATGACCGGTTGTTCCAGCTCGGCGGCCCGCTGGGCGGGATCCTTGTCGGTATGCTGATGGATCGTGCTTCGGCGAAAGCGGTGATTGCGGCAACCTATTTCCTTGGCTGCCTGTGCCTGTTGTCCCAGGGGTTGATGGATTTCGGATCGGCGGCGCTGTCGGTGCTGATTTTTATCAGCGGGATGTGCATTAACGGCGCGCAGAACGGTCTGCAGGCCTATTCGCCAGCCTATTATCAAACCGAGATCCGTGCTACCGGCGTCAGCTGGATGCATGGTATCGGCCGTACCGGGGCTATTCTCAGCTCCACGCTGGGCGGGATGCTGATGCTGGCCGTGCCGGGACACTCGTCGATCTTTTTGGTGCTTGCGCTGCCGGCCTGCCTGGCGGGGACCTGTATTTTGTTGCACCGTATGAATCACGCTAAGCCTCGACTCACAGAGGCAGAACTAGACGCTTTGTCATCCCCCCTGGAACACCGATAAGTGGAGTTATCTGATGGCTAACATTCTCGGCGGTATCGCCGTCTCTCATACCCCGACTATCGGCTTCGCGGTCGATCATCATAAACAGCAGGACCCGGCATGGTCGCCGATCTTCCAGAGCTTCGAACCGCTGCAGCGCTGGCTGGAGGAGAAAAAACCGGATGCGCTGGTGTACATCTTTAATGACCATGTGACCGCCTTTTTCTTCGATCACTATTCGACATTTACGCTGGGAATCGATAGTCAATATGACGTTGCCGATGAAGGCGGCGGACCACGCTGTCTGCCGCCGGTCCAGGGCAATGCGGCGCTCTCAAGGCACATTGGCGCCAGCCTGATGGCCGATGAGTTTGATATGTCGTTCTTTATGGATAAAAAGCTCGACCACGGCCTTTTCTCGCCGCTTTCGGCGCTGTTGCCCTGGGATGAAGCGCAGGGGTGGCCGACGGCGGTAATCCCGTTACAGATCGGCGTGCTGCAATTTCCGGTACCGAGCGCGCGCCGTTGTTACCGACTCGGCCAGGCGCTGCGCCGGGCAATTGAAAGCTTCCCGGAAGATATCAATGTGGCGATTGTCGCGACCGGCGGGCTCTCGCATCAGGTTCATGGCGAGCGCTGCGGATTTAATAATCCCGACTGGGATGCCCAGTTTGTTGACATGCTGGTTAATGACCCGGAAAAGCTTACCGAAATGACCCTTGGCGAATATGCCGAGCTGGGGGGAATGGAAGGGTCTGAGGTGATCATGTGGCTGGTGATGCGCGGCGCGCTATCAGCCAATGTCACCGAAACCTGGCGCGACTATTACCTGCCGTCGATGACCGGTATCGCTACGCTGATCCTTGAGAACAATGCGCGCCTGCCCCCCGTCGATACCCTGACGCGCCATCGCCAGCATATGGCGCAGCAGCTGGCCGGGGTGGAGAAACTGCCGGGAACCTATCCTTTTACCCACGAGCGCAGCCTGAATGGCTTGCGGCTTAACCGTTTCCTGCATCGGCTGATTGAGCCTGCCTGGCGCGAACGTTTTCTGCAGTCGCCTCAGTCGCTTTATGCCGAAGCCGGACTGAGTGAGGAGGAACAGCAGTTGCTCAACGCACGCGACTGGCGGGGATTGATTCAGTATGGCGCCAGTTTCTTCCTGCTGGAGAAAATGGGCGCGGTGGTCGGCGTATCCAACCTGCATATTTACGCCGCGATGCGCGGGCAGACGCTGGAGGCGTTTCAGCAAACGCGCAACCAACAGGTAACCTATTCGGTGGCGGGTAAACGTTAAACAGTCCCGTCCTGAACCTGCTGATAAATAAAACGCAACAGCGCCTGCGTCGCCGGGGAGGGCAGGCTGCCGGCGCGAAACGTCAGCCCGATACGCCGGGTGGTATCGGGCAGGGGGACCGGCAACACGCTGAGCAACCCATTGTCAGTTTCAAAACGCATCTGGCTGGCGGAAACCGCCGCCAGCATGTCGGAGTCCTGCAGCAATCCTCGCACCATCGCCGCATCCCCGGTCTCCACCGTCGGCTGGGGCAGCGGCAGCCCCAGGGTGACAAACGCCTTATCCAGCAAATGGCGCGCCGGCGCGTTGGCGCGCGGCAGCACCCATTGTGCCGTCGCCAGCTGGCTGCGCGGATCCGGATGGCGCAGCAGCGGGTGGTTATTACGCAGTAAAATCAGCATATCCTCTTCGAATAACGCCTCGCTACAGAGGTCCGGGAGATCTTCATCCTGACGCAGGGCGCCGATAATAAAATCGATATTACCTGCGCGCATATCGGCGACCAGCGACTCATACGGGCTTTCATTGGTCATGAGGGTAATACCCGGGTGCTGGGCCAGAAAGGCGGCAATGGCGGAGGGCAGTAGCCGGGTGCGACTCAGCGGCAGGGCGCCAATGCGCACGGTGCCCTCCAGCACCCCGCGACGGGCGGCGAGATCGCTCCAGATGTTTTCCAGCTCGTTGAGCGCTCTGCTCACCGGGGGATAGAGCAGTTCAGCGGCAGGCGTGGGACGCACCCCTTCTGGCGTTCGGCGAAACAGCGCCGAATCCGCCCCTTTCTCCAGGACCTTCAGCGCGGCGCTGACCGCCGGCTGGGTGATCCCCAACTGTTGCGCGACGGTTTGGGTATGGTTGACGTGATAGAGCTGAATAAAAATGGCTAACCGGCGGGTATTGAACAGCCAACCGGCGTCCGCCAGCGGGCCGCTGGTGCGGGTATGGTGCTTCTGCAACAGCGCCGGGATGGCCTGCAGGTCGTCAATCGCCCGCCGGGCGCGCGGCAGGATGCACTTGCCATACTCGGTGGGCACCATGCCGCTGTAATGGCGTTCGAACAGCGTGACGTTCAACGCGGCTTCAAGGTCGCGGATAGCCCGGGTTATCGCTGACTGCGTGCGGAATAAGTCATCGGCAGCACGCGAGACGCTTCCGCGCAGCGCGACCTGACAAAAAAAGCGCAGCTGCATGATATTTATGATTTTATCGTGCTTTCTCTTCAGCATTATTCGTCAGGCCTGAAATAGTGAGTGAGTCGACAACATAAATAAAAATCATAGCCTTCGCAAGTTAACGAATTACCTTCCAACGGCGGGACATGACAAGCTGAAAAAAACAACAGAGGAAGCCATCATGTCTCATCCGGTTAGCGAAAAAAGTGCCCTTGTCGTCAGCGCCCACTCGGCCGATTTCGTCTGGCGCGCGGGCGGTGCGATAGCGCTGCATGCCCTGCAGGGCTATCAGGTCCATGTGGTCTGTTTATCCTTTGGCGAGCGCGGCGAGTCCGCCAAATTGTGGCGTAAAGGCAACATGACCGAGGAGGCGGTGAAGCAAGTCCGTCGCGAAGAGGCGCAGGCCGCCGCCGAGATCCTGGGCGCCAGCGTCGAATTCTTTGATATCGGCGACTATCCGTTGCGCGCCGATAAAGAGACGCTGTTTCGTCTGGCGGATGTGTATCGCCGTATCCAGCCCCACTTTGTTCTGACGCACTCGCTGCAGGATCCCTATAACTACGATCACCCGCTGGCCTCCCACCTGGCTCAGGAGGCTCGGATTATCGCTCAGGCAGAAGGCTATCGCCCCGGCGAGAAAATTGTCGCTGCTCCCCCGGTTTACTGTTTCGAACCGCACCAGCCGGAGCAGTGCAACTGGAAGCCTGATGTGCTGCTGGACATCACCACTGTCTGGGAGAAAAAGTATCAGGCCATTCAGTGTATGCAGGGCCAGGAGCATTTGTGGGAGTACTACACCCGCGTGGCGCTGCAGCGCGGAGTGCAGGCCAAACGCAACATCGGCATCACGGCCGCGCGTGATATCGTTCACGGTGAAGCCTTCCAGAGCATCTTCCCCCGCGTAACGGAGAACCTGGCATGAAGCTGTTAAATAAAAAAGGCCTTGTGATCCGCCATCTGCCGCGCCATGACGAGGCGGTTTTGCGCCGCTGTGAGGCGGCCGGGGTAGCGACGCTCCATGAAGCCTGGGCACGCCAGGGGCTGATGGGGCCGGCAATCCGTCCGATTCAGCAGGGCGTCAGCCGGGCGGGCAACGCGGTCACGGTACTGGTGACGCCAGGCGACAACTGGATGTTTCATGTCGCGGTCGAGCAGTGCCGCGCCGGCGATATTCTGGTGGTGGCCCCGACGTCGCCGTGCGGCGATGGCTTCTTCGGCGATCTGCTGGCGACGTCTCTCCAATCGCGCGGTGTGGTCGGTCTGGTGGGCGATATCGGCATTCGCGATTCGCAAACGTTGCGGGAGATGGGATTCGCTGTCTGGTCCCGTCAGGTTTATGCCCAGGGAACGGTGAAAGAGAGCCTCGGCTCGGTTAACGTCCCGGTGATTTGCGCAGGCCAGCTTGTGCAGCCGGGCGATGTCGTGGTGGCCGACGACGATGGCGTCGTGGTGCTGCCTCACGCCCAGGTGCGTGATGTGCTCGATAAAGCGGAAGCACGCATGAGCAATGAGCTTGCGAAGCGTGAGCGGATGCGCCATGGCGAGCTGGGGCTGGATATTTACGCGATGCGCCAGCGTCTGGCGGAAAAGGGGCTGCGGTATTACGACAGCGCAGATGAGGTGGAGGAGTAAGATGGCGCAACGCGGAATTCCCTGTCTATGGATGCGCGGCGGCACCTCGAAGGCGGCCTGTTTTCTGGCTGACGATCTGCCTGCCGATCCGGTGCAACGTGATGCGGTGCTGCTGGCGGTGATGGGCTCGCCTGATCCCCGGCAAATTGACGGGATCGGCGGCGCCGATCCGCTGACCAGTAAAGTGGCGATTATCCGCCGCTCCGCACGGCCTGACGCCGATGTGGACTATCTGTTTGCCCAGGTGAACGTGACGGGGGCCTCTGTGGACTACGGCCAAAACTGCGGCAATATTCTTGCCGCCGTTGGCCCTTTCGCCATCGAGCGTGGGCTGATTCGCCACGATGCGCCGCTCACTCGGGTGCGTATTTATATGGAGAACACGGGGCAACTGGCGGTGGCAGAGATCCCCTGCGATGCCGACGGGGTCGACTACGTCGGCGAGAGTCGTATCGATGGCGTGCCGGGCAGCGCCAGCCCGATCCTGCTCCATTTTCTTGATGTGGCAGGCTCCAGCTGCGGGGCACTGCTGCCGACCGGCCGGGTCCGTGACCGTTTTGACGGCGTCGAGGTGACCTGCATCGATAACGGAATGCCGGTGATCCTGCTGCGCGCGTGCGACCTCGGTTGCACCGGCTATGAGACACGCGAACAGCTGGATAATGACGACGCGCTTAAACGTCGCCTGGAGTCGATTCGCCTGCAGGCCGGGCCGCTGATGCAGCTTGGCGACGTCAGCCAGCGCACGGTGCCCAAGATGACCCTGATCGCCGAGCCGCGACACGGCGGCGCCATCAGCAGCCGCACCTTTATCCCGCACCGCTGCCACGCGTCGATCGGCGTATTTGGCGCGGTGAGCGTGGCCAGCGCCTGTCTGCTTCCTGGATCCGTCGCGCAGGGCATGGCGCAGGTCGCGCCAGGCGCTACGCCGCTGCTCAGCGTTGAGCATCCGACAGGCGAATTTAGCGTGACGCTTCAGCTTGACGCAGACGGCGCCCTGACAGGCTGCGGCCTGTTACGCACGGCGCGACTGCTGTTTGCTGGCGAAGTTTTTATTCCGGCCCGCGTCTGGCCGCGTGAGGAGTAATGATGATGACAATCGCGTTTATTGGTTTTGGCGAGGCGGGTGGCATTCTGGCGGCAGATCTGGCCCGTGAGCATGCGGTGACCATATGGGATTGCAAGCTCAATGGCCCGGAGCGAGAGGCAATGGTCAGGAAAGCCGGTGATTCGCGCGTTCAGGCGGGGAGTTCGCTGGCGCAGGCGCTGGAGAGCGCCGCGCTGATTTTTTCTACTGTGACCGCCGGTGAGGCGCTAAAGGTCGCGCAGCAGGCCGCCGCGCTGCTGCAGCCGGGGCAATATTTCCTCGATCTCAACTCCGTGGCGCCGGAAACGAAACGGCAGGCAGCTGAACATTTTCTGCCCGGCGCCTACATTGATGTCGCGGTGATGGCGCCGGTGCCGCCGGCCCGATTGCAGACACCGTTATTGATCGGCGGGCCGCAGGCGGAGGCGATCGCGCCGCGTCTGCAGGGGCTGGGGCTGAATGCCCGCTATGGCGCCAGTACGGTGGGCCAGGTGTCGGCGATAAAAATGTGCCGTAGCGTGATGATCAAAGGTCTTGAAGCGCTCACCACAGAATGCCTGTTCGCGGCCCGTGAATATGGCGTCGAGGAGGAGGTGCTTAGCTCCTTGCATCATAGTTTCCCGTCTCTGGGCTGGACAGGCGCGTTTCCCGACTATCTGATCAGCCGGGTGGCGGAACATGGCGTTCGGCGCAGCGAAGAGATGGAAGAGGTGGTGAAAACCCTGCGTGATGTGGGGAGCGCCGGGATAATGAGCGAGGCGATCGCGAAAAGCCAGCGCCAGCTTCCGGAGCAGATGGCCGCCCGTAGCCTGAGCTACAGGCAGCTGACGCCGTTTGACTGGAAAACGCTGGTCGCCAGGCTGAAATAACCGCTATTTGGCCGGACAGACGATTTTGTCGATTGCGGCCTGGTAGCTTTTTTGGTTATTGCGCTCTTTCGCCAGCGTCGCTTCGCGGACCGCGTTCTTGTTGCCGTCGGTCGCCAGTACTTTATTGGCAAAATCGTTGTCGCTAAGGTGGCTTGCTGGCGCGCATTTTTCCTTCACCGCTTTAAGCACCTGCTGCTTTTGCTGCTCGAACTGCAGGCTTTGCAGCGGTGATTCGGCCCACGCCGACGTGGCGCTCAGGGCGGTGACCAGGCATACCATCCAACATGCTTTCATCAGGCTTCTCCTTCCGTAATCGCTTCCGTCAACTATATGCGCAGGCGGGAAAACACGCAAATAGCGGTTAATTTAACTTATTGAAAAGGCGTTTGTTATCATCGCCTCAGGCGGCTCTCACCCGCCGCCGCGAGTCGATGGCGATTAGCACCACTGACGCCAGGATCAGCAGAGTGCCCAGCCAGTCCGGCAGCGTGAAGGTGATCCCCAGCAGCAGGAGCGACAGCAGGGCGCTGCTCAGCGGTTCGGCGCAGCTGAGGATCCCCGCTTTGGCGCCGCCAATCTTCTGCGCGCCGTTAAGATAAAGGCTGAATGTCAGCGAAGTACCGATCACCACCAGGTAGAAAAAAGCTAACAGCAGGCTGCCGTTCACCACAAAATCGGTGCCCTGGCCGCCGTAAAACGGCAGCAGCATCGCACCGCCGAACAACATACTCCAGCCGACGATCGGCAGCGTCCCGTAGCGGGCAATTAGCGTCGAGGGATAGGTGGTATAAAACGCGGCGGCAAACGCCGAGGCGATCCCCCAGAACAGCGCCGCCGGCGAAATCGACAGCGTCGTCGGGTTGCCGTGGGTGACCAGCAGAAAGGTGCCCGCCAGCGAGGTGCAGATAGCCCCCAGCACCAACGGAGTGGGGCGCGCTTTGCGGGCGAGGGCGAACCAGGCGACGATGATCGTCGGGGACAGGAACTGCAGCACTGTGGCCGTGGCGGCATTCGATTTTTCAATGGTCATCAAAAAGGTGAATTGCACGGTTAACGCGCCAAACAGCGAGAAAAACAGCAGGCTGACGGCGTCGCGGCGGTTTTGCAGCACGCGGAAAATGCGGTCGCCGTGAACAAAGCCGAGCATCAGCAGGATCAGCCCGGCGAACAGCAGACGCGTCATGGTCAGAAACGGCGACGACATCTGGCTTTCCTGCATAATAAACTGCGCGCATACCCCGGAACTGCCCCACAGCACGGCGGCAATCAGTACGTTCAGCATCCCTTTTTTGCTGGAGCCCATCTTTTCCTCTGGTGAAATGTGACAAAGGGGAATCATAGCATGCGCCCGCCCGGGCGGCGGGGCAGGAAATGGTAGTTGGCCGCGCTGGGGTAACGATTTTGCAGGCCCGGGAAGGCGAAGTCGCCGCCGGGCATGACCCGACAATCGCGTTCTAGCTTAAATCGACATTTTTACTGCCGAACAGCCAGGTGAGCACAAAGCCGCACAGGTAGGAGACCGCCAGTCCGCCGGCGTAAACCGCCATCCCGGCGTAAATCCCGCTGCCGGAGGTCATCAGCGGCAGCGCCACCAGCCCGGACGGACCGAACACGGTGTTCAGGCCGACCGGCAGCCCCAGCCAGGCGATCAGCCCGACGAAGAAGCCGCCGCAGGCGCCGCCGAGGCAGGCGGTAACAAACGGCTTCATCCGCGGCAAGGTGACGCCGTAGATTAGCGGCTCGCCAATCCCGAGGAAGCCCGGAATAATCGCCCCCTTAATCTGGGTTCGCAGTAGCGAATCGCGCTTCGCCCGCCAGAACAGCGCCAGGGCCGCCCCCACCTGCCCGGCCCCGGCCATCGCCAGGATCGGGAACAGCGAGTTAAAGCCCTGGGCATCCACCAGCGCAAAATAGACCGGGACAAACCCCTGATGGACGCCGAACATCACCGCCAGCAGGAACAGACCGGCCAGCACCGCCGAGCCAAACGGATTGCCATTAAGATGCAGGAACAACCACGACATGCCGGTAAACAACCAGCCGCCAATCGGCATGATCACCGTAAAGGTCACCGCGCCCATGATCAGCAGCGTCACCGCCGAGGTGAGGATCATATCGAGGTTGGCCGGCATTACCCGCCGCACCTGGCGTTCAACCCACGCGCCAAGGATGGCGGCGATCAGTACGCCGATGATATTGCCGCGCGGATCGATGCTGTGGCCGAAGAAGGTGGAGATCCCGGCGTAGACGCCGCTGGTCGCCTCCGGGTTGTAGCCCAGCACGAACAGCGAGGCGATAATCGCGCCGTTTACCCCGGAGCCGCCGAACGCCTTCTGCGCGTTATAGCCAATCAGGATGCTCAGGAAGGTGAACATCCCTTTGCTGAAGACCTTCATATAGCCAATCAGCGCCACCAGGCTGGCGTTCGGATGGGCGTTCTCCAGCACGAAAACCTGTTCCGCCAGGGTGGCGAAGCCCAGCAGCAGCCCGACGGCGATAAAGCCGGGGATTAGCGGCGTAAAGATGGTGGCGAATTTGGCGAGAAACTTCTGCACCGCGCTGGTCTGCTTGCCCTTCAGCGCCTGTTTTCTCTCCGCCGCGACGTCGGCCAGCGACGGCGCGGCGGGGGCCTCCTCCAGCAGGCCGTTCATCATCTCGGCGGCGGTTTGCGCTTTGCCGGGGCCGAGCACTACCTGGAACTGCTCGTCGCTGACGATCACCCCCATCACGCCGTCAATCTGGCGGATGGCGGCGGTGTCGGCCAGCCCTTCATCGCGCAGGGTCAAGCGCAGGCGCGTCATGCAGTTGCCCGCCTGCGCGACGTTTGCGGCGCCGCCCACGTGGCTGAGGATCCGCGCTATCATCTCTTTCGTTATTTTTGCCATTGCCCGTTACCTGTCTGTCGGCGCTCAGGCGTTGCTGAGCGCCTTGCGGATATAGCCGTTGTTTTTCGCCAGCAGCGACTGCGCCTCTTCGGCGCTTAAGTCCGCCAGCACCATCACGATCGCCGTTTTACAGTGGCGGCCGCAGGCCTCCAGCGCATTCTGGGCGGTGGGGCGATCGCAATCGGTCGCCTCCATCACGATGGAAACCTGGCGCTCAATCAGCTTGGCGTTGGTCGCTTCGACGTCGACCATCAGATTGCTGTAGACCTTGCCGACGCGGATCATCGCCCCGGTGGAGATCATGTTCAGCACCAGCTTCTGCGCAGTGCCGGCTTTCAGGCGGGTAGAGCCGGTCACCACCTCCGGGCCGACCACCGGAGTAATGGCGACGTCCGCCAGCTGGGCCATTTCGCCATGCGGGTTACAGCTGACGATGGCGACAAAGGCATTCTGGCGATGGGCATACTCCATAGCGCCAATGACGTACGGCGTGCGTCCGCTGGCCGCCAGCCCCACCAGCACATCGCGGTGGCTGAAGTTCAGGTTCTGCAGATCCATCGCCCCCTGCGCTTTGTTGTCTTCCACGTTTTCCACGGCGCTGAGGATCGCTTTATGTCCGCCGGCGATGATCCCCACCACCTGCTCCGGGCGGGTGCCGAAGGTCGGTGGGCATTCGCTGGCATCGAGGATCCCCAGACGCCCTGAGGTGCCAGCGCCGATATAAATCAAGCGGCCACCGGCCTGCAGCGCCGTCGCGACCTTATCCACCACCTCGGCAATCTGCGGCAGATAGGGCGTAATCGCCTGGGCCACCTGCTGGTCTTCCTGGTTTATCACCGTCAGCATCTCGAGGGTGGAAAGGGTGTCAATGTTGGCGCTGTTGGCGTTGCGTCGCTCGGTCAGCAGTTTGCTCAGGTCGATACTCATAGAAACCTCGTTATTCTCAGTCGTGCGCAGTATAAGGAATTATTTATTCCTTGCCTGTGAAGAGTATCACGATTAGTACGCGGAGAATAATACGAGAATGGTAGAGATGGCGGGAAATAGTGCGGTAATAAAGATGGAATATTTTATTACCGCACCTGGCGTTTAGCGCGCGCTGCGCGGCTGGCTGAGGCCCATTAGCAGCGCCAGCAGGTAGCAGATCGCCATCGCGAGGCTCATTTTCAGCATCGTTTCGCCACCGAGGCCCGCCAGCGGCGCGGCGATGCCGCCGAAGACAAACATCAGGGTGCCCATCAGCGCGGACGCGGTGCCGGACTGGGCGGCGTCAACGGCGCTCATCGCCTCCGCGCCGGCGACGGTGCTGATGCCGCTCATCAGCGACACGGTAAAGAACAGGCCGACCAGCGCCAGCACCGGCAGCTGCAGCCAGGCAAACAGCAGCATGATCGCCGCGCAGCTCACCGCCAGCGTCAGGCCGCCGCGCAGCAGGCTTTCGGCGCTGAAGCGGCGCGCCAGACGGGAAAAGATCATCGCCGCGATAATCAGCCCGATACCGTTCAGACCGAACAGCAGGCTGAACTGCATGGCGCTCATGCCGTATTCGCTCTGCATCACGAAGGAAGAGGAGCCGATGTAGGAGAACAGTCCGGCCATCATAAAGGCCTGAATCAGGCAGAAGCGTAGAAAACGACGATTCTTCAGCACCGGCTGGCCGGGCCGCTGGCGGGTCGCATTGGTTGCCGCGGCCGGGCGCGTTTCCCGCAGGATAGTCAGGCTCATCACCAGCAGCGCGCCGCCAATGGCGGCCATCGTCCAGAAGAGAATTCGCCAGTCGAAGGCGGTGATCACGTAGCCGCCCAGCACCGGTGACAGAACCGGCGCAATACCGTTCACCGTCATCAGCAGGGCGAAAAACTGGGTCAGCAGGGTGCCCTGGTATTTATCGCGGGCGATGGAGCGCGACAGCACCGAACCGCCGGCGCCAGCGAAGCCCTGTAAAAAACGCCAGACAATCAGCATGTTGATATCCCTTGTCAGGGCGCACATCGCCGAAGAGAAGATAAACAGCAGCAGGGACAGCGCCAGGGGTTTCAGGCGGCCAATGCGGTCGCTCAGCGGGCCGAAAAACAGCTGACCCAGGCCGAGGCCAATCAGCGCGGCGGTCAGCGACAGCTGGGTCTGGGTGCTGGTGGCCTGCAGTTGCTGAGTTATCTCCGGCAGCGCCGGCAGATAAAAATCAGTGCACAGCGGGCCGATGCCCGACAGCAGGCCGAGGATCAGCGCCCAGGAGAGGGAAACACGTGGCATAACGATTCCTTACAGAAGCCGGGCGCGGCCGCCCGGCGGGTGAAATTAACTGGCGCCGCCGCCCAGCGACTGCCAGAGGGTGATCCGGTTATTGAGGTCGGTCTGCTGCAGGGACAGCAGCGTCGTCTTCGCCGACCACAGCGTGCGCTGGGCCGTAAGCACCGACAGATAATCGCCGACCCCGGCCTGATAGCTCTTCATGGCGATATCCAGCGAGGTCTGCTCGGCGGCGACGTACTGCCGCTGGGCATCGAGCTCTTCGCTCAGCGTTTCCCGGCGGGCCAGCGCATCGGCAACGTCCTTAAAGGCGCTCTGAATCGATTTCTCGTAGGTGGCGATCAGCCCCTTTTTCTCCGCTTCCGCATAGCGCAACTGCGCCAGGTTGCTGCCGCCGGTGAACAGCGGCAGGCTGATGGAGGGGGCGAACGACCACACCTGCATCCCGTGGCTGAACAGTGACGACAGCGAGTCGCTGCCGACCCCGGCGCTGGCGGTCAGGGAAATCGACGGGAAGAAATTCGCCCGCGCCGCGCCGATATCGGCATTGGCGCTCTTCAGGTTGTGCTCCGCTTCCTGTATATCCGGCCGGCGCAGCAGCACCGACGACGACACCCCCGCCGGCACCAGGGCGATGCTGTTATCCCCCAGACTTTCGAGGGTGCCGGGCAGCAGGCTCTCCGGCACGGTTTCCCCCGCCAGCAGGTTAATGGCGTTTTTATCCTGCGCCACCAGCGTGCGGTAGCTGGCGACGCTGGCGCGCGCCTGCTGATAGACGCTTTCCGCCGAGCTTAAATCGCCGGCGGAGGCGGTGCCCACCGCCATCTGGCGGGCGACGATGTTGCGCGAGTTTGCTGCGCTGTCCATGGTCTGCTGCGCCAGCGCCAGATTGCTGTTATCCGTCGCCAGCGTCACCCAGGCGGTGGTCAAATCGGCAATCATCGTCAGTCGGGTATTCTGCGCGGTGAATTCGCTGGCAAGCCAGGTTTCGCGCGCCGCGCGTGACAGGCTCTGGTTTTTGCCAAACAGATCCAGCTCGAAGCTGGAGACCGCGCCGTCGGCCTGCGAAGATGAGCTCAGGCCGCTGGCCACCGTTTTGCTGCGGCTATGGCTCAGCTCGGCATCGACAGTGGGAAACAGCGACGCCCGCGTCTCGCCGTACTGGGCGCGCGCGGCCTCGATATCGGCCAGCGCCTTTTGCACATCGCGGTTGCTGTTCAGCGCGATACTGACCACTTTTTTCAGCCGCGCGTCATTGACCACTTTCTGCCAGTCGCCGACCACCGCCGTCGATTCGCCGTGCGCCCCGGGCAGGGTGGCCGGCACCGGCGCGGCCGGGCGATCATAATGCGGGTCAAGCGAGACGCAGCCCGCGGTCAGGAGCGCGATAAACATAAAACTCAAACGAAACATACTTTACTCCTGAGAAGGACGTTGGCGGGTGAAGAAGCGTTTCACCAGCACGAAGAACAGCGGCACAAAGAACACCGCCAGCAGGGTGGCCGTCAGGGTGCCGCCGATGATGCCGGTGCCGATCGCCACGCGGCTGTTGGCCCCGGCGCCGGTGGCGACGGCCAGCGGCAGCACCCCGGCAATAAACGCCAGTGAGGTCATGACAATGGGGCGCAGACGGGTCTGCGCGGCGCGGATCGCCGCCCGGGAGAGCGAATACCCCTCATCCACGGCGGATTCAGCGAACTCGACGATCAGGATGGCGTTCTTCGACGACAGGCCGATGGTGGTCAGCAGCGCCACCTGGAAGTAAACGTCGTTGCTTAAGCCGCGCAGCGTCGCCGCCAGCGCCGCGCCGAGCAGGCCGAGCGGGATGACCATGATCACCGAGAACGGCACCGACCAGCTCTCATACAGCGCCGCCAGGCACAGGAACACCACCAGAATCGAAATGGCGTACAGGCTCATCGCCTGGCCGCTGGCCAGCTTTTCCTGCAGCGAAATGCCGCTCCACGCCCAGGTGGAGCCCGCCGGCAGGCTGTCGGCCAGCTTTTCCATCTTGTCCATCGCCGCGCCGGAGCTGAAGCCGGCGGCGTTTTCGCCCTGGATCTCAAAGGCGGCGGAGCCGTTGTAGCGCACCAGGCTTTCCGGGCCGTATTGCCAGTGGGTGGTGGCGAAGGCGGAGAACGGCGTCATGCTGTTATCGCTGCCGCGAACGAACCATTTGCCAAGGTCGGAGGGCACCGCGCGCGCGTCGCTCTCGCCCTGGATATAGACCTTCTTCACCCGGCCGCGATCGATAAAGTCATTCACGTAGGTGCCGCCCCAGGCGCTGGAGAGCGTATCGGTCACGTCGCTCAGCGACAGCCCCAGCGAGACCGCTTTGTTGTTATCGATATCCACCTGCAGCTGCGGCATCTGCGGCAGGTCGTTGGCGCGCACCGACTGCAGCTCGCCGCTCTGGTTGGCCGCCGCCAGTAGCTGACTGCGCAGCTTCATCAGGCTGTCGCGGTCGGTACCGCCGCTGGCCATTAGCTCGAAGGTGAAGCCGTTGCTCTGTCCGAGACCGTCCACCGACGGCGGGGTCATGGCGAACAGGGTGGCGTCGCGGATCGCCCCAAGTTCTTTGTTGGCGCGCAGGGCGATGGCCTGGGCGGTATTGTCGTCGCCTTTGCGCTGCGACCAGTTGTTCAGCGACACGAAGGCCATCCCGGCGTTCTGACCGCTGCCGCTAAAGCTGAAGCCGTCGACGGTGAAAATGACGTTGGTATTGGCTTTCTCTTTCGTCAGGAACCAGTCGGTTACCTGGCGGCGCACCTCGGCGGTGCGCACCGCGGTGGCCCCGGCGGGCAGGGTGTACTGGACCATGATCTCGCCCTGGTCCTCCACCGGCAGGAAGCTGCCCGGCAGTTTCCACATCGCCAGCGCCATCGCCCCGCAAATCAGGACGTAAGCGCCCATCATCACCGCGCCCCGGCGCAGGCCGCCGAGCACGCGGCGCTGGTAGCCCGCTTCCGTACGCCCCCACAGGCGGTTAAACGCGCCGAAGAACCCTTTGGTATGAGGCCTGGAGTGGCTGAGCAGCGCGCCGCACAGCGCCGGGGTGAGGGTCAGGGCCACCACCACCGACAGCATCATCGCCGAGATAATGGTCACCGAGAACTGGCGATAGATGACCCCGGTCGAGCCGCCGAAAAAGGCCATCGGCAGAAAGACCGCCGACAGCACCAGGGCGATCGCCACCAGCGCGCCGGAGATTTCGCCCATCGATTTTTCGGTGGCTTCCCGGGCGGGCAGCCCTTCGTCGCGCATAATGCGCTCAACGTTCTCCACCACCACGATGGCGTCGTCCACCAGCAGGCCGATCGCCAGCACCATAGCGAACAGCGTCAGGGTGTTAATCGAGTAGCCGAACAGCGCCAGCACCCCGAAGGTGCCGAGCAGCACCACCGGCACCGCCACCGCCGGAATGAGCGTCGCGCGGAAATTCTGCAGGAACAGATACATCACACAGACCACGAGAACGATCGCTTCGAACAGGGTCTGAATCACGTCCTCGACCGAAATTTTAATAAACTCGGTGCTGTCCTTCGGATAGGCGATATCGTATCCCTGCGGCATCTGACGCTGGAATTCGGCGATCTTGCTTTTCACCAGGGTCGCGGTATCCAGCGCGTTGGCGCCGGGGGCCATCATCACCGCGATCCCGGCGGCCGGATGGCCGTTCAGATTGGCGGTAGCGGTGTAATCCTCGCTGCCCATCTCCACCCGCGCGACATCGCTCAGGCGCACCACCGAGCCGTCGGCCTGGCTTTTCACGATGATCGCTTTGAACTGATCGGGGGTTTGCAGCCGCGACTGCGCGCGCACGGTGGCGGTCAGCTGCTGGGCGCTGGACGACGGCAGGGCGCCGATTTTACCGGCGGAGATCTGCACGTTCTGCGCCTCAATCGCCGACTGGACGTCGGAAGGCATCAGCGAGTAGGAGGCGAGTTTGGTCGGATCCATCCAGACGCGCATCGCGTATTCTGCGCCGAACACCTGCAGGCTGCCGACGCCCTCCACGCGCGCCAGCGGGTCCTGCAGGTTGCTGACCAGCCAGTCGGAGATATCGGAGCTGGTGGCGCGGTCGGTTTTGTCATACACCGCGAGGATCAGCAGGAAGCTGCTCTGCGATTTTTCCACCGTCACGCCGGACTGCTGGACTTCGCTCGGCAGCCGCGATTCCGCCTGCTGGACTTTGTTCTGCACCTGCACCTGGGCGGTGTCCGGGTCGGTCCCCTGCTCAAAGGTGACGGTGATGCTGACCGAGCCGTCGGAGCTGCTGGTAGAGCTGAAGTAGAGCAGATGGTCGAGGCCGGTAAGCTGCTGCTCGATGACCTGGGTGACGCTGTTCTCCAGGGTTTCGGCAGAGGCGCCGGTATAGGTGGCGGAGATTTTCACCGCCGGCGGTGCGACGTCCGGATACTGGCCCACCGGTAGGGTGCGGATCGCCAGCACGCCGGCGAGCATAATCAGAATGGCGATCACCCAGGCAAAGACCGGGCGACGCACGAAGAAACGGGAGAACATCAGGCGTTGCCTCCGTTATTGTTGACGGCAACGGCCTTCACCGTCTGGCCAGGGGCCACTTTACCGGTGCCTTCGACGATCAGCTTGTCGCCCGCTTTCAGGCCGCTCAGCACCAGCCATTTATCGCCGTAGGTGTCGCCGGTTTCCACGGCGCGCTGCGCAACTTTGTTGTCGGCATCGACCACCAGCGCCGTGGCGTTGCCTTTGGCATCGCGGGTAATCCCCTGCTGCGGGGCGAGGATCGCGTCGTTCATGATGCCTTCATCGATGCGTGCGCGAACAAACATCCCCGGCAACAGGACGTGCTGTGGGTTGGGGAAGATAGCGCGCAGGGTTACCGAGCCGGTAGATTCATCGACGGCGACTTCGGTGAGCGCCAGACGCCCTTTTTCCGGATAGGTGCTGCCATCTTCCAGGGTTAACGTCACGCTGAGGGTGTCGCTGTTGCTGGCCAGGCTTTGTTTGCGTAAGCGCAGGAGATCGACGCTGGATCGCGTCAGATCGACATACATGGTGTCGAGCCCGCGGATCGTCGCCAGCGCGGTATCCTGATCGGCGGAGACCAGCGCCCCCGGCGTGACCGACGAGATGCCGATACGCCCGGCAATCGGCGCGGTGACGGTGGTCCAGTTCAGGTTGATGCGCGCGCTCTCCAGCGCCGCTTTCTTCGATTCCACGCTGGCCTTGTCCTGGGCGCAGGTGGAGGCGGCGTCGTCGGCATCCTGGCGGGAGACGCCGTTATCCCGGACCAGCGACGCGTAGCGCTGAGCCTTCTGGCAGTCGGAGACTACCAGCGCCTGGGCCTGTTTCAGCGCCGCCGCCGCTTCGTTCCAGGTCGCGCGATAGCTGGAGGGATCGATCTGGTAAAGGGCCTGCCCGGCCTTCACCATATCGCCTTCGGTAAACAGGCGCTTCTGGATGATGCCGCCCACCTGCGGGCGTACTTCGGCGCTGAGCGAGGCGGTGGTGCGGCCGGTGAGCTGGCTGACTACCGGAACCGGCTGGCTTTGCAGAGTGACCACGCCCACTTCCGGCGTGGGTTGCTGCGGGGCAGATGTCTGCGCATTATCGCATCCGCTAAGGAGAAATAATGCTGTCGCGATGGGAGCTATGATGTATTTCATTATATTTTCTCAAGATATAAGACGTCCGCCCCGTTTATTTAAAAACGAGGGAATAGGTTGGGCGCTGAGGCATTTTCGGCTAAGCGAAAATGACAAAAAAGGAACACAGATGTTCCTGAACGTGATTGTTATTGTGTCTCCGCTGAAGCCAACCTCTTCGGCCTTCAGGAGGTGAAAAGCGCATCTCCTCTGGTTTTGTGGTGAGAATGATCATTCTCATTTTTTGCCATTATACGATCCGCCGCGATAATGGAAAGGTTTTTTTGCTTACTTTTAGAACGCAAAAAATTAAGGCAAATAATCATGGAGAAAATAAGAATTTTTTGTGAAAGTGGAGAGGGAAAATAACCATTCGGCATCGCGATACTGGAGATAGTTAATGGCGTTAATCATTACAAAAAGCATTAATCCCGACGATCAACAAGAATTGTTTGCCGGTCTGCGGCACTATAATCAGCAGTATCTTGATGCGGCGCAGTTTGGCGATCTGGGGGTTTACTCCCGCGATGCGCAAGGGGTGATGCAGGGCGGGCTGATTGCCAAACGCAAAGGCAACTGGCTGTGTATTGAGTATCTGTGGGTCAGCGAGGCGACCCGCGGACGCGGGCTGGGAAGCGAGCTGATGCAGGAGGCGGAGCGGCAGGCGCAGGCGCTGGGCTGCAGCCATCTGCTGGTGGATACCTTTAGCTTCCAGGCGTTACCGTTTTATCAGAAATTAGGCTATCAGTTGCAGATGTCGCTGCCCGACTTCCCGCACGCGGGGATGCAGCGTCACTATTTGTCGAAAGCGCTGTAACGATCCTGATATCGCCGGGCGGTCAGGTACCGTACCTGTGATTGTGCCGGATGGCGGCATAAATGCCTTATCCGGCCTACACCGTTCTCCCGTAGTTTCGCCCCACCCAGGACCGGCAAGCGCAGCGCCGCCGGGCAGGATATCAGGCACGTCACCTGTATTCTTGCCGGGTGGCGGCTATCGCCTTACCCGTCCTGGGGTTCGTGCGACCTGTTGTTAATTTAACCACTTGCGCGACTGAAACTGCCGGTGCTGGCGGCCTCAAAATCGCTGAGACGTTCCCGGAAGGCCGGGGCAGCCCGCATGGATGCGGGCTGAGGGCCGTGTTTTGCATGGACGCTGCCTCGGCCCGACCCGAAGCCTGCAGGGATAAGTCGAAGGCACCGCGCAGCGGCGATTTTGCTGGCCGGAGCCCGGGGGTACAGGGGGCGGCGGCGACTGGCCACCCCCTGTGCGCTCCCTGCTCCATAAGAGACATAACGCAGAAGATCAACCGGGAGCGCAATCTGCCCGGATATAACACGGGAGTGGTAGCCCTGCTAAACGTTGTGGCCCTGCCAAACATAGTGCGAACAGGGACATTTCCGGTTGTGTCGTTATTTCGCCGGGTGGCGGCTGCGCCTGACCCGGCCTACGACTGTAGCCCTGCTAAGCGTAGCGCGAGCAGGGAAAATCCCGGATGGCGGCGCGTGGCGCCTTATCCGGGCTACAAAAGCTTTTGCCGGGCGGCGGCTGCGCTTAACCCCCGACGCCGTGGCCCATCAACGCCAGGGCGTGGCTGACGATGGTCTGGCGGTTGACCGCCTGTAAACGCGGATCGCTGTGGATGCGCGAAAACGGCACCAGCACCAGGCTAATCACCGTGGTAAACAGCAGCTCCGGCGACAGCGCCGGGTTAATCTTGCCCTCCAGCTGCCAGCGGCGCACTGCCTCCAGCATCACCTGAAAACGCTCCTCGCCGAAGCGGGCGTCCATATGCTGACGCAGGATCGGCATCTCGCCGATGATCTCCTGCATCCACAGCGGCGCGAACCAGGTGTTCTTCTCCGCCATATGCGCCAGCGTTTCGACCATCATCGTCAGCGCCAGCACCGGGTCCTGCGGATGGTCGACAAAGATGCGGCTGATGTGGTTGCGCAGCGGCATAAAGCGCTCCTCAATCAGCTGCGTCACCAGCGCATCCCGCGAACTGAAATAGTAATGCAGCATCGCCGGCGTTACCCCGGCCTCTTTGGCGATGGCGTTCAACGACACGCGGGCCGCACCGTCGCGGGCAAACAGCGTCAGGGCGATGTCCATCAGCTGTTCGCGGTTGGCGGTACCCGGTTTTTTTCCACGCGGTCGCCCCGGGCGGCGGGGGGCATTCTGATCCTTTTGTGCTGTCATGATATGGCGATCTCTTGACCCGACTCATTCTTTCACTAAATATTAATTATGCATTTAATTAATTTCAAGCGAGCGTTGTAATGACTTCTCAAGTCGCGAATCCACCGGTGCAGTCGATACGCCTGCTGTTCAGCGCATTGCTGTTGGTGATGCTGCTCTCCGCGCTGGATCAGACCATTGTCTCCACCGCGCTGCCGACGATTGTCGGCGAACTGGGGGGGCTGGACAAGCTTTCCTGGGTGGTCACCGCCTATATCCTCAGCTCCACCATCGCGGTGCCGCTGTACGGTAAATTCGGCGATCTGTTCGGTCGCAAAATCGTGCTGCAGGTGGCGATTGGGCTGTTTCTCGTCGGCTCCGCCCTCTGCGGGCTGGCGCAAAACATGACCCAGCTGGTGCTGATGCGCGGCCTGCAGGGGCTCGGCGGCGGCGGCCTGATGGTGATCAGCATGGCGGCGATGGCCGACGTCATCCCGCCCGCCAACCGCGGCCGCTATCAGGGTCTGTTCGGCGGCGTTTTTGGCCTGGCGACGGTGATCGGCCCGCTGATCGGCGGCTTTCTGGTGCAACACGCCTCCTGGCGCTGGATCTTCTACATCAATCTGCCGCTGGGCCTCTTCGCGCTGCTGGTGATCGGCGCGGTATTCCACAGCAGCAGTAAACGCAGCCAGCATCAGATTGACTGGCTGGGAGCGATTTACCTCAGCATGGCGTTGCTGTGCATCATCCTGTTTACCTCGGAAGGGGGCAGCGTCCATGCCTGGAATGACCCGCAGCTGTGGTGCATTCTGGCCTTCGGCATCGTGGGTGTCATCGGCTTTATCTACGAAGAGCGGATGGCCGCCGAGCCGATTATTCCGCTGTCGCTGTTCCGCAACCGCAGCTTCCTGCTGTGCAGCCTGATCGGCTTCGTCATCGGCATGTCGCTGTTCGGGTCGGTCACCTTCCTGCCGCTCTATCTGCAGGTGGTGAAGGAGGCGACCCCCACCGAGGCCGGGCTGCAGCTGATCCCCCTGATGGGCGGCCTGCTGCTGACCTCGGTTATCAGTGGGCGCATTATCAGCCGGACCGGTAAATATCGCCTGTTTCCGATCCTCGGCACCCTGCTTGGCGTGACCGGCATGGTGCTGCTGACCCGGATAACCATTCACTCGCCGCTGTGGCAGCTGTACCTGTTTACCGGCGTGCTGGGGGCTGGTCTGGGGCTGGTGATGCAGGTGCTGGTCCTGGCGGTGCAGAACGCGATGCCGGCGAAGCTGTACGGCGTGGCCACTTCCGGCGTGACCCTGTTCCGCTCGATCGGCGGCTCCATCGGCGTGGCACTGTTTGGCGCGGTGTTCACACACGTACTGCAGAGCAACCTGCAAAAGCTGTTGCCGGAAGGCGCGGTGCTGCCGCCGGGAATGAATCCGGTGGCGGTGCAGCACCTGCCCGCGGATATCCGCCTCGACTATCTCGACGCCTTCGGCGCGGCGATCCACGCGGCGTTCCTGATGGCGGCCGGCATTATGGCGATGGCGTTTGTCCTCTCCTGGCTGTTAAAGGAGGCGCCGCTGAAGACCGCGACGCACTAAGCGGCCCCGGCGATGCGCAGCAGCGCCTGACGCAGCGCCGGCGCGGCAAAATCGATAAATTTGCGCAGCTTAAGCGGCGCCAGGTCCCGCACGGTATACAGCAAATGGACCGGCGCCGGTTCCGGCTCGACGCGTTCCAGCAGCAGACGGAGCTCACCCTGTCGCAGGCCGTCCAGCGCCTGATAGTGCAGTAAGCGAGCTACGCCCACCCCCAGCCGCGCGGCATCGGCAGCGCTCTCCGGCGTGGTGACCGATAGCGCCGGCGGCAGATTAATTAGCTGGTCCTCGCGCTCAGCGGCGCGAAAGCGCCAGCCGCGATAGGGCATCGGCGATTCAATACGGATGATCGGCAGCGCCGCCAGATCGCGCGGCCGCTGCGGCTCGCCGTATTTCGCCAGCAGCGCCGGATGGGCACAGGCCACAATGCGCATCCTGCCGAGGCGGGTGGCCACCATGCTGCTGTCCGCCAGGTCGCCAATCCGCACCGCCAGATCGATATGGTCGCCCACCAGGTCGGCGTTACGATCGCTGAGCAGCAAACGGACGCGAATTTGCGGGTAACGGGCGATAAATTCAGCGATCACCGGGAGAACGTGCTGGCGTCCAAACATCGTCGGCGCAGAGATCACCAGCTCGCCTTTCGGCTCCTGATACTCGCCCGTCGCCTGGCGCTCGGCGTTTTCCACCTCCTCGAGGATCCGCCGCGCGGCGGCGACATAATCGACCCCAGCGTCGGTGAGCGTCAGTTTGCGGGTGGTCCGCGCCAGCAGGCGCACCCCCAGCGCGTTCTCCAGCTCGCCGATATGGCGGCTGACGGTGGTCAACGGCATATTCAGCGCCCGCGCCGCCGCTGACATACTCCCCAGCTCGGTCACTTTCACCAGCAGCGCCATCGCGCTTAATCGATCCATTATTCTCCCGATTTTTGGAAAGATGATTGCCACTAAATCAGTATTATCATTTTTCGCAGTACAGTCCATGATGGCGCCAGACAACAGGAGGCGCTATGGCAGCAACCTTTCTCGATATCGCCATCACCCCGGACGTGATGGATGTGCAGCATGAAATGGGCAGCGACCAGCTGTGGCAAACGCCGCATAGCCGCCGCCAGGCCGACCGCTTCGGCGACAGCGAAGCGGGGATGATCGCCACCCGCGACAGCTTCTATCTGGCGACGGTGTCGCAGAGCGGCTGGCCCTATGTCCAGCACCGCGGCGGCCCGCCGGGGTTTCTGCATCTGCTGGATGACACCACCCTGGCGATGGCGGATTTCGGCGGTAACCGTCAGTACATCACCACCGGCAACCTGCGCGGCAGCGACCGGGCCTGCCTGTTTTTGATGGATTATCCACGCCGTGCCAGGCTGAAAATCTACGCCACCGTCGAGGTCGTGGCGGCAGAGGACCACCCGCAGCTGCTGGCGCAGGTGGCGCCGGCCAACTATCGCGCCCGCATCGAGCGCCTGTTTCTCTTTCATCTGCAGGCGTTTGACTGGAACTGCCCGCAGCACATTACGCCGCGCTACAGCGCGCAGCAGGTGGCGGAGTACAGCCAGAACCTGCAGCAACGTATTCATGACCTGGAGCAGGAGAATCAGCGCCTGCAGCAGCAATTAGCCCGCAGAGGAGAGTCAGCATGACCGAACAACGTCCCCCGTTACCGCCGTTTACCCGCGACAGCGCTATCCAGAAGGTCCGCGCCGCGGAAGATGGCTGGAACAGCCGCGATGCCGAAAAGGTCGCTCTGGCCTACACCGTGGACAGCGAATGGCGCAACCGCAGCGAGTTTGTTCATGGCAGGAGGGAAATTGTCGAATTCCTGCAGCGAAAATGGCGCAAAGAGCAGCAATATCGGCTGATTAAGGAGCTGTGGGCATGGCAGGAAAATCGTATCGCCGTGCGCTTCGCCTACGAGTGGTGCGACGACAGCGGCAACTGGTTTCGCTCGTACGGCAATGAAAACTGGGAGTTTGATCAGCACGGGCTGATGCAGACGCGCTACGCCTGCATCAACGATCTGCCGATCGCTGAAAGCGAGCGCCTGTTCCACTGGCCCCAGGGGCGTCGCCCGGACGATCATCTGGGGCTCAGCGATCTGGGGCTGTAAAACCGGCGCTGCGCGACGGATTAATCGGCTTTCGGGAAGTCGACCACCGTGTCGTTAACCCGGTTCACCATGTTGGTGAACAGGATCGCGCTGATGGCGCTGATAATCTCAATCACCTGCTGGTCACTAAAACCGGCGTTGCGTAGCGCGGCGACGTCGGCTTCCGGCAGCGTACCGGTGGTGGTGACCAGAGTCTGCGCAAATTTCACCAGCGCATCAAGCTGTGTCTCTTCCGCATACGCCCCGCGGCGCAGGGCGTGGATCTGCTCGCTGCTGAAGCCGGCTTTTTTCGCCATCAGGGTGTGCGCGGCCAGGCAGTAGTCACAGCCGGTGGCTTCGCTGACTGACAGATTAATCGCCTCCAGCTGTTGGGCGCTGAGGCTGCCTTTATGGAGCATCGCATTGTGCGCCAGCGCCTGCTGCAACGCCGCCGGCGAGTGGCCGCCGATGGTCAGGTAGGCGTTTGGCACTTTGCCCATCGCTTTTTTGATCCCGGCGAAAATATCGGCGGCTTTGCCAGTGGCGTCTTGTTCACGAATATCAGCTAAACGGCTCATGGTTAACTCCTGTTGTTATCGAGGGTGTGTGTTGGCATTGGGGTCATCTTAGGCCGTTGCCGCATGCTAGACTGGCGGTCTTCGTCTCACCTTTTTGTCTTATCGTCTCAGGAGAAGCATGGACAGTCTCAGTCATCTGCTGGCGCTGCTGGCGCCGCGCTGCGAAGTGAACCTGCACTGTCGCTTCGGCGGCCGCTGGCAGGCCGGGCACCAGCAAATGCGCAGCGGCGTGGTGCCGTGGCACGTGGTGCTGCGCGGTGAGGGGCGGCTTAACGTCGGCGGCCAGACTCATCACCTGCGCGCGGGAGATGTGGTCCTCCTGCCGCACGGTTCGCCGCATCTGATGGAGAGCCTGGTGGAGTGGGGCCAGGTGCTGCCGGTAGCGCACCGGTTTAACGGCACGGTGACGGAAATGCGCGCCGGCCCGGCGGAGGGGGCGCTGGAGATGCTGTGCGGCGAATTTTATTTTGGTCCGCACGTTAGCTGGCTGTTCACTGAGGCATCGACGCTGATCCATCTCCATACCGATACGCGCGAAGACTGCCCGGAGCTGCAGCCGTTGCTTAACATACTGGTCCGCGAAAGCCTGGCGCAGCGTCCCGGCGGCAGCGCTATCGTGCGCAGCCTCGGCGATACGCTGCTGGTGCTGCTGCTGCGCATGCTGCTTGGCGAGCAGCAGCCGCCCGGCGGGCTGCTGCGTCTGATGAGCGATGAACGCCTGATGCCGGCGGTGCTGGCGGTGATGGCGACCCCGGAGCAGCCGTGGACGCTGGAAACCATGGCCGCCCGCGCCTTTCTGTCGCGGGCCACCTTTGCCCGTCATTTTGCCCGCGTTTATCACCTGACGCCGCAGGCGTGGCTGTCGCAGCTGCGAATGGCGCTGGCCGCCCGGCTGCTGCGCCTCGAGCGTCAGACCAACCTCGAGGTGATTGCCGAACGCTGCGGCTTTCAGTCGCTGGCGTCCTTCTCGAAGCGTTTCAAAATGCGCTATGGCGTGACGCCGGGCGAGTGGCGACGGGGCTAGTGCTTCGCTCTGGGGAAGATGATTTTATTTCCGGTTGCGTGGTTTGCTGTTTATTACCCCACCCGAAAGTCGCTATAGTTTTGCACGAAAAAAACAATGACAGTCAGGACGGACAGGGTGAAGAGGATGAGATTACGTTTACGTGCCGCCGCCGCGGTAATGCTGGCGGGTCTGGCGCTGGTCGGCTGCGACCAAAAGAGTAATGAAGCGAAGCACATTAAGGTCGGCGTGATTAATGGCGCTGAACAGGATGTGGCGGAAGTGGCGAAGAAGGTGGCCAAAGAGAAGTATGGTCTGGAGGTAGAGCTGGTGGGGTTCAGCGGCTCGCTGTTGCCTAACGAATCGACCAACGCCGGGGATCTGGACGCCAACGTCTTCCAGCATCGGCCTTTCCTTGAGCAGGACAACAAAGCGCATAACTACCATCTGGTGGCGGTCGGCAATACCTTCGTCTTCCCGATGGCCGGCTATTCGCGCAAGATCAAGTCAGTCGCCGAACTGAACGTCGGCGCGACGATCGCCATCCCCAACGACCCGACCAATCTCGGGCGGGCGCTGCTGCTGTTGCAAAAAGAGAAGCTGATTACCCTCAAAGCCGGCACCGGCCTGCTGCCGACGGCGGTGGATATCACCGACAACCCGCATCACCTGAGAATTATGGAGCTGGAAGGGGCGCAGCTGCCGCGCGTACTCGACGATCCTAAAGTCGACGTGGCCATCATCAGCACCACCTACCTGCAGCAAACCGGGCTGTCGACGGTTCGCGATGGCATCTTTATCGAAGATAAAAACTCGCCCTACGTGAACATCATCGTGACCCGTGAAGACAATAAAGACGCGGAAAACGTGAAGGAGTTTATGCAGTCGTACCAGTCGCCGGAGGTGGCGAAGGCGGCTGAGACTATCTTCAACGGCGGCGCGGTGCCGGGCTGGTAAGCCAACACACAGGGAGAGGCGCGTATGGTACGCCAACGGCAGGCTGACCTGCTGCTGATTGCTGCGACGGTGATTGCCGCCTGCGGCTGGATTTTTTCCCGCGAGGCGATCGCCGGCATGCCGGTATTCGCGTTCCTTGGGCTGCGCTTCTTCTTCGCCGCGCTGCTGCTGCTGCCGTTCTGCCGCGGGTTTCGCCCGCAAAAGCAGCACTGGCCAAAGCTCATCATCAGCGGGCTGTGGTTTGCGCTCAACCTCTGCCTGTGGATCTACTCGGTCTCCACGACGGCGTCGCTCGGCGAAGGGGCGTTTATTATGAGCCTGTCGATGATGTTCGTCCCGCTGACCGCGTGGGTGATGATGAAGGTGCGTCCGCCGCGGGCCTGGTGGGAGTGCCTGCCGATCGCGGTGGTGGGCCTGGGCCTGCTCAGCCTGCACATGCCGATAGCCTTCCACCCCAGCCAGGGCTGGTTTTTGCTGACGGCGCTGGTGCAGTCGATCTGGTTCTGTTACACCAGCCGCTGCGCGCGTGAAGTACCGCTGATCCCCCTGACCACCGTGCAGCTGGCGATCACTGGTATCGTCGGGTTGACCATCTCCGCTGCCGTTGAACGCTGGGACCAGCCGATGACCCTGCCGACCTTCGGCTGGCTGGTGGCCAGCATTGTCATCGCCACCAGCCTGCGCTTCGGTCTGCAGATGAAGGGGCAAAAGTACGCGGCGGTGGCCAGCGCGGCGATCATTATGGTGCTCGAACCGCTGCTGACGGTCATTGCCGCCGCGCTGTGGTACGGCGAACAGCTGCCGCTGCAGAAAATTATCGGCGGCGTGCTGATCCTCGTGGCCCAGCTGTGGTTCCGCTGGCGAATGCTTAAGCCGTAGCCTGCCCGGTGCGCGGCTGCGCCATCAATTGCAGCAGCGGCACCAGCGACAGCCCGTCCGGCATTTCGCCGCGGGCGATCAGCTGGTTTATCTCCTCAAAGGTAAACCAGCCGGTTTCCATTACCTCATCCTGATCCGCATCCATCCCCACCCAGCGTAAACCGGTAGCCAGCCAGGTGATAAACAGCTGATCGCTGCTGCCGTAGGAGGGGTTGAAGCGAATGATCTCCTCGACGCGTTGCGCCTGCCAGCCGGTCTCTTCCCGCAGCTCGCGCAGCGCGGCCACCGCCGGATCTTCCCCTTCGTCAACGCCGCCAGACGGAATGGCCCACACCACCTTGTCGATCAGGTAGCGGTAGTGGCGAATCAGCAGCACTTTGCCCTCCTGGATAGCCACAACCCCCACCGCCGGGCGGGGATAGTGAATGGCGTAAAAGTCGCGGCGCTCGCCGGGGGCGATATCAATACCCACCTTGCGCATGCTGAACCACGGCGTCTCGGCGATGACCTGCGGGTCGTGCATATCGGCGGCGGTCAGTTTTTTCTTCATCCTGCCACTCCTGTCAAAAATGGAGCCTTCAGAACAACATAGCCGGAGACGGATAGCAATCGCCGCAGGTTGGCCCGATTTCATCGATCCTTGCCCAAATGCCCCTATTGCGCCAGGCTGGTACTCATTACGATGTTCGTCAAATCACCCCCTGAGGAACGCCGACATGAACATCACCCATATCCGTAACGCGACCCAGATTATTGAATACGCCGGGAAAAAGTTTCTGATCGATCCGATGCTGGCGGACAAAGGCGCCTGGCCGGGTTTTCCGGGCACCGCGCGCAGCGAGCTGCGCAACCCGCTGGTGGCCTTGCCTTTTTCCCGCGATAACATTATCGACGTTGACGCAGTGATCGTCACCCACACCCATGACGATCACTGGGACGAGGCGGCGATCGCCGCGATCCCGAAAACCCTGCCGGTGTTCGTCCAGCACGAGGCCGACGGTGCGCTGCTGCGCAGCCAGGGATTCCAGGATATCCGCCTGCTGACGGCAGACAGCGAATTTGCCGGCGTGCGCCTGCTGAAAACCACCTCCGGCCAGCACGGCAGCGATCGCACCTACGCGGTGCCGGCGATAGCCGAACGCCTGGGCGAGGCCTGCGGCGTGCTGTTTCGCCATCCGCAGGAGAAGACGCTGTGGCTGGTGGGGGATACCATCTGGCGTGATGAAATTGCGGCCGACCTGCTGAAGCTGCGCCCGGACGTGGTGGTCCTCAACGCCGGCTACGCCCACGTCATCGGCTTTGGCCCGATTATCATGGGCAAAGAGGATCTCCTGAACGTACACTTCACCCTGCCGGAAGCGAAAATCATGGCTATCCACCTGGAGGCGGTCAACCACTGCCTGGTGAGTCGGGAAGAGATGCGCCAGTATGCGCTGGATAATCAGATTGCCGAGGTCGTGTGTATCCCGCAGGATGGGGAAACCGTGGTTTATTAACGTGCGCAAGGGGAAGGAACGATGAAGCTCACCGACGTGGCGATTGTTGCCGTAGAGGGCTTTAGCCCGTTTCATTACGCCGTTCCCTGCATGCTGTTTGGCGATTCGGTCTCTGAAAACAAACGCTTTAATCTGCACATTTGCGCCGAGCGACCGGGGCTGCTGCGCGCCCGCGACGGCTTCGCGCTGTACGCCAGCGGCGATTACGCCGTACTGGAACAGGCGGATATCGTGGTGGTGCCTTACTGGGGCGAGGTCGACCGGCGCCCGCCGCAGGCGCTGCTTGATAGCCTGGTGCGGGCCCGGAATAACGGCGCGGAAATCGTCGGTCTGTGCCTGGGCGCGTTCGTCCTTGGCTACGCCGGGCTGCTGGACGGGAAACGCGCGGCGACCCACTGGGAGTTTGAGCAGGATTTTCAGCGCCGGTTTCCGCAGGTGCGGCTGGATATCAACGCCCTGTACGTCGATGACCAGCGGATCATTACTTCAGCGGGCACCGCGGCGGCGCTCGACTGTTGCCTCTACATCATCCGCCAGCGTTACGGCAGCCTCGCGGCCAACCAGATCGCCCGGCGGCTGATTGTTTCGCCGCACCGCGAGGGCGGCCAGGCGCAGTTCATCGCTCAGCCGGTGCCGAAAAATACCCGCGATGCGCGAATCAACTGCCTGCTGGATTATCTGCAGCAGCATATTGCCGAGCCGCATAATCTCGATTCGCTGGCCCGGGTGGTGGCGATGAGCCGCCGCAGCCTGACCCGCCACTTCGCCCGGGCGACCGGGATGAGCATCACCGACTGGCTGACCGCCGAACGCCTGCGCCGCAGCCAGAGCCTGCTTGAGGCGGGGGATCTGCCGGTCGAGCAGGTGGCGGAGGCGGTGGGTTATCTCTCTGCCGTCACCTGGCGTCAGCAGTTTAAGGCGCGCTTTGGCGTCAGTCCGACCGAATGGCGGCGTACCTTTCGCCGCGGCGCTTAGCCGCCGAGGGTCGCGCTGTCGATCACGAAGCGGTATTTCACGTCACCCTTGACCATTCTTTCCCAGGCTTCGTTGATCTCATCGCCGCGGATCAGTTCGATATCGGCGACGATGCCGTGTTCAGCGCAGAAGTCGAGCATCTCCTGGGTTTCCGCGATCCCGCCAATCATCGACCCGGCAATCGACCGGCGACGGATGATCAGATTGAACACTTCCGGCGACGGATGCGGTGTGGCCGGCGCGCCTACCAGCGTCATCGTGCCATCGCGCTTCAGCAGCGTGGTGAAGGCATCGAGATTATGCGGCGCCGCCACGGTGTTGAGGATGAAATCGAAGCTTTTGACGTGGGCCGCCATTTCCTCTTCGTTACGCGACACCACCACTTCATCAGCGCCTAGCGCTCTGGCCGCATTACGCTTGGATTCGGAGGTGGTAAAGGCCACCACGTGGGCCCCCATGGCGTGGGCCAACTTGATTCCCATATGCCCAAGGCCGCCGATGCCGACCACGCCGACTTTTTTACCCGGCCCGGCGTGCCAGTGGCGCAGCGGCGAGTAGGT
This sequence comes from Klebsiella pneumoniae complex sp. WS1778, assembly GCF_049472055.1. Classification (NCBI taxonomy): domain Bacteria; kingdom Pseudomonadati; phylum Pseudomonadota; class Gammaproteobacteria; order Enterobacterales; family Enterobacteriaceae; genus Klebsiella; species Klebsiella pneumoniae complex sp. WS1778. The sequence goes on from NZ_JBKGTJ010000006.1 coordinate 34,461, forward strand.
TGTGATCCCGGCGCACAGCAGCGGCGCGACGGCGGCCAGCTGCGCTTCGGGATGGGTTATCCGCAGCACGTAGTGTTCTTTGACCACGATCTGCTGTGAATAGCCGCCCAGGGTGTGGCCCGGCGCGTCCTGGGTCGGTCCGTTGTAGGTCAGCACCATATGGTCGCAGTAGTTCTCCAGCCCTTCAGCGCACTCCTCGCACTGTTGACAGCTATCGACCATGCAGCCGACGCCCACCAGATCGCCGACGGCGTAGCGCGAGACGGCCTCGCCGACCGCGGTGACCCGGCCCACAATTTCATGCCCCGGCACGCAGGGGTAGAGCGTTCCGGCCCATTCCGATCGCGCCTGGTGGAGATCGGAGTGGCAGACGCCGCAGTAGGCGATGGCGATCTGCACATCCTGCGGCCCCGGTTCGCGGCGGGTGATGGCCATTGATTCCAGCGGTTGGCTGGCGGAGTAGGTACCTATAGCGTTGATCAGCATAGCGAAACCTCTTGATTATATCGGTGTTAAAACGGGCGGACGGAGGTGAGCGTTTTTTGCGCGGTAAGGATAAGCGTAGCCTGGAGCGCCCGGGATGCGAGACGGGTAGCTCAAAGCGTTAAAACCGCTCCTCACCGGGTGAGGAGCAGACTTTTCAGGGGGCGACTGGCGTCAGATAGTCCAGGCGCAGTGGCTCGGCGAGCAGGGAATCCATCTCGCCAATAAAGGCCTGAAAGTAGGGTTGGTCGATATGCTCATCCAGCGCCTGCTGGTCACGCCAGGACTCCCGCATGTAGAAGGTATCCGGCGCGTCGCGCAGCTGGAACAGCGCGTAGTCAAGATTGCCCGGCTCTTGTCTCGTCGGCAGGAGCAGACCCTGCAGGACCTTGCGCAGCGCGTCCGTTTGGCCTGGTTTCGCCTTGAGCACGGCGAGAAGGGTTATCATCTTAAAATCCCTCCAGCACAATCTTGCCCACTGCGCGTCCGGTTTCCAGCTGGCGATGCGCTTTCTGCAGATTGTCGGCGGTGATAGCGCCGTAGTGTTCGCCGAGTGTGGTTTTGATCGTGTGGTTGTCGATCAGGGCCGCCACGCGGGTTAGCAACTGATGCTGGGCGATCATGTCATCCGTCTCAAACATTGAGCGGGTGAACATAAATTCCCAGTGCAGGGACAGGCTTTTGGCTTTCAGCGGCACCACGTCCAGGGTCTCCGGGTCATCAATCAGCGCCAGCTTGCCCTGCGGGGCGAGGGCGTCGATCAGCGCGTTGAAGTGCTGGTCGGTGTTGGTCAGGCTGGCGACATGGGTCACCGCGTTGATGCCGATGCGCGCCAGCTCGTCGGAGAGCGGCTTGCTGTGATCGATAACATGGTGCGCGCCCGCCTCGCGGACCCAGCGTTGGCTCTCCGGACGCGAGGCGGTGCCGATCACCGTCATGGCGGTCAGTTTGCTGGCCAGCTGGGTCAGGATCGACCCTACGCCGCCCGCCGCGCCGACGATCAGCAGCGTGTCGCCCGCGTTGCCGCCTTCCGTGACGCCAAGACGGTGAAACAGCAGCTCCCAGGCGGTGATAGCCGTCAGCGGCAGCGCGGCGGCGGAGGCGTTATCGAGGGTGCGCGGTTTGTGGGCCACCAGGCGCTCATCCACCAGCTGATATTCACTGTTGCTGCCGGCCCGGCCCAGGGCGCCGGCGTACCAGACCTCATCGCCTGGTGCGAACAGCGTCACTTCCTCACCGACGGACTGCACCACGCCAACGGCGTCCCAGCCCAGCACCCGCGGCGTGTCGCCCTGGAAGCCGGCGCGCACTTTGGTGTCCACCGGATTGACCGAGACCGCCTTCACGGCAACCAGCAGGTCACGCCCGTGGGCGGAAGGGACCGGCAGGTCGATCTCGGTTAAAAAAGGGATATTGTCGCCGTCAGCGGCGGCTTGAGTAATGGCGATAGCTTTCATAACTGCTCCGGTCTGTGAATCGGGTGAATAAAGCGATGACGCGATAGTAGACCGGCGCCGGGAGGGGAAAAACGGGTTAACGGCAATAACAGTTATATGCAGAAAGTGAAAATCAGCCCACCTGATAGAAATCGAGCATCACCCCATCCTGAGTACGTCCGCCCGCGCAGATAAACAGCGAGGTGGTTAGCCAGCTGAGCGCGGGGGTATCCACCTCGAAGGTGGGGACGGTGCGAAAATAGATTTCTTCCGGCGGAATAGTGCTAAAAAAGCGCATATCGTCGGTGAACAGCTGGTCATGATAGCGGGCCGGCACCCGGCGAATACCGTTGTTTTCCACGTACACCGTTCCTTCCTCCACCTGCAGGGCATAGCGGGCGGATAGCCTGCACGTGCCGTCGGGCTCGATAATCTGGCTGTCGACGCCGCCGGGCAGCACGTGGCCGCGAAGTTGACCCGAAACGCTGCCCCCGAGAATCGGGATCAGCTGGCGCTTGCCGGTTTGCGGACTGCGGGAAACGATTATCGGTTTATCAACCTGGATGGTAATGGAAAAACAGTGTCTCAGTTCGGGGGTCATCATGGCTCTCCTGTTTCGGTTGGCAACGGCACGCGGCCTTTGCGCCAGTGTAACGGGTTCGCAGGAGACAAAATAACGCAGAGTTTGGATGAAAATGATTGACTGGGATGATGGGTTTTGCGGCTCAGTTTGGTATGGCGTGGCGGTGGAGGAGCAGAGGCAAACTGGCGGAAGATCACAGGAGTTGAACCTGCCCGGGACCGCTGGCGGCCCCAACTGGATTTGAAGTCCAGCCACCTCACCGGAGATGACGATCTTCCGCGCCTCGATTGCTACATGGAGGCGGGGCGCATTATAGCTACTTTCAGCCGTTTACCACATACCTGAACGCACTTTTTTACTGTTAAAACTGGACTTTGCAGAACAGTCTGAAACAAATCCTTTCAAAATCCATGGGTTACACTTTTTCATACGCTTTCAGGCTACCGCGATCACAGAAAACAAGAAACGTAATCTGATAACGAGATATCGCAATTCATCTTCCTGCGGCAAAGGTTTACAAGAAATGTAACCGGTACCAATCCGTGGCGCCGCTAAGGGAATTGTGCCCATATGAAAGATCATATTTTGTCCGTCAAAGAGAAAATTGGCTACGGCATGGGTGACGCCGCCAGCCACATCATTTTTGATAACGTTATGTTGTATATGATGTTTTTCTACACCGATATCTTCGGCATCCCCGCTGGTTTTGTCGGCACCATGTTCCTGCTGGCGCGCGCGCTGGATGCGATCTCCGACCCGTGCATGGGCCTGCTGGCCGACCGTACCCGCAGCCGCTGGGGTAAATTTCGCCCGTGGATCCTCTTCGGCGCCATACCGTTCGGCCTCGTCTGCGTACTGGCCTACAGCTCGCCGGACTTAAGCCACCACGGCAAGCTTATTTACGCTGCGGTAACCTACACGCTGCTGACGCTGCTCTACACCGTGGTAAATATCCCCTACTGCGCGCTCGGCGGCGTGATCACCGACAACCCGACACAGCGCATCTCCCTGCAGTCCTGGCGCTTTGTGCTGGCAACAGCAGGCGGCATGCTCTCCACCGTGCTGATGATGCCGCTGGTCAACGTTATCGGCGGAGATGACAAAGCGCTTGGCTTCCAGGGCGGCATCGCGGTGCTGTCGGCAATCGCCTTCCTGATGCTGGCCTTCTGCTTTTTTACCACCAAAGAGCGTGTCGAAGCGCCGCCGAGCAGCACCTCGATGCGCGAAGATTTGCGCGATATCTGGCGCAATGACCAGTGGCGAGTGGTTGGCGTGCTCACCATTCTCAATATCCTCGCGGTCTGCGTTCGCGGCGGCGCGATGATGTACTACACCACCTGGATCATGGGCTCGGCGGCGCTGTTCACCGTCTTCCTCACCACTTACTGCGTCGGCAACCTGATTGGCTCGGCGCTGGCGAAACCGCTGACCGACTGGAAATGCAAAGTCAGCGTCTTCTGGTGGACCAACGCCCTCCTGGCGGTGCTCAGCGTGGCGATGTTTTTCGTACCGATGAATGCCGAAATCACCATGTTCGTCTTTATCTTCGCCATTGGCGTACTGCACCAGCTGGTGACGCCAATCCAGTGGGTGATGATGTCCGACACCGTCGACTACGGCGAATGGTGCAACGGCAAACGCCTGACCGGCATCAGCTTTGCCGGCACCCTGTTTGTGCTCAAGCTGGGCCTGGCGCTGGGCGGCGCGCTCATCGGCTGGATGCTGGCCGGCGGCGGTTACGACGCCGCAGCCAAAACCCAGAACGGCGCCACCCTCACCATTATTATCGCCTTGTTCACCCTCGTTCCGGCGGTGTGTTACCTGCTGAGCGCGGCGATCGCCAAACGCTTCTACACGCTGAAAACGCCGTTCCTGAAAAAAATGATGGCCGAGCTGGCCGAGGGTGCGCGTCGTAATGAACAAGATTTCGCAACAGCCCCGATCGACAAAGAATGGCAAAACTAAGAGGACGTTTTAATGAAAATCAGTGATGGAAACTGGCTCATTCAACCAGGGCTCACCCTGATCCAACCCGTACAGGTTTATGAGGTGGAGCAGCAGGGGAATGAAATGGTGGTCTATGCCGCGCCGCGCGATGTCCGCGAACGCGCCTGGCAGCTGGATACGCCGTTATTCACCCTGCGCTTTTTCTCCCCGCTGGAAGGGGTGATCGGGGTGCGTATGGAGCACTTCCAGGGCGCGCTGGATAACGGTCCGCACTACCCGCTGAACGTGCAGAACGACGTCAATGTCACCATAGAGGATACGGCCGAATTCGCCGAGCTGAAAAGCGGTAGCCTTAGCGTGCGCGTTACTAAAGGCGAATTCTGGGCGCTGGATTTTCTGCGCGACGGCGTGCGTATCACCGGTAGTCAGCTGAAAAACAATGGCTACGTGCAGGATAGTCAGACCCAGCGCAATTATCTGTTTGAGCGCCTCGACCTCGGTGTCGGCGAAACCGTCTACGGTCTCGGCGAGCGCTTTACCGCCCTGGTGCGCAACGGCCAGACGGTAGAAACCTGGAACGAAGACGGCGGCACCAGCACCGAGCAATCCTATAAAAACATTCCGTTCTACCTGACCAACCGCGGCTACGGCGTGCTGGTCAATCACCCGCAGCGCGTCTCCTTCGAGGTGGGCTCGGAGAAGGTCTCGAAAGTCCAGTTTAGCGTGGAAGGCGAATACCTTGAGTACTTCGTGATCGACGGCCCGACGCCGAAAGCGGTGCTCAACCGCTATACGCAGCTCACCGGTCGCCCGGCGCTGCCGCCGGCATGGTCGTTTGGTCTGTGGCTGACCACCTCGTTCACCACCAACTATGACGAAGCGACGGTGAACCGCTTTATCGACGGCATGGCCGAGCGCCAGCTGCCGCTGCACGTCTTCCATTTCGACTGTTTCTGGATGAAGGCCTTCCAGTGGTGCGATTTCGAATGGGATCCGCTGACTTTCCCGGACCCGGAAGGGATGATCAAGCGCCTGAAGGCGAAAGGGCTGAAGATCTGCGTGTGGATCAATCCGTATATCGGCCAGCGCTCGCCGGTGTTCAAGGAGCTGAGAGAGAAGGGCTGTCTGCTGAAGCGCCCGGACGGTTCGCTGTGGCAGTGGGATAAGTGGCAGCCTGGGCTGGCGATATATGACTTCACCAACCCGGAAGCCTGTCAGTGGTACGCCGACAAACTCAAAGGCCTGGTGGCGATGGGCGTCGACTGCTTCAAGACCGACTTCGGCGAACGCATCCCGACCGATGTGCAGTGGTTTGATGGTTCTGACCCGCAGAAAATGCACAACCATTACGCCTTCATCTATAACGAACTGGTGTGGAACGTGCTGAAAGAGACCGTCGGCGAGAAAGAAGCGGTGCTGTTCGCTCGCTCCGCCTCGGTGGGCGCACAGCAGTTCCCGGTGCACTGGGGCGGCGACTGCTACGCCAATTACGAATCGATGGCGGAAAGCCTGCGCGGCGGGTTGTCGATCGGCATGTCTGGCTTCGGTTTCTGGAGCCACGATATCGGCGGTTTCGAGAATACCGCCCCGGCCCACGTCTACAAGCGCTGGTGCGCCTTCGGCCTGCTTTCCAGCCACAGCCGCCTGCACGGCAGTAAATCCTATCGTGTGCCATGGGCCTACGACGAAGAGTCCTGCGACGTGGTGCGCCACTTCACGCAGCTGAAATGCCGCATGATGCCCTATCTCTATCGTCAGGCGGCATTGGCCAATGAGTACGGCACCCCGATGCTGCGCGCGATGATGCTCGAGTTCCCGGACGATCCGACCTGCGACTATCTCGACCGCCAGTATATGCTGGGTGATTCAGTGCTGGTCGCGCCGGTGTTCTCCGAAGCGGGCGATGTGCAGTTTTATCTGCCGGAAGGGCGCTGGACGCATCTGTGGCATAACGATGAATTGCCGGGTAGCCGCTGGCATAAGCAGAATCATAATGCGCTGAGTCTGCCGGTCTACATTCGCGACAATACTCTGCTGGCGCTGGGCAACAATGACCAGAAACCCGATTATGCCTGGCATGAAGGCACCGCCTTCCAGCTGTTCCACCTCGAAGAGGGGCGCGAGGCGCGCTGTCAGGTTCTGGCGGCGGACGGTTCCACGATCTTCACCCTGAAGGCGAAGCGCCAGGGCAACACCATCGCCGTGAGCGGCGAAGGCGAAGCCCGCGGCTGGACGCTGTGCCTGCGCAATATCCAGCAGATAGCCGGCGTTCAGGGCGGCACGCAGACCGGCAGCGAATGGGGTGTGGTGGTGAGCGCCCAGGGCAATACGCTGACGATTACGTTGTAAAAGACTGCGTTAACGGCAGAGACCCTCTTCGCCTGGCGGAGAGGGTTTTTTATTCCATTTTTGTACAAAAAGTAATATTCATTTCAGTCTGGTGACTCAGGCCGCAGACTCCGTTGCTGAACGGTGATAGCGTATTCTGCCGCTGAGAGGAGCCCGCCATGGACGTAGAAAATATCTTTCGTGACGTGAAGCTAAGCAAAACGGAAATGACCGTGCTGCGCTTTATCCAGAACGACCCGGAGCAGTGTATCCGCCAGGGGGTCCGCGCCGTGGCGGAGCAGTGCTACAGTAATCCCTCCTCGCTGGTACGGCTGGCGAAAAAGCTTAAGTTCAGCGGCTGGCTGGAGCTGGTCTATTTCATCAAGTTCAATATCACCATGCCGAAGCTCGATGTCACCAACGATATCGACTATATGAGCATTCAGCCGGCGGAGGCGCTGACGCCACTGCTGGCAAGCCTCGCGCAGCAGCGCGTCCTGATCCACGGCAGCGGCTTTTCGCAGCTGATCGCCCAGTATATTTATAACAAGTTTCTCGTCACTGGGGTGAATGCCAGCCTGGCGCTGTGGCCGGATTACGAAATTCTTGAACAGAAAAACGCCGCTCGCTTCGACTCCATCTGGATCATTTCGAAATCCGGGCGCAGCAGCTCAGCGCTTAACTGGGTGAAGGCCCTGGAGGGGAAGGAGATTAATCTGGTCTGCTTTACCGGTGATTATCAGAGCCCGCTGGCGCAGGCTGCAGATACGGCGTTTATTATTCACGACCCGCAGAAGTTTGACGATGATATTTACTGGAGCAACCCGTTTTTCGGCTACTGCATCTTAGGCTTTGAGCGGCTACTGAAGATGTGGTTTACCCGCGTACGGAGCAATAGCTAGACCCGCTAAGCGCGGTGCGAGCGGGGGAGTTCCCGGATGGCGGCTGGCGCCTTATCCGGGCTACCGGGTGATGCGGCTATTTGTCGGGTGGCGGCTTACGCTTGACCCGACCTACATAAAATCATAACCGCTCCGTTCGTAGCCCCGCTAAGCGTAGCGCAAGCGGGGGAATCCCATCGGCAGCAGGTTACCGCCAGGCGGCGAACTGCTCATCGTCGAGGTAGGCCTCGACCAGGGTTTTCGCCAGCGAATAGGAACCGATCAGCGGGTGCGCCATCAGCGCCCGCACCGCCAGCGACTTATCCTGCTGCAGGATCGCCGCAACCGCCAGCCGCTCATACTCTTTCACGCAGGAAATCATATTTTTCTGCGCCGTCGGCACCTTCACCGGCGTTACCGGCTTGAGACCCTCCCGGCTCAGGTCGCAGCTGATCTCAATCACGTCGTCAGGGCGCAAAAAGTCGAGCGTGCCATTATTCTGGATCGACACCACGATCCGCTTGGTGGTGGTGCTGTTCACCGCTTCCAGAATATCCAGCGCCACCCCGGCATAGCCGCCGGTGTCCGGCTCTTCGATAAACTGCCGCAGCGTCAGCGGCTCGCGGGTATGAAATTTCTCCTGCCGGGATTCGTTCTGCATATAGCTATTTTCCCGGCGAAGGTAGTGCTGCATCCAGATATTGAAGGCGGCTTCCGGCTGCGTTCTGGCATCCACGGTGCGCAGCGCCTGGCGCATCTCCTGATTGATACGGGCGATCTGCTCCCCGCGCGTTTCGCCTGCCCCCTGAATCGCCTTCAGCGCCTCGTCGCGATAGTAATAATAATAGAGATATTCGTTGAGTAACTGGTTATCGCACAGCCGCACCAGTTCGGGTGAGAAATACTGCATCGCGGTCTTCTGGTACAGCGCCGGGCTGGCGATCAGCCGCTCGGTCACCGCTTCCCCGCGCACGGTGAAGTGGGTAAACCAGGAGAAATGGTTCAGCCCATAGCATTCCACGCTCAGGTCGCGCTCCTCACAGCCGAGGATCGCCGGCAGCTCACGAATCAGCTCGGAGGGGGCATCGCAGATCCCGTAGACCCGACGCTTAAAGCCGGACTTGACGATCGCTTCCGTCACCAGGCCTGAGGGGTTGGTAAAGTTAAACAGAATGGCGTCTTCGGCGGCATGCGCTTCGATCAGCCGGCAATAGTCGAGGATCGCCGGGATCGAACGCATGGCCATCGCGAAACCGCCGGCGCCGGTGGTCTCCTGGCCGAGGGTGTTATGTTGCAGCGCAATGCGCTCGTCGCGAATACGGCTTTCATCACCACCGACCCGCAGGGTGGTAATAATATAATTGGCGTTTTGTAGCGCCGCGACCGGATCGGTAGTGGTCGTGAAATGAATATCCGGGCGAATGGTCGTAAATACATAGCGGGCAATTTCACCGAATATCGCCAGATTATCTGCAGAGTTATCGAGAAAAACCACCTCCGTTAAACCAATGCGGTGAGCATTATATGCCAGAGATTTCGCTAAAAATGCAGAGCGAACGCCGCCCCCGCCTAATACGGTTAATTTCATACAAACTCCTCATTAATTTTCTGCTAACCAGTTATCAACCCGGGAACGTACCTGTCCCACTTTTACGCCATAAATAACCTGAACCTCATTGCGATTGCGCACTACGCCGTTGGCGCCGGTATTTTTTAATTGCGCGTCATCAACCCGCGCCATATCGCGCACGGCCACGCGCAGGCGGGTAAAACAATTATCGACGGAGAGAATATTCTCCTTGCCCCCGAGACCGCGGATAATGTCATCGGTGACCGACTGCGGCTGCGCGACTTTCTGGCGATACTCCGCTTTGCTGTAGAGCTTCACGTTCTCGTCATCTTCCCGGCCCGGCGTTTTCAGATTCAGCTTCACCACCAGAGTGCGGAAAATCACGTAGTAGACGGCGAACTGGCCGATACCGATAAGGACATATCCCGGCCAGCGCGTTAAGGAGACCGGTAGCGGCAGGTTATAGATCAGAAATTCGATCAGGCCCGAGGCTCCCCAGGGGCGTACGGTGAAGAGGTCGCAAATGGCCTGCGAGGCGGCGGTTAACGTCGCATGGATCACCCACAGCAGCGGCGAGACAAACAAGAAGGTGAACTCAATCGGCTCGGTGATGCCAGTCAGCATCGAGGTGATAATTGCCGGCAGCAGAATCGCCTTGGCCATCACTTTTTTCTCCGGCTTCGCGGTGTGGTAGAACGCCAGCGAGGCGCCGGCCAGGCCGAAGATGGTGGTCATCCCTTGCTGTGAGAAGCGTAGGGCCTCATTCATCACCGGGGTCAGATCCGGATGGCGCATATAGGCGAGAAAAATGGCCTGGGTACCGGAGACCACCTGGCCGTCCACGTTCAGGGTGCCGCCAATCTGGGTGAGCTGGAAGGGTGACCAGACAAAATGGTGCAGGCCGGTCGGGATAAGAAATTTTTCAAAGAAACCATAGACGAAGACCCCGGCGACCCCGGCATTTTTCATAAAGCCGGTGAGGGCGGAGATGCCGTGGGTCATAAACGGCCAAATCCAGGTAAAGGCGATGGCGTAGAAGATAACCACCGGCGTCATCGCCACCAGCGTCAGCTTGGCGCCGCCGTACATCGACAGCGCGCCGGGCAGCTCAATGGTAGAAACTTTATTGTGCACCCACGCGATAGTGCAGCCGAGAATAATGCCAAGGAAAACGCCCATATCCACCACTACAAAGCCCAGCAGTTGGGTTTGCCCGGTGCCATAATATTCACCGTTAATTTTTTCGGCGAGTCCGTGGGTGTGTTCCAGCCAGGAGTGGTTGGCGCCAAGAAACATAATGAAGCACATCACCGCAACCAGCGCGACTTCGGTTTTTTTATCTTTTGCCAGGCCATAGCTAATACCGACGCAAAATAATAAGCCGAGGTTGCCAAATAGAGGCCAAAAGGTGTCGCCGAGCATCTGCCCAAGCTGGTGCAGGAAACTGGTTTCAGCTATTAATGTCGGATTAGTTAATACTGAACTGAGGGCCAGAATTAAGCCAATGACCGGCAAGAACAATACGGCGCCGATCATGGCCCGGGAGAATTTTTGCATATTCTCCAGAATACGCTGACGTATTTCAGGCATGATTGATCCTTTTATATTTTTGTAGGTACAGGGAGCGGTTTCTTTTTATCGACTTCCAGTATTTTGGTTATAGCAACTCTGATATTTGAAAGGAACCAGTAGCGGTAAATAGGCACAGATAGCCGCTTATTGCACACAGGTTTCAGAATGCTTGCAGACCCCCTCCCTGAAAGGGAAAGGGCGTAGCCAGAGCGGAGTGTTTGCAGAGAAGCGTTCCCTCTCCCCGTGGGGGAGAGGGGGATGGGGCATCGCTAGGGCGTGACGGGAGCGGACGCTGGCGCGGCGGGGGCGGTATTGACCTCGCCGTTGCGCATGGTTTGCGCCACCTGCTGTTTCTCCATATTTACGGCGCTAAGCTGTGCGTTGACCGTCGGCTTGAGCGGGGCATCGGCCTGCACGCTGCCGCTGGCGGTCAGCTGGAGGTTGCCATCCCCGCTAATGGGGAGCGAAGGCCAGCCCCAGGCCTGCAGAATATTCAGCGGCACGCCGCGGCCGTTCAGGCTCAAATTGACCTGGCGCTGCGGCAGCTGGGATACCGCGGCGGTGGCCTGCAGAATGCCGCGCTCGGTGAAGGCGCTGAGCTCAGTGATATTGACCGTCGACGCCGTGGCGCTCAGCTTGAGTGAAGGGCGACGCACGTCAATTCGGTTAAAGGTCGCCGCCGCGGCGTTCAGCGTCGCGCTACCGTTCCACACCCCCCAGCTGCCGTTTTTCACCAGCTGAAGCTCGCCGCCATAGCCATCGAGAGCGGTAATCTGCCATGGGAAGGCTGGGTCCACATCGATGATCAGGTTGCGGCTGGCGCTGAATTTTTTAAGCGTCAGGCTTTGCAGCCAGGCCGGCAGCGGCGCCATCCACAGTGGCTTCCAGTTCGCCGGCAGCGTGTACTCCAGCCCGGCGAAGGCGGTGTCGTCAAGCACCAGCGCGTTACCGGCGCGCAGCCAGCTGCCGGAGGTTCGCACCATGCCGCCCTCCCAGCGCGAGGAGAACTGGCGCAGGGCAATACCCTGGGGTGAAAATTCGGCATTCAGGATCGGGTCGAAAAAGTGCAGCGAGCCGTAGATAAATTCGCTGGCATTCATCGACAGCGCGCCGTCCTGGCTCTGCCAGCCGCCGTGACTGAGCGTCAGGTTGCGCAGGCTCAGGTCAAGGTCGGTTACCGCCCAGTCCGGCCCCTGCAGGCGGGCGTCGGTGATATCCAGGCGGCCAATCTGCAGAGAGGGGACCGTGGTTAACGGCGCGAAAAAGTCGGCCAGCGAGGCGGCGCTCTGCAGTCGGATCTCATTGAGCTGCAGGTTATCCACCAGCCAGCTGCCGTCGGCGCTGCGTTTCGCATTGCCGGTTAAGGTGCCGCGGGCGACATCGGCGCCGAGGGTGGAGAGGGTGACCTCGCCCTGATCAATCTTGCCCTGAATCAGAACATTGCTGGCTTCGACGCCATTGAGCGTCATCGAGCCCGCGCTCATCTGGATCTGCGCCGTTTTCCCCAGCACATTGCCTGCCTCCGGCGCCCATGGGCTGACGCCGCCAGTGACGCGCTGCGCGCTGAGCGCCCAGCCGGTTTCCGGACTATTGAAGGCCATATTGCGCAACATTAGCCGGTCTGCAGCGAACGGCAGGTCGGCAGAGTGGGGTGACAGATTCAGGGTGCCGTCGTTAAGGACAATCTCATCCGCATGCAGCGGGTCGCTAAACTGGCGGGTGCTGAAGCCAATATCGACCGTTTTCGCCACCAGGGTTGCCGGCTTGCCTTCCCGGCCAAAGGTGACGTTTTGCAACTGCACATGAAGAGGGGAGGAGAAATCGTGGTCCATCGCATCGAAGGAGACCTGCCAGCCGGTGCCATTGCTGAGCCAGGCGCTGGCCTGGCGGGCGCCCCAGTGGGTTTGCAGCAGGAACCACGCGCCAACGATGACGAGCAGCAGAGCGACTAGCAGCCAGAGAATCAGCTTTCCAAGAAATTTCATGGTCTTCCATTCTGTGAGATGCACATAACCGTGTTATGCCCGATTTATGCGCACTTCTCAAGGCAGGCGTGGTTTATTTCCGTGACGGGGCAGGCGGTGGAGGGCAGCGCCAGGGTGCCCCGGCCGATGGCACGACCGGGACGCGTTAAATCAGGCTTTTTCTGGCGGGAAAATTAAATTCAGAACAATCGCCGTGATACCGCCGGCGGCGATACCGGAGGAGAGCAGATTCTTCAGCCAGTCCGGCGCGAACTGCAGGATCAACGGCTGCTGCGACACGCCGAGGCCCACCGCCAGCGACAGGGCGATAATCAGGATCGCCCGGCGATTCAGCGGCTCGCGGGAGACGATGCGCACGCCGGACGCGGCGATGGTGCCGAACATCACCAGCGTGGCGCCGCCGAGCACTGGCTCAGGGATATGCTGTACGAAGCCGCTCACCGCCGGGAACAGCCCGAGGACGATCAGCATCAGCGCCACCACAAAGCCGACGTAGCGGCTGGCGACGCCGGTCAGCTGGATCACGCCGTTGTTCTGGCCGAAGCAGGAGTTCGGGAAGGTGTTGAAGACCGCGGACACAAAGGAGTTGAGGCCGTTAGCCAGCACGCCGCCTTTCAGGCGCTTCATATACAGCGGACCCGAGACCGGCTGTTCGGAGACGTCGGAGGTGGCGGTGATATCGCCGATGGTTTCCAGGGAGGTGATCATAAACACCAGCATCAGCGGCAGCAGCAGGCTCCAGTCAATGCCGAGGCCATAGTAGAGCGGCGTCGGGACGGTGATGAGGCTGCTGTTGGTCGGGGCGGTGTTGGCCGGCAGCATATCCAGGAACCACGCCGCCAGATAGCCCGCCGCCATGGCAATCACCAGCGAAGCGATGCGCAAATAGGGATTACGCTGGCGGTTGAGAATGATGATCAGCGCCAGCACGATGCCCGCCAGCAGCAGGTTCTTCGGCGCGCCGAAGCTATGGTCGGCCATCGCCGCGTAGCCGCCGCCGATGGAGGTCAACCCAACCTGAATCAGCGACAGGCCGATGATCATCACCACCACGCCGGAGACCAGCGGGGTAATGATGCGGCGCGCGAGGTGCAGGACGCGGGAGAGGACCATTTCCGTGCAGCTGGCCAGCATCAGGGTGCCGAACAGGGCGGCCATCATCGTCGGGACGTCGGCGCCGCCGGTTTTCAGCGCGGTGCCGCCCATGATCAGCGGGGCGACAAAGTTGAAGCTGGTGCCCTGGATGGAGAGCAGTCCGGAACCGACCGGGCCCCAGGCTTTGATCTGAATAATGGAGGCCACGCCGGAGGCGAACAGCGACATGCTGATGATATGTTGGGTATCTTGCGCCGGGAGACCGAGAGCCTGGCAGATTAACAGCGCCGGGGTGATCACCGCGACAAACATCGCCAGCAGGTGCTGGAAGGCGGCGAACAGGGTTTGCGGTAGGGGCGGGCGATCTTCGAGGCGGTAAATTAATTCGCTGGCTGGTTTATGCGCAACCGGTTGCGCATTTTCTGACTCTGCGGTGTTAACGGACATCACAAGCAATCCCAAGGTGGCAAAGCGGGAATTTTATCGGACTGTAGACCAAAAGCAAACGTTTGCCAGCGTTTGCCCATAAAAATTTATGCTGTGAATATGCGCAAGGAGATTATTAACATTATGTATGCTAAATCGCATCATTCAGGATACAAAATATCTTTTTCTGTCATTTTTTCCGCCGTTCTGCGTAAAATCCCCCTCTGCCTCCTCATGAAGAGAAGCTAAAGACACCAGGAATATCGTCGCGTGTGAATGGATCATGCGCCCATAAGGAGCTTTTTATGTTTCATCTCGATACCTTATCGACGCTCGTTGCCGCAACGCTTGTGCTATTACTCGGCAGAAAACTCGTCCAAACCGTACCCCTCCTCAAGAAATACACCATTCCTGAACCTGTTGCCGGCGGTCTGCTGGTGGCGCTGGCGCTGCTGGTGCTGAAAAAAAGTATGGATATCGATATTGATTTCGATATGAGCCTCAAAGATCCGCTGATGCTGGCGTTCTTCGCCACCATCGGTCTGAACGCCAACCTGGCCAGCCTGCGGGCGGGCGGCAAGGTACTGGGTACCTTTCTGATTGTGGTGGTTGGTCTGTTGCTGCTGCAGAACGCCCTCGGTATCGGCATGGCGAAGCTGTTGGGCCTGGATCCGCTGATGGGTCTGCTGGCCGGTTCTATTACCCTTTCCGGCGGCCACGGCACCGGGGCGGCATGGAGCAAGCTGTTCGTTGAGCGCTATGGTTTTGCCAACGCCACCGAGGTGGCGATGGCCTGCGCGACTTTCGGCCTGGTGCTCGGCGGCCTGATCGGCGGCCCGGTGGCGCGTTACCTGGTGAAACACTCTTCCTCGCCGGACGGGACGCCGGACGATCAGGTGGCGCCGACCGCCTTCGAAAAGCCGGACGTGGGGCGGGTGATCACCTCGCTGGTGCTGATCGAGAGTATCGCCCTGATCGCTATCTGTCTGACGGTGGGCAAGGTGGTTGCGCAACTGTTGGCGGGCAGTGTCTTTGAATTGCCGACTTTTGTCTGCGTGCTGTTTATCGGCGTGATCCTCAGCAACAGCCTGGCGCTGGCGGGGCTGTACCGGGTGTTCGATCGCGCGGTGTCGGTGCTGGGCAACGTCAGCCTGTCGCTGTTCCTCGCCATGGCGCTGATGAGCCTCAAGCTCTGGGAACTGGCTTCTCTGGCGCTGCCGATGATTATTATCCTGGCGGTGCAGGCGGTAGCGATGGCGCTGTACGCGGTGTTCGTCACCTATCGGATGATGGGTAAAAACTACGATGCCGCGGTGCTGGCAGCCGGGCATTGCGGGTTTGGTCTGGGGGCAACGCCGACGGCGATCGCCAATATGCAGGCAATTACCGACCGTTTCGGCCCGTCACATATGGCCTTCCTGGTGGTGCCGATGGTGGGGGCGTTCTTTATCGATATCGTCAACGCGCTGGTGATTAAGCTGTACCTGTTGCTGCCGATATTTGGTTGATAAAAAACCCGGAGGCGGTGCTGCGCACCTGTCCGGGCTACAAGATCGTGCTGTTTGGGGTTATGTAGCCCGGCTAAGGCGTTTACGCCGCAAGCCGGGAATACCTGCACAATCTTACGCTTCGTCGTGCTCTTCCCACGCTAACGCGCGTTTCACCGCTTTCTTCCAGCCGCTGTAACGATAGTTACGCTCAGTGGTTTCAATCCCCGGGCGGAATTCACGCTCAATCACCGCTTTTTCCTGCAGCTCATCGAGGTTCTGCCAGAAGCCGACCGCCAGACCGGCCAGATAGGCGGCGCCCAGGGCTGTCACTTCGCGCACTTCCGGACGCTCCACGCGGGTGCCGAGGATATCGGACTGGAACTGCATGAGGAAGTTGTTGGCCACCGCGCCGCCATCCACGCGCAGCGCATGCAGACGGATACCGGAGTCAGCCTGCATCGCTTCCAGCACGTCGCGGGTCTGATAGGCAATGGACTCCAGCGTCGCACGGATAATGTGGTTCGAGTTCACGCCACGGGTGAGGCCGAAAATCGCGCCGCGGGCATAGGGGTCCCAGTACGGCGCGCCAAGACCGGTGAACGCAGGCACGACGTACACGCCGTTGGTGTCCTTCACTTTGGTGGCGAAGTACTCGGAATCGAACGCATCGCTGATGAGCTTCATCTCGTCGCGCAGCCACTGAATGGAGGCGCCAGCCATAAACACCGCCCCTTCCAGTGCGTAGTTCACCTCGCCGCGCGGACCGCAGGCGATGGTGGTCAGCAGACCGTGAGTGGAGGTCACCGCTTTTTCGCCGGTGTTCATCAGCATAAAGCAGCCGGTGCCGTAGGTATTTTTCGCCATCCCTTCCTTAACGCACAGCTGGCCGAACAGGGCCGCCTGCTGGTCACCGGCGATCCCGGCGATAGGAATACGGGTCCCGCCTTTACCACCGATGTTGGTCTGGCCGTACACTTCGGACGACTTGCGCACTTCCGGCAGCATGGCGCGCGGAATATCCAGCGCGTCGAGCATCTTGTCGTCCCAGTCCAGGTCGTGGATGTTGAACAGCATGGTACGCGAGGCGTTGGTGTAGTCGGTGACGTGCACGCGACCCTGGGTCATCTTCCAGATAAGCCAGGTGTCCACGGTGCCGAACAGCAGCTCACCGCGCTTCGCACGCTCACGGGAACCTTCGACATGGTCGAGGATCCATTTCACCTTGGTGCCGGAGAAGTAGGGGTCCACCACCAGGCCAGTGGCCTTGCGGATATACTCCTCCATCCCGTCACGCTTGAGCTGCTCGCAGATCTCGGCGGTGCGGCGGCACTGCCAGACGATGGCGTTATAGATCGGTTTGCCGGTCTCGCGCTCCCACACCACCACGGTCTCACGCTGGTTGGTGATACCGATGGCCGCGATCTGATCGGAGTTGATATCCGCTTTGGCCAGCGCTTCGACCAGCGTCGAGCTTTGGGACGCCCAGATTTCCATCGGGTCGTGTTCAACCCAGCCTGGCTTAGGATAAATTTGTTCGAATTCTCGCTGGGAGACGCTGACGATATTGGCATCATGATCCATCACAACGGCCCGGGAGCTGGTAGTGCCCTGGTCAAGCGCAACGATATATTTTTTGTCGGTCATAGTCGGTGTCCCGTAGTCAGATTACAGCGAAGCTTTATGTTGAGTGGGGGAAGAGGAGGGGCTCTCTTGCTCTTCGTCCACGCAGGTGTCGCAAGGCAGGTGGCGGCCAATCAGCTTACGATAGCTGAACGCGCCCAGCGCCGCGCCGACCACCGGTGCGCACAGCGGCACCAGGAAATAAGGAATATCTTTACCGCCGGTGAAGGCGACGTCGCCCCAGCCGGCCAGCCAGGCGAAGGCTTTCGGGCCGATATCACGCGCCGGGTTCATGGCGAAGCCGGTCAGCGGTCCCATGGAGGCGCCAATCACCGCGATCAGCAGGCCGATCAGCAGCGGCGCCAGCGGGCCGCGCGGCACACCGTTGCCATCGTCGGTCAGTGCCAGGATGACGCCCATCAGGATAGCGGTAATCACCATCTCTACCGCGAAGGCCTGCACAAAATTGATATGCGGGTTCGGGTAAGTGGAGAAGATGCCAGCCAGATCAAGGCTTTCCACGCTGCCGCGTACCATATGGTGGGTGGTTTCATAATCGAGGAAAAGATTGTAATAAAGCCCGTAAACTAATGCCGCAGCGCAAAAGGCGCCAGCGAATTGCGAAATAATAAAAGGAACCACTTTGCGGCCATCGAAGCAGGCGAACAGCCAGAGCGCGATAGTCACCGCAGGGTTAAGGTGCGCACCGGATACCCCTGCGGTCAGGTAGATCGCCATGGCGACGCCCAGACCCCAGATGATGCTGATTTCCCACTGTCCGAAGCTGGCTCCCGCGACCTTGAGCGCAGCCACGCACCCAACGCCGAAAAAGATCAACAACCCGGTACCGAGGAACTCTGCGATGCACTGGCCTTTTAAGGTTGATGTTTGGCTCATAATCGAATCCTGAAGCGTGGTGATGATTATTGTATGTAGGGTGGTCACAGACGACCATATTGCCATGTAGGCATAGTGTTAATTTATCGTTAACGAGCAAAAACGAGAAATATCGAACTTCAAATGTGTGTACCACGTCAAGAAAATGAGCGTTTTCGCGCCATTCGCGCGCATTAAGCGCGCTGCCGGAGCGTTTCACCTCGCATTTTGTTAACCATAATATTAACAATGGCTCATGAAGTACGAGCGAACTGCGCTGAAAGTACCAGGTAAAGACTGAAAAGTGTTGCAAACCGCAATCTGCGCGGCTTGCCGCTGGACAGGGGCGGCGGGGATTCATACAATCGACGATAACACCGCTATGTGCGCTAATTTTCGTTAAGGCGGGACCGCGTATACGAAACACCAGTTTCTATCAACGCCTTGCAAGTTCAGGAGAGGTATGACGATGTCATTAGAAGTGTTTGAGAAATTAGAATCTAAGGTTCAGCAGGCGATTGATACCATCACTCTGTTGCAGATGGAAATCGAAGAGCTGAAAGAAAAGAACAACACCCTGGTGCAGGAAGTTCAGAGCGCGCAGCATGGTCGTGAAGAGCTGGAGCGCGAAAACAGCCAGCTGAAAGAGCAGCAGCAGGGCTGGCAGGAGCGTCTGCAGGCGCTGCTGGGCCGCATGGAAGAAGTCTAATCGCTTCACGCCCTCTCCCGCCAGGGAGGGGGTGATCCTTATCCCTTCCTTTATACTCACAAGTTATAGCCAATCTTTTTTTATTCTTTAATCATTGAATCGCTTTCTGGCACGCTTAGCCCATCACAACACGACATAAAGAGAGCGGTGCGATGAATAAGTGGGGCGTAGGGTTAACTCTGTTGCTGGCATCCGCCAGCGTTCTGGCAAAAGATTTTCAGCTATTAAACGTATCTTATGATCCAACGCGCGAGCTGTACGAACAGTACAACAAAGCGTTCAGCGCGCACTGGAAGCAGGAGACCGGCGACAACGTGGTGATCCGCCAGTCGCACGGCGGCTCCGGCAAGCAGGCGACCTCGGTGATTAACGGTATTGAAGCGGATGTGGTTACGCTGGCGCTGGCCTACGACGTCGACGCGATCGCCGAGCGCGGCCGTATCGATAAAAACTGGCTGAAGCGCCTGCCGGATAACTCCGCGCCTTATACTTCCACCATCGTGTTCCTTGTCCGTAAGGGCAACCCGAAACAGATCCATGACTGGAACGACCTGATCAAACCGGGCGTGTCGGTCATCACCCCGAACCCGAAAAGCTCCGGCGGCGCTCGCTGGAACTACCTGGCGGCCTGGGGCTATGCCCTACATCAGAACCATGGCGACCAGGCGAAAGCCCAGGATTTCGTCAAGGCGCTGTATAAAAACGTGGAAGTGCTGGACTCCGGCGCGCGCGGTTCGACCAATACCTTCGTAGAACGCGGGATCGGCGATGTGCTGATCGCCTGGGAAAACGAAGCGCTGCTGGCGACCAACGAACTGGGCAAAGACAAGTTTGAAATCGTGACCCCGAGTGAGTCGATTCTGGCTGAGCCGACCGTTTCGGTGGTCGATAAAGTCGTGGATAAGAAAGGCACCCGCCAGGTGGCGGAAGCGTACCTGAAGTATCTCTACTCGCCGGAAGGCCAGGAGATTGCGGCGAAGAACTTCTACCGTCCGCGCGATCCGAACGTGGCGAAGAAATATGCTAATGAATTCCCGAAACTGAAACTGTTCACTATCGATCAGGAGTTCGGCGGCTGGACGAAAGCGCAGAAAGAGCACTTCTCCAACGGCGGCACCTTCGACCAGATTAGCCAGCGTTAATTCTCTTGTCCCTGCTTGCGCTACGCTTAGCAGGGCTACAGTTTTGCGCTGTGCGTAGCCCGGGCAAGGCGCCAGCCGCCACCCGGGAATCCCTGCTTGCGCTACGCTTAGCAGGGCTACGGTTATACGCCGTGCGTAGCCCGGGCAAGGCGTCAGCCGCGACCCGGAAAACGCTCCGCCCGTCATCTGTTTTCATTTAGTCATCAAATTACGTTACTCTTCCGCTTCAGGCTTAACAGGGAATGAAAATGAGAAGAGTAAGATACTTTTTGCTGGCGCTGCTGGTGACGATCCTCGCGGCGCTGGCGGGCGGCTACTACTGGCTGCACTCTGGCAACCCGGATGCGTTGCGCAAGATTGTTCTGCAGCAGTGCGTCCCCCATCAGCAACAGCAGCAAAACCCGTCGCCGTGCGCCGAAGTGAACCTCAAGGGCGGCTATGTGCTGTTTAAAGATCGTAACGGCCCGCTGCAGTATTTGCTGATGCCGACCTATCGCATTAACGGCACCGAAAGCCCGCTGCTGTTGGATCCACTGACGCCGAACTTCTTCTGGCAGGCCTGGCAGGGGCGTGAGATCATGAGCCAGCGCCACGGCGCGCCGGTTCCTGATAACGCGGTATCGCTGGCGATCAACTCGCGCAGCGGACGCACGCAAAACCATTTCCATATTCATATCTCTTGCCTGCGCCCCGATGTGCGCGCGCAGTTAGACAAGGATGCGGCGGCGATCAGCAGCCGCTGGCTGCCGTTGCCGGGTGGGCTTCAGGGCCATGAATACCTGGCGCGCCGAGTGACGGAGGCGGAGCTGGCCCAGCGCAGCCCATTCCTGATGCTGGCGGAAGAGGTGCCGGAGGCGCGTCAGCATATGGGACGCTTCGCGCTGGCGATGGCCCAGCAGAGCGACGGCTCGCTGGTGCTGCTGGCGACGGAGCGTAACCTGCTCTCCCTGAACCGGGCCTCGGCGGAAGAGATTCAGGATCATCGCTGCGCCATCCTTAACGCAAACCACTAGTTCTGGCGTTTACCTGTCTTACCTGTCGTCGTATTCTTGCTGAAAAAAACGACAGGAGACAGGCATGTCGCTCTGGCTTACCCACCCGCTGTTCCTCCCTTCACTGATTGTCGGCGTCACCATTGTGCTCTGGGCGACATCGCTGCTGCCGGAGTTTATCACCGCGCTGCTGTTTTTCGCTGCGGCGATGATGGCGAAAATCGCCCCGCCGGAGGTGATCTTCGGCGGCTTTGCCTCCTCGGCCTTCTGGCTGGTGTTCAGCGGTTTTGTGCTCGGCATCGCGATCCGTAAAACCGGGCTGGCGGACCGGGCGGCGCAGGCGTTGTCGGCGCGGCTAACCGACTCCTGGCCGCGGATGGTCGCCAGCGTGGTACTCCTGAGCTACGCCCTGGCGTTCGTGATGCCTTCCAACATGGGGCGCATCGCGCTGCTGATGCCGATCGTGGCGGCGATGGCCCGCCGGGCGGGCATTGCCGACGGTAGCCGCGGCTGGTTCGGCCTGGCGCTGGCGGTGGGATTCGGCACCTTTCAGCTGTCGGCGACCATTCTGCCCGCCAACGTGCCGAATCTGGTGATGAGCGGCGCGGCGGAAGGCTCGTACGGTATCCACTTGAATTATGTCCCCTATTTACTGCTGCATACGCCGGTGCTTGGCTGGCTGAAAGGGGCGGCGCTGGTGGCGCTAATCTGCTGGCTGTTTCCTGGTAAGCCGCATCCGCCGCGCGACCTGGCGCCGCTGCCGGCGATGAGCCGCGACGAGAAGCGTCTGGCGTGGCTGCTGGCGGTGGTCCTCACGCTGTGGGTGACCGAGAGCTGGCACGGCGTCGGCCCGGCGTGGACCGGCCTGGCGGCGGCGGTGGTAACGCTGCTGCCGCGGGTGGGCTTTATCAGCGGCGAAGAGTTTGCCAGCGGGGTGAATATGCGCACCTGCATTTATGTTGCCGGGATTCTGGGACTGGCGATCGCCGTCACCCAAACCGGAATTGGCGGTGCGGTGGGCAATGCGCTGCTGCAGGTGATGCCCCTGGATAAAGACAATCCTTTCACCAGCTTCTTGGCGCTGACCGGAATTACCAGCGCGCTGAACTTTATTATGACCGCCAACGGCGTGCCGGCGCTGTATACCACCTTTGCCCAGAGCTTTGCCGACGCCACCGGCTTCCCGCTGCTGAGCGTGATTATGATTCAGGTGCTGGGTTATTCCACGCCGCTGCTGCCGTATCAGGCGTCACCGATCGTGGTCGCGATGGGGTTAGGCAAAGTCCCGGCGAGGGCGGGGATGTTGCTTTGTCTGGCGCTGGCGGCGGTGAGCTATTTGATTTTACTGCCGCTGGACTACGCGTGGTATCAGCTGTTGGGAAAACTGTAGCGGCAAAAGAAAGCCCGGCTTGCGCTGTGCTAAGCCGGGCTCCCACGTTTTGTCAGTCAACCCGGTCGCGTGTCGCCACCGGGAAAAGCGGATTACGCTTTTTTCGCTGCTTCTGCTGCTTTAACGATCACCGCGAAAGCGTCTGCTTTCAGGGAGGCGCCGCCAACCAGCGCGCCGTCGATGTCCGGCTGGGTGAACAGCTCTGCGGCGTTGCCAGCGTTAACGGAACCGCCGTACTGGATGATCACTTGCTCAGCGATTTTCGCGTCAGCTTTAGCAATGTGGTCACGGATGAATTTGTGCACCGCCTGAGCCTGAGCCGGGGTCGCGGATTTGCCGGTACCGATAGCCCATACAGGTTCGTAAGCGATAACCACGCCTTCGAAAGCGGCAGCGCCCTGGGTTTTCAGCACGGCGTCGATCTGACGTGCGCAAACTTCTTCCGTTTTGCCCGCTTCGTTTTCGGCTTCGGTTTCACCGATGCACAGTACCGGAGTCAGACCCTGCTCTTTCAGCACGGCGAATTTCTTCGCGATCAGCTCGTCGGATTCTTTGTGGTAGGTACGACGCTCGGAGTGGCCGATGATGATGTACTGTGCGCCGATATCTTTCAGCATTTCGGCGGAGGTTTCACCGGTGAAAGCGCCGGACAGGTTTACGTCAACGTTCTGCGCGCCCAGGTGGATGTGGCTGCCTTCTGCCGCACGCTTAGCCAGGTCCAGATACATTTCCGGCGGGGCGATGGCAACTGCGCAGCCGCTTACGCCAGCCAGCTCGGTACGCAGGTTCGCAACCAGTTCGTTTACCATGTGGCGGCTGCCGTTCAGTTTCCAGTTACCCATCACTAAAGGATGTCGCATTTTAATTCTCCACGCTACTTAAGCGAATTAAGGAATATAGCCGCCCCAGAGGGCAGCATGGTCTGTGAAACAGTATAGAGACTCGTCACTGGAAAGGCTTTGCTTTTTGTCATTTATTGTTACCTTCCAGCGTTTCAGATAGCGCCAGCTTAATCGGTTCAACAGCGAAGGTCAGACCCTTTTCACCATGATCTGCCACCACATAGCGCACGGCGCCCTCGGTGTCGGAGAAGTAGCGTTTGCCTTTGCCGGCAGTCAGCAGTTTCTGCAGTTTTTGCTGGCTCTGCGCCGGGCTAAGGGTGGGCACGAAGGCGCGGATCATGGCGCTCATATACTCCAGCGCTTTGGCCTTCGCCGCCTTTTGCTCCGGCCCCTGGATCGGCAGCCAGGTGATCTGCATGGATTTGATCTTCAGCGTGCCGCGCTCCAGCGCGGTGGAGGCATAGAGATTTTCGTTAATCTTGCTGGCGGCGCGGGTCAGGTTAGCCCGATCGCGGCTGGTTGATATGGAACGGAATTCATTCAGAGGCAGCTTCGGGTTATCGACGTTAAATTTTTCCCGGAACTGGCTGATCGACAGGTCAAAGCTCGGCGCGCCGGCGAGCAGGTAGGGGGCAGCGGTCGTCGATTCGCTTTCTGCGGACAACGCATGCGGGCCGACGGCAAGGCCCATCAGCCCACTGAAACACAAGATTGTCCACTTCTTCATGCCCGTCGTTCCTTTTTTTGCCTGCTGACGATTAAATCGGGAAGCGCGGCGCTTGTCAAAAAGTCACGACGCCAGGGTAAACTACGCAGACGATGATGATAAGGAAAAACGCATGACCCTACAGCAGTGGTTATTCTCAATTAAAGGGCGCATTGGCCGCCGCGATTTCTGGATCTGGATTGCCATTTGGCTGGTGACCATGAGCGCGCTGTTCACCCTGGCAGGCAGCAATCTGCTTAATCTGCAGACGGCGGCGTTTATTATTGTCTGCCTGCTGTGGCCGACGGCGGCGGTGGTGGTGAAGCGGCTGCACGATCGCGGCAAATCCGGACTGTGGGCGCTGCTGATGATTCTGGCGTGGATGCTGCTGGCGGGGAACTGGGCGATGCTGCCGCAGGTCTGGCAGTGGGGCGTCGGGCGCTTTGTGCCGACGCTGATTATCGTCATGATGCTGATCGACCTGGGGGCGTTTGTCGGCACCCAGGGCGAGAATAAGTTCGGCAAGGAGACCCAGGACGTGCGCTGGAAAGCGGACGCCTGATTACCAGTAGTGCTCCGCCGTCATGTGGCCCGGCCGGCGACGCAGATGTTTGGTCATCTGCCGGGTCTCTTTTAACAGCTGTTGGGTATCGCGCACCATCTGCGGGTTGCCGCACAGCATCACATGGCTGGTGTCGCGGGTCATCGGCAGGCCGACCGCCTCCTCCAGCGCCCCGGTTTCAATCAGGAACGGCACCCGGCCGGTCAGCGAGCCTGCCACGGTTTCGCGGCTGACCACCGTCTGGATGCGTAATTTGCCGGCGTAGCGCTGCTCGAGTTCGCGCATCAGCGGCAGATAGCTCAGGTCCGCGGCGTAGCGCACGGCGTGGACCAGCACCAGATGAGTAAATCGCTCAAGATCTTTGCCTTCCTGGAGAATCGACAGATAAGGCCCGAGGGCGGTGCCGGTCGCCAGCATCCACAGAGTATCGCAATCCGGTACTTCCTCGAGGACGAAGAAGCCAGCCGCTTCGCTCACCACCTGGACCTCATCGCCCGGTTTCAGCGCCGCCAGACGCGGGCTCAGCTTGCCTTCCGGGACGGTGACCAGATAGAACTCGAGATCGGGATTGCCGGGGGCGTTGACGTAGGAGTAGGCGCGCTGCACGCGTTCGCCGTCGATTTCCAGCCCGAGCTTGGTAAATTGCCCGGCGGTAAACGGATGGACAGGCGCCCGCACGTATAAACTGAACAAGGCGTCCGTCCAGTACTCCACTTTTGTCACTTTGCCGCTAACCCAGTCCGCCATCGTCTTCTCCTGTTGCCAAGCGATGCCTTATCTTCGGCCCAGACGGGCAAGATTTCCACCCCGCAGGCGCAAGAAAGCTCTATTGATCAAATATAAACGAAGAACAGGACAACCGCCCGCGGACGGTTGCCTGGAGGAGAGAAAGCGGTATTACAGGATGTGCTGCTGGACGTCCGGATCTTTACGGTCGAGGTAATGAATCGACTGGATCCGACGGATGGTGCGCGACTTGCCGCGGATCAGCAGCGTCTCGGTGGTGGCCATATTGCCCTTACGGGTGATGCCGTCCAGCAGATCGCCTTTGGTGATGCCGGTAGCGGAGAAGACGACGTTATCGCTGCGCGCCATTTCATCAAGGCGCAGCACTTTACCCGCTTCGATGCCCATGGTTTTGCAGCGCGCCAGCTCGTTTTCACCGATGCGGCGATTCTCTTCGCTGTCGCCCTTCACGTGGTGACGAGCCAGCAGGCGGCCCTGCATATCGCCGTCGAGCGCGCGGATCACCGCGGCGGAAACCACCCCTTCCGGCGCGCCGCCGATGCCGTACAGCACGTCCACTTCGCTATCCGGCATGCAGGTGAGAATGGAGGCCGCGACGTCGCCATCGGGAATGGCGAACACGCGCACGCCCAGCTGCTGCAGCTGAGCAATCGCCGCATCGTGGCGCGGTTTCGCCAGCACGGTGACGGTCAGCTCGCCCAGCGGCTTGTTCAGCGCGCGGGCGATATTGCGCAGGTTCTCTTCCAGCGGCAGATTGAGATCGATAGCGCCTTTAGCGCCTGGGCCGACAATCAGCTTTTCCATATACATATCCGGCGCGTTGAGGAAGCAGCCTTTATCGCCGACCGCCATCACTGCCAGGGCATTAGCCTGGCCCATCGCCGTCATCCGGGTACCTTCGATGGGATCGACGGCGATATCCACCGCATCGCCCTGGCCGGTGCCCACTTTTTCGCCGATATAGAGCATCGGCGCTTCATCGATTTCGCCCTCGCCGATGACGATGGTGCCGTCGATATTGACGAGGTTAAGCATAATGCGCATGGCGTTAACCGCTGCGCCGTCGGCGGAGTTTTTATCGCCGCGGCCCAGCCATTTATAGCCCGCCAGCGCGGCGGCTTCGGTGACACGCGAAAATTCGATGGCCAGTTCTCGTTTCATAATCCACTCATTGTGTAGAAAGATTGCCCGCAGCGCGGCAAAAGCGCGCTACGCGTTGGAATAGCGTTCGGTTTCCGGCATCCAGCGCTCGATCAGCGCCTGGGCCTGCAGCGGATAGCGTTCATGAATGTGACGCGCAATGCGCTGAACGTCGGGGATCATCGCCTGATCGCGCAGCAAATCCGCCACTTTAAACTCAGCGTTGCCGGTCTGGCGGGTGCCGAGCAGCTCACCGGGACCGCGAATTTCAAGGTCTTTCTGGGCGATGACGAAACCGTCGTTACTGTCACGCAGCACCTGCAGGCGTTTCTGCGCCGTTTTAGAGAGCGGCGATTTATAGAGTAGCACGCAGTGGGAAGCGACCGCGCCGCGCCCGACGCGCCCTCTGAGCTGGTGCAGCTGCGCCAGACCCAGACGTTCCGGGTTTTCGATAATCATCAGGCTCGAGTTCGGTACGTCGACACCGACTTCAATGACCGTCGTGGCCACCAGCAGATGCATTTCGCCCTGCTTGAAAGCCTGCATCACCGCCTGCTTCTCCGCCGGTTTCATCCGCCCGTGCACCAGACCGATATTCAGCTCCGGCAGCGCCAGCTTGAGCTCCTCCCAGGTCGCTTCCGCCGCCTGGGCCTCCAGCAGATCGGACTCCTCAATCAGCGTACAGACCCAATACGCCTGGCGGCCTTCGTGGGTGCAAGCGTTGCGCACGCGGTCAATAATATCGCTGCGCCGGGTGTCCGGGATAGCGACGGTAGTCACCGGGGTTCGGCCCGGCGGCAGCTCGTCGATAACCGAGGTATCGAGGTCGGCGTAGGCGGTCATCGCCAGGGTGCGCGGGATCGGCGTGGCGGTCATGATCAGCTGATGCGGGTGGAAACCTTGCTGCTGACCTTTCTCCCACAGCGCCAGCCGCTGGTGTACGCCGAAGCGGTGCTGTTCGTCGATGATCACCAGCGCCAGGCCGTTAAACTGCACCTGTTCCTGGAAGATGGCGTGGGTGCCGACAATCATCTGCACCTCGCCGCTGGCGATAGCGTCCTGCTGCGCCTGGCGTGCTTTGCCTTTCTGTTTGCCCGCCAGCCAGCCGACCTCAATGCCCAGCGGTGCAAACCAGCTGCGGAAGTTGTTGGCGTGCTGCTCGGCGAGCAGTTCGGTGGGCGCCATCAGCGCCACCTGTTTGCCGTGGGCGATAGCGCGCAGAGCGGCCAGGGCGGCGACCAGCGTTTTACCGGAGCCGACGTCGCCCTGCACCAGGCGCATCATCGGCACGTCCAGCGCCATATCGCGCTCGATCTCGGCGGTGACCCGCGCCTGCGCGCCGGTGGGCTTAAAGGGCAGGGAGGCCAGCAGCTGATTTTTCAGGGTATCGTTGGCGCCGAGCGGCAGGGCGTGATAGCGCTGGGCGCCTGCCCGCAGCGCCAGCATACTAAGGTTGTGCGCCAGCAGCTCTTCCAGAATCAGGCGCTGCTGCGCCGGGTGCTTGCCGCTTTCCAGCTCGCTAAGTTGCAAGGAGGGAGGCGGACGGTGCAGCGTACGCAGCGCCTCCGGCAGGCTCATCATCCCCTGCGACAGCTCCGGCGGCAGGAGTTCGCTAATTGCGCAGGTCTCGAGCAGCTCGAGCGCCTGATCGGTGAGCTTGCGCAGGGTCGCCTGCTTAATGCCTTCGGTAGTCGGGTAGACCGGCGTCAGGGTCTCCTGCAGCTCCGGGGTGCTCATATCGCCCTGGACGCGGTATTCCGGGTGGATCATCTCGGCGCCGTACTTCCCGCGTTTGGCTTCACCGTAGGCCAGCACTCGTCGACCGGTCGCGAGGCTGTTTTTCATCGCCGCGTTGAAGTTGAAAAAGCGCATGGTGAGGATGCCGGTGCCATCGCTGATCTGGCAGGTCATCATTCGGCGGCCGCCGAAGGTGATATTGCTGTTGAGCACTTCGCCTTCCACGGTGGCATAAACCCCGGGCAGCAGATCGGCTATCGGGTAAAGATGGGTGCGATCTTCGTAGCGCAAAGGCAGGTGCAGCAGCAGATCCTGTACCGTATGCAGGCCGATCTTCGCCAGCTTGCTGCTCTGCGCAGCCCCAACGCCGGTGAGTGAACTGAGCGGAACGGCATCTAACAGGCGGCCTGACATGGGGTTTACCTCGCAGCCTGCATGGTGGCCCACCACGCGGCATCGGCTTCCACTTCGCCCTGCTCGTTAACGTGGGGGTAAGGCAGCCCTTTCTGTCTCGCGACGCGGGCCAGCACCGGATAGCCGCCTTCAAACAGCAGGCGCTGCTGCTCTTCCGGCGGCAGCATGCTGTTGGCGCGTTGGTACATCCCGGCGTTCTGTCGCTGCCGCTGGGCTTCATACAGGATCAGCGCCGAGGCGACGGAGACGTTCAGCGACTGCACCATGCCGATCATCGGGATAATAATGTCCTGATCGGCCAGGGCCAGCGCTTCCTGAGTGATGCCGGTTTTCTCCTGACCCATCAGGATGCAGGTTGGGCGCGTATAGTCGATTTCACGGAAATCGATGGCTTTGCCGGAAAGATGGGTGGCGAGGATTTGCATACCCTGGCCTTTGAGGTGGCCGACGGCATCTGCGATGGTACGGTGGGTTTTCACCTGCACCCAGCTGTTGCTGCCCGCGGCGGCGGAGGCCATGGTGCGCATCCGGCTGCTCGGCCAGACCGCGTGCACCTCGTGTACGCCAACGGCGTCTGCGGTCCGGATGACCGCAGAGACGTTATGGGGCTTATGGACCTGCTCCATGCAGACCGTCAGGTCAGGCTGACGCCTGGCGAGCATCTCGCAGATACGCGCATAACGCTGTGAATTCATTACACTTCATCCTTCGAATTACCTCTTTAGTCGCTGCGGATCACGCGGCCCATCCCTGAGCCTCTCCCCTGACGGGGCCTGCAAGCAGCGTTCAAATCTGCTCCCGGCAGATTTGTCATTCGCTTGCCGCCTTGATGCAATTCGAATGTTTTGTCTAAAAGCTAATTTCGGTTACGGGTGACTTTAATCACGTCCGGCATGACGCGGATTTTGCGCATGATATTCGCCAGATGCACGCGGTCGCGGGCGGTCAGGCGGATAAAGGCGCTGTATACGCGGCCATCTTTCTCTTCCGTATTCAGACTCTGGATATTGGAAGAGGCGGTGTTGATCGCCGCCGTCAGGTTAGCCAGTGCGCCCTGGTGGTTAAACATATCCACCTTGATCTCCGTAATGAACTCCTGAGCGGTCTCTTTATCCCACTCAACCGCCATAAATTTCTCCGGCTCTTTCTGGTAGCCGCGGATGTTACGACAGGATTCATGATGGATAACCAGCCCTTTGCCGGGACTGACGTGGGCGATAATCGGGTCACCGGGGATCGGACGACAGCATTTGGCAAAAGTGATCAGCACGCCATCGGCGCCTTTGATCGGTAGATGGCCGTGGTTCGAGGCATTGGCCGGCACCGGAGCCGCAGCGGCTTCGCCCTGCTGCAGGTTTTTCGCCACCACCACGCTCATGGCGTTGCCCAGACCGATCTCCGCCAGCAGATCGTCGAGCGAGGCCAGCTTCATCCGGTCGAGCTCGCGCTGGATATTCTCCGGCGGGATCTCGGCGAGTTTGCGGCTACCGCCTAGCGCGTGGTTGAGCAGACGACGGCCAAGGCTGACCGAGTCATCGCGCTTGAGGTTTTTCAGCAGCTGACGGATCTTGGCGCGCGCCTTCGAGCTGACGACAAAGTTCAGCCAGGCGGCATTCGGACGTGCGCCCGGCGCGGTAATAATTTCGACAGTCTGACCGCTGGAGAGCGGCTGCGACAGTGGATAGGGCTGGCGGTCGACGCGCGCGCCGACGCAGGCATGGCCGATATCGGTATGCACCGCATAGGCGAAGTCCACCGGCGTGGCGCCAGCGGGCAGTTCGACAATGCGCCCTTCCGGGGTGAAAACGTAAATCTCATCGGGGAACAGATCGGATTTAACGCTCTCAATAAATTCAAACGAGCTGCCGGCGCTCTGCTGCAGCTCCAGCAGGCTCTGCATCCAGCGCTGGGCGCGGATTTGCGCGGTGGTGCTGCTTTCGCCGCCGTGCTCTTTATAAGCCCAGTGCGCCGCGACCCCCATCTCCGCCATCTGGTCCATGTCTTCGGTACGAATTTGTACCTCGACCGGGACGCCGTGGGGGCCGATCATCGAGGTGTGCAAAGACTGATAGCCGTTCGCTTTCGGAATGGCGATATAATCTTTGAAACGACCTGGACGCGGTTTATAGAGGCTGTGCATCTGGCCAAGCACGCGGTAGCAGACATCGGCATCATGGACGATAACGCGGAAGGCGTAGATATCCATGATCGAGTGAAAACGCTGCTCTTTGAGCACCATTTTGCAGTAGATCGAGTACAGATGCTTTTCGCGACCGCTGACGCGGCAGGGGATCCCCGCTTCCTGCAAACGCCCTTCGATTTCCGAGAGGATCTTTTGGATCATCTCTTTACGGTTGCCGCGCGCCGCTTTGACCACCTCTTTAATGACGCGGTAGCGGTTCGGGTACAGCGCCTCAAAGCCCAGCTCTTCGAGCTCAGTTTTGATGTGATGGATACCTAAACGGTGCGCCAGCGGGCTGTAGATTTCCAGCGTTTCGCGGGCGATGCGGCGGCGTTTATCCGGGCGTAGCGAGCCCAGGGTACGCATGTTGTGGGTGCGGTCGGCAAGCTTGATGAGGATGACGCGGATGTCCTGCACCATCGCCATGATCATTTTACGAAAGTTTTCGGCCTGCGCCTCTTTCTTATCGCGGAACTTGAGCTTATCAAGTTTCGATACCCCCTCTACCAGTTCGGCGACGCTTTTACCAAAAAGCTGTTCCATGTCCTGGTAGGTGGCGGGAGTATCTTCAATCACATCATGCAGCAGCGCGGCCATCAGCGTTTCGTAGTCGAGCTTCATCTCGGCCAGAATACAGGCTACCGCGACCGGGTGCGTAATATAAGGTTCACCGCTTGAACGTGTCTGACCCTCGTGAGCGTCACGTGCAACGAGATACGCCTGCCGCAGACGTTTGATCTGGTCTTCCGGCAGGTAGTTTTGAATCAGCTGATTCAGGCTTTCAAACAGATACAAGGGCGACCCGCTGTGTGATTAACGACGACCTTCAGCAATCGCGGTAACGGCTTGTAATTCAGCGGCTTCCTGCTCTTGCTGTTCCTGGCGCTCACGTACGTCGAGGATCTGGTTGTTGATCAGACCTTCTTCGATTTCGCGCAGTGCGATTACGGTGGTTTTATCGTTTTCTTCCGGTACCAGCGGATCCTTTCCGCCTACCTGCATCTGACGAGCGCGACGCGCGGCGACCAGTACCAGGTCAAAACGGTTACCAATTTTCTCTACAGCGTCCTGAACAGTTACGCGTGCCATACTTAAAATGCTCCACAGATGAAGAAATGACTGGGCATGATACTGAATGTGGGTTCAGTCTGCCAATAGTTTGGTGATTAAAGCGCCATGTCGCTGCTTTTGGCGGCTCATGCGCAGACGTTCAGCGCGGATGATATTTTTCAGGTCGCTCAGGGCGGTGTCAAAATCATCATTCACAATCAGGTAATCATATTCGGCGTAATGGCTCATTTCCGCAACGGCCTGGGCCATTCGTTTCGCGATCACCTCTTCGCTGTCCTGGCCGCGGCCGCGCAGGCGACGGTCCAGTTCATCTTTTGACGGCGGCAGAATAAAAATGCTGCGTGCGCCCGGCATGCTTTTACGGATCTGCTGCGCGCCCTGCCAGTCGATATCGAGGAAGACATCAACACCGGTCGCCAGCACCTGCTCGATCGCTTTACGCGACGTGCCGTAATAGTTGCCAAAGACCTCTGCATGTTCCAGAAACGCGTTTTCGCCAATCATCGAGCGGAATTCGTCGTGATTCACGAAGAAATAGTGTTCGCCGTGCACTTCACCCGGACGCGGCGCCCGCGTGGTATGGGAAACCGATACCTGGGTGTCATACAACGGTTGGGTTTTTAATAAAGCCTGAATCAGGCTGGATTTACCCGCGCCGCTAGGGGCGGAAACAATATAAAGCGTGCCTTGAGCCATGAGTGTCTTTTGTATGTGGTTATCGAAAGAGGTCCTACATACGAGCCTATTATACACGTCGCCGCGGCGTGACGCAGTCCTTGTCACACTTTTTGCCGCTGTTTCTTTCATTTTGCCTGCCGTTTTCCTGAATTCGCCAGCTGTTGCTGCAACGAGGTGCAAATCCTGGAAGGCGCTTCGCAGGGTGAAAAAGCCCCCGTCGCGGTTTCCGGTATTCTGCCGCAGACTCTCCGTCAGGTGCTGAAGGAGGGAACTGCAATGCGTAAAGGAGGGGGGTGGCTGGCGATAGGGATGTTCTCTGCCAGCGCGCTGGCGACGTGCCCGGACTGGCCGCCGGCTAAAGGCAGACAGGAGATTGCACGTCTTCATCAACAGATTGACGCCTGGAACGAGGCTTACTGGCGACAGGGCGCCAGCGAGGTGAGTGATGACGTTTACGACCAGCTCACCCAGCGCCTGACGCAGTGGCGGCAATGCTTTCCGGGCGCGACGCCTGAGGAGGACGGTCTGTCTCCACCGACCGGCGATACGCGTCATCCGGTCGCCCATACCGGCGTACGCAAGCTGGCGGATGAAGCCAGCCTGGCCCGCTGGATGAAAAATAAAACCGACCTGTGGATACAGCCTAAGGTGGACGGCGTGGCGGTAACCCTGGTCTATCGCCAGGGGCATCTGGTTCAGGCTATCAGCCGCGGGGATGGCCTGCGCGGTGAGTTGTGGACCGCCCGAGCGCGGCAGATCCCGGCGCTGGCGAAGCTGACGACCGGCGAACTGGCCAACAGCGTGCTGCAGGGGGAGCTGTTTCTGCGTCGGGAGGGGCATGTTCAGCAGCAGGCTGGCGGAATGAACGCGCGGGCGAAAGTCGCCGGGTTGATGATGCGGGCTGACGCGGCGGCGCCCCTCAGCCAGCTGGACGTTTTTATCTGGGCCTGGCCAGACGGTCCGTTGGATATGCGCCGTCGTCAGAAGCTGCTGGCGCAGGCGGGGTTTATCTACAGCGGACAATACACCCATCCGGTGACGCGTGTTGAGCAGGTGGCGGAGTGGCGCCAGCGGTGGTATCGCTCGCCGCTGCCCTTCGTCAGCGATGGCGTGATTGTGCGTGAAGGGCGCGAACCGGCGGGGCGCGTCTGGTCACCGGGAAAGGGCGAATGGCTGGCAGCCTGGAAATATCCTCCGGCATCGCGGGTGATGGAGGTGCGGGCGATCCATTTCAGTACCGGCCGCAGCGGTAGAGTCAACGTAGTGGCTGAGCTTGAGCCCCAGCGACTGGATGACAAACGCGTGCAGCGGGTTAACGTTGGCTCTGTGGCCCGCTGGCAGGCGCTGGATATTGGGGTTGGCGATCAGCTGCAGATCAGTCTGGCAGGTCAGGGTATTCCACGGATCGACGCGGTCGTCTGGCGGATGGCCGAGCGCCTTAAACCGACGCCGCCGGCGGCCAAATTCAATGCGCTAACCTGCTATTTCGCCACCCCTGAGTGCAGCGAACAGTTTCTTTCCCGGCTGGTCTGGTTGTCATCAAAGTCGGTGCTGGATATCGATGGCGTAGGGGAAAACGTATGGCGCGTCATTCAGCGGCAGCACCCGATGGAGCATCTTTTTTCCTGGCTGGCGCTCACGTCGGAGCAGCTGCAGGCGATGCCTGGGATCTCGGCCGCCCGTGGGCAGCACCTCTGGCATCAGTTTGATCTTATTCGTAAACGGCCTTTTATACGCTGGGTGCTGGCGATGGGGATCCCGGTGCCCCAGGAGGCGCTGGCGCAGCCTGGAAATGAAAACTGGCGCCTCCTCACGGCAAAGAGTGAAGCGCAATGGCGCACGCTGCCGGGCGTGGGGGCGATCAGAGCCCGACAGCTGGTGGCTTTCCTGCATCACCCTGACGTGGCGGCGCTGGCGCAATGGCTTAGCGGGCAACGCATCCCCGGGTTTTGAGGCGGTTAGTGGGCGTCGTGGGTGTAGTGGAAGACCGGTAGCCCGAGCTTCCAGCGCAGCGCCAGCATGCGGGCGGTAAAGCCGAACAGCAGCGTGGCCAGGACCACCACATCGTGGCTGCTAACGTAATGTTGCAGCGCTATATAGAGTACCGCTGCGGCAAACGAGATCCCGGCGTACAGCTCTTTCTGGAAGACCAGCGGAATGCGTTTGCAGAACATATCGCGCAGTACACCGCCAAAAACGCCGGTGATGACCGCAGCAATAGAGGCGATAACCGGCCCTTCTCCCATATCCAGGGCGATTTGCGCACCGATGATGGAAAATACGATCAGCCCCAGCGCATCCAGCACCAGGAAAAGCCGGCGCAGGTGCGGCATTACCGGGGCGGCAATTGTGGTAAGGACGGCGGCGACGGCGACAATAATGACGTATTCCGGATGCTTCACCCAGCCGAGAGGATAGTGTCCCAGCAGGATATCGCGAACGGAACCCCCGCCCAGCGCGGTCGCGGTGGCGATAATAATGACGCCGAACGTATCCATCCGCCGACGCCCGGCAGCCAGCGCTCCGGTCATGGCTTCCGCGGTGATACCGATTAAATACAGAACATGAAGCAGCATAGATCCCCCCAGACAGTGGCCGGCAGGTTAACGATTTGTGCGCAGGATCACGATTGAGATTTTCTAAAGTGAAATCGTTAGGCCAGGAAAAACTAATGCCAATATAGATTAAATTGGCTTTAATTGGCGGTTGATTTCTATTTTTTGAATTTTTAAAGATTAGAAAAAGTAATGACTTGTTCCCGATCGATTTTCTATATTGAAAACGCTACGAATACCTAATGTTTAAGTCCCGACCTTTATCCTTTTATTTTCTTTCTCGAGGAGATGAGAAAATGCGTGTCGCCGCCGGGAGCAAACATTCTCTGACTCGCCTGTTGGCCGTGGTATTAACCGGGATTTTGGCCGGTCTGTCCGGCATGGTTTTGGCACTGATTTTACACGCCATTCAGCACCTGGCTTTTGGCTACAGTTCCGGGCAGATCGTCGGTTCGGTGTCATTTTTACAGGGCGTCACGGCGTCGCCCTGGCCACGTCGCATCGCGGCAATCGTGGCCGGCGGCATCGTCGCCGGATTTGGCTGGTGGCTGCTTGGTCGCTATGGGCAGAAGCGGGTTTCCATTGCCGCGGCGGCGGCTAACCCTTCCGTCCCCATGCCCGCGGGCACCACGACGATCCACGCCCTGTTGCAGATCGTCACCGTAGCGCTGGGTTCCCCGCTTGGCCGCGAAGTGGCGCCGCGGGAAATGGGCGCGCTGGGAGGGGGGATGGTGGCGCGTAAGCTGAGCCTGCTGGAGGATGACACCCGCACGCTGATTGCCTGTGGGGCGGGCGCGGGCCTGGCGGCGGTGTATAACGTCCCGCTGGCAGGGGCGTTGTTCACCCTCGAGGTCATGCTGCTGTCGTTTAGCTGGGAAAAAACGCTGGCGGCGATAATGACCTCGGCGATTGCCGCCTGGACGGCCACCCTCGGGTTAGGGGATGAATCGCAATACCATTTTGTTTCCAGCGCGCTTCCGCACACCTTTCTCTGGTGGGCGATTCTGGTGGGCCCGATTCTGGGCGCCGGCGCCTGGCTCTTTCGCAAAGCGACCAACGCAGCGCGTTCACGCGTGCGAAGTAACTGGCAGATGCCAGTGTTCTGTCTGCTGGCGTTTTCACTTCTTGCCGTCCTGAGCCTCTGGTTCCCTGCGCTACCGGGCAATGGCAAGGGGCCGATGCAGCTGGCGCTCAGCGACGGGCTGCCTCTCTCCATGGTCGCGATCCTGTTAGGGCTGAAGATGGTGGTGATCCTGGCGGTGCTGCGCGGCGGCGCGGAGGGCGGGTTGCTAACCCCGGGGCTGGCGGTGGGCGGGCTGGCCAGCCTGCTGCTCTGCGCGCTCTGGCAATCAGGGTTCCCCGGCGGAGATGAAAGTAGTTTCGCCCTGGTGGGAGCAGCCGCTTTTCTCGCCGCCTCCATGCAGATGCCGCTGACGGCGGTGGTGCTGGTGATGGAATTCACCCACATGGATCACAGCTATCTGGCCCCGACGCTGCTGTGCGCGGCAGGGGCGTTTTTGACCTGCCGGGTACTGGATAAGAAAGCGGTTAATGAGCTGCAGCGAAAGTGAACCGGGAGAGGGCCATTCATCCTGGAAGTAAAATCAGCCGCAATTTTGCCTGATGGTTGCCTCATGGTTGATAAGCCATTTTTTACGCGCAATGCCGCCGCCATAACCCGTCATCGAACCATCTTTGCCGATAATTCGATGACAGGGGATGATGATGGCGACACGATTGGCACCATTTGCGGAAGCGACCGCCCGCGTGGCCGTCGGCTTACCTATATCCATGGCAATGGATTGATAATTCGTCGTCTCGCCGAAGCTAACGCGCTGTAAACTGTGCCAGACCGCTCGCTGGAACTCACTGCCTGGCGTATCAAGCGCCACCTCGAATGATTGGCGCTGCCCGGCAAAATACTCTGTTATTTCTTGTTGCGCCTGCCGGGTGTGGGCGTTTTCTCCTGCGATGATGCTGGCGTCGAACCGTCGCTGCAGGTCGCTGAATTCTGTCTCCAGCGCTCGTCTGTCGACAAATTCCAGCAGACAAATTCCCCCTTGCGTTGCGCACACGAACATTGGTCCTAGCGGAGTGGTAAAGCGATGAATTAAAACAATCTGGCGTTGCGCGCTGGGAGCGGAACCGGTCAATTTTTTGCAGGTATAGCCGAAGCCGCTTAAGGATTCGTAGCCGCTATCGAAAGCGACATCGGTAGTTGAGCGGCCTGCTTTCAGCTCCTGAAGCGCCATATTCACGCGCTGCATCCGTTGAAAAGCCTGAAAAGTGATCCCGTGATTTTGCAGGAACCAGCGGCGAACGCGTTCCGGGCTAATATCATGCTGACGTAGTTCGTTATCGCTGAGGCGAACCTTCGGATTTTCTCGCAGCAGGCGAAGCGCTTGCTCAACAAAGGCGGGAGCCGTCCGGGCATTCTCCGTCGGGCGACAGACTTTGCATGGCCGGAATCCAGCATCCAGCGCGGATTTAACGTCATTATAAAATTCGACGTTTTCGCGTCTGGGTTTTCGCGCCCGGCAGACCGAGATACAAAATACACCGGTGGTTTTGACGCCAACGAAAAAGACGCCGGTGAATTCCACTGCGCGTTCAAGCAGCGCCTGATACCAGATATCGCACTGGACACTGTCGGTAATTTTCATGGTAAAAAAACGTCCGAGAAAGAGTGATGAGCTTGTACCTGACAGAATAAGTCTTTCAGTTTGGTCTGTGTGGCAGCGTGCAAAAAATTGCCCATTGAAATACGTCTTACGCCCAGCGCAGATAAGGCGCTGAAGTCTGCCAGCTCAGGCATACACATTACGTTTAATGGTAAAGGCACGCGGCGAACGATGGAGGTAATATCCTCTGCATGGGTGACGCAAGGCACAAAAAAACCGTCTGCGCCGTGGTTCGCGTAGAGTTGACCGCGATAGAGCGTCTGATCCAGCGCATCTTGAACGTCGAGAAGAAAGGTATCGGTGCGGACATTAACAAACATGCCGGGACAGGCGCGGGTGATTGCCTGCAGTTTGACGGCAAAGCGCTTCGGATCATCAAGAAGACGCCTGTTATTTACCACCTGACTATCCTCGAGGTTTATTCCGCTCACGCCGAGATGCGCCAGACGCTGAATATTCTCAATAATGTGGCTGGTTGTGGCGCCGTAGCCGGCCTCTAAATCGACGCTTAACGGCAGTTCGCTAACGGCTTTGATGCGTGAGACGATATAGAACAGCTCGTCAAAACTCATCTCTTCGCCATCTTTATAGCCTAACATCGCGGCGATAGCGGCGCTGGAGGTCCCCAGCGCCTGGTAATCGGCCTGCTGAGCGGCCTGAGCGCTGCTGGCGTCCCAGACGTTGGCAAGCAACAAAGGTTGGTTTTGCTGGTGAAGCGCGTTGAAGTCCATTCTTTTCTCCCGCAGTGGTGTTTCCCCTGACTGTGCCGCGTTGTGCTCATTGGCCACAACCGAAAACTGGACGACTATTTTTTACGGCAGCTTATCGTCAGCCTGCGGTAGAGATAAATAAAAAGGCCATGATTGATCATGGCCTTGTGAACGGAAAGACTTTAACAGACGAGAGCGCGTTACTCGATATTCTGGATCTGCTCGCGCATTTGCTCGATCAGCACTTTCAGCTCAATTGCGGAGTTGGTGACCTCGGCATTGATCGATTTTGACGCCAGGGTGTTCGACTCACGGTTGAACTCCTGCATCATAAAGTCGAGACGGCGACCCACGGCCTCTTTCTTTTTCAGAATGTTGTAGGTCTCTTTCACGTGGGCTTCGAGGCGGTCCAGCTCTTCGGCAACGTCGATACGCTGCGCCATCAGCACCAGCTCTTGCTCGAGACGGTTATTCTCCAGCTGCACTTCCGCATCCTCCAGCTTGGCGACCAGACGCTCGCGCTGCCACTGGAGAATTTCCGGCATATGAGCGCGAACTTTCGCCACTTCGCCGCTCACGCCTTCAAGACGCTGCTCGATAAGCGTTTTCAGCGCCTGGCCTTCCGTTTCGCGAGCGACGATGAAGTCATCCAGCGCGCCGTCAAGGGCTGCCAGAATGTCGGCGGCGATGGCGTCAAGATCCTGCTCTTTGGCGGCCATCACGCCCGGCCAGCGCAGGATATCAACCGGATTGATTTCCCCTTCATCGCTCTGCATTTTCACCCAGTTGGCAGCGTTAACCAGCTGTTTAGCCAGTTTTTCGTTGAGAATGAGTTCGCCCTGAGCGCTGGGGTCTTGTTCAAAACGCAGGGTGCATTCGACTTTACCGCGAGTCAGGCGGGCGCGAATGCGTTCGCGTACCACGGGCTCCAGGCTACGGAACTGCTCCGGCAGGCGGAAGTACGTTTCCAGATAGCGCTGGTTTACCGAGCGCAGCTCCCATGCGGCGCTACCCCAGTCACCCTTGATTTCACGGCGGGCATAGGCGGTCATACTGCGGATCATAGTCGTTCCTGTTTTTAAAGGAGAGTGGGGAGGATTATAGCTTTCGAGGCCTTATCAGGATAGGAATAAGCGCCTTTAATCCGTATAATGCGCAGCCACATTCGTTTCAAGCCGGAGATTTCTATCATGCGTCCAGCAGGTCGTAGCGCCAACCAGGTGCGCCCCGTCACCCTGACCCGTAATTACACAAAACACGCTGAAGGCTCTGTGCTGGTTGAATTCGGTGATACCAAAGTGCTGTGCACCGCCTCCATTGACGAAGGCGTTCCGCGTTTCCTGAAAGGACAGGGACAGGGGTGGATCACCGCTGAATATGGCATGCTGCCGCGTTCAACGCACACGCGTAACGCGCGTGAAGCGGCAAAAGGCAAGCAGGGCGGCCGGACGATGGAAATTCAGCGCCTGATCGCCCGTGCGCTGCGCGCGGCGGTTGATCTGAAAGCGCTGGGCGAATTTACTATCACCCTCGACTGCGATGTGCTGCAGGCCGACGGCGGCACCCGCACCGCGTCTATTACCGGTGCCTGCGTGGCGCTGGCCGACGCGCTGAATAAGCTGGTGGCGGCCGGCAAGCTGAAAACTAACCCGATGAAAGGGATGGTGGCGGCGGTCTCTGTTGGGATCGTTAATGGCGAAGCCATCTGCGATCTGGAGTACATCGAAGACTCTGCCGCGGAAACCGACATGAACGTGGTGATGACCGAAGATGGTCGCATCATTGAGGTGCAGGGTACGGCAGAAGGCGAGCCGTTCACCCATGAAGAGCTCCTCACTCTCCTGGCGTTAGCCCGAGGGGGGATCGAATCCATTATTACGACGCAGAAGGCGGCGTTAGTAGATTAGTTTTTAAGGCGACTGAGAAGTCGCCTTTTTTTTGACCGTAAAAAAGTAAGATGAGGAGCGAATCCATGAAGCCGTATCAGCGCCAGTTTATTGAGTTTGCGCTAAGCAAGCAGGTTCTTAAGTTTGGCGAGTTTACGCTGAAATCCGGGCGTAAGAGCCCCTATTTCTTTAACGCCGGCCTGTTTAACACCGGGCGCGATCTGGCTCTGCTGGGCCGTTTTTATGCCGAGGCGCTGGTGGATTCCGGGATTGAGTTCGACCTGCTGTTTGGCCCGGCCTACAAAGGGATCCCGATCGCCACCACCACCGCGGTGGCGTTAGCCGAACACCATGACCGCGACCTGCCTTACTGCTTTAACCGTAAAGAGGCAAAGACTCACGGCGAAGGCGGCAATCTGGTCGGTAGTCCACTGCAGGGGCGGGTCATGCTGGTGGATGACGTGATCACCGCCGGTACGGCGATTCGCGAATCCATGGAGATCATCCAGGCCAACGGCGCGCAGCTGGCGGGCGTGCTGATCTCCCTGGATCGTCAGGAGCGCGGCCGCGGTGAAATCTCCGCCATTCAGGAAGTGGAGCGGGATTACGGCTGCCAGGTTATCTCGATCGTAACCCTGAAAGAGCTGATCGCTTACCTGGAAGAGAAACCGGAGATGGCGGAACACCTGGCGGCCGTTCGCGCTTATCGCGAAGCCTACGGCGTGTAACGAAAAAGCCCGGTAAGCAGAGCGCTACCGGGCAATGCAAAGAAAACTACTGCAGCTGTGCGGCGACCAGCGGCCAGCGGGCGTCGAAATCATCCGTCGGACGGTATTTGAACTCGCTGCGCACAAAGCGCGACAGCATGCCCTCGCAGAAGGCGAGCAGCTGGCTGGCCAGCAGCGTTTCGTCGAGCGTGTAGCCTTCGCCTTCGCGCATTTTTTTCTCGCGCATCACCTGACGCAGCTGCACTTCGATGCGTTCAAAAAGCTGGTTGATACGGCCCTGCAGCCGGTCCTGTTCGAACATCAGCGCGTGTCCGGTGAGGATGCGCGTCAGCCCAGGATTACGCTCGCCAAACCCAAGAATCAACAGAACAATCAGGCGCAGGCGCGCGGACGTGTCCTTCTCATCTTTCAGAATCAAATTGATGCGCGTAATCAGACTGTCTTCAATGAACTCGATCAGGCTGTCAAACATGCGGGTTTTGCTGGGAAAATGGCGATACAGCGCGGCCTCAGAGACGCCGACGGAAGCCGCCAGTTTCGCGGTGGTAATACGTTGACTACCATCGCTGGATTCCAGCATTAGCGCCAGAGATTGAAGTATTTCTTCGCGACGATTCCGTTTCGCAGTTTGCTTTTCTGCCATGTTTTAAAATACCCCTGAAAATAAGCACTTGTCAGGCAGACATCCACAACGCGACCGCAAACCAGAGTTTGCGGTGGTGTTATTGCATTATGCGCGTTGGGATGCAGATTCCGTGTTGCTGGGCCTATTTGCGCCCTGAGTGACCGAAGCCGCCTTCGCCGCGGTCGGTGGCATCGAAAGATTCCACCAGGTTAAATTCCGCCTGCACGACCGGCACAAAGACCATCTGCGCGATACGTTCGCCCGGCTCGATAACAAAGCTCTGCTGACCGCGGTTCCAGACGGACACCATCAGCTGCCCCTGGTAATCGGAGTCGATAAGGCCCACCAGGTTGCCCAGCACCACGCCATGCTTATGACCCAGGCCGGAGCGCGGCAGGATCACCGCCGCCAGAGAGGGATCGGCGATATGAATCGCAAGGCCGGTCGGCAACAGCGTGGTTGCGCCCGGCGCAAGCTCTACGGCGTCGTCGAGACAGGCTCGCAGGTCAAGTCCGGCGGAGCCGGAGGTGGCATAGGTCGGCAGCGGAAATTGCTGGCCGACACGCGGGTCCAGAATCTTAACGTCGATTTTTTTCATCATAACGGGTCACGATCTCGTCGAGTAATAATTGGCCCAGGAGTTCCTTGCGCTCAAGTGGTAAGCGCTTTTCCCCATCCTGCCAGAAAAGGTGTAATGCGTTACTATCGCTGTTAAAGCCCTGATTAGGCTGGGAAACATCGTTGGCGCAAATCAGGTCGAGGTTTTTGCGGGCACGTTTTTGCCGCGCATATTCTTCCACATTATTCGTTTCGGCGGCAAACCCAACGACGTAGGGGCGATGCGATTTTAGCGCTGCAACCCCGGCCACGATATCCGGGTTTTTAACCATTTTTATTGTTAATTCATCACCTTGTTTTTTTATTTTATCTTCGGCGATGGCGGCGGCGCGGTAATCCGCCACCGCGGCGCAGCCAATAAAAATGTGCTGCTGTTGAGCGCCGGCCTGGACGGCCGCTTCCATTTCCAGCGCGGTAGTGACATCAATACGCTGCACAAAGGGCGGTGTCGGAAGTGATACCGGTCCGCTGACCAGGGTCACGTTCGCGCCGCGCTGTGCGGCGGCGGCGGCAATCGCGAAGCCCATCTTACCGGAGCTGTGGTTAGAGATGTAACGCACCGGATCCAACGGTTCACGGGTCGGGCCCGCGGTAATCATGAGGTTGAGATGTTGCAAATCTTTGACAGGGGAGGCGAAATGCTGTGCGGCCATCTCCACGATGGTTAACGGATCGAGCATTCGCCCCGGGCCGATGTCGCCGCAGGCCTGGCTACCGCTGTCCGGTCCCCACAGCAGCAGGCCGCGGGAAGCGAGCGTCTGCAGATTATGCTGGGTGGCCTGCGCGCGATACATCTGCTGGTTCATGGCGGGCAAGACGGCAACCGGAGAAGGGGTGGCAAGACAGATCGTCGACACCAAATCGTTAGCCATGCCGGCCGCCACGCGGGCAATCAAATCGGCGGTCGCCGGGGCGAGGATCACCAGGTCGGCCCATTTTCCGAGCTCAATATGGCCCATGGCCGCTTCCGCCGCCGGATCGAGCAGGCTGTCGGAAACCGGATAGCCGGATACCGCCTGCAGGCTGAGTGGGGTGATGAACGCTTTTGCCGCCTCCGTCATTGCGACACGCACTTCCGCGCCGCGTTCACGTAGTCGCCGTACCAGTTCCGGGGTTTTATACGCCGCGATACCGCCGCTGACGCCCAGGACGATTTTTTTACCCGCCAGAGTCATCATGATGTATTCCTGTTGCCGTAGACCAGAATCCGCGCATCTTATCACAATCCTGCCGCCGTCGTGCCTCTGACGGGCATTCACTTTGCGAGCGGCTACGCAGGGTGAAAAGCGGCGGGTCGGCAGCGTCGTCAGGTTGTGCCAGGATAGGCTGATTCACGCAGGAGGGCGCATGGACGGAACGGAAAATCTGATGCCACGGGAGAAGATGCTGCAATTCGGCATCGAGGCGCTGACGGATGTTGAGCTACTGGCGCTGTTTCTGCGCATTGGCACACGCCGTCAGGATGTGCTGAGCTACGCCCAGGCGTTATTGCAGCGTTTTGGTTCGCTCTACGCTCTGCTTTCCGCTGATAAAGCGCAACTGGTTGCCGTTGACGGGCTGGGGCTGGCGAAATATGCGCAACTGAAGGGGATTGCCGAGCTGGCGCGGCGCTATTTTAGCTCGCAGCTGGTTGAGGAGGCCGCGCTGGTCACCCCCTCGATGACGCGGGAATTTTTGCAAAGCCAGCTGACGGAAGAGGAGCGCGAGATCTTTATGGTGATCTTTTTAGATAATCAGAACCGCGTGTTGAAACATAGCCGCCTTTTTTCTGGTACTCTTAGCCACGTTGAGGTGCATCCGCGAGAAATTGTACGCGAAGCCATCAAAGTGAACGCCGCCGCCGTGATCCTTGCGCATAATCATCCCTCCGGTAGTCCGGAGCCGAGTCAGGCTGACAGGCTGATTACCGAAAGGGTGGTAAAGTGTTGTCGATTCATGGAGATACGTGTGCTTGACCATCTGGTTATCGGCCGCGGTGCGTATGTATCTTTTGCCGAACGTGGCTGGATTTAGCCCCGAACTGGCGATCCTTCGGGATCTTTGTCTGTTCGGGACTTGAGCACATCGCCGAGTCAGCGTATACTACGCCACCTTTGAGAATCTCGGGTTTGGCATTTGGGCCTGGCAGTCGAGAGTTCACATTGAACTGCGATGACCAGGCTGTAAAGCCTGACGAGGCGCCAATACCCCATACGAAGCTCGAGCTAATTTGATTTTTGGAGAATAGACATGTCCCGAGTCTGCCAAGTTACTGGCAAGCGTCCGGTGACCGGTAACAACCGTTCCCACGCACTGAACGCGACTAAACGCCGTTTCCTGCCGAAC
This sequence comes from Klebsiella pneumoniae complex sp. WS1778, assembly GCF_049472055.1. Taxonomy (NCBI): domain Bacteria; kingdom Pseudomonadati; phylum Pseudomonadota; class Gammaproteobacteria; order Enterobacterales; family Enterobacteriaceae; genus Klebsiella; species Klebsiella pneumoniae complex sp. WS1778. The sequence goes on from NZ_JBKGTJ010000006.1 coordinate 79,193, forward strand.
CTGCACTCTCACCGTTTCTGGGTTGAGAGCGAGAAGCGTTTTGTCACCCTGCGCGTATCTGCTAAAGGTATGCGTGTAATCGATAAGAAAGGCATCGATACAGTTCTGGCTGAACTGCGTGCCCGTGGCGAAAAGTACTAAGTACTTAGAGGAAATAAATCATGGCTAAAGGTATTCGTGAGAAAATCAAGCTGGTTTCTTCCGCTGGTACTGGTCACTTCTACACCACCACGAAGAACAAACGTACCAAACCGGAAAAAATGGAACTGAAAAAGTACGATCCGGTTGTACGTCAGCACGTTATCTACAAAGAAGCTAAAATCAAATAATTTTAGCCTCCTTGTATAAAAACCCCGCTCCGGCGGGGTTTTTTGTTTTTAAAACTCCCCCATATTGCTTTCACACACTCCCTTTTCAGCCACCTGTCCGTGAAGCACAATACGCCGGGTTAATGGAGGAAAATCATGCCTGAATTACCAGAGGTTGAAACCAGCCGTCGCGGCATTGAGCCGCACCTGGTTGGCGCCACCATTCTGCACGCCGTCGTGCGCAACGGACGGTTGCGCTGGCCGGTTTCCGAAGAGATTTATCGCCTGAGCGACGTTCCGGTGCTCAGCGTGCGACGTCGCGCCAAATATTTGCTTCTGGAACTCCCGGACGGCTGGATCATCGTCCATCTTGGGATGTCGGGGAGCCTGCGCATCCTGAGCGAAGAGCTGCCTGCGGAAAAACACGATCACGTTGATCTGGTTATGAGTAACGGTAAAGTCCTGCGCTATACCGATCCGCGCCGCTTTGGCGCCTGGCTATGGACCAAAGAGCTGGAAGGCCACCCGGTGCTGGCGCATCTGGGGCCGGAACCGCTAAGCGATGCCTTCAACGCCGACTATCTCCAGCAGAAATGCGCGAAGAAGAAAACCGCGATCAAACCCTGGCTGATGGATAACAAGCTGGTGGTGGGCGTCGGCAATATCTACGCCAGTGAATCGCTGTTCTCCGCCGGGATCCACCCTGACAGGCTGGCGTCCTCGCTGTCGCGGGACGAGTGCGAGCAGTTGGTGAAGGTGATTAAGCTGGTCCTGCTGCGCTCGATAGAGCAGGGCGGCACCACGCTGAAGGACTTCCTGCAAAGCGATGGCAAGCCCGGTTATTTTGCCCAGGAGCTACAGGTCTATGGCCGCAAGGGCGAACCCTGCCGGATCTGCGGCGCGCCGGTCGTCGGGACCAAGCATGCCCAGCGGGCGACCTTTTATTGCCGCCAGTGTCAGAAATAGTCACCGGAACAGGAATGATTGTCGGCCAGGTCAGCGAAACTGCGGGTGCGCATCTGGCGGACCCGGGGCGTTTGTAGGCCAGGTAAGCGCAGCGCCACCTGGCATCAAGACAGAGACAGAGCCGGTGTGGATGGCCCAGCAGCGCAGCGCCAGCCCGCGTGGCTCACGCCCCAGCAGATGCGTTACTTCAGCTTATTCAACAGCGCCTGGTGGACGTTGGCTGGCAGGAAATGAGAGACATCGCCCTGGTGGCGCGCGACTTCCTTCACCAGCGAAGAGGAGATAAACGACCACTCTTTGCATGGCATCAGGAACACGCTCTCAAGGGTGGGCATCAGATGGCGGTTCATATGGGCCAGCTGCATCTCATACTCGAAATCCGCCACCGCCCGCAAGCCGCGGATCAGGATATTGGCCTGCTGCGCGCGCGCGAAGCTGGCCATCAGGTCGCTAAAGCCGACCACCTGCACGTTCACCAGGTGGGCCGTCGCCTGCTCCGCCAGCGCAATGCGTTCATCAAGGCTGAACATCGGCTTTTTGCTTGGGCTGGCGGCGATAGCCAGCACCACTTTATCGAACATACTCGCCGCGCGGGTGACAATATCGATATGGCCATTGGTGATGGGATCGAAGGTACCCGGATAGATCGCTTTTGTGCTCATGATGACTCTTTCTCCGAGTAGCCGTGGCTCAGCGCCCACAGCTCGGTATATTTTGTAAACGTATACTGCGCGTTGACCATCGCCAGTAACCAGCCCTGCTTGCCGTCCAGCACCCCACCGCGCAGCAGCAGCGTTTTCAGGAACGCCCCCAGCGTATGGCTGAATATCCCCGCCATCGAGGTCTTCTTGCCCTTCTGATGGCGTTCCAGCGCCCACGCGGCGGCATACGCCAGCTGTTTTTGCTGGAAGCCAGCGAAGTCGCGGCACGTCAGATGCAGGAGATCGCCGGTCAACGGAATGACCTCGGCGCCCAGGCTATCCAGCGATTCATGGACCAGATTATCGTTATAGCGGTAACGGGCGCGTTCGTACAGGCGCAGGACGCGATCGGGGTACCAACCGCTGTGGCGCATAAAGCGTCCGAGAAAATAGTTACGGCGGGCGATGCTGTAGATGGCGCCGCGCTGCGGGGCTTCCAGTACCTTAAGAATAGCCTGCCTGAGTTCTGGCGTGACGCGCTCATCGGTATCGATCATCAACACCCAGTCGCCGGTGGCGTAGTCCTGCGCGCGCTGGCGCTGAATGCCATAGCCTCGCCAGTCGGTATGGGTATAGACCTGCGCCCCGAGGCGGCGAGCCAGCTCGACGGTGCTGTCAGTACTGCCGGAGTCGAGGACGATAATTTCATCCGCCCAGCTAACGGAGTCCAGACAATCCGGCAGCAGGTCCGCTGCGTTTTTGGCGATCATCACCACGGAAAGCCGGTTAGACATTAATGACTCCGCTGCGGCAGGTAAGGTTGCAGTAACTGTAGCAGACGCGACAGCGCGCCCTGGTTCTGGTGCAGCACTTCCACCGCGTGACGGCCATACCACAGGCGGTAGTCTTCATCGGTCAGGAGCGTGGAAACCTCTTTGACCAGCGAGTTCGCGTCGGTGACGGTGATCAGGCCATCGTCCTGCTGCAGCTTGGCGCAGATATCTTTGAAATTGAAGGTATGCGGCCCCATCAGCACCGGAATGGCGTGCGCCGCCGGCTCGAGCGGGTTATGGCCGCCGCGCTCCACCAGGCTGCCGCCGACAAAAGCGAGGTCGGCAATGCCGTAGAGCAGCATCAGTTCGCCCATGGTATCGCCAATGACCACCTGGGTACTGGAGGAGGGGATCTCGCCGGTGCTGCGCAGAGTGAAGCTCATTCCGGCTTTTTGCACCATGTCGCGGGCGTCAGGGAAGCGCTCCGGATGGCGGGGAACAAGGATCAGCAGCAGGTTCGGAAAGGTCTCCAGCAGCTTTTTATGCGCCTGGAGGATAATTTGCTCTTCGCCATCGTGGGTGCTGGTGGCAATCCAGACTTTGCGGTGCGGCGCCCATTGCCGACGCAGCGTCACCGCGCGCGCCGCCAGCTCTGGCGTAACGGAGATATCGAATTTCAGGCTGCCGGTGACCGCCAGCTGATTGCGCTTCAGTCCCAGCGCGAGGAAGCGGTTGCCATCTTCTTCATTCTGCGCGGCGATAAGCGTAATACGGCTCAACAGGCGGCGCATAAAGCCGCCCAGTTTGGCATAGCCTTTGGCGGAACGTTCGGACAGGCGGGCGTTGGCAATCACCAGCGGGATCTTACGCTTATGCAGCGCGGCCACCATGTTCGGCCACAGCTCGGTCTCCATGACGATCACCAGCTTCGGCTGAACGGTGTCCAGGAAGCGGTTCATGGCGCCGGGCAGATCGTAGGGCAGATAGACGTGATGGACATCTTTGCCGAAGGCCGACATGGCGCGCTCGGAGCCGGTCGGCGTCATGGTGGTGACGGTGATCGGCAGAGAAGGGTAGCGGTGGCGCAGGGCGCGAACCAGCGGAATGGCGGCTAAGGTCTCGCCGACGGAAACGGAGTGCAGCAGAATGCCATCCGGCTCTACCTTGTTCTGACAGAAGCCATAGCGTTCCGCCCAGCGTTTACGGTAGGCAGGAGCCTTACGACTGCGCAGCAGCAGCCGCAGCCACACCAGCGGCTGAATAAGGTAAAGTAGGGTGGTATAAAGCAATTCCAAACTATTTATCCGTTCTCTGTTTTGGCGGGCAAATTCTAAGCATTTAGCCCGCGTAAAGCTATCTCTTTGGCGGAAACAGCGGGTTTTTGGTCTATCCCGCGTGGCGATAACGCTTAATACGCAGATAACGGCGTCCCAGGCGCCAGCGTAAACGGAAAGTACAGGCGTTTTTCCAGATTAACCGCCAGATACCGCGGTCGAAGAATTCTTTAATAATAACATGCTTTTTCGACTCATCTTTCATGCTGTCGAAGGTGTGGATGATCCCCAGGCCTTCTTTGGCGATCTGCCAGCGACAGGCGGCGATATGGCGCACTTTATCCGGGTAACGCTGGTTGATCGCCTCCAGCATCTCCAGAATTTTCATGTAATGGCGCGCCGAACGCATCAGCGTGTCGTCGTTGTCCGGCTTATGCGATACCGACTCAGAATGGATGTAGTAATCATAGAATTGCTGACTGGTGTACTGCACGCGCTCCGCGGCCAGCAGCGCCTCGGTGGTCCACGGGATATCCTGATGGCGCAGGCCGGGCTCGAAATGGAAGTGATGCTGGCGGATAAAATCGTGGCGATAGATATTGAGCCAGGTGACGTGCAGAAATTTCCGCGAGTCCAGGGCCTGCTTGAGCCAGACATGGCCCGGCAACACGCCGGTCGAGGGCAAGCGATCCAGCGGGAAGATCGGGTGGCTCTCGCGGCGCTTTTCGTACACGTAGGTGCCGTTGCAGGTGGCGACATCGAGATGTGCTTTCTCGGCCATTTCCAGCAGCGTGCGATACATGCCCGGATAGAGTTTATCGTCGATGTCCGGAAACGCGAGGTACTTGCCGCTGGCGGCGGCGAGGCCGGTATTACGCGCGACCGAGACGCCCTGGTTTTCCTGCTCCAGCACCTGGACGTTCTGCAGCCGATCCCGCCATTCGGCGATCACCGCCAGGCTGTTGTCCGTCGACCCATCGTTCACCAGGATCAGTTCATAGCTGTCCAGCTGCTGCTGTTCAATGCACTCAAAGAATTGCGCAAGAAATTTCTCACCGTTGTAGACGGCAGCCACGATGCTCAGTAAAGGCGTTTGACTCATAAATCTTCGATCCTGGTTAACTAACGGCGTCAGGTGCGCTGCAGCTGACGGTACTGCTGACAAATGGACACGACGCTGAATTTTTCCAGCGCGGCATCGTCGATGGCCGGCGGGTTATGGTAAATGCTTTGCATCGTCTGAGCCAGCGCCGGACTGGTGAGATCCGCCAGACCGCGGGCAAGTTCGCCGGTCAGGATCTCGGTGACGCCGCCGGGACAGCGGGTGCTGGCGACCGGGGTATGTAACAGCAGCGCCTCCACTACCACATTGCCGAATCCTTCGCTATCCGAGCTCAAAACCAGCATCCGCGCGCCTTTGATCCACGGTAAGGGGTTTTTCTGAAAACCCTTGAACCACACCCGGTCTTCAATCTCAAGCGTTTTGGCCAGCTGGCGCAGGCGTTGCTCTTGCTCCGGTTTCCCCTGTCCTAACAGCACCAGCGGCGCGTCAATGCCGCTTTGCGCGTAGGCTTCGAGCAGGCGGTCGTGACGTTTACCGGGATGGAAGCGGCCGACGTGAATCAGGTAGTCGCCGTCCGGGCGCTCGCTGTCGGCTTCCGCTTCTGCGCGCAGGGCGGCGATATCGAAGGGGTTATAGATGGTTTTCAGCTGCGCCGGGTGCAGGGCGAAGGCTTCCACCAGATCGCGCCCCACGGCATCGGAAACCGCCACCACGTTGCGCCCTTGGTAAATCTGCTTAATTTTCTGCTGCTTCATCCAGCGGTCAAAGCCGGTACGGTGACCGAGATAAGAGGCCGAGAAGACGCCGTGCAGGCAGAACCAGACGTTGCGCTCGCGCAGCGCCCGGCTGCGGGCGACGATGCGGTCGGTTTTATGCAGGTTGGAGAGTACAAGGTCAAATTGTCCCTGCTGCTCGGCCCGGATGACCGCGGCGTCCAGCTGGCGGGCGCGGCGGGACAGCTCGGTCAGCTTGCGCCAGGGTTTGCGGCAGCGATCGGCCACCACCTGGTAGTCGAGCCCCTCGGGCAAGGGGTACTCGCAGACGTCGCGTAGCGAAATGAGTGATACCCGATCGCCGTCGCGCAGGAACTGTGCTGCCAGGGTCAGGACCACTTTTTCCGCGCCGCCGCCGGGCAATCCGTCAATCACAAATAAGATGCGCATCGTTATTTCACCAGATCCTGATAAAGGGAAAGCAGCTGGGTGGAGAGGCGCTCGCTGGTGCAGGCCATGATGCGCTCGCGGGCGCGGTCGCCTTCCGCGGAGCCCAGCGCGCGGGCGGGCAGGGCCATCACCGCCTGCTGCAGCGCCGGGATATCCAGGGCGTCGCAGACATAACCGTTGTGGCCGTTGACGATAAACTCCGCCCCGCCGCAGCCGGTGGTGGTGATCACCGGCAGACCGCAGGCCATTGCCTCGAGGATGACGTTGGGGAACGGATCGTAGAGGGTGGGCAGCAGCAGGCCATCGGCCATCTGATAGAACGGCAGCGTCTCCGACTGCATGCCGAAGAAGCGCACTCGCGCTTCGCAGCCGAGACTCTTCGCCAGCGCCTGGTAGCGCGGCTGATCCTTATCTTTGCCAACCACCAGCAGATAGCGATCGGTCGGGGCGATGGCGCGGATCGCCGCCGCCAGCCCTTTACGCTCAAAGCCGGAGCCGACGTAAATCAGGCAGGTTGCCTGCAGCGGCAACTGCCATTTGGCGCGTAAGGCGGCAAAGGTGTCTTCGCCCGGCGGCAGGAAACGCTGGTTATCAATGGCGTTATAGATAACGTGGATCTTGTCCGCCGGCAGGCCAAAGTCTTCAATGATCTCGCGCTTGATCATCTCGGCGTTGCAGATCACCCCGCGCAGATGCGGGTCTTCGTACATCTCCCGTTCCGCTTTCATCACATAACGGTGGTAGCGGTCGGCGAACAGCAGGCGGCTTTTCCAGGCCGGTAAGATGCGCGAGCGCTGTTGCAGCCAGCGGCGATGAACACCATCGCCGGCGCGGTAGAGATCGCAGCCGGGAATACGCTCATGGCTCTGCACCAGGTCGAAGGACTCGCGCTGCCAGAGCGCTCGCGCGGCGTTGGCAAACCCACGCTCGCGGCTGATGCGCCCCCATTTGCGTGGGTTACAGATATGGATCTGCCAGTCGGGCTTGACCGGCCCCTGCCATTCGCGGGTGATGACGTTCAGCTGCAGATGACTGCTGTCGAGGGCTTCCAGCGCGCGGGAGACAAACCGTTCTGCGCCGCCGTCCGGGCGGTACTTCTGCCGCACCAGAGCCAGCCTGAATTTACTCATGCCAGTACCTTTTTCGCCGCCGCGATCACGGCGTCGGTAGGAATTAAATCGAGATAACGTTCGTCGGTGTTGGTGTTGATGGCGTCCGGGTCGGGCAGCGGTCCGAAGTCGCCGGCCCAGATCACCTCGCCTTTCGCCTGCCACGGACGCCAGAAGGTCAGCTTCGAGGGGCCGAACAGGGCGACCAGCGGGGTGCCGAGAGCCGCTGCCATATGCATCGGCACCGAGTCGACGCCGATAAACAGCCGGGCGTGATCGATCACCGCCGCCAGCTGGCGCAGCGTTAACTGACCGGCTAAAGAGTGCAGCCGCGCCTGCGGACAGCCGGCGATGATAGTCTCCACCATCTGCTTCTCTCTGTCGTCGGGGCCGGAGGTGAGCACCACCGCGTACCCTTCGGCGGACAGCGCGTTGATCAGGGCGCTCATCCGATCTTCGCGCCAGCATTTAAAGAACCAACGCGACGTTGGCTGGATGACGATGTAGTTATCCCGGAAGTCCTCCGGCAGCAGGGCGCGGCTGGTGGCCCAGTCTGCTTCGCTGTAGCCCATCCGCGCCGGCGCGTCGTTCAACTGGATACCGAGCGGAGCGAGGATAGAGAGATTCTGCTGTACCGTATGCAGCTGATTATGCTGTTGGGTGGCGGCCAGCGCGGTGTGGCAATAGCGCCAGAACGGGTGGCGACGCTTCGGAAAATCAAAGCCGATCCGCGTCGCGGCGCCGGTCAGTTTGCTGATAATCGCGCTCGGCCACTGGTCGGCAAGGTTAAGCACCATATCGTATCGCTGCTGGCGCAGCGTCTGAATGAGCTGCCATTGCATCTTCAACTGATGCTTTTTCCCCTGCTTTTTCCAGCGGCGGTCGAGACCATAAATTTGGTGAATATCGGGGTTGGCGGCGAGCATATCCCGGGTCTCTTCATACAGCAGGACATCCACGCAGGCGGCGGGGTACTGCTGTTTCAGCGCGTGAATAAGCGGGGTGATCAGCAGCATGTCGCCATGATGGCGCAGCTTAATGACCAGGATCCGCGCCGGGTTCAAGGGGCTGCGGGAGAGGGTTTCAGGCGTCATACTCTGTTCTTCATCCAGGATAAGGGTTCCGATTCTAGGGGATCAGACAGATTGAGAGAAGCGTTGTATTGCTCTACCATGACCCGATACGTATGGCCTGAGGACGTTTTCGTGCACAATCCCGCATTTCTCATCACGATTGATACAGAGGGCGATAACCTCTGGCAAAAACATGACAGCATCACCACCGAGAATGCGCGTTATCTCCCGCGTTTTCAGCAGCTTTGCGAAAAGTATGGCTTTAAACCGGTCTATTTGACCAACTATGAAATGGCCATCGACCCCTTTTATATCGAATTCGCCAGAGACGTGATTGCCCGCGGCACCGCGGAAGTCGGTATGCATTTGCATGCCTGGAACAGCCCGCCGACCGAGCCGCTGACCGCCGACGACTGGCGGCATAAGCCTTATCTCATTGAATACAGCGATGCCATGATGCGTGAAAAGGTCGACTATATGACGCATCTGCTGGAGGACACCTTCCAGACCAAAATGGTTAGCCATCGCGCCGGGCGCTGGGCCTTTGACGAGCGCTATGCGCGTCTGCTGGTGGAGCACGGTTATCAGGTGGATTGCTCGGTGACCCCACGGGTGAACTGGAAGACCGCCAAGGGGGCGCCGCAGGGCGATGGCGGGACCGATTATCGCCGCTTCCCGCAGCATGCCTATTTTCTCGATGAAAATGACATCAGCCGCGAAGGCCACTCGCCGCTGCTGGAAGTGCCGATGAGCATTCAGTACAAGCACTCCGCGTGGATGAACAGCGTGAAGCAGGGCTACGACCGCCTGCGCGGCAAAGTGCGTTCTCCCTCCGTACACTGGCTGCGTCCGATGGGCGGCAACGTGGAGACGATGAAAAAAGTCGTCGAACAAACGTTGACGCAGGGCAATGACTACGTGGAATATATGCTCCACTCTTCAGAGTATATGCCCGGCGGCAGCCCCACGTTCCAGAATGAACGGGATATTGAGCGTTTATACGCTGACCTTGAAGCCTTTTTTAGCTGGCTGGCGCCGCAGGTGAAGGGCATGACGTTGGCAGAATATTACCAGCGGAAAATCACACAGCGCTAACACAGCTCAAGGTACCGTATGCGTATCCTTAAACAATTGACGCGGAAAAAGAACGCTTTTTTCCGCGGCATTAAATTTAATTTAATTAACTATCGATACAGAAATAAGCCGGCGCGCAAACCCTTCGACCCGGTCCCCGTGCGCCGCGTGCTGCTATTGCGTCTGGACGATAAAGTCGGCGATATGGTGGTGACCACCGGCTGCGCCAGAATACTGGCCGAACGGGGATATCAGGTTTCGGTGTTAACCGGACCAATATGCTGCGAAATATTAGCCGGCTCAGAATTCATCGAGCAAGTATATTTATATCGACCACGCATGCCCTTAAATACGTTACGGGCGGCGGGTTTTGATGCGGTTATCGATTTTGATGACGTGACCAGCTATGAACGTTTTAAATTACTCGCCGATTTACGGGCGACCAGCGTGATTGGGTTTAATAAAGAGCCCTATAAACTTTACGATCATTCGATCGCTTTTTTTGACAGCAACAGCCATATTTCCCAGCGCTATAAACAGGTGGTGAAGCTTTTTGGCGTCGTTGACGACCAGCCATACGACTATCATCTCCCTGGCTGTCGCCATGAGCGGGAGAAGGTGGCGCGCTTGCTTTCCCAGGCCGGAGAGGTCGCACTGCGCATCGCCATTAACCCTTTTACCGCCTCCGAAGATAAAGACTTCTGTCGTCATCAGGTGGCGACCCTGGTCGAGCGGCTACATGCTCTGCCTTACCGGGTCTGTATCGTGATGGTGGGGCGCAGTGAGAAGATTCAGCAGCTGGGGCTGGATATGGCGCTGTACATCGCCGACAGCACCATCAACTCCGCCGTGGAGGTGATCCGCAGCTGTGATTTAGTCATTACGCCGGACACCTCGATCGTGCATATCGCCCGCGCCTTCGATAAACCGATGGTGGCGGTCTATAACAAACGTAAACTCAAGGATACCGGGCTGCCCGGCTATCATATTTGGGCGCCGGGCTATGACAAAGCGAGGCAGATCGTCTGTGAAGAAGCGAATGTCGCCGATGTGGCGATTGAGTCGGTGTGGCCGGTGATTAAAGAGCAGGCCGACCGGCTGGTCGCCGCCCGCAGTTAATATAAAAGTGACTATAAAAAAGGGCCGTCAGCGGCCCTTTTTTGTTAACGCTTTTCCGCCAGCCCTTTGCTGAGCGCAATGCCCAGCGGCAGCCAGAACAGCACCCAGGTCTCCCGGGGGTTGCTGATGATAAACATCCCCTGCGAGGCCATAAACACCAGAGCGTAAAACAGGATCGCCAGACTGTAGCGGCTGTCGGAGCGGCGCTTGCGCCACGCCTGCCAGAGTCCGCAGGCAATGACCGCCAGCAGCAGCAGTAAACCCACGATGCCGCCTTTCAGCAGCGCGCCCATATACACGCTGTGGGTGGTGGTGATGTGTTCGCCGCTGTAGTTGATGAAATCCAGTTCATAGCTGAAACCGCGTCCCAGCCAGGGCTGGCTGGCCATCTCCGACAGCGTATGGTGCCAGATACTCAGACGCAGCCCGCTTTGGGTGCCCAACTCTTCGAAACGGGCGAGCAGCATGTCGCCCACCGGCGTCATGACCAAAAGCAGAGCCACCAGCACGGCCAGCGCCGCGGCGATCAGCAGGTTGCGGCGGGTGAAGACGTGCAGGTGCAGCGTACAGCCGACCGCCAGCACCAGGGCGATGATCGGCCCGCGGCTTTGGGTCAGCAGCATCATCACCAGCATGATGGCCACCGGCAGATAGAGCCAGTGGCTGGCTTTTTCTTTCAGTAGCATGCCGCAGATTAAGATGCCGATGCCGCAGTATCCGGCAAGGTCGATAACGTTTGTTGGCCCGGGGTTCTCGGGGGAGACCGCTCGTTCGGTGAGGACCAGCGTGTGGTCGAACATCAGCGTCCACAGCGAGAGCACGGTGATCCCGCCAACCACCGCCAGCATGGCCAGGCGGCGGGTTCGTTCGTCGCTAAGCAGCATCGCCATCAGCAACAGATAGCCCGTCAGATACACACCGTGGGTGATCGGCGAATCAATATGCTGCGGCGTATGGCCCCACAGGTTACTGAGGGCGTAATAGGTAAAGAAGGCCGCCAGCAGCGTCCAGGTCTGCCACTGCTCGCGTAACACGTCGGCCAGCGCCTGGCGATTTTCCTGGCGTACCAGCGACAGCAACAGCAGCAGGATCGATAAATGCAGCAGATTATTGGTCCGGGTGGACATACAAAAAATCGCGCTGAAAAATAAAAACAAAGGAAAGACAATCGAGTAACCCTGTCGGGCGAAGTTACTCACTTTTAAAGTACTCATTAAACGCAACCTTTTCGAAAATAGTATCCGGTACAGCGCTTTCTGGGGAAAAATTAATCACCCGGATCTGGCGTTGCTGCAGTACCTGCGCGGCATGCGCAAAGGAGGGCATGACGAGGGTATCCACTTTTGTTGCCAGGTAAGAAGGCAATTTTTCTTGTTGTGTTTCGTAGAATCGCGGCTGGTTAAAATTGGTCATATCCAGGCCGCTCACCAGGATAGTATTGAAGCCCAGCCAGGCGAGAACTTGCAGCGCCCAGTAGACCACCGTACCGGCATCGAAGACGCCCTGGCGAATATCGGTGCTAAAACAGATATCCGGGCGCTGGGGATGAAAGCACATCGCCGTATTCTGCTGGTAAGTGCGCTTTATCGCTTCGCTGGCGACTTTAGGCTGGTAAATCTTATAGCAACCGTCCTCAATCAACGCCAAACGGCAGCGCAGCGCGTCCGGATAGCGATCGACGATTTTGGCGATCCCATGCATGGTGGTGAACAGCAGAATGTCCGGTTGGCTGACGATAGCGCGGATAATGTCCGGCTTCTTATCGAAAAACTCCATGTCGACGATGGTATAGAGCGAAAAGTGCAGGCGGTCGGCAAGATGCCAGGCGCCATTGACGCCCATCACTGGGATCGTTTTCGACAACAGGGAAAAATCGATATTGCGGGTCGAAGGGCCGGTGGCGGTCAGCAGGACTTCACCCTGCATGCTGTTTTTCAGCGCGCTCAGGCTGACCAGCGGCACCGTTTTCCCTTTATAGCGCAAGGCGCTGATTTCGCCGCTCGGCGCGCGAGTGATGCGGGTAAAAGGCCACAGATTTTCATTGTGACGATAAGCGCGAGGGCGGGTGTAGCGATAGATCTGCTTAAACAGGGATCCCATCAGAGCAGCCCCTGATTGTGCAGAAGAAGATGAACCTGGCTGGCGGTAATATCGCCGGTGCTGGCGCTGTTTTCCGGCCGCACGATGTGCTGGTTTTTACCGTATCCGCCAATCAGCCCCGGATCGGTCGGGCCGTAAAGCGTGAAGTTCGGTTTATCCAGCGCGGCGGTCAGATGACTGAGGCCGGTATCGACCGAGACGACGGCCCGGGCGCTGGCCAGAACCTGCGCTACCTGCTCAAGGCTCATGCGCGGCAGCACTTCAACATACTCCCGGCCTTCCGCCAGCCGCTTCGCCCGCGCCTCTTCGTGCGGGGCGCCCCACGGCAGCTTAATGCGGACGCCACTGTCGGCCAGCAGATCGAGCAGCTCCTGCCAGCGGTTTTCCGGCCAGTGCTTATCGTCGCGGGTGGTGGCGTGCAGGAACACCAGATAGGGGGCGGCAGCGCTAGCCTCGTGCTGCAGGAAATGGCGCGCAATGGCGTAATCCCCCTGGGTTTGGGGTTTCGCGTAGCCGAGACTTTTGGCGAACAGCTCGCGGGTACGTTCCACGGCGTGCTGCTGTTTCGCAATGTGGTGGCGGCGGTTGTAAAACAGGCTGGCCAGCGGCTCGCGGGCCGTTTGCCAGTCCATACCATGCTTGACGCCGTGCGCCAGGCGGGTGACTAGCGCAGCGCTTTTCACCAGCCCCTGGGCGTCGATGATGGCGTCATACTTTACCGCCTGGACGACCTCGCGAAAGGCTTTACGCTCCGCTTTGATCGGCGCGGAGAACCAGGCTTTACGCCAGCGGCGGATCGCCACCGGGATCACCCGCTCGACGCTTTCATGCCAGGAGGGGATCTGCGCGAAGCCTTCTTCCACTACCCAGTCGAAGCGGATGCCGGGGATAGCCTGCGCGGCGTCGGTCAGCGCGGGCAGCGTGTGCAGCACGTCGCCCATCGATGAGGTTTTTACAATCAATACCCGCATCCGCTACGCTTCCTCGTGTCCGGTTTTATCCGTCAACAATTCATTCAGCTCTTGCAGGACGCGCTCTGGCGTAATGTCGATCAGGCTCTGATGATAGCCTTCGGCGGCATCGCCTTTGCGCACTTTGTGGTAGCCGCTAATCAGGCGGATCACGCGCGCTTTATGCGACAGCGGCGGGGTAAAGTCCGGACTGCTCGGGCCATACAGCGCCACCAGCGGGCGGTCCAGCGCCGCGGCGACGTGCATCAGCCCCGAATCGTTAGTCACCACCGCTTTACAGGCGGCAATCAGGATCACCGCCTGCTCCAGCTGGGTTTCACCCGCCAGATTCCGGCACCAGGCCTGCTGCTCGCTGCTGAGGGCGGCGATGATCTCTTTGCCGGCCTCGTTATCTTTTGCCGAGCCAAATAGCGCGATCTGATAACCATCGTCGATGAGCTTTTTCGCCAGCGCAGCATAGTGATAGTGCGGCCAGCGTTTTGCCGGGCCGAACTCCGCGCCGGGGCAGAAGCCGATGATCGGCCGATCGTTGGACAGGTTAAAGGCGCTGCAGGCCTGCGACTTTTCCCCTTCGTTGACCTGCAGCTGCGGCCACAGCAGCGGCTGCGGCAGATCTTTGGCGCAGCGCATCACGCCGTTGTCGTAGGCCAGCGCCACGTAGCGTTCCACCATCAGCGGCCAGGCGTCTTTGTCCAGCACCCGGGCGTCGTTGAGCAGGCCGTAGCGCATCTCGCCGCGCCAGCCGGTGCGCAGCGGGATGTTGGCAAAGAAGGGGACTAATGCCGATTTAAACGAGTTCGGCAGCACGTAAGCGCGATCGTAGCGACGCTCGCGCAGGCTGTGCCCGAGCTTGCGGCGTTCGCCGATAGCCAGCGCGCCGTGGCCCAGCGGCATCGGGATCGCTTCGTTCACTTCCGGCATGCGCGATAACAACGGACGGCACCAGGCAGGCGCCATCACGTCGATAATCGCCTGGGGATAGCGCGCCCTGAGCGTACGATAAAGACTTTGCGACATCATCATGTCGCCCACCCAAGACGGGCCTACCACCAGAATTTTCATGTTATCTCTTACGCGCCCCGATTCAGCCAGGCCATATACTCCGTTACGCCTTCGGCAACGGTTTTGAACGGTTTGTCATAGCCCGCTTTACGCAGGTTAGTCAGATCCGCCTGGGTGAACGCCTGGTAGCGGCCTTTCAGTTTGTCCGGGAACGGGATGTACTCGATGCTGCCTTTTTTGTGGTACGCCAGGGTCGCATCGGCGACGGCCTGGAAGGATTCCGCGCGGCCGGTGCCGAGGTTGAAGATGCCGGAAACGCCGTTTTCCCAGAACCACAGGTTGACGTCAGCCACGTCGCCGACGTAGACGAAGTCGCGCTTGAAGCCGTCGCTGCCTTCGAACAGTTTCGGACTTTCGCCATTATTCAGCTGGGTGTTGAGGTGGAAAGCGACGCTCGCCATGCTGCCTTTGTGGCCTTCGCGCGGCCCGTAGACGTTGAAGTAGCGGAAGCCGACGATCTGCGAATTGGCTTCAGGCAGGATCTGACGGACGTATTCATCGAACAGGAATTTGGAGTAGCCGTAGACGTTCAGCGGCTGCTCGTACTCGCGGGACTCGATGAAATCGCTGGTGCGTCCACCGTAGGTGGCTGCCGAAGAGGCGTACAGGAACGGAATTTCGCGCTCCAGGCAGTAGTGCAGCAGCTCTTTGGAGTACTGATAGTTGTTGTCCATCATGTACTTGCCGTCCCACTCCGTGGTGGAAGAGCACGCGCCTTCGTGGAAGATAGCGTCAATGTCGCCGAACTCTTCGCCTGCCATAATCTGGATCAGAAAGTCTTCTTTATCCATGTAGTCAGCGATGTTCAGGTCAACCAGGTTCACAAACTTGGTGCCGTCTTTCAGATTGTCGACAACCAGAATGTCGGTAATGCCCTTGTCGTTCAGCGCTTTAACGATGTTGCTGCCGATAAAGCCTGCGCCGCCGGTTACGATGATCATAACTGTACCTTTGAAGTTGAGAGCCCGGAGACAATCCGGACATGAATGCTCATATCATATCACCACATGAGCAAGCCTACAGCCATTCGCAGAATAAGGTGCTGGGCTGACGTGATTTATGCTGCAAATAATTCATTCAGGCATGCATCATCTCGTATCAGCGTATAGCTTTGGGTAATATGTGCCAAATTTTGCCGAATCTGGAGAGTTGCAATGCGTGGTGATTTCTACAAACAGTTAACTAGCAATCTGGAGACCGCTCGGGCCGAAGGCTTGTTTAAAGAAGAGCGCATCATCACCTCGGCGCAGCAGGCGGACATTACCGTCGGCGACAGCCACGTGATTAACTTCTGCGCCAATAACTATCTGGGTCTGGCCAACCACCCGGCGCTGATCGACGCGGCGAAATCCGGTATGGACAGCCACGGCTTCGGGATGGCCTCGGTACGCTTCATCTGCGGCACCCAGGATACGCACAAGCAGCTGGAGAAGAAGCTGGCGGATTTCCTAGGTATGGAAGACGCGATCCTCTACTCCTCTTGCTTCGACGCCAACGGCGGCCTGTTTGAAACGCTGCTCGGCCCGGAAGACGCCATTATCTCCGACGCCCTGAACCATGCCTCTATCATCGACGGCGTACGCCTGTGTAAAGCGAAACGCTTCCGCTATGCCAACAACGACATGCAGGAGCTGGAAGCGCGCCTGAAAGAAGCCCGCGACGCCGGGGCGCGTCACGTGTTAATCGCCACCGACGGCGTCTTCTCGATGGACGGCGTGATCGCCAACCTGAAAGGCGTATGCGATCTGGCGGATAAATACGATGCGCTGGTGATGGTCGATGACTCCCACGCCGTCGGCTTCGTCGGCGAAAACGGCCGCGGCTCCCACGAATACTGCGACGTGATGGGTCGCGTCGACATTATCACCGGCACGCTGGGTAAAGCGCTGGGCGGCGCCTCCGGCGGCTACACTGCCGCACGCAAAGAGGTGGTCGAGTGGCTGCGCCAGCGTTCCCGTCCGTATCTGTTCTCCAACTCTCTGGCGCCGGCCATCGTGGCCGCCTCCATCAAAGTGCTGGAGATGGTCGAAGAGGGTGCAGACCTGCGCGATCGCCTGTGGGCCAACGCGCGTCTGTTCCGTGAAAAAATGACCGCGGCAGGCTTCACCCTGGCGGGCGCCGACCACGCCATCATTCCGGTGATGCTGGGCGAAGCGGTGGTGGCGCAGAACTTTGCCCGCGAGCTGCAGAAAGAAGGGATCTATGTCACCGGCTTCTTCTATCCGGTGGTACCGAAAGGCCAGGCGCGTATTCGCACCCAGATGTCGGCGGCGCATACCCCTGAACAAATTGAGCGTGCGGTGGAAGCCTTTACCCGCATCGGTAAACAACTGGGCGTCATCGCCTAATAAGGGTGTGAGATGAAAGCGTTATCCAAACTGAAAGCGGAAGAAGGCATCTGGATGACCGACGTACCGGAACCGGAAGTCGGCCATAACGATCTGCTGATTAAAATCCGCAAGACCGCCATTTGCGGGACCGACGTGCACATCTACAACTGGGATGAGTGGTCGCAGAAGACTATTCCGGTACCGATGGTGGTCGGGCACGAATATGTCGGCGAAGTGGTGGGGATTGGCCAGGAAGTGCGCGGCTTTAAGATTGGCGACCGCGTCTCCGGCGAAGGGCATATCACCTGCGGCCACTGCCGTAACTGCCGCGCGGGCCGTACCCACCTGTGCCGCAACACCATCGGCGTGGGCGTCAACCGCCCGGGCTGCTTTGCCGAGTATCTGGTGATCCCGGCCTTTAACGCCTTTAAAATCCCCGACAATATCTCTGATGACCTGGCGTCTATCTTCGACCCGTTCGGCAACGCTGTGCACACTGCGCTCTCCTTCGATCTGGTGGGGGAAGACGTGCTGGTCTCCGGCGCCGGCCCGATCGGCGTGATGGCGGCGGCGGTGGCGAAACACGTCGGCGCGCGTAATGTGGTGATCACTGACGTTAACGAGTACCGTCTTGAGCTGGCGCGCAAAATGGGCGTCACTCGCGCGGTGAACGTGGCGAAAGAGAACCTCAATGACGTGATGGCCGAGCTGGGGATGACCGAAGGTTTCGACGTGGGCCTGGAGATGTCCGGCGCGCCGCCGGCGTTCCGCAGCATGCTGGATACCATGAACCACGGCGGTCGTATCGCGATGCTGGGTATTCCACCGTCAGATATGTCCATTGACTGGACCAAGGTCATCTTTAAGGGGCTGTTTATCAAAGGGATCTACGGCCGCGAGATGTTCGAAACCTGGTACAAGATGGCGGCGCTGATCCAGTCTGGTCTGGATCTTTCACCGATCATCACCCACCGCTTCGGCATTGACGACTTCCAGAAGGGTTTTGACGCCATGCGCTCCGGCCAGTCCGGTAAAGTGGTTCTGAGCTGGGAATAACGCCTCCGGTCTGTTGTAAAAACCAGCAAAAAAGGCGCCTGCGGGCGCCTTAATTTAGATTTGGATAACATTTTTAGCCTGCTTAATATCAAGCGCACAATTTCTACATCGATTTTACGGTTATTCGCTTATACAGTGTGTTTAGTCGCGGTTTAACTTTGTAACTATCATGCTTAAACTCTCCGTATGCTTACTGACCTGTAACTCTGCACGTCTGCTCATGGAGGTGCTGCCCCCGCTGCTGAGGGTGGCCGATGAGTGTATTGTCGTCGACTCCGGTAGCACCGACGAAACGGTCTCTATTTGTCAGCAGTTTGGTCTCACCGTCCATCACCATGCCTATAAAGCCCACGGCGCGCAGATGAACTATGCCATTGGGCTGGCCAGCCATGACTGGGTGCTGTGCATGGACAGCGATGAAATTCTTGATAACGACGTCGTGTCGGCCATTCAGGCGTTAAAAGCGGGGGAGGAGCCTGACCCGGCATGCGCCTGGCGTTTGCCGCGCTACTGGTTTGTCCTCGGCAAGCAGGTGCGGACGATCTACCCCATTTCCTCGCCGGATTACCCGGTGCGCCTCTTTAACCGCCAGCAGGCGCGATTTAACGACCGGCCGGTGGATGACCAGGTGGTTGGACACGCGCGATCCGTCAGGCTGCCGGGCTTTGTACGCCATGACACCTTTTATTCGCTGCATGAAGTGTTTAATAAGCTGAACAGCTATACCACCCGGCTGGTGAAGCACCAGCAGATCAAACCTTCGCTGGCGCGGGGGATCGTCAGCGCGATTGGCGCTTTCTTTAAATGGTATCTGTTCAGCGGGGCGTGGCGCTATGGCAAAGTCGGCGTGGTCACCGGCCTGTACGCCACGTTTTATAGCTTTCTCAAATATTTTAAGGCGTGGTACGCCCACGAAGATAACCAGGCGCCCGTCGCGCAAAAGCGAACGGACCCCTGAGTGGTCTAGTTGCCGGGATTGTCCCAGCCCTGCCATTTGAGGCGATAGTACTGGACCAGCGCGCTCTGGCTGATGCTGTCGCTGAGGATAGTGAAGAAGCGGCTGGCGTTCACGGGCTCCAGCGGGCGCTTCGGCTTGCAATACTTCACGCCGTGGAACGGATTACGCGGCTTCTGCTGCTGCGGCGCCGTTTGTTGCGCGGGCGGCTGAGCGTAGTTTGGCGTCGAATTGTCGACCTGCGGCTCGTTGAGCAGGCTGCTCGGGCGCACCAGCGTGATATCCGGCGGCAGGTTATAGACCATCTGCTGCAGCACCCGCACCGTCGTCGGATGCGGATGGCCAATGGCTATCGCAGAACCGTTACGTCGCGCCAGGGCGATGGCGCGGTTGAACTGGGTGCGGATATCGGCTTCATTCTGCGTATCGTCAAGAAACACCTTGCGCTTAATCACCTTCACCCCGGTGCCCTGCGCGGCGCGCATGGCCTGGGTATTGCCGATGGTCACGCTGTCGAGAAAATAGAGATTGTAGCGCTCCAGGGCCTGCATCACCTTCTGCATGCCAAACAGGTTGGAGGTCATCGCGCTGCCCATATGGTTATTCAGCCCGACGGCGTAGGGGACTTTGCCGTAAGCTTCGCGAATGATGCGCTCGATCTCCTCGCTGCTCATTTCGGGACGCAGGGTGTCTTTTTCCAGCGGCTGTTTGCTGAGCGGCGCCATCGGCAGGTGGATGAGCACTTCATGGCCCAGATTATGCGCTTTCGTGGCCATTTCCCGGGCGTGCGGCGCGTTCGGCAGCACGGCGACGGAGATAGTGGACGGCAGCGCCAGCACCTGATTTTCGGTCTGCGGGCGGTAGCCAAAATCGTCAATAACGATGGAGAGTTTGCCAGCGAACGCTGGCGCCGCCAGAGCCAGCGAACCGGCTACGGCAAGAGCAATTGCGCGAAATTGAAGCAAAACTTATCTTCCCAACCACGGCTGTGGATTGACCGCCTGACCCTGGCGGCGAATTTCGAAATAGAGCGACGGACGGCCCTGACCGCCGCTGCTGCCTACGAGCGCGATAGGCTGACCGGCACGCACCTGCGTACCGACGCTGACCAGCGCGCTTTGGTTATAGCCATACAGGCTCATGTCGCCTTTGCCATGCTCGACCACCACCACCAGACCATAGCCCTGCAGCCAGTCGGCCAGAATGACCCGACCATCGGCAATGGCTCTGACTTCGGTGCCTTCAGACGCGGCGATAACCATCCCTTTCCAACGTAGTTCACCTTGCAGCTGTTCGCCATATCGATGAAGGAGCGGACCGCGAACCGGCCAGAACGCCTGACCGCGCGGCGAGCCCAGCCCGCCGGTGCGTGACATCAGCGAACGCTCGCTTTCCGTTGGTTTATAGGTGGTGCCTTTGCGCGATGCTTCCTGCTGGCGGTCGCGCACCGCCTGCGCATCGCGTGCTTCCCGATCGGCTCGGGCTTTGGCGGCAGCCTCCGCCTGGGCGATACGACCGCGTAGGCGCGATTCGTTAGCCCGCAATTCACTTAACTGTTGCTGACCTTGCTGAATGGAGGATTCCAGTCCGGAAAGGGTCTTTTTCCGTTCGTTACGCGCCTGCTCCAGCTTCGCCTGCTGAGCTTTTTGCTCGTAGACCAGCGTCTGCTGCTGGCTCTGCTTCTCTTCGAGCATCGACTTTTGCACCGCCATCTCTTCGCGCGTTTTCTTCAGTTCCGCGATGGTTTCCTGACGGGCCTGGTTGAAATAGCTGAAGTAGACCTGCATCCGCTGATTGCGCTGGCCCTCTTCACCGCTCAGCACCATCTGGATGCCGGTATGCGGCCCCTGGCGGAACGCGGCGTCAAGCTGCGCGGCGAGGTTACGCTCCTGAGACGCGCGCTGGCGCTCCAGCTTGGCGAGAGAGGCGTTCATTTCGTCAATCTGCTTATTGAGCTGGTTCAGGTTGTCCTGGGTTTCGCGCAGTTTGCGGGCCGCGGCGGCGATCGCTTCTTCCTGCGCTTTGAGCTGGGCGAGCAGGCTTGCGCGCTGCTGCTGCTGTTGCTTAATCGCCCGCTGCCTGGCGGCGATGTCGGCCTGGATGGACTTAAGCTGATCGCGATCGTCGGCGTGCGCAGATGACGCGCACAGTAATACGCCAGCGCTGAGCGCGCTGGCGTAAAGGACGGATCGAACTGCCGTTGCGATCCATGTAGTTGAATACGTCGCCTTTCCCCTCATGGGGAAGGATTATTCCACGATGAACAGCGGCTTGCCAGTCATCTCTTGCGGGATTTCCATTCCCATCAGCGACAGCATGGTTGGGGCGATGTCGGAAAGTTTGCCGCCATTGACCGCTTTAACCGCTTTGTTACCGACGTAGATCAGCGGAACCGGCAGGTTGGTGTGGGCGGTGTGCGCCTGACCGGTGGCCGGGTCGCGCATCTGCTCGGCGTTACCGTGGTCGGCGGTGATCAGCAGCTGACCGCCAACGGATTCCACCGCCTGCGCTACCTGATCGATGCAGTGATCCAGCGCTTCAACGGCTTTTACGGCGGCTTCCATCACCCCGGTATGGCCAACCATATCGCCGTTCGGGTAGTTACAGATGATAGTGTCGTACTGGCCGCCTTTGATGGCCGCGACCAGTTTCTCGGTCAGCTCGGCGGAGCTCATTTCCGGCTGCAGATCGTAGGTCGCTACTTTCGGCGAATTAATCAGAATCCGCTCTTCGCCTTTGAACGGCTCTTCTACGCCGCCGTTGAAGAAGAAGGTGACGTGGGCGTATTTTTCAGTTTCGGAGATGCGCAGCTGGGTTTTATCGTGCTTGGCCATCCACTCGCCGAAGGTATTGGCCAGCGAGGCGGGCGGGTAGGCGCAGGCCACTTTGATGTCGGCGGCATATTCGGTGAGCATCACGAAGTCGAGGTTAACCACTTTCTTACGCGCAAAGCCGTCGAAGTCGGCGTTGACGAAGGCGCGGGTGATTTCGCGCGCGCGGTCAGCACGGAAGTTCATGAAGATCAGCGCATCGCCATCTTCCATCGCCGCATCGGCCTGGCCGGCGGCGCGGATCACGGTCGCTTTCACGAACTCGTCGTTTTCGTCACGGGCGTAGGCAGCCTGCAGACCGGCGACGGCGGTATCGGCCTGGAATTCGCCTTTCGCCAGGGTCATCAGGTCATAGGCCTGCTCAACGCGATCCCAGCGGTTGTCGCGGTCCATGGCGTAGTAGCGGCCGATGAGCGACGCGATGCGGCCTTTGCCCAGCGCGGCAAATTTGGCTTCGAATGTCGCCAGCGTTTTTTCCGCGCTGCGCGGCGGCGTATCACGGCCGTCGAGGAAGGCGTGCAGGTAGATCTTCTCAGCGCCGCGCTCTGCCGCCAGCTCCACCATCGCCATGATGTGATCTTCGTGGCTGTGGACGCCGCCTGGCGACATCAGACCCATGATATGTACCGCTTTGCTGGCGGCAACCGCTTTATCGACCGCGGCGGTCAGTACCGGGTTGGCGAAGAAGGTGCGTTCTTTAATTTCCACATCGAGACGGGTCAGGTCCTGATAGACGATACGACCGGCGCCCAGGTTGACGTGACCCACTTCGGAGTTCCCCATCTGACGGTCCGGCAGGCCAACTTCCAGGCCGGATGCATCGATCAGGGTATGCGGACGTTTGGCCCACAGGGCGTCCATTACCGGCGTTTTAGCGCTGTAAATGGCGTTATCCTGTTGGTCTTCGCGATAGCCGTAGCCATCCAGAATCACCAGTACCATAGGTTTTTTAGTAACCGACATTGCGACAACCTCATGCTCAAAGACAGAAATTTTGCGTAATTTTACTACAGCTGAATCGTTTAAATCCCCGTGAAAGATCAAAGAAAGGGAGCGGCCAGTCCGTGGCGCGTCAGCGAGAACGGCTTTTTTTCGCCGCCGCCCGCAGAAAATACATTACATCGCGCTCACTGGCTGTAATTGCCACAAGGCACAGGTATACTCCTTTCCTGGTTTTTTTCTCACTTAGTCGGGAGTTGTAACCCCCCATGCAAGAAATTATGCAATTCATCGGCCGTCACCCTGTTCTGAGCATCGCGTGGATCGCGCTGCTGGGGGCGGTGCTGTTCACCACCTTCAAGGGCCTGATGTCGAAAGTTAAAGTCATCACCCGTGGTGAAGCGACGCGTCTTATCAATAAAGAAGACGCGGTAGTGGTCGACCTGCGTCAGCGTGACGATTTCCGTAAAGGCCATATTGCCGGCGCCATCAACCTGCTGCCCAGCGATATCAAAGCGAATAACGTCGGCGAGTTGGAAAAACACAAATCGCAACCCATTATTGTGGTAGACGGTTCCGGCATGCAGGCGCAAGAGCCAGCCAACGCGCTGAACAAAGCCGGGTTTGAAAAAGTCTTTGTACTGAAAGAGGGCATTGCTGGCTGGAGCGGCGAAAACCTCCCTCTGGTACGCGGCAAATAACTTACCCCGCGTGGTGATGCCGCCGCGTTTTCCCCGTCGCGCCTGACGTGAGGGGAACACAGGCTGCGGCGTAAAACCCTCAGGGTAATAACAGGAGTGAAGTCATGGCCAATATTGAGATCTACACCAAAGCGACCTGCCCGTTCTGCATCCGCGCGAAAGCGCTGCTGAACAGCAAAGGCGTAACGTTCCATGAGTTGCCGATCGATGGCGATGCCGCGAAGCGTGAGGAGATGATCCAGCGCAGCGGACGGACGACGGTTCCGCAGATTTTTATTGATGCGCAGCACATTGGCGGCTGTGACGACTTGTATGCGCTTGATTCACGTGGTGGACTTGATCCCCTCTTGCGCTAATTTTTGCGCGCTTTCCCTGCCGGAAGCGCGTATTTAAGGACAACACGAAAGGGTTTTACTATGTCAGAACAAAACAGCACCGAAATGACCTTCCAGATCCAGCGTATCTATACCAAAGATATCTCTTTTGAAGCGCCGAACGCGCCGCAAGTTTTCCAGAAAGACTGGCAGCCGGAAGTTAAACTTGATCTGGATACCGCCTCCACCCAGCTGGCTGAAGGCGTTTATGAAGTGGTGCTGCGTGTAACCGTGACCGCCGCGCTGGGCGAAGAGACCGCGTTCCTTTGCGAAGTACAGCAGGGCGGTATTTTCTCCATCGACGGCATCGAAGGCACCCAGATGGCGCACTGCCTTGGCGCATACTGCCCGAACATTCTGTTCCCGTACGCGCGCGAGTGCATCACCAGCCTGGTTTCCCGCGGTACCTTCCCGCAACTTAACCTTGCGCCAGTGAACTTCGACGCGCTGTTTATGAACTATCTGCAGCAGCAGGCTGGCGAAGGTGCTGAACAACATCAGGATGCCTGATGAACGCACTTAATGCTGCAATGACTGTGATCGGTGCCGGCTCTTACGGCACCGCTCTTGCCATCACCCTGGCAAGAA
Organism: Klebsiella pneumoniae complex sp. WS1778; assembly: GCF_049472055.1. NCBI lineage: Bacteria > Pseudomonadati > Pseudomonadota > Gammaproteobacteria > Enterobacterales > Enterobacteriaceae > Klebsiella > Klebsiella pneumoniae complex sp. WS1778. Next base: position 103,663 of record NZ_JBKGTJ010000006.1, read on the forward strand.
ATGGCCACCACGTTGTGCTCTGGGGCCATGACCCGAAACATATCGCGACGCTGCAACACGATCGCTGCAACGCCGCGTTCCTTCCCGATGTGCCTTTCCCGGATACGCTGCATCTTGAAAGCGACCTGGCCACCGCGCTGGCCGCCAGCCGCGATATTCTGGTGGTGGTGCCAAGCCATGTGTTTGGTCAGGTGTTACGCCAGATTAAACCGCTGATGCGTCCTGACGCGCGTCTGGTGTGGGCGACCAAAGGCCTTGAGGCCGAAACCGGTCGTCTGCTGCAGGACGTGGCGCGTGAAGCGCTGGGCGATGATATCCCGCTGGCGGTAATCTCCGGGCCAACCTTCGCCAAAGAGCTGGCCGCCGGCCTGCCGACGGCGATTTCGCTGGCGGCGACGGATCCGCAGTTTGCCGAGGATCTGCAGCACCTGCTGCACTGCGGCAAGAGCTTCCGCGTCTACATCAACCCGGACTTTATCGGCGTACAACTCGGCGGCGCGGTGAAAAACGTCATCGCCATCGGGGCGGGGATGTCGGACGGCATCGGCTTCGGCGCCAATGCGCGGACGGCGCTGATTACCCGTGGCCTGGTGGAAATGTCTCGCCTTGGCGCGGCGCTGGGTGCCGACCCGGAAACCTTTATGGGGATGGCCGGCCTCGGTGACCTGGTGCTCACCTGCACCGACAACCAGTCCCGTAACCGTCGCTTCGGCATGATGCTCGGCCAGGGGATGGACGTGCAAAGCGCCCAGGAAAAGATTGGCCAGGTGGTTGAAGGCTACCGCAATACCAAGGAAGTTCGCGTTCTGGCACAGCGTTTAGGTGTCGAAATGCCAATAACCGAGGAAATTTATCAGGTATTGTATTGCGGAAAAATTGCGCGCGAGGCAGCATTGACCTTATTGGGTCGCGCCCGCAAGGACGAGCGCAGCAGCAATTAGCTTTCCTTTGTCACCTGAATGACCCTGCCAGCGCAGAACTGGCAGGTCATTACCATATCGCCTGGAGTATGCAATGCCGTGTGAAGAACTGGATATCGTCTGGAATAATATTAAAGCCGAAGCCCGGGCTCTGGCTGACTGTGAGCCAATGCTCGCCAGTTTTTACCACGCAACGTTACTCAAGCATGAAAATCTGGGCAGCGCACTGAGCTATATGTTGGCCAACAAGCTGGCTTCCCCGATTATGCCGGCGATCGCCATTCGCGAAGTGGTGGAAGAAGCCTACGCCGCCGACCCGGAAATGATCGCCTCCGCCGCCTGCGATATTCAAGCGGTGCGCACGCGTGACCCGGCGGTGGATAAATACTCCACGCCGCTGCTCTATCTGAAGGGTTTCCATGCCCTGCAGGCCTATCGTATCGGCCACTGGTTGTGGACGCAGGGCCGGCGTGCGCTGGCGATTTTCCTGCAAAACCAGGTCTCCGTCTCTTTCCAGGTGGATATCCACCCGGCGGCGAAAATCGGCCGCGGGATCATGCTCGACCACGCCACCGGTATTGTGGTTGGCGAAACGGCGGTGATTGAGGATGACGTCTCTATTCTGCAGTCGGTCACCCTCGGCGGTACCGGTAAAACCAGCGGCGACCGTCACCCGAAAATTCGCGAAGGCGTGATGATTGGCGCCGGAGCGAAGATCCTCGGCAATATCGAAGTCGGGCGTGGGGCAAAAATCGGCGCAGGCTCAGTGGTGCTGCAGCCGGTGCCGCCGCATACCACCGCCGCAGGTGTTCCTGCGCGCATCGTCGGCAAGCCGGAGAGCGATAAGCCGGCGATGGATATGGATCAGCATTTCAACGGTATTCACCACACTTTCGAGTACGGCGACGGGATTTAACGTCTTGCCCGGTGGCGCTGCGCTTACCGGGCCTACGATCTCATCCCGCCAGCCTGTCGCCCGGATAAGGCTCCTTGCGCTGCAATCCGGGAATCGCTCAGGCTAGCTGCGCAGCACCGCGCCGGGATACCCCAGCTGCCGCCAGGCCTCATACACCACCACCGACACCGCATTCGACAGGTTCATGCTGCGGCTGTCCGGCATCATCGGAATCCGAATTTTCTGCTCCGGCGGCAGGGCATCCAGAATGCTCGCCGGCAGACCGCGGGTTTCCGGACCAAACATCAAGAAATCGCCATCCTGATAGCTGACCGCGCTGTGCGCCGGGGTTCCTTTGGTGGTCAGGGCGAACAGGCGCTGCGGCTGCGCGCTGGCGAGAAATGCCGTGTAATCGGCGTGGCGCTGCACGGCGGTGAACTCGTGATAGTCCAGTCCGGCGCGTCTCAGGCGCTTATCGTCCCAGGTGAAGCCCATGGGCTCAATGATATGCAGACTGAAGCCCGTGTTGGCGCACAGGCGGATAATATTCCCGGTGTTCGGCGGGATCTCTGGTTCGAATAACACGATGTTCAGCATACTGCCCCCTTAATTGCGGGGGGCAGAATAGCAGATATTTGGTCAACCCTCACCCCGGCCCTCTCCCTGAGGGAGAGGGTGAGGAGAGAGAGCACAACGGCGCAGCTTATGCCGCGTTATGCTGCTTCAGCGCATCGAAGGTCTGCAGCGCCTCCGCGTTCTGCACCAGCGAATCACGGCTAATGTCCGCGATGGTTTTCGCGCCGGTCAGGGTCATCGCCACCTTCATCTCTTTCTCGATTAGATTCAGCAGATTCGCCACCCCCTGCTTGCCATGGGTCGCCAGGGCGTACAGGTAAGCGCGGCCCAGCAGTACGCTGTCGGCGCCCAGGGCGATCATCCGCACGACGTCGAGACCGTTGCGGATGCCGCTGTCGGCGAGAATGGTAATGTCGCCTTTCACGGCGTCGGCAATTGCCGGCAGGGCGCGAGCGGAGGAGAGCACGCCGTCAAGCTGGCGGCCGCCGTGGTTGGAGACCACAATACCGTCGGCGCCAAAGCGCACCGCGTCGCGGGCGTCCTCCGGGTCGAGGATCCCTTTGATCACCATCGGACCGTCCCAGAAATCACGGATCCACTCGAGGTCTTTCCATGAAATCGATGGATCGAAGTTATTCGCCAGCCAGCCGATGTAATCCTCCAGGCCGGTCGGCTGGCCGAGATAGGCGGAGATATTCCCCAGATCGTGCGGACGGCCGTTGAGGCCAACGTCCCATGCCCACTGCGGATGGGTGACCGCCTGCCAGTAGCGGCGCAGGGCGGCGTTCGGGCCGCTCATGCCGGAATGGGCGTCGCGGTAGCGGGCGCCGGGGGTCGGCATATCGACGGTAAAGACCAGCGTTGAACAACCCGCCGCCTTAGCGCGCTCCAGCGCATTGCGCATAAAGCCGCGGTCGCGCAGAACGTACAGCTGGAACCACATCGGCCGCTTGATGGTCGGGGCGACCTCTTCAATTGGGCAGACGGAAACGGTGGAGAGGGTAAACGGAATACCTTTGTCATCCGCTGCGCCGGCGGCCTGCACTTCGCCGCGGCGGGCGTACATCCCACACAGCCCCACCGGCGCCAGCGCCGTCGGCATCGCCAGCTTCTCGTTGAAGAGGGTGGTCTCGAGGCTCAGGTCCGACATATTGCGCAGAATACGCTGGCGTAACGCCACGTCGGAGAGATCTTCCACGTTGCGGCGCAGGGTATGTTCGGCGTAAGCCCCGCCGTCGATATAGTGGAACAGGAAAGGCGGCAGGATACGCTGGGCGGCGGCGCGATAGTCGCTGGCGGCGGAAATAATCATCACGAATTCTCCCTGGAATTATCAATAGCATCGCCGGGCAGGCGGGTAATTCGCGCCTGGCGGGCCTGGTCTTCATCAAAACGTTTAATGGTGGCGTGGACAAAGCCTAAGTGGGCCATCATCGCCTGGCGCGCCGCCTCGGCGTCGCCGGCGACAATCGCCTCCATGACGGCCTGGTGCTGTTCGGTCAGGCGGGCAAATACCGGCGGCACCAGATACATACGCTGACGGCTCTGCTTGACGGAGGAGTGCAGCAGGTCGAAAAAGCCGCGCATGGTTTGCAGGAGCACCACGTTATGCGAGGCTTCGGCGATGGCCAGATGGAAGCGGACGTCCGCCTGCGAGGCGATATCCGGGTCTTCGCTCTGGGTCGCTTCAAAGCACAGGCGAATTTTTTCTTTATCAGCGTCGGTGGCCCGCATCGCCGCGTGCCACGCGGTGCTGGCTTCGATGGCGTGGCGGGCCTCGAGGATGTCGAAGCTGTAGTCAGGGTCATCGGCTAGTAGCGTCTTCAGCGGCTGGACGATGTTTTGCTCCGACCACGGTTCATGCTGAAAGCGGACGAAAGTGCCGCCGCCTCGACGGCTCAGCAGTACCCCTTCATTGACCAGCATCGCCAGCGCTTCGCGCAGGGAATTGCGCGAGACGCCGAGCTGAGCGGCGAGCTGACGCTCGGCGGGCAGTCGCATGCCCGCCTCCAGCTGTTGTTCTTCAATCAGCGCCCGGACGCGACGGGCTACATCGTCGGCCAGGCGTTTAGGCATCACTATCACGGGATCATCCAGGTTAAAACGTAGGCCTGCAGCGTGGTGATCAGGCCCACCATACAGGTGAAGATCAGGCTGTGTTTGACGGTAAAGCGGAACAGATCCGACTCTTTACCCACCAGGCCAACCGCGGCGCAGGCGATGGCGATCGACTGTGGGGAAATCATCTTGCCGGTGACGCCGCCGGTGGTATTGGCCGCGACCAGCAGGATATCGGAGACGCCAATCTGCTGCGCCGCCGTTGCCTGCAGCGCGGCGAACAGGGCGTTAGACGAGGTGTCCGAACCGGTCAGGAATACCCCCAGCCAGCCCAGGAACGGCGAGAAGAAGGTAAACGCGTGGCCGGTATGGGCCAGCGCCAGGGCCAGGGTTGACGACAGCCCGGAGTAGTTGGAGATAAAGGCGAACGCCAGCACCATGCCGATAGAGTAGATCGGCAGCGCCAGGTCCTTCAGCGTCCCGGCGAAGGTGGTCAGCGCGTCTTTCGGCTTCATACGCAGCCAGACGATGGACAGCAGGGCGGCGAACAGAATGGCGGTGCCGGTTGCCGACAGCCAGTCAAACTTATAGATGGCGGCGTAAGGCGTCGCGGCGCTGACCACCGGCGGCATGCGGGCGACCATTTTGTCGAGGAACGGCACCGAAAAATTGATGACGAAGTCATACATCGCGCCGCCCGGCGCGAACAGCGCTTTGAACGGCGGCACGCTCCACAGGGTTACGGTGGCGGTCAGGAACAGGAACGGCGACCAGGCGCGGATCACTTGTCCTGCGGTGTAGCGCGTGCGGGCCAGCGTCATATCCACCTGCGAGGCGCCGATGTCGCCAAAGCGGAAGATGCGCACCGGTTGCCAGCGTTTGAGGAACAGGGTCAGGCAGACCAGGGAGACCAGCGATGAGATGATGTCCGGCAGCTCCGGGCCAAGGAAGTTAGAGCTGAGGTACTGGGCGATAGCGAACGAGCCGCCTGCGACCATCACCGCCGGCCAGGTCTCTTTGATGCCCCGCCAGCCATCCATGATGGCCATGATCCAGAACAGCACGATAATGGTCAGGAACGGCAGCTGACGGCCCACCATCTGGCCGATGGCGAAGCTGTCGATACCGGTTACCTGGCCGGCCACCAGGATTGGGATGCCCATCGCGCCGAAGGCCACCGGCGCGGTGTTGACGATCAGGCACAGACCAGCCGCATACAGCGGGTTAAACCCGAGGCCGACCAGCAGCGCGGCGGTAATCGCCACCGGCGCGCCAAACCCCGCTGCCCCTTCGAGAAAGGCGCCGAACGAGAATCCGACGATCAGCATCTGCAGGCGTTGGTCAGGCGTAATCGACAGGATCGACGAGCGGATAATGTCGAACTGTCCGGTCTTCACCGAGATTTTATAGACAAAGACCGCGGCGATAATAATCCACGCGATGGGCCACAGTCCGTAGAAGAAGCCATACACTACCGAGGCCAGGGCGCGGTCCACCGGCATTTTATAGAACAGCAATGCGACGGCCAGGGCGATCGCAACGGTCCAGGTAGCGGCGAGATAGCCTTTCAGTTTGAGCTTAATCAGCGCAAAAAAGAAAAACAGAATCGGTAGCGATGCGATAAGACTGGATAACCAGATATTACCGGCGGGATCGTAGTTTTGTTGCCAGAGATTCATGCAGGGTCTCCATCGGGCCGCCAGGACGGGTGGGCTGAGTCTGCGCTCATTGCCGAATCCGTCTTAGGTAAAATTGGCCCGGCCAATTAGGGATAGCAGGGTTGATGACAACGAATGGTTAACCAGATGTTACTCTTAGGCAACGGGTTTGTGATGCATTTTGATGGATTTGTGAACTGCTGGGGGGTAGATGAATTTATTGGTTGGACCAATCTGCCGGCAGGGGACGAAAAAGGGTGGCGGTAGGACAGAATAACCCTCTCCGGACGGAGAGGGCTGGGGATTAGAATTCGCTGCGGGCGAAACCGGTCATCTCTTTCAGACCCATTTCCCGGCCCAGGGCGGTCATCGGATGGACGACCACCAGGCCGCGGACGCTTTTCTTCAGCTTGCCCATATCGGCCTGCTCTTTTTTGGTAATCGCGCGACGGAACGGCAGGCTCATCAGCTTTTGCGCCTCTTTGCTCAGCTTCTGGCTCTGGACGGAACGCAGACGTTCAATCTCCGTTTCCAGAGTGGCTTTTTCTTTTTCCAGCTCAGCGTATTTATCGGCGGCTTCCACCAGCGACAGCTCGGCCTGCTGGTGGCGGATGGCGTCGAGACGATCGCTCAGACGTTTGATTTCATTCTTTTCGACTTCTTTCATGGTGATTTGATCTGTTAATAAAGGGGCTTCATTCGCCTATAGTATGTGCCGTGACCGCTATTGTTGATAGCTATTTATCAAAAATTCGCCGTTAATCGCCGTCAGAATACGATACCTGAACCTGCTAATAATTTGAATTTTATTAATATTCTTTCTGATACCCGCTCTAATTTCATTTCTGTGAAGCCGGTCGGCAGATAAGCACGTTTTCCTTAACCCACGCCGGTGAATTGGCTAATGCTTAATCAGATTATTCCCAAAAGGAGGACGTGATGGCAAAGATCGGCGACGGCGTACCACGTTTAATCGACAAAGCGGTTGATTTTATGGCTTCCAGTCAGGCGTTTATGGAGTATTTGAAAAAGTCTCCGCGGCTGCAGCATGTACCGCGAGATATCCCGCAGGATAAGGAAGCGTTGTTTCTGCAGCGTCTGGAATATTATCGTCAGCTTTACCGGCCGACCTGCGACCAGACGGAGCCGGAATCAGAGCGTTGATTTCTGGAAGGCTTTTTTTAAGCTGATTCGTGAAATCAGCTCAGTCAGGGACAACACCATCGTTGAACGCACCATCTGCTGGTAACGCAGTTTCTGCATTGCCAGCAGTTCGGCGTCGCTGTCATCAAACTGCGGCGTTGGCGGCAGGGCGGCGACGCAGTGCAGTTCGCCGAACGGACCGATAATTTCGTCGTCGGTAAAGCTGTACTCATTGCCGTCGTGATTAAGCTCCTCGCGCAGGGCCATCAGCAGCTCGGCGTCTTCATATTCGGCACGACTTATCACCCCAAGGCCATAAATCAGCTTCAGGCGTACAGAGAGAGCGCCGAGCGGCCCGCTGCCCTCCAGCAAGGGCTCGACGGCGTATTTCACCGCGTAGTCGTCTTTACGGAACACCTGAAGCACCAGAATATTGACCGCTTCCGTTAACAGCTCGACGGTGGCGATCAGGAAGCTTCGTACGGTTTTGCCAGCATTCAGACGCTCAAGCACACGGTTTTCAAATGCTTGTGTTTCTTCCATCATTGCCTGCATATCTGACAGGAGTCGTAATGGGCGCGACGTCGGTCGCGCCAGGTTGTGCATCATTTCACCGCGTTGTAGTCGTTAACGGCCTCCGCGACGACATCGCTTGCCGCGTCAAGGCCGGAAATCTGGGCCAGCGCGGCCTGCGGCCCCTTGTCGGCGATCAGCGCCGCCAGCTCCTGAGCCTGCGGATCGTCTTCGCTACGGAAATGCATCGCCGCCGCGATCCCTTTCACCAGGTTGCGGTGCGGCAGGCCGTATTCCAGTGTACCCAGCAGCGGCTTAATTAAACGGTCGCCGGCTCTCAGTTTGCGCAGCGGCTGACGGCCAACGCGCTCAACATCGTCTTTCAGGTACGGGTTCTCGAAACGGCCAAGAATTTTCTGGATATAAGCCGCGTGCTTCTGCGGGTCAAAGGCGTAGCGTTTGATCAGCACCGCGCCGCTCTCCTCCATCGCGCCCTGCACGACGGCCCGAATTTTCTCGTCGAGGATCGCATCGCGAATCGTCTGGTGGCCCGCCAGTTTTCCGAGGTAGGCGGTTATAGCATGCCCGGTGTTCAAGGTGAAGAGCTTGCGCTCGACAAATGCCATCAGGTTATCAGTTAATTCCATTCCCGGGATGGTCGGCAGTTCGCCCTTGAACTGGGTTTTATCGACGATCCATTCGCTGAAGGTTTCCACGGTGACTTCCAGCGGGTCATGGGTAGCGGACGCCGATGGCGGCACGATACGGTCAACGGCGGAGTCGACGAAGCCGATATGGGTTTCCACCCAGGCCTTATCTTCCTCCGCCAGGGCGTTAAATACGTGGCCTTTTAACTGCGTTGTGCCGCGCACCATATTTTCGCAGGCGATAATGTTCAGCGGGCGTTCGGTGCCCTGCGCTTTGCGCTTCGCCAGCCCTTTGGCGATGGCCGGGGCGATGCGCTCAAGGACCACGGGACCGACGGCAGTGGTCACCAGGTCGACGCTGGCGATCAGATCCACGACCTCGTCGCCAATGCTGCTGACGGCATTCACGCCGGAGACGGTATCCACCTGCTCATTTTCGCCAACGACGTGAACCTGGTAGCTATGACGGGCATTCAGGGCATCAAGTACGGTCTGATTAACATCGGCAAACGTCAGTTCGATGCCCGCGTCGGCCAGCAGTTTACCGATAAAGCCACGTCCGATATTACCTGCGCCAAAATGTAATGCTTTCATAGTAGTAACCTTCAATTAATGTTTTTACCTGAGAGGGCTGGGGTGAGGCTTTTCCCCTCACCCAAACCCTCTCCAAAAAGGAGAGGGAATGGACCGGTCTGTTTATTTATTCAGCAGCGCCAGTACGTCGTCGACGCTGGTGGTGTTCGCCAGTCGCTCAATCACCGTTTCGTCATCCAGCGCGTTGGTCAGGCTGGTAATCACCTGAATGTGCTCGTTGTTGCGGGCGGCGATGCCGATCACCAGGCGGGCAACATCGTCTTCATCTTCCCCAAAGCGCACCCCTTCCGGGTACTGGCAGAAGACGACGCCGGTTTTCAGCACGCGGTCTTTCGCTTCGATGGTGCCGTGCGGCACCGCGATGGACTCGCCAAGATAGGTCGAGGTCAGTTTTTCGCGGTCCAGCATCGCCTGCACATATTCCGGCTCGACGTAGCCGCCTTTCACCAGTTGCTCGCCGGCGAAGCGGATGGCTTCTTCTTTTGTGGCCGCTTTGCGGCCGAGGAAGATGTTATCCGCACCCAGCTTGAACAGGTTTTTGTCAGTATCATCAAAGCTGTCTTTCAGGCTATCAGTGACTTTGACTTCGTTGTCGATGTGGCGCTGGGCCGCCACCAGACGCTCGGTCAGGCTGGTGTAGAGACCGCTGTCGAGGAAGTTGGTCAGCGAAATATGCTGCGCCTGCGGTACCTGGCGCATGGCGCGCTCGGTCAGGTCGCGGTGGGTGATCACCAGGTCAACATCCGGCGGCAGATTATTGATCGCGCTGTTGGTGACCGAGATGTTGCTCAGGCCGGCATCCTGCACTTTCTTGCGTAGTACCCCGGCGCCCATGGCGCTGGAACCCATCCCGGCGTCGCAAGCGACGATGATTTTCCGCACATGGCTCAGGTCGTTGGTGACATTGCCTGCCGCCAGCGGGTTGGCGCCTTTTGATTGCGCCTTCATGTCATGCATACGACGCGTCGCGGCTTCGATATCGTCTTCTTCTTTGACTTTGCTGGTCTTCAGCAGAACCGCAGAGACCACGAAGGAGACCGCCATCGCGGCGATAATGGCTGCGATGTTCGCGAAGTAGGCTCCTTTCGGCGTCATCGCCAGCACCGCCAGGATAGAGCCCGGGGAAGCCGGAGAGACCAGACCGCCGTTGAGGATGGTCAGGGTGAAGACACCGGTCATCCCGCCGAGGATAACGGCCAGGATCAGACGCGGGTTCATCAGCACGTACGGGAAGTAGATTTCATGGATACCACCCAGGAAGTGGATGATAGCCGCCCCGCCTGCAGACTGTTTAGCGCTGCCGCGGCCAAAGAACATGTACGCCAGCAGAACGCCCATCCCCGGACCCGGGTTCGCTTCAATCAGGAAGAAGATGGATTTACCCAGCTCGTGGGACTGCTGAATACCCAGCGGCGAGAAGATACCGTGGTTGATGGCGTTGTTAAGGAACAGGATTTTCGCCGGTTCCACGAAGATAGACGCCAGCGGCAGCATGTCGTGCGCCACCATGAAGTTAACGCCAGCCGCCAGAATTTTCGACAGAACTTCTACCGCCGGGCCGATGCCGAGGAAGGCAAGAATAGCGAGGATCATCCCGATGATGCCGGCGGAGAAGTTATTCACCAGCATTTCAAAACCGGATTTGATCTTACCGTCGACCCAGTTATCGAACTTCTTGATGCAGTAGCCGCCCAGCGGGCCGGCAATCATGGAGCCGAGGAACATCGGCATATCCGCGCCGACGATAACGCCCATGGTGGTGATCGCCCCGACCACGCCGCCACGTTCGCCGCCGACTAATTTACCGCCGGTGTAACCGATCAGCAGCGGCAGCAGGTAGGTGATCATCGGACCGACCAGCTTCGCCAGCGTTTCGTTTGGCAACCACCCTGTCGGAATGAAAAGCGCGGTGATGATACCCCACGCGATAAACGCGCCGATATTCGGCATCACCATATTGCTGAGAAAACGACCAAAGCTTTGCACTTTGATCTTGATATCGGATGACATAAAACACCCCTTCTTCTGTTTTGCGTATCGCGCAGGCTAAAAGCCCGAGGTTTGTTGTTAATGTGGCGGCAGAGGTAGCCGGGCCCTGATTGATAGTGCGAAATCTGGCACTGAATCGTTTAGCTGTCCAGCCAACGCCTTTTTATGTGATATAGATCACATGAATATAGGGGGCACGGTGGGTTTTGTAGTGATTGCGATCACATAATTGCTGTGTAAAAAAACAACAGACCGTCGTTTTTGCCGCTAATCTGCGATTTAGTGTGATATTTGTCACAATTTTGTTTCGTATTTTTGTTGTTTGTTTGTGATTTTGATCACAAAGAATTTCACGGTGGATTTTCGCCGCTGTGATCTCGGCCCGGTTTTGCGGCCATGGCGAGGTGGCTGTGTAACTAAGCAACCATGTTGGTTAAATAACTTTTTTCCACCGGATGGCAAAAATGAAAGGGGTGAATTATGCTCAAATCAGCGGCCCGGATGTCAGTGGGGCGTGAATAAAATTTATATAAATTATTAGCGTAAAGCCGAGGGAATTATGTTTCTCAATTATTTTGCGCTGGGTGTTCTGATCTTCGTTTTTCTGGTCATTTTTTATGGGATTATCGTTATTCACGATATTCCTTATTTGATTGCCAAAAAACGCAACCACCCCCATTCCGATGCTATTCATGTCGCCGGATGGGTCAGTCTTTTTACTCTCCATGTCATCTGGCCGTTTTTATGGATATGGGCCACGCTGTACCAACCTGAGCGCGGCTGGGGCATGCAGCATAAGGCGAATACGGACCCCGACGAACCTGAAAAAGAAAGCGATATACAACAGCTTCGCCAACGACTGAGCGACCTTGAACATCAGGTGGCGGCCATCCAGCGGCCACAGTCCACCTCTGCGGCGGAGAAATAAACTATGGATCTGTTGATAATTTTGACCTACGTGGCTATCGCCTGGTCGATATTTAAAATTTTCAAAATACCGGTAAATAAATGGACAGTTCCCACCGCGGCGCTGGGGGGCGTATTTATTGTTAGCGCGCTTATTTTATTAATGAACTATAACCACCCTTACACCTTTCTGGCGCAAAAGGCGGTGATATCTATTCCTATCACGCCGCAGGTTACCGGAGTAGTTGACAGCGTCACCGACAAAGCGAATCAGCGCGTCAAAAAGGGCGAGGTGCTTTTTACTATTGACCCGGCGCGCTATCAGGCGCGGGTCGACCGTCTGCAGGCCGACCTGGTGACAGCGCTGCACAGTATTAACACCCTCAAGGCGCAGCTCTCTGAAGCCCAGGCCAACACCACCCGCGTATCGGCGGAACGCGATCGCTTATATAAAGACTATCAACGTTACCTGAAAGGGAGCCAGGCCCGGGTGAATCCGTTCTCAGAAAGCGACATCGATAACGCCCGGCAGAATTACCTGGCTCAGGACGCGCTGGTCAAGGCGTCGGTAGCGGAACAGGCGCAGATCCAGAGCCAGCTGGACAGCATGATCAACGGCGAGCAGTCGCAGGTGGTTAGCCTGCGCGCCCAGCTGGCGGAGGCGAAGTACAATCTCGACCAGACTACCGTGCGGGCGCCCAGCGATGGGTATATCACTCAAGTGTTGATCCGTCCGGGGACCTACGCTGCCTCGCTGCCGCTGCGGCCGGTGATGGTGTTTATCCCTGAGCAAAAAAGGCTGATCGTCGCCCAGTTCAGGCAAAATTCGCTGTTAAGGCTGGAGAAGGGCGACGACGCGGAAGCGGTGTTTAATGCCCTGCCCGGACAGGTATTCCACGGCAAACTGGTGAGCATTTTACCGGTGGTGCCGGGGGGAACCTATCAGGCGCAGGGGGCGTTGCAGTCGCTGACCGTGACGCCGGGCAGCGATGGCGTGCTGGCGACCATTGAGCTCGATCCGAATGCCGAAATCGATGCACTACCCGATGGCATCTATGCGCAGGTGGCGGTCTACTCCGACCATTTCGCCCACGTTTCGGTGATGCGTAAAGTGCTGCTGCGCATGACCAGTTGGATGCACTACCTCTATCTCGACCATTAATGCGATCGGCGGCAGGTTGAGCGGGATGCTCACCTGCCTTTTACCTCGCCCTGAGCCATACTCATATCTTTGTTGGCGATAAGGAGCAGGCTATGAAACTGATCGGCAGCTACACCAGTCCCTTTGTGCGCAAAATATCGGTGATCCTGCTGGAAAAGCGCATCCCTTTTGAATTTGTCAACGAATCCCCCTACAGCGAAAGCAACGGCGTGTCGCGCTATAACCCGCTGGGCAAAGTGCCGGCGCTGGTGACAGATGACGGCGAATGCTGGTTTGACTCTCCGGTTATCGCGCAGTATCTCGAGCTGCTGGGCGTGGCGCCGCCGATGATCCCCGCCGATCCCAGAGCCGCTCTCAGGATGCGCCAGCTTGAAGCGCTGGCAGATGGGGTGATGGAGGCCGCCCAGGCGCTGGTGCGCGAAAAAGCTCGCCCTGCGGTCCAACAGTCAGAGCAAGAGCTGCTCCGCCAGCGGGAGAAAGTGGCGCGCGGCCTCGACAGGCTGGAAGCCTGCGCGGCGGACGGAACGCTACGCGGTGACGAGGTCAATCTGGCGACCATCTCTACGGCCTGCGCCATTGCCTACCTGAACTTTCGCCGGGTGGCGCCGGGCTGGTGCGCCACCCGGCCGCAGTTGGTGAAGTTGGTGGATGCGCTGTTCCAGCGCGCCAGCTTTGCGCGCACCGAACCGCCGCGGACTTGACCCAGGCAGGTAACAGTTTGCGCAAGGAGGCGTTACAATCGCCGCTGATTGTTGACTCCCTCTCCCGTCGGGAGGGGGGAAAATAACTTACCGCCAGGCCCATTCATGACTACCGAAATTCATGCGCTTTATACCCGGCTTCCGGCCATTGACCGCTTACTCCGCGACCCCGCTTTTTCCTCCCTGCTGGTGCAGCACGGCCATTCGCAGGTGGTGACGCAGCTGCGCCAGATGCTGGACGAGGCGCGGGAACAGATCCGCCAGTGTCAGACACTGCCTGACTGGAGCCATGACTGGCTGAGTGCCTGCGCGCAACGGCTGACCGCCAGCCGGCAGAGTGCCCTGCGTCCGGTGTTTAATCTCACCGGTACGGTGCTGCACACCAATCTCGGGCGCGCCATCCAGGCTGAGGCGGCGGTGGAGGCGGTCGTCAGCGCGATGCGCGCGCCGGTGACGCTCGAATATGATCTCGACGACGCCGGGCGCGGCCATCGCGATCGCGCTATTGCCGATCTGCTGTGCCAGATCACCGGCGCGGAAGATGCCTGTATCGTGAACAACAACGCGGCGGCCGTGCTGCTGATGCTGGCGGCCACCGCCAGCGGCAGGGAGGTGGTGGTCTCCCGCGGCGAGCTGGTGGAGATCGGCGGGGCGTTCCGCATCCCCGACGTAATGCGCCAGGCAGGTTGTCAGCTGCACGAAGTGGGCACCACCAACCGCACCCATGCCAAAGACTATCGCCAGGCGGTGAATGACAATACCGCCCTGCTGATGAAGGTCCACACCAGCAACTACAGCATTGAAGGCTTTACCAAAGCCGTCGACGAAGCGGAGCTGGCGGTCATCGGCCGCGAGCTGGACGTCCCGGTAGTGGCCGACCTGGGCAGCGGGTCGCTGGTGGATCTCAGTCAGTATGGCCTGCCGAAGGAGCCGATGCCGCAAGAGATGATCGCCGCCGGGGTGAGCCTGGTCAGTTTCTCTGGCGACAAGCTGCTCGGCGGCCCGCAGGCCGGAATTATCGTCGGCAAACGCGCGCTGATTGCCCGCCTGCAGAGCCATCCGCTGAAGCGGGCCCTGCGCGCGGATAAAATGACTCTCGCGGCGCTGGAAGCCACGCTGCGCCTCTATCAGCATCCGGAAGCGCTGCGGGAAACCTTACCGACGCTGCGCCTGCTCACCCGCCCGGCGGACGAGATCCGCCGGCAGGCTGAACGCCTGCAGCCTGCCCTGGCGGCACACTATGCTGATTTTGCCGTCAACGTGGCAGCCTGCCAGTCGCAGATTGGCAGCGGCTCGTTACCCGTCGACCGTCTGCCTGGCGCGGCGTTGACCTTTACCCCCCATGACGGCCGCGGCAGCCGGCTGGAGGCTTTGGCGGCCCGCTGGCGCAGGCTGCCATGCCCGGTGATTGGCCGCATTTATGACGGCCGGCTCTGGCTGGATCTGCGCTGTCTGGAAGATGAAACCCGGTTTATGGAGATGTTGTTACGATGATTATTGCCACCGCTGGACATGTTGACCACGGCAAAACGACGCTGCTGCAGGCGATAACCGGCGTGAATGCCGATCGTCTGCCGGAAGAGAAAGCGCGGGGAATGACGATCGATCTCGGCTATGCCTACTGGCCGCAGCCGGACGGGCGGGTGCTGGGGTTTATTGACGTGCCCGGGCACGAAAAGTTTTTGTCCAACATGCTGGCGGGGGTGGGTGGGATCGACCATGCGCTGCTGGTGGTGGCCTGCGATGACGGGGTGATGGCGCAAACCCGCGAACACCTGGCGATCCTGCAGCTGACCGGAAAGCCGACGCTGACCGTGGCGCTCACCAAGACGGACCGCGTGACGGCCGCCCGGGTGGCGGAGGTTCAGGCGGAGGTCGAGCAGGCCCTGCGCGAACTTGGCTTTGACGCCGCCGCTTTCTTCCCCACCGCGGCGGTGGAAAACCTCGGTATTGCCGAACTGCGCAGCCATCTGCTGCAGCTTGCGGAGCGCCCCCATCCGCAGCAGCGGCGTTTTCGCCTGGCGCTGGATCGCGCTTTCACCGTCAAAGGGGCGGGGCTGGTGGTCACCGGGACGGCGCTCTCCGGCGAAGTACGGGTCGGGGATACCCTGTGGCTTACCGGCGTCAACACGCCGATGCGCGTCCGCGGTCTGCATGCCCAGAATCAAGCGGTTGAGCAGGCGCACGCCGGGCAGCGCATTGCGCTGAACATTGTCGGCGATGCGCAGAAAGAGGCATTGCACCGCGGCGACTGGCTGCTCTCTTCCCCGCCGCCGGAGCCTGCAGAGCGGGTGATTGTCGAACTGCAGTGCCATACGCCGCTCAGCCAGTGGCAGCCGCTGCATATTCACCACGCTGCCAGCCACATCACCGGCCGGGTGTCGCTCCTTGAGGGCGACCTGGCGGAGCTGGTGCTGGATACCCCGCTGTGGCTGGCGGATAACGACCGGCTGGTACTACGCGATATCTCTGCTCGCTTGACGTTGGCCGGCGCACGAGTGGTGACGCTGGATCCCCCGCGCCGCGGCAAGCGTAAACCGGAGTATTTGCAGTGGTTGCACGCCCTGGCGGCGGTTGGCGCTGACGATGCGCAGGCCCTGGAGCTGCATCTGCAGCGGGACGCCGTCCGGCTTGAGCGCTTCGCCTGGGCTCGGCAGCTGAGTGAAACCGGAATGGCGGCCTTGATCCAGCGGCCTGACTATCTGCAGGCCGGACAGCGCTTGCTTAGCGCGCCGCTTGCCGCCCGCTGGCAGCGAAAATTGTTGGATGCCCTGGCGCGCTACCATGAACAGCATCGCGACGAGCCGGGCCCTGGCCGGGAGCGCCTGCGCCGCATCGCGCTGCCGATGGAAGATGAAGCGCTGGTGCTGCTGCTGATTGAGCAGATGCGCGAGAGCGGCTTAGTCCGCAGCCATCACGGCTGGCTGCATCTGCCCGAGCATAAAGCCGGGTTTACCGACGAGCAGCAGGCGGTCTGGCAGAAGGTGGAGACCCTGTTCGGCGATGATCCCTGGTGGGTGCGCGATCTCGCGCGCGAAGTCCATGTTGAAGAGTCCCTGATGCGCGCGGTGCTGCGCCAGGCGGCGCAGCAGGGGATAATTACCGCGATCGTCAAGGATCGTTACTACCGCAACGATCGCATTGTGCAGTTCGCCCAGCGGGTGCGCGAGCTGGATCAACTGCGCGGGTCAACCTGCGCGGCGGATTTTCGCGATACCTTAAACGTAGGGCGGAAGCTGGCGATCCAGATCCTGGAGTATTTCGATCGGATTGGCTTCACCCGCCGTCGCGGCAACGATCATATCCTGCGCGATAAGGCGTTGTTTCTGTAATCATTAACGCCTGCTCCCCGGCGGACAGCGAACGCTGTGTTGCCGGGGAAGAGGAGGTCGCGCTGTGCCGGGCCTTATTCGGCTTCCCGTACCCAGATACGCATTTCGCCTTCTCCGCGGTTTGCCCAGCTAAACCAGGGAATAAAGGTCAGCGTCTGTGAATGGGGGGTGGCCAGCGGGTGATCGTAGCTCCAGAGATTCTGCGCGTCGGCGTTTTCTGCATGTTTTCTGTAGCCTGGAGCCTGAATCAACATGTTGCGAGCAAACAGCCCCTTTCCTTCAAACACCGTGAACCTGGCATCGCGTGGCAGCAGCAGGTTATGCAGCGCTTCGCCGTTATCAGCTTGTTCGAGACAATAGACCAGTGGACCGCGCTGCAGCGCGACCTGGCCTGCCTGGTGACGAACAAGCGGATTGCCATATACCCGGCGAACCGGCATCGGCAAGGTAAGCATCAGGGTGTCACCTTCCTGCCAGAGATGATGGATATGCAGATAGCCCTGGCGAATATCCTGCGTGACCGGCGCGCCGTTCAGGGTGATGTGCGGACCCTCGCACCAGTCAGGTAGACGCAGCGCCAGCGTATGGTTCACTGTTGACGGTGATTCGATGACAATTTTGACCTGTTCCCGCCAGGGATAGTCACCGCTGATACGCAGGCGTAACGTCTTTTCCCCAACCGGGATCTCGACCTGATTGCCGACATAGAGATTGATATACAACGCCTCCTCGCGTGGCGTGTAGATATAATGCCCCAGTGAGGTCAGAAGACGAGCGATATTCGGTGGGCAGCAGGCACAGCCGAACCAACGCTGACGAACAGGCTTAACATGGTCATAAATATGATTGAATTTTAAAGACTTAGGCTGCACTTCCAAGGGGTTGACGTAAAAGAAATGTTTACCGTCCAGCGCCATACCGCCCAGAACGGTATTGTACAGCGCGCGCTCCATTACATCAGCATATTGGCTGTCGGCTTCCAGTTCCAGCATGCGGCGCGCGAACATCATCAGCCCGATAGAGGCGCAGCTTTCCGCATAAACGGTATCATTCGGCAGGTCGTAATCGCTGCTGAAGGCTTCCCCGCTGCTCTGTGAGCCAATGCCGCCCGTAATATACAGCTGACGCTGGACCATGTTTTTCCATAACCGCAGGCAATCCTGGCGTTTGCCTTCGTTCTTGCTCAGGCGCGCAAGGTGCGCTACGCCGGCCATTAAATAAACAAAGCGAACCGCGTGACCCACAGCGGTGGTCTGTTCGGCAAGCGGCAAATGCGCCTGGCTGTAGGGTTTATCCATCACCATCCACGCCGGCCCATAGGTATTCCAGAAGGAAGTTTTGCCGCGTTTTTCATACTCGATGTCATAGAAATGCGGCTGTGTCCCACGCTGTTCAACGAAGTAATTAGCCAGCGCCATATAGCGTGGTTCCTGAGTCACATCGTACAAACGCATTAACGCCAGCTCTATTTCAGGGTGTCCCGGGTAGCCGTGCAGCTGATTGTCGTCGGGACCAAACACGCTGTCGATATGATCGGCGAGGCGACATGCCACCTCCAGCAGGCGGCGTTTACTGGTCGCCTGGAAGAATGCCACCCCAGCTTCAATCAGGTGACCGGCACAGTACAATTCATGGCATTCGGCGAGATTGGTCCAGCGTTCCCCGGGCGCTTTCACCGTAAAATAGGTGTTCAGATAACCATCTTCACATTGCGCGGCGGCAATCAGCTCAATCACCTCGTCGGCGGTTTTTTCCAGTTCCGCATCTGGCTTCTGGCACAATGACCAGGCGACGGCCTCGAGCCATTTCGCCACATCGCTATCCTGGAACACCATTCCGTAGAATTCTCCTGCCTGCTGACCTGCGGCGATACGGAAGTTTTCTATCGCATGGCTGGGCTCAGCCTCGGCGATCCGGTCATTGAGGGCCTCCCACTGGTAGGGAATGACGACATCACGCACCAGTTGCTGATACTGACCCAGAAACGGATCGTTAACTTTCAGTTTGTGCAGATCGACTTCCATGATTTCTCCTTAAGACTGAACGTGACGTGCGCGCAGATCGGCTGCAATACGCGACATCATGGGATTGTTGAGCTTGCAGGCGCGGATAGCGAAGGCCAGCAACAGATGGAACAGCGCGGGCAGCAGGGTTTCCATCGCCGTGATCCCCGATAGTGAGGATGGAGTCTGGTTGCTGGCGCCGGGTTGATAAGCGACGTAGATAAATACCAGGCTGATAATGCCCGCACTGGAGGCCCATGCCAGCTTGATAAAGAACAGGTTGAAAGCAAAGTTCATCCCCGACGAACGGACACCCGTCTTCCATTCGCCATAATCATCAGAGAAGGCCATCAACGAAAAATGCAGCGGTAGGGTAAAGCCCAGGATGATGCCATTGCCGAGAATGACCGCCAGCCACAGCGTTTGCCAGGACGGACCGGTGGGCAGGAACCACATTCCGACCGCCAGTAAGGCCAGTACCACATTGGTGTAGTAATAGAGCTTGACGGTATCAACGTGGCGCGACAGCCAATTGACGATCGCGGCGCCCAGAATCGAGGAAAAGGTGACCATGGTGAAAAACAGCGATGTATAGCCAGTAGAGCCGCCGAGTACATAGGTAATGAAGTACATGTAGCCGCCACCGCGAATGTTAAACACGTTGATCAACAGGAATGACATCGCCAGCATGAGTAACAGCTGATCGTTTTTACGCAGACCGGCGATATGTTCGCGCAGGGTGAATTTGCCGAGCATCTCCAGGGAAACACGCTCTCGTACCCAGAAAAAGCAGCACAGAAACATCACCGCCGCGATGGCGCACAGTACGCCGACACCATACTGATAACCCTGGGCGGTATTCCCCTGACCGAGCGCTTTTACCAACCACGGCAGGCCCACGGAGACCAGGAATCCTGCCACACCGCATAGTATAAAGCGCCATGCCTGGCAGGAGATCACCTCGCTATGGCGAGTGGTCATCGTATTAATGAGCGCGCAGTAAGGGACGTTAATCGCGGTATAGCTGACTGAAAGCAGCAGGTAAGTGCCGAAGGCCCAGGCGATTTTTACCCCCATGCCGGCATCCGGCACGGTAAAGGTCAGCACGCCGATCGCTGCAATCGGAACCGCAATCCATAGCTGCCAGGGGCGAAAACGTCCCCATCGGCTTTGGGTCCGATCGGCGAGGACGCCCATGATCGGATCGGAAATAGCATCAAACACGCGCAGCGCAAGGAACAGAGTACCGACCAGCGCCGGGGTGAGCCCAAAGACGTCAGTATAGAAAAAAGTGAGAAAGTTCATGATCAGGCAGGTGATGACCGTTCCACCGGCGTCGCCCAGACCATAGCCTATTTTTTCACGGAGAGATAATTTGTCGTCCTGCATGTGCTTCGTGAGGTCGCTTGTCGTAATCGGAGCCGTAGTCATAAATAACTCCCGAAGAGAATGTTCAGAATTATTCCGCTGTCTGGCCGGCGGACATTTTTTGTCTTTTGCAAATACATTAATTATTTTGCACCGAATAAACGAGGCAACAAGGGAAGGGAAAAGTATAAAAAGAGAACGATTCCGACTTTGTCATAAAAATGTGATTCCGATCCGGAAAGGCGTTAATTTATGATTAATAATCAGTTGGAAAGAGATGTTTTATCGTTTCGTTAGCGGAAAATTAAATATATATGCTTGAATTATCCATGTCTCTTCCGATTCGCGTACAAAATGGCGGCTTATTTATTTCCCGTGGCGTCGGCAGCCATCCGGCGCGTAAACTGCAATCCTGGGAAATTATTTTTGTCGAAAAGGGAACGTTAACGATTTGCGAAGAGGATGAAATATTTAACGTTAATGCAGGGGAAAGTTTAATGCTGTGGCCAAAACGTTCTCATGTTGGGGTGGGGGAATTTCCCGCCGACCTGAAATTTTATTGGCTGCATTTTGAAGTACTGACGGAGAGTGTCCGGTCTCTGCCGCCAGCGCTGCTTAACGTTCCGCAACATACCCGCGTCAGCGATCCACAATACATTATTTCGCTGTTTCGCCAGTTTCTTCGTGAACAGGAGAACATTCACCGCAGCCTGGCGCTGGAGCTCCTGTTATTGCTGATACTGCAGCAGATTGCTGCGGCGGCAAGCGAAAAACCGGACGACAGTCCCGGCGCTGCGCTGGCCTGGAAAGCGCAGCAGATCATCCATACCCGTTACCACTTGCCTGTTTCAGCCTCGACGCTGGCGAAAGAGCTGCACTGTAATGCGGACTATTTAGGACGCGTGTATCGTCACGTTTTCCGCGTGACGTTGACCGAAGCGATCCATCGTCAGCGGGTCAGAGCGGCGGAAAAGCTGTTGATCAGCGATTCACTGTCGTTGACCGAAGTCGCGGGTCAGTGTGGCTTTAATGACGTCGGTTATTTTCGCAAGATCTTTCGTAAGCACACCAGCCTCACGCCTGCCGCCTGGAAGCGCCGCTACTGTAAGGAGCACATTAATTCAGCGTAATGAAAAATCAGTTGTGCTAGTGACTAAAAACAGCGCTGATTCCATTCAGGATCAAAGCGCGGGCAGGGACTATTCTGGCACCCTGCGGTTTTATCCCCAGGGAGCAGAGGATGAACCGGTTTCTTATTGCTAATGCCCAACAGTGTATTGGCTGTCGTACCTGTGAAGTGGCCTGCGCGGTGGCGCACCAGCAGGCGCAGGATGTGTCCATGCTGTCGACAAGCCATTTCGCGCCGCGGATCCGGGTGGTGAAAAGCGGCGAGATATCAACGGCGACGGCCTGTCGGCAGTGCGAGGATGCGCCCTGCGCCAGCGTCTGCCCGCAGGGGGCGATTCGTCTGGAGGAGGACGTCTGGTGGGTCGATCAGCGCCGCTGCATCGGCTGTAAAAGCTGCATGGTGGCCTGCCCGTACGGCGCGATGACCGTCACGGTGGTGAACCAGCAGGCGCAGGCGCTGAAATGCGATTTATGCCACCACCGCGCCGAGGGGCCGGCCTGCGTAGCCGCCTGCCCGACGCAGGCGCTGCGGGTGATGGCTCCCGCGGAGCTGGAGGCGCTATGCGCGCAAAAACGCCAGCGGCTGGCGCTGGCGTGAGCGGGTCCGCCGACGGACGTTACCCGTCAGCAGCGTCAGGAATTACGCTTCCTGTTCGCGCCAGGCGAATTCAACCTCTTCGGCGAGAATTTTCACCCCGGCCTCGATTTTTTGCGGGTCCGGCACATAGTTCATGCGCATGCACTGGTGGGTATGCGGCCACGGTTTATCGAGTCCCGGGAAGAAGTAATCCCCCGGCACCATCAGCACGCCGCGCTTTTTCAGCCGCTGATACAGCAGCTCGGTGGAGATCGGCAGATCCTTAAACCACAGCCAGAGGAAGATCGCCCCCTCCGGTTTGTGAATAAGGCAGCGCTCCTCCGGCAGATAGCGGCGAATAATGGCGATGGTCTCCTGCACCCGCTGGTAATAGAAGGGTTTGATCACTGTCTCTGACAGGCGCAGCAGATCCTGACGTTTAATCATTTCACACATCATTGCCGGCCCGATACCGCCGGGCGCGAGGCTGATAATGCCGTTCATGTTGCTGATGGCGGTAATGATTTTCTCGTTGGCGATGATAATCCCGCAGCGGCTGCCCGGCAGGCCCAGCTTGGACAGGCTCATACACAGCACGATGTTCGGATTCCACAGCGGTCGGGCGTTGCTGAAGATTATGCCCGGGAACGGCACGCCGTAGGCGTTATCAATCACCAGCGGGACCCCGTGCTGATTCGCCAGCGCATCCAGTTTGATCAGCTCTTCATCAGTGATGACGTTGCCGGTCGGGTTGGTGGGACGCGAGACGCAGATCATCCCGGTCTCCTCCGTCACCTGCAGATGCTCAAAATCAACGTGGTACTTGAACTGGCCTTCCGGCAGCAGTTCGATATTCGGCCGGGTGGCAACGAACAGATCCTCTTCCAGGCCGGCATCGGCATAGCCGATATATTCCGGCGTCAGCGGGAACAGCACCTTGCGGGTGGTGCCATCTGCCCGACGCCCTGCGAACAGATTAAATAAGTAGAAAAATGCGCTCTGACTGCCGTTTGTTAGCGCAATATTCTGTGGTTCTATCTCCCAGCCCAGTTCGTCGCGCAGCATCTTCGCCAGCAGGCTCAGCAGCTCGCTCTTGCCCTGCGGACCATCATAATTACAAAGCGCATCAAGGGCTTTGCCATTATCCAGCATGTCGGAGAGCAACTGCTGGAAGTAGTCATTCATCTCCGGGATCTGAGCGGGGTTGCCGCCGCCCAGCATAATAGCGCCCGGCGTGCGCAGACCGTCATTAAGGTCTTCCATCAGGCGGGTAATGCCTGAATGACGGGTGAATTTGTCGCCGAAAAGGGAAAATGTCATCGCGAATCGTCTGTCGGTGGTTCTGGAAAGTGGCTAACCATAACGCCAGCGCCAGCGTGGTGCAAATCGAAGGGAAGAGGGGTATTTTTGTTTTTATCCTGTGAATCGATATTTTATCAGCGTATTGTTCTGAATGGCTCCCCGCCGGGCAGGGAGCCACTCCTGTATTACTGCTGTTGTCCGGCCCAGATGACCATCACTTTGTCTTCACCGCTCTCGCGCACGAATCCGTAACCCCGCTGCATCGACAGCGTTGTCTGTTTGCCCATGCCGATCGCCGGATGGCGCGCGCGGAACTGGCCGATCTTCTGCCAGTGGGTAACGCTGCGGGCCGCTTTACCGTTGACATCCTGCCAGTTCATCTCTGAACGGGTGCCCTGCAGCGGATCCGAGCCGGTGGGGCCGAACGGGCGCGACGACTCGTCACCATAGAAAATCTGCACGGCGCCAGGGGCCAGCAGCAGCAGCTCTGCCGCCGTGGTGCCGCCTTCGCGGAACAGGCGCGTATCGTGTGAGGAGAGGTAGCTCAGCACGTTAAAGCTCTGCAGCTTGTCCGCCATTTGCTGCCAGGTGAGGTCAATGTTGGCCATGCAGGTCGCCGCTTTCGCCGCCTGGTCCTGATAGTCGAAATTGATCATCGCATCAAAACCGTGGCGATAGTAATCGCTCTCCATCACCCCGTGTCCCCAGGCTTCCCCGGTCATCCAGAACGGCGCCGCATCCAGCGCTTTATCCGGATTGGCTTTTTTCCACTCCGCCAGCGCGGCGGTGGCCTGGGTTTTTAACTGCTGCCAGGCATCCATCTCCACATGTTTAGCGGTATCGACGCGGAAGCCGTCGATGCCGTAGTCGCGCACCCACTGGCTCAGCCAGTGCGTCAGGTAGTCGCGCGGCGTATAGCCCGGGATCGCCTTCGCCGCAGTGTCCGGTTTATGGCTATAGAAGTTCGGCAGGCCCGACGCCTCCTTCGATTCGGTTTTCAGGTCCGGCAGGAAGGCCAGCGACATGGTGAGGTCGTCATAGCCCGGGTTGTCGTAATCGCCGATATCGGTGCGGATCCACTTCTTACCCCACCACTTCTCCCAACCGGCCTTGTCGCTGAAGTTGATATAGTCGTTAAAGCTGTGCCAGGTCTGGCCCGCGCCGGGCTTCCAGTCCGTCCAGCGCTCGCCGAGGGTTTTTTTCAGCTCATCCCCTTGCAGATACAGGGAGCCGAACTGGAACTCCTGCATGTCGGCCAGGGTGGCGTAACCGGTATGGTTCATCACCACGTCGAACAGAATACGTATTCCGCGCTTATGCGCTTCATCCACCAGCCGGCGGAGATCCGCTTCGGTCCCCATGTTGGCGTCCAGTTTCGACCAGTCCTGAGTGTAATAGCCGTGGTAGGCGTAGTGCGGGAAATCGCCTTTCGTCCCGCCGCCTACCCAGCCGTGGATCTGCTCGAGCGGGGAGCTGATCCACAGGGCATTGACCCCCATCTGCTGCAGATAATCCAGCTTGCTGGTTAATCCCTGCAGGTCGCCGCCGTGGAAGGTACCTATCTCCTGCATGCCGTCTTTATGTCGGCCATAGCTATTGTCGTTGGCCGGGTTACCGTTCACGAAGCGGTCGGTCAGGACGAAGTAGACGGTGGCGTTGTGCCAGTCGAACGGCGCCGGCGCGGCCGTCTCGGCGCGCTCAAGCAGCAGCAGGCCATTGCTGCCGAAGGCGGGCTGCAGAGTGATTTTGCCGCCGCTGACGGTCGCGACATTGCCGCTGTAAAAATCGCGAACCTTACTGCCCTCGGCGAAGGTTTTGCTAACGTCGATGGTCAGAGGTTTTCCATCCCACTTCGGACACTGGCGGATCTGCGGCGCCGCGGCGCTGGCCTCTTTTTCCTCCAGCGAAATCATCATCGTCGGCGTGCCGGAGCGGGTATCCACCTCCAGGGTATACAGGCCCTGGCGGAAGATGCGCCATTGCGGCGGCGTGCCGCGACAGGGTTCCATGGAGAGCATCTGGTTGAGCTTAATGCCGCCGGAAGGCTGCCAGCACTGTTGGTCAAAATTTAGCTGCAGGGGACGTGTACCCTTCTCAACCACTTTCTGGCTGATGAAGCGGCCCGTCCCTTCTTCGGTGAAAGCAGGGAAGTCGGCGGTGGTCCAGGCGGCAAAGGCCATCCCAGGCACGAATAACGTGGCAAGCGCAGCGAGTTTCATTGTGGGATCCTTGAGCGGTTTTTATCTAGTGTGCCTTGTTGCCGCAAGGGTGAACTCCTCCCGGCGGACGTTTTGCCAGGAGGATGAAAAGGGGTGAGTGACACCGCTCAAAAAATAGGCTAAAAATGAGACGAAGCTAGCATTTTCGCGCTGGCGATGCGGCGCAGAAACCGATTTCAGATGACAGCAATTCGGAATTGGACTATTTCTGTTGATGCCCTCAGTGCGTATTTTTGATACTATTAGCGATTCAGCTATCGTTTTTTTGTGAAAAACAAGGTGTTGGAATGCATATATCCGACCAGGAGACCTGATGATATCGAATCCCATACGACGATATGGGGCCGCCATACTTATGTTACTAACCTGCGTCTTTTCAGGTAGTGTGTTGGCAACAACGCACACAGCAACAAAGAGTCATAAAGCCCCAACGGTTAAGAAAATCAGTAGTACTAAGGTAAGCAGTAAACAAGAGTATTCTCGCAATAGTGTAAAGAGCAGTTCACTTCCTGACTTGCGAAAATACCCTTCCGGAACACCAAGGAAAAAAGCGTTTCTCCGGACGGTCATGCCTTATATTACCAAGCAGAATCAGGCGATTACTGCGGATCGTAACTGGCTTGTTTCCAAGCAGTACGATGCTCGCTGGTCGCCGAGCGAAAAGGCGCGCCTGAAAGATATCGCGACGCGTTACAAGGTGAAGTGGTCAGGCAATACGCGTCATGTGCCATGGAACGCGCTGCTTGAGCGTGTCGACATTATTCCGAACAGCATGGTTGCGACCATGGCGGCGGCGGAAAGTGGCTGGGGTACCTCTAAGCTGGCGCGTGAGAACAACAATCTGTTCGGCATGAAGTGCGGGGCTGGTCGCTGCCGCGGCGCGATGAAAGGCTACTCGCAGTTTGAGTCGGTGGAGCAGTCGGTGCAGGCTTACGTCACCAACCTGAACACCCACCCGGCCTATTCCTCTTTCCGCAAATCGCGCCTGCAGCTGCGTAAGGCGGATCAGGAAGTAACGGCCAGCACCATGATTCATAAGCTGAAGGGTTATTCGACCAAAGGGTCGAGCTACAACAACTATCTCTTCGCGATGTATCAGGATAACCAGCGGTTAATTGCCGCGCACATGTAATGTGCTTATCTACGTCATTATTAATGCCCGGCGCGCAAGCCCGGGCATTTTTCTTTGCTCTCTACATCATGACTTCACTGTGCCGGTCACGGTACTCTTTCGGCGTCACGTCGTACTCCTTCTTAAACACCGAATAGAAATATTGCAGCGACGGGTAGCCGCACATCTGCGAAATCTCATTGATCGACAGGCTGGTGGACACCAGCAGGCTGCGCGCCTTTTCCAGTTTCTCGCTGTGGATCACCGTGTGGATGGTCTCCCCCACTTCCTCTTTAAAGCGTTTCTCCAGGTTGGAGCGTGAAATGCCGACGGCGTCGAGCACCTGCTCCACCTTGATGCCTTTGCAGGCGTTGTTGCGAATGTAATGCATCGCCTGAATCACGGAGGGATCGTTTAACGACCGGTAGTCGGTGGAGCGTCGCTCAACGACGCGCATCGGCGGGATCAGCTGGCGCTGCAGCGGAAGCGCCTCGTTATTCAGCAGCCGGTGGAGTAATTTTGCCGCCTGATAACCCATCTGGCGGGTGCCCTGGGCGACGGAGGAGAGGGCGACGCGAGAGAGATAGCGGGTTAGCTCTTCGTTATCGATGCCAATAACGCACAGTTTCTCTGGCACCGGGATATGCAGCAGCTCGCAGGCCTGCAGGACGTGGCGGGCGCGGGCGTCGGTGACGGCGATGATGCCGGTTTGCGGCGGCAGCGTTTGCAGCCAGTCGGCGAGCCGGTTTTGCGCGTGCTGCCAGTTTTCCGGCGCCGTCTCCAGCCCCTGGTAGACCACGCCGCGATACTTCTCCTTCGCCACCAACTGGCAGAAGGCATACTCGCGCTCTACTGCCCAGCGTTTACCGCTGGAGTTGGGGAGTCCGTAAAACGCGAAGCGGTGTACCCCTTTTTCCTTCAGATGAAGAAAGGCGCTTTCCACCAGCGCGGCGTTGTCCGTGGCGATATAGTGGACCGGCGGGTACTGCTCTGGCTGATGATAAGAGCCGCCGACGCCGACGATGGGGACGTTGACATCGGCCAGTAGCTTTTCGATTTCGGGATCGTCATAGTCGGCGATAACGCCATCGCCTAACCACTCTTTGATGTTTTCGATTCGCGCCCGAAAATCCTCTTCAATAAAGATATCCCACTCCAGCTGGGAGGCCTGCAGATACTCGCCGACACCCTCAACCACCTGACGGTCATAAGCTTTGTTGGCGTTGAATAACAGCGTAATACGGTGACGCTTTTCAAACATAGATGATGTTCCTGCTCTAACCCCGGTCATACCCCTTCATTCATGATGTTGCCGATGGCCTGGCTTTCTCATTCACCCCGGCCACGTACGCGATACGCGGCCGGGATGCGCCGTCTGCAACCCGAATGCTGTTGGGTATACACTACCGGCTAATGCCCGAGATATTTCAAGCGCCTTATGGCGAAGTTTGGCGGTAGCGCAAAGAATTCAGACATTCTTCAGAGAGCGCTTCCTTACGCGCGCCGCTTGGTGGCGGAGTCCATCCACACCGCCAGCAGCAAAATGGCGCCTTTGACGATATATTGCCAGAAGGTGGCGACGTCCATCATGCTCATGCCGTTATCCAGGGCCGACATAATAAACGCCCCCATTACCGCCCCGGCGACGCTGCCGATCCCGCCCGCCAGGCTGGTGCCGCCGATAACGCAGGCGGCGATGGCGTCCAGTTCGGCGATGTTGCCCGCCGAGGGCGACCCCGCGCCGAGGCGCGAGCTGAGGATCAGTCCGGCAATGGCGACCATCAGGCCGTTAATGGCAAACACCGCCAGCTTGGTGCGCTCGACGTTAATCCCGGACAGGCGTGCCGCCTCCAGGTTGCCGCCGATGGCGTAGATGCGGCGGCCAAAGGCGGTACGAGTGGCCATGAACAGCCCTGCCAGCAGCAGGGCGGCGAGGATCAGTACCGGCGTCGGCACACCGCGATAGTCATTGAGCAGCCAGATTGCGCCCAGCACAATCACCGCGGTAATGGCCTGGCGGCCAACGGCGGCGGTGGAAGACGCGGTCGCGAGACCTAACGCCTGCCGGCGCATCCGTCCGCGCCACTGCCAGATAATGAACGCCGCCATGCCGACAACGCCGATGCCAAAGCCAATGCCATCTGGCAGGTAGCTTTGGCCGATCTGCGCCATCGCCGGGCTGGTGGGCGAGACGGTGGTCCCGTTGGTGATGCCGATCAGAATGCCGCGAAACGCCAGCATCCCGGCGAGGGTGACGATAAACGAGGGAACCTTACGATAGGCCACCCACCATCCGTTCCACGCGCCGAGCAGCAGGCCCATCACCAGCGTCACCAGAATGGTGAGCGGCAGCGGCCAGCCGAGCCAGACGTCAAAAATCGCCGCCGCGCCGCCCAACAGACCCATCATCGAGCCGACGGACAGGTCGATTTCTGCCGAAATAATCACAAACACCATGCCGACGGCGAGGATGCCGGTGATGGCCGTCTGGCGCAGCAGGTTGGAGATATTGCGTGCGCTCAGGTAGGCGCCATCGGTAACCCAGGTGAAAAACAGCATAATGACGACGATCGCGGCGATCATCACGAAGACCTGGAGGTTAAGCCCCTTCAGCGCCGGCAGGGCGGTGGGGGCGGTTGGAGTAAGTTTGATTTCAGACGACGTGTTCTTCGACATGGCGTTCGCTCCTCAGCGCGGCTTCCATCACCTGTTCCTGGGTCAGATGTTGATTAACCAAATTGGCTTTTAGTCTGCCTTCATGCATGACCAGCACCCGATCGCTAAGACCAAGCACCTCGGGCAGTTCGGATGAAATGACAATGACCGCGATGCCCTGCTGCACCAGCTGGTTAATCAGTTTATAAATTTCATACTTCGCCCCGATATCGATGCCGCGGGTGGGTTCGTCGAGGATCAGAATGCGCGGATTAAGCAGCAGACAGCGGGCCAGAATCGCCTTTTGCTGGTTGCCACCGCTCAGGCGGCTAATCGCCAGCTCCGGCGAGGAGGTTTTAATTTTCAATCGCTGAATGGACTGCTCAATACAGTGCTGCTCGGCGGCGTCGTCCAGGCTGCTCATCGCGCCGGTGAACTGGCTGAGCGCTGCCAGGGTAATGTTCTTACCTACCGCCATTACCGGCACGATACCGTCTTTTTTGCGGTCTTCCGGCACCATGGCGATGCCGTGGCCAATGGCCTGCTGACAGTTAGTGATGCTGACCGGCTGGCCATCAATAAAAATCTCCCCCTGCCAGCGCCCCGGCCAGACGCCGAACAGGCACTGCACCGCCTCGGTCCGTCCGGCGCCGACCAGCCCGGCGATGCCGAGGATTTCCCCGCGACGCAGGGAAAACGAGACGTCGTTGACCCGTTTAATATGACGGTTTACCGGGTGCCAGGCGGTCAAGTGTTCGACCCGCAGGATCTCCTCGCCGTGGGCGTGCGGTTCGCTGGGATAGAGCGCGGTGAGCTCCCGGCCAACCATCATGGTGATGATGTCGTCTTCGCTCATGCCGCTGGCGTCGCGAGTGCCGATGTGCTGGCCGTCGCGGATCACGCAGATTGTATCGGAGATCGCTTTGACCTCATTGAGCTTGTGCGAAATATAGATGCAGGCGATATCGTGGTTTTGCAGATCGCGAACGATCGCCAGCAGCGTCGCGGTCTCTTGTTCGGTTAAGGAGGCGGTCGGTTCGTCGAGGATCAGCAGGCGAACCTGTTTATTCAGCGCCTTGGCGATCTCCACCAGCTGCTGCTGACCGAGGCCGAGGTCGCCGACGCGGGTGTCGGGCGAAATGGGCAGATTGACCTGCGCCAGCAGCTTCTGGCAGCGCAGCGTCATGGTTTCATAATCCAGCAGACCGTGGCGGGAGATCTCGGCGCCGAGGAAAATGTTCTCCAGCACGGTGAGATGTTTCACCAGCGCCAGCTCCTGATGAATAATGGCGATGCCTTTGCGTTCGGTATCGCGAATATGGTTTGCCTGCAGCGTTTCGCCGGCAAAAATAATCTCCCCCTCATAGCTTCCGTGCGGATAGATACCGCACAGCACTTTCATCAGCGTCGATTTTCCCGAACCATTTTCACCGCATAACGAGACCACCTCGCCAGCGTTCAGGCGCAGGCTGACATTATCCACGGCCTTAACGGCGCCGAAGGTTTTGGTGATGTTCTTCATTTCGAGTAGCCAGGCCATAAAGACTCCGAAAAGTGATATCCGGCGGGATGAAAATGACGCCCCGCAGCGGGGCGTCAGCCATTACAGTTCACTCTTTTTATGGAAACCGTCTTTAATCACCGTGGCGTCGATATTCTCTTTATTCACTTCAATTGGCGTTAACAGGCGCGAAGGGACATCTTTTAAACCGTTATTCAGCGTAGTGTCAGACTTCGGCTGCTTATCGTTGCCCAGCTCAACGGCGATTTCGGCGGCGTTGGTGGCCAGGGTGGTAATCGGTTTATAGACGGTCATCGTCTGGGTACCGGAAATAATGCGCTTCACGCCCGCCAGGTCAGCATCCTGACCGGAGATCGCCACTTTGCCGGCCAGCCCCTGGGCGGTTAAGGCCTGGATGGCGCCGCCGGCGGTGGCGTCATTGGAGGCAACCACGGCGTCGATTTTGTTATTATTCGCCGTCAACGCGTTTTCCATTATTTTCAGCGCGTTTTCCGGCAGCCAGCCGTCAACCCACTGATCGCCGACAATCTTAATTTTGCCCTCATCGACATACGGCTTGAGGACCTTCATCTGCCCGGCGCGGAACAGTTTGGCATTATTATCCACCGGCGAACCGCCCATCAGGAAATAATTACCCTGCGGCACTTTGTCGACCAGGCTTTGCGCCTGCATTTCGCCGACTTTTTCATTGTCGAAAGAAATATAAAAATCAATATCAGCATTATTAATCATGCGATCATAGGCCAGGACTTTAATACCTTCCTGTTTGGCCTCTTTAATAACGTTGCTGAGCACCTGACCGTTATAAGGAATAATGACTAAGACATCGACGCCGCGGTTGATCATGTTTTCAATTTGCGACATTTGCGTTTCTTCATTGCCATTGGCGGACTGAACAAAAACTTTGGCGCCTAAGGATTCCGCTTTATTGACGAAAATATCGCGGTCTTTCTGCCAGCGCTCCAGACGCAGATCGTCGATGGCCATGCCAATCTTCACTTCTTTCGCCATCCCCGCCATGCTGGCGAGCAGGAGGGAGCTGGCGCAAAGCGTAAGGCAAAGGTTCTTTATCTTCATAATAACGATACCTTTTTGTAAGGGTAGGTAAGACGAACGGAAAATAATGTTTGATACATGAGGTTGCGGATACGTTACAGATTCTTAACGCGGAAAGCAGGGCTGGCAATTACCGGTTTTTATTTTGCGGTTATGAAATTTCGTTTAATGCGTAAATTATGACGGCGATCGTATTTTATTCATGCACACTCTTATTATTGCACTGGACTTCTCTGACAGGACGGCAGAAGAACGAGGAGATATTATTTTTTGCGAGCTAGCGCACGTTTGTGGATTCTCTCAATGGCGGTGTGAAATAACGTAATTGAGGAAAATGAAAGCGAAATTCTATATTGGCTTAAACCCGTCATACTTCAAGTTGTAGGTGTGTTGGTGACATTCGTTGCTTCGCCCCTTGGTTATCGGGGACTCGCGCTCCTGCCGCCTTCCTGCAACTCGAATTATTTAGGGTACCTGATTGGTTATTCGCCGCATCTCTGAATATGGAGTTCTCTATGCAGACCTATTTCGATCAACTCGATCGCGTTCGTTACGAAGGCCCGAAATCCACTAACCCGCTGGCTTTCCGTCATTACAACCCGGATGAACTGGTGCTGGGCAAACGGATGGAAGATCATCTGCGTTTTGCGGCCTGTTACTGGCACACTTTCTGCTGGAATGGCGCCGATATGTTTGGCGTGGGCTCCTTCGATCGCCCATGGCAGCAGCCTGGCGACGCCCTGGAGATGGCCAAACGCAAAGCCGATGTGGCGTTCGAATTTTTCCATAAACTCAACGTGCCTTACTACTGCTTCCACGACGTTGACGTCTCGCCGGAAGGGAGTTCGCTCAAGGAGTACAGCAATAACTTCGCCCGGATGGTCGAGGTACTGGCGGAGAAGCAGCAGCAGAGCGGCGTCAAGCTTCTGTGGGGGACCGCAAACTGCTTCACCAACCCGCGCTACGGCGCTGGTGCGGCCACCAACCCGGACCCGGAAGTGTTCAGCTGGGCGGCCACCCAGGTGGTCACCGCCATGAATGCCACCCATCAGCTGGGCGGCGAAAACTATGTTCTGTGGGGCGGTCGCGAGGGCTATGAAACCCTGCTGAATACCGACCTGCGCCAGGAGCGTGAACAGATTGGCCGCTTTATGCAGCTGGTGGTGGAGCATAAGCACAAAATCGGCTTTAAAGGCACGCTGCTGATCGAGCCCAAACCGCAGGAGCCTACCAAGCATCAGTATGATTATGATGCCTCTACCGTTTACGGCTTCCTCAAGCAGTTTGGCCTGGAAAAAGAGATTAAACTGAACATTGAAGCCAACCATGCGACCCTCGCCGGCCACTCGTTCCATCATGAGATCGCGACGGCCATCGCGCTGGGGCTGTTCGGTTCCGTCGACGCCAACCGCGGCGATCCGCAGCTGGGCTGGGATACCGACCAGTTCCCGAACAGCGTCGAAGAGAACGCGCTGGTGATGTATGAAATTCTCAAAGCGGGCGGCTTCACCACCGGCGGCCTCAATTTTGATGCGAAAGTGCGCCGTCAGAGCACCGACAAATACGATCTGTTCTATGGCCATATCGGCGCGATGGATACCATGGCGCTGTCGCTGAAGGTCGCGGCGCGGATGATCGAGGACGGTGAACTGGATAAACGCGTGGCCAAACGCTACGCCGGCTGGAACGGCGAGCTGGGGCAGCAGATCCTGAACGGGCAGATGACCCTCAGCGACATTGCCCAGTATGCCGTTCAGCATCAGCTGGCGCCGCAGCATCGCAGCGGCCAGCAGGAACAACTGGAAAACCTGGTCAACCATTATCTGTTTGACAAGTAATCATGCGGCGGCGCCCGGCGTGACCGGGGTCGCCACCAGGATGCTCTGTTCGCGCCACGCTCAGCCGTGGCGCGCGTTTAAGGAGAGGGAGTATGTATATCGGCATCGATCTGGGGACATCGGGCGTCAAAGCCATTCTGCTCAATGAGCAGGGTGATGTGGTGGCATCGCATACCGAAAAGCTTACCGTCTCGCGTCCGCATCCGCTGTGGTCGGAACAAGATCCCGAGCAGTGGTGGCAGGCGACGGACACGGCGATGAAAGCCCTGGGCGCGCAGCATAGTCTGCGCGACGTGAAGGCGCTGGGGATCGCCGGGCAGATGCACGGCGCCACCCTGCTGGATAAATCGTTACAGGTGCTGCGTCCTGCCATTTTATGGAATGACGGCCGCTGCGGCGAAGAGTGCCAGCTGCTGGAGGAAAAAGTCAGCGCTTCCCGGCAGATCACCGGCAACCTGATGATGCCGGGCTTTACGGCGCCGAAGCTCTTGTGGGTGCAGCGCCACGAGGCGGCGGTGTTCAGCCAGGTCGATAAAGTGCTGCTGCCGAAGGATTATCTGCGTCTGCGGATAACCGGCGAGCTTGCCAGCGATATGTCTGACGCCGCCGGTACCCTGTGGATGGACGTCGCCCGACGCGACTGGAGCGATGAGATGCTCGCCGCCTGCGATCTCAGCCGGGACGCGATGCCGGCGTTGTTTGAAGGCAGCGACGTCACCGGGCAGCTGCGCCCGGAGGTGGCGCAGGCGTGGAATATGCCACAGGCGCTGGTGGTGGGGGGGGGCGGCGACAACGCCGCCGGCGCGGTCGGGGTTGGCATGGCCGATGCCGGTCAGGCGATGCTGTCGCTGGGCACTTCAGGTGTGTATTTCGCGGTCAGCGAAGGATTCCTCAGCAAGCCTGAAAGCGCGGTGCATAGCTTTTGTCATGCGCTACCGGGCCGCTGGCATTTGATGTCGGTGATGCTCAGCGCGGCCTCCTGTCTGGACTGGGCGGCGAAATTAACCGGTCTCGCCAGCGTGCCGGCGCTGATTGCGGCGGCACAGTCAGCCGACGAGAGCGCCGGTCCGGTGTGGTTCCTGCCCTATCTGTCGGGCGAACGCACGCCGCACAACAACCCGCAGGCCAAGGGCGTCTTCTTCGGCCTGACGCATCAGCATGGGCCGGCAGAGCTGGCGCGGGCGGTGCTGGAGGGGGTGGGCTATGCGCTGGCGGACGGTATGGACGTGGTACACGCCTGCGGCATCAAGCCGCAGAGCATCACCCTTATCGGCGGCGGGGCGCGTAGCGCTTACTGGCGACAAATGCTGGCGGATATCAGCGGCCAGCAGCTCGATTACCGTACCGGGGGCGACGTCGGCCCGGCGCTGGGGGCGGCCAGGCTGGCGCAGC
Organism: Klebsiella pneumoniae complex sp. WS1778; assembly: GCF_049472055.1. Lineage (NCBI taxonomy): Bacteria > Pseudomonadati > Pseudomonadota > Gammaproteobacteria > Enterobacterales > Enterobacteriaceae > Klebsiella > Klebsiella pneumoniae complex sp. WS1778. The sequence continues at coordinate 138,928 of NZ_JBKGTJ010000006.1, forward strand.
TGGCGGTGCACGGCGAAACCGACCGCGCCGGGCTGTTGACGCCGCTGCCGCTTGAGCAAGCGCATCGCCCGGACGATCGCCGAGTGGCCCACTATGCGCCGCAGCGGGAAACCTTCCGCCAGATTTATCAGCAGCTGAAACCGCTGATGTCATAGCCTCAGTCCGTCCGGCAGCGCCGGGCGGATTACTCCCCTGAATGCCCAAGCTGCATTCATCCAAAACACGTATTTATTAATTCCGAAATGTCAGCTTTGCTGCACCTGGCCTGCGCCATCGCCGGGCGGTTCGGTCATAATCAGCGCGTGTCGACAGGGAGGAGCGATGAATATAAAACGCAGTATTGCCAGAGGGATGATGGCAGCAGGGTCGCTGGTTTATCTGCTGGGTATCTGGCGGACCTGCCCGCTGTTTAGCGGTAAAGGTTATTTTCTTGGCGTACTGGTGATGGGGATGTTTGCCGTCCTCGCCCATCAGCGCGCCAGACGGTGGCAGGGGCAAGACGACGGATTTATCGCGTTATGCCGGCTGGTGTTGCTGCTGTCGGCGGGCCTGCTGCTGGTGGGCGCCTGGCATGTGCCGGCAGACTGGTATGAAAAAGCCGTCTATATCGCGGCGTGGTTTGTCTGCTTATACGGCGCATCTGCGACCCCCGAACGGACCCGCGTCGCCCGCGCGGTGCAAAAAACGGAATAGGCGCCCGGTTGTCCGGTGCGCCGGGCCGTTAGCTGACCAGCCGGCGGCGATCAACCCGCTGCACCAGGCCGGACAGCAGCAGACTGCCGAGCAGGGCGGCGCTGAAAATCCACACAATATCCAGCAGCGGCCAGCGGCTCAGTTCCAGATGGCTGGCGCGCAGCGCATGTACAATCAGGGCATGGAAGCCGTAAATCCCCAGAGAATGACGCGCAATACATTCGATACCGGGCAGGGGACGCGCGTTAAGCCAGTTTTTGGCGAGCGTAAGCAGGGTGACCGCGCAAACGAACACCGCCGGTCCGCAGTAGAGATACCAGGTGTCGCCGAAGTCCCCGCGCCAGCGCAGCTCATGCAGCGTGCCGCGGGAGATGACCCACACGGCGGCGAGGAACAGCGCGGCGCAGAGCGGGGTCAGCCATTTTTTATCCGTGTTCAGGGTGCCAATGGCCCTGCCCAGCACGCCGTAGAGCACGTAATAAAAGGTGTCACCATTGATATAGAGGTTGACCGGCAACCACTCAATCCCGGCGGCTTTGACGCCGACCATATTGGGGTTGGCCAGAATGCCGAGGATCGCCATCAGCGTCAGCAGCATTTTGCCGCTGACGGACTTAACCTGAATAAGCGGCGAGAGCAGGTAGATAACGGTGATAGCAAAGAAAAACCACAGGTGGTAGAAGACAGGCTTCTGCAGCACATTCTTTAACGACAGCTCGACGTTGATATGGGTAAACAGCGCGATATACAGCAGAGAAAGCGCGCTATAGAACGCAATGCACAGGCCAATCCGCCAGAAGTGGCGCGGCTGGGCGCTGCGTTCCCCAAAAAAGAGGTAGCCCGAGATCATAAAAAACAGCGGCACGCTGACGCGGGAGGCGGAATTGAGCAGATTGGCGATATCCCATTGCAGCAGCGTAATCGCATGCGGATGAGTGATATACCAGCTGGTACTGTGGATCATCACCACCATCATGCAGGCAATGCCGCGCAGGTTGGTGATCCAGTGAATCTTTTCTTGCATCCGTCCCTCAAAGTCTACTGGCGAAATAAGGTCTGACCCGCCTTATGCCCCGGTGTCGCACGAGATTAGTCTGAGTTTTTGGTCACAGGCTTGTCGATGTTTCATGATATTCGCAAAATACCTGTAATACTGAATATTTACGATAACAACTTGCTAACAAGGCGGTGGAGGAGAACGTGGTGAAAGGTGTCGTTTCCATAATGCTGGTGCTGCTCCTTGCGGGCTGCAGCGAGACCGTTTCCCCGCCGGCGCAAAAAGCGCAGCGCGCGCGTATTACCCCGCAAACCACGCTCAATATGGCGCAGCTTTGCAAGGACCAGGCCGCTATCCGCTATAACACGCAAACGCAGTTAGTTGACGTGAACCATTTTGAACAATTCCAGGCAAGCTATGAGCTTTCGGGCCGTACCGGCAAGAATGAACGTTTCATCTGTTCCTTTGACCCGGACGGCCAGTTTATGCATCTTTCGATGCGCTGAATCGACCCCACCTGGCGTAAATTTCGTCCGTTTTCCTGAAACTACGCCGTTTCGTACTGTATATCTCGCAGCCAGCGGGTATACTGACTCCTTCCTTTAAATCCACACGTATCCAGCACGAAATCATATGCAAAAGTTTGATACCAGGACCTTCCAGGGCCTGATCCTGACCTTACAGGATTACTGGGCTCGTCAGGGCTGCACCATTGTTCAACCACTGGACATGGAAGTCGGCGCCGGCACCTCTCACCCGATGACCTGCCTGCGCGCGTTAGGGCCGGAGCCGATGGCGACCGCCTACGTACAGCCTTCCCGTCGTCCAACCGATGGCCGCTATGGCGAAAACCCGAACCGTTTACAGCATTACTATCAGTTCCAGGTGGTGATTAAGCCTTCTCCGGACAACATCCAGGAGCTGTACCTCGGGTCGCTGAAAGAGCTGGGTATGGACCCGACCATTCACGACATTCGCTTCGTCGAAGACAACTGGGAAAACCCGACGCTGGGAGCCTGGGGTCTGGGTTGGGAAGTGTGGCTCAACGGCATGGAAGTGACGCAGTTCACCTACTTCCAGCAGGTGGGCGGCCTGGAGTGTAAGCCGGTGACCGGCGAGATCACCTACGGTCTGGAGCGTCTGGCGATGTACATCCAGGGCGTCGACAGCGTCTACGACCTGGTCTGGAGCGACGGCCCGCTGGGGAAAACCACCTACGGCGACGTGTTCCACCAGAACGAAGTGGAGCAGTCCACCTATAACTTCGAATACGCCGACGTCGATTTCCTCTTCTCCTGCTTCGAGCAGTATGAGAAAGAGGCCCAGCAGCTGCTGGCGCTGGAGACCCCGCTGCCGCTGCCGGCCTACGAGCGTATTCTGAAAGCGGCTCACAGCTTCAACCTGCTGGATGCGCGTAAAGCCATCTCCGTCACCGAGCGTCAGCGCTATATCCTGCGCATTCGCACCCTGACGAAAGCAGTGGCGGAAGCGTACTACGCTTCCCGTGAAGCGCTCGGCTTCCCGATGTGCAACAAGAATAAATAAGAGGCGGCCATGTCTGAGAATACTTTTCTGGTGGAAATCGGCACTGAAGAGCTGCCACCAAAAGCGCTGCGCAGCCTGGCGGAATCTTTTGCTGCGAACGTGACCGCAGAGCTGGATAACGCCGGCCTCGCGCACGGTAAAGTGGAATGGTTTGCCGCTCCGCGACGTCTGGCGCTGAAGGTAGCCAACCTGGCGGCGGCGCAGGCCGATCGCGAAGTGGAAAAACGCGGCCCGGCCGTTACCCAGGCGTTCGATGCCGAAGGCAAGCCAAGCAAAGCGGCCGAAGGCTGGGCGCGCGGCTGCGGTATCACCGTCGATCAGGCCGAACGTCTGACCACGGACAAAGGCGAGTGGCTGCTGTATCGCGCCCATGTGAAGGGCGAAAGCACTGAAGCCCTGCTGCCGAACATGATTGCCAGCTCGCTGGCGAAGCTGCCGATCCCGAAACTGATGCGCTGGGGCGCGTCTGACGTCCACTTCGTGCGCCCGGTTCACACCGTCACGCTGCTGCTGGGTGACAAAGTGATCCCGGCTACTATCCTCGGTATTCCGTCCGATCGCGTGATCCGCGGCCATCGCTTTATGGGCGAGCCGGAATTCACCATCGACCATGCCGACCAGTATCCGCAGATCCTGCTGGAGCGCGGTAAAGTCATCGCCGATTACGAACAGCGTAAAGCCAAAATCAAAGCCGATGCGGAAGAGGCGGCGCGTAAGATTGGCGGTAAAGCCGATCTGAGCGAAAGCCTGTTGGAAGAAGTCACCTCGCTGGTGGAATGGCCGGTGGTACTGACGGCGAAGTTCGAAGAAAAATTCCTCGCGGTGCCGTCTGAAGCGCTGGTTTACACCATGAAGGGCGACCAGAAGTACTTCCCTGTCTACGACAACGCCGGTAAGCTGCTGCCGAACTTTATCTTCGTCGCTAACATCGAGTCGAAAGATCCGCAGCAGATCATCTCCGGTAACGAGAAGGTAGTCCGTCCGCGTCTGGCCGATGCCGAGTTCTTCTTCAACACCGACCGTAAAAAACGTCTGGAAGACAACCTGCCGCGTCTGGAAACCGTGCTGTTCCAGCAGCAGCTGGGGACGTTGCGCGACAAGACCGATCGCATTCAGGCGCTGGCGGGCTGGATTGCCGAGCAGATTGGCGCTGACGTGAACCACGCGACCCGCGCGGGCCTGCTGTCCAAGTGCGACCTGATGACCAACATGGTCTTCGAGTTCACCGACACCCAGGGCGTGATGGGGATGCACTACGCGCGCCATGATGGCGAAGCGGAAGATGTGGCCGTGGCGCTGAACGAACAGTATCAGCCGCGCTTTGCCGGCGACGCGCTGCCGTCTAACCCGGTGGCCTGCGCGGTGGCGATTGCCGATAAGATGGATACCCTGGCGGGTATCTTCGGTATCGGCCAGCACCCGAAAGGCGATAAAGACCCGTTTGCGCTGCGCCGCGCCGCGCTGGGCGTCCTGCGTATTATCGTCGAGAAGAACCTGAATCTCGATCTGCAAACGCTGACTGAAGAGGCGGTGCGTCTGTACGGTGAGAAGCTGACCAACGCCAACGTGGTCGATGACGTGATCGACTTTATGCTGGGCCGTTTCCGCGCCTGGTATCAGGACGAAGGCTACGGTGTCGACACTATCCAGGCGGTACTGGCGCGTCGTCCAACCCGCCCGGCGGATTTCGATGCGCGTATGAAGGCGGTATCGCACTTCCGTACTCTGGAAGAGTCCTCCGCGCTGGCGGCGGCGAACAAGCGTGTCTCCAACATCCTGGCGAAATCCGACGAAACGCTGAACGACATCGTTCACGCTTCGGTGCTGAAAGAAGCGGCGGAAATTAAGCTGGCGGGCAATCTGGTGGTGCTGCGCGACAAGCTGCAGCCGTACTTCGCCGCAGGCCGCTATCAGGATGCGCTGATTGAGCTGGCCGCCCTGCGCGAGCCGGTGGATGAGTTCTTCGAGAACGTGATGGTTAACGCTGAAGACAAAGATGTTCGCATCAACCGTCTGACGCTGCTGTCCAAACTGCGCGAGCTGTTCCTGCAGGTAGCGGATATTTCTCTGCTGCAGTAAGCGTATCGGAAATAATAAAAGACCTGCCTCAGGGCAGGTTTTTTTATACGTGAAATATAAATAGGTGAACCGCTAATAATTCTGTCATTGATATCTTCATTATTTTCATTCATCGATAAGAAATGTTTAGGAATATATAAACATAATTCCGCGAGGTATTTACGCTAGAATGGCGGCGGGTGCTTGAGACTGTGTGTCTCAGGTATTCAGCGGGAGGCAGACAGAGAAAAGCCCCACCTGATAGTAATCAAAGTGAGGCTCCCCTATGCATGAACACCATAAGAGTAGCCTCTTACTTGTTGAAAATCAACACGGGAGGCGAGGAATGCCGCAAAAGTATCTGTTGTTTGGCTTAGTAGTGATTTGCTTCACTATTTTATTATTGACCTGGATGGTTCGTGATTCGCTATGTGAATTACAGATCAGGCAGGGAAATATTGAGCTGGTGGCATTCTTAGCCTGTGATATTAAACAGTAAGAGCATCTGGTGGGGATCTATCCCCACCATGCTTGCGGTGTCAGGTATTCTCAATGCACCCTTTCATTGTTCACCAAATAAATCCTTTGCCTCCTGATATCAGGAGGCCTTTTTATTTTTACACGGCCGTTGAATTAAACGGGCTTGAAATTCATAGCGGAGTGTGGCTATCCTATGCCCCGACGAATCCCTCGTCTCACTGGAGCGCGCCCCACAAATGAACAAACACGACTGATGAATTTCACGCCTTACCTCGCAGATGTTGCGGGTAGGGGAGTATTGATTTCATTCAGGAGTGCTTATGGCTCATTGCGCCCACATCCCCGCTTTTGTTTTACATCAGGTCACCTGTCAGTTTGCGACGGGACAGACCCTGTTTGGTCCGCTAAATTTATCGCTGGAACCGACCCTTTGCGGTCTGGTCGGCCGGAACGGCGTCGGTAAGACGCGCCTGCTGCGCCTGCTGGCGGGCCTTGATTCTCCTGCCGGCGGCCATATCGAGCGCGCCGCCGCCGTGGCCTGGGTGGCGCAGCAGCCGACGCTCACGCCGGAGACCACCCTCGCCGCGCTTCTCGGCTATGTGCCAGTATTTGACGCCTTGTTCCGCCTGGAACAGGGTAATGGACTGGCCGACGATTTCGAGCTATTGGATGGCCACTGGGATCTCACCGATCGCCTGAGTTTAGCTTTCCGTGAAGCCGATCTCCCGCCGTTCTCTGCCGATCGCCCCGCTTTTTCACTCAGCGGCGGCGAGCGGATGAAGGCTCTGCTGTGCGGCGCCTTTGTCTCCGGCGCCGATTATCTGCTGCTGGATGAGCCTACCAACCATCTGGACCGCCAGGGGCGGGAGTGGCTCTATCACCAGCTGGAAAGCTGGCAGGGCGGGGCTCTGATCGCCAGCCACGACCGCGAGCTGCTGACGCGGATGCCGAGGATTATTGAGCTGACGCCGACGGCGCTGCGCAGCTACGGCGGCAACTATGCTGAATATCAGCGGCAGCGTGAGGCGGAGCAGCAGGCCGCGCGCGCGGCGCTGGACCATGCGACGACCGAGCGGCGACGCACCCGCGCGCGAATGCAAAAGGAGCATGACGCCGCCCAGCGGCGCTCGGCGCAGACATTGCGTACTATTGATACCCTGAATATCGCCTCTTTTGAACGTGTGAAGTACAAAGGCGCGGCAAAAGAGCGTCCGGGAACGCTGCGCCGTCAGCATCGTGAACAGAACAGCAGTCTGAATGGCGCCGTGCAGCAGGCGCGAGAGCGGGTGGAAGAGGATACGCCGGTGATGTTCACCCTGCCAGGCAGCGAAGTGGCCGCCGGCAAGCAGGTGCTGGTGGTGGAAGCATTGCAGCTCGACCATGCACCGGCTGCGCCGCTGGACTGGCGCGTGGATGGTCCGATGCGCATCGCGCTAAAGGGGCCGAACGGCTGTGGCAAAACCACTTTGCTGAAAACGCTGCTGGGGCTGGAGCAGGCCGCCTCAGGCGATGTCCGGCTGTCGGTGAGCGCCGCTTACCTCGATCAACATCTGACGCAGCTGGATCTGTCGTTATCGGTCATGGCGCACCTGAGCCTGGACGATACCCCGCTGGATGAGGGCCTCCTGCGCACCCGCCTGGCGCAGCTGCAGCTGGGCGCGGATAAGGTCACTCTGCCGCTGTCGGCGCTCAGCGGCGGCGAACGCCTGAAAGCGGCCCTGGCGTGCTTGCTCTGGCGACGCGATCCGGCCCAGCTGCTGTTGTTGGATGAGCCGACCAACCATCTCGATTTAGCATCGACGCAGGCTATTGAAAGCGCGCTGGCGGCGTTTCCCGGCGCGATGCTGGTGGTGTCGCATGATGAGGCGTTTTTACAAGGTCTGAGGCTGACCCATAGTCTGGCATGGGAGGAAACGGGCTGGCGCTATACCCGGCTCTGAATGCCCAACAGCCGCCATCGTAAGCTGGCGGCTGTTGGCGACAGATAAAAAAAATCCCCGCCATCAGGCAGGGATTCTTGATTCTTAGCGGCTTGAACTTACAGAGAAGTTACGTTGCCAGCTGCCGGGCCTTTAGCGCCGCTTTCGATGGTGAAGGAGACTTTCTGACCTTCATCCAGGGATTTGTAGCCATCGTTCTGGATAGCAGAGAAGTGTACGAACACGTCTTTAGAGCCATCGTCAGGAGTGATGAAGCCGAAGCCTTTGTCAGCGTTGAACCATTTTACGATACCAGTCATTTTACCGGACATAGTGAATTACCTTTAAAAAAATAAGTGAGCCTTGCGGCGTAGCGGTCTGGACTACAGATTTAAAGCGATAAAGGGAAAGTTCACTACGGGGGTATCTTTGGATAACCTTAGAAGGACTGCTCTATTCGACTGCTCTGTGGTCTGTACATCAAACCTGCGAGCATTAACGCACGTTCAGCACCTGATAGCAAACTTTTTTTACGGTGCAGCGGTAAAAGCTCCCTTGCTGGCCCTTACCGCTGCGCTCGGGATTAATCGAGTAACTGCCTTGAAAGCTGCGGGTTGGCCTGAATCAGGCGCATTAATTTTAGCTCAGTGGGGGACGGTCTTACCCGTCTCGATTCCCACTCTCTTACCATAGCGACGCTCACGCCCATGGCGTTGGCGAAGTCGTCAATCTTAAGTCCAGTGCCTTTACGCAGCTGTTCAAATTCACTAAACACAGTGGACTTACGGTTTGAGGTAAGTGTCTGATTATCGTCCTTAAAAACGATGTGTTCCAGGCTGCTCAGCAGTTCAAACACGGGATCTTTATATTCCATTGAGAACTCCTTTTATCACACAGCGGAAGAGATTTTTCTAAAGCTCTTTAAGAATAGTCAGAAAAAAGCATCAAGGATGGTAACGCCCGTGATTATTTGCCAGCAGGTTATCGAATCAGCCCCAATAGCCGAACGGCAGCGGTCCCTAAGAGCATGATTACTAATACGATGGCGTGGCTTCGAAAATTTTTGTAAACGGATAAGAAAAAAGCGGCAAAGCCGGCGCGGGTCGCCGGCTTGTCGATCAGGCTTTCTGCAGACCTCTCGCGTCCTCTGTCGCCGCCGGCGCTGATTTACTGACCCGATATTTAATCAGCAGCGCGATGGCTGACAGGAATGCCGGGATAGCCAGCAGGGTGAAAATGGTCTCAAACGAGAGCTGGGCTTGCATCAGGAAGGCGCCGCTGAACGCGCCAAGGATCCCGCCGAAGCGACCAATGCCCAGCATCCAGGCCACGCCGGTGGCGCGCCCTTGCGTTGGATAGAAGCCTGCCGCCAGCGCCGGCATCGACGACTGCGCGCCGTTCATAATACTGCCGGCGATGAACACCATCACCCCCATCAGCGCCAGGCTGCTGGTAGAGAAGCCCACCAGACAGACGAAAACGCCGGTCAGCAGCCAGCCGACGGCCACCACCTTATTGGGATTGATCTTGTCCATCAGAGCACCGAGGATCAGCACGCCAATTCCGCCGCCGAGCGGGAACAGGGCGGTGATAATTGAGGCCTGACTCATCGATGCGCCGGTTTCACGGATCAGCAGCGGCAGCCAGCTGGTCAGGAGATAGAAGATCAGCAGACCCATAAAGTAGGTCAGGCACAGCATCACGGTACCCACTGCGTAGCGTGGGGAGAAAATGACGCCGATAGCCGACTTCTCTTTCACCTGGCCTGCTTCGCGCAGCTCAAACTCCACCACCTCCGGCAGCGGCGCAATACGCCGCAGGATAGTGGCAATGCGCTGCGCCGGCTGACGCTTCACCACCAGATAGCGGGCGGACTCCGGCAGCAGGAAAATTAATGCTACCGCCAGCAGGAGAGGCATCACGCCGCCCAATACCAGCACGCTCTGCCAGCCATAGTGCGGGATCATCCAGGCGGATAAAAAGCCGCCCAGCGACGAGCCCATCGGAAAGCCGACAAACATCAGGTTCACCAGCAGCGCCCGACGGCGCTCCGGCGCATATTCGCTCATTAGCGTCGCGGCATTGGGCATCGCCGCGCCGAGGCCCAGGCCGGTCAGGAAGCGCAGCAGCGTCAGCTGGTTAAGGCTGGTGGCAAAGGCGGTGAGCAGGCTGAATCCTCCGAACACCACGATCGACATAATCAGCACTTTCTTGCGGCCGATACGGTCAGCCAGTGGTCCCGCGGTTAACGCGCCGACCGCCAGGCCAACCAGCGCGGCGCTCATCACCGGGCCGAGGGCTGATTTTTCCACGCCCCATTCCTGGACCAGGTCGGAGGCGATGAATCCGATGATCGCGGTGTCGAACCCGTCCATCGCGACGGTGATGAAGCAGAGCGCGAGGATCATCCACTGGTAGCGGGTGAAGGGGTGCTCGTTGATAAAGGCCTGAATGTCGATGGTTGTCTTAGTCATACGGCTTTCCTGGCAGACTGAGCGAGGGACAGAGGTTTGTTATTATCGTCGCCTTCGCGTCGTTGAGATTGATTTGTGCGATAATCGAACGCATCGCCGTTAATCGCTCATTTATCAAATCATTGAAGCGCTGACCAGGCAATCCGGGCGGGCGCCAAAGCGTGCGATTATCGTCCGCTTCAGGGCGCGGTGTTGGGCAGTGGATTATAAATTGCAGAAATATCAATCAGTTAATTGATATTCATCGGTCTAATTTGAAGCGCATATTTGTGATGCGCATAACAGACGCGCCAGGCGACGGCAGCGGCGTGCGGAATGGCGTTTTTCCTGCGTAAGATTAGCAGTAAAGGGTATCCTGCGAGGCCGAGCTGGACTATCCTTGTCAGCGTCTGGCACGTGTGTGTCTTTGTGCGCTTTTTTTGGCTGAAAGGAGTAAAAAAATGGCGACAGGAAAGTCCTGCTCTCGCTGGTTTGCGGCTATGGCGGCCTTATTAATGGTGGTTAGCCTGAGTGGGTGTTTTGATAAAGAAGGCGATCAGCGCAAAGCGTTTATCGACTTCCTGCAGAATACGGCGATGCGTAGCGGTGAACGACTGCCGACGCTGACCGCCGATCAGAAAAAACAGTTTGGGCCGTTTGTCTCTGACTACGCGGTGATCTACGGCTACTCGCAGCAGGTGAGCCAGGCGATGGACGCTGGTCTGCGCCCGGTAGTGGACAGCGTCAATGCGATCCGCGTTCCGCAGGACTATATGACCCAGCGCGAGCCGCTGCGTCAGGCGAACGGCGCGCTGGGCGTGCTCAGCCAGCAGCTGCAGAATGCCAAAATGCAGGCCGATGCCGCGCATGGCGCGCTGAAGCAGGCGGACGATCTCAAGCCGGTCTTCGATCAGGTTTACGCCAAGGTGGTGACGGCGCCAGCCGACGCGCTGCAGCCGCTGATCCCGGCCGCGCAGATCTTTACCCAGCAGCTGGTTCAGGTGGGGGATTTTGTCGCCCAGCAGGGAACCCAGGTGAGCTTTGTGGCCAACGGCATTCAATTCCCGACTTCCCAGCAGGCTAGTCAGTACAATGCGCTGATTGGGCCGCTGGCGGCGCAGCATCAGGCGTTTAATCAGGCATGGACGGCGGCGGTGAACGCGACCCGCTAATGCCCTGTCTGGCTGACGTGAGCTGCGGCGAACGGGCTGGATAACGGACAGAATGCAAAAAAGAACCCGGGGAGGGCGATTGCCGCCGCTACCCGGGTTTTTTTATGGCTTATTTTACCTGCGGATTGACGCAGTTTTTTTCGACCTTGCCGTTCAGGGCGTCGATCAGGTTATCCACCGCGCAGGCCGCCATGTTGTAGCGCGTCTCATGGGTGGCGGAGCCGATATGCGGCAGCGCGACGACGTTCGGCAGGCTCAGCAGCGGCGAATCTTTAGCCAGCGGCTCGTGCTCGAAGACATCAAGGCCGGCAGCGTGAATGTCACCCGCCTGCAGGGCGGCGATCAGCGCCTGCTCGTCGACCACCGGGCCGCGCCCGGCGTTAATAAAGATGGCGGAAGATTTCATTTTGGCGAACTGCGCCTGGCCGAACAGATGATGGGTCTCTTCGCTCAGGGGCAGGATCAGGCAGACAAAATCGGCTTCCTGCAGCAGGGTATCAAGATCGCAATAGCGTGCGTTGAAACGTTCCTCCGCCTGCGGATGCTGGCGGCGCGCGTTATACAGGATCGGCATGCCGAACCCGAAGTGGGCGCGCTGCGCCAGCGCCATGCCGATGCGGCCCATGCCGACGATACCTAAGGTTTTATGGTGTACGTCGGTACCGAACCAGTCTGGCCCAATGCTCTTCGTCCATTCGCCCGCTTTAACGCGCTCCGCCACTTCCACCACCCGGCGGGCGGTGCTCAGCACCAGCGCCATGATCGTGTCGGCGACGGTCTCGGTCAGCACGGTCGGGGTATGCATCAGCAGCACCCGGCGGGCGTTCAGCGCCTCGACGTCGAAGTTGTCATAACCAACGGACACGGTGGAGGTCGCACGCAGCTTCGGCATCTTCTCCAGCAGCGCGGCGTCAACCTTTTCGCTGGAGCCCAGCAGGCCTTCAGCCTGGGCAAAGGCCTCAGCGTGCTGCGAAACGGTCTCCGGCCGCAGGTTTTTCACCTGAGTGACGGAAAAGTGCTCCTCCAGACGCTGTAGCAGGTCGTCGGGAAGCGTTTTATAGAGAATGACAGACGGCTTCATGCGAATCTCCGTAGTGTGAGTCGTTCAGGCGTGATGAGCGCCAAGTGGAAGGTTTTGATTATTAGCAGGCTTAACAATCAAAGTCAGCCATACTGAGGCGAAAAGCGCCACCCCCATAAAAATATAGGAAGCTGCTGGGCTGCCGGTGGCACCGTTCAGGTAGCCGACAAACCACGAGCCGCAGAAGGATCCCAGGGCGCCCATGCTGTTGATCAGCGCCATGGCGCCACCGGCGACGTTGCGTGGCAGCATTTCCGGAATAATGGCGAAGAAGGGGCCGTAAGGCGCATACATTGCCGCACCAGCCACTACCAGCAAGGTGTAAGAGACCCAGAAGTGGTTGGCGCCGACCGCCCAGGAGCCGATGAAGGCCAGTCCGCCAATCAGCAGCAGCGGCCAGACGAACAGCTTACGGTTCTGCATTTTATCGGAAGCCCAGGAGACCACGATCATGGCGATAGTCGCCGCCAGGTATGGGACCGAGGAGAGCCAGCCCACTTCCACCATCCCCATATTTTCGCCGCCGCTGCGGATAATCGACGGCAGCCACAGTACAAAGCCGTACACGCCGATGCTCCAGGCAAAGTACTGGGCGCAGAGCAGGATCACGTTGCGGGAGCGGAAGGCCTCGCCATAGTTACGCACCGCTTTGATGCCCTGCTGCTCACGATCCAATTGTTCCTGCAGCGCGGCTTTTTCACTCTCCGCCAGCCAGGATACCTGCGACGGTTTATCTTTCACCAGCACCCACCAGCAGAAGGCCCAGATCACCGCCGGCACCCCTTCGATGATAAACATTTCCCGCCAGCCGAAGGCCTGAATCAGGTAGCCGGAGACCACCGACATCCACAGGACCGTCACCGGGTTGCCGAGGATCAGGAAAGTATTGGCCCGCGAGCGCTCGGATTTGGTGAACCAGTTGCTGATATAGATCAGCATCGCCGGCATCACCGCCGCTTCGACGACGCCGAGAATAAAGCGAATGGCCGCCAGCGCCGGGATATTATGCACAATCCCGGTCAGGGAGGCGCAGCCGCCCCACAGGATCAGGCAGATAAAGATCAGTTTGCGAACGCTGCGGCGCTCTGCATAAATAGCGCCGGGGATCTGAAAGAAGAAGTAGCCAAGGAAGAACAGCGCCCCCAGCAGGGAAGAGATCCCTTTGGTGATGCCCAGGTCTTCGGTAATGCCTGCCGCGGAGGCGAAGCTGAAGTTGGCGCGGTCGAGGTACGCCAGGCTATACGTGATAAACACGATAGGCATGATGTACCACCAGCGTTTCGTTGCATTTGTTGAGCTATTCATAGGCTTGCCTCTGTCAATGAGGTGACATACGTCCGTCGAAACGGGCGCTGCTGTGCCGCGCTGCAGGTAGGGTACAGGGCGGCTGTTATTGTTGCGTATAAATGTTATTCGCCCAGCGCGTCGCGGGTGGGCAGCCCCTCGCTGTCGCCCTGGACCTGAATCGCCAGCGAACCGATTTTATTGCCGCGGTTCACCGCCTGACGCAGGGTTTTGCCTTCCAGCAGGGCGCTAATCACCCCGACGGCAAAGCCGTCGCCGGCGCCGACGGTATCGACGACGTTTTCGACTTTAATGGCATCAACCGTTCCCTGTTCGCCGTTGGCGCTCTTGAACCAGGCGCCGTCGCAGCCAGTTTTAATGACCACCGCCTTGACGCCGCGCGAGAGATAGAAATCGGCGATCCCCTCCGGAGTCTGCTGGCCGGTGAGGATGACGCCCTCTTTTAAGCCTGGCAAAACCCAGTCAGCCTGGAAGGCGAGACGGTTGAGTTTCTCCACCATCTCGGCTTCGCTTTTCCACAGCACCGGACGCAGATTGGGATCGAAAGAGAGGGTTTTGCCCTCGGCTTTCATGACCTTCGCCGCATGCTCCAGCAGCGCATATGAGCTTTCAGAGAGCGCGGCGGCCACGCCGCTCAGGTGCAAATGACGGGCGCTGGTGAAGTAGTCGGCGCGAAAATCGTCAGGCGACAGATGGCTGGCGGCAGAACCTTTGCGGAAATACTCCACAATGGGATCGGTTCCATTTTCGACTTTCGATTTCATCTGGAAACCGGTAGCGAAGCGGTTGTCAATGGCGACAGCATGGCTATCGATCCCCTCTTTCGCCAGCGATTGCAGTACGAAGCGGCCAAAGCTATCGTTACCGACGCGGCTGACCCAGCCGACCTTCAGACCCAGGCGCGCCAGACCGGTGGCGACGTTCAGCTCGGCGCCGGCGACACGTTTCATAAAATGCTCCACCTCAGCCAGATCGCCGGTTTCGGTGGCGACAAACATGGCCATAGCTTCGCCGATGGTGATGACATCTAAATTTTCCACGGCTTATTCCTCGCGTAACAGGTTGACGTAGCGGCGGGTCACGGCCGTCAGGTCATGGCCAGTCAGCGGAAACTCGATTCCACGCGGCGCGTCGGCGGGAAGATTATCGAGCAGGGCCAGCCAGCGGTCGGCGGCCTGATCCGGCGGCACAGCGCGGAATTTCTCCTGATGTGGCTCCGCCGCTTTCACATGAATATAGCTGACCGCCGGCGCAAGATGGCGGGCTGCCTCTTCCGGCGAATCGCCGACCCACAGCCAGTTGCCCATATCAAACGTTAAGGTGATCGGCAGCTGATGGACCCGGCAGGCGGCTTTGAAGCGCTGCATCGGCGCCAGCTGGCCGCAGTCGGTCTGGTCATTCTCCACCACCAGCGCCATGCCGCTGTCGCTGAGGATATGGCGCAGCTCGTCGAGCTGCTGGTTGTGGCGGAAATGGCCAAGGGAGAGCTTCAGCCACAGGGCGTTAAGGGTCTGCGCTTCCGCGAGCAGCGTCGGGAGATGCGGGTTAAGCTCGCCGTTGTCGGCGAACAGCGCCTGGGGCGCGGAGTAGCAAGCCAGCAGGCCGTGGCGCTCGATGGCGGCTGCCAGCGCCGGCAGGGCGTTGAGCTCTTCGGTTCTGAACAGCTCGCGGCGGATTTCGACGCCGTCCGCGCCGGCGTCGGCGATAAACGGCAGGACGGCGGCCTGGCCGCCTAAGGATTTAACATGGTCATTACCATAGGCAGCGGTAACGACAATAATTTTTCTGGCCATCGCGCTCTTACTCCCGGCGTTTGTTGCTTAATCTCCTTATTACGCTAGATGGTATCGGTTCCATAAGAAAGGGCGAGATGTTTAATTTATGATCGGCATCACGAAGGATCGTTAACGGGAGGTTGATCCGCGGACGATAAGCTCGCCGGAAAAGACCCGCTCGCAGATGGGGTCGTTAGTGCCGGCAATGCGCCGAATCACCTGTTCCACCGCCGCGTAGCCGATCTGCCACGTCGGTTGTTTGAGGGTGGTGATGCCGACGCCGGCCAGCTCCGCCCACTCCAGTTCGTCGAAGCCCAGCAGGCCGATATCGCTGCCCCAGATCAGGCCGACGCGCTTCAGGGCGCGGGCCACCTGCAGCGTCAGCGCGCCGTTGGCGGAGATCACCGCTTTGCGCATCCCGCGGTGGCGCGCGTGGAACTGGCGCAGGACGTTGTCCATCATCGCGCCGTCGTTGAGCTGCACTTCGGCGTTTTCGGCCACCACGCCGTGGTGGCGGGCGAGCGTGGCGCGAAAGGCGCTCAGGCGCTCGCGGCGGGTATTGACCGAGCCCAGCGGTTCGCTGAGAAACAGGATGGCCTCAAAGCCTTTCTCCACCAGGTGTTCGGTGGCGGTGGTGGCGGCCTGAGCGTTATCAAGCCCGACCACATCGCAGGCGAAATCGGGGATTTTACGGTCAATCAGCACCATCGGCAGGGCCGACTGCTGCAGGCGGTTCAGGCCATCCTCCCGCATGCCGACCGCGTTGACGACGATGCCTTCCACCTGATAGCTGCGCAGCAGGTCGAGATAGTGCAGCTCCTGGTCAAGCTCGTTATTGGTGTTACACACCAGCAGGGTAAAGCCCTTTTCCCGGCAGGCCGCTTCAATGCCGCTCATGACATTGACCGAATAGGGGTTGGTGATATCGGCGATGATCAGGCCGATGAGGCGGGTGCGGCCGTGCTTGAGGCCGCGGGCCATCAGGCTGGGGCGGTAGTCGAGTTCGGCAATGGCTTTTTCAATACGTGATAACAGATCGTCGGAAAGCAGGTGCTTCTCGCCGTTAAGATACCGTGAAATGCTGGTTTTGCCGGTCTTTGCGGCTTTCGCCACATCGCTAATGGTTGCACGCGCCGCTTTCGCCATGATGGCTTCCTTTGCTGAAAATCTGCCAACACCTTAGCGCGAAAAATAGCGATATCAAGCATTTTGCCCGGCAGAGGCGCGGCCGGGCAACATGAGGATGCGCTTATTGCAGCGGGCTGAGGGTGATTTCCACGCGACGGTTCTGCGCCTTACCTTCCGCCGTGCTGTTGCTGGCGATCGGGTTCGCCGGCCCCATGCCGGTGGTGCGAATGCGGTTGGCCGCCACGCCCTGGGTGATCAGTGCGCTGGCGACGCTGTCAGCACGCTGCTGCGACAGACGCATATTCAGATCCTTACTGCCGGTGCTGTCGGTGTAGCCGACGACGTTAACGGCGGTTTTCTCATACTCTTTCAGCACCATGGCCACGCCGGTCAGGGTGTTGGCGCCGGCCGGTTTCAGGTTGGCGCTGTTGCTGTCGAAAGTGACGTTATTCGGCATGTTCAGCACGATATTGTCACCATTTCGCGTCACGCTGACCCCGGTTCCCTGCATTTTGTCGCGCAGCTTCGCTTCCTGCACGTCCATGTAGTAGCCTATGCCGCCGCCCAGCGCCGCGCCTGCAGCTGCGCCAATCAGCGCGCCTTTGCCGCGGTCATGTTTGGAAGAGGAGAGCGCGCCGACGCCAGCGCCCACTAAGGAGCCAATACCTGCGCCAATACCGGATTTACCTGCTTCACGCTCACCGGTATAGGGGTTGGTGGTGCAGCCAGAAATCGCCAGGGTGCCGCTGACCAGCGCCGCAATCATAAGTACGCGTTTTTTCATTTAATGTCCTTAATCCTTTTTATTCTTTGTCACAGCGAACGTGACGGTTGATTATGACGCGCGAATACGTAGAAAATTCCCCAAACACCATCTCATTTTGTAAATAACATTGAACGGCGCCGATCGCACCGTCACCACACCTGCTTTCGCTGACCAGGAGCTGCCCTTGCCAACCTCATCTGCAACCAAAACCATTTTAACCGCCGCCCATTGGGGACCGATGCTGGTGGAAACGGACGGGGAAAACGTCCTCTCCTCCCGCGGCGCGCTGGCGACACCGTTTGCCAACTCGCTGCAAACGGCGGTGCGCGACCAGGTGCACAGTAAAACCCGCGTGCGCTACCCGATGGTGCGCAAAGGTTTCCTTGCCTCTCCGGACAAGCCCCAGGGGGTCCGCGGTCAGGATGAATTTGTGCGGGTGAGCTGGGAGCAGGCGCTGGATCTGATCGATGCCCAGCATCGTCGGATCCGCGAAAGCTACGGACCGGCCTCTATTTTTGCCGGCTCCTACGGCTGGCGTTCTAACGGCGTCTTGCATAAGGCGGCCACCCTGCTGCAGCGCTATATGAGCCTGGCGGGCGGCTACACCGGCCATCTCGGGGATTACTCCACCGGCGCGGCGCAGGCGATCATGCCTTACGTCGTGGGCGGCAATGAGGTGTATCAGCAGCAGACCAGCTGGCCGCTGGTGCTGGAATACAGCGAGGTAGTGGTGCTGTGGAGCGCCAACCCGCTGAATACGCTGAAAATTGCCTGGAACGCCTCCGACGAGCAGGGTATCCCGTGGTTCGACCGGCTGCGCCAGAGCGGAAAACGCCTGATCTGCATCGATCCGATGCGATCGGAAACTGTCGATTTCTTTGGCGATTCGATGGAGTGGATCGCGCCGCATATGGGTACCGACGTCGCGCTGATGCTGGGTATCGCCCATACGCTGGTGGAGAATGGCTGGCAGGACGACGAGTTTCTTGCCCGCTGCGCCAGCGGCTACGAGATTTTTGCCCGCTATCTGACCGGCGAAAGCGACGGCGTGGCGAAAACCGCCGACTGGGCGGCGGCTATCTGCGGCGTCGCAGCGGATAAGATCCGCGAACTGGCGAAACTTTTCCACGAAAACACCACTATGCTGATGTCTGGCTGGGGCATGCAGCGCCAGCAGTATGGCGAGCAGAAACACTGGATGCTGGTCACCCTGGCTGCGATGCTGGGGCAGATTGGCACCCCGGGGGGCGGGTTTGGTCTTTCCTACCATTTCGCCAACGGCGGCAATCCGACCCGCCGCGCGGCGGTGCTGGGCTCGATGCAGGGGAGCGTGGCCGGAGGCGTGGACGCCGTGGAGAAGATCCCGGTCGCGCGGATTGTCGAGGCGCTGGAGAACCCGGGGGCGGAGTATCAGCACAACGGCATGGCGCGGCGCTTCCCCGATATTCGCTTTATCTGGTGGGCCGGCGGCGCCAACTTTACCCATCATCAGGATACCAACCGCCTGATTCAGGCCTGGCAGAAACCAGAGCTTATCGTCATCTCCGAATGCTTCTGGACCGCCGCCGCGCGTCATGCCGATATCGTCCTGCCGGCGACCACCTCGTTTGAGCGCAACGATCTGACGATGACCGGGGACTACAGCAATCAGCATCTGGTGCCGATGAAGCAGGTGGTCGCCCCGCAGGGTGAAGCGCGCGATGATTTCGCGGTCTTTGCCGACCTCAGCGAACGCTGGGAGGCGGGCGGCCGCGAGCGCTTTACCGAAGGGAAGAGCGATCTGCAGTGGCTGGAGACCTTCTATCAGATGGCCGCCCGGCGCGGCGCCCAGCAGCAGGTGACGCTGCCGCCGTTTGCCGAATTCTGGCAGGCTAACCAGCTGATTGAGATGCCGGAGGAGCCGGAGAATGCCCGTTTCATCCGCTTTGCCGCCTTCCGCGACGATCCCCAGGCCAACCCGCTGAAAACGGCGAGCGGTAAAATTGAGATCCACTCGCCGACCATCGCCGCCTTTGGCTACACCGACTGCCCGCCGCACCCAATGTGGCTGGAGCCCGACGAGTGGCATGGCAACGCCGAGGCGGGGCAGCTGCAGCTGCTGTCGGCCCATCCGGCCCACCGGCTGCACAGTCAACTGAACTACTCCGCGCTGCGCGAACGCTATGCCGTTGCCGGACGCGAACCGTTGACTATTCATCCGCAGGATGCCCGGGCGCGGGGGATTGCCGATGGCGATCTGGTGCGGGTGTGGAACGCCCGCGGTCAGGTGCTGGCCGGCGCGGTGGTGACGGAGGGGATCCGCCCGGGGGTGATATGCCTGCATGAAGGAGCGTGGCCCGACCTGGATCCGGTGGCAGGCATCTGCAAAAACGGGGCGGTGAACGTCTTAACTAAAGATATCCCAACATCCCGCCTGGGCAACGGCTGCGCCGGTAACACCGCCCTGGCGTGGCTGGAGAAATATACCGGCCCGGCGCTGCCGCTTACGGCATTTGATCCGCCGGCCAACGCATAATCCAGGTGGGGTGCTGAGTATCGTCCTGCCATGCGCAATCTTCAATGCGGAAGCCTTGCGCATGGTAGAAACTGACCGCTGATTCGTTTTTCTGATAAACCTCAAGGCTAAGCCAGGCGTAGTGCTGCTTGACTTCATCCAGCAGCGCCCGGCCAATGCCCTGGCGAATAGCGTCCGGCGCGACGAACAGCGCGCCGACGAAACGGGACTCCAGCACGCTGACAAAGCCTTTTAGCTCCCCGTCGCGCTCCCAGACCCAGGTGCTGGCGGCGGGAAGATAGACATCCCGTACCACCGCGACGCTGTCGCGCCAGTAGCTTTCGCTGATAAAGGGATGGGCATGAATCGTACTTTCCAGCCACAGGTCCAGCAGCGGCAGGTTATCTTTAGCGTCCCACTTGCGGATCATCCTGACCTCCAGGGTGACAGAAGCAGCCGGTGACATGGTCGTTGACCAGCCCGCAGGCCTGCATAAAAGAGTAACAGATTGTCGAACCGACAAACTTAAAACCGCGTTTTTTCAACGCTTTAGACAGAGCATCTGAGGCCGGCGTCGTGGTCGGGATCTCCGCCAGCGTCGCCGCGCGGGTGACCTGGGGCGCATTGTCGACGAAGGACCAGACAAAATCAGTGAACGACTCGCCATTTTCCTCCATCGCCAGATACGCCCGGGCGTTGCCGATGATGGCCTGGATTTTTCCCCGATGGCGGATAATCCCGGCATCCTGCAGCAGCCGCTCGACATCTTCATCCCCCATCGCCGCCACCCGCACCGGATCGAACTGGTGAAAAGCCTGGCGATAGTTTTGCCGTTTTTTTAACACCGTGATCCATGATAACCCGGCCTGCTGACCCTCAAGGCAGATCATTTCAAACAGCCGCTGGGATGCTTTTTGCGCGACACCCCATTCGGTATCGTGATACTCGATATATAACGGATCCTGACTCACCCATCCGCAACGCTGCATAGCTATTTCTCCCTCTGCGCTAAAAAAGTGGACGCCCCGGCTTGACGACTGAAAGATAAAGATAATAGTTAATACAGGGAAATCGTATCCCCAAAAAAACACAGCAATAATGCCGATTCGGCTCTTTTCTGGAGTCGCATTAATGATAATAAAGAAATGCAATGGCCTCCGGGGGTTCTTGTTCCCGGTGTGCGTATCCGTCTGGGTGTCGTGTGTCTCTGGAGCGAATGCCTGGCAACAGGAATATATCGCTATCGATACAAAAAGTAATACGTCGGAACGCTATACATGGGATAGCGATCACCAACCACGCTATGAAGATATCCTCGCCGAGCGGATGAAGTCGTCTGAAACGCCGGGCGGACTGGCGTTAAACCAGGGGCTGGCGCCGCCGGACAGCAGCCGTGGGATGAGCGTCGGCTGGAATTATCTGCTGGCAAACGGCATGACCTCCGGGCCGGTGGCCAGCCTGCGCAGCGACTACACCGCGCCGGCGACGAAAAGCGTGGGCGAGACGGGATATGTCAACACGCTCGGCTGGCGTATGGATTATCAGTCGCTGTGGGGCGTGCACCCTTGGGCGCAGGTGAGCTATAACCAGTCGCTCGCCAGCGATGCCTGGTCGCCGACCACCCGCGCCAGAGAGGGCGGCTGGAGTGATGTCACCCTGGGCGCCGATATGCCGCTGGGATCGCATGTGGCGGCATGGGCCACGCTGTCACAGGCGGACAACGTCCCATCGGGGGAAAATACGCTCTATCTGATGGGGGTCAGCGCCAACTTTTGACCCGCGATTGTTACGCATTTGAAACGATGTGGTTATTGTTAAATCTCAGTAATGGCGCATTTCTGTGAGATAGCGCACACTAACTTTTTCCCTGAAATTCGCGGAATGAATGTCATGCAATGTCATTCATTCCGCCATTAATGCATTTCATTCCCTGCTGATGGCAGTTCATGCCTTTTTCCCCCACTGGATGAGGGGCCTTCGCTATTGTGGCGGCAGTTAATTTATCAGGACAACTGCTATGAACGCTGCAAACCGTCAATCGACCCGCTGGCTTACGCTTATCGGCACCATCATCACCCAATTCGCTCTCGGTTCGGTTTATACCTGGAGCCTGTTTAACAGTTCACTATCTGACAAACTGGGCGAACCGGTCAGCCAGGTCGCCTTCTCCTTTGGCCTGCTGAGCCTCGGGCTGGCGCTCTCTTCGTCGGTCGCCGGCAAGCTGCAGGAGCGTTTTGGCGTGAAGCGCGTCACCATGGCCTCCGGGATCCTGCTTGGTCTGGGCTTCTTTCTGACCGCCCACTCCAGCAGCCTGATGATGCTATGGCTGAGCGCTGGCGTGCTGGTGGGGCTGGCGGACGGGGCCGGTTATCTGCTGACCCTGTCGAACTGCGTCAAGTGGTTCCCGGAACGCAAAGGGCTGATCTCCGCCTTCTCCATCGGTTCCTATGGCCTCGGCAGCCTGGGGTTCAAATTCATTGATACTCATCTGCTGGCCACCGTTGGTCTGGAAAAAACCTTCGTTATCTGGGGCGCTATCGTGCTGGTGATGATCGTCTTTGGCGCGACCTTGATGAAAGATGCGCCAAATCATACGGCGACCACCACGGCCAACGGCGTCGTGGAAAACGACTTCACTCTCGCCGAATCGATGCGTAAACCGCAGTACTGGATGCTGGCGGTGATGTTCCTGACGGCCTGCATGAGCGGTCTGTATGTGATTGGCGTGGCGAAAGATATCGCGCAGGGAATGGTCCACCTGGATGTCGCCACGGCGGCCAATGCGGTAACGGTTATCTCAATCGCTAACCTTAGCGGTCGCCTGGTGTTAGGTATCCTGTCCGATAAAATTTCCCGCATTCGCGTGATCACCATCGGTCAGGTGGTGTCGCTGGTGGGGATGGCCGCGCTGCTGTTCGCCCCGCTGAATGCCATGACCTTTTTCGCCGCCATCGCCTGCGTTGCTTTTAACTTCGGCGGAACCATCACCGTCTTCCCATCGCTGGTCAGTGAATTCTTCGGTCTGAACAACCTGGCGAAAAACTATGGTGTGATTTATCTGGGTTTTGGTATCGGCAGCATCTGCGGTTCCCTCATCGCTTCGCTGTTCGGGGGCTTCTACGTCACCTTCTGCGTGATCTTCGCCCTGCTGATTATTTCGCTGGCGCTTTCCACCACCATTCGTCAGCCGAAAGGCAGTGTCTATAGCGAGGCGCACGCCTGAAACCTGCAGCGTGAAACGTGCCCCTGATTAATACCCTAAGCAAATAGTGCCAATCCAGCCAAATATTTTGTAAATGTTTGGCTGGATCACATTCCCTCCTGATACTTTTCCCGTTCCCTGTGGTCTACTTATCGCGCTTTGTAGAGGTTTCTGATAACCAACCCTAACGCACCCTATTAGCCTACTGACTCATGCCACAGCGTCAGGCGGTGTTTTATTCTTCTTTTTCCAGGTTTGCTTGCATGAAATATATTAGAACGATGACGCAGCAGAAGCTTAGTTTTTGGCTGGCGCTGTACATCGGCTGGTTTATGAACGTCGCCGTTTTTTTTCGGCGTTTCGATGGTTATGCTCAAGAGTTCACTGTCTGGAAAGGGCTTTCCGGTGTCGTTGAGCTGGTGGCCACGGTCTTTGTCACCTTCTTCCTGTTACGTCTTCTGTCGCTGTTCGGTCGCCGTATCTGGCGCATTCTGGCGACGCTGATTGTTCTGTTTTCCGCCGCCGCCAGTTACTACATGACGTTCCTTAACGTGGTGATTGGCTACGGGATTATCGCCTCGGTGATGACCACCGATATCGACCTGTCGAAAGAGGTCATCGGCTGGCATCTGATCCTCTGGCTGGCGGCAGTGAGCGCGCCGCCACTGCTGTTTATCTGGAGCAACCGCTGCCGCCATACGCTGCTGCGCCAACTGCGTACCCCGGGCCAGCGGGTTAAAAACGTGCTGATCGTGGTGTTGGCCGGCCTCATCGTCTGGGGACCTATCCGCCTGCTTGAGCTGCGCCAACACGATGTCGAGCGCCATTCGGAAGTGGATATGCCGAGCTACGGCGGGGTGATCGCCAACTCCTACCTGCCGTCGAACTGGCTGTCGGCGCTGGGGCTGTACGCCTGGGCGCAGGTGGATGAATCCTCAGATAACAAATCGCTGATTAACCCGGCGAAGAAATTTACCTACGTCGCCCCGGAAGGGCTCGATGACACCTACGTGGTGTTTATCATTGGCGAAACCACCCGCTGGGATCATATGGGCATCCTTGGCTATAGCCGTAACACCACGCCAGAGCTGGCGAAAGAGAAGAATCTGGTCGCTTTCCGCGGCTACTCGTGCGATACCGCCACCAAGCTGTCGTTACGCTGCATGTTTGTGCGTCAGGGCGGGGCAGAGGATAACCCGCAGCGGACCCTCAAAGAGCAGAACGTCTTTGCGGTGCTTCATCAGCTGGGCTTCAGCGGCAATCTGTACGCCATGCAGAGTGAGATGTGGTTCTACAGCAACACGATGGCCAACAATATCGCCTATCGCGAGCAGATTGGCGCCGAGCCGCGCAACCGCGGCAAGAGCGTTGACGATATGCTGCTGGTGGATGAGATGAAGCGCGGTATGGAGCAGGGCAACGCCTCTGGTAAGCACCTGATCATCCTCCACACGAAAGGCTCGCACTTTAACTACACCCAACGCTATCCGCGCAGCTTCGCCCAGTGGAAGCCGGAGTGCGTCGGTGTTGATAACAAGTGCTCGAAAGCGGAGCTGATCAACTCCTACGACAACAGCGTGACCTATGTCGATCACTTTATCGTCAGCGTCCTCGACCAGCTGCGGGATAAGAAAGCGATTGTGTTCTATGCCGCCGACCACGGCGAGTCGATTAACGAGCGTGAACATCTGCACGGTACGCCGCGCAAGATGGCGCCGCCGGAACAGTTCCGTGTGCCGATGATGGTCTGGATGTCGGATAAATACCTGGAGAATCCGGATCATGCCGCTGCGTTTGCCCATCTGCAGCAGCAGGCCGCGATGAAGGTGCCGCGCCGTCACGTCGAACTGTACGACACCATTATGGGCTGCCTTGGCTATACCTCGCCGGATGGCGGGATCAACGAGAACAATAACTGGTGTCGGCGGAAAAAGTAAGACAGCGGATTTTTCAGATTCTCGGGTCTGTTTTCCTTTCCTGAGCCCAGGATAAGCTAATCCCTCGCCGGCGTCCGCCGGGCGAGGGATTTTTTTTGCACAGCGGATGTGTCTGGCAGGTTGCCTCTTCTTCTTTGAATACCCTCCAGTGTTCCCGCTCCTCCTGTGCAGCCACTTTTCACGGAGAGAAAGGATGAAGGTAATAAAGGGGTTGGCCCTGCTGTGCCTGCTGATGCTAACGGGCTGTCAGTCCGAAGAGGAAACCCGCCAGTTCCTGCTCGCCTGTAAATACGATGCGCCGGCGACGATCGAAGCCATGCTGAATAACGGCATCGATGTGGATGGTCAGGATAAAACCGGCTTAAGCGGCCTGATGGTCGCTGCCGCGGAAAATCGTCGCGAGGTGGTAGCGCTCCTGCTTAAGCGTCAGGCGCAGCCGAATCTCCAGACGCGCCAGGGCGTCACGGCGCTGATGCTGGCGGCGGCGCGAGGCAGCGATGCGGCGATTATCGGCGATCTTCTCCAGGCGGGCGCGTCGGTGAATCAGACCACCGTCGACAAGAGCACAGCATTGATGTCCGCCATTGCCGACGGCGGGGACGTCAGAAGCGACTACCAGCATATTCTGGCGATGAAAAAGCCCGATGCGCCTGTGGAGGAGCAGAGTGCGCTGGACAAGATTGTCGGCGCAACGGCGGCGAAATCGCTGGCGACGGGCAGCCGCGCGCTGATGACGGAAGACATGGCGTTACAACTGGCCCCCGGCGCGTTTAAGAAGAACGTTGACGAGATCGTGGCGTTGCTGATCGGGCATGGGGCGGACGTGAAGGCCGTCAATGCTTCAGGGGAATCGGTCTTTTTCCTCGCTGTCGATCACGCGCGATCGGCGGAAACCATCACGACCCTGGCCAACGCCGGGGCGGATACCAGCCTGGCGGATAAATCCGGCACCACGCCGCTGATGCTGGCGGCGGCGGGGGACGATCCCAATCTGGTGCTGGCGTTGTCAGCCTCCGGCGTGGAGGTGGATAAGCCGAACCGGGAAGGGCTCACGGCGCTGCAGGTGGCGGCGGGTCAGGGGTCGCCTGCGGTGATCGCGGCGCTGGTGCAGCGCGGCGCAAAGGTGGACCAGCTCTCCGCCAACGACCTCAGCCCGCTGATGCTGGCGGTCAAAATGAATAATAAAGCCAATGTCGAGGCACTCCTCGAGGCCGGCGCCAGCGTCAATCTCAGCAATAAGGCAGGGTATACGGCGATTGGCTACAGCCGGGCCGGCGAGGTTCGCCAGCTGCTGCTGGCGCAGCATGCCGAGCTGAAAGGGCAGGCCGCGCATATGGCGCAAAGCGAACTGCAATTCTGCGCCAATGCCTTTGCCGACAAGCTGGCGTACAGCGACATCGCCCGCGCGGTAAACAACGATACCCGCCCGGACATTATGCGTCATCAGCATACCTGCCCGGGGTTGGGGGAACTGACGATGCTGCTGGGAGAGTTTACATTCAAACCGGCGGGCCCAACTTATCTCGGTGAGCCGGTGACCTGTAAGGTAGCCGAGCATCGCAAAGCGTTTGAGGTCAGCTGCCGCTAAAAAAGCGGACCAACCGGCGATTCGCTGCGCAGGGTGCTGAGTTTCTCGCCGGTTGAACGATTTTTTGAAAATAAGGCATTGACGGGTAGGCATCCCAGCAGTAAGATGCGCCCCGCATTCGGTGATTGGCGCAGCCTGGTAGCGCACTTCGTTCGGGACGAAGGGGTCGGAGGTTCGAATCCTCTATCACCGACCAAATTCGAAAAGCCTGCTCAACGAGCAGGCTTTTTTGCATCTGCGGCCAGTGAGGATGAGAACCTCCGGGGGCAGGAGGTTCGACTCGAGCGAAGCGAGAGAACGTTGCGTCAGCAACGGCCCGCAGGGCGAGCCACAAAGTGGCGAGTCATCCTCGACCAAATTCGAAAAGCCGGCTCAATGAGCAGGCTTTTTTGCTTCTGCGGCCAGTGAGGATGAGAACCCCGAAGGTTCGCTCCAGATCCCGTAGGCCCGCGCAAGCGCAGCGCCGCCGGGCACCGTCTGCAGTCTCCCGGCCCAAAACCGCATCAAAATCACAAAAAACATCTTTACCCCCGTTTCCAGCCAGCTGTTCGCTATTTTGTGACATCTTCCATTGCATTTTTTTATCGATGAACAGATCTTTTTTCGCGAAGCTTATGGCTGAATACAGCATTTTCCGCTGTGCGTTTTAACGTTCACGCTATTAATCGCTCACATATTGGTCACATAGCAAGAAATTTTTCTCATTTACTGGCATTGTTTCCCACTGGGTGTCGCAAATTAATAAGGTCTTTATTCTGCATATTCGCCAGTAGCATAAATTTCTCTGCTGAAAATAGCGTCTTGAAGTTTTTTTAATCTTTGCCTGTCGTTTCTCACGCTGGATGTAAAACCCGGCTGGCTGTATTGACGTTTCCCCATTCTGTTGACAGATTGTAGGGCATGAGGGGCATTTCATGGAGAATCCGTACTGCAACTCAGTCGTTTTTGCGAAAGGAATCCCCATCTCTCTCAACGCCTTCGGGCACCACCGACTGGACCGGGTATATTCTAAATAGTTCGAATTGCGGGAAGGCGGCAAGCTTGAGCATCCCCAGGAGCATAGATGGCTATGTGACTGGCTTATTGAGCACAGCCAACGCATCCATCATTCGAATATGACGAATAAAAATAAATAAAGGTCCGGCGGATATATGCAAACAACATCACAGTTTTGGAGCAGAATAATGAGTATTTCCTTGAAGAAATCAGGGATGCTGAAGCTTGGTCTGAGCCTTGTCGCCATGACCGTCGCTGCCAGCGTGCAAGCGAAAACCCTGGTTTATTGTTCAGAAGGCTCGCCGGAAGGCTTTAACCCACAGCTCTTCACCTCTGGCACCACCTATGACGCCAGTTCCGTACCGATCTACAATCGCCTGGTCGAATTCAAAACCGGTACGACGGAAGTTATTCCTGGACTGGCTGAAAAATGGGAAGTCAGCCCGGATGGTAAAACCTATACTTTCCACCTGCGTCAGGGCGTGAAATGGCAGGATAATAAAGACTTTAAACCAACCCGTGACCTGAACGCCGATGACGTGGTGTTCTCCTTCGATCGTCAGAAGAATACCAATAACCCGTACCATAAAGTTTCTGGCGGCAGCTATGAATACTTTGAAGGGATGGGGTTACCCGACCTGATTAGCGAAGTGAAGAAAGTGGACGATAAAACCGTCCAGTTCGTCCTGACCCGCCCGGAAGCGCCGTTCCTCGCTGACCTGGCCATGGACTTCGCCTCTATTCTCTCTAAAGAGTATGCCGACAACATGCTGAAAGCCGGCACGCCGGAAAAAGTAGACCTCAATCCTATCGGTACCGGTCCATTCCAGCTGCTGCAGTATCAGAAAGATTCCCGCATTCTGTATAAAGCCTTCCCGGGCTACTGGGGCACCAAGCCGAAGATCGATCGTCTGGTCTTCTCCATCACCCCGGATGCCTCCGTGCGCTATGCCAAGCTGCAGAAAAATGAGTGCCAGGTGATGCCGTATCCGAACCCGGCGGACATCGCGCGCATGAAGGAAGATAAGAGCATTACCCTGCTGGAACAGCCGGGCCTGAACGTCGGTTATCTCTCCTTCAACACCGAGAAGAAACCGCTGGACGACGTGAAAGTTCGTCAGGCGCTGACCTACGCGGTTAACAAAGAAGCGATCATCAAAGCCGTTTACCAGGGCGCAGGCCAGGCGGCGAAGAACCTGATCCCGCCGACCATGTGGGGCTATAACGACGACGTTAAAGACTACACCTACGATCCGGAGAAGGCGAAGCAGCTGCTGAAAGAAGCGGGCCTGGAAAAAGGCTTCACTATCGATCTGTGGGCGATGCCGGTACAGCGTCCGTATAACCCGAACGCCCGCCGTATGGCGGAGATGATCCAGGCCGACTGGGCCAAGATTGGCGTCCAGGCCAAAATCGTCACCTACGAGTGGGGCGAGTATCTGAAACGCGCGAAAGCGGGCGAGCACCAGAGCGTCATGATGGGCTGGACCGGCGACAACGGGGATCCGGATAACTTCTTCGCCACCCTGTTCAGCTGCGCCGCGGCGAAAGACGGCTCCAACTACTCGCGCTGGTGCTATAAGCCGTTTGAAGATCTGATTCAGCCGGCCCGCGCCACCGACGACCACAACAAGCGTATTGAACTGTACAAACAGGCTCAGGTAGTGATGCATGACCAGGCTCCGGCGCTGATCATCGCTCACTCCACCGTTTACGAGCCAGTGCGTAAAGAAGTCAAAGGCTATGTGGTGGATCCGCTGGGTAAACACCACTTCGATAACGTCTCTGTCGAATAATAAGCACGATGCCTGACTCCCTCTCCCCGCGTGGGAGAGGTGGGGGGCGTATTCCCGCTATTCCGGGGAATGCTTTTGTGAGCAATACAGACGCCCTGTCGCCAGGCGGGGCGTCACTAGAGAGAATCCGGGTTATGTTGCAGTTTATTCTCCGACGTCTGGGACTTGTCATCCCGACATTTATCGGTATCACCCTTCTCACCTTTGCCTTCGTCCATATGATCCCCGGCGATCCGGTGATGATTATGGCGGGCGAACGTGGTATTTCCCCCGAACGTCACGCGCAGCTGCTGGCCGAAATGGGCCTTGATAAGCCGCTGTGGCAGCAATATGCCCACTATATCTGGGGCGTGCTGCACGGCGATTTAGGCATCTCGCTGAAAAGCCGCATTCCCGTGTGGCAGGAGTTTGTCCCACGCTTTAAAGCCACCCTTGAGCTGGGCGTCTGCGCGATGATCTTCGCCGTCGCCGTCGGCATTCCGGTGGGCGTGCTGGCTGCGGTAAAACGCGGCTCCATCTTTGACCACACCGCGGTGGGCCTGGCGCTGACCGGCTACTCGATGCCTATCTTCTGGTGGGGCATGATGTTGATTATGCTGGTTTCGGTGCAGCTGAACCTGACGCCGGTCTCCGGGCGTATCAGCGATACGGTCTTCCTTGACGATACCTTGCCGCTGACCGGCTTTATGCTGATCGACACCGCCATCTGGGGCGAGCAGGGCGACTTTATTGACGCCTTAATGCATATGATCCTGCCCGCCATCGTGCTGGGCACCATTCCGCTGGCGGTGATCGTGCGTATGACCCGATCGTCGATGCTGGAAGTGCTCGGCGAAGACTACATCCGCACCGCGCGCGCCAAAGGCCTGACCCGGATGCGGGTGATTGTGATCCACGCGCTGCGTAACGCGATGCTGCCGGTGGTCACGGTGATTGGCCTGCAGGTGGGCACGCTGCTGGCGGGCGCCATCCTGACGGAAACCATTTTCTCATGGCCTGGTTTAGGCCGCTGGCTGATCGACGCGTTGCAGCGTCGCGATTATCCGGTGGTGCAGGGCGGGGTGCTGCTGGTGGCGACGATGATTATCCTCGTCAACCTGCTGGTCGACCTGCTGTACGGCGTGGTGAACCCGCGTATCCGGCATAAGAAGTAAGGGGTCATCATGTCACAAGTTACTGAAAATAAAGTTATCACTGCGCCGGTGCCCATGACCCCGCTGCAGGAGTTCTGGCACTATTTCAAACGCAATAAAGGGGCGGTGGTCGGTCTGGTGTACGTGGCGGTGATGATCGTAATCGCCGTGTTCGCCAACTTTCTCGCCCCGTATAACCCGGCGGATCAGTTCCGTGATTCGCTGCTGGCGCCGCCGTTCTGGCAGGAGGGCGGCAGCCTGGCGCATCTGCTCGGCACCGACGACGTGGGCCGCGATATTCTGTCTCGCCTGATGTATGGCGCGCGCCTGTCGCTGCTGGTGGGCTGCCTGGTGGTGGTCCTGTCGCTGATCCTCGGCGTGGTGCTCGGCCTGGTGGCGGGCTATTTCGGCGGAGTGGTGGACTCAATCATCATGCGCGTCGTCGATATTATGCTGGCGCTGCCGAGTCTGCTTCTGGCGCTGGTGCTGGTGGCTATCTTCGGACCCTCCATCGTCAACGCCTCGCTGGCGCTGACCTTCGTGGCGCTCCCGCACTATGTGCGTCTGACGCGCGCGGCGGTGCTGGTGGAGGTCAACCGCGACTACGTGACCGCTTCCCGCGTGGCGGGCGCCGGGGCGATGCGCCAGATGTTCGTCAATATTCTGCCTAACTGTCTCGCGCCGCTGATCGTTCAGGCGTCGCTGGGCTTTTCTAACGCCATTCTCGACATGGCCGCGCTGGGGTTCCTCGGCATGGGCGCGCAGCCGCCGACGCCGGAGTGGGGCACCATGCTCTCCGACGTATTGCAGTTCGCGCAGAGCGCCTGGTGGGTGGTGACCTTCCCGGGCGTGGCGATCCTGCTGACGGTGCTGGCATTTAACCTGATGGGTGACGGTCTGCGTGACGCGCTCGATCCCAAACTGAAGCAGTAAGAGGTTCGAGATGGCGTTATTGAATGTAGATAAATTATCGGTGCATTTCGGCGATGAAAACGCGCCGTTCCGCGCCGTGGACCGCATCAGCTATAGCGTGAAGCAGGGCGAAGTGGTCGGCATCGTCGGGGAGTCTGGATCCGGTAAATCCGTCAGCTCGTTGGCGATTATGGGTCTGATTGATTACCCCGGCCGGGTCATGGCGGACAAACTGGAGTTTAACGGCCGCGACCTGCAGCGCATCTCTGAAAAAGAGCGGCGCCAGCTGGTGGGGGCGGAGGTGGCGATGATCTTCCAGGATCCGATGACCAGCCTCAATCCCTGCTTTACCGTCGGCTTCCAGATTATGGAAGCGATAAAAGTCCATCAGGGCGGCAACAAGCAAACCCGCCGCCAGCGGGCCATCGACCTGCTGAACCTGGTCGGCATTCCCGATCCGGCGTCGCGGCTGGACGTCTACCCGCATCAGCTTTCCGGCGGGATGAGCCAGCGCGTCATGATCGCGATGGCGATTGCCTGTCGGCCAAAACTGCTGATTGCCGATGAACCGACCACCGCGCTGGACGTGACCATTCAGGCGCAGATCATCGAGCTGCTGCTGGAACTGCAGCAGCAGGAGAATATGGCGCTGGTGTTGATCACCCACGACCTGGCGCTGGTGGCCGAGGCCGCGCATAAAATTATCGTTATGTATGCCGGTCAGGTGGTGGAGACTGGCGATGCGAAGGATATTTTCCGCGCGCCGCGCCATCCATACACCCAGGCGCTGCTGCGCGCGCTGCCGGAGTTTGCCCAGGATAAAGCGCGTCTGGCGTCGCTGCCGGGCGTAGTGCCGGGGAAATATGACCGTCCCAACGGCTGCCTGCTGAACCCGCGCTGCCCCTATGCTACGGATAAATGCCGTAGCGAAGAGCCGGCGCTCGCGGATCTCAATGGCGGTCGCCAGTCTAAATGTCACTACCCACTCGATGATGCCGGGAGGCCTGGATTATGAGTACGCAAAAGGCCGCCACGCCACAACCGCTGTTGCAGGCCATTGATCTGAAAAAACACTACCCGGTGAAGAAGGGGTTATTCGCCCCGGAACGGCTGGTGAAGGCGCTGGACGGCGTCTCCTTTACTCTTGAGCGCGGTAAAACGCTGGCGGTGGTGGGAGAGTCGGGCTGCGGTAAATCGACCCTCGGTCGTCTGCTGACGATGATTGAAATTCCCACCGGCGGCGAGCTCTATTATCAGGGGCAGGATCTGCTTAAGCACGACCCACAGGCGCAGAAGCTGCGGCGGCAAAAAATCCAGATTGTGTTCCAGAACCCCTACGGTTCTCTGAACCCGCGTAAAAAAGTGGGGCAGATTCTGGAAGAGCCGCTGCTGATTAACAGTAGCCTGAGCAAAGAGCAGCGCCGCGAAAAAGCGCTGGCGATGATGGCGAAAGTGGGCCTGAAAACAGAGCATTACGATCGCTACCCGCATATGTTCTCCGGCGGTCAGCGCCAGCGTATCGCCATTGCCCGCGGGCTGATGCTGGATCCGGACGTGGTGATCGCCGATGAGCCGGTCTCCGCGCTGGACGTTTCGGTACGCGCTCAGGTGCTGAACCTGATGATGGATCTGCAGCAGGATTTAGGTCTGTCCTATGTGTTTATCTCCCACGATCTGTCGGTCGTCGAGCATATCGCTGATGAAGTGATGGTGATGTATCTCGGCCGCTGCGTGGAGAAGGGCACCAAGGACCAGATCTTTAACAATCCGCGTCATCCGTACACCCAGGCGCTGTTGTCGGCGACGCCGCGTCTGAACCCGGACGACCGTCGCGAGCGGATTAAGCTGACCGGCGAGCTGCCGAGCCCGCTGAATCCGCCGCCGGGCTGCGCCTTCAACGCGCGCTGCCGCCGGCGCTTCGGCCCCTGCACCCAGCTTCAGCCGCAGCTGAAGGATTACGGCGGCCAGCTGGTGGCCTGCTTTGCCGTCGACCAGGATGAGAATCCGCAAAAGCCCCACGCCTGATGGCACGCTCCCGGTCCGATAACCGGGGGCTTCTCTCCCGCCGGGGATAAAACCCGGCGATATCGCCTTTTATCGCAGTGAATGCCACGTTCTCGGCGCATTCTTCGTCGATTATCCGAAAAAATAAGGCTTTCAGTCCATTTTTATAGAATTAAAGAGAAATTAAAATGGTTCAGGTTTATTCTTTCGCTGATCTGACGCTATGATTCTATCATTACCTAATACATTTATATAAAAACGGACGGGAAGCGCGGTGGAAGCGTGGTTTAAGGATGGACGCATACCTAAAAAATGGGGCTATCCTTCTGAAAGGAAAATGTTAGTGTAGCGATACTTCTGCCGTGGAATCACACCGAAAATCAAATTCTAAACTATTATAACCCTGTCAACCGTATGTATTGGTACGTCTCCAACGGCGCGTTTTCTGCCATACCAGAGACGCCACGATATTTTAAATATACTTAGAAAATAACAACAAACTTAATATGAAATTTTTAAAATCATGAGGTTATCAATGAACCATTATGATGATCTGCAGCGCTTTCAGGAAAAAACGCGGACGCAAAACCTCAAATTTCAGGATCTTTCATCGCAAGCCGCCACGCGCGAGCATGGAGACTGGGCGATCCTCAATCAGCTAAATCCCGGCGCAGAGAAACCCTCTTCCCTGGCGCTGGGAGGCTCGGTTTCCGCGCCCCTGCCGCAGTCAGTGCCCGCGGATCTGTTCCACCAGATAGAAGCGGCCGTAGCGGCGGCGCCAGCCTCCGCTTCCGTTGTGCCTGCCGCTCCGGCCGCGCCAGCGGCCCCGCAGCCGGCCGTGGAGACCGCCACCGCCGCGCCGGAGCCAGTCAGGCAGGAGCCTGCGGTGACCCCTGCGCCTTCAATCCCGGCGCCTGAACCGGCAATGGCGCCGCCGAGAATGGCTCCTCGACCCGCGCCCACCGCCGAGAACTATGCCCACCTGTTCGCGGCGAAAAGCGCAGAGCCGGTGGCGAAAAATAAAGACCAGCCTTTGAAATCACTTCTGGAAAGGATCGCAACATGCCGTTGATTTGCGTCTGTTCACCGAAAGGTGGCGTAGGGAAAACGACCCTGGCGGCCAATTTAGCCTATTCGCTGGCGCGGACCGGCAGCAAAGTGCTGGCGCTGGATTTTGATGTCCAGAACGCGCTGCGTTTGCATTTTGGCGTGCCGCTGAACGATGAGCGCGGCTATGTGGCGAAGGCGCTGGAGCTGCACGACTGGAGCCAGTGCGTGCTGAGCGCCGGCAGCAACATTTTCGTCCTGCCGTATGGCGAAGTGAGCGAAGCGCAGCGTCAGGCGTTTGATGAGCAGCTGACCCACAATGACCATTTTCTCCAGCGCGGACTGTCCGCACTGCTGAATTATCCCGGACTTATCACCATCGCCGATATGCCGCCAGGGCCTTCGCCGGCGCTAAAGGCGCTGACGGGGCTGGCGGACCTGCATCTGATCCCGCTGCTGGCGGATACCGCCTCGATGTCGACCCTGGCGCACGTGGAAAAACAGCGCCTGACCGGCGCGGCGCTGAATCACAAGCATGGGCACTATTTCGTCATTAACCAAAGCGATAGCCGTCGCCAGGTCAGCCGGGACGTCACCAGCCTGATGGAAGAGAAGCTGGGCGAGCGACTGCTTGGCATCGTCCATCGTGATGAAAGCGTGGTGGAGGCCAATGCGTCGCAGAAGTCGATTCTGGACTTTAACGCTTCCTCGGCAGCGGCCTTCGATATTGAAATTATTGCTAAAAAAATATCTTCGCTGTTGGGTATCCATATTGGCGATGGCACGGTGCACAGCCAGCCACGCATGTCAGGGCTTTAACTTATTGCAGGGCTGCTGAATGAAAAAATCTCTTTTTTGGTTGCTGGCGCTGGTGCTGTCACCCGTCGCCGTGCTGGTGGTGATCACGCCGATGGACAGCCAGAAGCAGTATATTTTTGGTCTGCTGAGCATCGGTATTCTCTTTCTGATGGGGTTCAGCAAGCGCCGCAGCGTATCGGTCATTATGGTCGTCACGTCGCTGCTGATGTCTACCCGTTACATGTATTTTCGCCTCACGCAGACCCTGCACTTCAACTCAGCTATTGAAACTATCCTCGGCATGGGGCTCTTTCTGGCGGAAGTCTATATCTGGGTGATGCTGCTGCTTAACTATCTGCAGACCGTGTGGCCGCTGAAGCGCGGTATTGTTCCGCTGCCGGATGATATGAGCAAGTGGCCGACGGTGGATATCTATATTCCGAGCTATAACGAACCGCTTGAGGTGGTGCGTGACACCGTCCTCGCGGCACAATGTATTGATTATCCAAAAGATAAAATGAAAATCTATCTTCTGGATGATGGTAAACGCAGCGAGTTTGCCGTCTTCGCCGCCGACGTCGGGGTGGGCTATATCACCCGCAACGATAACAAACACGCTAAAGCGGGGAACCTCAACCACGCCCTAACCCTGACCCAGGGGGAGCTTATCTGTGTTTTCGACTGCGACCACGTTGCCACGCGCGTGTTTCTGCAGGCCACCGTCGGCGGCTTCCTGAAAGATCCGATGCTGGCGCTGGTGCAGACGCCGCACTACTTCTATTCCCCGGATCCGTTTGAGCGCAACCTCTCCGTCGGGCGCAACATCCCAAACGAAGGGATGCTGTTCTATGGCCCGATTCAGCAGGGCAACGATAACTGGAACGCCACCTTTTTCTGCGGCTCCTGCGCGGTGATCCGCCGCGAGGCGCTGGCGCAGATCGGCGGTTTCGCCGTTGAAACGGTGACCGAAGATGCCCATACGGCGCTCAAGTTCCAGCGCCTTGGTTGGAAGTCGGCCTTTCTCGATATTCCGCTGGCGGCTGGCCTCGCCACCGAGCGCCTGGTGGTGCACGTTATCCAGCGTACCCGCTGGGCGCGCGGGATGACGCAGATTTTTCGCGTCGATAACCCGCTGTTTGGCCGCGGGCTGACCTTCCAGCAGCGCTTGTGCTATCTCAGCGCCATGCTCTACTACCAGTTTGCGCTCCCGAGGGTGGTGTTTGTCACCGCCCCGCTGGCTTATCTGCTGTTTAACCTCAATATCATTTACTCGTCAGCGAGCCTGATCGTCTCCTATGCGCTGCCACACCTGTTTCTCGCCATCTACGTCGGTTCGCGAATGAACGGCCGCTATCGCTACAGCTTCTGGGGGGAAATCTACGACATTGTGCTGGCTTTTCACCTGGTGCTGCCGACCCTGGTGACGATGATTTTCCCCAAACGCGGCAAATTCAACGTCACCGATAAGGGCGGCCTGCTGGACGTCGGCTACTTCGATTTCACCGTGGTGCGTCCGCACCTGGTGGTGGCCTGTCTGCTGGCGCTGGGGGTGATCGTCGGCATCGTCCGGGCGATTGGCCATGACTACTTTGGCTCGGACCCCAACGTTATCGCTCTGAACGTCGGGTGGGGGATCTACAGCCTGATCTTCCTGCTGGCGGCGATTGCCGTCGCGCGTGAAACGCGGCAGGTGCGGAAAACCATTCGTATCGATGTCGATATCCCGGTAGTGATCCATTACGCCAGCGGCATCGTGTCCCGCAGCCACACCGAGGATCTGTCGATGGGCGGTTGCCGCGTAGTGGCGCCGGATAAGCGCCATCTGGAGGATGATATCGAAGAGGTTGAGCTGATCCTGCAGTCCGGGGCTATCTCCATCCCGGCCCAGTTGGTCACCTCTGACGAGCGCTTCCTGCGCCTCAAGTTTGATGAAGATATTCCGCTTTCGCGCCGCCGTGAGCTGGTGCGCGTGGTGCTGGCCCGCGCGGATGCGTGGATTAATCCGCCGCGCCCGCAGGATAACCCGTTCCGCTCCTTCTTCACCATTTTACGCTGCGTGTTCGAACTGTTCTGGCTGACGTGGAAAACCCGTCGCAGCCAGCGCAATCGGGCAACAGTGGCGAAAACGGCGCAGGAGGATGGCACGTTATGAAGCGATTAACGACGCTGGCGCTGCTGGCAGGGATGCTCTCTGCGCCTGCGCTGCACAGTGAAGAACCGGGCTCCGGCGCCGCCGCGCCGCTGAGCTTTCCGCAGCTCAATGGCGCGGCGGACAGCGAGCCAGGCGACGAACCCCCGGCCGCCTCGCCGGAGGAGAGCGCCTCCCCGACAGCCCCCGCCACCGCCGGCGATGCGGCGGCGACGGCCCCTGCGCCGGATATGCCGGACTTGCCCCCGCCGGTGAGCGGGTCGGCCGCGCCGGAGGTCATTCCTGTCGCTCCGGTCTGGGGAGGCGATCTGAATCTGGCGCAGATGGGGATGCCGGACGGCATTATCCTCAGCGGCGGTCAGCGGCAGGGGGGCGTCAGCTTTACCCTGCCTTCCGATCAGGTGGTGATCCATTCGCAGCTTAGCCTTGCCGTTCGCGTATCGCCGGAAATGGCGAGCCGCAACGCCACCCTGCAGCTGATGCTCAACGGTCAACCGCTCGGCACCCTGCCGTTGGGCGCCGATGGCGAGGATGTCTCCCATTATCAACTGGATATCCCGCCCGCGCTGATGGTTTCCAGTAATAACCTGAGCGTGAAGATCAACGATGGCGATACCCTGCAGTGCCAGCGTGACATTCATGATTCGTCGCGGGTG
The DNA here is from genome assembly GCF_049472055.1 of Klebsiella pneumoniae complex sp. WS1778. Classification (NCBI taxonomy): domain Bacteria; kingdom Pseudomonadati; phylum Pseudomonadota; class Gammaproteobacteria; order Enterobacterales; family Enterobacteriaceae; genus Klebsiella; species Klebsiella pneumoniae complex sp. WS1778. The sequence goes on from NZ_JBKGTJ010000006.1 coordinate 177,012, forward strand.
ACGGTGCTGCCCACGTCGCATTTCAGCTGGGAAAGCCAGCAGTTGAACATCAGCGACGATCTGAGCCACTTCCCGCGTCCATTCTTCGACAGCATGCAGATGACGCCGGCGGACATCGCCGTTTCCTATGGAGCGAAGCCGTCGGCCGACGTCTTCAGCGCCGCGGCGCTGGTCTCTTCCTGGCTGGGTATCCAGGCGGACTATCGCGGCATCGCCTTCAGCGCGCTGCGCGACCGCCTGCCGGAACGCCACGGTATCGTGATTGGCCACCCGGGCGAGCAGGTGGGCGGCATGACGCTGCCGGAAACCGATAAGCCACTGCTGCGCATCATCGCCAACCCCGCCAATCCAGCCTACAAGCTGCTGTTGATTGTCGGCAAAAACGATACCGCGCTGCGCATGGCCGCCTGGCGCCTGACCCGCGGCAACTTCGCGCCGCAAACCGCGACGCTGGATGTTGAACCACAGACCATCCCGGTTGGCAAAGCGTACGATGCGCCGCGCTGGATCCCCACCGATCGTCCAGTCAGACTCAGCGAACTGCTGCGTAAGGATCAAAGCCCGACCGTCAGCGGCGTCTGGCACGAACCTTTACGTATCGCCTTCCGCGCCGCGCCGGACCTCTATCTGTGGGATGGCGAGACGATCCCGCTGCAGGTTGGCTACCGCTTCCCGTCGGAGAGTTGGATCAATGAAGACAAGTCCCTGCTGAGCGTCACGCTCAACGGCACCTTCCTCAACAACCTGCCGATGAACAAGCAGGGGCCGCTGGAGAAAGTCTGGCGCTACCTCGGGGGCGATGCGCGCCAGGAGCGCTTTACCATCCCGCTGGCACCCTACCTGATCTATGGCGATAACCAGCTGTCGATGTACTTCAATGTGGTGCCGAAGGACGATGTTCCGTGCTCGGTTCTGCTGAATAACAATATCAAGAGCCGCATCACTGACGACTCATGGATTGATTTGAGCAAAACGCGACACTTCTCGCTGCTGCCAAACCTCTCCTATTTCGTCGGCGCCTCTTTCCCTTTCTCGCGGCTGGCGGACTATTCGCAAACGACGCTCCTGCTGCCGGCGGAACCGTCTGAGACCCAGGTGGCAACCCTGCTGAATCTGGCGGCGCGCTCCGGGAATGCGACCGGCACCGCGCTGGCGAATAACCGCGTCGTGCTTGGGATGCCCACCGGCGGCGGGGATTTGCAGTCGCTGCGCGAACGTGATGTGCTGGCGGTCACCGCTCTCGATCAGCAGGCCTTCAACCAGAGCCTGCTGGCCGACTCACCCTACCGCCCGGTGGATAATGTGCTGAGCGTCCGCGAGCCCGACCTGTGGCAAAAAGCGCAGCGCCGACTCACCGGCGACTGGACCTCCGCCAGCCTCGATGCCGATCGCTACTTCTCATCCAGCAGCGCCTGGCGCGGGTTTATCAGCTATCGTTCGCCGTGGAATCCCGCCCGCCTGGTGGTGGTGGCGATGGCCAGCAATGATGACCAGCTGGCGCGACTGAAAAACGATCTGGACTCACCGCGCATCAATGCCGGGATCCGTGGCGATACCGCGGTGATCACCAGCGATAACGGGGTGCGTAGTTTCCAGGTAAGTACGCCGTTCCCCAGCGGTCAGATGCCGTGGTACATGATGGCGGTCTGGTATGCCAGCCAGCACTCCGGTTTCCTCGCTCTGCTGGGGCTGATTGCCACCTCGATAATGGGACTGGCGCTGACCGCGATGTTTAAACGTCACGCCCGTAAGCGTCTGGGTTCGGGGGATAACCAATGAAAAGAAAGATAACGATAACGATGAAAAGCTCCCGGCGGCTCACCACATTCTGCCTCACCGGCGCCCTGGCTCTCGGCGCTTCTGGCGGCGCGCTGGCGGCGGGTAACGACGCGGCGCTGCAGGCGCTGTTCGCCCAGGCCAACTACTGGCATGAGAAATCCCATGACGAGCTGGCGATGGAGTCCCTGCAGAAGGTGCTCTCGGTGGATGCCAACAACACCCAGGCGCTGTATCTGATGGCGCTCTGGTCGCAGCAGGGCGGCGATATGCAGGCGGCGGCGCAGTGGCGCGCGCGGCTGGCGAAAGCGGCGCCGGACAGCCCGGGACTGCAGGATCTGGACAACGCCAAAAAAATGTCGCAGGTGCCGCAGGGCCAGCTCAGTCTGGCTCGCCAGCAGGCGCGCGGCGGCAATATCCCCGGCGCGCTGGCGACCTGGCGCAGCATGTTCAATGGCAATACGCCGCCTGCCGGGCTGGCGGCGGAATATTACCTGACCATGGCCAGCGACAAATCGCTCTATCCGCAGGCCATTAGCGAACTGCGGCAGTACGTGGCGCAGCATCCCCAGGAGAACGCCCCGCGGGTAGCGTTGGGCAAAGCGTTAACCTGGCGGGAAGATACCCGTCGGGAAGGGATCGCCCTGCTCGAGCCGATGGCCAGCGGCAATAAAGAGGCGGACAGCGGCTTGCGTCAGGCCTTGCTCTGGCTGGGTCCGCAGGCCGGGGATGAGCAGTATTACGACACCTGGATGCAGCGTCATCCGCAGGATAGCGAAGTTCAGAACTACTTTCGTGAACGGCGCAGCGGCCAGGCGCGCGGCCAGGGCTACGCCAATCTCAACAGCGGCAATACCGCTGCCGCGAAGCAGCAGTTTGAAGAGGTATTGCAGACCAACCCGCAGGATGCCGATGCGTTGGCGGGCATGGGCTATATCGCGCAGCGCAGCGGCGACTACCAGGCCGCATCGCAATATCTGAGCCGGGCGGCGGACCTCGGCGGCGACGCCTCGGCGACCCGCCGTCAGCAGGCGGCTGATGCCCTGTTCTACGGCCAGCTAGCGCAGGCTCAGCAGGCCTATAAGCAGGGCAATATCAGCCAGGCGCTGGCGCTCTCCGCGCCGCTTGCGCAGCAGAGCGGGGCGCGGGGCGCCTCGGCGAAGCTGTTTCGCGCCGATGTGCTGCGACATAACAAAGATTTACCCCAGGCCGAGCAAACGCTGCGCTCACTGTTAAACGACGACCCGCAGAATGCGGCGGCGCGGGAAAACCTCTACTACGTGCTGCGCGAGCAGAATAAATCCGCCGAGGCGCAGGCGATGCTGCAGACGCTGCCGCAGAGCCTACAGCAAAAACTGCAGCCGCGAGTGGTGGCCGGCATGCCAGGCGACGCCCTGCGTCGTCAGGCCCAGGCGCAGGTCAGCAGCGGTAACCCAGCTGGCGCAATAGCCACCCTGCGCGAAGGCGTTGCCCGCTATCCGGACGATCCCTGGCTGCGTCTCGATCTGGCACGACTGCTGCAAAAATCGGGTAACGCCAGCGAGGCCTCTTCGCTGATGTCGGCGGCCTATCGCCCCGGCGCCAGCAACAGCGCGTTGTATGCCGCCGCGCTGTTCGCCAGCGAAAACGGCGCCTGGCAACAGGCGCAGACGCTGCTGGCGCGCATTCCCGGCGGCAGCCAGACCAGCGACATGCGCGATTTACGTCAGCGGGTGAACTACAACCTGCAGCTGGTGACCGCCGAAAACTACCTGGCGCAGGGCAATACCATCGCCGCCAGCAATACCCTGCGGGCGATGGCCTCCACGCCGCCGAAAGCCCCGGCGGACGCCGGCAAGCTGGCGCGGCTGCTGGCCGAGAGCGGCGACCTGACCACCGCGGTATCGCTGGTGCGCAACAATATCAGCGGCGGGGTGTCCGGCAACGCCGGGGATTACGCCGATCAGATCGCCGTCCTGAACCAGGCCGGGCTGACCGGCGAGGCGCAGAACCTGATCAGCAATCCGCAGCTGCAGGCCAGCAGTACGCCTACGCAGCTGGCGAGCATTCGCAATGGCTATGTGATCAACGAGGCCGACCGCCTGCGCGAGCAGGGCAATTATGCCGCGGCGTATGACAAGCTGATCCGCGCCATGCAAAGCGATCCGCAGAATACCGATCTGATGTTCGCGATGGCGCGGCTGTACCAGAGCGGCAAAATGAACAAAGAGGCCGGGGTGGTCTATGACTACCTGATGACGCGCGATACGCCGAACCAGGATGCGCGCGCCGGGGCTATCGACGTCGCGCTGTCGGCGGGGAACAACGAGCGCGCGGAACAGCTGGCCGGCGGCTTGCGTCAGGATAACTCCCCGGATCGCCTGCTGCTGCTGGCGAGAGTGGCGGAGGCCCAGGGTCATCATCAGCAGGCGATGACCTACCTGCGCAGCGCCCGCGGCAAACTGCTGGGCATGCAAAGCACCAACAGCAGCGAAACGCCGACCGTCGGCGGGGTGCTGGCGGCGGATAACCCCTTCATCGGCGTGTCGCAAACGTCGGCGCCGACGCGGACGGCCTCCGCCTACGGGCAGTATATGCCGTGGCAGGTTGCCCAGTCGGCCGCCGCGCCCGGCTCCTCACTGCCGGGGATCCAGCGCACCGATCTGCCGGTGGAAACCGCCCAGACGCGGATGCTGCGTCAGGTGGACACCATGATGGAGTCGCTGCAGGAGAAAACCGGCAGCTGGCTGCAGGGGGGAATGGACGTGCGCGGACGCGACGGCGAATCGGGCACCAGCAAGCTGACGGAGCTCAGAACGCCGCTGACCTGGTCCTCCTCGCCGTTTGGCGACTCGCGCTTTGACTTTACCGTCACCCCGGTGTCGTTAAACGCCGGGACCGCCAGCGGCGACGCCTGGCGTCGCTACGGTGCCAACCCGCTGGCCAACGCGGTCTCCAATATGGTGAGTACCGCCACCAGCGAGCAGGCGGCGATCGCCTCGATGACCGAGGCGGAGCGGACGGCCTATTTTGCCAGCAATCCGGGGGCAGAGGCGTTAAGCGGCCTGGGCACCCTGAACGCGGCGGACTTCAATCCGACCACCAGCAGCGGGATGGAAAACCTGGCGAAGCTCGGGAGCTATGATTCGGGGCAGGTGGCCAGCTATCTTTCCTCGTCCAGCCGTAAGCCGAACGTTGACCAGACCAGCGGCTCGACCGATTCGCAGAAGGCCAACGGCGTCGAACTGGCGCTGGCGCTAAGCGGTGACGATTACCGGGTCGATATCGGCAGCACGCCGCTGGGCCAGGATCTGAATACCGTTGTCGGCGGGGTGAAATGGTCGCCCAAGCTGACCAACTATCTGTCGCTGATCCTCACCGGCGAACGCCGCTCGCTCACCGACAGCCTGCTTTCGTATGTCGGTCTGAAGGATGCCTATTCCGGTAAAACCTGGGGGCAGGTGACGAAAAACGGCGGCACCCTGCAGCTGAGCTATGACGACGGTGACGCGGGCTTCTACGTTGGCGGCGGCGGTTACAGCTACCTGGGGCAGAACGTCGCCAGCAACACCAGCATCAACGCCAATGCCGGGGTCTATCTGCGGCCCTATCATGACGAATACCGCCAGCTGCAGGCCGGGTTGAGCATGAGCTATATGGATTACTCCAAAAACCTCAGCTACTTCACCTATGGCCAGGGGGGCTACTTTAGTCCGCAAAACTACGTCAGCGTGTCGCTGCCGGTCAGTCTGACGGAAAAATATGATAACTGGACCATGAAGCTCGGCGGCTCGGTGGGCTACCAGTCTTACAGCCAGGATAAGAGCGCCTATTTCCCGACCAATTCGGAGTGGCAGCAGACCCTGGAGACGGCGGTGAGCAATGGGTTTGCCAAGGAAGCCTACTATTCTGCGACCTCGAAGAGCGGCATCGGCTATACCCTGCGCGCCGGGGCGGATTACAAGGTCAACAAACAGATGACGCTGGGGGGCCAGATTGGCTATGACACCTTCGGGGATTATAACGAAAGCACCGCCGGGCTCTATATTCGCTATATGTTAGGAGATCATTGATGATGACGGAGAACAATAACCCGGTGGTGATGACCTGGTTTCAGCAGCAGCAAACGCCTGCCGGATGGTTCGATCTGTTGATTATTATGGTCGAAGGTATGTTAAATAATGCCGGCGAGCTGGAAAGTCAGCCCTTCCTGCGTCAGATGGGCGCCTCGTTGGCGGAGACCCATCCGTTGCCGGCGTCGGAGACCGTAGGGGAGCTGGAGGCGAATATCAACCGGCTGCTGACCCATTTTCACTGGGGGGTGGTAACCATCGACGTCGGTGAGGATGGCCTGCGCTTGCGCCATCAGGCGTTGCCGGTCAGCCGCGATGATGCGGGGCGCGTGCGCTGGTGCAACGCGTTCTGTGCCATACTCGAGGGGTTATATTCTCGCTGGCTGCAGAGTCAGGGAGGCAGCGCTCACGTAATATTGCAGCGTGAGCGGGTGTTCTCTGTCTCTGACGTTCAGTTTCTTTACTACCATCCATAATGAGTGAATTTATGCCCCTGCGTGCTTTAGTGGCGGTGATAGTGACAACGGCAGTAATGCTGGTGCCCCGGGCGTGGGCGGATACGGCCTGGGAGCGTTATAAGGCCCGTTTTATGATGCCGGACGGCCGTATCATTGATACCGCCAATGGCAATGTGTCGCATACGGAAGGCCAGGGCTTCGCCATGCTCCTGGCGGTGGCGAATAACGATCGCCCGGCGTTCGACAAGCTGTGGCAGTGGACGGACAGCACCCTGCGCGACAAGTCTAACGGGCTGTTTTACTGGCGCTATAACCCGGTGGCGCCGGACCCGATCGCCGATAAAAACAACGCCACCGATGGCGATACCCTGATCGCCTGGGCGCTGCTGCGCGCGCAAAAGCAGTGGCAGGACAAGCGCTACGCCACGGCCTCCGATGCCATCACCGCCTCCCTGCTGAAATATACGGTGGTGACTTTCGCCGGTCGCCAGGTGATGCTCCCGGGCGTGAAGGGGTTTAACCGCAACGACCACCTGAACCTTAACCCCTCCTATTTCATCTTCCCGGCCTGGCGCGCCTTTGCGGAGCGGACGCACCTGACCGCCTGGCGGACATTGCAGAGTGACGGGCAGGCGCTGCTGGGGCAGATGGGCTGGGGGAAATCGCATCTGCCCAGCGACTGGGTGGCGCTGCGGGCGGATGGCAAGATGCTGCCGGCCAAAGAGTGGCCGCCGCGGATGAGTTTCGATGCGATCCGTATCCCGCTGTATATCTCGTGGGTCGATCCGCACAGCGCATTGCTCGCACCGTGGAAAGCCTGGATGCAGAGTTACCCGCGCCTGCAAACTCCGGCGTGGATCAACGTTAGCACCAACGAGGTCGCCCCGTGGAATATGGCCGGCGGCCTGCTGGCGGTGCGTGATTTAACGCTTGGCGAACCGCTGGAAGCGCCGCAGATTGACGACAAGGATGATTATTACTCCGCCAGCCTCAAGCTGCTGGTCTGGCTGGCGAAACAGGATCAGCGCTAGCGCTGTGATGGCTTTGCAGGTTTCTCAGCCCGTATCCTGCGGGCTGAGAGAAAAGAGCAGGAACGTCTCACGATGTAAGGCCGCCAGAATAGGCGGCCTTGTCGCTTATTGCGGATAAGGCACCCAACTGCCGCCATTCAACTGGACATAAGGCTTGCCCTGATACTGGATAACGATGGCGTTGGCGTTTTCGGACACCGCCGCGCTCTGCGGCAGGTTGGCGACATACTGCTGCCAGTTGACGCTGTCTTCGCTGAACATTTTGCCGTCGAGGGCGCGCACCACCAGCTCCGACACCGCCAGGTAGCTGCTGGGCTGATCGATGATAATTGGCGCGCCTTCATGCGGCGCCTTCATGCCGAAGAATTTCACCGCCGTCGGGACGTTAGTGATCGACGGGCTCGGGATATCCCGCAGGCCAGACACCTGCATCTTATCGCCCTTCAGCGCGCCGCCGTGTTCCGGCACCACTACCACCATCACCTTACGCCCCGATTTTTCCAGTTCGGTGAAGAAGTTATCCAGGTCGTCAAACAGCTTCTGCGCCCGCACTTTGTAGTCCGCGGTTTTGCTTTGTCCCGGGAAGTGATTGCCGTCATGCAGCGGCAGGGTGTTATAGAACGTGGCGCTCCGCGGATTGCTGCTGGCCTCTTCGGTCTTCAGCCAGCGGTTGAGAACCGCGAGATCCTCATACACTGGCGAGCCATCAAATGCCTGCAGGCTGACCGGCAGACCGCTCTGGTCCATCAGCGGGCTCTGCATGCCGCCCAGCGAACGCAGCTCTTTTAGGAAGTCGCCGAACAGGCCGTTGTGGCCGAGCATCAACTGCTGGTTGAAGCCGAGTTTCGCCAGGTTTTCAAACAGGTAGCAATCGGCGCCGGATGGCTGATACAGGTTGGTATGCGACAGCTGGCCGCAGCTGGCGCGCAGCAGACGCACCGCCGCAGGTCCGCTGTAGGAGGTCGCTGAGTTAAAGTTTTTGAAGACGATATCGAAATGCTTCCACAGCGGGTGGTCCATCAGCCCGGCGGCTTCAATATCCGACCAGGAGAGCGAGCAGATATTGATCACCAGCAGGTCAAACGGCTGCGCATCCGCCGGCAGCTGGTCCGGGAACGGTGTCTTGCGCTTCTGCTCGGCGGCATAGAAACCGTTCAGCCAGTTGGTGAGGTTGGCCGAGGTCGGCGGTTCGGTCTGCGGCGGAATATCGCTGCTGGCCGGGCTGGACGCGGCGCCAGCGGCAGCGTTGGTCCCGACGTTGGCCGGCGCGGTGGCGGCGGCAGTGGTGGGCTGACCGGCAGGCCAAATGGTAAAGGCCGGCAGCAGCGGACTGACCGCCTGCCAGACGACCATCGCGGAGACAAACACGGTAACGCGCAGCCACTGGCTGATAAACAGCCACAGCACCAGTAAAACAAAGAAGGCGCCGACCATGCTCCAGTTGATAAAGCGGACAATCAGATCCCAGATATAGCTGGCGCTGAAGCCGGCGATTTGCGATCCCTGGCTAAAAATCGACTCTGGCCCGGGCAGCCAGGTATCGTGCCAGAACAGCGCGAATCCCAGCGGAATGGCGATCCAGTGGCGGATGCGGTGCAGCTTTTCGCGCGGGATCGGCACCAGCAGAAAGGCGAGAAACACCAGGTTAAGCATCGGGTGAAAATTGAGATACCCGGCCCACAGCAGGGCAAACTTGACCAGAAAGTAGAAGTTCCAGCCGCCAAGGCCGCGCCAGTACTGCCAGAGCGGAAGCGGTGCCGCGGTCGTTTTTTTATTTGTCATTTGTTCGCTTTGCCTTGCTTAACCGTTGTTCCCCGGCGTAATACCCCTGCCGGTTTCACGTAACGGGGTTTAAAGAACATCAGTCTTAACGTCGTGCGGATCCGGCGCTGATAGTGGCGCGTCAGGTAGCCCAGCGGAAAAAACAGCAGGGCGCAGAGCACCACCAGTTGCAGAATATCGGCGATAGACATCATCAGACTTGCTCCTCACGGGTGGTTAACCGGTGTGGTTCGGGGTAGCGTCGCCAGTGGCGTCCATCATGGGTGGCGTTGATGGTCTCGTTTTTACCGACCGTGAGAGGCAGCGGTGTGTTCCAGCGCGCCGGCTCGACGCCGCGCATGATTACGATTTCCGAGAGGATTTGCTTGTCTTCAAACCACACCATGCGGTTAGAAAAAATATCGCCGGTCGGCAGCGGGAAAATGTGGTTTAGCGCGGTATCGAGGTCATTGATCCGGCAAAACGACAAGAACAGCACCAGCCGGTTATTGCCGATGGTCATGATGTCGCCCATCCGGTTGGGTTTGCATAACGTCAGCGCCTGCTCAACGCGCAGCCCCGGCGCCGGGCGCAGGGCCACCATCACGCCTTTGCTGTCGGCCGGCAGCAGGGTATTGGTCATCACGTTATGCACCGCTTCGCAAAAGGCGTCCCACTTCTGATAGCCCCGCAGCTTTAACGGCTGGCTCCAGGTCAGCAGGGTGGCAAAATCTTCCGGGATATGGCGGGAGAACTTTTGGTTCTGAACGCTTTCAATCAGCGTCAGGCAGCGGGAAAGCGACGCGCTGTTAGGGATCACCAGGCTGGCGCCGCTGCTGAGCAGCAGCCGCTCATCAGTCGCGCGCAGGCTGGGGGTTTGTTCGCGGACAATAATTTTCAGCGCCGTGCCGCGCTGACGGCGCAGGGTATGAATATAGCGGCCCAGCTGTTCAATTTGCGTGTTCTGGGTAATGGAGAAGAGGATCGTCGCCGCCTGCGCAGTGCGCCCGGCGTTGAAGACCTCGTCGTTGGTGTCAAACAGCGTCCAGTATTCCGACAGCGGCGGGGCACCTTCCAGCACGCGCACATTGCTGAGGATCGCTTTTTCATCGCTGCGCGGCTGCACGCTGGTTTCAGCATCCTGCGCTAATCGCCAGCCGGCGTCATCGTGTTGCACCATCAGCTGCTGCTGGGCGCTGATGCCCTTATCGCTTCCCCACCAGGCAATATCAAAAAGATGGCGATCGCCCTGGTAGCGAATACTTGCCAGACCGGAAAGGGAGCGGTACGCGCGTAATAAAGGCGTGAGCTGCCGATCAATATCCTGCGCGGAATTGATCGCTAAGAATGCGCAGCGATGATATTGCGCCCAGCGGCTGGTCTTTTCCACCCAGGCGCATAACTTTTCGTTATTTATATTTTGCCAGGCATTTTCAGCACATAGCAGAATAAATAAATAATTGCCAGGTTCGAGGGAGCAGACCAAGTCGCGATGTATTTCTTCCAGCGCCTCCGGACGATTCGGCAGGGTAAACAGTGCAATATTATCCGGGCCGTGAATGTGTTCTAATGAAATGATATCATTTGGTTTATTCCCCATCACCAGCGCGGCAACCTTGCTGTTTTTCGCCTGCGTGGCCAGCGTCTGATTAAATAGACTGACGGCATCGGCATAACGGTCAACGTTGAGCCACCATACCCCGCCGACCGGCATATGGCACACTTCATCCCATAATGATGAAATACCCAAAGTAAATACACTATCCACGGCATCCCTCGTGCGCCCTGATTCACACTGGATAAGTTTACTAGCGAAACTGACAGAGTAAACCTAACATTGAAATTAAAGGTCATCAGTTTTAGCATGTACACCTGCTTTTTAAGGATGCGCTGTATACGTCCTCTGGTTTAATAATAAATTTCGAACGGACAGAGATATGCCAGCAAAAGATCCTGCGGTACCCACGGACGCCACGCTGGGGTACACCTTTCAAAATGATTTTCTGGCGCTTAGCCGGGCATTTTCCCTGCCGGATATTGATTATCATGATATTTCCAGGCGCGAACAGCTGAACGCGGCGCTGAAGCGCTGGCCGCTGCTGGCAGAGTTTGCAGAGAAAAAATAAGGAAGCCGGAGATGGCTATTCTGGGATTACAGGGCGTGCGAGGGGGGACTGGCGTCACGTCCATTACGGCTGCACTCGCCTGGGCGCTGCAATTGCTCGGTGAAACGGTGCTGGCGATCGACGCCAGCCCGGATAATATGCTGCGTTTTTTCTTCAATACCGACATCCATCATCAGGACGGCTGGGCGCGGGCGCTGCTCGATGGCCGGGACTGGCGCGACGCGGGTCTGCGCTATACGCAGCATATCGATCTGCTGCCGTTTGGCCAGCTCAGCGCGGGCGAAAGAGAAAACGTCGACCAGCTGCAGCCCACCCTGGGGGCGATGACGGAGGCCGTACTGCAGCTGCAGGGGCAGTACCGCTGGCTACTGCTGGATCTGCCGGCGGGCTATTCGCCGTTGACCCGCGAGCTGCTGACGCTCTGCGACCGCTCGCTGGTGGTGGTCCATCCTGACGCCAACAGCCATATCCGTTTGCACCAGCAGCCCTTTCCGGCCAACAGCGATATTCTTATTAACGATCTGCGGGTCGGCAGCCAGCTGCAGGAAGATCTCTACCAGCTGTGGCTCGAGAGCCAGCCGCGCATCCTGCCGGTGACCATTCATCGCGACGAGGCGATGGCCGAGTGCCTGGCGGCGAAGCAGCCCCTTGGGGAGTATCGCCAGGACTCTCTGGCGGCGGAAGAGGTACTGACCCTGGCGAACTGGTGCCTGATCCACTATGCCGGCGGGAGGCCGGCATGATCCGCCTCAGCACGCTGCTGCTGACCCCGCCGGTGGGGGAGCGGCTGCGCGCGCGCTATGACGACTACCGGCAGCATGGCGCCTCCTGGCTGTCGGCGTCGCTTGGCTGCCTGTGGGCATCGCTGGTCTGGGCGCTAATGCCGCTGGAGACGCCGCGCTGGCAGGCGATTCTGGCGCACCATGACACCTATTTCCCCCATATTAATCCGCATCGGCCACGTCCGCTGGATCCGCTGCGCTACCTGCTGCAATCCCTGTGGTTACTGACAACGCGCGTGCCGGAGCCGGAGAAAAAGGTCAACTGGCGTTCGCTGGCGGCGCTGGAAGGGGTGCACGGTCGCTATACGCAGTGGCTGGAAAAATTGCCTGAGCAGGTCAACGCCCGCACCGGTCATCTGGATAAACAGAAAGAGCTGGCGCACCTCAATCCCAAACTGCGCCGGGCGATCCTTGGGGGGGTGACCTGCTGCTCGCTGGTGCTGGCGCTGATGTGTATTACGCAGCCTTTTAACCCGCTGTCGCAGTTTATCTTCCTGATGCTGCTGTGGGGCGTGGCGCTGCTGGTGCGGCGCATCCCCGGCCGCTTCTCGGCGCTGATGCTGATCGTGCTGTCGCTGACGGTCTCGTGCCGCTATATCTGGTGGCGCTATACCTCGACGCTGAACTGGAACGACCCGGTAAGCCTGGTGTGCGGGATTATTTTGCTGTTCGCTGAGACCTACGCCTGGGTGGTGCTGGTGCTGGGCTACTTCCAGGTGGTCTGGCCGTTGAACCGCCAACCGGTGCCGCTGCCGGAGGACATGGATCTGTGGCCGACGGTGGACATCTTCGTCCCCACCTACAACGAAGATCTCAACGTGGTGAAAAACACCATCTACGCCTCGCAGGGCATCGACTGGCCGAAGGACAAGCTTAACATCTGGATCCTCGACGACGGCGGACGGGAAGCGTTTCGCCAGTTTGCCAAAGATGTCGGGGTGCACTATATCGCCCGTACCAGCCATGAGCACGCCAAAGCCGGCAACATCAACAATGCGCTGAAATACGCCAAAGGGGAGTTCGTCTCGATCTTTGACTGCGACCATGTGCCGACGCGCTCGTTTCTGCAGATGACCATGGGCTGGTTCCTGAAAGAGAAAGAGCTGGCGATGATGCAGACCCCGCACCACTTCTTCTCGCCCGATCCCTTTGAGCGCAACCTTGGTCGTTTTCGCAAAACGCCGAACGAAGGGACGCTATTCTACGGCCTGGTGCAGGACGGGAACGACATGTGGGACGCCACCTTCTTCTGCGGCTCCTGCGCCGTGATTCGCCGTGGCCCGCTGGATGAGATCGGCGGAATCGCCGTCGAAACGGTGACCGAAGATGCCCACACCTCGCTGCGCTTGCACCGGCGGGGTTACACCTCCGCCTATATGCGTATTCCGCAGGCGGCGGGGCTGGCGACGGAGAGTTTATCCGCGCATATCGGCCAGCGCATCCGCTGGGCGCGCGGGATGGTGCAGATATTCCGCCTCGATAATCCGCTGTTTGGCAAAGGCCTGAAGCTGGTACAGCGCGTCTGCTACGCCAACGCCATGCTTCACTTTCTCTCCGGTATTCCGCGCCTCATCTTCCTCACGGCGCCGCTGGCCTTTTTGCTGCTCCATGCCTATATCATTTATGCGCCAGCGCTGATGATCGCGCTATTCGTGTTGCCGCATATGATCCACGCCAGCCTGACCAACTCGAAGATTCAGGGCAAATATCGCCATTCGTTCTGGAGTGAAATCTACGAGACGGTGCTCGCCTGGTATATCGCGCCGCCCACCTTTGTGGCGCTGATTAATCCGCATAAAGGCAAATTCAACGTCACCGCGAAGGGCGGACTGGTGGAAGAGGAGTATGTCGACTGGGTGATTTCCCGGCCCTATATCTACCTCGTGCTGCTCAACCTGGTCGGCGTCGCGGTGGGGATCTGGCGCTTTATGTACGGCCCGGAAAACGAAATTCTCACCGTCTGGGTGAGTATTGTCTGGGTGTTCTACAACCTGATTATTCTTGGCGGCGCGGTGGCGGTCTCGGTCGAAAGCAAGCAGGTCCGCCGGTCGCATCGTGTCGAAATGAGCATGCCGGCGGCAATTGCCCGCGAAGATGGCCATCTGTTCTCCTGCACCGTTCACGACTATTCCGACGGTGGGCTGGGGATCAAAATTCACGGCGACGCTCAGGTGTTGGAGGGGCAGAACGCCAGGCTGCTGCTCAAACGGGGACAGCAGGAGTATGCCTTCCCGGTGCGGGTCGCGCGGGTCAACGGCAGCGAAGTGGGATTGCAGCTGCTGCCGTTGACCAACCAGCAGCATATCGATTTTGTGCAGTGTACGTTTGCCCGCGCCGATACGTGGGCGCTTTGGCAGGATAGCTTCCCGGAAGACAAGCCGATGGAAAGCCTGCTGGATATCCTCAAGCTGGGGTTCCGTGGCTATCGTCACCTGGCGGAGTTTTCGCCGCCGTCGGTGAAGGTGGTTTTCCGCGCGCTCACCTCGCTGGTGGCATGGATAGTGTCGTTTGTACCCCGACGCCCTGAACGCGCCGCGCCGACGCTCTCCGCAGACCCGGCAATGGCTCAACAATGATGATAATGCGATGAAAAGAAAACTTTCCTGGATGTGTGCAGTAGCGGTGGGCATGTGCAGCTGGTATCCGCTGGCCTCTTACGCGGCGCCGGCCACCGTGGTGAATCCGGCCCCTGGCGTTCAGCCGCAGGCGGCCTCCCCGCTCGCGCCGGTGACGACAGGCGAGCCGACGGCAACCCTCGCCGAACCGACCGCTCCGGCGGTGGTCGCCGAGAACGTCCCGCAGCGGGAGGTGAAGCTGACCTTTGCCACCATCGCGCCGCCTCCGGGCAGCATTGTGCTGCGCGGCTCACGGCCTGACGCCTCGGTTGAATTCGGCATGCGTAGCGATGAGCTGGTCGCTAACGCGCTGCTCAATCTGGAATACACCCCGTCGCCCTCGCTGCTGCCCGTGCAGTCGCAACTGAAAGTCTATCTCAACGATGAGCTGATGGGCGTCCTGCCCGTCACCAAAGAGCAGCTGGGGAAAAAGATCCGCGCGCAGCTGCCGATTGACCCGCTGTATATCACCGACTTCAACCGTATACGGCTGGAGTTTGTCGGCCACTACCGCGATGTCTGCGAAAACCCGGCCAGCAGCACGCTGTGGCTGGACGTCGGGCGCGAAAGCTATCTGGATCTCACCTACCAGTCGCTGAAGGTGCATAACGATCTGTCGCACTTCCCGGTACCGTTCTACGATCCGCGCGACAACCGCCCGCTGACGCTGCCGATGATTTTCCCGGGCTCGCCGGCGGTGGCCCAGCAGCAGGCGGCGGCGATTATCGCTTCATGGTTCGGCAGCAAGGCCGGCTGGCGCGGCCAGCAGTTCCCGGTCTATTTCAACGAACTGCCGGATCGTAACGCCATTGTCTTCGCCACCAACGACAAGCGTCCGGATTTCCTGCGCGATCATCCGCCGGTCAACGCGCCGACCATCGAAATGATCGACAACCCGAACGATCCTTACGTCAAGCTGCTGGTTATTTTCGGCCGCGATGATAAAGACCTGCTGCTGGCGGCGAAGGGGATTGCCCAGGGCAATATTCTGTTCCGCGGCAGCAGCGTCACCGTGGACGGCATCAAAACCCTGCAGCCGCGGCAGCCATACGATGCGCCAAACTGGGTGCGCACCGACCGCTCGGTCACCTTTGCTGAGCTGAAAACCTATGAGCAACAGCTGCAGTCCAGCGGGCTGGTGCCGGATGCCATCACCGTGGCGCTTAACCTGCCGCCGGATCTCTATCTGCTGCGGGCCAACGGCATCGATATGGATCTGAAATATCGCTATACCATGCCGCCGGTGAAGGATAGCTCGCGGATGGATATCAGCCTTAACGACCAGTTCTTGCAGTCGTTCAGCCTTAACAGCTCGCAGGACGTGAACAAACTGATCCTGCGCCTGCCGGTGCTGCAGGGGCTGCTGGACGGCAAATCGGAGGTTACCATACCCGCGCTGCGTCTTGGGGCGGTGAACCAGCTGCGCTTTGACTTCCAGTACATGAACCCGATGCCCGGCGGCTCTATCGACAACTGTATTACCTTCCAGCCGGTGCAGAACCATGTGGTGATCGGCGACGATTCGACCATCGACTTCTCGAAGTATTATCACTTTATTGCTCTACCGGACCTGCGCGTCTTCGCCAATGCCGGCTTCCCTTACAGCCGTATGGCGGACCTCGCCGACACCCTGGTGGTGGTGCCGAAGGCGCCGACCCAGGGCCAGGTGGCGACGCTGCTGCAGGCGCTGGGCGGCATCGGTTCGCAGACCGGCCTGGCGGCGATTAATCTGCAAATGACTGACGATGGCAACCAGATCAAGAATAAAGATGCGGATCTGCTGCTGATCGGCGCGATCCCCTCTTCCCTCAAGGACGATACCAAAATCAACCTGCTGGTCGAGGCGACCAAAAGCTGGGTGAAAATGCCGATGCGTCATTACGACCTGGCGAGCATTTATCCCGATGATGAGGCCCGCACGCCCAACACCCGCACCGACATCACTTCTTCCGGACCGATGGCGGCGGTGATTGGCTTCCAGTCGCCCTACAACGATCAACGCAGCGTGGTGGCCCTGCTGGCCGACAGCCCACGCGGTAATGAACTGCTAACCAACGCCCTCAACGACAGTGGTAAGCGGGCGGCGATGTTTGGCTCGGTGGCGGTGATCCGCGAATCCGGCGTCAACAGCCTGCGGGTGGGCGATGTTTACTATGTCGGCCATCTGCCCTGGTTCGAGCGCATCTGGTTCGCGCTCTCTAACCACCCGATACTGCTGGCGATCTTCGCCGCGGTCAGTATCGTGCTGCTGGCGTGGGTGCTGTGGCGCATGCTGCGCATTATCAGCCGCCGCCGCCTTAGCCTGGATGATGAGTAAACGATGATGAAAGTACTTTGCGGCGCGGTGCTCTCCGCGCTGGTGCTGGCGGCGGGCCAGGCGAGCGCCGCCTGCCAGTGGCCCGCCTGGGAGCAGTTTAAGCAAGCCTACGTCAGCCCCGAGGGGCGGGTGATCGACCCCAGCGATGCGCGCAAAATTTCCACTTCCGAAGGACAGAGCTATGGCCTGTTCTTTGCCCTGGCGGCCAACGATCGCGCGGGGTTCGACAAGCTGCTGACCTGGACGCAGAACAACCTGGCGGAGGGCGACCTGCGGCAGCATCTGCCGGGCTGGCTGTGGGGGAAAAAGGACGACGAGCAGTGGACGCTGCTGGACAGCAATTCGGCATCCGACTCAGATCTGTGGATAGCCTGGGCGCTGCTGGAGGCGGGGCGCCTGTGGCAGCAGCCGCAGTACACCGAGACCGGGAAAGCGCTGTTGGCGCGGATTGTCGATGAAGAGACGGTGGCGGTGCCGGGCCTTGGCACGATGCTGCTGCCGGGAAAAGTCGGTTTTGCCGATGACAGCGGCTGGCGGTTTAACCCCAGCTATCTTCCACCGCAGCTGGCCACCTATTTTGTGCGTTTTGGCGCGCCGTGGCCTGCCCTGCGCGATACTAACCTGCGTCTGCTGCTGGAGACCGCACCGAAAGGCTTTGCCCCGGACTGGGTGCGCTATGAGAAAGGGAAAGGCTGGCAGCTGAAAACGGAGAAGCCGCCGATCGGCAGCTATGACGCGATTCGCGTCTACCTGTGGGTGGGCATGCTTCATGACGGCGATAAGCAGAAAGCGCGTCTGCTGGCCCGCTTTGCGCCGATGGCGGCGCAGACCACGGAGCAGGGGGTACCGCCGGAGAAAGTGAATATCGCCACCGGCAAAACCAGCGGCCAGGGGCCGGTGGGCTTTTCCGCGGTGATGCTGCCGTTTTTACAGAACGACGAGGCCCGGTCGGTGCAACGGCAGCGCGTCGCCGATAACTATCCCGGCGCGGATGCCTACTACAGCGCGGTCCTGACGCTGTTTGGCCAGGGTTGGGATCAACACCGTTTTCGTTTCACTGCGGGTGGCGAATTACAACCTGACTGGAACCAGGAATGCGCAAGCTCTCACTAAGTTTACTCACGCTGTCCCTCGGCGTTGCGCTGCTGCCGTTAGCGCAGGCGGCGACGACGCCCGCCCAGGAACATCTGCTGGAGCAGGTGCGCCTCGGCGAGGCCAGCAATCGTGAAGACCTGGTGCGCCAGTCGCTGTACCGTCTGGAGCTGATTGACCCCAACAACCCGGACCTGATTGCCGCGCGGATGCGCTATCTGCTGCGCCAGGGGGATGCCGCCGGGGCGCAAAAAGAGCTGGAGCGACTGACGAAGCTGGCGCCGGACTCCCCGGAGCTGAAGGCGTCGCGCAATGAGATGAAAAGCAACACCGGCGAGGGTCGTCAGGCGCTGCAGCAGGCGCGACTGCTGGGCGTGGCCGGGAAGGTCGATGAAGCCATCGCCGCCTACGAAAAGCTGTTCGGCGGCGTGCCGGATGATGTTGATGCCGCGATTGAATACTGGACGCTGGTGGCGCGCCTGCCGGCCCGTCATAGCGAAGGCGTCAGCCAGCTGAAAAAACTGAACGCCAGCGCGCCGGGCAACGTCAGCCTGCTGACGGCGCTGGCGAAGCAGATGTTTGCCGATAACAAACCGCAGGAAGGGTTCGCCTATCTGGCGGAAATGGCCCGCTCGGCCTCAGGACGCGGTATCGCCGCCGATATGTGGTACAGCGAGGTGAAAAGCATGCCGGTGAGCAAGGCCAGCGTGCAGGCGTTGCAGCAATTCCTGCTGCAATTTCCTACCGGCTCGGTGGCGGCGAACGCCCGCGTCCTGCTCGACCAGCAGCAGGCGCAGCTGCAGGATCCGACGTTCCGCGCCCGCTCGGAAGGGCTGGCGGCGGTCAAATCCGGAAATACCTCGCAGGCGGTGGCGGATCTGCAGAAAGCCGTTCAGGCCGACAGCCGCGACAGCGATGCGGTGGGCGCCCTCGGCCAGGCCTATTCCCAGCGCGGCGACCGCGCGCGGGCGGTGGCCCAGCTCAATAAAGCGATTGCCATGGATCCCGACAGCCCGAATCGCGGCAAATGGGACAGCCTGCTGCAAACCAACCGCTACTGGCTGCTGATCAAGCAGGGGGATAACGCCCTGAAGGCCGGTCAGCTTGCGCAGGCGCAGAATTATTATGCCCAGGCGCAGCGGGTCGATCGGACCGACAGCTATGCCGTGCTGGGGCTGGGCGACGTCGCGGCGGCGCGCAAAGAGTCGGCGGCGGCGGAGCGCTATTATCAGCAGGCGTTGCGCCTGGATCGCGGCAATAACCTGGCGGTGCGCGGCCTGGCCAACCTCTATCGCGCCGAATCGCCCGAGAAAGCCAGCGCCTGGATCGCCGGCCTTCCTGCTGCCCAGCGGCGCAGTATTGATGATATCGAGCGCAGCCTGACCAACGACCGGCTGGAGAAACAGGCGCAGGCCCTGGAGAGCCAGGGCAACTGGGCGCAGGCGGCGGAAGTCCAGCGTCGGCGCCTGGCGCTCGATCCGGACAGCGTGTGGATCACCTATCGTCTGGCGCGGGATCTGGTCAGCGCCGGCGAACGCCAGCAAGCCGATGCGCTGATGCGGGCGATGGTCAACCGCCAGCCGCAGGATGCTGAACGGATATACGCCTCGGGGCTGTACCTGTCGGGGAACGACCAGGACGATCTGGCGCTGGCGCAAATCGCCACCCTGCCGCGCAACGCGTGGACGGATAACATCCGTGAACTGGAGGCGCGTCTGCAAAGCGACCGGGTGCTGCGCCAGGCGAACCAATTGCGCGACAGCGGCGAGGAAGCGCAGGCGATCGCCCTCATCAAACAGCAGCCGGCCTCGGTACGCTATGACCTGACGCTGGCCGACTGGGCGCAGCAGCGCGGCGACAACCAGACGGCGATTGCCGACTATCAGCGGGTGCTGCGTCAGGAAGCCGACAACGGCGATGCGCGCCTCGGCCTTGCGGAAGTCTACCTGGCCGAGGGGGATAAACCGGCCGCCCGGGCGCAGGTCATGCAGCTGAAAGGCGCAGAGGCCGAATCCATGAATATGCAGCGGCGGGTCGCCCTGGCGCGAGCTGGCCTTGGCGATACCGCTGACGCCCAACGGATTTTTAACCAGATTGTGCCGCAGGCGAAGGCGCAGCCGCCCTCGATGGAGAGCGCGCTGGTGCTGCGCGATGCCGCGCGCTTTGCCACCCGGAACGGGGAGCCGCAGCAGGCGCTGACTCACTACCGGGAGGCGATGGTGGCCTCCGGCATCACCCCCGCGCAGCCGCAGGATAACGATACCTTTACCCGGCTGACGCGCAACGACAGCCGGGATGACTGGCTGAAGCGCGGGATCCGCAGCGATGCCGCCGATCTTTATCGCCAGCAGGATCTGAACGTCACCCTGGAACATGACTTCTGGGGATCCAGCGGCACCGGCGGCTATTCCGATCTGAAGGCGCATACCACCATGCTGCAGGTGGATGCCCCGCTAGCGGATGGCCGGATGTTCTTTCGCACCGACCTGGTCAATATGGATGCCGGCAGCTTTTCCACCCACAGCGACGGGAGCTACTCGCCCAGCTGGGGCACCTGCGGGGAGATCGCCTGCACCAGCGGTAGTAAAAATCAGACCGACAGCGGGGCCAGCGTGGCGGTCGGCTGGCAGAACGACACCTGGAGCGGGGATATCGGCACCACGCCGATGGGCTTCAATGTCGTCGATGTGGTCGGCGGCCTGAGCTACAGCAGCGACGTCGGGCCAGTGGGGTACACGGTCAACGTCCACCGGCGGCCCATCTCCAGCTCGCTGCTCTCCTTCGGCGGGCAGAAAGACAGCAACAGCCATACCGGCACCACCTGGGGCGGTGTTCGCGCCGACGGCGGCGGTGTGAGCCTCAGCTATGACCGGGGCGAAGCGCACGGGATCTGGTCCTCGCTGGGGGCCGACTCGTTGACCGGTAAAAACGTGGCGGATAACTGGCGCGTGCGCTGGATGACCGGCTACTACTACAAGGTGATTAACGAGAATAATCGTCGCGTCACCGTCGGCCTCAACAATATGATCTGGCACTACGACAAAGATCTCAGCGGCTACACCCTCGGCCAGGGCGGCTATTACAGCCCGCAGGAGTACCTCTCTTTCGCCGTGCCGGTGACCTGGCGTCAGCGCACGGAGAACTGGTCCTGGGAACTCGGCGGGTCGGTGTCATGGTCCCATTCGCGTACCCAAACGCAGGCCCGCTATCCGCTGCTGAACCTGATCCCGTCCGACTACCGGCAGCGCGCCAGCGAACTGACGGAGCAGGGCAGCAGCAGCCAGGGATTCGGTTACACCGCCAGAGCGCTGGTGGAGCGGCGGGTGACCAGCAACTGGTTCGTTGGCGCCGCGGTCGATATTCAGCAGGCGAAGGATTATACCCCAAGCCATGCGCTGCTTTACGTCCGCTACTCGGCGGCAGGCTGGCAGGGGGATCTGGATATGCCGCCCCAGCCGCTGGTGCCTTACGCCGACTGGTAGCAGAATAGGCTGAATTACGTCACAGAGCGCCACTCCACGGCGCGCTTCGCGTATACTCGTGAGGCGTTGCCCACCGTCGGCCGCCGGGGAGGTCTCTCCGGCGTCTGCGTCACCGCGCGGAAATATCCCGTCACTTCATCCCTCGCGGGCGTGGGCGAAGGATTTGAGTATATAATCAGCCTGAAACGACCGGGATTGAAGGATTGATACCGGGTATGCATTCAGTATCAGTGGAGAACACCGTTGCGCGTCAGCCGTTCACTTACAATCAAACAGATGGCGATGGTCGCGAGCGTGTCCATGGCCTTTGTATTGGTTTTTTGCACTATTTTGCTGTTTCACTTTGTGCAACAGAGTCGCTTTACCACGGCCACGCAGTTAGAAAGTATCGCGCGATCCGTTCGCGAACCGCTGTCGGCGGCTATTCTGAAAGCCGATATTCCGGAAGCGGAAGCTATTTTAAGCCGTATCCAGCCTGCTGGCATCGTCAGCCGGGCGGATGTGGTCTTGCCCAACCAGTTCCAGGCGTTACGGATGCGGTTTATCCCCGAGCGGTCGGTGCCGGTGACCATCACCCGGCTGTTTGAGCTGCCGGTGCAGATTTCGCTGCCCATTTATTCGCTGGAGCGGCCGGCCAACCCGCAGCCGCTGGCCTATCTGGTGCTGCAGGCCGATTCCTATCGCATGTATAAATTCGTCATGAGCGCCCTTGCCACGTTAGTGACTGCTTACTTACTTCTGGTGCTGATGTTGACGGTGGCGCTCACCTGGTGCATCAACCGGCTGATGGTTCGCCCTCTGCGGCGTATCGCCCGCGAGCTGAACGATCTCTCCCAGCAGGAGCGTCTTGGGCATCAGCTGACCCTCCCGCGCCTGCACCATGACGACGAGATCGGCATGCTGGTGCGCAGCTATAACCGCAACCAGCAGAGCCTGGTGCGCCAGCATGATGAGCTGTCCATCCAGTCGACCCGCTTCCCGGTCTCCGAGCTGCCGAATAAAGCCTTTTTGCTGGCGATGCTGGAGCAGACGGTGGCCCGCCCGCGGAGCGCCGCGCTGATCGTCGTCGCCTGTGAAACCCTGCAGGACGCCGCCGGCGTGCTCAAGGAGAGCCAGCGCGAAATGCTGCTCCTGACGCTGGTGGAGAAGCTGCGCGCCGCGATCCCGCCGCAGATGGTGCTGGCCCAGGTGAGCGGCTATGACTTCGCCATTCTCGCCGATGGCCTCGCCGAATCCTGGCAGGCGGTGACGTTAAGTAAGCAAGTGCTCACTATTATTAATGAACGTTTGCCGCTGCATGGTCTGCAGCTGCGACCCTACGCCAGCGTCGGGATCGCTATGTTCCACCCCGGCCTCAGCGCCGAACAGTTTTACCGGCGCGCGGTGTCAGCCGCCGTCACCGCAAGACGCAAAGGTAAAAACCAGATTGAGTTCTTCGATCCCGAGCAGATGGAAAAGGCTCAGCGTCGCTTGATGGAAGAGCACGATATAATGACCGCCCTCGACAACCAGCAGTTCGCTATCTGGCTGCAGCCGCAGGTGGCCTGCGCCAGCGGCGAGATCTGCGGCGCCGAGGTGCTGCTGCGTCAGCGGCAGGCGGATGGCAGCTGGTCGCTACCGCCGGCGCTGATTGAGCGCATTGAGTCCTGCGGGCTGATTATCCCGGTCGGCTACTGGGTGATGGAAGAGGCCTGCCGCCAGCTGGCGGCCTGGCAAAGCCAGGGGATTATGCTGCCGCTGTCGGTCAATGTTTCGCTGCTTCAGCTGCTGGAGCACGATCGCGGCGAGGAGATGCTGAAGCTGATCGCCCGCTACCGCATCGCGCCGGGGACCTTAATCCTCGAGGTGACGGAGAGCTGCCGGATGGACGATCCGCAGGACGTGATGGCGCGGTTGCGGCCTCTGCGCGAGGCCGGGGTACGTATTGCGCTGGATGATTTTGGCATGGGTTACGCCGGGTTGCACCAGCTGCAGCAGATGAAGGCCCTGCCGGTTGATATCCTGAAAATCGATAAGGTATTCATCGATATGCTGCCGGAGGATGTCAGCATGGTGCCGGCGATGATCCAGCTCGCGCGCGGCCTGTCGCTACGTATCGTGGCGGAAGGGGTGGAGAACGAGGCCCAGTTCCGCTGGTTGCAAGCCGCCGGCGTCGAGGTGCTCCAGGGCCATCTGTTCGGTTGCGCTTTACCGCAGGAGGCGTTCAGCGCGCGCTATCTCTCCCCGGTCCGGGAGGATGCAAATTTGTAAATGTTTTGTTGACTTGTGCGAGTCAGCTCAAAGATTTTAACAATTGCGTTGCACTTTCGGCGTTAGTTATTTCTGAAATGTTTCCAGGGTGTTATTTTTAAGCCACAGACGTCAAATATCCCTTCTTGCTCTGTGGTTATTCCCAAAGGACACCCTATGAAAACCTCTATCTTTAAAAGCCTCTATGTCCAGGTTCTGACGGCCATAGCGATCGGTATTCTGCTGGGCCATTTTTACCCGGAACTGGGCGCGCAAATGAAACCCTTCGGCGACGCCTTCGTTAAGCTGATTAAAATGGTGATTGCTCCGGTTATCTTCTGTACCGTCGTGACGGGGATCGCCGGGATGGAGAGCATGAAAGCCGTTGGCCGTACCGGGGCGGTAGCGCTACTCTATTTCGAAGTGGTCAGCACCATCGCGCTGATTATCGGTCTGATTATCGTCAACGTGGTGCAGCCGGGGGCCGGGATGAACGTCGACCCGTCGACGCTCGATGCGAAAGCGGTGGCGGTGTACGCTGAGCAGGCGAAAGACCAGGGGGTGGTGGCCTTTTTACTGGATGTGATCCCGGGCAGCGTCATTGGCGCCTTCGCCAGCGGCAACATCCTGCAGGTTCTGCTGTTCGCCGTTCTGTTTGGCTTTGCCCTGCATCGTCTGGGCAGCAAGGGCCAGCTGATTTTCAACGTCATTGAAAGCTTCTCGCAGGTCATCTTCGGCATCATCAATATGATCATGCGCCTGGCGCCGATCGGCGCCTTCGGGGCCATGGCCTTCACCATCGGTAAATATGGCGTCGGCACCCTGGTGCAGCTGGGGCAGCTGATCATCTGCTTCTATATCACCTGTATCCTGTTCGTGGTGCTGGTGCTGGGGAGCATCGCCCGGGCCACCGGCTTCAGCATCTTTAAATTTATCCGCTATATCCGTGAAGAGCTGCTGATCGTGCTGGGGACCTCCTCATCCGAATCGGCGCTGCCGCGCATGCTCGACAAGATGGAGAAGCTCGGCTGTCGTAAGTCGGTGGTGGGCCTGGTGATCCCGACCGGCTATTCGTTTAACCTCGACGGCACCTCTATCTATCTGACGATGGCGGCGGTGTTTATCGCCCAGGCGACCAACAGCCATATGGATATTTTCCATCAAATCACCCTGCTGGTGGTGCTGCTGCTCTCCTCGAAAGGGGCGGCGGGAGTGACCGGCAGCGGCTTCATCGTGCTGGCGGCGACCATCTCGGCGGTTGGGCATTTACCGGTCGCTGGCCTGGCGCTGATCCTCGGTATCGACCGCTTTATGTCCGAAGCCCGCGCTTTGACTAACCTGGTCGGTAACGGCGTCGCCACGGTGGTGGTGGCAAAATGGGTGAAAGAACTCGATGCCAAACAGATGGATGATGTGCTGAATAACCGTGTTCCCGCGAACAAAACGCACGAATTATCCTCTTAAATCCTCCTCTTAGGCCCGTACTCCCTTGCTGGAGTACGGGCTCCTGCGCATAATTAGAGGTCATTTCCGCCCGGCGGGAATGACACGAAATGATTATTTTACGTTGTCATGCGACATTTTCGTCTCCGTGTGGTCTAACCGACGTATTTCACTCTCACTTTTTTCGGCAGCCCGTCAGTGGGATGCTGTTGTAACCAGGAATGTTCATCAGGGGTTCACATGCAGGGCACAACAATTAAACTCTTAACGGGCGGTTTGCTGATGGTAGCGGCGGCCGGTTATGTGCAGGCAGAAGCGCTCCAGCCTGATCCGGCCTGGCAACAAGGGACCTTAGCGAATGGGTTGTCGTGGCAGGTGCTGGCCACGCCGCAGCGTCCCAGCGACCGTATCGAAGTCCGTCTGTCCGTGAATATTGGCTCGCTGAGCGAAAGCACTCAGCAGAGCGGTTTCAGCCGTTTTATTCCCCGTCTGGCGTTGACGCAAAGCGGCAGCCTGCCGACGATGCAGGCGCGCTCGCTGTGGCAGCAGAGTATTGACCCGAAGCGTCCTCTGCCGCCGGCCATCGTCTCCTACGATTACACGATGTTTAATCTCAGCCTGCCGAATAACCGCAACGATCTGCTGAAAGAGGCGCTGAGCTGGCTGGCGGACGCCAGCGGTAAACTGACCATTACGCCTGAATCGATCAATCACGCGCTGCAGGGCAGCGACATGGTGGCGACCTGGCCGCTGGATACCAAAGAGGGCTGGTGGCGCTATCGCCTGAAGGGCTCCACCATGCTGGGCCACGATCCCGCCGCGCCGCTGAAGCAGCCGATCGACGTGGCGCAGCTGAAAGACTTTTATCAAAAATGGTACACCCCTGACGCCATGACGCTGATCGTGGTGGGTAACGTCGACAGCCGCAGCGTCGCTGAGCAAATCAGCAAGACCTTTGGCGATCTGAAGGGTAAGCGGGAAACGCCGGCGGCGGTGCCGACCTTATCGCCGCTGCCCACCGTGCCGGTCAGCATCATGACCAGCGCCGTGCGCCAGGACAAACTGTCCATCATGTGGGACGCCCCCTGGCAGCCGATCCGCGATTCCGCAGCGCTGCAGCGCTACTGGCGCGACGACCTCGCCCGCGAAGCGCTGTTCTGGCACGTGCAGCAGAGCCTGAGCAAAAATAACGTCAAGGATATTGGGCTTGGTTTCGACTGCCGGGTGCTCTATCAGCGCGCGCAGTGCGCCATCAATATCGAATCGCCGGGCGAGCGCCTGAATAACAACCTGAGCGTGGTTTCGCGCGAATTGGCGAAAGTGCGCGACAACGGCCTGCCGCAGGAGGAGTTTGACGCGCTTATCGCCCAGAAAAGCCTCGAGCTGCAGAAGCTGTTTGCCACCTATGCGCGCACCGACACCGACATTCTGATGAGCCAGCGCATGCGCTCCCTGCAAAATCAGGTGGTGGATATCGCGCCGGAGCAGTACCAGAAGCTGCGTCAGGAGTTCCTCAACTCCCTGACGGTGGACATGCTGAACCAGTACCTGCGTCAGCAACTCTCTCAGGATATGGCGCTGGTGTTACAGCAGCCGAAAGGCGAACCGGAATACAACATGAAGGAGCTGCAGGCCACGTGGGAAAAACTGATGGCGCCGAGTCCGGCGAGTCCGGCGGCCGCAGCGACCAGCGGCAGCGCCGATACGGTTGACGCCCACAGCGAGGCCAGCGACATCCCGTCGGGGCAGTAACCTGACGCCTCTCCGGCGCGCCAGCGGCGGCCGGAGAGCGCTTACAGGTGAGGATTATTGCGGCATCGCTTCCCGCGGGATGATCGCCCCGCGATACTGGATCACCGTGCTGGCGGTCAGATGTCCGCGTCTGGCGGCGGATTCAGCATCGCCGCCGGTCAGGCGAACGGCCAGATAGCCGGCGCTGAAGGAGTCGCCGGCGGCGGTGGTATCCACCACCTTCTCTTTGGCCAGCTTGACGGCCGGCACTTCCCGCAGCGGTTGCCCGCTAACCGAGACCAGGCAGGCATCCGCTCCGCGCTTCACCACCACCTCTTCCACGCCGGCGGCGTGGGTGCGGGCGATCACCTCGGCGACCGGTTTTTCGCCCCACAGCGCGTCTTCATCGTCGAGGGTCAGAAACGCGATATCGGTGCAGGCGAGCATCTCCTGATAAACCTGCTGCGTCTCCGCCTGGCTGGCCCACAGGCGCGGGCGATAGTTGTTGTCGAAGATCACCTTGCCGCCGTTGGCGCGGCACTCACGCAGCAGCGTGAACAACGTTGCACGACTGACCGGGCTGAGAATGGCGAGGCTGATACCGCTCAGATAGAGATAGTCGAAAGTGGCCAGCTCTTCGCAAATCGCCGCTGCGCGATCGCTCTCCAGCCAGAATTTTGCCGCCGCCTCGTTGCGCCAGTAGTAGAAGGTGCGCTCGCCGGCGTCATCGGTTTCAATGTAATACAGCCCCGGCAGGCGGTCGGCCATCCGCTGGATAAGATCGATGTTGACGTTTTCCTGCTGCCAGCTGTCGAGCATCTGCTGGCTGAACGCATCGGTTCCCAGCGCGGTGACGTAGTGGACGCTCAGCGCGCTGGCATCTGTCTGCCGCGCGATATAGACCGAAGTGTTTAAGGTATCGCCGCCAAAGCCGCGGTTAACGGCCCCGTTCTTCTCTGACAGCTCAATCATGCATTCGCCAATGACGGCAATTTTTTTAGACATAGCCAGAACCTGCAATGGAATCGATATAAGCGCTAGTGTGCGCTGCGCTGTTTTGCTGGTCAATCATATTAAAACATCGTTCCATTATTTTTTTGACCTGACGCGCGTAATGTGACGAAAAGCGCATTTCCAGGAGAAACGCCGCTTTTTGACTATATTCAGGACTGACGTGATGCAAAAGGAGCGGAGTAGGGATGAGCAGAACCCGTAAAACGTTGGTAATCATCACAGGAACGATACTGTTGCTGATCGTTCTCTTCTTTATCGTGCTGGCCACCTTTGACTGGAACCGGCTGAAGCCGACGATCAATCAGAAAGTGTCTGCCGAGCTGAACCGCCCGTTCGCCATCCGCGGCGATCTCGGCGTGGTCTGGGAGCGTCAGCCGGAGGAGCGCGGCTGGCGCAGCTGGATCCCGTGGCCCCATGTGCACGCGGAGGATATCGTGCTGGGCAATCCGCCGGCCATTCCCCAGGTGACCATGATCCACCTGCCGCGGGTGGAGGCGACCCTCGCCCCGCTGGCGCTGCTGAGCAAAACGGTGTATCTGCCGTGGATCAAGCTGGAACGGCCCGACGTGCGGCTGATCCGCCTGGCGGAAGACAACAATAACTGGACCTTTCAGCTGGCTGGCGATCGGCGTGCCGCGGGGGACAGCGCCCCCTCCAGCTGGTCTTTCCGCCTTGATAATATTCTTTTCGACCGCGGGACTATCGCCATCGATGACAAGGTTACCCGCAGCGATATCACCATCCTCGTCGATCCCCTAGGCAAACCGCTGCCGTTCAGCGAAGTCACCGGCACGAAGGATCGGCAGAGCGCGGCGAAACCAGGCGACTACGTTTTTGGTCTGTCGCTGAAGGGCCGCTACAAGGGCCAGCCGGTCACCGGCAACGGTAAAATCGGCGGCATGCTGGCCCTGCGCAGCGCAAGCACGCCTTTCCCGCTGCAGGGCGACTTCCGCTCCGGCAATACGCGGGTGGCGTTTAGCGGCACGGTCAGCGACCCGCTCAACGTCGGTGGCATTGACCTGCGGCTGAAATTCGCCGGCGATTCGCTGCGCGACCTCTACGA
This sequence comes from Klebsiella pneumoniae complex sp. WS1778, assembly GCF_049472055.1. NCBI lineage: Bacteria > Pseudomonadati > Pseudomonadota > Gammaproteobacteria > Enterobacterales > Enterobacteriaceae > Klebsiella > Klebsiella pneumoniae complex sp. WS1778. The sequence goes on from NZ_JBKGTJ010000006.1 coordinate 205,984, forward strand.
CCTGACCGGCGTGCTGCTGCCGGAGACGCCGTCGTTCTCCACCGACGGCCACCTGCGCGCCGACTTTAAGCAGAAAAACCGCATGCGCTTTGACTATCAGGATTTTAACGGCCGGATCGGCGATAGCGACATTCATGGCTCCCTGACCTATACCACTGGCAAACCGCGACCGAAGCTCAGCGGCGACATGGAGTCGAAGCAGCTGCGGCTGGCGGATCTCGGGCCGTTAATCGGCGTCGACTCCGGCAAAGGGACGAAGAAAGGCGCTGCGCGCCAGGCGGGCGACCGACCGCAGCCGGCGGGTAAAGTGTTGCCGGCGGACCGCTTTGAGACCGATAAATGGCAGATGATGGATGCCGATGTGCGCTTTAAGGGCCGGAGAATCGAGCACGGCGGCACGCTGCCGATCAGCGATCTGGCGACCCACGTGATCCTGGAGGATGGCGACCTGCGCCTGCAGCCGGTGCGTTTTGGCCTGGCCAACGGGTCGATTGCCGGCAGCGTGCACCTGCAGGGCGATAAAAAGCCGCTGCAGGGTGAGGCCAATCTGCAGGCGCGGCGCCTGAAGCTGAAGGCGCTGATGCCGAACGTCGAGATGATGCAGAAAACCCTCGGCGAGATGAATGGCGACGTTCAGCTGCGCGGCAGCGGCAACTCGGTGGCGGCCCTGCTCGGCAACAGCAACGGCAACCTGAAGCTGCTGATGAACGACGGCCTGATCAGTCGCAACCTGATGGAAATTCTCGGCCTTAACGTTGGCAACTACCTGATCGGCCAGATTTTTGGCGATGAGGAGGTTCGGGTGAACTGCGCGGCGGCCAATATCGACGTGACCAACGGCGTCGCCCGGCCGCAGATTTTTGCCTTCGATACGGAAAACGCGCTGATCAATGTAACCGGGACCGCCAGCTTCGCCTCCGAGCAGCTGGACCTGACCATCGATCCGGAAAGCAAAGGCTTCCGGGTGATCACCCTGCGTTCCCCGCTGTATGTTCGCGGCACCTTTAAATCGCCGCAGGCGGGGGTGAAGGCCGGGCCGCTGATTGTCCGCGGCGCGGTAGCGGCGGCGCTGGCCACCCTGGTGACCCCGGCTGCCGCGCTGCTGGCGCTGGTTTCTCCGGCGGAGGGCGATAGCAACCAGTGCCGGACCATTTTGTCGCAGATGAAAAAGTAGGAGAGCGCCCTGACGCCAGCGGCGTCAGGGCGAAGGATCATAACGACTGGTGGCGGGTCTCGTGGGTCAGCAGCAGGGCGATCAGCGTCAGCGCCGCCATCGCCGCCAGATAGGTGCCGACCGCCGCGAGGCCATAGTTGCCCTGCAGCCAGGCGGCAATGTACGGCGCCACCGAGGCGCCGAGGATCGACGACACGTTATAGGAGAACGATGCCCCGGTGTAACGCACTTCCGTCGGGAACAGCTCCGGCAGCAGCGCGCCCATCGGGCCAAAGGTCAGTCCCATCAGGCTTAAGCCCAGCAGCAGGAAGGCGAAGACCAGCAGCGGATTGCCGGAGCCCAGCAGCGGTTTAAAGGCGAACAGGGCGAACAAAATAATCATCGTGGTGATGATAATCATGCTCTTACGACGACCAAAGGCATCCGCCAGCAGGCCGGCGATCGGCACCATCACGCCAAAGCCAATCACCGCCATCATCAGCATCCACAGCACTTCGTTACGCGGCAGGCCCAGGCCATTCGGCGCCGCGCCGGTGCTGAAGGTCATCGAGTAGACGGTCATGATGTAGAACAGGGTATAGGTTGCCAGCATGATGAAGGTGCCCAGCACCGTCACGCGAACGTGTTTGGTCAACAGGGTACCCAGCGGGATTTTGACCTGTTTTTTTGCCGCCGCCACTTTGGCGAAGACCGGGGTCTCATGCAGCGAAACGCGAACATAAAGACCGATGATCACCAGCACCGCGGAGAAGATAAACGGCACACGCCAGCCCCACTCCATAAACTGCTGATCGGTTAACAGCCAGGAGAGCAGCAGGAAGGTGCCGTTGGCGAAGAAGAAGCCGATCGGCGCGCCCAGCTGCGGGAAGGAGCCGTACAGGGCGCGCTTGCGCGCCGGGGCGTTTTCCGTAGCCAGCAGCGCCGCGCCGCCCCATTCCCCTCCGAGGCCAAGTCCCTGACCGAAGCGCGCCAGCGCCAGCAGCATCGGCGCGACAATGCCAATGCTTTCATAGCCGGGCAGCAGGCCGATCACCACGGTGGAGATCCCCATGGTTAACAGCGAAGCCACCAGGGTAACCTTGCGGCCGACGCGATCGCCGAAGTGGCCAAACAGCGCGGAGCCGATTGGTCGGGCGACGAAGGCGATGGCGAAGGTGGCCAGCGATTGCAGGGTGGCCGCGGCGGCATCGCCCTGCGGGAAGAAGATATGCGGGAAGACGATGACCGCGGCAGTGGCATAAATGTAGAAGTCGAAAAACTCAATGGCGGTGCCAATGAGCGAGGCGACAACGACTTTATTGCGTGAGTTGACCGGGGCGGTTTCCTGCGTGTTTTCGAGTGTGGTGGCTGTGGCTTGCATAGATCTTTCTTATTTTTGCGCGAACGAAAAGCCATATAGCCACAGCCACAGGGACATTTCAATCTGTAACAAACGAAGAGAATGAGCAAAAAAGCGGCAAAAAGCGGATAATTTTTACGCCAGAAAAAATAGTTCTATGAAATGCTTCACACAATTAAAAGGATAGAGAATAAAACCAGTTTTTCGTTAAATAAAAGTTACGCGCTGGATTTATCTGCTGAAATCAAGCGCGAGGATGAATTTTGCCTCTTTTATTCATCCTCGCAATACGTCAGCGGTGGGTTTTGCCCGGCATCCGTCGGTCGTCTTTATACTCCGCGGTGGCGATCCACGCGGCGCAGAACAGCGTCAGGCGGGCAAAGAAATAGAAAAAGGCCATCAGCCCGAGCACCGATCCGAACGCCGCCCCGGAGGGGGATTTCACCAGCGCCGGCAGCGTCCAGGTCATGACGATTTTGATGATTTCAAAGCCAATCGCCGCGATAAGCGTGCCGCGAAACAGGGCCTTGCGCCGCGGACGATGGCGCGGCAGCCGCCAGAAGATCCAGAAAAAGAGCAGATAGTTGGCAAAAATAGAGATGGCGAGACCGATCAGCCGCCAGGCGGGTTTCAGCCATTCAATATTGTCCAGATACAGCGCGGAGATAATCAACTGCTGGGCGGAACCGGCGACAGAGGTGATCGACAGCGTAATAATCAGCGCCACCAGCAGACCGATCAGCGAGATAAGATCGCGGAAGTATTTTATCCAGATTTTCTCCTCGTCCTGCGGCCGGCGCTCCCAGACGTCGCGTGACTGAGCGCGGATCGCTTCGCGCAGGTTGCCCATCCAGTTAATACCGGAATAGAGCGCCACCAGCAGGCCGACCACACCGACGGTGGTGCGCTGCTGCACCGCGGTGTTGATGGTGTTTTTCAGCGTCGCCGCCAGCGTCGGGTCGCTGACGTTTTGCAGAATTTTGTCGAAAATGTCCTGCAGCAGGGTCGGATGCCAGGCCAGAACGAAGCCGGCGGCGGCAAATGAGACCATCAGGATCGGGATCATCGACAGGAACGAGAAATAGGTGATGGCCGCGCCGAACTGATTTCCCAGCCGGTCGTTGAAGCGCTCTGCGGCGCGTAGCAGGTGGGCGATCACCGGGTTGCGCTGCACTTTAGCCGCCGTTCCGGTGACGGTCTTCAGCGCCTGGCTGGCTTTTTGGCCGACGGCCGTGTCATTGAGGGCGTCGAGGGGGCTTTTGCTTTTCTCCGGCTGCGTGTCCGGTTCCTGTGGTGGGCGTCGATCGTCGTTTTCCGGCGTCATACGTAATTTCTTCCTTTTTTACCGCGAGATTCAGCAAAAAGTATACCTTAAATGCCGTATCCTGCAGGAACGCATCTGCCCGCCCCCCGTTCACCCTCCGCGCGGATCAATCGACGTAATCTTTCATCAGCCCGCCCAGCCACTCCATAAACAGATGCACGCGGCGGGAGAGATTGCGCCGGTGCGGGTAGATAAGCGAGACCGGCAGCGGCTCAGCGCGGTACTGGGGCAGGATCTCGATCAGTTCGCCGGCGCGTAACGCCTCGCGCACGCCGGTGCGCGGCACCTGAATAATTCCCAGCCCGGCGATACAGGCCGCCTGATAGGTTTCCGTGCTGTTGACCGTCAATATGCCGCCGCTTTTTACCCAGCGCACGGCGCCGTCGATCACCACCTCGAAGCCGGAAGGACGGACCCCGAGAGTGCTGGCGTAGTGGATCAGGGCATGATCCGCCAGATCCTCCAGGGATTGCGGGTAGCCAAAACGGGCCAGGTAGTCCGGGCTGGCGCAGTTAATTTGCGTCAGCTTGCCCAGCGGGCGGGCGATAAGCCCGGAGTCTTTGAGCGCGCCGACGCGCACCACGCAGTCAAACCCCTCGCGGATCACGTCCACCAGCCGGTCGCTGCTGCTCAGCTCCAGTTCGATGCCCGGATACTGCTGCAAAAAAGTCGGCAGATGCGGGATCACCAGCTTTTTGGCAAAACCGACCGGCATATCCACCCGCAGCCGGCCGCTGATGCTCGCCGGATCGTGCTGGAACATCCCGTCCAGTTCGTCGAGGTTGCTCAGCAGATCCTTTGCCCGCTCGTAGTAGACCATCCCATCCTGGGTGAGTTGAACCCGACGGGTGGTACGGTGCAGGAGCCGCACGCCAAGATGGCTTTCCAGGGCCTGAATCTGCCGCGAGACGCTGCCTTTCGGCAGCGCCAGGGTCTCGGCGGCGCGGGAGAAGCTCTCCAGATCCGCTACGCGAATGAATAACTGCATTGCATGAATTTTATCCATGCTCATGGCCTATTGTTGTTGTGAATGAAACAGTAAAACGTAATGTAGCGTATTTATTGTTTTACTGGCAGTTAATAAGCTAGGACACAATCACAACGCAACCTGAAAGGGGTCTTCTGATGACACAACGTATCGCTTTAGTGACCGGCGGCAGCCGTGGCCTGGGTAAAAACGCCGCGTTGAAGCTGGCGGCGAAGGGAACCGACATTCTTCTGACCTATCACAGCAACCGCCAGGCGGCTCTGGATGTGGTGGCGGAGATTGAGCAAAAAGGGGTCAAGGCGGCAGCATTGGCGCTGAACGTCGGCGATTCCTCAACATTCGACGTCTTTGCCAGCGAGGTGGCGCAGGTGCTGGCGCAGAAGTGGGGACGCACTACCTTTGATTATTTACTGAACAACGCTGGGATCGGCCTCAACGTCCCCTTCGCCGAGACCAGTGAAGCGCAGTTTGACGAGCTGATGAACATCCAGTTCAAAGGGCCGTTTTTTCTGACCCAGCGGCTGCTGCCCCTCCTGCAGGACGGGGGGCGGATCCTGAATGTCTCCAGCGGCCTGGCGCGCTTTGCCCTGCCGGGCTATGCGGCCTACGCCGCGATGAAGGGGGCGATGGAGGTCCTGACCCGCTATCAGGCGAAAGAGCTGGGTGGACGGGGGATATCGGTGAACATCATCGCGCCGGGGGCCATTGAGACCGATTTTGGCGGCGGGGAGGTGCGTGATAACGCCGAGGTGAATCGGCATATCGCCGCCCAGACCGCGCTGGGGCGCGTCGGGCTACCGGATGATATCGGCGACGCCATCGCCGCCCTGCTCAGCGATGAGCTGGCGTGGATGAACGCGCAGCGTGTGGAAGTCTCGGGAGGGATGTTCCTCTGAACCCCGCTGTCGTCAGACCGTGAGCGGCGGCGCGCTAGGGCGCATCGCCCTCCGCGCGCAGCCGACCGAACAGCCAGTCGTTGTGCCAGCGTCCGTTGAGCCAGTAGTTCTCCCGCAGCACCCCCTCCAGCCGGAACCCGGCTTTGAGCAGTAACTGCTTAGACGCCTCGTTGCCGGCGGTGACGGTGGCGGTCAGGCGGCGGACGCCGCCGGTGGTGAAGGCGTAGTCACACAGCGCGCGCAGCGATTCGTAGCCGTAGCCCCGGCCCTGCGCCGCCGGGGCGAAGAGAAAGCCGACCTCGGCTATGTCGCGCTGATGATGTAGGTAACCGGTGAGGCCGAGCGGGGTATGGGTCAGCCTGTCGCGCACCACCAGGCACAGCCAGTGTGCATCCCCGGGCGTCCACGGCGGCAGCCGCGAATCGAACGCCTCGCGGATGGCCGCCTGCGGCCGGGGGTCGGCCACATAGAGCATGACCTGCGGATCCTGCTGCAGGGAAAGAAAAAACGACCAGTCGTCCAGCTGCAGCGGTGAGCAGCGCAGGCGCGGCGTCAGAAGTTCAGGCATAAGCGTCATTCCGGGCAGGGCGAATCCCCTGAACATAGCAGGAGAAGGCCGCCGGGAACAGCCCGACTAGGTTGGCTCACCGTACAGGCCAATCAGCCGGCGCACCACGCCGTTGGTCCAGCCGAAGCCATCCTGCAGGGGATACTCCCCGCCGCCGCCCTCATGCGGCACGCCGGTGGCGATGTGGTATTTCTCAATCAGCTTGTGGTGCTGCTTGTAGAAGTGGTTGACCGTCTGCAGCCAGCTCCAGGCGATCTCATCTCCCAACGGATCCTGACCGTAGCGTTTAAATCCCTGCACCGCCATCCACTGCAGCGGCGCCCAGCCGTTGGGTTTATCCCACTGCTCGCCGCTTTCGTATTCGGTGGCCATGATCCCTCCGGGGGTGAGCAGGCGGGCCCGCACCGCATCGGCAAGGCGTTCCGCCTGTTCGTGGGTCGCCAGGCCGACGTAAAGGGTGACAATGCTGGCGGCGGAAAACAGCGCCAGCTGTTCGCGGCGCCAGTCATAATCGCGAAAACAGCCGTTCTCATCGTCCCACAGGTAGCGGTTAACCGCCGCCCGCCGATCCTGAGCCTTCTGGCGGAAGGCTGCTTCCGTCTCGCGATCGCCCTTCAGCCCGGAGAGGTTGGCGATGGTCGTCTCCAGCTTGAACAGGAAGGCGTTCAGGTCGATGGGGATAAACTGCGTGGTACGGATACTGGCCAGCCGCGTGATATCCCGCAGCCAGCGGCTGGAGTAGTCCCAGCCGGACGCGGCGCCCGCCCGCAGATCGCGGTAGACTTCATTAGCCGGCCGTCCCGAGTGGCGGGCGGTCTCCACGTCCTCGCGCCACGATTCATCCCGCGGCGTGTCCCGATCGTCCCAGTAGCGATTGAGCAAGGAGCCATCCGGCATGCGCACCACGTGCCGATACGCCTGATGCGGGATCAGCGACTCGGCGCCGTCCATCCAGAAGGCGTGCTCCATCTTCAGATGATCCAGATAGCGCTTCGCGCCGCGCACGCCGTCCTCTTCAAAAAGTTCGACCATCAGGGCGAACACCGGTGGCTGCGAGCGGCTGAGGTAGTAGGTGCGGTTGCCGTTCGGAATGTGACCGTAGGTTTCAATCAGCCAGGCGAAGTTATCGGCCATGCATTTTAGCAGATCTTCCCGGCCGCTCTCCGCCAGCCCCAGCATGGTGAAATAAGAGTCCCAGTAATAGGTTTCGCTAAAGCGGCCGCCGGGGACGATATAGGCCTGCGGCAGCGCCAGCAGCGACGACCAGGGGATATGATCCTGAGGCTCGCGGGTCAGCACCGGCCACAGCTTATCGATGTGCTCTTTCAGCGTCAGGTTGGGGTCGGAGGTGTAAACGTCGGTCTGGCTCTCCGGCAGCCAGAAGTTGTCCTCAACGAACTGCCGTAGATCGAAATCGGGCTGACGTTTGACCTTCCGGTAGTTCCGCAGGATGTCCAGCGGGTCGTGCTTCGGCGCGCAGTCGGGAAACGTTTTGCTGTCGGCAAAAATGCGTGATTTCTGCACGTTGGTAAACAGCTCAAGATAGCGATCCGCCGGGGTGAGGGCGTCAGACGCCGGAAGCCCCTCGATCACCTCAGGCTCCGGTTCAGCGTCAATCATCTCATCCAGCTTTAATTCGTACGGATCGGCTTCGTAGCAGGGATCGATGTCGATCCTTAACTCGTCGTCTTCAACGTGGCGTAATTTCTGGCTGAACATAGCGATACGGACCTCCGGATAGCGTGAGTTCGCGGCCGGGCGTACCCGGCCTTGTCTTTTAAGCGTAGACAGTCGCTTCGGTGAGTGTGAAGCAAACTGTGCGTTAGATCACGCTTTTCCGCCTGAAGGGGACGCCGTGATTTTTAAGTAACGCCTTGATAAATCATTAATAAGTCCGCGCTTGGGCGAAGATAAAATTCGGAGCATTCATTATGCAACAAAATTTTATCCCGGGGCGCTCACTCCCACGCCGCCTCCAGCATCTCCAGCAGCTGTTCGCTGCTCAGGCTGACCGGATTGGCCTTCATGGATGAGGAGGTGCTGGCGGCCAGCGCCGCCGGCTCCAGCGCGTCGCGCGCCACGCCGAGGTCGCGCAGGGTGCCGAGACCGGCGTGAAGGCTCCATTCCCGCAGACTGTCCCAGACCCGATCCGCCGGAACCTCCAGCCCGTCGGCCAGCCAGCGGCGAACGTCGTTGAAGCGCTGGCGCAGGGCGGGGTCGTTTATCTGCGACTCATTCAGCGCCAGCCCAAACGGCAGCAGGCTGCCGCACAGGGCACCATGCGAGGCGCGGCTCAGGCCGCCCAGCGGGCCGGCGAGGCCGTGGATCACCCCCAGCCCGGCGTTGGCCAGCGCCAGTCCGCCGCACAGGCTGACCCAGGCCATCTCGTCGCGGCTGGCCGGGCACTCTTTTTCCATCAGAACCTTCAGCGCGCGGATACCCCGCGGGATCGCCTGTTGACAGAGGGCGTCGGTGAAAGGGGTGGCCCGGCTGCAGAGCCACGGCTCTATCACCTGGGTCAGGGCGTCAAGGCCGGAGCTCAGGGTGATACTCCGCGGCGCGTTGTCGGTTAGCGCCGGGTCGACAATCGCCAGGTCAGGCAGCATCCGGTCGTCGCGCAGGCTCACCTTCCGCTGCTGTTCCGGAACGTTGATCACCGCATTTTTGGTAACCTCCGCGCCCGTCCCGGCGGTGGTGGGGATCGCCACGAACGGCAGGGGACTGGCTTCCAGCTGACGGCCCGTTCCCACCACCTCCAGATAGTCGATCACCGGGCCGGTGGCGGGCGCCAGCGCCGCAATCGCCTTACCGGCGTCAATCACCGCGCCGCCGCCGAGGCTGACCACCGCCCTGATCCCTTTCTCGCGCGCCAGCTGGACGCCCTGCTCAATATCGCTAAGCCAGGGTTCGCGACTTATCGCCAGCGTCGTGACCGCAAGCTGCAGCGCCTCCAGCTGCTGGCGGAGAAACGCCGCCCGCTGCGGGCTGGCACCATGCACCAGCAGAATGGGACCACCCTGCTGCGCCAGCCAGGGGGCGGCGCTCTGGGCCTGACCGCGGCCAAAACGAATATTGGCGGGCATCAAAACGGTAAAAGGGGTCAACATGTCGGGTTCCTTTTCGGCAAACAGGCTGGAATCAACTATACACATTATCCAGCGCTCTGCCTTGTTGCTGGCTGGCAATAGAGTAGAGTGAATGAACTGTCTTTTATGGCTGAGGAATCGCTGACGATGCTAACAATTCTGGGCAAACGCTCTTCAATCAATGTACGGAAAGTGCTGTGGACCTGCGAGGAGATCGGGCTGGCGTACCAGCAGGAGGATTACGGCAGCGGGTTTAAGCCCCTGGACACCCCTGAATTTCAGCGCCTGAATCCTAACAGCCTGGTGCCGGTGCTGCTGGACGATGACTTTGTGCTCTGGGAGTCGAACAGCATCTGCCGCTATCTGGCGCGGAAAGCGGAGCGCTGGGATTTGCTGCCCGCTGAGCCGCAGCCCGCCGCCGAGGTGGAGCACTGGATGGACTGGCAGGCGACCGAGTTCAATAATGCCTGGCGCCATGCCTTTATGGGGCTGGTGCGTAAAGATCCTCGCTTTCAGGATCCGGCGGCGATTAAAGAGAGCATTGCCACCTGGACCCACTGTGTGCGCATTGTCGAGGCGCAGTTGCAGCGTACCGGGGCGTGGATAGCCGGCGAGCGCTTCACCCTGGCCGATATCGTGCTGGGGCTGTCGGTGCATCGCTGGAAGATGACGCCCTTTGCGCATCCGGAAATGCCGGCCGTGGAGCGCTGGTATATGGCGCTCAATCAGCGCCCGGCGTTTATGCGCCATGGCAATAACGGCGTGGCCTGAGCATAAAAAAAGAAGCCCCTCAGGGCTTCTTTTTATCATCCGGCGCTCGCGTGTTAGCGCATGGTGACGAACTCTTCTGCCGCCGTCGGGTGAATAGCGACGGTATTGTCGAAGTCTTTTTTGGTAGCGCCCATCTTCAACGCCACCGCAAAGCCCTGCAGCATCTCATCCATTCCGAAGCCGATGCCGTGGATGCCGACAATCTTCTCTTCTGGGCCAACGCACACCAGCTTCATGCGGCACGGCTGGCGGTGCGAGGTGACGGCGGTGTACATCGCGGTGAAGGAGGATTTGTAGACCTTCACCGCGTCGTCGCCATACTGCTCGCGCGCCTGCGGCTCGGTTAAGCCGACGGTGCCGATAGGCGGGTGGCTGAAGACCACGGTCGGAATATTGTTGTAGTCCAGATGCTCTTCCGGCTTGTTGTTAAACAAGCGTTCGGAGAGGCGACGGCCTGCGGCCACGGCCACCGGGGTCAGTTCGACGGCGCCAGTGTTATCGCCCACGGCGTAGATGCCCGGCACGCTGGTGTTCTGGAACTTATCGACGATGATGTAGCCTTTATCGTCGGTTTTCACGCCGGTAGCCGCCAGGTTGAAGTTATCGGTCGCCGGTTCGCGGCCAATCGCCCAGATCAGGCAGTCAACGGTCTGGCTGCGGCCATCTTCCAGCTCAAGGGTCAGGCTACCGTCGGCATGCTTCACCACCGCTTTCGGGATGGCGTTGGTATGCAGCTGCGGACCTTCGGCGTTCATCACTTCCACCAGCGTGTCGACGATCAGCGGATCGAAGCTGCGCAGCGGCGCGTGCTTACGCACGAACAGGTGGGTCTCAGCGCCGAGGCCGTTAATCACCCCCGCCAGTTCAACGGCGATGTAGCCCGCGCCGACCACCGCCACGCGCTTCGGCAGCGCCGGCAGTTCGAAGAAACCGTCGGAATCAATACCGTATTCCACGCCCGGAATGTTCGGGTGGCTCGGACGGCCGCCGGTGGCGATCAGGATATGATCGGCGGTAATGGTCTCGCCGTTCACTTCCACGGTGTGGGCATCGACAAAGCGCGCAAACCCTTTGATCACGTCGACGTTATTCTTACCCAGCACGTTGTCGTAGGAGGTATGAATGCGGTCGATATAGGCGCTGCGGCTGGCGACCAGCTTCTCCCAGTCGAAATGGTTGATGGTGGTATCGAAACCGTAGTCCGGGCCGTAAAGATGAATCGCTTCGCGGATCTGCGCCGCATGCCACATCACTTTTTTCGGCACGCAGCCGACGTTGACGCAGGTGCCGCCCAGCGCTTTGGCTTCAATCAGCGCGCACTTCTGGCCGTACATGGCCGCACGGTTAATCGAGGCGATACCGCCGCTACCGCCGCCGATGGCGAGGTAATCATAATGTTTGCTCATGCCCATATGTCCTTAATCGTTGATTGCCGCGATTGTAGCGCGAGGCGTAAAAGGTTCCACCGATGGTTGCGATTACTCCGGCACGATCCAGCTGACGGTCGTGTGACCGGTACCGGCCGGCACCAGCTTGCTGTGTAGCCACGGCAGCACATTGTTCATCTGCTGCTCCAGCTTCCACGGCGGGTTGATGACGATCATCCCGGAGGCGGTCATGCCGCGCTGGTCGCTGTCCGGACGCACCGCCAGCTCGATTTGCAGAATTTTGCGGATACCTGTGGCTTCTAAATCTTTGATCATGCGTTTTATTTGCGCGCGCAGCACCACCGGATACCACAGCGCGTAGGTGCCGGTGGCGAAGCGTTTATAGCCTTCGTTAATCCCGGTCACCACCGCCTGATAGTCGGTTTTAATTTCGTACGGCGGGTCGATCAGAATCAGACCGCGGCGCGAGACCGGCGGCAGCTTAGCTTTCAGCTGCTGGTAGCCATCGGCTTTATCGACGCGCGCGCGGCTGTCTTTCTGGAACTCGGCGCGCAGCAGCGGGAAGTCGCTCGGGTGCAGCTCGGTCATCTGCAGGCTGTCCTGCTCGCGGAGCAGCTGGCGGGCGATCAGCGGGGAGCCCGGGTAGTAGCGCAGCTGGCCGTTACGGTTGAAGTGTTCGACCACCGAAATATAGGGCTCAAGCTCTGCCGGCAGGTCGTCCTGCTGCCAGATCCGGGCGATGCCTTCGAGATACTCGCCGGTACGCTCGGCGTGCTCGCCGCTCAGCTGATAGCGGCCCGCGCCGGCGTGGGTGTCCAGGTAGAGAAACGGTTTTTCTTTCTCTTTCAGCGCTTCGATGATCAGGCTCTGAACGGTGTGTTTGAGGACGTCGGCGTGGTTGCCTGCGTGAAAGCTGTGGCGATAACTGAGCATGGATGCAGAGATTCCGGGAAATAAACAAGTTAACCGATAGTTTACCGCAGATCGGCCGAGATTACCGCTGCGCCGCCGCGCTGTTTCATTACTGCCAAAAGCGTTGCAAAACATAACGCTGTCATAAAAGCGTCAAACGGCCGCGCTAGCGTCGGATACAGGCAAGGTAATTGTTTGAATAAAAGGAAAAATAATGAAAAATCAACTCTCGCTGCTGGCCGTGGCGCTGCTGCTGGCGCAACCGGTTCTGGCTAAAGACATCCCGCTGAACAGGGCGGCGGCCCTCGCCAATAGCGTGACGCCGGCTGCCTCCAGCCAGGCGTATGACGATCTTGAGCAACAGGCGCTGGCGCAGCTGCGCCACGCTCTGCAGGGGGATGCCGCCGCGCTGACACGCGATCGGCTGGCGCACGCGAAACAAAACAAAACCCAAGCCGATACCGCCTGGCTGAAGGCCAGCGGCTATGACTTCCAGACCCGGGCCAATCAGCAGGCGGGCATTGCGCTGCTGTCGGCGTTCAGCAGCCTGCCGGAGACCGTCGTGCAGCAGAATCTGGCGATGGTGACCGCCATTAACCGCGACGCCGTACAGACCACCCGCCGTCAGGCGCTGGCCGATGCGGAAGGGATTAGCTACCTCTACTTCCTCAGCGACGCGCTGGGGCCGCGGCTGGGCAACGCGTTTCTGACCGCCTATGACCAGGGCGCGCTGGGGAAAGCGGCGGCGCTGATCAAAGCCTCGGAGGTCAGCACCGGCGAGGCGAAAAAGCACTACAACAATCCGCGGCCGTTTCTGGTGCAGGGCAACACCATTCACCTGGTGCCGGACGACGTGGTGGTGAAGGATAACCAGCCCTATACCGCCGACGGCGGCTCGTTCCCCAGCGGTCACACCAACACTGGCTATACTGATGCGCTGCTGCTGGCGGCGATGATCCCGGAGCGCTACGACGCGCTGGTGGCGCGCGGCGCACGCTATGGCTATTCGCGCATCGTGCTGGGTGTCCACTATCCCCTGGATGTGATCGGCTCGCGGATGGTGGCCGAGCGCAACGTGGCCCATTATCTTAACGATCCGCGCTACCGGGTATTATTTAACGAAGCCCGCGATCAGCTGCGCGCCGCGCTGGCGAAAGCCTGCGGCACATCGCTTGCCGAGTGCGCGAAGAGCAGCGTGAAAGACGATCCCTGGCGCGATCCGGCGATGCGTGATTTCACTCGTTTCACCATGACCTACGACCTGCCGCGGCAGACGGGGCCGCAGCCGCGCCTGCAGGTGCCGGAGGGGGCGGAAGTGCTGCTGGAGGCTGCCCTGCCGCAGCTGTCTGCGGCCCAGCGCCGGGCGCTGATGGTCAATACCGCGCTGCCGGCGGGCTACCCGCTGTCCGGCGCCACCCCCGAGCAGCAGTTCTGGCAGCGGCTGAATCTGTCGGCGGCCTGGGAAATGGCGCAAAAAGGGCATTAATGCGGTTTCCGGCACGCTGCACCGCGTGCCGCGTTTTTCCGGCAACGGGCGGACTTATCGCAGCAATACCCAGGCTGACGCACCGCCCGTCATTGAAATTCCCCCAACTATCCCCCATTCTAGATCTCATGCATAAGCGCCGGACGCGCGCTTCACTCACCCTTTTCAACAGGACAGCGCATATGACCAATCCATTACTGACGCCTTTTTCCCTGCCGCCTTTTTCTGCGATCAAACCAGAGCACGTGGTCCCCGCGGTCACCAAAGCGCTGGAGGATTGCCGGGCCGCAGTGGAAAGCGCGGTGGCGCACGGCGCGCCGTATAGCTGGGAAAATCTTTGCCAGCCGCTGGCGGAAGTGGACGATGTGCTGGGACGCATCTTCTCGCCTGTCAGCCATCTCAATTCGGTAAAAAACAGCCCGGAACTGCGCGAGGCCTACGAACAGACGCTGCCGCTGCTCTCCGAGTACAGCACCTGGGTCGGCCAGCATGAAGGCCTGTATAAAGCCTACCGCGACCTGCGCGATGGCGATAACTACGCCACGCTGAATACCGCGCAGAAAAAAGCGGTTGATAACGCGCTGCGCGATTTCGAATTATCCGGTATTGGCCTGCCGCCGGAGGCACAGAAACGCTACGGTGAAATCGCCGCGCGCCTCTCTGAGCTGGGCAACCAGTACAGCAACAACGTTCTTGACGCCACCATGGGCTGGAACAAGCTGGTGACCGACGTCGCCGATCTGGCCGGTATGCCGGAAAGCGCGCTGGCCGCCGCTCAGGCGCAGGCCCAGGCCAAAGAGCAGGAAGGGTATCTGCTGACGCTGGATATCCCGAGCTACCTGCCGGTGATGACCTACTGCGACAATCAGGCGCTGCGCGAAGAGATGTACCGCGCCTATTCCACCCGCGCCTCCGATCAGGGGCCGAACGCCGGGAAATGGGATAACAGCCCGGTGATGGCGGAGATCCTCGCTCTGCGCCACGAGCTGGCGCAGCTGCTGGGCTTTGACAGCTACGCCTTTAAATCCCTCGCCACCAAAATGGCGGAGGATCCGCAGCAGGTGCTCGACTTCCTCACCGACCTGGCAAAACGCGCCCGTCCACAGGGCGAAAAAGAGCTGGCCCAGCTGCGCGCTTTCGCTAAAACCGAGTTCGGCGTCGAAGAGCTGCAGCCGTGGGACATCGCTTACTACAGCGAAAAACAGAAACAGCATCTCTACAGCATCAGCGATGAGCAGCTGCGCCCCTATTTCCCTGAAAACAAAGCCGTTAACGGTCTGTTCGAAGTGGTGAAGCGCATTTACGGCATTACCGCCAAAGAGCGTACCGATGTCGATGTGTGGCATCCGGAAGTGCGCTTCTTCGAGCTGTATGACGAACACAACGAGCTGCGCGGCAGCTTCTATCTCGACCTGTATGCCCGCGAGCACAAGCGCGGCGGGGCGTGGATGGACGACTGCGTCGGCCAGATGCGTAAGCTGGATGGCTCCCTGCAGAAGCCGGTCGCCTACCTGACCTGTAACTTCAACCGTCCGGTCAACGGCAAACCGGCGCTGTTCACCCACGACGAAGTGATCACCCTGTTCCACGAGTTCGGCCACGGTCTGCATCATATGCTGACCCGCATCGATACCGCCGGGGTTTCCGGCATCAGCGGGGTGCCGTGGGACGCGGTCGAGCTGCCGAGCCAGTTTATGGAAAACTGGTGCTGGGAGCCGGAAGCGCTGGCCTTTATCTCCGGTCATTATGAAACCGGTGAACCGCTGCCGCAGGCGCTGCTGGAGAAAATGCTGGCGGCGAAAAACTACCAGGCGGCGATGTTTATTCTGCGCCAGCTGGAGTTCGGCCTGTTCGATTTCCGCCTGCACGCGGAGTACAAGCCGGAGCAGGGGGCGAAAATCCTTGAGACCCTGGCGGAGATTAAAAAGCAGGTCGCCGTGGTGCCGGGCCCAACCTGGGGCCGCTTCCCGCACGCCTTCAGCCATATCTTCGCCGGCGGTTACGCGGCGGGTTACTACAGCTATCTGTGGGCCGACGTGCTGGCGGCAGACGCTTTCTCACGCTTCGAAGAAGAGGGGATTTTCAACCGCGAAACCGGTCAGTCGTTCCTCGATAACATCCTGAGCCGCGGCGGTTCCGAAGAGCCGATGGTGCTGTTCAAACGCTTCCGCGGGCGCGAGCCGCAGCTGGACGCGATGCTTGAGCATTACGGGATCAAAGGCTGATTGCTACGTGAAGATCTGCTTAATTGATGAAACGGGCGCCGGAGACGGCGCCTTATCTGTTTTAGCCGCCCGCTGGGGGCTGGAGCAGGATGACGATAACCTGATGGCGCTGGTGTTGACCGCTGAGCATCTGGAGCTGCGTAAGCGCGATGAGCCTAAGCTTGGCGGTATCTTCGTCGATTTCGTCGGCGGGGCGATGGCCCACCGGCGCAAGTTTGGCGGCGGCCGCGGTGAAGCGGTAGCCAAAGCGGTGGGCATTAAAGGCGATTATCTGCCGGATGTGGTTGACGCCACCGCCGGCCTGGGGCGCGATGCCTTTGTGCTGGCGTCGGTCGGCTGTCGCGTGCGGATGCTGGAGCGCAATCCGGTGGTCGCCGCGCTGCTCGACGATGGTCTGGCCCGCGGCTATGCCGATGCGGAAATCGGCGGCTGGCTGCAGGAGCGGCTGCAGCTGATCCACGCCTCCAGCCTGACGGCGCTGACCGATATCACCCCGCGTCCGCAGGTGGTCTACCTCGACCCGATGTTCCCGCATAAGCAGAAAAGCGCGCTGGTGAAGAAAGAGATGCGCGTTTTTCAGTCGCTGGTGGGGCCTGATTTAGACGCCGATGGCCTGCTGGCCCCGGCGCGCCAGCTGGCGACCAAACGGGTGGTGGTAAAGCGCCCGGATTACGCGCCGCCGCTGGCGGAAGTCGCCACGCCGAACGCGGTGGTGACCAAAGGGCATCGGTTTGATATTTACGCCGGCACGCCGGAGTAATATTACCCCGTGGTGGTATCTCCCGGATAGCGGCGCAACGCGCCTTATCCGGGCTACCTCATTGTAGCCCGGCTCAGCGTAGCGCAAGCCGGGAACCGTAATATTTAAACAAACGGCGCCAGTGCGGGTCGGCCATCTTAAACGGTTACTCGGCGCTGGCCGGGGTATTAATCATCCGGTTCAGCCAAGGCACCATCAGCGCCATCACCACCGTGACCCCCAGGGTCACCAGGCCAATTTTACTGAACACGCTGGTGTAAACCGGCAGCGTCTGCAGCGGGTCGGTGATATTTTCCGGCACCGCGGTGAAGGTCGCCACATAGCCGCCGAGCAGGAACGCGGCGGCCTGGGTCAGGAACCACATCCCCAGAATAAAGCCCATCAGATGCTGCGGCACCAGCGCGGCGACCATCGCCAGCCCCAGGGCGCTGATCAGCAGCTCGCCCAGGCTCTGGAACAGATAAACCAGCACAATAAACCACGGCGAGGTTAATCCCTGGGCGTCGGCGAACCACATCCCGGCGGCCGCGGCGGTCAGGAAGCCCAGCGCGCAGAGGAACATCCCGAGGGTAAATTTCACCGGCATGGTCAGGTCTTTACCCTTATGACCGAGATGGGTGTAAATCGCCGCCAGCACCGGGCTGGCTACCACCACCCAGAAGGGGTTCAGCGCCTGGAAGCTGACCGGGTTGATGGTAAAACCCAGGATCTGATGATGGACGTTGTTGATGGCGAAGAAGTTCAGCGAGGTCGGCATCTGGGCGTAGAGAATGTAAAACAGCACCGCCTCGATCATCAGGATAAAGGCGACGAACATTTTGTTGCGCCCGGTTTTATCAAGGCGAAACGCCTCGCGGAAAAAGAACGCAATGACCACGACCGACAGGACAATCAGCACCAGGTTGGCGATCATCACGTTATGCATCAGCCAGGCGCAGAGAAAAATCATTACCACCGTACCGGCCAGCACCAGCGCCAGATTGCGCAGGCTGAGGGGGCGATGATCGGGCTCGGAGCCAATATCTTTCACCATCCCGCGGCAGGCGAAGTAGACCAGCAGCGCAATAATCAGCCCCGCGCCGCACAGGTTATAGGTCACCGCGTAGCCAAACTTTTCCGCGATCACCGGCGCCAGCGACAGCGACAGCAGCGAACCGATGTTTATCGACATATAAAACAGGGTGAACGCCCCGTCGAGACGGGCATCCTTCGGCGGATAGCATTTTGACAGCAGGCTTGCCGGGTTGGCTTTAAACAAACCGTTGCCGACGGCGATGGTGCCGAGGGCGATAAAGATCAGCTGCGGTTTCAGCAGCGACATCCCGGTCATAAAGTAGCCGATAGCCAGCACAATCGCGCCGAGCACCAGGGTACGTTTGGTCCCCAGCAGATGGTCGCCCACGTAGCCGCCGATCGAGATCAGCCCGTAAACCAGCGCCGCGAAGGCGCCGAAGGTGATAAAGGCCTGTTCCTGAGAGAAGCCCAACTGTTTAACAAAGAAGACCGCCAGGATCCCCTGAACGCCGTAATAGCCAAAACGTTCCCAGAGCTCCACAAAGAAGATCATGAAGAACGGACGAGGTTGCTGCAGCAAACCCGTAGGTGCAGTTGTATTCATATTCCTTCGCCTTGTATTACTTTCCCAAAAAGTATGAACGCGTATGCCAGAACGCGCCGAAAATGTCTGATAACTCGCCATGCTGCGGTTATTGGCTTAATGAGTAGATTATTATATAGATGTTTTAGTGAATAACTGGCTGATCACACTAATTGAATAGCTTTTTTATGGAGTTAATCTCTGTTGTCTGGCGGGGCAGAAGCGAAAATAAAAACGCCCGCAGCGGCGGGCGTCTGGCATGACACAACGGGAGGGTTATTCGTCTTCTTCGTCGCGCAGCGGGACGATCAGCATGTCGACATGGACGGTGTTGATCAGCTGACGGGCAGAGGACATCAGCTTGCTCCAGAAGTCCTGATGATGGCCGCAGACCACCAGGTCCATATCGTATTTTTTAATCGCATCGACCAGCACCTGACCGAGGTCGCCGCTGCCGCTCAGGGTCTCGGTGATCGGGTAGCCGGCGTTGGTTGAGAGCTCGGTCAGCGCGTGATGGGTCTCTTCGGAGATGCGTTTTTGCATATCGCCGAGGTTCACGTCAATCAGCCCGGTGTAGAGGTCGGAGTAATTTACATCCACGTGGATCAGGGAGACTTTCGCGTTATAAGGGCGGGCCATAGAAACGGCTTTTTCAACCAGTACTTTACTCTCCGGGGACAGGTCTACTGCAATCAGAATATGTTTGTAAGCCATAGTGTTACTCCTTCCATAAGTTTGTCGATGACCATTGGACCTGACAGCTGGCGCTGCCGTTTCGCCCGCGTCCTGCGTGCTACATTCGCGGGAGGGTAGCCTTTAAGGACTTCATTGTAGAAGATATTTCTTACCTTATAGCGCCCCCCGCACTCCGTCAATGCACTGGGTTCACCTAAAAGCTAAACAAATTTATCCGTCTTACGTATTGATAACGAATAACCTTGTGGTAAAAAAATTAATGGATCTCCTACACTATTTAATGAGCCGGTCGGAAAAATAAATGTGATCGGAATCGCACTCTTTACGGTATTGTCGTCGGTTATTTGGGGAGCGGTAGCCGCGGAGGATTTCTCCGTGGGCGGGTCGCCGGGGAGGAGGTATGATCAGCACTATTGCGCTGTTTTGGGCCCTGTGTGTCGTTTGTGTGGTGAATATGGCACGCTACTTCTCATCGTTGCGTGCATTATTGGTTGTGCTACGTGGTTGCGATCCCTTGCTCTATCAGTACGTCGATGGCGGCGGCTTTTTTACCTCGCACGGGCAGCCCAGCAAACAGATGCGGCTGGTCTGGTATATTTATGCCCAGCGCTACCGTGACCATCATGACGATGAATTTATTCGTCGCTGCGAACGTGTTCGTCGCCAGTTTATTCTGACCAGCGCCCTGTGCGGCCTGGTGGTGGTGAGCCTGATTGCGCTGATGATCTGGCACTAACGATATTTTCAGAATAAAAAACGGGCCAGCAAGCTGGCCCGTTTTGAACGAATAACGCTTAAATCAGCTTCAGGGAGAGCCAGTAAAGGACGCCTGAAAGGATAATCGCTGCCGGCAGGGTCAGTACCCAGGCCATCAGAATGCTGGTTACCGTCTTTTTCTGCAGACCACCGCCATCCACCAGCATCGTCCCCGCTACCGAGGAGGAGAGCACGTGGGTGGTGGAAACTGGCATTCCGGTGTAGCTCGCCAGACCGATTGAGACCGCTGCGGTCATCTGCGCCGACATCCCCTGGGCGTAGGTCATGCCCTTCTTACCGATCTTCTCACCGATGGTGGTCGCCACGCGGCGCCAGCCGATCATGGTACCAATACCCAGCGCCAGCGCGACCGCCATGATAATCCAGATTGGCGCGTACTCGATGGTGCTCAGCATATCGGTTTTCAGTTTCTTCAGCAGACGCTGGTCGTCAGCGCTCACGTCCGGCAGTTTCGCCACTTTGTCGGTAGTGTCTGAGATGCAGAGCATGATGCGACGCAGCTGGCCGCGCTGTTCCGGTTTTAGCGACTCGTAGTTCTCAACGCCGGTCAGCATGGTCTTCACGCGGTCAAGGGCGTTGATGGTGTTCGCCGGATGGCAATGAAACTCGCCGTTGGCCGCGGTATTGGTGTCCGGAGAGGGAACCAGCTGGTCAACGCCGGTGGCTTTCTTCAGCAGGTCAGGGCGCTGCTGGAAGAAAGTTTCCACATTGTTGACCGCATCGCGGGTACGGGTGATTTCGTAACCGGAGGCGTTCATATTCACCACGAAGCCCGCCGGGGCGACGCCGATCAGGACCAGCATCACCAGACCAATGCCTTTCTGTCCATCGTTAGCGCCGTGAGAGAACGACACGCCGATAGCGGACAGGATCAGGGCGATACGGGTCCAGAACGGCGGCTTTTTCTTGCCGTCTTTCTTTTCACGCTCCGCCGGAGTCAGGTGGATACGCGCCCGTTTTTTGGTGCCGCTCCAGTAGCGGCGCAGCAGGAAAATCAGGCCGCCCGCAATCACCAGACCAACGATAGGCGAGATGATAAGCGAACCAAAAATGCCGATGACTTTCGGGATATTCAACGCATCAACCACGGAGGTGCCTGTCATCAGCGCATTGGTTAAACCAATACCGATGATGGCGCCAATCAGGGTATGAGAACTGGATGCCGGAAGACCGAAGTACCAGGTCCCGAGGTTCCAGATGATCGCCGCCAGCAGCATAGAGAACACCATGGCGAGGCCATGCGCGGAACCCATGTTAAGCAGCAGATCGGTCGGCAGCATATGCACGATGGCATAGGCTACGCTGAGACCGCCCAGCAGAACGCCGAAGAAGTTGAAGAGCGCCGCCATCGCCACAGCGAGCTGTGAGCGCATAGCGCGAGTGTAGATAACCGTAGCCACCGCGTTTGCGGTATCATGGAAACCGTTAATCGCTTCGTAAAACAGTACAAAAGCTAAAGCAAGCAATAATAATAGTCCGGTATGTAAATCCAGACCGGCAAATAAATGTAGCATAGGACGTTACGCCATTTTGAGGACATGAACGCGGCGCATTATCAGTGACTTTAGCGGCGCGGGCAAAGTGAAATATAGACTTTTTTTGATTTTCTTCCTGTTTAGGTTTTACCCTGTTGGGAGTAATCCTATATCTTTCAATGATGTATCTAATGCGGGATTTTTCCCGCTGGTGTGACCAGAGTGAAATATTTACAAAACCCGACAATTGGGGAACGAGGAATGCGGTGTGGAAAGGTTTGATGCCATTGTCGTTGGCGCCGGAGCGGCGGGAATGTTTTGCGCAGCGCAGGCGGGGCAGCTCGGCTGTCGCGTCCTGCTGCTCGACAACGGCAAAAAGCCGGGGCGAAAAATTCTGATGTCCGGCGGCGGCCGCTGCAACTTTACCAATATGTATGTCGAGCCGGCGGCCTATTTGAGCCAAAACCCGCATTTTTGCAAATCAGCCCTGGCGCGCTACACCCAGTGGGACTTTATCGAGCTGGTCGGCAAATATGGCATCGCCTGGCATGAGAAAACCCTCGGTCAGCTGTTTTGCGATGATTCGGCGGAACAGATCGTCACTCTGTTGCTGGCGGAATGCGAAAAGGGCGGCGTGCAGATCCGCCTGCGCAGCGAAATTCTCAGCGTGGAGCGCGACGAGCAAGGCTATCGGCTTCAGGTAAACGGCGAAACGCTGGCGACCAAAAAGCTGGTGATCGCCTCCGGCGGCTTGTCGATGCCGGGCCTCGGCGCCTCGCCGTTTGGCTATAAAATCGCCGAACAGTTCGGCCTGAAGGTGCTGCCGACCCGTGCGGGTCTGGTGCCGTTTACCCTGCACAAGCCGCTGCTTGAGCAGCTCCAGGTTCTCTCCGGCGTCTCGGTGCCGTCGACCATCACCGCCGAGAACGGCACCCTGTTCCGCGAAAATCTGCTGTTCACCCATCGCGGCCTTTCCGGACCGGCGGTGCTGCAAATTTCCAGCTACTGGCAGCCCGGTGAGTTCGTCACCGTGAATCTGCTGCCGGACTGCAATCTTGAGGAATTCCTTAACGAGCAGCGCGGCGCGCATCCCAACCAGAGCCTGAAAAACACCCTCGCGATGCAGTTGCCGAAGCGGCTGGTGGAGTGTCTGCAGCAGCTGGGGCAAATTCCTGATGTCACGCTGAAGCAGCTGAACGTTCGCGATCAGCAAGCGCTGGTGGAGACGCTGACCGCCTGGCGCGTGCAGCCGAACGGTACCGAAGGCTACCGGACGGCGGAAGTGACCCTCGGCGGCGTGGACACCAATGAGCTCTCGTCGCGTACCATGGAGGCGCGTAAGGCGCCGGGCCTCTACTTTATCGGCGAAGTGATGGACGTCACCGGCTGGCTCGGCGGCTATAACTTCCAGTGGGCGTGGTCAAGCGCCTGGGCCTGCGCGCAGGCGCTGGTGGAAGGGTAATCTAAGCGTCCGGGCGCCCTGGCGCCCGGACGTATATGATCAGTTCAACCCAAGAAAATACTGAGCGATTTTGAAATAGATAATCAGTCCGGTGCCATCGATCAGCGTGGCGATAAACGGCGCGGAAACCACCGCCGGGTCGATGCCGATCCGTTTAAGCACCATCGGAATGACCGACGAGACAACTGCGCTCCACAGGGTAATGCATACCAGCGTCAGGCTGACGATCAGCGTGATTTCCATACCGATGCCCATCATCCAGGCGCGCAGGCAGCCCGCCAGCCCCAGCGTTAAGGCAATCAGAAACGAGGTCGACACCTCTTTGCGGATCACCCGCCCCATATCGCGCAGCCGTACTTCTCCCAGCGCCATCGAGCGCACCAGCGTCGAGGTGATCTGCGTTCCGCTGTTGCCGCCGGTGCCGATGAGTAACGGAATAAAGAAGGCCAGCGCAATGGCCGACTCCAGCGCCTCTTCGAAATGCTGCAGCACGCTGCTGGTATAGGCTTCGGCCACGAACAGCAGCAGCAGCCACACCGAGCGTTTCTTCCACAGCGTCCAGGGGCTGATCTCGAGGTACGGTTTTTCCAGCGGCAGCGTCGCCCCCTGCAGCTGAGCGTCCTCGGTGACGTCATCCTCCAGCAGATGGGCGATCTCCTTTTCCATCAGGCAGCCGACCAGCTCGCCTTTATCGACGACGGGAACCAACTCGAGGCCGCGCTCGTTGAGCTCGGCAATGACCTGCGGGCGTTCATCGTCAGGTTTGACGCGGAACAGGCAGCTGTCCATCAGGTAGCGGATAGACTGCCCGGCATCCCCTTCCTGCAGTAGCTTTTTGACCGACAGGCTGCCGCGCAGCTTTTTACCGGCGACAACAAACACCTGGCCGGGAATATCATCGCTGGTGAGCTGCGAGATAAAGTGCTCCCGCGCCTCATGGACGCTGAGATGTTCCTGTAGCGTAATAAAGTCGGTACGCATGTACTGGGCGATGGCATCGCCGTTGAAGCCAGAGGTCGCCTGATGGGCGGCGCAGAGTTGAATGGAAGACATGATTAAAATCCCTATAAAAAATCACTCATAGGGGCGAACAAGACAGGGTTAGCGCAGGCAGATCCCTACGTCCTGGTTTTAGCACTGCATAACGTATCTGAACGGTCATGACCGCCAGAAGTTACCTTGGCAACACCTTGATTCGATGGAAGCCTGTATTTCCCTTAGTGGTCTCTCTCGATACCAACAGGGCGGTAACTTGTATTTATGCAGGAGCCTCGCCATAACGAGATCGTTAAATGAAGCGCCATTATTGGCGAAGCGGGATAATTCACAAAGCGTATAATTTATGTGGTTTATCAACTGTTGATAAACCACCCAAGAATTTTCAAATCGTTAATCATCCGCTAAACACTGCAAATGCCCATGGCGCACGCCGCGCTGGGCAATCACGTCGTCGGCAAAATGCTGTATCTCGACCATGTCTCCCTTCAGCACCGCAATCTCCAGGCAGTCGTCATGACTGATATGCACATGCAGCGTGGCGACGGAGAGATCGTGATGATGATGCTGGGTGGCCACCAGCCGGCTCGCCAGTTCGCGTTTTTCATGCTCGTACACATATGACAGGACGGCATAACCGCGCCGCGGCTCCGACGGTGCGGGATCCTGGTTGAGGGCGTCTCGCAGAATATCGCGTACCGCCTCCGAACGATTGTGGTAGCCGCGGCGGGCGCTGAGCGCATCGAGAGCGGCCAGCAGGTCATCATCAAGAGTCAGGGTTACGCGCTGCATGGCATGGCCTCGTTAAGCAGAGTGGCAGGAAAAGGTGGCAGCACCGCCTGCTGGAGCGCCTGTCCGGCAGGGGAGCGCAGGCGCAGTGGTAGACTGACCGCCGCGGTTTCGACGATGCGTCCGTGCTCCATCACCAGCACCCGCTGGCAAAAGCGCTCCACCAGCCGCAGGTCGTGAGTGATGAACAGGCAGGCGGTGCCAAACTGGGCCTGCAGACGCTTCAGCAGGGCGATAATCTCCGCCTGCAGCAGCAGATCGAGATTCGAGACCGCTTCATCCAGAATCAACAGCTGCGGCCGTACCGCGAGGGCGCGAGCCAGGCAGACGCGCTGCAGCTGTCCGCCGCTGAGCTGCGCCGGGCGTTTATCGAGCAGCGTCGTGGAAAGGTCGACCGCCTGCAGCATCTCTTCCACCTGGCGCGCACGTTCCTCGCGCGACAAGCGCAACAGATGGCGCAGCGGCTCGCTGACGATCTCGCGCACCGTTTTGCGCGGATTCACCGCGCTGAAGGCGTCCTGAAACACCAGCTGAATATCGCGGCGGAAGGCGCCGACGGCCTCGCCCTTCAGGGCGGTCAGCGGTGTGCCGCGCCAGACAATATCGCCGTGCTGCGGCGTTTCCAGGCCCACCAGCATCCGCGCCAGGGTGCTCTTGCCGCAGCCGCTGCGCCCGAGCAGGGCCACCGTTTCGCCGGGGGCGATGGCGAGTTGGATCTCGTGCAGGACCCTGCCGTGGTGCGGGTAATTGTGGCTCACCCCGGTGACGCTGAGTAAATTCATGCTGTTTTCTCCAGTCCGTACAGCGCCAGATGCGCCGCCAACAGGCGTTGGCTCAGCGGGTGCTGTGGGGCGCTGAACAGCGTATTTACATCGCACTGTTCAACGAGGCGACCGTTCTCCATGACCGCTACGTAATCCGCCAGCCGCGCCACAACGCCCATGTCATGGGTCACCAGCAGCAGCCCCAGACCGCGGCTGGCGACGATATCCGCCAGCAGATTGAGGATCCGCGCCTGGGCGATGGCATCGAGGTCGGTGGTCGGTTCGTCGGCGATGATAAAGGGCGCGCGGCTGAGCAGGGCGAGGGCGACCATCATCCGTTGCAGCATGCCGCCGCTCATCTCAAAGGGGTAGCGTTTCAGCAGCGCCCGCGGATTATCCAGACCCACCTCTTCCATTGCCGCCAGCAGGGCGGCGTCACTTGCTTCGCGGCCCGCCGCCCGGCAGGTTTCCCGGGCGTGGGCGGCCATGGTATGCAGCGGATTAAAGGCGCTGCGTGGGTTCTGCATGATAGTGGCGATAGTCGCGCCGCGCAGCTGTTCGCCGTGCACCGGCATGCCGTCAAGCAACACCCGGCCGGCGGTCTGGTTGACGCCGGGCGGCAGCAGGCCCAGCGCGGCGGCGCAGGTGAGCGATTTCCCGCTGCCGCTGCTGCCGAGCAGCGCCAGTACCTGGCCGCGGCGCAGGGTAAGCGAGACGTCGCTGACCAGCGGGCGGTCGGCGGTAAGGGCGATCTGTTGCAGTTGGATCTTCTGCGGCATCAGTGGCTATGCTCCGCGATCAGGTGAGGATCGAGGCGATCGCGCAGCGCGTCGCCCAGCAGGTTAAAGGCCATCACGCTGATGAACAGCGCCAGCCCCGGCCAGACCATCTGCAGCGGCTGGGTCCAGATATACTGCCGGGCGTCGTTGATCATCACCCCCCATTCCGCCGTCGGCGCGCTGACGCCGAGGCCAAGGAACGACATGCCGGCCACGTGAAGCATCATATGACCGATATCCAGCGAGGCGAGCACCAGCAGCGAGGGGATCACCGCCCCTGCCAGATGGTCGCTGAACAGCCGCCACTGGCTGGCGCCGCTCAGGCGGGCGGCGAGGATAAATTCGCGCTGGCGCAGGGAGACCACCAGATTACGCACCATTCTGGCGTACCAGGCCCAGTGCGACAGCGCAATGGCGAGGATCACGTTGGTCAGCCCGGTACCCAACACCCCCACCATAAAGAACGACAGGATCGAGGTCGGAAAGGTCATAAACAGTTCGGCGAGGCGCATCAGGCCGCGGTCGGCGCGGCCGCCCAGCAGCCCGGCGCTGCCGCCAACCGCCAAACCGATCAGCAGCACCAGCAGCAGGCAGGCCATTACCGCCCCCAGCGAGACGCGGGTGGCGGCCAGCAGGCGCGAGAAAATATCCCGTCCAAGATGATCGGTTCCCAGCCAGTGCGCCCCCCCTGGCGGCAGCAGCCGCTGCTGCAGGTTAATCGCCGCCGGATCCCAGGGCAGCCACCAGCCGCTGCCGAGGGCGATGACCGCCAGCAGCGCGATAACCAGCAGGGCCAGTTTCACCGGCCAGCGGAAGTTTCGCAGCCATCTCATACGCTCACCTCCTCATGGCGGCGCAGGCGCGGGTCGAGCGCCGCGTTAAGCACATCCACCGCCAGGTTAGCCAGTACGAACACCGTGACCATCATCAGGGTAAAGCACTGAATCACTGGATAATCGCGATTGAAGATCGCGGAAACCGCGTAGCGGCCAACCCCCGGCCAGGCAAAGATATTTTCGATAATCATCGTGCCGCCGATCAGCTCGCCAATGTGCATGCCCATGGCGGTCACCACCGGCAGGGTGGCGTTGCGCAGGATATGCCGCCGCTCCACCTGGCGCGTGCTCAACCCGCGCAGCCGCGCCCATACCACGTGACGCTGGCCGGAGACCTCCAGCATGCTGGCGCGCAGCAGCCGGGCGTTAATCGCCAGCGACATAAAGGCGATGGAGACGGCGGGCAATATCAGGTGCTGCCAGTCGCCGTATCCCATCGCCGGGAGCCACTGCAGATGCACGGAAAAGAGCATCACCAGCAGAAAGGCTAGCCAGAAGTTCGGCATCGACACGCCGAGGAAGGCAATCAGCCGTACAGCAAAATCCGGCAGGCGATCGCGATGGCGCGCCGCCCAGATCCCCAGCGGCAGCGAGGTGACGAGGATCAGCGCCAGCGCCGCGCCGGTAAGCAGCAGGGTGGCCGGCAGGAAGTGCAGCAGGTCGTCCAGCACCGGCCGCCGGGTGGCATAAGAGAGGCCGAAGTCCAGGTGCAGCGCCCGCCACAGCCAGTGCAGATACTGCATCGCCAGCGGCTGGTTGAGCCCCAGCAGTTCGCGGGTCGAGGCGACCATCTCTTCCGTGGGCGGCAAGTTCGACAGGCGCAGATAATCCAGCGCCGGGTCGCCGGTGCCGAGCCGCAGCAGCAGAAAGATGATGGCGGAGGCGGCGAGCAACAGCGGGATCAGCAGCAGCAGGCGGCGTAAAATATAGCGTAGCATTATGGCGTTACCGGTTTAATCTGGTCGAACGGGATCTCGGTGGTCACCGGCGCGAACGGGATCTCGCCGACCTCCTGGCGCGCAACCGACATCAGCGAGACATAGCTGATGGGTAGGTACACCGCGTCCTGATGCAGACGGGTCAGCACATCGTGGTACAGCCGTTTCCGCTGCGCCTCGTCGCTGGTGGTCAGCACCTCGCTAATCTCTTTATCAATCAGCGCTTTGTCGGGCAGGCCGCGCTGGGCCTGATAATCGGCATGCGAGGGCACGCGCATCGAGCTTAAAAAGGCATGCGGATCGTAGGGGGCGCCCCAGGTGCGATTGAAGATCATGCCGAACCGGCCTTCGCGCTGGCGCGCATAGATGCTGCTCTCCTCCTCGCCCACCAGGGTGACGCGGACGCCGACCTCCCGCAGATTGGCCTGAATAATTTCGGCCATCGATTTAGCCAGCGCGTCGGTGCCGATAAACGCCAGCTCAATCGCCAGCGCTTGCCCGGCTTTTTGTCGCCAGGGCTGGCCTTCCGGCTGCTGCCAGCCGGCCTGCGCCAGCAGGGCGCGGGCTTTTGCCGGATCGTAACGGCGCGGCGTCAGATCCTGCGGGGCGTAGGGGACCGAGGGCGCAAACAGGGTGTCGGCAACCTGCTGGGTGCCGTAGAGCACGCTATCGACGAGGGTCTGCTTGTCGACGGCGTAGTTGAGCGCCTCGCGAACCGCCTGCTCGCGGGTCGGGCCCTGGCTGGCGTTCAGCGCTAGCATCACCGTCTCCGTCGGGGCGGAGAGTCGAGCCACGTAGCCGGGGTGATGACGAAAGCGTTCGAAGGTATCCAGCGGTAGCAGCCCTTCGTCGCCGTAGAGCATGTCAATTTCCCCGGTTTCGAACGCCACCGCGCGGCTGGTGGCGTCAGGGATCACTTTGATGGTGATTTGCTGCAGCGCGGGTTTATTACCCCAGTACTGTTCGTTGCGTACCAGCACGTCGCGCTGATTGAGCTGCGAGCTCGCCAGTCGCCACGGCCCGGTGCCGATCGGGGCTTTGATGCCGTTGGCGGTGCCGCCATCGATAAACTGCGAGGGGGCGATAAAGCGGAACGGGCGGGGCAGGGCCAGCTCTTGTAGCAAGGGGGCGTAGGCGCTTTTCAGGGTGATCTGCAGCTCGCTGGCGCTGAGCGCCCGCACGTCGGTTATCTGATTGGCGAGCTCAAGCCAGGCGTGGCGTTGACGGTTGGCGAGCACCGCCTGGAAATTCGCCGCTGCGGCCTGGGCGTTAAAGGGTTCGCCGTTGGAGAAGGTCACATCCTCGCGCAGGGTGAACCACCAGGTTTTACCATCGTCGGAGTGACGCCAGCGGGTCGCCAGCCAGGGCTGCACGCTGCCGTCAGCCTGATACTTCACCAGCGGCTCATAGACCATGCTTTGGGCAAACATCTGGTTGGGGGTATAAAGATGCGGATTCAGCGGGCCGACGTTCACCGGCCAGGCGGTGGTGAGCGAGTGCTGCGCGGCCTGAGCCAGCAGAGGGACGCAGGCGATCAGCGCCAGCAGAGTGAGGCGGAAAATAGACAAGACGGCAATCTCAACGACAGGAAAGTATGACGATTTTAGTGATTCATCATACTTTCGGAGTAACCTGGATCAATATTGCGCCGAAAAGTATAAGTAATCCGTATGATTATGCGCAGGGGCAGGCGCCGCTTTACCCCTCAGGGCGCCCGGAACAACCCCAGCAGCGTGGCCACCTGTTCGTCGATCGGCGCCAGATCCCGCTTGACGATCAGATGCAGCGGCGTCGCGCGGCGCGCGCCATGGCTGAGGGGCAGCCGCTTCAGCACGCCCTGATCGAGATGGGAACGAATGCGCTCTTCCGGCAGCCAGCCGAAGCCGACCTGATACATCACCGCATCAATGGCGGCGTCAATGGTGGAGAAAGTCCAGGCGTCACGCGTCGCCTGGCCATCGCCGGTCTGGTCGGCAATGCGCACCAGCGGCCATGGTGCCAGCGCGCTATCCTCCAGCGGACCGTCGAGCGCGGCGAGAGGATGGTCGCGGTGGGCGACGGCGATAAAATCAATATTCATCAGCCACTCTCCGCGGCCGGTAATATCCTGGCGGCGGGTCAGAACCATGACATCGGCTTCCGTTCGCGCCGCGCCCTCGTCATCCATATTTTCCAGCACTTCGGTGAGTCTGACCTGTGTCTGCGGATAGCGCTGCTGAAACTGGCGCAAAATGGCGAACAACCGCTGGCGCGGGAAAATGCTGTCGACCACCAGATCCAGACGGGTGCGCGCCCCGTTGCGCAGAGTGGCTGCATGCGTCTCAACGTAGGCGAAGGCCTGTAGCAGCGGTTTGACCTGATTCAGCAGCAGTTCGCCGGCCGGGGTCAGCACCGCCCGCCGCCCGGACGGCGCCAGCAGCGCTACCCCTAAACGCTCCTGCAGCAGCGCGAGGTTATAACTCACCGAAGACTGGCTGCGATTGGTCTCCTCCGCCGCTCTGGCAAAGCTCCCCAATTCCACTACCTTTTCGAGTAACGCCCACTGCTCCAGGGTTGTCTTGTGCATAATCAATCTAAAATTTGGATGTATTTAATCCAAACATAGCGTTATTCATTCAATTTTTAAAGACGTATGCTGTCCTCAACAACACAGAGGAGAATAAATGATGAGCACTTTCGACAAACATGACCTCAGCGGCTTTATCGGTAAACATCTGGTCTACACCTACGACAACGGCTGGAACTACGAAATTTACGTCAAAAACGGCCACACCCTCGACTACCGTATTCACAGCGGCATCGTCGGCAATCGCTGGGTGAAAGATCAGGAAGCGTACATCGTGCGGGTGGGGGAAAGTATCTACAAAATCTCATGGACCGAACCGACCGGTACCGACGTCAGCCTGATCGTCAACCTGGGCGATAAACTGTTCCACGGCACCATTTTCTTCCCGCGCTGGATCATGAATAACCCGGAAAAAACCGTCTGCTTCCAGAACGATCACATTCCTCTGATGAATTCGTACCGCGATGCCGGCCCGGCCTACCCGACGGAAGTGATTGACGAGTTTGCTACTATCACCTTCATTCGCGACTGTGGCGCGGATAATGACGAGGTTATTAATTGCCCGGCAAGTGAATTGCCAGCTGATTTTCCTGCAAATTTGTAATTAAGCAGAAATAACTTTGTGATCTGCGCTAACTTTTTGTCATCAAGCGTGACAAAGACAGCGTCATTAATTGTTATCTGGTTTAACCCCCGTTTACTTTCCGCGATAGCGTTCCTGTTTGCTTTTCCAGACAGGAACGCTTTTTTGTCAAAATTCTGCCATAAATAAAACCTATCATTCTGTTTATTAATGATTTATTTGGCTATGCTGAGAAAAGATTAATTTCTTAATATTATCCTAAGCAAGGTCAACTACATTAATAGTGGTCGAAATACCCTGAAATGGAATGCCGCGCTGAACTCACTTCATTTTAATTTCGTTTAAGTCCGCAGGCGCAGGATATTTTATTCTAACGACCCAGGTTTGTGCGTGGGTCATCTACAGAACAGGATGATGATGAGCGATTTTTTGCCTTTTTCGCGCCCGTCGATGGGCGACGCAGAGCTGGCAGCCCTGCGTGAAGTTTTAACGTCGGGCTGGATCACCACCGGACCGAAGAATCAGGCACTTGAAGCGGCATTTTGCCAGTTGACCGGCAACCGTCATGCGATTGCCGTCAGTTCAGCGACCGGCGGGATGCATGTGACCCTGATGGCGCTGGGTATTGGCCCCGGCGATGAAGTCATTACGCCGTCCCAGACCTGGGTCTCCACTCTCAATATGATCTGCCTGCTGGGCGCCACGCCGGTGATGATCGATGTCGATAACGACAATCTGATGATTACCCCTGACGCGGTGGCAGCGGCGATCACCTCGCGTACCAAAGCGATTATTCCTGTGCACTACGCGGGGGCGCCAGCCGATATCGACGCCATTCGCGCGGTGGGCGAGCGCCATGGCATTCCGGTGATCGAAGACGCCGCCCATGCGGCCGGTACCCATTATAAAGGCCGCCACGTGGGCTGGCAGGGGACCGCGATTTTCTCGTTCCACGCGATCAAAAACATGACCTGCGCTGAAGGCGGCCTGATTGTCACCGACGACGACGAGCTGGCCTCCCGTATCCGCAGCCTGAAATTCCATGGCCTCGGCGTGGACGCCTATGACCGCCAGACCCATGGCCGCGCGCCGCAGGCGGAGGTGATCGCTCCGGGCTTTAAATACAATCTTGCCGACATCAACGCCGCGCTGGCGCTGGTCCAGCTGGAAAAACTGCCTCACGCCAACCAGCGGCGGGCGGAAATTGCCCAGCGCTATCTGCGCGAACTGGCGGACACGCCGTTTACGCCCCTGACCGTCCCGGCCTGGGATCACCAGCACGCCTGGCATCTGTTTATCATCCGCGTCGATGAGGCTGCCTGCGGCATCAGCCGCGACGCGCTGATGGAAAAGCTAAAGGCGATGGGTATCGGCACCGGTCTGCACTTCCGTGCGGCCCATACGCAAAAATATTACCGCGAGCGCTTCCCGGAGGTTTCCCTGCCGAATACCGAATGGAACAGCGCCCGCATCTGTTCTCTCCCGTTGTTCCCGGACATGACTGATGACGATGTCACTCGCGTCATTTCCGCACTGCGCCAGCTGTCAGGACGTTGATATGCTTACTTACCCTCCCGTGAAGAAGGTCTCGGTGGTTATTCCGGTTTATAACGAACAGGATAGCCTGCCGGAGCTGCTTCGTCGTACGGATACCGCCTGCGCCACGCTGGGGCGGCAATATGAAATTCTGCTGATCGACGATGGCAGCAGCGACGATTCCGCGCGCATGCTCACCGAAGCTGCCGAGGCGGAAGGCAGTCACGTCGTCGCCGTGCTGTTAAACCGTAACTACGGGCAGCACTCGGCGATCATGGCCGGTTTCAGCCATGTAACCGGCGATTTAATCATTACGCTTGACGCCGACCTGCAAAACCCGCCGGAAGAGATCCCGCGGTTGGTAGAGAAGGCGGATGAAGGCTACGACGTGGTGGGCACCGTTCGCCAGAACCGTCAGGACAGCATCTTCCGCAAAACCGCCTCGAAGATGATCAACCGCCTGATCCAGCGCACCACCGGCAAAGCGATGGGCGACTACGGCTGCATGCTGCGCGCTTACCGCCGCCATATCATCGACGCCATGCTCAACTGCCATGAGCGCAGCACCTTTATCCCGATCCTGGCGAATACCTTCGCCCGGCGCGCGGTGGAGATCCCGGTGATGCACGCCGAGCGCGAATTCGGCGACTCCAAATACAGCTTTATGCGCCTGATCAACCTGATGTACGACCTGGTGACCTGTCTGACCACCACGCCGCTGCGTCTGCTCAGCATTTTCGGCAGCGTGATAGCCCTGCTGGGCTTCGCCTTTGGCCTGATGCTGGTGGTGCTGCGTCTGGCCTTTGGCCCGCAGTGGGCGGCGGAAGGGGTATTTATGCTCTTCGCCGTGCTGTTTATGTTCATCGGCGCTCAGTTTATCGGGATGGGCCTGCTCGGGGAGTATATCGGACGCATCTATAACGACGTGCGCGCGCGTCCCCGCTACTTTATTCAACGTGTTGTTCGCCAGCCGGAAACGGCATCTAAAGAGGAAGATCGTTCATGAAAGCCGTAGTCTTCGCTTATCACGATATGGGCTGCACCGGTATCCAGGCTCTGCTGGACGCTGGATATGATATCGCTGCTATTTTCACCCACCCGGATAACCCTGGCGAAAACCATTTCTTTGGCTCCGTGGCGCGCCTTGCCGCCGAGCAGGGCATTCCGGTGTGGGCGCCGGAAGACGTGAACCATCCGCTGTGGATTGAGCGTATCCGCGAGATGAAGCCGGACGTGCTGTTCTCCTTCTACTACCGCAACCTGCTGGGCGATGAGATCCTCAGTCTTG
The DNA here is from genome assembly GCF_049472055.1 of Klebsiella pneumoniae complex sp. WS1778. Classification (NCBI taxonomy): domain Bacteria; kingdom Pseudomonadati; phylum Pseudomonadota; class Gammaproteobacteria; order Enterobacterales; family Enterobacteriaceae; genus Klebsiella; species Klebsiella pneumoniae complex sp. WS1778. Next base: position 239,983 of record NZ_JBKGTJ010000006.1, read on the forward strand.
CGCCGAAAGGGGCGTTTAACCTACACGGTTCGCTGCTGCCGAAATATCGCGGCCGCGCGCCGCTGAACTGGGTACTGGTCAATGGCGAAAGCGAAACCGGCGTGACGCTGCACCGGATGGTGAACCGCGCGGATGCCGGCGATATCGTCGCTCAGCAAACCGTGGCGATTGGCCCGGATGACGCCGCCCTGACGCTGCACCGCAAGCTGTGCGCTGCCGCCACTGAGCTGCTGAGCCAGGCGTTGCCGGCGATCCTCGCCGGAACCACCGATGAACGTCCGCAGGATCACAGCCAGGCGACCTATGTGGGACGGCGCACCCCGGAAGATGGCCGCCTCGACTGGGAGCAGCCGGCGCAGACGCTGCACAATCTGGTGCGCGCGGTCTCCGATCCGTGGCCGGGGGCCTTCGGCTACGCTGGCGCGAACAAATTTATTGTCTGGAAATCCCGTGTACGCAGTGATCTACCTGCAGCCAAACCGGGCACCGTTATCTCCGTTGCACCGCTGATCGTGGCGTGCCAGGAAGGGGCGCTGGAGATTGTCACCGGCCAGACCGAACGCGGCGTGTACATGCAGGGCGCCCAGCTGGCGCAGGCGCTGGGCCTGGTGTCCGGGGCGGTGATCAGCAGCAAACCGGTGGTGGCGGTTAAGCGTCGTACCCGGGTGCTGATCCTCGGCGTCAATGGCTTTATCGGTAACCATCTGACCGAACGCCTGCTGCAGGACGACAACTATGAGATTTACGGCCTGGATATCGGCTCCGACGCCATCAGCCGTTTCCTCGACTGCCCGCGTTTTCACTTCGTGGAAGGCGATATCAGCATTCACTCCGAGTGGATCGAATATCACATTAAGAAATGCGACGTGGTGCTGCCGCTGGTAGCTATCGCCACCCCTATCGAGTACACCCGCAACCCGCTGCGCGTGTTCGAGCTGGATTTCGAAGAGAACCTGAAGATCATCCGCGATTGCGTGAAATACAATAAGCGCATCATCTTCCCGTCGACCTCTGAAGTGTACGGCATGTGCACCGACAAAAACTTCGACGAAGATACTTCCAACCTGGTGGTCGGGCCGATCAACAAACAGCGCTGGATCTACTCGGTCTCCAAGCAGCTGCTGGACCGCGTGATCTGGGCCTACGGCGATAAGAATGGCCTGAAGTTCACCCTGTTCCGTCCGTTCAACTGGATGGGGCCGCGTCTGGATAACCTCAACGCCGCGCGTATCGGCAGCTCCCGCGCCATCACCCAGCTGATCCTCAACCTGGTGGAAGGCTCGCCGATCAAGCTCATCGAAGGCGGTAAGCAGAAGCGCTGCTTTACTGACATCAGCGACGGTATCGAAGCGCTGTTCCGCATCATCGAGAACAAAGACGGCCGCTGCGACGGGCAGATCATCAACATCGGTAACCCGGATAACGAAGCGAGCATCAAAGAGCTGGCGGAGATGCTGCTGGCCTGCTTCGAACGCCATCCGCTGCGCGATCGCTTCCCGCCGTTTGCCGGCTTCCGCGAAGTGGAAAGCAGCGACTACTACGGCAAGGGCTATCAGGACGTTGAGCATCGCAAACCGAGCATCCGCAACGCCAAACGCTGCCTGAACTGGGAGCCGAAGGTGGAGATGGAAGAGACCGTTGAGCATACGCTGGACTTCTTCCTGCGCACGGTAGAACTGGTGGACGCTAAACATCCATGAAACAGGTCGGCTTACGCATAGATGTCGATACTTTTCGCGGGACGCGGGACGGTGTTCCGCGGCTGCTGGACCTGCTAGGCCAGCACGGGATTCAGGCAAGCTTCTTCTTCAGCGTCGGGCCGGACAATATGGGGCGTCACCTGTGGCGCCTGGTAAAACCGAAGTTTCTGTGGAAGATGCTGCGTTCCAGAGCGGCTTCGCTGTACGGCTGGGATATTCTGCTGGCCGGCACCGCGTGGCCGGGACGCCGCATCGGCGCGGGGAACGAGGCGGTGATCCGTGCGACCGCCGAGTCTCATGAAGTGGGCCTGCACGCCTGGGACCACTACAGCTGGCAGGCGTGGAGCGGCGTCTGGCCGCAGGAACGGCTGACGCTGGAGGTCGAGCGTGGCCTGCTGGAGCTCGAGCGCATCATCGGCCGCCCGGTCACCTGTTCGGCCGTTGCCGGCTGGCGCGCCGATCAGCGGGTGGTGAAAGCCAAAGAATCCTTCGATTTTCTCTACAACAGCGACTGTCGCGGCACGCGGCCGTTTCTGCCCCAGCTCGGCAGCGGCGTCTCTGGTACGGTGCAGATCCCGGTCACGTTGCCGACCTGGGACGAGGCGGTGGGCACGGCGGTGGATATCGCCGGCTTTAACCGCTATCTCCTCGACTGCATCCATCGCGACCCTGGCGTGCCGGTCTATACCATTCACGCCGAAGTGGAAGGTATTGCCTATGCCGATCAGTTCGATGAACTGCTGACCATGGCGGCGGAAGAAGAAATTCAGTTTTGCCCACTGAGCCAGCTGCTGCCCGCTGACTTTAGCGAGCTGCCGTCCGGCAAAGTGGTTCGGGGTGAACTGGCTGGCCGGGAAGGCTGGCTCGGACGTGAACAATTACTGACTTCGGGTGTTTGATGAAAAGCATTCGCTATGGCGTCTCTCTGATTGCGCTGTTTGCGCTGTATTACCTGCTGCCGCTCAATTTCCGTTTGCTCTGGCAACCCGATGAAACACGCTATGCGGAGATCAGCCGTGAAATGCTGGCCACCGGCGACTGGGTGGTGCCGCATTTTCTCGGGCTGCGCTACTTCGAAAAGCCGATTGCCGGTTACTGGATCAACAGTGTCGGCCAGTGGCTGTTTGGCCATAATAACTTCGGCGTACGCTTCGGGTCGGTCTTCGCCATCACCATGACCGCCGTGCTGGTGGCCTGGCTGGCGTGGCGCATCTTTCGCGATAAGCGGGTAGCCGTCCTGTCGCCAGTGATTTTTCTCACCGCGATGCTGGTGTATGCGATTGGTACCTATGCGGTGCTGGACCCGATGATCACCCTGTGGCTGGCGCTGGCGATGTGCAGCTTCTGGGGCGCGACGCAGGCGCAGAGCCGCGGCGGCAAAATACTGGGTTACGTGCTGTTGGGCGTCGCCTGCGGTATGGGGGTGATGACCAAAGGTTTCCTTGCGCTGGCGGTGCCGGTGGTGGGCGTTCTGCCGTGGGTGATCGCCCGTAAACGCTGGCGTGAAGTGCTGACCTACGGTTGGCTGGCGGTGGTCGTCTGTACGCTGGTGGTGCTGCCCTGGGGGCTGGCTATCGCCCAGCGCGAGCCGGACTTCTGGCGCTATTTCTTCTGGGTCGAGCATATTCAGCGTTTCGCCGAAAAAGACGCCCAGCATAAAGCGCCATTCTGGTACTACATCCCATTCCTGATCGCCGGCAGCTTGCCGTGGCTGGCCCTGCTGCCAGGGGCGCTGAAGCGCGGCTGGCGTGAGCGCGATGAGGCCCGCGGCGCGCTGTATCTGCTCGGTTGGGTGGCGATGCCGTTCCTGTTCTTCAGTATTGCTAAAGGCAAACTGCCGACCTATATCCTGCCGTGCTTTGCGCCGCTGTCGATCCTGATGGCCCGCTACGCGCTGGAGGCGGCGAAGACCGGCGCGAAAGCGCTGCGCATCAATGGGATGATCAACCTGGGCTTTGGCCTGCTGGGGCTGATCGCCGTGCTGGTGGTCTCGCCCTGGGGCGTGATGCACAAGCCGGTATGGACCAAGATTGAGCTGTATAAATGTCTGCTGGCGGCCATCGCCTTCGCCGTCTGGGCGCTGATGGGCTGGTTGGCGATGAAAGACGCTGGTCGCCGTTGGAGCCTGGCGGCGCTTTGCCCGCTTGGCCTGGCGCTGCTGGTGGGCTTCGCCATTCCGGACCGGGTTATCGACAGCAAACAGCCGCAGTTCCTCGTGGACATCGTCAGCGAATCCCTGCAGCCCAGCCGTTACGTCCTGACTAACAACGTCGGGATCGCCGGCGGCCTGGCCTGGGAGCTGAAGCGAAGCGATATTATTATGTTCGACAAACAGGGTGAGCTGAAGTACGGTCTCGACTGGCCGGACGCTCAGGGAAGCTTTGTCAGCCAGGCCGGGTTTGCCGACTGGCTGGCCACGCATCGTCAGCAGGGGCCGGTCTCGCTGGTGCTGTTGATGGATAAAGGAGAGAGTATGGTCGACTTACCGTTACCGAAACCCGATAACGCCTATGAGCTGGGTCGGGTGGTCTTCCTTCAGTACCTGCCGCAATGAGCGTCTGGATCTGTCTGGTGTTCGCCAGCCTGCTGAGCTGCGCCGGTCAGCTGTGCCAGAAACAGGCGACCCGCCCGTCCCGTCGCGGACGGCGGAGTCGCCATATACTCTTCTGGCTGGGGATGGCGCTGCTATGCCTCGGCTGCGGCATGCTGCTGTGGCTGAGCGTCCTGCAGTCTATTCCGGTGAGCATCGCCTATCCGATGCTGAGCCTGAACTTCGTCTGGGTCACCCTTGCGGGCTGGGGCATCTGGCATGAGCCGGTCGCTCGCCGCCACTGGTTTGGCGTCGGGTTGATCGTCGTGGGCATTGTCATTCTGGGGACCAGCGTTTGATGGGCTTTCTCTGGGCATTATTCAGCGTCGGCCTTGTCAGCGCCGCGCAGCTGCTGCTGCGCAGCGCCATGGTGGCCTTGCCGCCGCTGACCGATATTCTGGCCTTTCTCCAGCATCTGCTGCATTTCGAGGCTGGTACCTTCGGCCTGTTTTTCGGCCTGCTGGGCTACCTGTTGTCAATGGTCTGCTGGTACTTTGCCCTCCACCGTCTACCGTTATCAAAAGCGTATGCGCTGTTGAGCCTGAGCTATATCCTGGTGTGGGCTGCCGCCATCTGGCTGCCCGGCTGGCATGAGCCGTTCTACTGGCAATCGCTGCTGGGCGTGGCGATTATCGTCGCCGGCGTATTGACCATCTTCTGGCCGGTGAAACGCCGCTAGCCGGGGAGCCGGCTTTTGGGACGCCCCGGGCCGAGCAGGATCGCCAGCTTGCTGCCCCCGACGGTGGTCTCCATCCAGATTTTACAGACGCTGGTTAACGGCACCGAGAGCAGCATTCCCACCGGCCCCAGCAGCCAGCCCCAGACCAGCAGCGACAGGAACACCACCAGGGTCGACATCCCCAGCCGGTGGCCCATCATGCGCGGCTCCACCATGTTGCCCAGCACCATATGCACCACCAGAAACAGCGCCCCGACCAGCAGGCACTCATAGATGCCGCTGAACAGCAGCGCCTGCAGCATGGGTGGGATGGCGGAGATGGCGGAGCCGATATTCGGCACATAGTTCAGCAGGAACGCCAGCACCCCCCACATCAGCGCGAACTGCACCCCCATCGCCAGCAGCCCCAGCCAGACAATCAGCCCGGTCCACAGGCTGATCAGCGTTTTCAAAGCCAGATAGTGGGTAACGCCTTTCAGCGCCCGGTGCAGCCCGGCGATATGCAGGCGAGGGTTATTGAGGGCAAAACGCAGTTTGTAGGGCAGGTGGCGAACCTCAAACAGCATAAAGATCACCGTCATCACCAGCAGCACAATGCTGGCCATCGCCCCGGAAAGCTGGGTCATCAGCGCCGTGGCCCAGGTCATCAGCCGTTCTGAATCCATACGCCGCAGCATGCGCTCCGGATTGATATGCAGGTTGAGAAAGGGGAGATACTCCTGGAGCTGGACGATCTTACGCGTCAGGGCGCGGTTGAAATCAGGCAGCATGGCGACAAAGTCATTGAGCGACGCCGCCAGCACGCCAAGCAGCGCGGTGAGCATCACCAGCATTGCCGTCACCACCAGGGTAATGGCGAACGGGCGCCGCACCCCGCGGCGAATGAACCAGGTGACCAGCGGGTTGAGGACGATAGCGAAAAACAGCGCCAGCAGGAGCTGCACCAGAATATCGGCGGCGGCGTGGATCCCGGCGAGGATAATCACCAGCGCCGCCAGCTTAAGTAAAATATGGAGCCCGGCTTTATCAGCCTGCGGAGGGGACATAGGTATTCCTTTTGTGAGTCGCGCCTGATAAGTGTAGCGGTTCGCCGACTGCCAATATTCCGAAAGGCGAGCTGCTTTTCCGCCGCCAGCGTGGTAATAGTGAAAGCTGGTTGTCGAAATCTGGTGGAACCTGATGCCCGAACCCGTCGCCGAACCGGCGCTCAATGGACTGCGCCTCAATCTGCGGATTGTCTCCGTCGTCATTTTTAACTTTGCCAGCTATCTCACCATCGGCTTGCCGCTGGCGGTGCTTCCCGGCTATGTGCATGATGTAATGGGCTTTAGCGCTTTCTGGGCCGGCCTGGTGATTAGTCTGCAATATTTCGCCACGCTGCTCAGCCGCCCGCACGCCGGGCGCTATGCTGACCTGCTGGGGCCCAAAAAGATTGTCGTCTTCGGCCTCTGCGGCTGCTTTTTAAGCGGTCTGAGCTATCTGCTGGCCGCCTGGAGCAGCGGCTGGCCGCTGGTTAGCCTGCTGCTGCTATGCCTCGGGCGGGTCATTCTCGGCATCGGCCAGAGCTTTGCCGGCACCGGCTCGACGCTGTGGGGCGTCGGCGTTGTTGGGTCGCTGCATATCGGGCGGGTGATCTCATGGAACGGCATTGTGACCTACGGGGCGATGGCGATGGGCGCCCCGCTCGGCGTGCTGTGCTATTCGTACATTGGCCTCAGCGGCCTGGCCGGGGTCATTATGGCGGTTGCGCTGGCGGCTATCCTCTGCGCGCTGCCCCGCGCAGCGGTGAAGGCGGCGAAAGGCAAAGCGATGTCGTTTCGCGCGGTGCTCGGGCGGGTGTGGCCTTACGGCATGGCGCTGGCCCTGGCCTCCGCCGGTTTCGGGGTGATCGCCACCTTTATCACGCTGTTTTATGAGGCCAAAGGTTGGGACGGGGCGGCCTTCGCCCTGACGCTGTTCAGCTGCGCGTTCGTTGGTGCGCGGCTGCTGTTTCCTAACGCCATTAACCGCCTCGGCGGGCTGAACGTGGCGATGCTCTGCTTTAGCGTGGAGATCATCGGCCTGCTGCTGGTCGGCTTTGCTGATACGCCGCTGCTGGCGAAAATCGGCACCTTGCTTACCGGGGCCGGGTTCTCGCTGGTATTTCCGGCGCTGGGCGTGGTGGCGGTGAAAGCGGTGCCGCAGCACAATCAGGGGTCGGCGCTGGCCACCTATACCGTGTTTATGGATTTGTCGTTAGGCGTCACCGGGCCGCTGGCCGGCTTGCTGATGGCGTGGACCGGGATCCCGGTGATATATCTGGCGGCGGCGGGGCTGGTGATGGCGGCACTGCTGTTGGGCTGGCGGCTAAAAAAACGGCCCCCGGTTAGCGAACCGGAGGCCAGCGCACCAGGCCAGTAATTACTGGATGGTGAGGGTGCTGATGATGCTTTCCGCTTCGGTCTGCGCCTGCTGCTGGTTGTCCGCCGGCAGGGTGACCTGCAGGGTCAGCAGTTTGTCATCCACTTTGCCGAGCAGTACGGAAGACCACGCGGTCTGCCCCTTGGCGGAGATGATGCTGTCCAGCTGCTGCAGGGTATGACCTTTGATCTCCAGCGACTTATTGCTCACCACCTGCAGCTGCGGGTCGCGGCTACGCTGCTGATCTTCCAGGCGTTTCGCCAGCACCGCCAGGTCTTCATTGGTGCTGTCGCCGACGATGACGATGACTGCTTTCTGGCCGGTGGCGTCAGAATAGACGTGCATGTTGTTCGCCTGAGTACCCAGTTTGCCGCTCTGGTCGGCCATGCCCGCAGGCAGGGTGAAGCTCAGCTTGCCATCCAGCAGGCTGATCGCCTGGCCGCTGGTGTTGCTCTCCGCTGCTGCCCCAACGGTTGGCGCTTTTGAATCGCTGTTATCGCAGGCGGCAAGCCCCATCACCAGCAGGCCAATACCGACATATTTAACCAAATTGCGCATTGACATCTTCCTTTCGATAAACGGCCACTAATGGCTCATCCGGCTATCTTAACACATCAGCCCGCGAGTACCTTTAACTCGGCTGCAATGCCGACAAATCAGATTTATCCGCCAGCCTTTTCAACAGCATATTTAACAGCACGCCGTACATCGGCAGGAAGAAAATGATGCTGATAAGCACTTTAAAGCTGTAGTCGACGAGGGCGATTTCCCCCCAGTGAGCGGCCATAAACGGATCCGGGCTGCGCCAGAAGGCGATGAAGAAGAACGCTACGGTATCGCTGATGTTGCCGAACAGCGTCGAGGCGGTGGGGGCCAGCCACCAGTGACGGCTCTGCCGCAGGCGGTTGAAGACGTGGACGTCAAGGATCTGCCCCAGCGCATAGGCCATAAAGCTGGCGATGGCGATGCGCGCGACGAAGAGATTAAAGGTGCCCAGCGCGGCGAAGCCCTGCCACTCGCCCATGTAAAACAGGGCGGAGATGGCGTAGGAGATGACCAGCGCCGGGACCATCACCGCAAAAATAATGCGTCGCGCCAGCGGTGCGCCAAAAATTCGCACCGTCAGATCGGTGGCGAGGAAGATAAACGGAAAACTGAACGCGCCCCAGGTGGTATGGAAACCAAAGATGGAGATCGGCAGCTGAACCAGATAGTTGCTGGAGGTAATCACCAGCAGATGAAATAGCGAAAGCCAGACGAGCGCTTTTTTGCGCTGTACGGTAGTAAACGGATTCATATTGTGACCTTTTTATGCCCGTCATGCTTCAGGTGAATGAGCAATCGGCAGCGGAACGTTGGGGTGAGGGAACCCAATTAAAAACGGCTGCATGATACTGCGTTGCCGGCGTAATGCAATGGTTGTTTTTCGCGCAAACGTTAACCTGGCTTGCGTACTGGCGAGCAGGGGGTAAACTAGGGCCGTTTTGTTGACGTGAGACTAAAATGAGCGAACTTTTCTCCACTCCTGACCACACTCTGGATGCCCTGGGACTCCGCTGCCCGGAGCCGGTCATGATGGTGCGTAAAACCGTGCGGACGATGCCGGTGGGCGAGACGCTGCTGATTATTGCTGACGATCCGGCCACCACCCGCGATATTCCGGGATTCTGCCGCTTTATGGAGCATGAGCTGGTGGCCCAGGAAACCGAAGCCCTGCCGTACCGCTACCTGATCCGCAAAAGCCACTGAGCCTCTCCCGGATGGCGGCGGGTAGCGCCTTATCCGGGCTACCCGACGGTCCGGAACCGTAGCCCTGCTAAGCGTAGCGCGAGCAGGGAATACCCCGGATGGCGGCGCGTAGCGCCTTATCCGGGCTACCCGACGGTCTGGAACCGTAGCCCTGCTAAGCGTAGCGCGAGCAGGGAAGCCGGTATCTATGCTACAACTTCTTACGCAATAACCGCAGCGCGTTAGCCGTTACCAGCACGGTGGCGCCGGTATCCGCCAGCACCGCCAGCCACAGACCGGTCAGGCCGAGCAGGGTGGTGACAAGGAAAATCCCCTTCAGCCCTAAGGCAATCGCGATGTTCTGGCGGATATTGGCGTGAGTCGCCCGCGCCAGGGAAATCATCTGCGCTAGGCCGGTCAGACGGTTGTGGGTCAGCGCGGCGTCGGCAGTCTCCAGCGCCACGTCGGTACCGCTGCCCATGGCGATGCCGATGGTCGCCGCTTTCATCGCCGGGGCGTCGTTGATACCGTCCCCGACCATCGCCAGCGGCGCATCGGCATTCAACGCCATCACCGCTTCGACTTTGTCCGCCGGCAGCAGGCCGGCGCGGAATTCCAGCCCCAGTTCGCTGGCGATGGCCGCCGCGGCGCGCGGGTTATCCCCGGTGAGGATCACCCCCTGCACCCCCAACTGGTGTAAGGCATCCACTGCCTGACGTGCGTCGTCGCGCAGGGTGTCGCGCAGCGCCAGGATGCCGAGAAGCGTCTCGCCGCGCATGACCAGCACCACCGTTTGCCCGGCGCTCTCCAGCTGCTGGATCTGCGCCTCATACTCTGCCGGGGCGGCTTTGCTGGCCGCGCAGATTAAAATCCGGCTGCCGTTGACCTCGGCTTCGATACCGGAACCTGCCAACGCCCGCTGGCCGCTGGCCAGCGGAATGCTCAGCTGGCGCCGCTGCGCTTCTCGGACGATGGCCTGCGCCAACGGATGGCTGGAGCCTTGCTCCACCGCCGCCGCCAGCGTCAGCAGCGCGTTGTCGTCATTCTCAGCCGTGGCGATGACCGAGGTCACCTGCGGCTGCCCGACGGTCAGGGTGCCGGTTTTATCGAACGCCACCTGGCGCACCTGGCCCAGCTGTTCCAGCGCCGCGCCGCCTTTGATCAGCGCCCCGCGTCGGGCGGCGACCGCCAGGCCGGAGGTGATGGCCGCCGGGGTGGAGATGACCAGCGCGCACGGGCAGCCGATCAACAGCAGCGTTAAGCCTTTATAGATCCATGGCAGCCAGGCGCTGGCGAAGAACAGCGGCGGGACAATGGCCACCAACAGGGCCACCACCATAATGGCCGGAGTGTAGATCCGGCTGAAGCGGTCGATAAAACGCTCGATCGGCGCCCGACGTTCCTCCGCCTCTTCAATCAGCTTCAGGATGCGGTCGATGGCGCTGTCGCCCGGTTCGGAGATCACGGTCAACTGCACCAGGCGGTCGACGCTGGTGGCGCCCGCCGCTACCCGTTCTCCGGCCTGGCGCTCCACCGGCACCGACTCGCCGGTCAGGGCGCTTTCATCAAAGCTGGCAAACGGCGAGAGCAGCTGTCCATCCGCCGGCAGACGCCCGCCGGCAGCCACTTCAATCACATCTCCGGGACGCAGGTCACGCTGGGCGACGGTTTCCCGCACGCCGTTGCGCAGACGGATGGCGGTGTCGGGCTTCAGCGCCATCAGCGCGCTCACGCCCTGCCGCGCGCGGCTGGCGGCCCAGCCTTCGAGACGCTCGCCGATCAGGAACAGCAGCAGGACCATCGCCGCCTCTGCGGTGGCGCCGATAAACAGCGCTCCGATGGCGGCGACGCTCATCAGCGTTTCAATGGCGAACCAGCTCCCGCTTTTGATCAGGCGCATTGCCTGGCGGGCAACCGGCCACAGGCCGACCAGGGTGGTGGCAACAAAGGCTAACTGACCGGCGGGGTGGTTGGCCTGCTCCAGCCCCCAGCTCAGGGCCATCATAATGACCAGCGTCAGCAACGGTAAATTGTCGCGCAGCCGAGAGCCCTGCGTTTTCTCTGACGCGGGGGCATCGGCATCGCGCAGCGTATAGCCTGCCTGACGTACCGCCTGCTCAACCTGGGCGCGAATGTCGCCTTCGGCGTTAACCAATAATTTTTCCGTGGCGAACAGCACCTGAACCTGACTGACGCCGGGCACCTGACGAACCGCGGTTTCCACCTTGCGGGCGCAGGCGGCGCAGTCCATGCCGGCAACCTGCCAGCTGTAGCGGGCGTCGCTAAGCGCTTCGGCGGCTGGTGCGGTCTCTGCGGCGCAGGCGTGGTCTGTGCAGCAGCTCTCCGCCGGGGCGGGCGCTGGCCGCATGGTGAATGACGAGAATTGTGGGACTTTTTTATCCTGCGCGTCTGGAGTCGACATGGCACCCTCCGGTAAATGATAATTTTCTCATTAGCCGTAGGATACACTCTGGAGTCGACTCCAGAGTCAAGGACTAAATTACAGGTACAGTGCGCGCACGATGAGGAAGTGGCCGGCAAAGTAAAACGCGGCGGCAATGGCGTTATCGGCGCGGAAACGGCGACGATAGTGACTTACCAGCCACACGGCATTGCTCAGCAGCAGCAGAGCGGCGCCGGCGAAACCGGACAGCGCGGTGTCGGTAGGGCGGGCAAACCATAGCTCACCGGCCAGCCAGACCATCACCAGCGTCATGCCGATAAAGGTCAGCACCGGCATTTTCATCTCTTCCAGGCGGCTCCAGATCACCGCCATCAGCAGGGCGCCGAATACCAGCAGCACCAGCGGCAGCGGCCAGAAGAACGACAGCGTCAGCTGGCTGGCAAACCAGATGGTATACAGCAGATGCGACAGGAAGAAGGCGCCCACCGCGTACATCACCCGCTGGCGCGGCAGCAGGGTGAGGGCGTCGCCGAGCAGCGAGGCGCACAGGCCAGCCAGCACCAGGTAGCTGATGGCATTGAACATCGGCGCCTGCCAGGCCAGCAACAGCAACAGAATCAGGGTGACAGGTTTAAATACCCAGCGTCGCCAGGCCGGCCCGCGATAGGATGCATCGACATAAAGCCATGCGGAGAAACAGACAGCAATAAATGACCAAAGCATAGTAAGTCCCTGTATCTGTTATCATAAAGAAAGTTACGGATGCGTGAAGCTACCACTCAGTGTAGTGGTTTGGCGCAGCAGATGACAATGTTATTCCAGTCGCAGTATGCTGATTCCTGATATTTTTTATGGGTAACCTTAATGAGTAAAATGCCGCTCTTTTTTGTTCTGGTCGTCGCGGTGATTGTGGTGGCGGCTTCGTTTCGCTATGTGCAGCAGCGCCGCGAAAAACTGGCGAACGACGCCGCGCCGGTGTTGCAAAAGCGGGTGATCGTCAGCAATAAGCGGGAAAAAGTGATTAACGATCGGCGTTCGCGGCAGCAGACGGTGACGCCTGCGGGCAGCGAGATGCGCTATGAAGCGAGCTTTCGCCCTGAGAACGGCGGGCTGGAGGTGGTGTTTCGCCTTGACGCGCCGCAGTATCATGCGCTGAGCGTAGGCGATCGCGGGATGTTGAGTTATAAGGGCACAGCGTTCGTGGCGTTTACGCCCGATCCCTGAGCCCTTGTCAGGACTATTTCTTCAGCGTCGCCTTCAGTTTTTTCTGCCAGGCGACGAGCTCAAACACGCCGAAGATAAAAATGCGGATTTGCTCAAAGCGGCCCAGCTGCGGGGCATCTTTCGGCTGCGTCGCCTTGAGCAGCGTCAGCTGCAGACCATGCATCAGGATCATAAAAATCAGCGCGACGTTGACGAAGATATTCAGCGGCTTCGGGAAGGGCTGAAACAGATTCAATAACAGAAAGGCCCAGACGCACAGCATCAGCAGGCGGCCTAAATTAATCAGCATGGTGCTCTCCTTGGGCCTCACGTTGGTAAAGACGGTACGCGACCTGTCCGGCCACTTTTTCACGATACAGATGCCAGTTTGCCGGTACCGGCGGTAAACCGTTTTCGACTTCGCTTTCGACGTACACCAGGGCCTCATCGGCCAGCCAGCCCTGCGTTTCCAGCAGGCGCAGCGTCTCCTCCAGCAGCCCCTGACGGAACGGTGGGTCGACGAATACGATCTCATGCGGCGTGCCCGGTTGGCTCAGGAAGCTGAGGGTGTTGGTCACGATCACCTTGCCGCGATCCGCTTTCAGGGTGGCCAGGTTTTTTTGCAACTGCTGAGCGACGCCGCGCTCCATCTCCAGTAGCGTAGTGCTGGCCGCATAGCGGGACAGCGCCTCAAGCCCCAGCGCGCCGCTGCCGGCAAAGCAGTCGAGGCAGTGCGCGTCAACGATGGACGGCGCCAGCCAGTTAAAAAGGGTTTCGCGAACCCGGTCGGTGGTCGGCCGCAGGCCCGGGCTCTCCGGCACCGGTAATTTACGGCCGCGCCATTGCCCGCCGATGATGCGGATCTGACCGCTGCCCGCGTGGTTTGGTTTTTTCATCTCTCTGCTCAAGTCTCAACTTCCGGCCTGCTATTCTAGCGATCGACGGCGGTTGACGAAACCTTAATCCGGGGGCGGTGCTGCGAGTTAAGTTAAGTGATAGACTATCCAACTAATTTCATCATTTTTTCAGCTTCTGATGAAGCTGCGCCATGAATAAACAGCGAGGAGTGTGGTCGCAAATGGCAAAAGAGAAAAAACGTGGCTTCTTTTCCTGGCTGGGCTTTGGACAGAAAGAACAGGCACAGGAAACCGAGACTGAACAAAAAGTAGAAGAACAACAAGCGGTTGCCGATGAGACACCGGCGGCGGAAACCCCTGCCGAGCCGAGCGCGCCGAAAGCGGACCCGGAGGCGTTTGCCGAAGAGGTCGTCGACGTCACCGAGACGGTGGTCGAAAACGAAAAGGCCCACCTTGCGGAGCCTGCCAGCGCGCAGGAAGAAGAGTGGGTGGAAGCGCCTGCTCTGACCGAAGAAGCGCCTGTTGTTGAACCGGAGCCCGCGGTCAGCGAACCGGTTGAACAGCCTGCGGTGGTTGAGTCGCTGGCGGAAGAGGTTATCGCCGAACCGGTGGCGGCGGAGGTCGTGGCTGAGCAGCCTGTAGAGGATGCTGTTGCCCAGCCGCAGGAGACGGAAGCGCCGGAAGAGGACGCGCCGTTAAGCGATGAAGAGCTGGAAGCGCAGGCGCTGGCGGCCGAGGCGGCAGAAGAGGCGGCGGTGGTGGTGCCGGCGCCAGAAGACGAGGCGCCGGTGGAAGAACTGGCCCAGGAGCAGGAAAAACCGACGAAAGAAGGCTTTTTTGCCCGCCTAAAACGTAGTCTTCTGAAAACAAAAGAAAATCTCGGTTCCGGATTTATCAGCCTGTTCCGCGGTAAGAAGATCGACGACGATCTGTTTGAAGAGCTGGAAGAGCAGCTGCTGATCGCTGATGTCGGGGTGGAGACCACCCGCAAGATCATTACTAACCTCACTGAGGGCGCCAGCCGTAAGCAGCTGCGCGATGCGGAGGCGCTGTACGGCCTGCTGAAAGAAGAGATGGGTGAGATTCTCGCCAAAGTGGATGCGCCGCTGAACGTTGAAGGCAAAACGCCATTTGTTATTCTGATGGTCGGCGTGAACGGGGTGGGGAAAACCACCACCATCGGCAAGCTGGCGCGTCAGTTTGAGCAGCAGGGCAAAACGGTGATGCTGGCGGCGGGGGATACCTTCCGTGCGGCGGCGGTAGAACAGTTGCAGGTCTGGGGGCAGCGTAACAATATCCCGGTGATCGCCCAGCACACCGGCGCCGATTCCGCTTCGGTGATTTTCGACGCCATTCAGGCGGCGAAGGCGCGCCATGTTGATGTGCTGATTGCCGATACCGCCGGGCGTCTGCAGAATAAATCGCACCTGATGGAAGAGCTGAAGAAGATCGTCCGGGTGATGAAAAAGCTGGACGTCGACGCGCCGCATGAGGTGATGTTAACCATCGACGCCAGCACCGGGCAGAATGCGATTAGCCAGGCCAAACTGTTCCATGAGGCGGTAGGTTTGACCGGGATCACCCTGACCAAGCTGGATGGCACCGCCAAAGGCGGCGTGATCTTCTCGGTGGCCGACCAGTTCGGCATTCCGATTCGCTATATTGGCGTCGGCGAGCGTATTGAGGATCTGCGTCCGTTTAATGCGGGCGACTTTATTGAGGCACTTTTTGCCCGAGAGGATTAAGAATGATTCGCTTTGAACAAGTCAGCAAAGCCTATCTCGGTGGGAGACAAGCGCTGCAGGGGGTGAACTTCCACCTGCAGCCGGGCGAGATGGCGTTTCTGACCGGCCACTCCGGCGCAGGGAAAAGTACCCTGCTGAAGCTTATCTGTGGTATCGAACGGCCCAGCGCCGGCAAAATCTTCTTCAGCGGTCATGAAATCAGCCGCCTGAAGAGCCGTGAGGTGCCGTTCCTGCGCCGCCAGATCGGCATGATTTTCCAGGACCACCATTTGCTGATGGATCGTACCGTGTATGACAACGTGGCGATCCCGCTGATTATCGCCGGTGCCAGCGGCGATGACATTCGTCGCCGCGTCTCGGCGGCGCTGGACAAGGTCGGGCTGCTGGACAAAGCGAAGAACTTTCCGATTCAGCTCTCCGGCGGTGAGCAGCAGCGCGTGGGGATCGCTCGCGCGGTGGTCAACAAGCCGGCGGTACTGCTGGCGGATGAACCGACCGGTAACCTCGACGAGGCGCTCTCGGAGGGGATTTTACGTCTGTTTGAAGAGTTTAACCGCGTCGGGGTGACGGTACTGATGGCCACGCACGATCTGGGGCTTATCTCCAGCCGTCCGTACCGCGTGCTGACGCTCAGCGACGGCCATCTGCATGGAGGCATTCGGGGTGAATAAGCGCGACGCAATGAACCAAATCCGCCAGTTCGGCAGCAAGTTCGATCGCCTGCGCAACGCGGCGGGCGGCGGCGGCGGGCGCAATGCGCCAAAACGGCCGAAAGCGGCGCCTAACCCGGCCTCGCGTAAGAGCAACGTGTTCAACGAGCAGGTGCGCTACGCCTGGCACGGCGCGCTCCAGGATTTAAAAAGCACACCGCTGGCCACATTCCTGACGGTGATGGTTATCGCCATCTCGTTGACCCTGCCAAGCGTCTGCTACATGGTCTACAAAAACGTCAGCAGCGCGGCGTCACAGTACTATCCCTCGCCGCAGATCACCGTGTATCTGGAAAAAACGCTGGATGACGACGCCGCGGCGCGGGTGGTAGGTCAGCTGCAGGCGGAGCAGGGCGTCGACAAGGTGAACTATTTGTCACGTGACGAGGCATTGGGTGAATTCCGTAACTGGTCCGGCTTTGGCGGCGCCCTGGATATGCTGGAAGAGAACCCGCTGCCGGCGGTCGCCATCGTGGTGCCGAAGCTGGATTTCCAGAGCACGGAAGCGCTGAACACCCTGCGCGATCGGGTATCGCGGATCCAAGGGGTCGATGAGGTGCGGATGGACGACAGCTGGTTTGCCCGCCTCTCCTCGCTCACCGGGCTGGTGGGCCGCGTGTCGGCGATGATTGGCGTGCTGATGGTGGCGGCGGTGTTCCTGGTGATCGGCAACAGCGTGCGCCTGAGCATCTTCGCCCGCCGCGATACCATTAACGTGCAGAAACTGATCGGCGCTACCGACGGCTTTATCCTGCGTCCGTTCCTCTACGGCGGGGCGATGCTGGGCTTCTCCGGCGCGTTTTTATCGCTGATCCTGTCGGAGATTCTGGTGATGCGTCTCTCGTCGGCAGTGACCGAAGTGGCGAAGGTGTTCGGCACCCAGTTTGAGCTAAGCGGCTTAGGCTTTGACGAGTGTCTGCTGATGCTGATCGTCTGCTCGATGATCGGCTGGGTAGCCGCCTGGCTGGCGACAGTGCAACATTTACGTCACTTTACTCCCGATTAAAAAAAGCGTGATATAATCTTTCCCTGCTGCAATGAGTTCCTGTTCGCAGGGAAAGATACGCAAGCTTGTTCTCCTTTTCCTGCCCTCACTTTTTCATCGTGGTGTCACATTTTGTGCGTAATTTATTCACACCGTTGCATGGAACTTGTGGATAAAATCACTGTCTGATACTAATGTGAGTGATATTCTCGTTGCTCATGAATGCTGGCATGCTTGTTGCCTGATGGGGACAAGACCACGTCAGAAGATATCAATTGAGAGGATTTGAATGACCAAAGAAATGCAAACTTTAGCTTTAGCCCCCGTTGGTAACCTGGAATCGTATATCCGGGCCGCTAACACTTGGCCGATGCTGTCGGCTGATGAAGAGCGGGAGCTTGCTGAAAAGCTGCATTACCAGGGCGATCTGGAAGCAGCGAAAAAGCTGATTCTGTCTCACCTGCGCTTTGTTGTTCACATTGCTCGTAACTACTCGGGCTATGGCCTGCCGCAGGCGGATCTGATCCAGGAAGGCAATATCGGCCTGATGAAAGCCGTGCGTCGCTTCAACCCGGAAGTGGGTGTGCGCCTGGTCTCCTTCGCCGTGCACTGGATTAAAGCCGAAATTCACGAATACGTGCTGCGCAACTGGCGTATCGTGAAGGTCGCTACCACCAAAGCACAGCGTAAGCTGTTCTTTAACCTGCGTAAAACCAAACAGCGTCTGGGTTGGTTCAACCAGGATGAAGTGGAAATGGTGGCCCGTGAGCTGGGCGTGTCGAGCAAAGACGTCCGCGAGATGGAATCCCGTATGGCGGCCCAGGACATGACCTTCGACATGTCGTCCGACGATGAGTCCGACAGCCAGCCGATGGCGCCGGTCCTGTATCTGCAGGACAAAACGTCAAACTTTGCCGACGGCATCGAAGACGATAACTGGGAAGAGCAGGCGGCGAATAAGCTGACTGACGCGATGCAGGGCCTGGACGAGCGTAGCCAGGATATCATCCGCGCCCGCTGGCTGGACGAAGACAACAAGTCCACGCTGCAGGAGCTGGCTGACCGCTACGGCGTCTCCGCAGAGCGCGTGCGTCAGCTGGAAAAGAACGCCATGAAAAAACTGCGTGCAGCGATCGAAGCCTGATACGCCACCCCTGCCTGACGCCAGGCAACCCGATAACGCCCCGCCTCAGGTTGGGGCGTTTTGTTTTTCTGCGCCATCCATGGGCCGCAGCACCTCTGGACAGTGCGTCCGCAGGCAGCCGATCAGCACGCTGAATGCCGGCGCCATCTGCTCCTCGGGCTGGCTGGCAAATCCCATCAATAATCCTTTCTTACGCGCCGCCGTCAGGTAGTAGCGCGAGAGCGGCCGCACCAGAATGTGGCGCGCATTGGCCTCGCGGGCGATCGCTACATCGTCAGCCTCTTCCGGTAAATTGAGGATCAAATGCAGCCCGGCATTATCGCTGAAGTCCGACAGGGCGTCGGGCATACAGTGCCGCTGAATCAGCTCGGTTAAAAAGGCGCGGCGACGGCTGTAGAGCAGGCGCATGCGGCGGATATGGGCCGAGTAGTGACCAGCGGTAATAAACTCCGCCAGCGCCATCTGGATCAGCGAATGGCCGCCGCGGTAAAGCTCGGCGTGGGCGTGCTTCAGATCGCTGACCAGCGGACGGGGGATCACCACATAGCCCAGACGCAGGCCGGGATAGAGCGTTTTACTGAAGGTGCCGATATAGACCACCGGCGCGTCGGCCACCAGCCCCTGCAGGGCGGGGATGGGCTGGCCGGAAAAGCGAAACTCGCTGTCATAATCATCTTCGACGATCCAGCTCCCCTGCTGGCGGGCGAGCGCCAGCAGCCGCTGACGACGTTCAAGGCTCATCACTGCGCCCAGCGGATACTGGTGAGAGGGGGTGACAAAGATGAGCCGCGGCGCATCGTCAACCGTTTCCGGCGGACACAGGCCGTTGGCATCGACGGTCAGGGGCTCCGCCCGGACGTCGTTCATCGCCAGCAGGTGGCGAATGCCCCAGTAGGAAGGCTCCTCCACCCACGCCAGATCGCCGCTGTCGCACAGCATGCGGGTGACCAGATCGATAGCCTGGTGGATCCCCTCGGTGATAAGTATTTGATCTGCCTGACAGTGGACGCCGCGCGATACCCGCAGATAATCCACCAGCGCCTGCTGCAGCTCCGGGGTACCGCCGTTGCAGCTGTAGCTGAGCCGCTCGGGCTTTGGCCGACGGCTGATGCGCGCCTGGATCTTGCTGAACAGCGGATGGGGAAAGGCGTTAACGTCCGGTACGCCGGGAATAAACGCTCCCCACTGGCGCGGGCTGGCGCTGACCTGGCCGAGCAGGTGCTGGCCGCGGCGTGAAAGATGCGCCGTCGATGTCGCGATGCTGCTGTTTTCCCGCTCACCCTTAGCGGTCAAGGAACTTTCAGAGGCGGTTTGGGCAACGAATGTTCCGCTTCCCCGACGGGAAACCACATATCCTTCCGCCAGTAATTGTTCATAAGTTGTTAATATGGTGTTTCTTGATACGCCGAGTTCTCCCGCCAGGTCCCGCGACGGCGGCAGGCGGCTTTGCGGCGCCAGCGAACCGT
This sequence comes from Klebsiella pneumoniae complex sp. WS1778, assembly GCF_049472055.1. Classification (NCBI taxonomy): domain Bacteria; kingdom Pseudomonadati; phylum Pseudomonadota; class Gammaproteobacteria; order Enterobacterales; family Enterobacteriaceae; genus Klebsiella; species Klebsiella pneumoniae complex sp. WS1778. Next base: position 259,594 of record NZ_JBKGTJ010000006.1, read on the forward strand.
CAAGGATCGCGCGGCGAAGCGCGTTGTATAAGCGTTTGTGCAGAAGAGGGTCGCGCTCTTCCTGCAGACGGACCAGCACCAGGTCACCCACCAGCGAACGCAATTGGATCCCTCAGATATTCAAAATTGGTACTCGATTATAGGGCCAACTCCTGTGTAAATAAACGACATCGTTTCTAATTTGTTGCGATAACGTGACATACACGACAGGAGATTCGCAGGTGAAAAGCTCAGAACTGAATCAACGTCGCCAGCAGGCGACGCCGCGCGGCGTAGGCGTAATGTGTAACTACTTTGTCGAGAAGGCGGAGAACGCCACGCTGTGGGATATCGAAGGCAATGAGGTGATCGATTTCGCCGCCGGTATCGCCGTGTTAAATACCGGTCACCGTCATCCGAAGGTGGTCGCCGCGGTCGCTGACCAGCTGCAGGCGTTCACCCACACCGCCTATCAGATTGTGCCGTACGAAAGCTATGTCACGCTGGCGGAACGTATCAACGATCTGGCGCCGATTGACGGGCCGGCAAAAACGGCCTTCTTCACCACCGGCGCGGAAGCGGTCGAGAACGCGGTGAAAATTGCCCGCGCTTACACCGGTCGTCCGGGGCTGATAACTTTCGGCGGCGGTTTCCACGGCCGTACCTTTATGACCATGGCCCTCACCGGTAAGGTCGCACCCTACAAAATCGGCTTCGGGCCGTTCCCGGGCTCGGTGTATCACGGTGTCTACCCGAATGCGGCGCATGGCGTGACCACCGCGGATGCGCTGAAAAGCCTGGAGCGCATTTTCAAAGCGGATATTGCCCCGGATCAGGTCGCGGCCATCATCCTCGAGCCGATCCAGGGGGAAGGGGGCTTTAACGTCGCGCCGGCCGATTTCATGCAGGCGCTGCGCGACCTGTGCGATACCCACGGCATTCTGCTGATCGCCGATGAAGTGCAAACCGGTTTCGCTCGTACCGGCAAGCTGTTCGCCATGCAGCATTATGATGTGAAACCGGATCTGATGACGATGGCGAAAAGCCTCGCCGGCGGTTTCCCGCTGTCGGGCGTCGTTGGTCGCGCCGAGGTAATGGATGCCCCAGCGCCAGGCGGACTGGGCGGGACCTATGCCGGTAACCCGCTGGCGGTGGCCGCGGCGCACGCGGTGCTGGATGTGATTGCCGAAGAGCAGCTGTGCCAGCGCGCTGAGCAGCTGGGTAGCCATCTGCAGGAAGTGCTCAACCAGGCGCGCGCCACCTGTCCGGCGATTGTCGATGTCCGCGGCCGGGGGTCGATGGTGGCAGTGGAGTTTAACGATCCGCAAACTGGCGAGCCGTCGCCGGAGTTCACCCGCCAGGTGCAACAGAGAGCGCAGGAGAACGGCCTGCTGCTGCTGAGCTGCGGCGTCTACGGCAACGTGATCCGCTTCCTCTATCCGCTGACGATTCCGGACGCCCAGTTCTCGAAAGCGCTGGATATTCTGGCGCGCGTACTGAAGAGCTAACGTCTCCCCGGCGGGCTGCGGCGGCAGGGAAGCCGAACAGAAACAGGACGCCGCAGTCGCCTGTTCATGCTCAGCGTGAGTGGTTTATCACCCTGATATCACCTTTTTTCCGGCGGTGAAAATCGCCGGAGTAAAACGGAAAGTATTATGTCTGAAAACTCCACCTTTTCTCCCGTCCTCACCGGCCGGGAACGTACGGCTGTCCCTGCAAAATCTCTGAGCTTCGTCGAAGGCGTATCGATGATTGTCGGTACCAATATCGGCGCGGGCGTCCTCTCTATCGCCTATGCGTCAAGTAAAGCGGGCTTCTTACCGCTGCTGTTCTGGCTGGTGCTGGTGGGTAGCCTGACCACGGTGACCATGCTCTATGTCGCGGAATCCACGCTCCGCACGCGTAAACATCTGCAGCTCAGCGGATTATCAAAGCGCTACGTCGGCGGCTTCGGCGCGCTAATGATGTTCCTCTCCGTCTGCGTCAACAGCGTCGGGGCATTGACGGCTTATATGACCGGCAGCGGCAAGCTGCTGCACTCGCTGTTTGGCATCTCGCCGGCGCTGGGCAGCGTGCTGTTTTTCGTCCCGGCGGCAGGGGTGCTCTATCTGGGGCTGAAGGCGATCGGCCGCGGCGAGAAATTTATCAGCATCGGCATGGTGGTGATGATCTCGGTGCTGGTGATTGCCACGCTGCTGAAAGAGACCACCCGCGTGGGCTATCTGCTCGACGGCAACTGGCTGTATATGGTTCCGGTCTTCAACGTCGTGGCGTTCTGCTTCTCGGCACAGTATATCGTCCCGGAAATGGCGCGGGGCTTCGCCGACAAACCGGAAAAATTGCCTAAAGCCATTATGGTCGGCATGGCGCTGACCTTTACCCTGCTGGCGCTGGTGCCGCTGTCGGTGATCTCGCTTAACGGCCTGGAGAATATTTCGGATGTGGCCACCATCTCCTGGGGCAGGGCGCTTGGCGAATGGGCCTTCTTCTCCGCCAACCTGTTTGCGCTGTGCGCGATGTTGACCTCCTACTGGGGGCTGGGCGGCAGCTTCCTGACTAATATCTTCGATCAGTTCCGCCTGGGGAATGACGAACAGCCCGCCCGTCGCCTGATGGTGCTGCTGGTGGTGGCGATCCCGCCGTTCGCGCTGGCCTACAGCGGCATGGTCTCCTTCGTCAACGCGCTCTATTTTGCCGGGGTGTTCAGCGGCGTTATTTTATCGATTATGCCGATCCTGATGCTCAAGGGCGCCCGCCAGCGTGGCGACCTGACGCCGGGCTGGACCTGTCCGGCCTGGATGACCCATCCGCTTATCCAATGCTTCATTGTGTTGTTGTATCTTTGCAGCGCCGTCTACGCGATAGCGTCCGCGGTAGGCTACCTGCCCGCTGGCTGGTAATTAGGGCCTGTTTTGCACCGCGTCCGGTTCATGCTGGCGCGGTTTTTTTATTTGTCACTTATCTGTTACATAGCCCGCAATTTAGTCGTTTCAAATTCCTCAGAATGACGGTATGTTTAGCATAGTGTGCTGCAAAAGCGCGAGCAGCCCCCGGTAGATTAGCTATCATATGCTTTTCCTATCGATATAAACAAAATAATGCGCTAACAAACAACATCACAACAAATGCAAAAACCATAATAATGGGGAGCCTCAGGATGAATATGAAGGGTAAAGCGTTACTGGCAGGATGTATTGCCTTAGTTATGAGCAGCGCGGCGCTGGCGGAAGATATCAAAATCGCGGTAGTCGGGGCGATGTCCGGCCCGGTGGCCCAGTACGGCGATCAGGAATTTACCGGCGCCGAGCAGGCGGTAGCGGATATCAATGCTAAGGGCGGCATTAAGGGCAATAAGCTGCAGATCGTAAAATATGATGACGCTTGCGACCCGAAACAGGCGGTAGCGGTCGCCAACAAAGTGGTCAACGACGGGATCAAATACGTTATCGGCCACCTGTGCTCCTCTTCCACTCAGCCGGCGTCTGATATCTATGAAGACGAAGGCATTCTGATGATCACCCCGGCAGCAACCGCGCCGGAGCTGACCGCGCGCGGCTATAAGCTGATCCTGCGCACCACCGGACTGGACTCCGACCAGGGACCAACCGCGGCGAAATACATTCTCGACAAAGTGAAGCCGCAGCGTATCGCAGTGGTGCATGACAAACAGCAGTATGGCGAAGGTTTGGCCCGTGCGGTGCAGGATGGCCTGAAAAAAGGCGGGGCGAACGTGGTCTTCTTCGACGGGATCACCGCCGGTGAGAAAGACTTCTCCACGCTGGTAGCGCGCCTGAAGAAAGAGAATATCGACTTCGTCTATTATGGCGGCTATCACCCGGAAATGGGCCAGATCCTGCGTCAGGCCCGCGCTGCCGGTCTGAAAACCCAGTTTATGGGCCCGGAAGGCGTAGCGAACGTCTCCCTGTCTAACATCGCCGGCGAGTCGGCGGAAGGTTTGCTGGTGACCAAGCCGAAGAACTACGACCAGGTGCCGGCGAACAAACCGATCGTGGATGCGATCAAGGCGAAGAAACAGGATCCGAGCGGCGCCTTCGTGTGGACCACCTACGCGGCGCTGCAGTCGCTGCAGGCAGGCCTGAATCAGTCTGACGATCCGGCGGAAATCGCTAAATACCTGAAAGGCGCGACGGTAGACACCGTGATGGGCCCGCTGTCGTGGGATCAGAAAGGCGACCTGAAAGGGTTCGAGTTCGGGGTCTTTACCTGGCATGCTAATGGTACGGCGACCGACGCCAAATAATTTAACCGGCGCCTTTCACGCTGCAAATGCGTTGTCTGCGGCCCTCAACCCCGGTCACTTACTGATGTAAGCTCCCGGGGATTTCGGGTCTTGACGCCTTTTTGCAACGCGAAATGCTGGGTTAAATGGGTGGGGGCCTTTCACGCTGCAAATGCGTTGTCTGCGGCCCTCAACCCCGGTCACTTACTGATGTAAGCTCCCGGGGATTTCGGGTCTTGACGCCTTTTTGCAACGCGAAATGCTGGG
>NZ_JBKGTJ010000007.1:0-108247 GCF_049472055.1 Klebsiella pneumoniae complex sp. WS1778
GCTGCAAATGCGTTGTCTGCGGCCCTCAACCCCGGTCACTTACTGATGTAAGCTCCCGGGGATTTCGGGTCTTGACGCCTTTTTGCAACGCGAAATGCTGGGTTAAATGGGCGGGGCGCCTTTCACGCTGCAAATGCGTTGTCTGCGGCCCTCAACCCCGGTCACTTACTGATGTAAGCTCCCGGGGATGTCGGGTCTTGACGCCTTTTTGCCACGCGAAATGCTGGGTTAAATGGGTGGGGCGCCTTTCACGCCCCAGATGTGTTGGCCGGATAAATGCTATCCGGCCTTCTCTTACCAGCCACCGCCGCCACCACCACCGGAACCGCCGCCTGACGATCCGCCACCGGAAGAGCCGGAACCGCTATAGCCCGACCCTGACGAGTCACCCTCTGAACGCTGCACCGGCTTCTCGCCGGCGGCGGAATGACAGCTCTGGTAGAAATGATGCATATCCTGCCAGTCTGCCTGCGCTAACACTTCCGACATCGCGCCGGTGCTGCTTAAATATCGGGAAAAAGTGTTCGCCAGGGTCTTTCCTACGCCGAGCGCCAGAGCGACCGGCAGCAGGCTTTCAAAGTGAGCGACCATCTGGTCAGGTGGATAAAGTGTCTGATAACGCTTCTCTTCGGCGGTTTTAATATACAGCTTCAAGCCCTTGGCGACGGCCAGATCGTTTAACCCCTTCTGCGTATAGCGAGGTGTTTTCCAGGCGACGAACGCGCACAGTGCGATGGCGGTTAACAAGGCGCCAGGATAGCCGGCAGGAAGTTGGGTGAGGGGTAGCATGCCAAGCAGGAAAACACCGCCCGCCACGGTGGCGAAAGGGCTAAATACCAGCGCCATCAGGATCATCACTGGTCCCAAACTACGCAGGGTTTTCATCGGATTGCGTAAAAACCTCAGGCACAAATACGTCATCACCCCGCCGACCGATACAAACAGCAGACAGGGAACGGTGAGCGCCGCCGCCGCCGGGCTAAATCCGATGCCGCAAACGATCGGGATCAGCAGAGCAATATAAATACAATGACGCAGCGGTTTACCCCATGTCCGGCACAGCTGCGATTTCTGCTCTTCACAACATTTTTCCAGCCATCTGCGCGCGTTTTGCATCAACGTTTGATGCGGCGTACTGAGATTGATGTTCTTACGTTTAGCGCTGAAAAGCAGGCTCATCAACTGCTTTTCATTGGGGTTCAGCGGCTTATGTTTTTCGTCTGGCTGACGGGAAAGCCACTGCTCATCAACAGGGGATGAAGACCACGCGCCTTTGGTTTGGCTTTTTTTACTCGTTAATCTGATTGCTCGTTTGGCAACCAGTCCCAGCAAATCGCTACTGAATGCCACATCATCATACTTACGTTGCGTAATAAAGCGCAGATAGCCTGGCGACATCGCGGCGGGCAGCGAAAATAGCGGCGTCACCGGCGGCATTTTTAACCCCGCCGCGATGACGTTTTTGCGCCACCACAGCCAGTAGTAGCCAACAAGCAGTAGCAGGGGAAGCCAGATAATACTGGTGGCCAGCGTCGGCACCAGTAAATGGACCAACGGCCAGACCGCTTCGGGCGCGGCGGCGCCTGCCAGAATATCTCGAGGCCAGGTATAGACCACGGTTAGCCCTTCGCCGGTGGCAAGGGGGCGGGAAGTTTGTATGCTGCCATCAGGCAGGATGATCGCATGGTGGTCTTTCGCCCCCTGACGACCAGTGTAAACATCAATGGTGCGCAACCTTGCATCTCTGCCATCCGCATTCAGCTGCCCGGCGGCGTCAGGCAGTACAAGCTGGAAACGGGCTTTCCCGATTGGCCAGCTCCAGTCGTTGCCCGTCACGTTCCAGTACAGCTCATCCCAGTCATGGAAGCGGCTGAAATGGTTGCTAACCTGATAGCGAATTTCATAGTTATAAATACCTGGCTTCAGGGTGCGATCGGCGCTGCCAATGCGCACGGTCAGCGCTTTTGTCGTGCGATCGAGGCTGTAGGGTTCAGGGAGTCCATTGCGTGAGACCGATTTGATGACGTAATCAACGCTAAAAATTTTGCCGTCCTGCCGGTGCCAGGAGAGAGGTAGCGTGCGGAAAATGCCTCGACGAATCTCCTTTCCGAGGGACAGCACGGTGATATTTTCCCGCATCTCCATGCTGCCGTTTGGCTGAAAACGCGCCAGGGAATCGAAAAAGAGAATATGTTCATACGCGGGAACCCGGCGGACATTGGCCGGGAGTGGCGACGCCTCGGTGATAGCGTTATCGTCGCTGACGGCTAAGCCAGAGATGCTCAACAGCAGCAGCAACAGGCCAATACTGCGCAGTATCCGCATGGACCAGGTGGACATAGGTCACTCCATCCGCGGCAATTTGGCTTCTTCAGGGGACTCCAGTTCAAAGAACAGTTCCGCCCTGAAGCTAAACAGGCGGGCCAGCAGCAGGCTGGGGAAAGACTCCACCAGAATATTAAACTCACGGACCGTGGCGTTGAAGTAACGGCGGGCCATTTGCAGCTGTTCTTCTATTTCGCCAAGGGATTGCTGCAGCGAGAGGAAATTTTCGCTGGCTTTGAGTTCCGGATAGGCTTCCGCCAGGGCGAAGATACGACTCAACGTTCCGGCATATTGCTGCTCGCTGTCGGCCACCTGTCGGGGATTGCCGATCAGGACGCTGCGCTGGCGGCCGATCTCTTCCAGCAGCTCTTTTTCGTGCTGCGCATAGCGTTTGACCAGACTGAACAGATTGGGCGCCAGATCGTGACGGCGCTTGAGCTGGACGGCAATGCCACTCCAGGCTTCATCTTTGAAACGGCGTAGAGAGATAAAACGGTTATAGGTGAAGATCGCCCAGATAAGGATCACGGCGACAATAGCCAGCCCGATATACATTTCCATATGTTTATTCCATGTTGACTGCTGATGATCGCGTTGCGCTGAATACTTTCTGCGCAATTTTACGCGTCAGCGAATCTTACCGCACGTGAAACGCCAGGAGAAACTGTGCTTGCAGATTAAATTCTGAAATATCACGCGAGCCTTTGTCCTGGCGGATATCTGACAGGACAATCCGCAGTTTCACGTTCGGGGCACCATGGCATTATCGTCGCAGTATGAAATAAACAAGCCCAGCCGTTCACCCGCGGCTGGGCTTTATTCCGTTGCCGGGAGGCAACAAACAAGCGCTGTGTTACCTGACGAACGCTTTTCTTAATGCTTTTCCCAACCGGTCTGCTGGGCGCTAAAGCCGAGCGCCTGCATAAAGGCCGCCATCACGCCGCGGTCCTCCACCCCTTGGTCGGCGACGCGCCAGCTTTTGATGGCCGGGTTATCACGCAACGTCTCTTCCACTAAATATTGCCCGACGCCGCGGCGGCGGGTCACTTCACGCACGCACAGATCGCTGAGCTCACCTTCAACGCCGCGCAGGGTAACGCGCACGGCGCCCAGCAGGCGCTCGTTAAAGCGGGCGGCGTAGAGACGATGGTTTTCATCAAGGGTCAGCGTCGACAGATCCTGCGACGGCCAGATTTTTCCCAGATCAATGCGATCCTGATCGCTGAAGTGCTGTAAACGGATAATGGTCAGTTTCATGGGCGGCAAGTCCAGTGCAAAACAGAGGCGCCAGTGTACCCAAAATTGCTGTCTGGCGGAGCGCTGTTTTTTGCGCATACATCAGGGGATTCGTTTTCCTGGCGTTGTTGGGGTAGCGCAATCCGTCATGGATCGAAAAATAAGCAGAATTTTAACCTAATGTGCAGCGTTTTATTCCGCCTTATGTATCGTTATTTTATGCTGCCGCATGGACTTTTTTTTGTTTATCTTCAGCAAAATACAGAATATTATCTTTGCTTAATCGACTGAAAAATAGAGATTTTAATCTGTTTTTTAGTGAAAAGCTGCGCTAAACCATTAAACTCAATGGTAAAAATGGCGTTGTTTAATAAAAGCACAGAATGCTTTTTAACCATAAAAATACAAAACATTTACACCACATCACGAACGGGGTTCTGCAGCATGAAAAGGAACGCGAAAACCATCGTCGCGGGCATTGTCGCATTAGCGATGTCGCACGCGGCGATGGCCAAGGATATTAAGGTCGCCGTGGTCGGCGCGATGTCGGGCCCAGTGGCCCAGTGGGGCGACATGGAGTTCAATGGCGCGCGTCAGGCGATTAAAGACATCAACGCCAGCGGCGGCATTAAGGGCGACAAGCTGGTGGCCGTCGAATACGACGACGCCTGCGATCCGAAGCAAGCGGTCGCGGTAGCCAACAAAATCGTCAACGACGGTATTCAGTACGTTATCGGCCACCTGTGCTCCTCTTCCACCCAGCCGGCTTCCGATATCTATGAGGATGAAGGCATCCTGATGATCTCCCCGGGAGCGACCAACCCGGAGCTGACCCAGCGCGGCTATCAGTACATCATGCGTACCGCCGGCCTCGACTCCTCGCAGGGGCCGACCGCGGCGAAATATATCGTCGAGAAAGTGAAACCGCAGCGTATCGCCATCATTCATGACAAGCAGCAGTACGGCGAAGGGCTGGCGCGTTCGGTGCAGGACAACCTGAAAAAAGCCGGCGCCAACATCGTCTTCTTTGACGGCATCACCGCGGGGGAAAAAGATTTCTCCGCCCTGCTGGCGCGCCTGAAGAAAGAGAACATCGACTTCGTCTACTACGGCGGCTACTACCCGGAAATGGGCCAGATGCTGCGCCAGGCGCGCTCCGCCGGGCTGAAAACCGTGTTTATGGGGCCGGAAGGGGTCGGCAACGCCTCGCTGTCCAATATCGCGGGCGCCGCGGCGGAAGGGATGCTGGTGACAATGCCAAAACGCTACGATCAGGACCCTGCCAACAGCACCATCGTCAACGCGCTGAAAGCGGAGAAGAAAGATCCGAGCGGGCCGTATGTCTGGATCACTTACGCCGCGGTTCAGTCGCTGGCGCAGGCGATGGACAGAACCGGCAGCCAGCAGCCGCTGGATTTAATCAAAGATTTGAAAGCGCACGGGGCGAAAACCGTGATTGGGCCGCTGACCTGGGATGAAAAAGGCGATCTGAAGGGATTTGAGTTTGGTGTCTTCCAGTGGCACGCCGACGGCTCTTCGAGCGCGGCGAAATAAGCGCTGAAGATGAGTTATCCCTCCGCCCGCGAACCGCGGGCGGTTTGAAAAAGGTTACCTTATGTCCGAGCAGTTTCTCTATTTTCTGCAGCAGATGTTTAACGGCGTCACGCTGGGCAGTACCTATGCGCTGATCGCCATCGGCTATACGATGGTGTACGGCATTATCGGCATGATCAACTTCGCCCACGGCGAGGTCTATATGATTGGCAGCTATGTCTCCTTCATGATCATCGCCGCGCTGATGATGATGGGCATCGACACCAGCTGGCTGCTGGTCGCCGCCGGCTTCGTGGGCGCCATTGTGATTGCCAGCGCCTACGGCTGGAGCATTGAGCGCGTGGCCTATCGGCCGGTGCGTAACTCCAAACGTCTTATTGCGCTGATCTCCGCTATCGGGATGTCTATCTTCCTGCAGAACTACGTCAGCCTGACCCAGGGCTCCCGCGACGTGGCGCTGCCGAGCTTGTTTAACGGCCAGTGGGTTGTCGGCCACAGCGACAGCTTCTCCGCGACGATCACCACCATGCAGCTGGTGATCTGGGTGGTGACTTTTATCGCCATGCTGGCCCTGACGCTGTTCATTCGCTACTCGCGGATGGGACGCGCCTGCCGCGCCTGTGCCGAAGACCTGAAAATGGCCAGCCTGCTCGGGATTAATACCGACCGCGTTATCGCCCTGACCTTTGTCATCGGCGCAGCGATGGCGGCGGTGGCCGGCGTGCTGCTGGGGCAGTTCTACGGCGTGATTAACCCCTACATCGGCTTTATGGCCGGGATGAAGGCCTTCACCGCCGCCGTGCTCGGCGGTATCGGCAGTATTCCGGGCGCGATGATCGGCGGCCTGATCCTGGGTATTGCCGAAGCGCTCTCTTCTGCCTATCTCAGCACTGAATATAAGGACGTGGTTTCCTTCGCGCTGCTGATTCTGGTGCTGTTAGTAATGCCGACCGGCATTCTGGGCCGCCCGGAGGTTGAAAAAGTATGAAACCGATGCAAATTGCAATGGCGCTGCTCTCTGCTGCGATGTTCTTCATTCTGGCGGGCGTCTTTATGGGCGTGCAGCTGGAGCTGAACGGCACCAAACTGGTGGTGGATACCGCCGCCGATATTCGCTGGCAGTGGATCTTCATCGGCACCGCGGTGGTCTTTTTCTTCCAGCTGCTGCGGCCGCTGTTCCAGAAAGCGGTTAAGAACGTCTCCGGGCCGAAGTTTATTATGCCGGCGATTGACGGCTCAACGGTGAAGCAGAAGCTGTTCCTGATCGCCCTGCTGGTCATTGCCGTGGCCTGGCCGTTTATGGTGTCGCGCGGCACGGTGGATATCGCCACCCTGACGATGATCTATATCATCCTCGGCCTCGGGCTGAACGTGGTGGTCGGGCTTTCCGGCCTGCTGGTGCTGGGCTACGGCGGGTTCTACGCCATCGGCGCCTACACTTTCGCGCTGCTGAACCACTATTACGGTCTCGGTTTCTGGACCTGTCTGCCGCTGGCCGGCCTGGTCTCCGCGGCGGCTGGCTTCCTGCTCGGTTTCCCGGTACTGCGTCTGCGCGGCGACTACCTGGCGATCGTGACCTTAGGCTTCGGCGAGATCGTGCGTATTCTGCTGCTCAACAATACCGAAATCACCGGCGGGCCGAACGGCATCAGCCAGATCCCGAAACCGACCTTCTTTGGCCTCGAGTTTAGCCGTAGCGCCCGCGAAGGCGGCTGGGATACCTTCAGCAACTTCTTCGGCGTCAAATACGATCCCTCCGACCGGGTGATTTTCCTCTACCTGGTGGCGCTGCTGCTGGTGGTGCTGAGCCTGTTCGTTATCAACCGCCTGCTGCGGATGCCGCTGGGGCGGGCGTGGGAAGCGCTGCGTGAAGATGAAATCGCCTGTCGTTCGCTGGGCCTGAGCCCGACGCGCATTAAGCTGACCGCCTTTACCATCAGCGCCGCGTTTGCCGGCTTTGCCGGGACGCTGTTCGCCGCGCGCCAGGGCTTCGTCAGTCCGGAATCCTTTACCTTCGCCGAGTCCGCCTTCGTACTGGCGATCGTCGTGCTGGGCGGGATGGGCTCGCAGTTCGCGGTGATCCTGGCGGCTATTCTGCTGGTGGTGTCGCGTGAGCTGATGCGTGACTTTAACGAATACAGCATGTTAATGCTCGGCGGCCTGATGGTGCTGATGATGATCTGGCGTCCGCAGGGGCTTCTGCCAATGACGCGCGTGCAGTTGAAGCTGAAAAACGGTCAGGCGAAAGGAGAGCAGGCATGAGTCAGCCATTATTATCCGTCAGCGGCCTGATGATGCGTTTCGGCGGTCTGCTGGCCGTCAACAATGTGTCGCTGGAGCTCAGAGAGCGCGAGATCGTCTCGCTGATCGGCCCCAACGGCGCCGGGAAGACCACGGTCTTTAACTGCCTGACCGGTTTCTACAAGCCTACCGGCGGCACCATTCTGCTGCGCGACCAGCATCTGGAAGGGCTGCCGGGCCAGCAGATTGCCCGGATGGGCGTGGTGCGGACCTTCCAGCACGTGCGTCTGTTCCGCGAAATGACGGTGATTGAAAACCTGCTGGTGGCGCAACATCAGCAGCTGAAAACCGGACTCTTCTCCGGTCTGCTGAAAACGCCGGCCTTCCGTCGGGCGCAGAGCGAAGCGCTGGACCGCGCGGCCACCTGGCTGGAGCGTATCGGCCTGCTGGAGCACGCTAACCGCCAGGCCAGCAACCTGGCCTATGGCGACCAGCGCCGGCTGGAGATTGCCCGCTGCATGGTGACCCAGCCGGAAATTCTGATGCTCGATGAACCCGCGGCGGGGCTGAACCCGAAAGAGACCAAAGAGCTGGACGAGCTTATCGCCGAGCTGCGTAACCATCACAACACCACCATCCTGCTTATCGAACACGATATGAAGCTGGTGATGGGCATTTCCGATCGTATCTACGTCGTGAACCAGGGGACACCGCTGGCCAACGGGACGCCGGAAGAGATTCGTAATAACCCGGACGTGATCCGCGCATACCTTGGTGAGGCATAAGATGGAAAACGCGATGTTAACTTTTGACAACGTCAGCGCCCACTACGGCAAGATTCAGGCGCTGCACAACGTCAGCCTGCATATCAAACAGGGCGAGATTGTGACGCTTATCGGCGCCAACGGCGCGGGGAAAACCACCCTGCTCGGCACGCTGTGCGGCGATCCGCGCGCCTCCAGCGGGCGCATTGTCTTTGACGGTAAGGATATTACCGACTGGCAGACGGCGAAGATCATGCGTGAGGCGGTGGCGATCGTCCCGGAAGGGCGGCGCGTCTTTTCGCGTATGACGGTGGAAGAGAACCTGGCGATGGGCGGTTTTTTTGCCGACCGCGATCAGTTCCAGACCCGCATCAAATGGGTGTATGAGCTGTTTCCGCGTCTGCACGAGCGCCGTATCCAGCGCGCCGGCACCATGTCCGGCGGCGAACAGCAGATGCTGGCGATCGGTCGCGCTCTGATGAGCCAGCCGCGTCTGCTGCTGCTGGATGAACCGTCATTAGGGCTGGCGCCGATCATTATTCAGCAGATCTTCGATACCATTGAGCAACTGCGCGAGCAGGGGATGACTATCTTCCTCGTCGAGCAGAACGCCAACCAGGCGCTGAAGCTGGCCGACCGCGGCTACGTGCTGGAGAACGGTCACGTGGTGCTGGAGGATACCGGCGACGCGCTGCTGGCCAACGAGGCGGTGCGCAGCGCCTATCTCGGCGGTTAATTCATCGCAACCCGGCGTCATTAGCTTCGCCGGTTTGTAGCCCGGGCGAGGCGCTTGCGCCGACCCCGGGAGCCGATCGCACGAATACATTTAAAAGAGCCTGTTGGCTCTTTTTTTGTACATGTCTGTTGTACAATAAAAGAGTACAGCTTTGGAGGTTTTTATGAGAACGGTTAACTATAGCGAAGCCCGGCAAAATCTGGCCGATGTGCTGGAAAGCGCAGTGACAGGTGTACCTGTGACCATTACCCGTCGTGGGCATAAATCTGCAGTCATCATTAGTGCAGAAGAGTTTGAACGCTACCAGGCGGCCAGAATGGATGATGAGTTCGCGGCTATCATGGCGGTTCATGGTGTTGAGATCAGGGAGCTTGCGGATAAATGACGCTGCAGATTATCTCAGCGGAAGAGATAATACAGTTTCATGACAGGCTGCTCCGCGTCACGCCTGGCGTTGCCGGTATGCCCGACCCGGGGCGTGCCGAAGCGATAATGTATAGGGTGCTAAACAAAATTGAATATGAAGGTGTGACAGACGTGTGGCGACTCGCTGCGATGCACCTGCTGGCGATTTCTCGCGGTCATATATTTAATGATGGTAATAAGCGTACGGCACTGTTTATCACCCTGCTTTTTTTAAAGCGAAATGGAATTATATTGCCGGCGAATCCAGACTTCGTCGGCATGACCGTCGAGGCTGCAGCGGGGCAACTTACCCTGGAACAGATTGTCGCGCGCTTGCGCGGATGACGGTTAACTCGTAGCAACCCGGCGGCGCTTCGCTTGGCCGGGCTACCCAAGCCGTTGTAGCCCGGGCGAGGCGCTTGCGCCGACCCCGGGAGCCGATCGCACGAATATTATCCGTGTCTCAGCTCCCACTTTACTTCCCCCATCCTTTCATCGGCTTGTCATCTCTCTGACCCGTTACTATCTTTTTTTTGTAATAAAAAAGTTATTTTTCTGTAATTCGAACATGTCATGTTACCCCGCGAGCATAAAACGCGTGAAATCGCGCATCCGGCACAACAAGAGAGATAACCGATGATATCGTTACGACATACAGCTTTAGGACTGGCGCTGAGCCTGGCTTTTGCCGGTCAGGCCCTGGCGGTTACCACCATCCCGTTCTGGCACTCAATGGAAGGCGAACTGGGTAAAGAAGTGGATTCTCTGGCGCAACGCTTTAACGCGGCCAATCCTGATTACAAAATCGTTCCGGTATACAAGGGCAACTATGAACAGAGCCTGAGCGCCGGTATCGCCGCCTTCCGTACCGGCAACGCGCCGGCGATCCTGCAGGTGTATGAAGTGGGCACCGCCACCATGATGGCGTCGAAAGCCATTAAGCCGGTCTACCAGGTGTTTAGCGAGGCGGGCATCAAGTTTGATGAATCGCAGTTTGTGCCGACGGTCGCCGGGTATTACACCGATTCGAAAACCGGCCATCTGCTCTCCCAGCCGTTTAACAGCTCCACCCCGGTGCTGTACTACAATAAAGACGCCTTCAAAAAAGCCGGTTTAGATCCAGAGCAGCCGCCGAAGACCTGGCAGGATCTGGCGGCCTACACCGCGAAGCTGAAAGCTGCCGGGATGAAGTGCGGCTACGCCAGCGGCTGGCAGGGCTGGATCCAGATCGAGAACTTCAGCGCCTGGCATGGTCTGCCGGTGGCGACGAAAAATAATGGCTTTGACGGCACCGACGCGGTTCTTGAGTTCAATAAGCCGGAGCAGGTGAAGCATATCGCGCTGCTCGAAGAGATGAACAAGAAGGGCGATTTCAGCTACTTCGGGCGTAAAGACGAGTCCACTGAAAAGTTCTATAACGGCGATTGTGCCATTACCACTGCCTCGTCCGGCTCGCTGGCCGATATCCGCCAGTACGCCAAATTTAACTACGGCGTCGGCATGATGCCTTACGATGCCGATGTGAAAGGCGCGCCGCAGAACGCTATCATTGGCGGGGCCAGCCTGTGGGTGATGCAGGGCAAAGACAAAGAGACCTACACCGGCGTGGCGAAGTTCCTCGACTTCCTGACCAAACCGGAAAACGCCGCCGAGTGGCACCAGAAAACCGGCTATCTGCCGATCACCACCGCGGCCTACGATCTGACCCGCCAGCAGGGCTTCTATGATAAGAACCCGGGCGCCGATATCGCCACCCGCCAGATGCTGAACAAGCCGCCGTTGCCGTTCACCAAAGGCCTGCGCCTGGGCAACATGCCGCAAATCCGCACCATCGTCGATGAAGAGCTGGAGAGCGTGTGGACCGGCAAGAAAACCCCGCAACAGGCGCTTGATTCCGCCGTTCAGCGTGGGAATCAGCTGCTGCGCCGCTTCGAACAAGCGACCAAATCGTAATCTGTAACTTGCCCGGTGG
This sequence comes from Klebsiella pneumoniae complex sp. WS1778, assembly GCF_049472055.1. NCBI lineage: Bacteria > Pseudomonadati > Pseudomonadota > Gammaproteobacteria > Enterobacterales > Enterobacteriaceae > Klebsiella > Klebsiella pneumoniae complex sp. WS1778. Next base: position 11,234 of record NZ_JBKGTJ010000007.1, read on the forward strand.
CGCTGCGCTTACCGGGCCTACGATGTGCCCTATGTAGGCCGGGTAAGGCGTAGCCGCCACCCGGCATTGTTCAGGAACCCAATCTCCATGTCATCATCCCGTCCGGTATTCCGCTCGCGCTGGCTGCCCTACGTGCTGGTCGCGCCGCAGCTGATTATCACGCTGATTTTCTTTATCTGGCCCGCGGGCGAAGCGCTGTGGTATTCGCTACAGAGCGTCGACCCGTTTGGCCTCTCCAGCCAGTTCGTCGGCCTGGATAACTTCGTTGCGCTGTTCCATGACCCGTACTATCTGGACTCATTTTGGACCACCATAAAATTCAGCGCCCTGGTGACTGTCAGCGGCCTGCTCATTTCGCTGTTTTTCGCCGCGCTGGTCGACTACGTGGTGCGCGGCAGCCGCTTTTATCAAACGCTGATGCTGCTGCCGTACGCCGTGGCCCCCGCCGTCGCGGCGGTGCTGTGGATCTTCCTCTTTAACCCCGGGCGCGGGCTGATCACTCACTTCCTTGGCGAGCTGGGCTACGACTGGAACCACGCGCAGAACAGCGGCCAGGCGATGTTCCTGGTGGTCTTTGCCTCGGTATGGAAGCAGATAAGTTACAACTTCCTGTTTTTCTTCGCCGCGCTGCAGTCGATCCCGCGTTCGCTGGTTGAGGCCGCTGCCATCGACGGCGCCGGACCAATCCGCCGCTTCTTCAAGCTGGCGCTGCCGCTGATTGCGCCGGTAAGTTTCTTCCTGCTGGTGGTCAACCTGGTTTACGCCTTCTTCGACACCTTCCCGGTGATCGATGCTGCCACCGCCGGCGGCCCGGTGCAGGCGACCACCACCCTGATTTACAAAATCTATCGCGAAGGTTTCGCCGGGCTCGATCTTTCCGCTTCCGCCGCGCAGTCGGTGGTGCTGATGTTCCTCGTCATTATCCTGACGGTGGTGCAGTTCCGTTACGTTGAAAGTAAGGTGCGTTACCAATGATTGAGAACCGTCGCGGGCTGACGATTTTCAGCCACACCATGCTGATTTTGGGCATCGCCGTCATTTTATTCCCGCTGTATGTTGCCTTCGTGGCGGCGACGCTGGATAACCAATCGGTGTTCGAAACGCCGATGACGCTGATCCCCGGCGGACATTTGCTGGAGAACATGAAGACCATCTGGGTGAACGGCGTCGGCGTCAACAGCGCGCCGTTCTGGCTGATGATGCTCAACAGCTTCATCATGGCGTTCGCCATTACGGTAGGCAAAATCGTGGTGTCGATGCTTTCGGCGTTCGCCATCGTCTGGTTCCGCTTTCCGCTGCGTAACCTGTTCTTCTGGCTGATCTTTATCACCCTCATGCTGCCGGTCGAGGTGCGTATTTTCCCGACGGTGGAAGTGATCGCCAATCTAAAAATGCTCGACAGCTACGCCGGGCTTACGCTGCCGCTAATGGCCTCGGCCACCGCCACCTTCCTGTTCCGCCAGTTCTTTATGACCCTGCCGGACGAGCTGATTGAAGCGGCGCGTATCGATGGCGCTTCGCCGATGCGCTTTTTTCGCGACATCGTGCTGCCGCTGTCGAAAACCAACCTCGCCGCGCTGTTCGTCATCACCTTTATCTACGGCTGGAACCAGTATCTGTGGCCGTTGCTGATTATTCAGGATGTGAATCTTGGCACCGCCGTCGCCGGCATCAAAGGCATGATCGCCACCGGCGAAGGTACTACCCAGTGGAATCAGGTGATGGCGGCGATGCTGCTGACCCTGATCCCGCCGGTTGTCATCGTTTTAGCCATGCAGCGCGCGTTTGTGCGTGGCCTGGTCGATAGTGAGAAATAAAATGGCTGGTTTAAAACTACAGGCAGTAAGCAAAAGCTGGGATGGCAAAACCCAGGTGATTCAACCGCTGACGCTGGACGTGGCGGACGGGGAATTTATCGTTATGGTCGGCCCGTCGGGCTGCGGGAAATCTACGCTGCTGCGGATGGTCGCCGGACTGGAGCGGGTGACCAGCGGCGATATCTGGATCGACCGCAAGCGGGTGACCGAGATGGAGCCGAAGGATCGCGGTATCGCCATGGTGTTCCAGAACTATGCCCTTTATCCGCATATGAGCGTGGAAGAGAACATGGCGTGGGGGCTGAAGATCCGCGGCATGGGTAAGGGATTGATCGCCGAGCGGGTGCAGGAGGCGGCGCGTATTCTTGAGCTGGACGGCCTGCTCAAGCGCCGCCCGCGCGAGCTCTCCGGCGGCCAGCGCCAGCGCGTGGCGATGGGCCGCGCCATCGTGCGCGACCCGGCGGTATTCCTCTTCGACGAACCGTTGTCAAACCTCGACGCCAAGCTGCGCGTGCAGATGCGTCTTGAGCTGCAGCAGCTGCATCGCCGCCTGAAAACCACCTCGTTGTACGTTACCCATGACCAGGTGGAGGCGATGACCCTCGCCCAGCGGGTGATGGTGATGAACAAAGGCGTTGCCGAGCAGATCGGCACCCCGGTCGAAGTATATGAGAAGCCGGCCAGCCGCTTTGTGGCGAGCTTTATCGGCAGCCCGGCCATGAACCTACTGGAAGGGCGCATCAGCGATGACGGCGGTCGCTTTGAGCTGGCGGGCGGCATGCAGCTGCCGACGAATCATGAGCATCGGCGCCACGCCGGGCGTAAAATGACGCTCGGTATCCGCCCGGAGCATTTTATCTTAAGCTCGCAGGCGCAAGGCGGCATTCCGCTGCTGATGGACACCCTGGAAATTTTAGGTGCCGATAACCTCGCCCACGGGCGCTGGGGCGAACAGAAGCTGGTGGTCAGACTGCCGCACCAGCAGCGTCCGGCGGCAGGCAGCACGCTATGGCTGCATCTGCCTTTGGAACATCTGCACCTCTTTGATGGTGAAACAGGACAACGCGCATGAGTAACTGGCCTTATCCCCGTATCGTCGCCCATCGCGGCGGCGGTAAACTGGCGCCGGAGAACACCCTGGCGGCTATCGATGTTGGCGCCCGCTACGGGCATACGATGATTGAATTTGACGCCAAGCTGTCAAAGGACGGGCAGATCTTTCTGCTGCATGACGATAATCTCGAACGCACCAGCAACGGCTGGGGCGTGGCGGGGGAGCTGCCATGGGACGATCTGCTGAAGGTCGATGCTGGCAGCTGGTTCAGCCGTGAATTTAAGGGCGAGCCGCTGCCGCTGCTCTCCCAGGTGGCGGAGCGCTGCCGCCGTCACGGCATGATGGCGAATATCGAAATTAAACCGACCACTGGCCTTGGGCCGCAGACCGGCAACGTGGTGGCCCTGGCGGCACGGGAGCTGTGGGCGGGAATGACCGCGCCGCTGCTGTCGTCGTTTGAAATCGATGCCCTGGAGGCGGCGCAGGAAGCCGCTCCCGAGCTGCCGCGCGGGCTGCTGCTGGATGAGTGGCGCGATGACTGGCGGGAGTTGACCACCCGGCTGGGCTGCGTGTCCATTCACCTCAACCACAAGCTGCTGGACGCCGGGCGGGTGGCAAGCCTGAAACAGGCCGGCCTGCATATCCTGGTGTATACCGTTAACAAACCCCAGCGCGCCGCCGAGCTGCTGCGCTGGGGCGTAGACTGCATCTGCACCGATGCCATTGACGTCATCGGGCCGGATTTCCAGCCTTAATATCCACTGCGCGGCGGCTGGCCTTTACGGGTTGGTCTGCCGCAGCATCCCTCCATTATTGTTCGGCAGTACCTGCTGCGGCGGATTGATATTCCCGCCCTGTGCGGCACGCTGCTGATTGGTCTGCAGCTGGTTTTGCAGATGCTGCTGCTGGGAGCGAGTCTGATTGTTCAGATTCTGCTTCAGCATGCTCTGCTGCTGCTGTTGCTGCACCTTCATCTCATTTTGCATGCGCTGCTGGCTGGGGACCACGTAACCCGGCTGATTGGGGTTGTTATCAATATTGATTGGCTGGGCTAAAACGCCGAGCGGCATCAGCGCCGCCAGAAATAACATCGCTTTCATGGTTTTCTCCTCCCGTGCGTGGGATCACTTAAGTGTACCTCGAATCCGCCATAACAATGATTTTTTAGGAGTTATCAACCAGGCTTAAGCGGGGAATGAAACCTACCTATCAGGAGTAAGACAATGATAAAAACAACAATCTGGCGTCAGGTGGTCATCGCTGCGTTGCTGGCGGGCGGGAGTTTTACCGTTGCCGCCAGTCCGCCACCGCCGCCGCCGGTCTCTTATGGCGTAGAGGAGGATGTGTTCCACCCGGTTCGCGCCCGACAGGGGATGGTGGCCTCGGTGGATGCCCTGGCCACCCGCGTCGGTGTGGACATTCTGCGCCAGGGCGGCAACGCCGTCGATGCGGCGGTGGCGGTCGGCTACGCGCTGGCGGTCACCCATCCGCAGGCCGGGAATATCGGCGGCGGCGGTTTTATGCTGCTGCGTACGAAAGACGGCAAGACCACGGCCATCGATTTCCGCGAAATGGCGCCGGAGCAGGCCACCCGCGACATGTTCCTTGACGATCAGGGTAACCCGGACAGTAAAAAATCGCTCACCTCGCATCTCGCCTCCGGCACGCCAGGCAGCGTCGCCGGTTTCTCTCTTGCCCTGGAAAAATACGGCACCATGCCGCTGAACAAAGTGATCCGCCCGGCGATTAAGCTGGCGGAAGAGGGCTTTATCGTTAACGATGCGTTGGCGGACGATCTGAAGACCTACGGCAGCGAAGTGATCCCGCAGCACGAAAACAGCAAAGCGATCTTCTGGAAGAACGGCGAGCCGCTAAAGAAGGGCGACCGGCTGGTACAGAAGAACCTGGGGAAAAGCCTCGAGCTGATTGCCGAGCACGGTCCGGATGCCTTCTATAAAGGCGCCATCGCCGACCAGATCGCTGAGGAGATGAAAAAGCACGGCGGGCTTATCACCAAAGCCGACCTCGCTAACTATAAGGCGGTGGAGCGCACGCCGATTAGCGGCGAATATCGCGGGTATGAGGTTTATTCCATGCCGCCGCCGTCTTCCGGCGGGATCCACATCGTGCAGATCCTCAATATCCTCGAAAACTTCGATCTGCAGAAATATGGCTTCGGCAGCGCCGACGCCATGCAGGTGATGGCGGAGGCGGAGAAACACGCCTATGCCGACCGCTCTGAATATCTCGGCGATCCTGACTTCGTCAAAGTGCCGTGGCAGGCGCTGACCAGCAAAGCCTACGCCAAAGCGATCGCCGCTGAGATCGACGTCAATAAGGCGAAGCCTTCCAGCCAGATCCGCCCGGGCAAACTGGCGCCCTATGAAAGCAACCAGACCACCCATTTCTCGGTGGTGGATAAAGAGGGCAATGCGGTGGCGGTGACCTATACGCTGAATACCACCTTCGGTACCGGCATTGTGGCCGGCGACTCCGGCATTCTGCTGAATAACCAGATGGATGATTTCTCGGCGAAGCCCGGCGTGCCTAACGTCTATGGCCTGGTGGGCGGCGACGCCAATGCGGTGGAGCCGAAAAAACGCCCGCTGTCGTCGATGTCGCCGACCATTGTGGTGAAAGACGGCAAAACCTGGCTGGTGACGGGCAGTCCCGGGGGCAGCCGGATCATCACCACCGTACTGCAGATGGTGGTCAATACCATCGATTTCGGGATGAACGTCGCAGAAGCCACCAACGCCCCGCGTTTTCACCATCAATGGCTGCCGGATGAGCTGCGGGTAGAGAAAGGCTTTAGCCCGGATACCCTGAAGCTGCTGGAGGCGAAGGGGCAGAAAGTGGCGCTGAAAGAGGCGATGGGCAGTACCCAGAGCATTATGGTGGGGCCGGACGGGATGCTGTATGGCGCCTCCGATCCGCGTTCGCCGGATGATTTAACGGCGGGGTATTGATATGTTGCCCGGTGGCGCTGTTGCGCTTACCGGGCCAACCACGGCACGAACATAGGCCGGGTAAGGCGAAGCCGCCACCCGGCAATAAGCTACTTCATTCTCGCCATATAATACGCATCCACATACTCACCGTTGCGCAGCGCGTAACGCTTGCCGGTGCCTTCGATCTCAAAACCGTGTTTTTTGTACGCCGCAATCGCTGGCTCGTTATCGGCGAACACCGTCAACTCGATGCGGTCAACGCGCAGCCAGTTATCGCACAGGTCGATCATCTCGCGCATCAGGGCGCTGCCGATACCGCGGCCCTGATGGCCTGCTGAAACCGCCATACCAAAGGTCGCAACGTGGCTGCGGCGAGGGCGCGGCTCGACATGGAGCGACAGATGCCCGGTAACCCGATCGTCCAGCGTCGCTACCAGATGGAAGGTATGGGGTTTGGGCTGTAGCTTCTCCTGCCAGGCTTCCATGGCGGGGTAAGGGATCTGTAGCGTGTCATGATAGACCTCCGGGTGCGCCATCAGCATACGTAAAGGTTCAGCATCGCGCGGTTCGGCATGGCGTATCACTATGTCACTCATTCCCTTATCCTCTTTTTGGTGGTTGATTCCCCTTCACCATCTCTGACGGCAGCCGGGGAGTCAATGTTGTTTTTTGCAAAAAAAGATAGACAAGTGCGAATGAGAATGATTATTATTGTCCTGCATTCAGGAAGACCCCTGCGGAAAGCCTGAAAGCACGACATTGCTCACATTGCTTCCAGTATTACTTTAGCCAGCCGGGTGCTGGCTTTTTTTTTGCTGCAATCTCAGGCGCTTTGCGGCCTGGCGGACGTCACGCCGTCTTCCGCAACCAGGCCGATGAGATGACTTTTGCTTTCCGCCGCGGCCAGCACCTCGGCGCTGCCGGTGAACAGGCCGCCCTTTTTAATCGCCAGCGAGCGATAGGTGAGGGTGCCATCCAAATTGCCATGCTCCTCAATGGTGATACTGTCGCCGCGACACTGGCCCTGCACCTTGCCGTCAATAATCAGCTCCCGGCAGCTGATGTTGCCCTCCACCTGGCCTTCACGCATCACCTTAATCAGATGTTCTTTAGCCTCAATGTTGCCGGTAAGCTGGCCGTGAATGTAGACATGGCCGCTGGCGACAATATTGCCAACGAAATGCACCCCGCTGGCGATGACCGTGGTCTCTTGTTTTTTACTGGCGACCGTTGGGGATTCTGGGTTATTTGCCGGAGGCGTGACCACTTCTGAAGTCTGGGGTTCCGTTTTATTTTTCTTAATAAACATTGGGTTAATCTTGTTCCGTTGGCTATGGAGGAGGAAGGCGACCAGCGCGCAGGCGGCCGCCAGGCGCGCCGGCACGATCGCATCGACAGACCAGGCGATCAGCGCGAGAAGCCAGAAAAAAAGGGCGCCGTTTAAGGCGAGATACTGTTTGTCCATTAGCAGCGGCTGGCTACTCCGTTAGTCATCAGCAACGTCCTGGTTTGCCCTCCACTTATCCGCAGTTTCGCCATTGAGATCAAGAGGTTTAGCCGGAAAATGGTGATTTAATCACTTATTAATCAATTAGTTATTAATAATTACGTATAAGTAGTGCGCTACCTATTTTTTTGACGAATCTTCACGGAAAACGGACTGAGAGGATGAAGTCATGTCCCGGCTTGCGCTATGGTTGAAGGTAGTTCATTCACTAAGGACAGCGTTATGACTCTGCACTGCGCATTTATTGGCTTCGGCAAAAGCACCACCCGCTACCATCTTCCTTACGTATTACACCGCCAGGACCGCTGGCAGGTGGCGCACATCTACCGCCGTCGGGCGAAGCCCGAAGAGCAGGCGCCGCAGTATTCCCACATCCATTTCACCAGCGATCTCGATGAAGTATTAAACGACCCGCAGGTCAGGCTGGTGGTGGTCTGCACCCATGCCGACAGCCATTTTGAATATGCGAAAAAGGCGCTGGAGGCGGGGAAAAATGTGCTGGTGGAAAAGCCGTTCACCCCGACGCTGGAGGAAGCCAAAACCCTGTTTGCGCTGGCGAACAGCAAAGGCCTGACGGTGACGCCCTACCAGAACCGCCGCTTCGATTCCTGCTTCCTGACCACCAAGAAGGTGATTGAGAGCGGCAAGCTTGGCGAACTGGTGGAGATCGAAAGCCATTTTGACAACTACCGCCCGCTGGCGGAGACCAACCCTGGCGGTCCGCAAAACGGCGAGTTCTATGGCCTTGGCGTACATACCCTGGACCAGATTATTTCGCTGTTCGGCCGCCCGGACCATGTTGCTTACGATCTGCGCTCGCTGCGCAACAAAGCTAACCCGGACGATACCTTTGAGGCCCAGCTGTTCTACGGCGATCTGAAGGCTATCGTTAAGACCAGCCATCTGGTGCAGATCGACTACCCGAAATTCATCGTCCACGGCCATAAAGGCTCGTTTGTGAAATATGGTATCGACCAGCAGGAAACCAGCCTGAAAGCCAATATCATGCCGGGCGAGCCGGGCTTTGGCGCGGATGACAGCGTCGGCGAGCTGGTGTATGTCAACGACGCGGGGGAGACGGTGCGCGAAGCGGTCCCGCTGGAGAGCGGCGACTATGGCCGGGTATACGACGCGCTGTACGATACCCTCGTCAATGGCCAGCCAAATTACGTCAAGGAATCTGACGTTCTTACCAATATGGAGATCCTGCAGCGCGGCTTTGAGCAGCCATCACCGGCCACTATTACTCTGGTGAAATAAGCCCAATCGGCTCCTCTGCGCTTGTTCATATTTTTTGAACAGAGGAGTCAATTTTCACCCTCTATGATCGTTGGCGAAATGGGTCCACACTGACTCCATCGAAAACATATGGGGGTGCAACATGATCTACTTACGCAAAGCGAACGAACGTGGCCATGCTAACCATGGCTGGCTGGATTCCTGGCATACTTTCTCTTTCGCCAACTATTACGACCCGAACTTTATGGGCTTCTCCGCCCTGCGGGTGATTAACGATGACGTCATCGACGCCGGTCAGGGCTTCGGTACCCACCCGCACAAAGACATGGAGATCCTGACCTATGTGCTGGAAGGGGCGGTGGAGCACCAGGACAGCATGGGCAACAAAGAGCAGGTGCCGGCGGGCGAGTTTCAGATCATGAGCGCGGGTACCGGGGTGCGTCACTCTGAGTACAATCCGAGCAAAACCGATCGTCTGCGTCTGTACCAGATCTGGATTATTCCGGAAGAAACCGGCATTACCCCGCGCTATGAGCAGCGCCGCTTCGACGCCGCCCAGGGCAAACAGCTGGTGCTGTCGCCGGATGCGCGAGATGGCTCGCTGAAGGTGTACCAGGATATGGAACTGTATCGCTGGGCGCTGCTGAAAGATGAGCAGTCGGTTCACCAGATTGCTGCGGAACGCCGCGTCTGGATCCAGGTCGTCAAAGGCGAAGTGACCATCAACGGTACCAAAGCTACCACCAGCGATGGTCTGGCCATCTGGGATGAGCAGGCGATTTCGGTTCATGCCGACAGCGATAGCGAAATCCTGCTGTTCGATCTGCCGCCGGTTTGATAGTTATCTGAGGTAGTCTATACCCAAAATAATGCGAGTTGCAGGAAGGCGGCGACGCAGCGAATCCCCAGGAGCTTACATAAGTAAGTGACTGGGGTGAGCGAGGAAAGCCAACGCGCATGCAACTTGAACTATGATGGGTATAAATAAATTGCGCAACCTTCCCTAACATGAGGGAAGGTTGCGCTTTGTCCGTGATAAACTGAGAAAATGTTTCCCCGTTGATCACAGTCAGGACGATGAAAAAGAAAAGACCCGTACTTCAGGATGTAGCCGATCTTGTCGGCGTGACCAAAATGACGGTCAGTCGCTATTTACGCAACCCGGAGCAGGTCTCCGAAGCGCTGCGTGGCAAGATTGCCGTTGCCCTCGATGAACTGGGTTATATTCCCAATCGCGCCCCTGACATTCTCTCCAACGCCACCAGCCGCGCGATTGGCGTGCTGCTGCCATCGTTAACCAACCAGGTGTTCTCGGAAGTGCTGCGCGGTATTGAAAGCGTCACCGACGCCTTCGGCTATCAAACCATGCTGGCGCACTACGGCTACAAGCCGGAAATGGAAGAGAAACGCCTCGAATCAATGCTCTCCTGGAACATTGACGGCCTGATCCTCACCGAACGCACCCATACGCCCCGCACCCTGAAGATGATTGAAGTCGCCGGCATTCCGGTGGTGGAGCTGATGGACAGCCGGTCGCCATGCCTCGATATTGCGGTCGGGTTTGATAACTTTGACGCTGCCCGGCAGATGACCGCGGCGATCATCGCCCGCGGCCACCGCCACGTCGCCTATCTGGGGGCGCGTCTTGATGAACGTACTATCATCAAACAGAAGGGGTACGAGCAGGCGATGCGCGACGCCGGTATGACGCCCTACAGCGTGATGGTGGAGCAGTCCTCGTCCTATTCATCCGGGATTGAGCTGATGCGCCAGGCGCGTCGCGAATACCCGCAGCTTGACGGCATCTTTTGCACCAACGATGACCTCGCGGTCGGCGCGGCCTTTGAGTGCCAGCGCCTGGGGCTGAAGATCCCCGATGATATGGCAATTGCCGGTTTCCACGGCCACGATATCGGCCAGGTGATGGAGCCGCGGCTGGCCAGCGTCCTGACTCCGCGTGAGCGGATGGGGCGCATCGGCGCCGAACGTCTGCTGGCGCGCATTCGTGGCGAAGCGATTACCCCTAAGATGTTAGATTTAGGTTTCACATTGTCACCGGGCGGATCAATTTAAACTGACAAGTTTGAAGTAGATCACACATATTCACATCTGGCACGAATGGATATTGCTTCTCCACAGGTCCGGCATGACAATGTTACCGATAACAGTTACCCGTAACAATTAACCGATATGCCGCCTTCGCGCTCAATGAGTCAGCCACGGCGCGGCGTACCTGTCCGGTGGGAGGATGCTTTGAGCACGACTAATCATGATCACCACGTCTACGTTCTGATGGGCGTTTCCGGCAGCGGAAAATCCGCTGTCGCCAGCGAAGTGGCGCATCAGCTGCATGCCGCGTTTCTCGACGGCGACTTTCTGCATCCGCGCAGCAATATCACCAAGATGGCTTCCGGTGAGCCGCTCAACGATGACGACCGTACCCCGTGGCTGCAGGCGTTAAATGACGCCGCGTTTGCCATGCAGCGTACCAATAAGGTGTCGCTGATCGTCTGCTCGGCGCTGAAGAAGAGCTATCGCGACATTCTGCGCAAGGGCAACCCGAACCTCTCCTTCATCTACCTGAAAGGCGACTTCGAGGTGATCGAAAACCGTCTGAAGGCGCGTAAAGGGCACTTCTTCAAAACCCAAATGTTGGTGACGCAGTTTGAAACGCTGCAGGAACCAGGCGCCGACGAGAGCGATGTGCTTATCGTCGATATCGACCAGCCGCTGGAAGGCGTGGTGGCCAGCACCATTGAGGTGATCAACAAAGGCAGTCACTAGTGAGTACTTTAACGCTTGTTTTAACAGCTGTCGGCTCGGTATTGCTGCTGCTGTTTTTAGTCATGAAGGCGCGGATGCACGCCTTCGTGGCTTTGATGGTGGTTTCTATTGGTGCAGGTCTCTTCTCCGGCATGCCGCTGGATAAAATCGCGGCGACGATGGAGAAGGGGATGGGCGGTACGCTGGGCTTCCTGGCGATCGTCGTCGCGCTGGGCGCGATGTTCGGTAAGATCCTGCATGAAACGGGGGCGGTCGATCAGATTGCCGTCAAGATGCTCAAATCCTTCGGCCACAATCGCGCGCACTATGCGATTGGTCTCGCCGGCCTCATCTGCGCGCTGCCGCTGTTTTTCGAAGTGGCGATCGTACTACTGATCAGCGTCGCCTTCTCGATGGCGCGCCATACCGGCACTAACCTCGTGAAGCTGGTGATCCCGCTGTTTGCCGGGGTGGCCGCCGCCGCAGCGTTCCTGCTGCCGGGACCGGCGCCGATGCTGCTGGCGTCGCAAATGCACGCCGACTTTGGCTGGATGATCCTGATTGGCCTGTGCGCGGCAATTCCGGGGATGATTATCGCCGGGCCGCTGTGGGGCAACTTCATCAGCCGCTACGTTGAGCTGCATATTCCTGACGACGTGACCGAGCCGCATCTCGGCGAAGGCAAAATGCCCTCCTTCGGCTTCAGCCTGTCGCTGATCCTGCTACCGCTGGTGCTGGTAGGCCTGAAAACCATCGCCGCGCGCTTTGTGCCGGTGGGGTCTACCGCTTACGAATGGTTCGAATTTATCGGTCACCCGTTCACCGCGATCCTGGTGGCCTGCCTGGTGGCGATCTACGGCCTGGCGGTACGTCAGGGGATGGCGAAAGACCGGGTAATGGAGATCTGCGGCCATGCGCTGCAGCCGGCGGGAATTATCCTGCTGGTGATCGGGGCTGGCGGCGTCTTCAAGCAGGTGCTGGTTGACTCCGGCGTCGGCCCGGCGCTTGGTGAAGCGCTGACCGGCATGGGGCTGCCGATCGCCATTACCTGCTTCGTGCTGGCGGCGGCGGTGCGTATCATCCAGGGATCTGCCACCGTGGCGTGCCTGACGGCTGTCGGCCTGGTGATGCCGGTGATTGAGCAGCTGAACTACAGCGGCGCGCAGATGGCGGCATTATCTATCTGTATCGCCGGCGGCTCGATTGTGGTGAGCCACGTGAACGACGCCGGCTTCTGGTTGTTCGGTAAATTTACCGGCGCCACCGAAGCCCAGACGCTGAAAACCTGGACGATGATGGAAACCATCCTCGGCACCACCGGGGCGATTGTCGGCATGATTGCCTTCCAGCTGCTGAGCTAAGTCTGTTCGTCACCCGCTCGCGGGAGGCCAAAAGCCAGGGTAACGCCGTTTACCCTGGCTTCCCGGCAATAAGCCGCGATTTTTGCCTCTTTTCTCTTCCGGCTCCTCGCCCTTATTAGCGCTACGACGATGCTCGTATCCTTCAGCAAGCCTTGCTGCACCTGGGTTTGTTGCTTCTTTTTGGCAAGGGGAAAATCAGCCGATTTCGTGCTTAATCCATAATCAGGATCAATAAAATCGCAACGGAAAATGTTCCATTCCCTGGGTGATTTCCCCGATAATCATTGCGCTTTTGACGACTACCAGCGACGGTGGACAATGCGCAGGATAAGTTGCTTTTCTGATTGTTCAGCAATCATTGATTAATTTCACTTGCGACTTTAGCTGCATTTTGTAAGGTGAGGGATATTCCAGTTGGAAACTGGCCAGGCACAAACAGCACACACCTCGCAGGAATACGTTATGAAAAATGTTGGTTTTATCGGCTGGCGCGGAATGGTCGGCTCTGTTCTCATGCAACGCATGGTTGAAGAGCGCGATTTCGACGCCATTCGCCCGGTGTTCTTCTCTACCTCCCAGCTGGGACAGCCAGCGCCGTCATTCGGCGGTAGCACCGGTGGCACGCTTCAGGATGCGTTCGATCTGGACGCGCTGAAGGCACTGGACATTATTGTCACGTGCCAGGGCGGCGATTACACCAACGAGATTTACCCGAAGCTGCGCGAAAGCGGCTGGCAGGGTTACTGGATTGACGCGGCCTCTTCGCTGCGCATGAAGGACGATGCGATCATTATCCTCGACCCGGTTAACCAGGACGTGATCACCGCCGGCCTGAACAACGGCGTAAAAACCTTTGTCGGCGGCAACTGTACCGTCAGCCTGATGCTGATGTCCCTCGGCGGCCTGTTTGCCCAGGAGCTGGTGGAGTGGGTCAGCGTGGCGACATACCAGGCGGCTTCCGGCGGCGGCGCGCGTCATATGCGCGAACTGCTGAGCCAGATGGGCCAGCTGCACAACCACGTCGCGACAGAGCTGGCGGACCCGGCTTCCGCCATTCTGGATATCGAGCGCAAAGTGACGTCACTGACCCGCAGCGGCGAGCTGCCGGTGGATAACTTCGGCGTTCCGCTGGCGGGCAGCCTGATCCCGTGGATCGACAAACAACTGGATAACGGCCAGAGCCGCGAAGAGTGGAAAGGCCAGGCGGAGACCAACAAGATCCTCGCCACCTCGTCCGTTATCCCTGTAGACGGCCTGTGCGTCCGCGTTGGCGCGCTGCGCTGCCACAGCCAGGCGTTCACCATCAAGCTGAAAAAAGATGTCTCTATCCCGACCGTTGAGGAGCTACTGGCCGCGCACAACCCGTGGGCCAAAGTGGTACCGAACGATCGCGACATTACCATGCGCGAGCTGACCCCAGCCGCGGTGACTGGCACCCTGACCACCCCGGTCGGACGCCTGCGTAAACTGAATATGGGACCGGAATACCTGTCGGCCTTTACCGTTGGCGACCAGCTGCTGTGGGGCGCCGCCGAGCCGCTGCGCCGGATGCTTCGCCAGCTGGCGTAAGCGCAGGATGAACAGAAAGGGGGTCTTCGAGCCCCCTTTTTTTTTGCGTAATACAAGGAGTAAACGCGGATGTTAGATTTTTCCCCACGGAGGTAACTCAGCCTTGGCTATGCTTTAAGTAAGGAATTCCTTACCTGAAGGTGGGACGGAGCAGAAGGATGCAAAAAGCGCTGCGCCGTTCAGGTCAAAAAAGTCGCCAGTTACAGGAATGAGCGACACTTACAACAGGATGAAAGCATGTCTAATCATATCGATAGAGACGTGATTAATGCGCTAATCGCCGGTCATTTCGCGGACCCTTTTTCCGTGCTCGGCATGCACCGTACCGACGCCGGGCTGGAAGTGCGCGCATTATTACCCGATGCCACCGATGTGTGGGTTATTGAACCAAAAACCGGACGCAAAGTCGGCAAGCTCGAATGCCTCGACTCGCGTGGTTTTTTCAGCGGCGTTCTGCCGCGGCGTAAAAACGCCTTTCGCTATCAGCTGGCCGTCACCTGGCACGGACAGCAGAATCTGATTGATGACCCTTATCGCTTTGGTCCGCTGCTGCAGGATCTTGACGTCTGGCTGCTGTCGGAAGGGACCCACCTGCGCCCTTACGAAACGCTGGGCGCGCATGCCGCCACCATGGACGGCGTTACCGGCACCCGTTTCTCGGTGTGGGCGCCGAACGCCCGCCGCGTCTCGGTGGTGGGGCAGTTTAACTACTGGGACGGCCGACGCCACCCGATGCGATTCCGCAAAGAGTCCGGGATCTGGGAGCTGTTCGTTCCCGGCGCGCACAATGGCCAGCTGTATAAATTCGAACTGATTGACGCCCACGGCCACCTGCGGGTCAAAGCCGATCCTTATGCCTTTGAGTCGCAAATGCGTCCGGAAAGCGCCTCGCTTATCTGCGACTTGCCGCCCAAAGTGGAACAGCCGGCGGACCGCAGAGCGGCGAACCAGTTTGATGCCCCGATCTCTATCTATGAAGTGCATCTCGGCTCCTGGCGCCGCCATACCGACAATAATTTCTGGCTGAGCTACCGCGAGCTGGCCGACCAGCTGGTCCCCTACGCGAAATGGATGGGCTTCACCCATCTCGAGCTGCTGCCGGTTAACGAACACCCGTTCGACGGCAGCTGGGGCTATCAACCTACCGGCCTCTATGCACCGACCCGCCGTTTCGGCACTCGTGACGATTTCCGTTACTTTATCAACGCCGCGCACGCCGCCGGGCTGAACGTCATTCTTGACTGGGTGCCCGGCCACTTTCCGGCGGATGATTTTGCCCTTGCCTCGTTTGACGGCACTTCGCTGTATGAGCACAGCGATCCGCGCGAGGGATATCACCAGGACTGGAATACCCTGATCTACAACTACGGACGTCGGGAAGTCAGCAACTACCTGGTGGGTAACGCGCTGTACTGGATCGAACGCTTCGGCATCGATGCGCTGCGCGTCGACGCGGTGGCCTCGATGATCTATCGCGACTACAGCCGCAAGGTGGGGGAGTGGATCCCTAACGAATACGGCGGCCGGGAAAATCTGGAAGCCATTGAGTTTCTGCGCAACACCAACCGCATCCTTGGCGAACAGACGCCGGGCGCGGTCACCATGGCGGAAGAGTCCACCGATTTCGCCGGGGTAACCCGTCCGCCAGCCGGCGGCGGCCTCGGTTTCTGGTTCAAATGGAACCTCGGCTGGATGCATGACACCCTGGATTACATGAAGCTCGATCCGGTGCATCGCCGCTACCATCACGACAAAATGACCTTCGGCATGCTCTACAACTACACCGAGAACTTTGTGCTGCCGCTCTCCCACGATGAAGTGGTGCACGGCAAAAAATCGATTCTCGACCGCATGCCGGGGGATGCCTGGCAGAAGTTCGCTAACCTGCGCGCCTACTACGGCTGGCTGTTCGCCTTCCCGGGGAAAAAGCTGCTGTTTATGGGCAATGAGTTCGCTCAGGGCCGCGAGTGGAACCATGACACCAGCCTCGACTGGCACTTGCTGGAGGGCGGCGACAACTGGCACCACGGCGTTCAGCGGCTGGTGCGCGACCTGAACCATACCTATCGCCACCATAAGGCGCTGCACGAGCTGGATTTCGACCCGTACGGCTTCGAATGGCTGGTGGTCGACGACCATGAGCGCTCGGTGTTTGTCTTTGTGCGCCGCGACCGGGCCGGGAACGAGATTATCGTCGCCAGCAACTTCACGCCGGTACCGCGCCATGACTACCGCTTCGGCATCAACCAGCCGGGCCGCTGGCGCGAGGCGTTGAATACCGACTCAATGCACTATCACGGCAGCAACCAGGGCAACGGCGGCGTGGTGGAAAGCGATGCTATCCCCAGCCACGGTCGCGAACATTCGCTGTCCCTGACCCTGCCGCCGCTGGCGACGATCTGGCTGGTCCGGGAGGCGCAATGACCAACCTCGCGGCAGGCAAACCTGCGCCGTTGGGCGCCAGCTATGACGGCAAAGGGGTGAACTTCGCCCTCTTCTCCGCCCACGCGGAGCGGGTGGAGCTGTGCGTGTTCGACGAGCAGGGCAACGAGCAACGCTTCGATCTCCCGGCGCGCAGCGGCGACATCTGGCACGGCTGGCTGGCTGCCGTCGGGCCGGGCCTGCGTTACGGCTACCGGGTGCATGGTCCCTGGGATCCGGCGCAGGGACACCGCTTTAACCCGGCCAAGCTGCTGCTCGATCCCTGCGCGCACCGGGTGGAAGGCGAGCTGCCGGACGACGAACGCCTGCACGGCGGAATGTGGCAGCCGGATCATCGCGACAGCGCCGCGATAGCGCCAAAATCGCAGGTCGTGGATCTGCATTACGACTGGCTGGGCGATCAACCGCCGCGTACCCCGTGGGGGGAAACGGTGATTTATGAAGCGCACGTGAAAGGGCTCACCCTGCTTAATCCGCAGCTGCCGGAAGCCATTCGCGGAACTTATAAGGCGCTGGGCCACCCGGTAATGATCGCTTACTTCAAATCGCTGGGCATTAGCGCCCTTGAGCTGTTGCCGGTGGCGCAGTTCGCCAGCGAGCCGCGACTGCAGCGGATGGGGTTGAGCAACTACTGGGGCTACAACCCGCTGGCATGGTTCGCGCTGGATCCGCGCTATGCCAGCGACCCGACGCGCGCCCTGGATGAGTTTCGCGATGCGGTTAAGGCGCTGCACGCCGCCGGTATCGAAGTGATACTGGATATCGTGCTCAACCATAGCGCGGAAATCGATCTTGAAGGTCCCACCGTCTCCCTGCGCGGAATCGACAACCGTAGCTATTATTGGGTAAGGGAAGATGGTGATTATCACAACTGGACCGGGTGCGGGAATACGCTCAATCTCAGCCACCCGGGGGTAGTGGAACTGGCGCGCCAGTGTTTGCGCTTCTGGGTGGATGAGTGCCATGTCGACGGTTTTCGCTTCGATCTCGCCTCAGTGATGGGGCGGACACCGGAATTCCGCCAGGATGCGCCACTGTTCGAGGCTATCCGCCACGACAGCGTGCTGTCGCAGGTGAAACTGATCGCCGAACCCTGGGATATCGGCCCGGGGGGCTACCAGGTGGGCAATTTTCCCCCGCTGTTCGCCGAGTGGAACGACCATTTTCGCGATAGCGCCCGCCGCTTCTGGCTGCAGCAAAACGTCTCCCTGGGGGATTTCGCGCAACGCTTCGCGGCCTCCAGCGATCTCTTTGCCCGTGATGGCAAGCCGCCATCGGCGACGGTCAACCTGGTGACGGCCCACGATGGCTTCACGCTGCGCGACTGCGTTTGTTTCAATCAGAAACACAATGAGGCAAACGGGGAGGAGAATCGCGATGGGACTAACAATAACTACAGCAACAATCATGGTATAGAAGGATTAGAAGCTAATTTTGCGGTGATTGAACGGCGACGCGCCAGCGTGCATGCGCTGCTGACGACGCTGCTGCTGGCTCAGGGGACGCCGATGCTGCTGGCGGGCGATGAGCAAGGCCACAGCCAGCACGGCAACAATAATGCTTACTGCCAGGACAATGCCCTGACGTGGCTGGACTGGCGCCAGGCGAACCCGGGATTAACCGCCTTTACCGCGGCGCTGATCCACCTGCGCCGGCGCATTCCGGCGCTCACCCGCAACCGCTGGTGGCAGGAGGGGGATGGCAGCGTCCGCTGGCTTAATCGCAATGCCCAGCCGCTGACTGCCGGGGAGTGGCAGCAGGGTGCAGCGTGTATGCAAATCCAGTTGTCGGATCGCTGGCTGCTCACGCTGAACGCCACCGCAGAGGTGGTCGATATGGTTTTACCCGAGGGGGAATGGCGCGCCGTTCCTCCATTCGCCGGAGAGGATAATCCGGTCATCATGGCTGTCTGGCATGGGCCCGCGCACGGAGTGTGCGTATTTCAAAGGTCGTAAGCCCTGAAGCTTCCGGTAAACCCGTGGCGGCGGCGCGGCGGGATGAGCAGGAAAGCGGGGGTGTAAAAAGGAGTTAATCATGGTTAGGCTTGAAAAAAACGATCCGCTGATGCTGGCGCGTCAATTACCCATCAAATCCGTGGCGTTGATCCTCGCGGGCGGCCGTGGCACCCGGCTTAAGGATCTCACCATTAAGCGTGCGAAACCTGCCGTTCACTTCGGCGGCAAGTTCCGTATTATCGATTTCGCATTATCTAACTGCATTAACTCAGGGATCCGCCGCATCGGCGTTATTACCCAGTATCAGTCGCATACGCTGGTGCAGCACATCCAGCGCGGCTGGTCTTTCTTCAGCGAAGAGATGAACGAGTTTGTCGATCTGCTGCCGGCTCAACAGCGCGTACACGGCGAAAACTGGTATCGCGGCACGGCGGATGCGGTGACGCAGAACCTGGATATCATCAGCCGCTACAAGGCCGAGTACGTGGTGATCCTCGCGGGCGACCATATTTACAAGCAGGACTACTCGCGCATGCTGATCGACCATGTCGAAAAAGGGGCGCGTTGCACCGTGGCCTGCATGCCGGTGCCCATTGAAGAGGCATCTGCCTTCGGCGTCATGGCGGTCGACGAAAACGAAAAGATCATTGAGTTTGTCGAGAAACCCGCCAACCCGCCGGCGATGCCGACCGACCCGACCAAATCGCTGGCCAGCATGGGCATTTATGTCTTTGATGCCGCCTATCTTTATGAGCTGCTGGAAGAAGACGATCGCAACGAGAACTCCAGCCATGATTTCGGCAAAGACATCATTCCGAAGATCACTGAAGCTGGCATGGCTTATGCACATCCTTTCCCGCTCTCCTGCGTGCAGTCCGACCCGAACGCCGAGCCGTACTGGCGCGACGTGGGGACGCTGGAAGCCTACTGGAAGGCCAACCTCGATCTGGCGTCAGTCACGCCGGAGCTGGATATGTACGACCAGAACTGGCCGATCCGTACCCATATGGAATCGCTGCCGCCGGCGAAGTTCGTGCAGGACCGCTCCGGTAGCCACGGCATGACCCTGAACTCGCTGGTTTCCGGGGGGTGCATTATCTCAGGGTCGGTGGTGGTGCAGTCGGTGCTGTTCCCGCGCGTGCGGGTGAACTCATTCTGTAACATTGATTCGGCAGTCTTGTTGCCAGATGTCTGGGTGGGGCGCTCATGCCGCCTGCGTCGCTGCGTGATTGACCGCGCCTGCGTCATCCCGGAAGGTATGGTGATTGGTGAGAACGCGGAAGAGGATGCACGCCGCTTCTATCGCTCAGAGGAAGGTATCGTGCTGGTGACCCGCGACATGCTGCGGAAATTGGGGCACAAACAGGAGCGCTAATGCAGGTCTTACATGTATGTTCTGAGATGTTCCCGCTGTTAAAGACGGGCGGTCTGGCGGACGTCATCGGCGCGCTGCCGGCGGCGCAAATCGCGGAGGGTATCGATACGCGCGTGCTGTTGCCGGCGTTTCCTGATATCCGCCGCGGCGTGGTGGATGCCCAGGTGGTGACCCGCCGGGATACGTTCGCCGGGCGGATCACGCTGCTGTACGGCCACTTTAACGGCGTGGGGATCTATCTGATAGACGCCCCGCATCTCTATGACCGGCCGGGGAGCCCTTACCACGATACCAACCAGCACGCTTATACCGACAACGTTCTGCGCTTCGCGCTGCTGGGCTGGGTGGGAAGCGAAATGGCCAGCGGACTGGATCCATTCTGGCGTCCGGATGTGGTCCATGCCCACGACTGGCACGCCGGCCTGACGCCGGCCTACCTGGCGGCGCGCGGCCGCCCGGCTAAATCGGTCTTTACCGTGCATAACCTGGCGTACCAGGGGATGTTTTACTCCTGGCATATGAATGATATCGAACTGCCGTGGTCGTTTTACAACATGCATGGCCTCGAGTTTAACGGCCAGATCTCGTTTCTGAAGGCCGGTCTTTACTACGCCGATCATATTACGGCGGTGAGCCCGACCTACGCGCGCGAGATCACCGAGCCGCAGTACGCCTACGGCATGGAGGGGCTGCTGCGTCAGCGCCATCATGAAGGACGGCTGTCGGGAATTCTCAACGGCGTTGACGACGGTATCTGGAGCCCGCAAAACGACCTCCTGCTGCCGATGCGCTACGATCGCGACACGCTGGAGGAGAAGGCGGAGAACAAGCGTCAGCTGCAGATCGCCATGGGCCTGAAGGTCGATGATAAAGCGCCGCTGTTTGCTGTCGTCAGCCGTCTCACCAGCCAGAAAGGGCTGGATCTGGTGCTCGAAGCGCTGCCGGGCCTGCTTGAGCAGGGCGGCCAGCTGGCGCTGCTGGGCGCCGGCGATCCGGTGCTGCAGGAAGGGTTCCTCGCCGCCGCCGCCGAACATCCAGGCAAAGTGGGCGTGCAGATTGGCTACCATGAGGCCTTCTCCCACCGCATTATGGGGGGCGCCGACGTCATTCTGGTCCCGAGCCGCTTTGAACCCTGCGGCCTGACCCAGCTGTACGGTCTTAAGTACGGTACGCTGCCGCTGGTGCGCCGCACCGGCGGTCTGGCGGACACGGTCTCAGACAGTTCGCTGGAGAACCTTGCCGATGGTCTGGCGACAGGTTTTGTCTTTGAGGACAGCAATGCGCTGTCACTGCTGCGCGCTATTCGTCGCGCCTTTGTCCTCTGGTCGCGCCCATCGCTCTGGCGCTATGTGCAGCGTCAGGCGATGAATATGGATTTTAGCTGGCAGGTTGCCGCGAACTCCTATCGCGAACTTTATCAACGCTTGATGTAACCACTGGAGTCATTGTTATGAATGTACCCTTTAGCTATGCATCACCGACGCTGAGCGTTGAGGCGTTAAAGCATTCTATTGCCTATAAGCTGATGTTTATCATCGGTAAAGATCCGGCCATCGCCAACAAGCATGAATGGCTTAACGCCACGCTGTTTGCCGTTCGCGATCGCATGGTGGAGCGCTGGTTGCGCTCCAACCGCGCGCAGCTCTCGCAGGAAGTGCGCCAGGTATACTATCTGTCGATGGAGTTCCTGATCGGCCGTACCCTCTCGAATGCCCTGCTGTCGCTCGGCATCTATGACGATGTGAGCAGCGCGCTGGCGGAGATGGGGCTCGATCTCGAAGAGCTGATCGATGAAGAGAACGACCCCGGGCTTGGCAACGGCGGTCTGGGCCGCCTGGCGGCCTGCTTCCTTGACTCCCTGGCGGCGCTAGGCCTGCCGGGACGCGGCTATGGGATCCGCTACGACTACGGGATGTTTAAACAGAATATCGTCGATGGCCGGCAAAAAGAGTCCCCTGACTATTGGCTGGAGTACGGTAACCCGTGGGAGTTTGAGCGCCACAATACCCGCTATAAAGTGCGCTTCGGCGGCCGCATTCAGCAGGAGGGGAAGAAAACCCGTTGGATTGAGACGGAAGAGATCATCGCTGAAGCCTACGACCAGATTATCCCCGGCTTTGACACTGACGCCACCAACACGCTGCGTCTATGGAGCGCACAGGCCAGTAGCGAAATAAACCTCGGTAAGTTCAACCAGGGTGACTATTTCGCCGCGGTAGAGGATAAGAACCACTCCGAAAACGTCTCCCGCGTGCTCTATCCGGACGACTCAACCTACTCCGGCCGCGAGCTGCGCCTGCGCCAGGAGTATTTCCTCGTCTCGGCCACGGTGCAGGATATCCTGAGCCGCCATTACATGTTGCATAAGACCTATGACAACCTGGCGGACAAAATTGCCATTCACCTGAATGATACCCACCCGGTGCTATCGATACCGGAGCTGATGCGCCTGCTTATCGATGAGCATAAATTCAGCTGGGACGAGGCGTTCGAGGTGACCTGCCAGGTCTTCTCCTATACCAACCATACCCTGATGAGCGAAGCGCTCGAGACCTGGCCGGTGGATATGCTGGGTAAAATTCTCCCGCGCCATCTGCAGATTATCTTTGAGATTAACGACTACTTTCTCAAGACTCTGCAGGAGCAGTATCCCAACGATACCGCGCTGCTCAGCCGTACCTCGATCATTGACGAGTCCAACGGCCGTCGCGTGCGGATGGCCTGGCTGGCGGTGGTGGTCAGCCACAAAGTCAACGGGGTGTCGGAGCTCCATTCCCGGTTGATGGTGGAGTCGCTGTTTGCCGAATTCGCTAAAATTTTCCCGATGCGCTTTACCAACGTGACCAACGGCGTCACGCCGCGCCGCTGGCTGGCGCTGGCCAACCCGCCGCTGTCGAAAGTGCTGGATGAGCATATCGGCCGCACCTGGCGGACCGATCTGAGCCAGCTTGACGAGCTGAAGCAGCATATCGACTATCCGACGGTCAACCAGGCGGTGCGTCAGGCTAAACTGGAAAACAAACAGCGGCTGGCCAGCTATATTGCGCAGCAGCTCAATGTGGTGGTGAATCCGAAGGCGCTGTTTGATGTGCAGATCAAACGCATTCACGAGTACAAACGCCAGCTGATGAATGTGCTGCACGTTATTACCCGCTATAACCGGATCAAAGCCGATCCGCAGGCCGAGTGGGTGCCGCGGGTGAATATTTTCGCCGGTAAGGCGGCTTCAGCCTACTACATGGCCAAGCATATTATTCACCTGATCAACGATGTGGCAGCGGTAATCAATAACGATCCGCAGATTGGCGACAAGCTGAAGGTGGTCTTTATCCCCAACTACAGCGTCAGCCTGGCGCAGCTGATCATTCCGGCAGCAGACCTGTCGGAACAGATCTCCCTCGCAGGCACGGAAGCTTCCGGCACCAGTAATATGAAGTTTGCCCTTAACGGCGCGCTGACTATCGGCACCCTCGACGGGGCGAACGTGGAGATGCAGGAGCACGTGGGCGAAGAGAATATCTTTATCTTTGGTAACACCGCGGAAGAGGTGGAGGAGCTGCGTCGCAGCGGCTATAAACCACGCGAATACTACGAACAGGATGAAGAGCTTCACCAGGCGCTGACGCAGATCGGTACCGGCGTTTTCAGCCCGTCAGAACCGGGGCGCTACCGCGACCTGCTGGATTCGCTGATTAACTTTGGCGACCACTACCAGGTGCTGGCGGACTATCGCAGCTATGTGGACTGCCAGGATCGCGTCGACGAGCTGTATCAACATCCGGAAGAGTGGGCCTATAAGGCGATGCTGAATATTGCCAACATGGGCTACTTCTCTTCCGACCGGACGATCCAGGAGTACGCGAAATATATCTGGCATATCGACCCGGTAAGGCTGTAAGCCAGTCAACGCAACACAACGGGGCCATTTGGCCCCGTTGTTTCATTATTGCGGTTGAACCTGGCCTCAGGCGTTTCCGCCGGGCAGCGTTACGACGCTAACGACAGCTCAGACTTTCCCGCATGCTGCGCCAGCCATTCGCTGATGCGCGCCTGCTGCTCGCCATTCAGCCACATGCCCTGTTTGGTACGGCGCCAGATAGCGTCATCCAGGCTGCGCACCCATTCATGCTCAACCAGATACTTCAGCTCGGCTTCATAAAACTCATGGCCAAAATCTTCTCCCAGATCGCTCAGGGCGCTGGCTTCCTTCAGGATCCACTCGCTGTTGCTCCCGTAGGTGCGGGCATAATGGCGGGCCAGTGATTCGCTGATGAACGGGAAGCGACGGCGCAGTTTTGCCGCGTAGTCGTCGCGGTCGCCGCCAATATCGCCGCCGGGGAGCACCGCGGTTTTGGTCCATGCCGGGCCGATCCCTTTGTAATAGGGGGTCAGTTTTTCCAGCGCGTGCTCTGCCAGTTTGCGATAGGTGGTCAGCTTCCCGCCGAAGACAGAGAGCAGCGGCGCCTGGCCGTTCTCATCGTGAATATCCAGCGTGTAGTCGCGGGTGATCGCCTGCGGCGAATCCGACTCGTCGTCGCACAGCGGACGGACGCCGGAGTAGGTCCAGACGATATCGTCCCGGCTGAGGGTCTTTTTAAAGTGCGCGTTATAGACGTTCAGCAGGTAGTTAATCTCTTTATCATCAATGGCCACCGCTTTCGGATCGCCCTTATACTCGACGTCCGTCGTGCCGATGATCGAGAACTCATCCATCCACGGGATAACAAACACAATACGTTTATCTTCGTTTTGCAGAATGTAGGCCTGCTTCTGGGTATGTACCCGCGGCACCACGATGTGGCTGCCCTTAATCAGGCGGATACCGTAAGGCGAGCGCAGATGCATCCCTTCGTCGAAGAACTGTTTGACCCATGGACCGGTGGCATTGACCAGACCGCGCGCCTTCCAGGTAAACTTCTCGCCGCTATCAATATCTTCCGCTTCCACCACCCACAGGCCATTCTCTCGTTTTGCCGAGATGGCGCGAGTGCGGGTGCGTACTTCGCCGCCTTTGCGGACGACCATCTGCGCGTTGGCCAGCACCAGGCGGGCATCGTCGACCCAGCAGTCGGAATATTCGAAACCGCGCACAATTTCCGGCTTAAGTACCGATTCTGCGCCAAAACGCAAGCCGGTGGATCCCGGCAGGCTGGTGCGTTTGCCCAGATGATCGTACATAAACAAGCCGATACGGATCATCCATGCCGGACGCAGATGCGGGCGATGCGGGAGACGAAAGCGCATCGGGAAGGCGATATGCGGGGCCATTTTTAACAGCACTTCGCGTTCGGCCAGCGCTTCGCTGACCAGGCGGAACTCATAGTGTTCGAGGTAGCGTAGCCCGCCGTGGATCAGTTTGGAACTGGCGCTGGAGGTGGCGCAGGCGAGATCGCGCGCTTCCAGCATCAGTACGGATAAACCACGCCCGGCGGCATCTGCCGCGATACCGGCACCGTTGATGCCTCCGCCTATCACAATCAGATCTTTGGTTTCCACGTTCTTACCCTCTCACACTTTCGTTTAAGCTCACAAATGCTCGATATCGCTCACTATAGCAAACAAACGCGCTTTTGGTAACATCAAAAAAACATTTTGGAGTGATGGGTGTAACATATTGGCGTTTCTTTACCGCCTGACGGTACACTACAGGGTAAAATTGGGCCGGCCATCGCCCGTCATGACGAGTAAGAGAAGAGAACCATGGAACAGTTTGAATGTATCAACGTTGAAGAAGCGCACCAGAAACTGCATCAGCAGACGGCGGTTTTGGTCGATATCCGCGATCCGCAAAGCTATGCGATGGGCCATACGCCGGGCGCGTTTCATCTGACCAACGATACGCTGGGCGCGTTTATGCGTGACCACGACTTTGACACGGCGGTGATGGTGATGTGCTATCACGGCAACAGCAGCAAGGGCGCCGCGCAATATCTGCTGCAGCAGGGGTTTGATAAGGTCTACAGCGTTGACGGCGGGTTCGACGCCTGGCATCGCCATTTCCCGGCGGAAGTGGCGCACGGGACGTTTTAACGACTGGCAGGTATACTATCTCCCTTTGTGTGGAATAAGCGATTCGCTGCATGTTAATGATTACCTCTTTTGCCAACCCGCGCGTGGCCCAGGCGTTTGTCGATTATATGGCGACGCAGGGGATTATCCTGACTATCCAGCAGCACACCCAGAGCGACGTCTGGTTGGCTGATGAGAGCCAGGCCGGGCGCGTCAGGGCTGAGCTGGCGCGTTTTCTCGAAAACCCGGCGGACCCGCGCTATCTGGCGGCGAGCTGGCAGTCCGGACAGACCAATAGCGGGTTGCGCTATCAGCGCTTTCCTTTCTTTGCCACGCTGCGGCATAACGCCGGCCCGTTCACCTGGGCGATTCTGCTAATCTGCATCGCGGTGTTCATCCTGCAAAATCTGGTGGGCGATCAGCCGGTGATGATTTGGCTGGCCTGGCCCTACGATCCTTCGCTGCAGTTCGAAGCCTGGCGCTATTTCAGCCATGCTTTCATGCATTTCTCGCTGATGCATATTCTCTTCAACCTGCTATGGTGGTGGTATCTCGGCGGCGCGGTGGAAAAGCGCATCGGCAGCGGCAAGCTGGTGGTGATCACCGTCATCAGCGCCCTACTGAGCGGCTTTGTGCAGCACCAGTTTAGCGGCCCGTGGTTTGGCGGCCTGTCGGGCGTGGTCTACGCGCTGATGGGCTATGTCTGGCTGCGGGGCGAGCGCGATCCGCAGAGCGGTATTTATCTGCAGCGCGGGTTAATACTCTTCTCTTTAGTGTGGTTAATTGCTGGCTGGTTTGATGTTTTCGGCATGGCGATCGCCAACGGCGCGCACGTGGCTGGTCTGGCGACCGGTCTGGCGATGGCGTTTGTCGATACCTTGCATGGGCGAAAACGCGCATAAAGACTTACCGACAGGGGTCGGGTAGGCGACATTTTTCCAGGGATATTTCATGAAACAAACACAACGTCATGACGCCATTATCGAGCTGGTAAAAAAACAGGGTTACGTCAGCACGGAAGAGCTGGTTGAGCAGTTTGCGGTCAGCCCGCAGACCATCCGCCGCGACCTGAACGATTTAGCCGAACAGAAAATGATCCTCCGCCACCACGGCGGCGCGGCGCTGCCCTCCAGCTCGGTGAACACCTCCTGGCACGATCGCAAAGCGACCCAGACGGCGGAGAAAGAGCGTATCGCCCGGCGGGTGGCCAGCGAGATCCCGGACGGGGCGACGCTGTTTATCGATATCGGCACCACGCCGGAAGCGGTGGCGCACGCCCTGCTCGATCACAACGATCTGCGGATTGTGACCAATAACCTTAACGTCGCCAACACGCTGATGGTGAAAGAGGACTTCCGCATTATTCTTGCCGGCGGCGAACTGCGCAGCCGCGACGGCGGGATCATCGGAGAAGCTACCCTCGATTTTATCTCGCAGTTCCGTCTCGACTTCGGCATTCTCGGCATCAGCGGCGTCGACAGCGATGGCTCGCTGCTGGAGTTTGATTATCATGAAGTGCGCACCAAGCGCGCGATCATTGAGAATTCACGCCACGTGATGCTGGTGGTGGACCATACTAAGTTTGGCCGTAACGCGATGGTCAACATGGGAAGCATCAGCATGGTCGATGCGGTCTATACCGACGTGCTGCCCCCGGCGGGCGTGCTGAAGGTCATTACCGATAACAACCTCCAGCTCGAGCTGTGCTAAACGGCAACGGCGTCGTCAGACGCCGTATCCCATCATCTTAAGCAACTGCTGGGCATGCTGCACCGCGTCCTGACGGTGGGCGACGCCCAGTTTCTGATACAGATTGCGAATGTGGGTCTTGATGGTGGTGGCCGCCACGTCAAGCTCGCCGGCAATCTGCTCGTTGCTGTAGCCGGAATAGATTAAGCCAAGCACCTGCCATTCGCGCTGGGTCAGCGGGCTGGTGCGGATAAGCTCCGGCACCTCCGGGTGATTCAGCAGCCGCTCGACGAACCCTTCGTCAAAGTGGGCGAATTTGTGGCGATGATGTTGGTTAATGTCGCGCAGAATACGCTGGGCGCGGTGTTGCTCCAGCTCCGGCAGGGTGTTCAGCTGGATCAGCTGGCGCAGCTGCTGGGCCATCGCCTCGCCCTCAATCACAAAGTGGTTGATAAAGCCGGTGCGGTTGGCGAGCGTCAGGGCTTCCAGCAGGGCTTTCTGCGCTTCGCTCTTGCGTCCTGCCTGCCAGTACAGCTGGTTGAGCAGCAGCAGGTTGCGGTTGAGATCGCTCATCAAACGCAGCGAACGCGCATTTTCGTTCAGCTCTTCCAGCACCATTTCCGCGGGTTCGAAATCGCCCAGCAGGATCTGCGCGCGGGCAATATTGCGCCATTGGCTCTGCAGGAAGTGGTTATTGGCGAATTCCGGCTTCGGCGTCTGGCGCAGCCAGTTGGCCGCCGCGGTTTTATCGCCGGTCATCTGCCAGTAGATCACCCGCACCTTGTCGGCGTTGGAGACCCAGTCGCTGTGATAGTGACCATTACCGAGCAGGTTCTCCAGTCGGTTCAGGTGGCTGCGGGCATTATCCAGATCGCCGCGCGCCAGCGAGCATTGCACCATGAGCGCCAGGCACTGTAGCTGCTGCTGTGGTTGATAAGTTGAGAGGACCTCCATCCCCTGACGGGCGCAGGCTTCAGCTTCGTCGAGGCGCGCCCATGCCCACAGCAGCTGAGAGCGGATGCGCAACAGGAACTCATGCATCGGCAGCTGCTCAAGATGCTGTTCGCGTACCAGCTGGAAGGCTTTCTCCTGGCTCTCCCAGGCGGCCTGCAGGAAGCCCTGGGCGAACAGAATTTCGCTTTGCTGAATGATGCTCCACAGGGCGTAATGCCACACGTCGTGACGGCGGGACATCTGTTCGGTCTGCTGCATCACGGCGAGAGATTTGGTCAGTTTACCCTTACAGTGGAGGACTTCGCCATGTACCGAGGTGGCGACGATGCGGCTGTAATAGTTGGCCAGCGGCAGCTCTTCCAGGGCCACCATCGACAGACGTTCCGCCTCGTCCTGGTCGCCGTCGTTAATCGCCACCTGCGCGCGCAGGGCGTTGAAATCGCCATGCATCGCGGTATCCATTTCGACGCTCATCTCCTGCTCGGCGCGCGCCAGCAGGGTGTTGACTTCGCTGTAGCGATGCTGGCTCTGCATCAGCCAGGCCTGCAGCAGGATCAGGCGCGGATTTTCCAGCAGATTTGACCAGGGCAGCGCCGACAGCGACTGCTCCAGCAGGCCCAGTTCGCTATGGTTAAACATGCCCCAGGCGTGATTGAGCAAGATATCGCGCAGCATTTTGGCATCGCCGGCCGCCAGCGCATGGTGGATAGCCTCGCTGGGGAAGCCTTGCGCCATCCAGCTTTCCGCCGCGGCGCGGTGGATCTCCGGCAGTTCAACCGCCAGCTCCCACTGACAGCGCTGGCGCAGGAAACTGCCAAACAGCGGGTGATAGCGGAACCATTCGCCGGAATCATCCATCCGCTGCAGGAACAGCCCCTGACGTTCGATCTCCTCCAGCTGCATCTGGCCATTCTCTTCGCCGGTGACGCGAACGATTAACGCGTCGTTCATTGAGCGCAGCAGCGAACTCTTCAGCAAAAAGTTGCGCGTGCGGGCGTCGACGTTATCCAGCACTTCATCCACCAGATAATCCGACAGATGGCTGGCGTTAATCCCGGCGAGTCGGCGGGCGGAGTGTTGGGCGGAGGAGTTATTCTGGCGGGCGGAGAGGGCGATGAGCTGCAGCGCGGTGGCCCACCCGGCGACGTCGTCGCACAGCCGGCTGCTGTCGTCGGCTTCGATAGGCGACGTCAGACGGCAGTCGAAAAATTGTTTCGCTTCCTGGTGGGTAAAGGCCAGCTGCTGGCTGCCAATCTCCAGCAGCTGATCGCGGACGCGCAGGTTGGCAATCCCCAGCTGCGGCAGGTTCCGCGACAGGACTACGAGGGTCATATTCTCCGGCTGATGGCGGAGGAAAAAGCGCATCGCGTCATGAATCACCGGATTATTGATCAGATGGTAATCATCAATGACGAGGTACAGCGGGCGCTGCCAGTCGGCGAGTTCAATAAACAGCTGCGCAAAAAGAGAGGAGAGGCTGGCGTACTGGCGCTTTTGCACCATCGCTTCACTGGCCGCGCAGTGGTTGCCGGTGGCCTGCTGGATCGCCGCGATCAGATAACTGGCAAAACGCTCCTGCTGGTTGTCGCCTTCGTCCAGCGAAAACCACCCAAGATCGTTTTTACCTGCGGCCCACTGAGAAATGAGCGTTGTTTTACCGTACCCGGCAGGACTGGTGATCAGCACGAGACGATAATTGTTCGCGCCGGAAAGTTTCGCCAGTAAACGCTCACGAACCACGGTGTGTTCAAGGCGGACCGGACGACTTAATTTGGACGGAATCAACATAGTTCTACATTTCGCTGTGCAAGAGAGAGGTTGCGATTTTTTTTGCGCTTCGTAATTAATATCTAATAAGGTCGGTGATTATGAAATTTATTGCAAGTTATGTCCGAAGTTTATGCTCTTGAATTTGCTCTATGTCACAAATTTCGACATTGGTTGCGAATGGGGAAAAATCGCAGGCAGGACTCGTCATCAGCGGTTTTTAGCCGGTGGTGAGCGGAGCGGGGAGAGATTAATTTTATGTCTGAAGTAGTTGTTTGTTTTTATTAAATTATTGTCAGTGATTTCTTAGAAGTAATCTTTTTTGCGGGTTAATGTGATGAAATGTGCTTATTTTCCCGGAGGTCTCTATTTATTTTTTTAATAACCCTGCGAAGGGCGGGAAAATTTTTGCCGCGTATTGGCCTGTAACAAATTTCTGGTCGGCAGAAATGGCATCTCGACTGTCATACTGCGGTGATTTTTACAGCATATTTTGGCCTTCTCACCCACACTATAGTGGTCAGGATCACACTTTTCGCTCATCCCCGGCACTCCTCCCTGTCTAATCCCCGTCGGGATGAGGACGATGAATCGGGAGGTCGGCACACTAGCGCCATCGTTTTAGTAAAGGACCCGGATCTCATTATGTCACAGACTTCATTTAACAAAGCTCAGTTTCAGGCTGCACTGACGCGTCAGTGGCAGCGTTTTGGTTTACAGTCCGCTTCCGAGATGACGCAGCGTCAATGGTGGCGCGCCGTCAGCGGAGCGCTGGCGGAACTTCTGTCGGCGCAGCCGGTGGCAAAACCAGCGCAAGGACAGCGTCACGTTAACTACATCTCGATGGAGTTTCTGATTGGCCGCCTGACCGGCAACAACCTGCTCAACCTGGGCTGGTACGAGGGCGTGAGCGACGCGCTGAAAGGCTATGACGTCAACCTCACCGATCTGCTGGAAGAAGAGACCGACCCGGCGCTGGGTAACGGCGGCCTGGGCCGTCTGGCAGCCTGCTTCCTCGACTCCATGGCGACCGTGGGGCAGTCGGCGACCGGTTACGGCCTCAATTACCAGTATGGTCTGTTCCGCCAGTCCTTTGACGACGGCCAGCAGAAGGAAGCTCCGGACGACTGGGGCCGCAGCAGCTACCCGTGGTTCCGCCATAACGACGCGCTGGATGTCCAGGTCGGTATCGGCGGCAAAGTCAGTAAAAACGGCGAGTGGCAGCCGGCGTTCGTCATTACCGGCGAAGCCTGGGACCTGCCGGTGCTAGGCTATCGCAACAACGTCGCCCAGCCGCTGCGTCTGTGGCAGGCCAAACACGCTCATCCGTTTAACCTGACCAAATTCAACGACGGCGATTTCCTGCGCGCCGAGCAGCAGGGCATCGACGCGGAAAAACTGACCAAGGTGCTGTACCCGAATGACAACCATCAGGCCGGTAAAAAACTGCGCCTGATGCAGCAGTACTTCCAGTGTGCCTGCTCAGTGGCCGATATCCTGCGTCGTCATCATCTGGCAGGCCGCAAGCTGGCCGAGCTGGCGGATTACGAAGTGATCCAGCTGAACGATACGCACCCGACCATCGCCATCCCGGAGCTGCTGCGCGTGCTGATCGACGAGCACCAGTTGAGCTGGGATGACGCCTGGGCGATCACCAGCAAAACCTTTGCTTACACCAACCATACCCTGATGCCGGAAGCGCTGGAGTGCTGGGATGAGAAGCTGGTGAAAGCGCTGCTGCCGCGCCATATGCAGATCATTAAAGAGATTAACGACCGCTTTAAACTGCTGGTGGACAAAACCTGGCCGGGCGATAAGCAGGTCTGGGCGAAACTGGCGGTGGTGCATAACAAGCAGGTGCGGATGGCCAACATGTGCGTGGTGGGCGGTTTTGCCGTCAACGGCGTAGCGGCGCTGCACTCGGACCTGGTGGTGAAAGATCTGTTCCCGGAATATAACCAGCTGTGGCCGAACAAATTCCATAACGTGACCAACGGCATCACACCGCGCCGCTGGATCAAGCAGTGCAACCCGGCGCTGGCCACGCTGCTGGATGAGACGCTGAAAAAAGAGTGGGCCAATGACCTCGACCAGCTGATCAACCTGGAAAAATACGCTGACGATGCGGCGTTTCGTCAGACCTATCGCGATATTAAGCAGGCCAACAAAGTTCATCTGGCCGAGTTTGTGAAGCAGCGTACCGGGATTGAGATCAACCCGCAGGCGATTTTCGACATTCAGATCAAACGTCTGCACGAGTACAAGCGTCAGCACCTCAACCTGCTGCATATCCTTGCGCTGTACAAAGAGATCCGCGAAAACCCGCAGGCCGATCGCGTACCGCGCGTCTTCCTGTTCGGCGCGAAAGCGGCGCCGGGCTACTATCTGGCGAAGAACATTATTTTCGCCATCAACAAGGTAGCGGAAGCGATCAACAACGACCCGAAAGTCGGCGATAAGCTGAAAGTGGTCTTCCTGCCGGACTACTGTGTTTCGGCTGCGGAAAAACTGATCCCGGCGGCAGATATCTCCGAGCAGATCTCCACCGCGGGCAAAGAAGCCTCTGGCACCGGCAACATGAAACTGGCGCTGAATGGCGCGCTGACCGTCGGGACGCTGGATGGCGCCAACGTGGAAATCGCCGAGCAGGTCGGTGAAGAGAACATCTTTATCTTCGGCCACACGGTAGAAGAAGTGAAAGCCCTGAAAGCGAAAGGCTACGATCCGCTGAAATGGCGTAAAAAAGACAAACTGCTTGATGCGGTGCTTAAGGAGCTGGAGAACGGCACCTATAGCAACGGCGACAAGCATGCCTTCGACCAGATGCTGCACAGCCTGCTGCAGGGCGGCGACCCGTATCTGGTGCTGGCCGATTTCGAAGCCTACGTGGCGGCGCAAAAACGGGTAGATGAGCTGTATCGCGACCAGGAGGCCTGGACCCGCGCGACAATTCTCAACACCGCGCGCTGCGGCATGTTCAGCTCCGACCGCTCGATCCGCGATTATCAGCAACGTATCTGGCAGGCGAAACGCTAAAGGAAGGCCTATGGAGAGTAAACGCCTCGATAATGCCGCGCTGGCGGCGGGCATCAGCCCCAGCTATATCAACGCGCACGGCAAGCCGCAGTCTATCGCGGCTGTCACCAAACAGCGTCTACTGGATGCGATGCATCGCTCAACCGCCGCCACGAAAGTGGCGGTAAACCCGCTGCCGAACGTGAAGATCTTCACCCACGGCAAAAAAATGTCGCTGCCGGTGGCAGGACGCGGTGAGTATCAGTGGATCCTGACCACTGAGGACGGTAAGCAGTATCAGGGTAAAACCCGCGGCGGCGAGACGCTGCCGCTGCCGGCCAAACTGCCGGAGGGGTATCACTCCCTTACGCTCACCCAGGAGGGGGAGCGCTGGCACTGCCGGACCATCGTCGCTCCGGCTCGCTGCTATGAGCCGCAGCCGCTGAAAGAGGGGAAAAAGCTGTGGGGCACCTGCGTGCAGCTGTATACCCTGCGTTCGGAGAAAAACTGGGGGATCGGCGATTTTGGCGATCTGCGCGCCATGCTGCCGGAAATCGCCCGCCGCGGCGGGTCGTTTATTGGTCTCAACCCGATCCATGCCCTCTATCCGGCGAACCCGGAGAGCGCCAGCCCCTATAGCCCGTCTTCACGTCGCTGGCTGAACGTTATCTACATCGACGTCAATGCGGTTGACGATTTCCAGCGTAGCGAAGAGGCGCAGGCGTGGTGGCAGTCCGCAGCGACGCAGCAGGCCTTGCAGGCGGCGCGGCAAACGGATGATGTGGACTATACCGCGGTCACCACGCTGAAAATGACCGCGCTGCGTATGGCGTGGAAACGATTCTCTCGTCGTGAAGATGAGCAGATGACGGCGTTCCGCGAGTTTGTTCTGCGTGAAGGGGAAAGCCTTTACTGGCAGGCCGCTTTCGATGCGCTGCACGCCTGGCAGGTTCAACAGGACCCGCTGCGTTGGGGCTGGCCGGCCTGGCCGAAGGCCTTTCAGGATATCGACAGCCCGGAGGTGAAAGCCTTCTGCGTCGAGCATGAGGACGACGTCAGTTTCTATCTCTGGCTGCAGTGGCTGGCCTGGAGCCAGTTTGCCGCCTGCTGGGAAACCAGCCAGCGCGATGGGATGCCGATCGGCCTCTACCGCGATCTGGCGGTGGGCGTCGCCGAAGGCGGGTCGGAGACCTGGTGCGACCGTGAGCTGTACTGCCTGAAAGCGTCCGTGGGCGCGCCGCCGGATATTCTGGGTCCGCTGGGCCAGAACTGGGGCCTGCCGCCGATGGATCCGCATATTATTGCCGCTCGCGCCTATGAGCCGTTTATCGACCTGCTGCGCGCCAATATGCAGAACTGCGGCGCGTTGCGCATTGATCACGTGATGTCAGTGCTGCGTCTGTGGTGGATCCCCTATGGTGAAACCGCCGACCATGGCGCTTACGTTCAGTATCCCGTCGACGATCTGCTGTCGCTTCTGGCGCTGGAAAGCCAGCGTCATCGCTGCATGGTGATCGGCGAAGATCTGGGCACGGTACCGGTGGAGATCGTCAGCAAGTTACGCAACAGCGGCGTCTATTCTTATAAGGTGCTCTATTTTGAGAGCGATGCAGAGAAAACGTTCCGCGCGCCGGCGCTGTACCCGGAGCAATCAATGGCTGTGGCGACGACGCACGACCTGCCCACCCTCCGCGGCTACTGGGAAAGCGGCGATCTGACGTTAGGTAAAGCGCTGGGTCTCTATCCTGATGAGGTGGTGCTGCGCGGGCTGTACCAGGACCGTGAGCTGGCGAAACAAGGGCTGCTGGATGCGCTGCATAAGTACGGCTGTCTGCCCAAGCGTGCCGGTCATAAGGCCTCCCTGATGAGCATGACGGGGATCCTCAACCGGGGGATGCAACGTTATATTGCCGACAGCAACAGCGCCCTGCTGGGCCTGCAGCCGGAAGACTGGCTGGAGATGGCGTCGCCGGTCAATATTCCGGGCACCAGCACCGAGTACCCGAACTGGCGCCGGAAGCTTTCCGTCACCCTTGAGCAGATGTTTGCCGATGAACAGGTCAATAAGCTGATTAAGGATCTGGATAAACGGCGCAAGGCGGCGAGCAAAAAAGCCGCCTCCTGATGACACCCCGCCGCGCGCTCCTCTGCGCGGCGAAGAGTATGTCCGATAAAAAAGGCCGGTCCGCATCATGCGGACCGGCCTTTTTCTGTGGCGGGAGTCTCCTTACACCACCATCCCCAGCAGCAGACAGCCTACCAGGCCGCAGACAGAGATAATGGTTTCCAGTACCGACCAGGACCTGATGGTCTCGCCGATGGTCAGGTTAAAGTACTCTTTGAACAGCCAGAAGCCCGGATCGTTCACGTGGGAGAAGATAACGCTGCCGGAGCCGACCGCGATAACCATCAGCTCCGGGCTGACGCCGGTGGTGGCGATCAGCGGCGCGGCGATCCCACCCGCGGTGATGGCGGCAACGGTCGCCGAACCCAGCGCGATACGCAGTACCGCGGCGATGGACCATGCCATAAACAGCGGAGACATATTCGATTCGTGCATGATAGAAGCGATGTATTTATCCATGCCGCTATCCACCAGCACCTGTTTGAAGGCGCCGCCGCCGCCGATGATCAACAGCATCATGGCGATGATTTTAATAGAAGAGGTCAGGGTATCGTTGATCTGCTCCATGGAGCGGCCGCGGTTCAAACCGAAGGTGAACAGGGCGATCAGTACCGCAATCAGGGTGGCCATGACCGGGTCGCCGAAGAATTCGGCAATCGGCAGGAAGGCGTGGCCCTTCGGCAGGATCATCTCGGCCACGGCGCGCATCGCCATCAGGATCACCGGAACCAGCGAGGTCCAGACGCTGACGCCAAAGCCAGGCATCTCTTCTTCAGTGAACACTTTCGGGTTATGCAGGCCTTCCGGGATCGGCTTATCAATGCCTTTCAGGAAACGGGCGAAAACCGGGCCGGCGAGAATAACCGTCGGGATAGCCAGAATGGTGCCATAGAGCAGCGTCTTACCCATATCG
This sequence comes from Klebsiella pneumoniae complex sp. WS1778, assembly GCF_049472055.1. Classification (NCBI taxonomy): domain Bacteria; kingdom Pseudomonadati; phylum Pseudomonadota; class Gammaproteobacteria; order Enterobacterales; family Enterobacteriaceae; genus Klebsiella; species Klebsiella pneumoniae complex sp. WS1778. The sequence goes on from NZ_JBKGTJ010000007.1 coordinate 47,739, forward strand.
GCGTGGAAGATGGTGGCGATCGCGGTCGGACCCGGGTGCGGCGGCAGGAAGCCATGGGTGACGGAGAGCGCGGCGGCCATCGGTACGCCGACGTACAGCAGCGGAATACGGGCCGAGGCGGCGATGGTAAACACCAGCGGCAGCATCAGCACGAAACCCACTTCATAGAACAGGGCGAAACCGACGGTGAAGCCCGTCAGGACCACCGCCCATTGAATATGCTTCTTACCGAACTTATTGATAAGCGTGGTGGCGATACGCTGAGCGCCGCCGCAGTCTGCCAGCAGCTTACCGAGCATAGCGCCGAAGCCCATGATCAGCGCGAGGCTGCCAAGGGTGCCGCCAACGCCGTTTTTGATGGAAACGATCACTTTATCCAGTGGCATACCCTGCATTAATCCGACGGCGAGCGCCACCAGAACCAGCGCAATGAAGCCGTTCATTTTGAAACGGATCATTAACAGCAATAACAGGGCAACCCCGATAGCAACGATGACTAATGGCATGATTTACCTGGCCTTAATTTGTTATGGGTAACGTCAAAGTTTGAACCTGTAGAGCATCCGCTCCGTCAGGGAGCAAAATAGTCTGGCACCGTAAACGCTTGCATTATCCTTACCCAGAGAAAGGATAGCTGGCTATTTTTTTGCCGGTGGTGCCTGAAGTGGATGATACGGGTAACATGTGAGGGTTGAGAATCACCTGACCGGGGAAAATGTTAAATATGAGACTTAAGTCATACTCTTTCCCCGGTTTTTGCCGGTCGTTTAGTGGGAGATGTTGCGCGGTAACACAGAAAGGAGCAACGAGAGCCGGCGACAGGGTGCCGCCGGAGGAAAGGCTTAGTAGTAGGAGTGCTCGCCGCGCTGGTGCTCGGTCAGATCGCGAACCCCTTTCAGCTCTGGAAACTCGTTCAGCAGCTGTTTTTCAATACCTTCTTTCAGGGTTACGTCGACCATCGAGCAGCCATTGCATCCGCCGCCGAACTGCAGGATAGCAAGACCGTCGTCGGTGATCTCCATCAGCGACACGCGACCGCCGTGGCCGGCCAGCTGCGGGTTAATCTGCGACTGCAGCAGGTACTCGACGCGCTCCATCAGCGGGGCATCGTCAGCGACTTTGCGCATTTTGGCGTTCGGCGCTTTCAGGGTCAGCTGCGAGCCAAGCTGGTCGGTGACGAAATCAATTTCAGCGTCTTCCAGATAGGGCGCGCTGAGCTCATCGACATAGGCGGTCAGCTGTTCAAATTTCAGCGCCGTGTCGGTGTCTTCCACCGCATCCGGTGGGCAGTAGGATACGCCGCACTCAGCGTTTGGGGTGCCGGGATTAATCACAAATACGCGAATTTGCGTCCCTTCTTCCTGATTTGCCAGCAGTTTGGCAAAGTGCGCTTGTGCAGCATCGGAAATACGGATCATAGCGTTGGCCTAATAGTTGACTATTTTACTGGGTTATAATACGCCCATCAGCGGGGGTCTACAAGGTACGGCATATACACCATACCTGAACCGTCGCGGCGCCGTTTCGCAAAAGCAGGCGGGATATCTCGGCGACGGTGCTGCCGGTCGTGACGACATCATCCACCAGAGCGATATGGAGTCCCTGGACGGCAAATTCAAGCTGAAAGGCATTTTTCAGGTTCTGCCTGCGCAGGCGGGCATTGAGCGAATGCTGCACGGCGCCCGCTCGCTGGCGCGTCAGGCCGTCGCGACGCCAGACGCACCCACGCCAGCGGGCCAACGGTCGGCACAGCTCATCGCACTGATTATAACCCCGGCGCCAGCGGCGGCGATGCCACAGCGGCACGCCGACCAGCGCGTCTACCGGCGGCAAATCGTCGCGCTGTTTAAGGCGCAGCAGCAGCAGGCGCGCCAGGGCGGGGCCCAGTTCCGGACGATGGTGAAACTTCAGCTGCCGCACCAGGTCGCTCAGCGGCGAACGATAGTCATTGACCGCCACCATTCGATGCCAGGGCGGCGGCTTTTGCAGGCAGCGGCCGCAGGGATACCGGGACATTGCCGCCGGCAGGCCGCACTGCGGGCAGAGCGGGGGGCAGGCGAGCAGGGCGCGGCTGCAGCGAGAGCAGATCCCCCAGCGGGCGACCGCCAGCGGCATTTGGCATAGCCAGCATAAGCTGTGTGCTGTTAGCATATTTGGCCTTCTGTCCAGTAAAAAAGAGAACGGTAACGGATGAACGACATCTGGTGGCAAACAATCGGCGAAGGTGATTGTCATCTTGTGCTGCTGCACGGTTGGGGACTGAACGCTCAGGTCTGGGATTGCATCACGCCGCAGCTGGCTTCGCATTTTACCCTTCACCTGGTGGACCTGCCTGGCTATGGCCGTAGCGGCGGGTTTGGGGCGATGTCACTGGAGGCGATGGCGCAGCGGGTGCTGGAGCAGGCTCCGCCTCAGGCGGTGTGGCTGGGCTGGAGCCTGGGCGGGCTGGTGGCCAGCCAGGTCGCGATTATGCGTCCGCAACGGGTGCAGGCGCTGGTAACGGTTGCCTCTTCCCCCTGTTTCGCGGCTCATGAGGACTGGCCCGGCATCAAGCCGGAGGTGCTGGCTGGATTTCAGCAGCAGCTGAGCGAGGATTTCCAGCGCACCGTCGAGCGGTTCCTCGCACTGCAAACCATGGGAACGGTGAGCGCCCGTCAGGATGCGCGGGCGTTAAAGCAGGCGGTGCTCTCGCTGCCGATGCCTTCCGCTGAGGCGCTGAACGGCGGTCTGGAGATCCTCAGAACCGTCGATCTGCGCCAGGCGCTGGTCGGGCTGCCGATGCCGTTTCTGCGGCTGTACGGTCGACTGGACGGGTTGGTGCCGCGCAAGATTGTCCCGCTGCTGGATAAGCTATGGCCGGAAAGCGAGTCAATTCTCTTTGACAAGGCAGCGCATGCGCCGTTTGTTTCCCATCCCGCGGCCTTTTGCGAGCCGCTGATGGCGCTGAAAAAACGGCTGGAGTAATTTTTTTTGCCGCGCCATGGTAAAAGGGCCATTCACAGCAATACTTAGGTTGTTACGGTGGTTGATTATTTCATTCCGCCACCGTGACCTACAATAACAACCTAATGGAGAGTAGAGGCTATGAAACTTGTTACAGGAATGGTTGCATCTCTGGTGATTGGCTGTCTGTCTTTTGGCGCATTCGCAGCGAAAGAGATCCAAAAAGAGGACGTGGCGAAGATGAATCTGACCAAGGTCGGCAGCATCACGACCTCAAGGACGACCTCGCCGATGGACGCCCGACGCGATCTGTCGAAAAAAGCTGATGAGCTGGGTGGAAAATACTTTGTGGTGATTGCCGGGCAGAAAAACGAAAAAACCGTTCACGCTAACGCTGACGTGTATAAATAATCCAGTCATAAAAAACGGGCCTGTTGGCCCGTTTTTCTCTGCTGTCACACTCGTTTTACCCCATGGCGCTGGCTGGCCTTACTCCCTTCATCGCAGCGCCCACCACTCCTGCTGGCACGCCGCTTTCCCTTCAGGACAGCTTTTACAGCTGCCGGAGAGGCAGCCCTCGCTCGTTTCGCTGATCCGTACCACCTTGCCCATGGCTTCCATGCGTTCGAGCATGGCGTCAATCAGCGGCTGAGGCGTCCGCAGGCGGGCGCTGAGCTGTTTCGCCTCCATGCGGCCCTGCAGGGCCAGCATATCGCGGACTTCCATTAACGACGCCACCGCTCCTCCTTAGTGGCAATCGCCAGCCGGGCTGGAACAGCAGGAGGTCGGCGTTTTCCGGGTGGCCAGCAGCGAGACGTCAACCCGGCTGCGCGCCCGACGCAGCAGACCGAAGAGCACCACGTTGAACAATACCACCGCCAGGATACACGCCAGGCTGTAGCGCGGATGGTCGCTAAAGCTGACGGTCTGGTAGTAGAGCGTCGAGAGCGAATAGGCGATATTCAGCCCCCACAGAATGGAGAAGGTCATCCAGCCGCGGCTCGATTCGCGGGCGATGGCGCCCATCACCGAGATGCAGGGGATGTAGAGCAGAACGAAGATCAGATAGCTGTAAGCCGCCGCGGCGCTGCCAAATTTACTGCCCATCACGCCCATCGCGCCGGTGGCCATTTCGCCATCGCCTTTGCTGGCTTCGATGGGGTTGGCCAGGACGCTGAGGCTGAAGGTGTCTTTCAGTCCCTGCCATGTCTCGTCGACGGCCGCCAGCAGTTCTTCGCCGAGGCTGAAGGTCTGCGGATTGAACTCCTCGTTCTGGATATCTTCGGCGGTATAGAGGGTGTTCAGCGTACCGACCACCACCTCCTTCGCCATCGCGCCGGTAAACAGGCCCACGGTGGCCTGCCAGTTATCTTCATGCACGCCGATCGGTTTAAACACCGGAGTAATGACCCGGCTCACCGAGGCCAGCGCGGAGTCGTTGATGTTGTCGACGACCTTACCGCTCAGCGAGAAGCTGTTCAGCGCGCTGAGGAAGATGCTGACAATGACGATCACCTTCCCGGCGCGCAGCACAAAGCCTTTCAGGCGCTGCCAGGTCTGGATAATCAGGCTCTTGATATGCGGGACGTGGTACACCGGCAGCTCCATCACGAACGGCGAGGCTTCGCCGCGCATAATGGTGTGCTTCAGCATCAGGCCGGTGAGAATGGCCATCACAATGCCCAGCACGTAGAGCGAGAAGACCGCCAGCGCGCCGTTCTGACCAAAGAACGCGGCCGCGAAGACGGCGAAGATCGCCAGCCGCGCGCCGCAGGACATAAACGGCGCCATCATAATGGTCATCAGACGTTCGCGCGGGGCGTCGAGGGTGCGGGCGCCCATCACCGACGGCACGTTACAGCCGAAACCGACAATCAACGGGACAAAGGATTTTCCCGGCAGGCCGAGGGCTTGCATCAGGCGGTCCATGACAAAGGCGGCGCGCGCCATGTAGCCGGAGTCCTCAAGGAAAGAGAGGAACAGATACATCATGCCGATCTGCGGCACCAGCGGCAGCACGGTGTTGATACCGCCGCCGATCCCCTGGGCGAGGAACACGGTCAGCCAGTCCGGGAAGTGCAGGGTGTAGCCCAGCCATTGAATACCGTGAATAAAGACCGCGACCGAGCCGGCGTCAAAAATCGGCTGCAGCGCGCCGCCGATGTTGATCGCCAGCAGGAACATCAGATACATGACAAAGAGAAAAATCGGCAACCCGAGGAAGCGGTTGAGGATCACCTTGTCCATCGCCGCGGTAAAGCGGCTTGGCTCGGCGGTCAGGGTGTTGCTGACGGCGTCGCAAATGGCGGCGATGGTCTGATAGCGCGCGTCAGCGATATGCAGCGCCGGGTCGTCGATCTCGTCGCTAAGATTCGCCAGGGTGATATCCAGTTTATCGGCGGCGTCGCCGGCATAGGCCCGGCTGTAGATGTCGCCCTCCAGCATCTGCAGACCGAGCCAGCGCCGTTGCTTGACCGGGATCTGCGCTGACATCTGCTGCGCCAGCAGGTCAGCTTCGCGCAGCAGCGGCTGCGGATAATGGACCAGCTCAATATCGCTGTTCGCCTGATGACGGTCGAGGGCAATCTTCAGCGCTTCGATCCCGCGTCCGCGGGTCGAAACCAGCGGAATGACCGGGCAGCCGAGGCGCGCGGCGAGGGCATCGATATCGATACGCACCTGCTGCTTTTCGGCAATATCCAGCATGTTCAGCGCCACGACGCAGGGGATCCCCAGCTCAAGCAGCTGCAGCGTCAAATAGAGGTTTCGCTCGAGGTTGGAGGCGTCGACCACGTTAATCAGCATGTCGGCCTCGCCGCTGAGGATGTAGTGGCAGGCGATCTGCTCGTCCAGCGAGGTCTGCGAAGAGATGGTGGTCAGAGAGTAGGTCCCGGGGAGGTCAACCAGCGTGACCTGGTGGTCAGTGGTGGCGAACACGCCCTCTTTACGCTCAACGGTGACCCCGGCCCAGTTGCCCACGCGCTGGCGGGCGCCGGTCAGTTGATTAAATAAAGTGGTCTTGCCGGAATTAGGATTACCAATTAAACCAACGGTTAATTTTTTCATATTTCAGACTCTTGTGCCGGGCCAGCCGTTATTGTGCAACCGCTTCCAGTTCGATTAAGGCGAGATCTTTTTTGCGTAATACCAGACTGACGCGTCGGGTTTCAATATGAACAGGATCGCCGAGCGGCGCCACGCGCACCACATGAAAAGAGGATCCGGGCAGCATGCCGAGGGAGAGCAATTTCTGACGGTATGCTGGGCTAATATCGCGGGAGAATCCAATGATTTTCCACGCACTATCAGGTGTGAATTGCATAGGGCCTACTTGTCTATCGCTAACCGAAGATGAATTGACCGGGCGTCGGGATGTCACCGCGCCGGATACCATAGCCAACGAAAAAAGAAAAAATCATTCTGAAAGTGATGATAATGAGAATGGTTTTTATCATCAATACATATGATGCGATCAACGCTATTTTTAAAGCGGAAATCACTTTTTTATTGATGTGCCGCAAAATCTGTCTGTGATCGAAAATGCACGAAATATTATTTCGGCGATCTAATGTTTAATTAAGGTTTCTTAAGTTAACGAAATGAAAATATTAATTTCGCTGTCTTCAGGCGTGGAATAAAAACAGGTTATCAGAAACAACTGAACCTGTTTTGCGCGTGATGGCGATGGCCTGGTCATGAAAAAAAAACTGCCCCTGAAAAGGGGCAGGGTGGGATTAGCGTTTTTTACCCATCGCCGCCGCGAGGGCATCCATCATCGCGCTGTTGCCGGCAGGCTGCGCGTCGCGACCGCGAGGTTTGGCGGCTTTCGCGGCCGGGCGGTTGCCCTGCGGGCGATCCTGACCGCCGCCGCGGCGGGCGTTGCTGTCGCCCGGCTGCTCGTCGAGACGCATGGTCAGGGCGATACGCTTACGCGGCAGATCGACTTCCATGACCTTGACCTTCACGATGTCGCCCGCTTTCACCACGGTGTGCGGATCTTCAACAAACTTGTCAGAAAGCGACGAAATGTGGACCAGTCCGTCCTGATGGACGCCGATATCGACAAATGCGCCGAAGTTGGTGACGTTGGTGACGGCCCCTTCCAGAATCATCCCCGGCAGCAGATCGTTCATGGTCTCTACGCCGTCTGCGAACTTCGCTGTCTTAAACTCCGGACGCGGGTCGCGGCCCGGTTTTTCCAGCTCTTTGATGATGTCGGTCACGGTCGGTACGCCGAACTTCTCATCGGTGAAATCCACGGCCTTCAGGTGGCGCAGCGCACTGCTATTGCCCATCAGATCTTTCAGCGCCTGCTGGGTAGCGGCCAGAATGCGTTCGACCACCGGGTAGGCTTCCGGGTGAACGGTGGAGGCATCCAGCGGGTTGTCGCCGTGGTTGATACGCAGGAAGCCGGCGCACTGTTCAAAGGCTTTCGGCCCCAGGCGGCTGACCTTCAGCAGCTGCTGGCGGTTCTGGAACTGGCCGTTCTCGTCGCGCCAGGCGACGATGTTCTGCGCCATCATGCGGGTCAGGCCGGCCACGCGGGTCAGCAGCGGCACGGAGGCGGTGTTCAGGTCAACGCCAACGGCGTTCACGCAGTCTTCCACCACCGCGTCCAGCTTACGCGCCAGCTGGGTCTGGCTGACATCGTGCTGATACTGGCCGACGCCAATGGATTTCGGGTCGATTTTCACCAGCTCGGCCAGGGGATCCTGCAGACGGCGGGCAATGGAGACCGCGCCGCGCAGCGACACGTCGAGGTCAGGGAACTCCTGCGCCGCCAGCTCGGAGGCGGAGTAAACGGAAGCCCCGGCTTCGCTGACGATCACCTTCTGGGCGGTGACCTTCGGGAACTGTTTCTGCACGTCGAGGAAGAAACGCTCGGTTTCACGCGAGGCGGTGCCGTTGCCGATCGCCACCAGCTCGACGTTGTGCTTCTCGCACAGCGCCGCCACGACAACCGCCGCTTTAGCCGCCTGGCCGGTGTGGGGGTAGATGGTATCGGTGGCCACCAGTTTGCCGGTACCGTCAACCACGGCCACTTTCACCCCGGTGCGCAGGCCCGGGTCAAGGCCCATGGTAGCGCGCAGCCCGGCGGGCGCAGCCATCAGCAGGTCGTGCAGGTTGCGGGCGAAGACGTTAATAGCTTCGTCTTCGGCGCGCTCGCGCACGGTACCCATCAGCTCGGTTTCGAGATGCATCAGGACTTTGATCCGCCAGGTCCAACTGACGACGCCTTTACGCCAGCTGTCCGCCGGGGCGTTATTCAGGCGCAGGCCCAGATGGTCGATAATAATCTGCTCGCAGTGGCTCTCTTTCGGCGGCTCGTCAAACTGCGGGTCAGCGTTTAAAGAGAGCTGCAGGACGCCTTCGTTGCGACCGCGGAACATCGCCAGCGCGCGATGCGACGGCACGGTGGCGATCGGTTCATGGTGATCGAAGTAGTCGCGGAATTTGGCGCCTTCCTCTTCTTTGCCGCTGACGACGGTGGAGACCAGGTGGGCGTTTTTCCACAGATAGTCACGGACCTTCGCCAGCAGCGCGGCGTCTTCGGCAAAACGCTCCATCAGGATATAGCGCGCGCCATCCAGCGCCGCTTTGCTGTCGGCCACGCCTTTATCGGCATCAATATATTTTGCGGCTTCCGTTTCCGGATCGTGGGACGGTTCGTTCCACAGCAGGTCAGCCAGCGGCTCCAGCCCCGCTTCGATAGCGATTTGCCCGCGGGTGCGGCGCTTCGGTTTATACGGCAGGTAGAGATCTTCCAGTTCAGTTTTGCTGAGCGTGGTGTTGATGGCTTTTTCCAGCGCGTCGGTCAGTTTGCCCTGTTCAGCGATGGATTTGAGGATCGCCTGACGACGGTCTTCCAGTTCGCGCAGATAGCCGAGGCGGGTTTCCAGATTACGCAGCTGCGTGTCATCCAGACCGCCGGTGACTTCTTTACGATAACGTGCAATAAACGGCACGGTGTTCCCTTCATCAAGCAGGCGAACGGCAGCTTCTACCTGTTCGGCTCTGGCCTGAAGTTCACCCGCAATAATGCGGCAGAGCGAATCATTCATCATGGCTTTTAATTCATCTTTAGGGTCAAAAAACAGGGACTAGTTATACGGACTGACGGCTAAAAATGCCAGTCGCGCCGGGCGTCTCTCGGAAAGTTCTTGTCTATTTAACGTATTCGATCTCATTGACATACCAGCTGGCTTCGCCCGCCGGCGTGTTGACGATGGCCAGATCGCCAACCTCTTTTTTTAACAGTGCGCGCGCCATCGGCGAGTCGATGGAGATATAGTCTTTGCGGCCAAAAATTTCATCGTAACCGACGATGCGAAAGCGCTTGATATCGCCTTCATCGTTTTCAATCTCTACCCAGGCGCCGAAGAAGACTTTGCCCTCCTGCTGTGGGGAGTAATCGACGATCTTTAACTGTTCCAGACATTTGGTCAGATAGCGGACCCGGCGATCGATCTCGCGCAGGCGCTTTTTGTTGTACTGGTAATCCGCGTTCTCGCTGCGGTCGCCGAGGCTGGCGGCCCAGGTCACCTTTTTGGTCACTTCCGGGCGCTCCTGGCGCCACAGGTAGTCCATCTCCTGCTTCAGTTTTTCATATCCCTCGCGGGTGATCAGCGGCGTTTTCATCGTGAGTTCAACCTTCTGACAGTCTGTCGTTGCGCACAATTTGTAGCGCGTAATAATACCGACAGGATAAATACTGTGTCTTATGATTAAATGTATACTTAACCTGCTGTTAAATATGCTTTGTAACAATTTAGCCTGGAATATATACCAGATTTAGCTGGTGAGCGCGCCGGGCTTTTTTGAGAATACGCACTGACTATTGCAGTGAACCTTTGGGAGTACAAACAATGCAAGAGAATTATAAGATTCTGGTTGTGGATGACGACATGCGCCTGCGTGCGCTGCTCGAACGTTATCTGACCGAGCAGGGCTTCCAGGTTCGTAGCGTGGCGAACGCCGAACAGATGGATCGTCTGTTAACCCGCGAATCCTTCCACCTGATGGTGCTGGATCTGATGCTGCCTGGGGAAGATGGTCTCTCGATTTGCCGCCGTCTGCGCAGCCAGAGCAACCCGATGCCGATCATTATGGTGACGGCGAAAGGCGAAGAGGTTGATCGTATCGTGGGCCTGGAGATCGGGGCCGACGACTACATTCCGAAGCCGTTCAACCCGCGTGAACTGCTGGCCCGCATCCGGGCGGTGCTGCGCCGTCAGGCGAACGAGCTGCCGGGCGCGCCGTCGCAGGAAGAGGCGGTTATCGCCTTTGGTAAATTCAAACTGAACCTGGGCACCCGCGAGATGTTCCGTGAAGACGAGCCGATGCCGTTGACCAGCGGCGAGTTTGCGGTCCTGAAGGCGCTGGTAAGCCATCCTCGTGAGCCGCTGTCGCGCGATAAGTTAATGAACCTCGCTCGCGGCCGCGAATACTCTGCGATGGAGCGTTCCATCGACGTACAGATCTCCCGCCTGCGCCGCATGGTGGAAGAGGACCCGGCGCATCCGCGCTATATCCAGACCGTCTGGGGTCTGGGCTACGTCTTCGTCCCGGACGGTTCTAAGGCATGAAACGCGTGCGCTTTTCGCCGCGCAGCTCCTTTGCTCGCACGCTGCTCCTGATCGTCACCTTGCTGTTCGTCAGCCTGGTGACGACCTATCTGGTAGTACTGAATTTCGCGATCCTGCCAAGTCTCCAGCAGTTTAATAAAGTATTGGCCTACGAAGTGCGTATGCTGATGACTGATAAGCTGCAGCTGGAGGATGGCACCCAGCTGGTGGTGCCCCCGGCGTTTCGCCGTGAAATTTATCGCGAGCTGGGGATTTCGCTCTATTCCAATGAAGCGGCGGAAGACGCAGGCCTGCGCTGGGCGCAGCATTATGAATTCTTGAGCCAGCAGATGGCTCATCAGCTTGGCGGCCCCACTGAGGTGCGGGTGGAGGTCAATAAAAGCTCCCCCGTGGTGTGGCTGAAGACCTGGCTGTCGCCCAATATTTGGGTGCGGGTGCCGCTGACCGAGATCCATCAGGGCGACTTCTCGCCGCTGTTCCGCTATACCCTGGCGATCATGCTGCTGGCGATAGGCGGCGCCTGGCTGTTTATCCGTATTCAGAACCGCCCGCTGGTGGATCTGGAGCATGCGGCGCTGCAGGTCGGGCGCGGCATTATTCCGCCGCCGCTGCGCGAGTATGGTGCCTCCGAAGTGCGTTCGGTGACGCGCGCCTTCAACCACATGGCCGCGGGCGTGAAGCAGCTGGCCGACGACCGTACGCTGCTGATGGCCGGGGTCAGCCATGATTTACGGACTCCGCTGACCCGCATTCGTCTGGCCACCGAGATGATGGGCGAGCAGGACGGCTATCTCGCGGAGTCGATCAATAAAGATATCGAAGAGTGCAACGCCATCATCGAGCAGTTTATCGACTATCTGCGCACCGGGCAGGAGATGCCGATGGAGCTGGCGGATCTGAATGCGGTGCTGGGGGAAGTGATCGCTGCGGAGAGCGGCTATGAGCGGGAGATCGCCACCGCCCTGCAGGCCGGCGAAATTCCGGTACGCATGCATCCTCTGTCTATCAAGCGCGCGCTGGCGAATATGGTGGTCAACGCGGCCCGCTATGGCAATGGCTGGATCAAGGTCAGCAGCGGTAGCGAAGCGAGCCGGGCCTGGTTCCAGGTAGAAGATGACGGACCGGGGATTAAACCTGAGCAGCGAGAGCACCTGTTTCAGCCGTTTGTACGCGGCGACAGCGCCCGCAGCACCAGCGGCACCGGGCTGGGGTTGGCGATTGTTCAGCGTATTATCGATAATCACAACGGGCGGCTGGAGATTGGCTCCAGCGAACGCGGCGGGTTACTGATCCGCGCCTGGCTGCCGGTGCACCGGGTACTGGCGCCGATGAAACCGGCCAAAGAGAGCTGATCGCGCCCGCGGTTGGTTGGTCAAAACGTTGCACAATAAAAAGCCGGGCAAGCCCGGCTTTTTCATCTTTGTGCCCGTTAGCGCTGCGGCCCTGCCGCCACCAGCGCGGCGCCCGCTGGCGTATCGGTATACTTCTCAAAGTTCTCAATAAACAGCTTCGCCAGCTGATCGGCTTTTTCCTGCCACTGCTCCGGGGAACCATAGGTGCTGCGCGGATCGAGGATCTGGGGATCCACGCCCGGGAGGGCCGTCGGGATCTGCAGGTTAAACATCGGCAGGGTAAAGGTCTCCGCGTTGTCCAGCGAGCCATTGAGGATGGCGTCGATGATGGCGCGGGTATCTTTAATCGAGATGCGCTTGCCGGTGCCGTTCCAGCCGGTATTGACCAGATAAGCCTGCGCGCCGGCCGCCTGCATGCGTTTGACCAGCACTTCGGCGTACTGTGTCGGGTGCAACGACAGGAAGGCGGCGCCGAAGCAGGCGGAAAAAGTTGGCGTGGGTTCGGTCACGCCGCGCTCGGTGCCGGCCAGTTTGGCGGTAAACCCGGACAGGAAATGGTACTGCGTCTGATCGGCGGTCAGGCGGGAGACCGGCGGCAGTACGCCGAACGCATCGGCCGTCAGGAAGATCACTTTGGTGGCGTGACCCGCTTTGGAGACCGGTTTGACGATATTATCGATATGGTCGATGGGGTAGGAGACGCGGGTGTTTTCGGTCTTTGAGCCGTCATCGAAATCGATTGTCCCGTCGGCGCGCACCACCACGTTTTCCAGCAGGGCGTTGCGGCGAATGGCGTGATAGATATCCGGCTCGGCCGCTTCAGAGAGCTTGATGGTCTTGGCGTAGCAGCCCCCTTCGAAGTTAAACACCCCGTCGTCATCCCAGCCATGTTCGTCATCGCCAATCAGGCGGCGTTTCGGGTCGGTGGAGAGGGTGGTTTTGCCGGTGCCTGAGAGGCCGAAGAAAATGGCGACATCGCCTTTCTCGCCCACGTTGGCAGAACAGTGCATGGAGGCGATGCCCTTCAGCGGCAGCAGGTAGTTCATGATCGAGAACATCCCTTTCTTCATCTCGCCGCCGTACCAGGTGCCGCCGATCAACTGAATGCGCTCGGTGAGGTTGAAAGCGATGAAGTTTTCCGAGTTCAGGCCCTGCTCTTTCCACTGCGGGTTGGTGCACTTCGCGCCGTTCATCACGATGAAGTCGGGCGTGAATTCCGCCAGCTCTTCGTCGCTCGGGCGGATGAACATGTTTTTAACGAAGTGCGCCTGCCAGGCCACTTCGGTAATGAAACGTACGCTGAGACGGGTATCGGCGTTAGCGCCGCAGAAGGCGTCGACGATAAACAGGCGTTTACCGGACAGCTGCTGTGTTACCAGCCCTTTCAGATGCTGCCAGGTTTCCTGCGAAAGCGGCTTGTTGTCGTTTTTACCCTTGCCTTTATCGGACCACCAGACGGTATCGCGGGTGGTGTCGTCGCGCACGAGGTACTTATCTTTCGGAGAACGACCGGTAAAAATGCCCGTGTCGACGGCGATAGCACCGAGACTGGTTAATACGCCACGTTCGTAGCCTTCCAGGTTGGGGTCGAGCTCTTCCTGAAACAACATGTCGTAGCTGGGATTGTGGACGATATCCTGAACGTCATTGATACCATAAGCCTTGAGATCCTGCGGGGTTAAACCATGATTAACGCGCATGTCACTGCTCCTTAGCCAAGATGTACTGCTGTAAATTGTAGGGTTTATTACCGGGTATTGACCGCGACCAGGCTCATAGATTTACGTATCTCGACATTCTTCAGAATGACGAAAAAAACGGTGACTCCTGTCACGAAGTGAAGTGGATTATCTCAGGAAATGGCTGGATGGTGGGGTTAGATGTTTCTCAATGGTTAAAAAGTAATTAAAAAAACTACTGAAATGTGAATGTAATCGCTTTCCTGGAATAAAATTACGTAACTCTTTCAGCGAAAATCGATTCAACTCGTGAATAAATAAAAGTCAGACACCGGGCGACAAACCACATCGCCGCCCGGTGCCTGCAAAAGAGGTGAGGATTAATGGACCTGCGGATCGGCCGGAGAGGCGTTATTACGGATCTCGGCGATGTCCATGGCGTTGAAGATATAGTGGTTACCGCAGTAGTCGCAGTGCATATCAATCTCGCCTTCGTCGGCAAGGATGCTATCTATCTCTTCGTCCGGCAGGGTTTTCAGCGCGCCGGCGCAGCGTTCGCGGGAGCAGGTGCACTTGAACTCCACGCTCTGCGGATCGTAGACCGTGACTTCTTCTTCATGGTACAGACGCCACAGCACATCGTTCGCCGGTAGGGTGAACAGCTCTTCCGCCTTGATGGTCTCGGTGAGCGTCGCCAGGTGCTCAAAGTCGGCAGTCTGGGCATCCTGCGCCGGCATCACCTGCAGCAGCATCCCGCCCGCCATCGGCTGACCTTCATGTTCGCCGGTGCGGATAATAAGGCGCGTCGGCAGCTGCTCTGAACGCTGGAAGTAATCTTCCAGGCAGGCGGCCAGCGTATCGCCTTCCAGACCGACCACGCCCTGATAACGCTCACCCTCTTCCGGGGAGATGGTGATGACCAGATAGCCGTTGCCGACCATCGCTTTCAGATCCGCATCGTCCGCAATCTCGCCCTGCACGCGCGCGACGCCGCGCAGCTGCTGCTGGTTATTGCCGTTGATGACCGCCAGCTGTAAAGGCCCATCGCCCTGCAGCTGCACGGTGATGTCGCCGGCAAATTTCAGCGTTGCAGTCAGCAGGCTGGTGGCGACCAGCAGCTCCGCCAGCACCGTTTTCACCGGCTGGGGATAAGTGTGATTTGCCAGAATCTGTTCCAGGGTTTCCGACACCGTCACCAGCTCGCCGCGCACGGCATAGTTTTCAAACAGATAACGATGTAATTGATCGTGTTGAGTCATAATCATCTCTCTTTCTGGCGCGAGTTACTCACTCTCGCCGTGTTTAAATCTCATCAGGTCGCGGCGCTCTTTCTTGTCCGGACGTCTGTCAGGGTGCGGCATGGTCAGGGCGTTCATTTTGCGCGCCAGGGCCATTTTTTCACGCTTCTCGATACTCTCAGCCGTCTCTTCATACAGGGTGACGGCTTCGCTTGCCGGGCGGCGCTGTTCGGTGATACCGACGATGCGCACCGTCCGCTCGTCGTTGCCCTGACGCAGCGTTAGCATGGCGTCTAGTTCGACGATTTTCCCAGGCTTGCTGCGTTGTCCGTTGTAATGCACCTTGCCGCCTTCAATCATCTCTCGCGCCAGCGCGCGGGTCTTGTAAAAGCGGGCGGCCCAAAGCCATTTGTCCAGTCTGACGGTTTCGGTAGGCTTCTCTTTCATCGCCTCTCCTTCGGGGTAAGCGAAGGGATCAGTCGTCGGTAATCATTCAGCCCCGGATGGCGCAGATACTGCTTTTCCGCCAGCCCGGAGTCGGGATTGGTAATGCCCAGGCAGTAACGAATGCCAAACTCCCTCGCGGCATCCAGAATTGCCTCGCTGTCGTCGACAAACAGCGTTTTATGCGCCTCAAGGCCGGTTTCCTCCGCCACGGCGCGCCACAGACGCTGATCCTCTTTCGGATAACCAAATGTGTGGGTGGAAAGTAATAAATCAAGGTGCGCATCCAGGCCGGTGTGTTTGAGTTTCACCGCCAGATTGTGGGGATGGGCATTGGTCAACAGAATACGTCGCTTACCGCTGGCCTTGAGCGCATCAAGGAACGGCACGGTATCCTCACGCAGCGTGGCGCGCGGACCCTGTTCGCTGGTCATCGCACAAATATCCAAACCCAGGCGCTCGCTCCAGTAATCCAGACAGTACCAGTTTAGCGTATGCTGCACGGCGTGATACTCCTGGTGCATGGCCTCTTTCGCCTGTTGCAGATTGAGGCCGCGGGCGGCCCCCCAGGTTTCCGGCACCAGCGTTTGCCAGAAATAGTTGTCGAAAGCCAGATCCAGGAGCGTGCCGTCCATATCCAGCAGAACGGTATCGACCTCCTGCCAGGCGATATCAAAATGCATGATGACTCTCCAGCGAGCGGGAAATGGGCGACAGGGTATCACACCCTGTCGCCGGGAAAATTAATCTTGCGGGTCAGACGAGGGGAGCAGCACCGGGTTCAGGCAGCTTTCGTAATATTTCTGAATCTCTTCCATACGCTGGCGATGGCGTTGATAACGACGCAGCGCCTGCACCCCGTGGTAAGCCATGCATCCCACCATCGACAGCAGCAGCAGGGTGATGCCCAGATAGCGCCACAGGCCGCTGCGGTCAGGAATGCGGTGCAGGTTGATATGCTGAGTGCCGTTGGCGTCAGTAAACAGATTGGTGACTATCCCTTCGGCATGGAAGGGGGTATGCATCAGCATACCGGCCAGCCGCCGCAGTTCCCCCCACTGCTCATGCGCCGGGTAATCATACAGGCTCACCGCCGGCCACGGCTGATTGACCAGCACGCTACCCTCGTCGCTGGCGATGACGAAGCCGCCCGGGGCCGGGCTGTTGAGCGCCTGCGCCGCCCGCGAGGTTTCACGCATGACAAAGGGGGCGGTTGAGGTGGTCACCAGATTCTCCAGCGACTCGGCGCTGACTGGCCGCAGCAGCACGTTCACGCCATCCAGTTTCCCGGCGGACGCACGCTTAGTTAACGTCTCCCAGTTACGGGTATTGCCGAGATTAACCAGCGCATTCTTCAGCCGCAGGCAATCATCGGCAGCGGAACAGAGATCGTTGGTTTTCTGAACGATATCGCCGAAATCATCCAGTAGCACCATGCCAGATTTCTGAATGGCGGAGCGCAGCGCCGGGCTGACGCGGGAGTCGTCGTCGGTTTCCGGGTGCAGCTGACGCTGGACGGACTGCATCAGAGCGGTCGCTTTGCTGACAATGTCAGACTCCGGCAGCGGCAGAGGAGGGGCATCGTTCCACACAATCTGCGAACAATCGAAAGGCAGGAACGGCGAATCCTCTTTGGCCGTCCAGCTGCCCGGCGTGCGGATGTTGCACATCCCGGTGCCGGTCAGGCGCAACGTATCGCCAATGCGCACATGGGCCTTTTCCAGCTGGCTGACGGTCGTGGCTTCAATGGTCTGCGCCCCCTTCAGCCACGACAGGGTGAACTTAAACGGCATATTCAGCGGTACGCTGGCCCATAGCATGATTACCATCACCAGGGCGCCGGCGGCGATAATCGCGCTGCGCAGCCAGTACTGCAGCGGGAAGTTTTTCACTTCATCATGAAGCGACAAGTAGCGTCCCTGACGGGCTACATGGCGGTTGAGATAGATATCAATATCGGTCTGCTGTCCGAGGTCCTGGGCGATCCAGGGCTGCCAGTGGCGCGGATAGATGAGATCGATAATGCCCAGCGAGATATTATTGATATGCTCCTGATCGTTTTCGCCAAACAGCCCCCAGCGCTTAGGGACGCCGCGCAGGCAATGGATTTCGCGCAGCGAGGCGCGGCGCGGCGGGGCATAGATCCCCAATAGGCCGGCGGCGAGCAGCAGCAAACCGGCAGCCACCAGCCATGGGGTAAAGACGGCAGGCCCAATCAGACTGAAATAAAAGAACAGGAAAGAGGCGACGATCAGGATCGCTTCGCGCAGACCATCCGGGCGGTTCAGGGCGTGTTCTTCCGGGCTTTCCCGACGGATCTGCCGCAACTCTACCTGTTCGCTCTCTTCGCCGCGAATTGAGGCCTGGGTGGCCGAGGCGCGTTCCAGCGCGTAGCTTTGCGCTTCCTGACGATAGTCGCTCAGGGTATGGCCGTTAAGGGTGATAACCAGCGGCAGGCTGTCGGTGGGGATCAGCTCGACGCTGTTTTCATCGTTGATATGTTGTTCCCAGAACGGCGGCAGATGTACCTCCACCGAATCGAGAAAATAGCGCCATTTATTCGGCGCGTCGGTAGTGATCCCGTAGCGGGTGATGGCTCGCGTCACCCCATAGACGGTATCGCTCTGTTCGTTTAGCGCCAGAGCGACGGGCGCGCTGGTGGCGCCGGACGCGGGAACCTGCTGGGCGCGGCTCAGTTCGGCAAGATACTTTTCGATGGCCTGGCGCTCATCGGCCGCGATCGGCCGCGTGGTGGCATCGCTAAAGGCGTGCAGTAGAGGGAGCCGGCGGCGTCTGGCGTGCGTGCGATACCACCATCCAATGAGCAATACGCAGATTAGCAGAGCTGTAAGGAATATCAGAAAGGTGCCCATGCCCATCCCATCATAGTTATATTTTTCTTACGAAATCGTCGGTGAACGTGAAGACTAACGTCAAGCTGCAGTGTTAGCGGCGCACCTGCTTGCAGGGTAGTAAATATGTCATGCAGCAGCCTATTAGCTTACCAAAAACGTTAAAGGCCAGAAATCGGTAAATTCTCAAAGAGAATTCAAGCTATTGACTTTTTTATCTTTATTACTTTTCCCTTTGCAGGGAAAAGGTTACAACTCTGTAAATAAGTAGCGATTTGGATTGCCGAAAGCGTGTTGCGTATCGCACAATGACTGCTTAATCACAGCATAGACCGATGACAATGAGCAAATCATTACAAAAACCCACCATTCTCAATGTTGAAACTGTCGCCCGTTCGCGCCTCTTTAATGTCGAAAGCGTCGATCTGGAATTCAGCAACGGTGTGCGTCGCGTTTATGAACGTATGCGGCCTTCCACCCGCGAAGCGGTGATGATTGTGCCGATTGTTGATGATCATATTATTTTGATTCGCGAGTATGCCGTCGGGACGGAATCCTACGAACTGGGCTTCTCCAAAGGGCTGATTGATCCGGGTGAAACCGTGGATGAAGCGGCCAATCGCGAGCTGAAAGAAGAGGTTGGCTTCGGCGCCAATAAGCTGACGTTTCTGAAGAAGCTCAGTATGGCTCCCTCTTACTTCTCCAGCAAAATGAACATCCTGGTGGCGGAAGATCTCTATCCGGAGTCGCTGCCGGGCGATGAGCCCGAGCCGCTGCCGCAGGTGCGCTGGCCGCTGGCGCAGTTGATGTCGCTGCTGGATGAAGAAGATTTTAACGAGGCCCGCAACGTTAGTGCGCTGTTTTTAGTGCGGGAATGGTTGCAGGCCCAGGGCCGACTCTGAACGAGCGTTTACGCTAAGCAGCAATAAAAAAGCGCCCGCAGGCGCTTTTTTTGTCAGAACAGCTCGTGGGTTTCACCGCCGCCGTCAGTCAGGGTGGTGCCCACCTCATGGACCGCCTGCTGCGTGGGCTGGGTACCCTCAATAAAGTATTCCGCCCGGCTGTTGCCACCGTTCGCCAGCTGACCGGTGCTGCGATCGATATTCACCGTGACGATTCCCGGCGGCGGCGTTAATGGCTCTTCCGGAACGCCTTCCAGCACGCTCTTCATAAAGCTGTCCCAGGCCGGCTGGGCGCTTTTGGCGCCGCCTTCGTAGCCGGAGATCTGATCTTTAATCGCCCCCGATGCGGTGGTCCGGCCAAGATCGCGACGATGATCGTCAAAGCCGATCCAAACCGAGGTCACCACGCCCGGTCCGTAGCCTGAGAACCAGGCGTCCTTCGAGCTGTTGGTGGTCCCGGTTTTGCCGCCGATGTCATGCCGCTGCAGGTCACGTCCGGCGCGCCAGCCGGTTCCCATCCAGCCCGGTTCGCCAAAGATGTTGCTGTTCAGCGCGCTCTTGATCAGGAAGGCCAGCGGGGTGTTGATCACATGCGGCGCGTATTCCTGGGCGCCGCTCTGCGCCACCAGTGACTGATTGGCCTGCTCCAGCTGCGGCTGCGGCGGCACGGTGCCATTCTGCGGTTCCGTCGAGGTGGCGACATCTTCCACATCTTTGTTTTCCAGCACGTTGGATTTTGGCGTATCGCCGTAAATCACCGGTAAATCACACTGCGGGCAGGCGATTTTCGGACGCTCTTCGAAGAGGACCCCGCCCTGATCGTTCTCAATCTTACTGATAAAGAACGGGTTCACCAGGAAGCCGCCGTTGGCCATCACCGAATAACCGCGGGCGACCTGCAGAGGCGTAAAGGAGGCGGAGCCCAGCGCCAGTGATTCGGTGTGGACAATGTTTTGCGCCGGGAAGCCAAAGCGCTGCAAATACTCGGCGGCATAGTCAACGCCCATGGCGCGCATGGCGCGCACCATGACCACGTTTTTCGACTGCCCCAGGCCCTGGCGTAAACGAATCGGACCGGCATACTGCGGCGGCGAGTTTTTCGGCCGCCAGTCGGAACCGGCTCCGGCGTCCCAGCGCGAGATTGGCACATCGTTGAGCATGCTTGCCAGAGTTAAGCCTTTATCCATCGCAGCCGTGTAGAGGAATGGCTTGATGTTGGAGCCGACCTGGCGCAGCGCCTGAGTGGCGCGGTTGAACTTGCTCTGGTTAAAGTCAAACCCACCGACAAGGGCGATAATCGCGCCGTTTTGCGGGTTAATGGAGACCAATGCCGAGTTGACGTCCGGGACCTGCGACAGCCACCAGCTGTCTCCCACTTTGCGAACCCAGATCTGCTGCCCGGCCTGCACGACGTCGTTGACTTTACGCGGGGTTGCCCCCTGCTGCGTATCGGAGATAAAGCGGCGAGCCCAGCGCACGCCGTCCATCGTCAGCGAAACGGAGTCGCCGTTAGCCAACAGCGCGACAGCCTCCTGGGCATTCGCGGAGGTGACCACCGCAGGAGAAAGCGGGCCAAAGCCAGGCTGGCGCTTCAGGGCGTCAACGATCTTTTTCGCCTCCCACGGCGTTTCGCCGACCTTCCACAGCACGCTGGCCGGGCCGCGGTAGCCGTGACGCATATCGTAATCCAGCACGTTATTGCGGACCGCCTGCTGGGCCGCCTGCTGGTTTTTGCGGGTAATCGTGGTGTACACCCGGTAGCCATCTTCGTAGGCCTGCTCGCCGTAGCGATTCACCATCTCCTGGCGCACCATTTCGCTCAGATAGGGCGCGGAGAAGGCGATTTTCGGCGCGTGGTAGCTGGCGTCGATGGGTTCGCTGCGCGCCTCATCGTATTGCGCCTGGGTGATGTACCCCTCGCTCAGCATACGCGACAGCACCACGTTGCGCCGGGCTGTGGCGCGATCCATCGAATAGAGCGGGTTAAAAGTGGACGGGGCTTTCGGCAGACCGGCAATCACCGCCATTTCGCTGAGGGTCAGCTGGTCGATAGGTTTGCCAAAATAGACCTGCGCCGCGGCGCCGACGCCATAGGCGCGGTAGCCGAGGTAAATCTTGTTCAGGTACAGCTCAAGGATTTCATCTTTGTTCAGCAGCTGCTCGATGCGGATAGCCAGAAAGGCCTCTTTAATCTTACGCATCAACGTCTTCTCGGGGCTGAGGAAGAAGTTACGCGCTAACTGCTGGGTGATGGTGCTGGCGCCCTGCGAGGCGTGGCCTGAAAACATCGCCACGCTGGCGGCGCGGAAAATACCCACCGGATCGACGCCGTGATGCTCATAGAAACGACTGTCTTCGGTAGCGATAAACGCTTTCACCAGCTCGGGGGGAATTTGCTGCAACGTGACAGGGATACGGCGCTTTTCGCCGTACTGCGCAATAAGCTCACCGTCGGCGCTATAGACCTGCATCGGGATCTGCAAACGCACATCCTTCAGGGTTGCGACGTCGGGGAGTTGCGGCTCTATGTATTTGTAGAGGCCAAAAATCGAGCCTGCTCCCAGCAGTACGCAACAGACTGCAAGGATCAATAGATACTTTACGAACTTCACCGGTGTTTTCCCATTTAGTTTTATTTGGGCAGTTTATAAACAAACGCGCGGTAGTATAAAGGCAAGCCAGGTGCATTGATATAGCCGGACAGTTTTGCCGGATAAGGAGATCGTAAGCATGGCTTTCAGAAACTGGCGGATCGGAATGCATATCCAACAAGATAGCATTGCCATTGTCGCGCTACTGTTTGAGCGCTCACACTGGGCGCTGCGCCGCTGGTGGCGCATTCCGCTGCCGCCAGGCCTGGTGCGGCAGGGGATGGTGGCGGACGTCAGCGCCCTCGGCTCACGGCTGGCCGCCTGGCGGCGGGAGCTACCGGTACAGCATCAGATCAATATCGCCTTCCCCGCAGCTCGCACGCTGCAAAAACGCGTGCCTTATCCCCAGTTCGCCCTGCGAGAGCGGGAACAGGCGACGTGGATAGCCAGCGCCATGACCCAGCAGCTGGCGATGCCCGCCTCCTCTCTCTGTATTGATTATGCGCCCACCTCGCGAAATGACGGCTGGCAGGTTACGGCGGCGCAGCGGCTGGATATCAATGTTCTGCGGGAGCTGGCAGGGCGGCTGCGCCTGCGGGTAGCTGCCATCGTACCGGATGCCAGTGCGCTCGGCGCTTTTTTCCCCTGGGTGACGGCAGCAGAGCAAGGCCTGGCGTGGCGGGATGAAAAGCACTGGCTATGGGCGACCCATGAGGCCTGGGGCTGTGACGCCTGCGATGCGATAGGGTCCTTGAGCCAGCTGGCGGGGCAGCTTCAGGTTCCTCTGCGCTTGTGCGCTGACGCGGGCGACGAGGCCAGTCGTTTTGATGTCTGGCAGGTGGTTCACCGCCGGCAGCCTCCGCTGCCAGCCGACGGCGATCGCTACGCCATTGCCCTTGGGCTGGCGCTGGGGGGCGGGCGCCATGACGCATGTCGTTAATCTTCTCCCCTGGCGTGACCTGCGTCGCCGCCAGCGCCTGCGCTACACCCTGTTGTTAGCCATCGGTATCGTGCTGCTGGCGGGGATGACCCTGCTGGTGGGGCGAACGGCTGGTCTACAGCGCGACGCCCTGGCGAGGCTCCACGCGACGGCCGACGCAGCGCTGCTCGCCTCGCTCAAACAACGTGAACAGGCGATGCGCGAAGCGTGGCAGCAGCATCAACGCCAGCGCGAGCAGCACCAGCGCAGATCGACGATCGCCGCCTGGCAACCCCGACTAATGGCGCTCGCGGCGGACCTGCCTGCTCAGGCATGGCTGACGCGGCTGGAGTACCAGGGGGCGCGCCTGACGCTGGATGGCCTGGCCCTCAACCTGCAGGCGCTGGCTGGAGTGGAGGCTTCTCTGGCCAGCGTCACGGGATTCGCGCCGGCTAAAGCCGGCGGAACGCAGCGCGACGCCGAGGGGCGCTGGCGGTTCAGTTTCACCCTGTCGGGAGCGCGCGCCGATGAGGATTAATACCCTGCGCACCCGGGCGGGGCTGCTGATCCTGCTCGCGATGGGGCTGACGGGGGGCGGCGTGGCGCTCTGGCGCGATGCCCAGCCGCCGCTGGCGGCGCTGTCCCGCGATGGCGCTCTGCAAACGCAGTGGCGGCGGATCATGGCGCTGCGCATCCCTGACGGTGAAAGAGCCGGGGAGCGCATCGACAAGCAGCCGTTCTCGCCCATAGCCATTCCGCTCGCCGGGGCGAAGCTAATCGCCTGGCATCCGCAGGGGAGCGGCGGCGAGATGGAGCTGGCTCTCTCCTGGCCGACGGTACCCGCTCTGTTTTCATGGCTGGCGCGCAGCGGGATGAACCCGCGTTCGTTCTCGCTGGAGCGCGAGGGGCAGGCGCTGCGCATGCGGCTGCAGCTGGAGGCGGAAGATGGTCGGTAAATGCTGGGTTTTGCTGTGGTTGCCGCTGTCGCTGCTGGCGGTCGAGCGCGATCCTTTTCAGCCGGTTGAGGATCCCTGCCGCGCGGCGCAGCTGTCGCAATGGCGTTATGGCGGCGCGGCCGGCGATGGTGCAGGCTGGATGGGTTTTTTGCAGGACGGAAGCGGCACGTGGCGACGGGTGCGCCTGGATGAGCAATTGCCCACGGGCTGGCGGGTGAACCGGCTGACGGACAGTGAACTGGACATCGTCACGCCTCCGGGATGTGAACCGCCAGCGTGGCGCTGGCAACGTAAAGGAAAACAAGATGATGCGATGGATAAGCCTGCTTTTGCTGCTACCGCTGGCGGTGGTCGCCGCGCGAAATGATAAGCCGGTTTCGCTGGTCGTTGACGACGCGCCAGTGGCCCAGGTGCTGCAAGCCCTGGCCGAAATGAACCAGAAGAATCTCGTTGTCGCACCGGACGTCAGCGGCACGCTCTCCCTGCGCCTGCAGAAGGTTCCCTGGACCCAGGCGCTGCGGGCAGTGGCGGATAGCGCAGGCCTCTCTTTGCAACAGCAGGGGACGGTCATCTACGCACATACGCAGGCCTGGCAAAAGGCCAACCTGGCGCAGCGCGAAGCGGAACAGGCGAAACGTCTGCAGAATCTGCCGCTGCGGGCGGAGAGCGTGACCCTGCACTATGCCGATGCCGAGGAGCTGGCTAAAAGCGGCGGTAAGTTGCTTAGCGCCCGGGGAAACCTGATGGCGGACAAGCGGACCAATCGGCTGCTGATCCGCGATGATGACCGCCATCTACCGGCGCTGAAGGCCTGGGCGCAGGAGATGGATCTGCCGGTCGGACAGGTGGAGCTGGCCGCCCATATCGTGTCAATGAGCGAAACCAGCCTGCGTGAACTGGGGGTGAAATGGCGGCTGGCGGAGGCTGAAAGCACGCCAGGATCCGGGCGCATTACCACCCTAAGCAGCGATCTGTCAGTCAACGACGCCAGCACCCGCGCAGGCTTTAACATCGGCAAAATTAACGGGCGCTTGCTTGAGCTGGAGCTTTCCGCGCTGGAGCGCAAGCAGCAGGTCGAGATTATCGCCAGTCCTCGTTTGCTCGCCTCTCATATGCAGCCCGCCAGCATCAAGCAGGGGAGCGAGATCCCCTATCAGGTCTCCAGCGGTGAAAGCGGCGCCACGTCGGTGGAGTTTAAAGAGGCGGTGCTGGGCATGGAGGTGACGCCGACGGTGCTGCAGCAGGGGAGAGTGCGGTTGAAGCTGCGAATAAGCGAGAACACGCCAGGCCAGGTGCTGAAGCAGGATAACGGCGAGGCGCTGGCCATTGATAAACAGGAGATCGAGACCCTGGTGGAAGTCCGCAGCGGCGAGACCCTGGCGTTGGGCGGCATCTTTTCGCAGAAAAACAAAACCGCCCGCGACAGCGTCCCGCTGCTTGGCGATATCCCGGTGCTGGGACGTCTGTTTCGCCGCGACGGGAAAGATAATGAACGCCGTGAACTGGTTGTCTTTATTACGCCACGGATTCTGGCAGTACGTTAAGCAGGTTTTTCATGCTAAACACGTTTCAGGTGTTTGACGTGAGGACGGATTTAGCATACAAGGGGTACCGATTTGAGAGTCGGGTACGACATCAATCCTCCCTTTATTGTCCGGCGATTTTATTCAGTTGCCAAACCAGCCGGAGTATTGAGATAATTTTTAGTCTGACTCTCGCTCTATTGCATATGAGGTTTCAGTTCATGCCCTGCGGCGCTGGGTGTCTGCGAAGCGGGTTTATCATTAACGAATAGTCTTAGTAGTACCGAAAAAATGGCAGAGAAACGCAATATCTTTCTGGTTGGGCCTATGGGTGCCGGCAAAAGCACTATTGGGCGCCAGTTAGCCCAACAGCTCAACATGGAATTTTACGATTCCGATCAAGAGATTGAGAAACGCACTGGCGCTGATGTGGGCTGGGTCTTCGATGTTGAAGGCGAAGAAGGCTTCCGCGACCGTGAAGAAAAAATTATCAATGAGTTGACGGAAAAACAGGGAATTGTGCTGGCGACTGGCGGCGGCTCTGTAAAATCCCGTGAAACGCGTAACCGTCTCTCCGCCCGCGGCGTGGTGGTCTACCTGGAAACAACGATCGAGAAGCAGTTGGCCCGTACGCAGCGCGATAAAAAGCGTCCTTTGCTACAAGTCGATGCGCCGCCTCGTGAAGTACTGGAAGCGCTGGCTGACGAGCGTAACCCGCTGTATGAAGAGATCGCCGATGTGACTATCCGCACAGACGATCAGAGTGCGAAAGTCGTCGCGAACCAGATTATTCACATGCTGGAAAGCAACTGATTCTGGCTTAATAAAAGTGCGTCAGAGTAAAAGTCACTGAGGTGGATGTCGCGTTATGGAGAGGCTTACTGTTACCCTCGGGGAACGTAGTTACCCGATTACCATCGCGGCTGGTTTGTTCAACGATCCAGCTTCCTTCCTGCCACTTAAGTCGGGCGACCAGGCTATGCTGGTCACCAACGAAACGCTGGCGCCGCTTTATCTGGATACCGTCCGCTCTGCGCTTGAGCAGGCAGGGGTCAACGTTGACAGCGTAGTCCTGCCCGACGGCGAGCAGTATAAAAGCCTGGCGGTGATGGATACCGTATTTACCGCGCTGTTGCAAAAACCCCATGGCCGCGACACCACGCTGGTGGCGCTCGGCGGCGGTGTTATCGGTGATTTAACCGGTTTCGCCGCGGCAAGCTATCAGCGCGGCGTGCGTTTTATCCAGGTCCCTACCACCCTGCTGTCGCAGGTCGACTCGTCGGTCGGCGGCAAAACCGCAGTGAACCACCCTCTCGGCAAAAACATGATTGGCGCCTTCTGGCAGCCGGTTTCCGTGGTGGTTGATCTTAACTGTCTGAAGACGCTGCCGAAGCGCGAACTCGCTTCCGGACTGGCTGAGGTCATTAAGTATGGGGTGATCCTCGATGGCGCCTTCTTCAGCTGGCTGGAAAACAACATTGATGCCTTGCTGGCGTTGGATGAAAAGGCCATGGCGTACTGCATTCGCCGCTGCTGTGAGCTGAAAGCGGAAGTTGTGGCTGCCGACGAGCGTGAAACCGGGTTACGTGCTTTACTCAATCTTGGACATACCTTCGGCCATGCTATCGAAGCGGAAATGGGCTACGGTAACTGGCTGCACGGCGAAGCGGTGGCGGCAGGTATGGTGATGGCGGCGCATACGTCCGAACGGCTGGGGCAGTTCCGCGCGCAGGATACTCAGCGCCTTATCGATCTGCTCAAGCGTGCAGGCTTACCGGTACGCGGCCCGCAGGAAATGCGTGCGCAGGCGTATTTGCCCCATATGATGCGCGATAAGAAAGTACTGGCTGGCGAAATGCGGCTGGTGCTCCCGCTCGCAATAGGAAGCAGCGAGCTGCGCGGCGGAGTGCCGCACGATGTGGTTCTTGGCGCGATTGCTGACACTCAGCAGGCGCAACAATAAGAAGGTCTGGCCGCGTTCGCGCGGCGTTATCATTTCGGGTGATGTGCAATAATCGTGAGCATAAGCCTTTTAGTGGGGTGTTAAATGGATGATTTCAAACCAGAAGACGATATGAAAGCCGATCGCAACGATCGTCGTGCTGGTCGTTCCCGTCAGTCTTCCGAGCGTGATGCCGATCCGCAGATCAATTTTGACGATGTCGATCTTGATGCCGATGAAGGCCGTCCGACGCGCGCCGGCAAGGCCCGTCGTGAGCGTGAAGAGGAAGAATTCGAAGAAGAACTGGATGCGGAAGATGAGGAGATGCTCGAAGAGCAGCCTGTAGAGCGTCGTCCGCGTAAGCGTAAAAAAGCGCCGGCGAAACCCGCTTCCCGCCAGTACATCATGATGGGCGTGGGCATTCTGGTACTGTTGCTGTTAATCGTGGGTATCGGTTCCGCGCTGAAATCGCCATCTTCTTCCAGCCAGCAGACCGCTTCCGGCGAGAAGAGCATTAATCTGTCTGACGACCAGTCCACCAGCACGCCAGCTGCCGGCCAGGATCAGACTGCCGCCAATACCACCACCCAGCAGGACGTCACGGTACCGCCTATTGCCGCGAACCCGACCCAGGGCCAGGCCGCGGCAGAGCCGCAGGGCCAGCAGCGCGTTGAAGTTCAGGGCGATCTGAATAATGCGTTGACCCAGCAGCAGGGCCAGCTGGACGGCGCCGTAGCTAACTCGACGCTGCCAACTGAACCGGCAACCGTCGCGCCGATCCGTAATGGCGCCAGTGGCACCGCGGCGCCGCGCCAGACGACCGAACGTCAGACGGCGGCAACGCCGCGTCCTGCTGAGCGTAAGCACACCGTCATCGAAGCGAAGCCGCAGCCGAAACCACAGGCGGTGGCAAAAGCGCCGGTAGAAACGAAGCCGGTTCAGCCGAAGCATGTTGAAAGCGCGGCGACCACTGCCCCGGCGAAAACGACCGTCGCGGAAAGCAAACCGGTAGCCACCGCGCAGAGTAAACCTGCAGCACCAGCAACCACCACCACTGCTGCGCCAGCCGCAACGGCGGCCGCGGCAGCGCCGGCGGCGAAGAGCGGTAAAACGGCAGGCGACGTCAGCTCGATGAAATCTGCGCCGTCGGGTAACTATACCCTGCAGCTCAGCAGCTCCTCTAACTATGAAAACCTGAACAACTGGGCGAAGAAAGAGAAGCTGGACAGATATGTTGTCTATGAAACGTCACGTAACGGCCAACCGTGGTACGTGCTGGTGAGCGGTATCTATTCATCGAAAGATGAAGCGAAACGCGCGGTCACCTCGCTGCCGCCGGACGTGCAGGCGAAAAATCCATGGGCAAAACCACTGCATCAGGTTCAGGCTGATCTGAAATAATGCCGTGGGGTAGTCTTAAGCGCAGGATGCTGTCGGAGCTTTCTCCACAGCCGGAGAACGTGTAATTAGTTAGGCAGCATGAAAAAGAATCGCGCTTTTCTAAAGTGGGCAGGGGGGAAGTACCCCCTGCTTGACGATATTAAAAAGCATTTGCCGGAAGGTGAGTGCTTAATCGAGCCCTTTGTGGGCGCCGGGTCGGTATTTCTCAATACCGACTTTTCTCGTTATATCCTCGCGGATATCAACAGTGATTTAATCGGCCTGTACAACATCGTCAAATTGCGCACCGACGAGTACGTCGCTGCCGCCCGCGAGATGTTTACCCCGGAAAATAACGTCGCTGAGCGCTACTACCAGTACCGTGATGAGTTCAATCAGAGCCAGGACCCGCTGCGTCGCGCGGTGCTGTTCCTGTATCTGAACCGTCACGGTTACAACGGCCTGTGTCGCTACAATTTGCGCGGCGAGTTCAATGTGCCGTTTGGCCGCTATAAGAAGCCCTATTTCCCCGAGGCTGAGCTCTATCATTTTGCCGACAAGGCGCAAAACGCTGAGTTTTACTGCGAATCTTATGAAGAGTGCATGCAGCGTGCGGATAGCCGCACGGTGGTGTATTGCGATCCGCCCTATGCGCCGTTGACGGCGACGGCGAACTTTACCGCCTACCACACCAACAGCTTCAACCTGGAGCAACAGGTGCTGCTGGCGCAAAAGGCGGAGTCGCTGATGAAGAAACGGATCCCGGTGCTGATTTCCAACCACCGCACGCCGTTGACGCAGGAGTGGTATAAAAACGCGGCAGAAACGCATATTGTGAAGGTTCGGCGCAGCATCAGCAGCAACGGTGGTACGCGTAAAAAGGTGGACGAGCTCTTAGCGCTCTACCGTCCGCCTAAGACCAAATAAATTTCAAGGAGATGCGGATGAAGCAGTATTTGATTGCCCCTTCGATTCTGTCGGCTGATTTTGCCCGTCTGGGTGAGGATACCGCGAAGGCGCTGGCGGCGGGTGCGGATGTCGTGCACTTCGACGTCATGGACAACCACTACGTGCCGAACCTGACGATTGGCCCGATGGTGCTGAAGTCGCTGCGTAACTACGGTATTACCGCGCCGATCGACGTCCACCTGATGGTGAAGCCGGTCGACCGCATCATTCCTGATTTTGCCGAAGCTGGCGCCAGCATCATCACCTTCCACCCGGAAGCCTCCGAACACGTCGACCGCAGCCTGCAGCTTATCAAAGAGCACGGCTGTAAAGCGGGCCTGGTGTTTAACCCCGCGACGCCGCTGAGCTATCTCGATTATGTGATGGATAAACTGGACGTCATCCTGCTGATGTCGGTTAACCCGGGCTTTGGCGGCCAGTCCTTTATTCCCCAGACGCTGGATAAACTACGTGAAGTGCGCCAGCGCATCGATGCGTCCGGCTACGACATCCGTCTGGAAGTGGATGGCGGGGTGAAAGCGAGCAATATCGGCGAAATCGCCGCGGCGGGCGCGGATATGTTCGTTGCCGGTTCGGCGATCTTCGGCCAGCCGGACTACAAGAAAGTGATTGATCAAATGCGTAGTGAATTAGCGAAGGTGAGTCATGGATAAATTACAGGCGATCCGCGGCATCGCGTTTGATCTCGACGGCACGCTGGTGGACAGCGCGCCGGGTCTGACCGCCGCCGTTGATAACTCCCTCTACGCCCTGGAGCTGCCGGTGGCGGGAGAAGAACGCGTCGTAACCTGGATCGGCAACGGCGCCGATGTCCTGATGGAGCGGGCGCTGAGCTGGGCTCGCCAGGAGCGTGCCACGTTACGTGCGGCGATGGGCAAGCCTTCCGTCGACGATCATGATATTCCGCAAGACGAACAGCTGCGCATTTTGCGTAAACTGTTTGACCGCTATTACGCCGAAGCGGCGGAAGAGGGCAGTTTCCTGTTTCCGGCAGTGGCCGATACGCTCGGCGCGCTGCAGGGCAAAGGTCTGCCGCTGGCGTTGGTGACCAATAAGCCGACGCCGTTCGTCGCCCCGCTGCTGGACGCGCTCGATATTGCGAAATATTTTACCGTGGTGATCGGCGGCGATGACGTCCAGAACAAAAAGCCGCATCCGGAACCGCTGCTGCTGGTAGCGCAAAAGCTCGGCCTGACGCCGGAGGCGCTGCTGTTCGTCGGCGATTCACGTAATGATATTCAGGCGGCCAAAGCGGCTGGCTGCTGCTCGGTTGGCCTGACCTACGGTTATAACTATGGCGAACCGCTTGCGCTGAGCGAGCCGGACTATCTCTTCGACCAGTTTAATGAACTCTTACCCGCTCTCGGGTTACCGCACAGTGAAACTCAGGAATTGAAACATGACTAAGCCCATCGTTTTTAGTGGCGCACAGCCCTCAGGTGAACTGACCATTGGCAACTACATGGGTGCGCTGCGTCAGTGGGTAAACATGCAGGACGATTACCACTGCATCTATTGCATCGTGGACCAGCACGCCATCACCGTGCGCCAGGATCCGCAGCAGCTGCGTAAGGCGACGCTGGACACCCTGGCGCTGTATCTGGCCTGCGGCATCGACCCGCAGAAAAGCACTATCTTCGTTCAGTCGCACGTGCCGGAACACGCCCAGTTAGGCTGGGCGTTGAACTGCTACACCTATTTCGGCGAACTGAGCCGCATGACCCAGTTTAAAGACAAGTCCGCGCGCTACGCGGAGAACATCAACGCCGGTCTGTTTGATTATCCGGTACTGATGGCCGCTGACATCCTGCTGTACCAGACCAACCAGGTTCCGGTGGGCGAAGATCAGAAACAGCACCTTGAACTGAGTCGCGATATCGCCCAGCGTTTTAACGCCATCTACGGCGATATTTTTAAAGTGCCTGAGCCGTTTATCCCTAAATCCGGCGCGCGCGTGATGTCGCTGCTGGAGCCGACGAAAAAGATGTCCAAGTCCGACGACAACCGCAACAACGTCATCGGCCTGCTGGAAGACCCGAAATCGGTGGTCAAGAAGATCAAACGTGCGGTCACCGACTCCGACGAGCCGCCGGTGGTGCGCTACGACCTGAAAGAGAAAGCGGGCGTCTCCAACCTGCTGGATATCCTCTCCGCGGTCACCGGGAAAACCATTCCTGAGCTGGAGCAGCACTTCGAAGGCAAAATGTATGGCCACCTGAAAGGCGAAGTCGCCGAAGCGGTATCGGGCATGCTGATTGACCTGCAGGAGCGCTATCACCGTTTCCGTAACGACGAAGCGTTTCTCAATCAGGTGATGAAAGACGGTGCAGAAAAGGCCAGCGCGCGGGCTTCTCAAACCCTGAGAGCGGTATACGAAGCGATTGGCTTTGTCGCCAAGCCGTAAGCGACGCAATAGCTAAACAGGGCGGGATTATCCCGCCCTTTTTTATGCCTGTCGTTCACGCCGCGAGGCGAAGGTTAGTGGTTTGAGAACCAGTTAAGTTTATCCCGCAGGCCGACCACGCGGCCGACAATGATCAGCGCCGGGCTGGCCATCTGCTGCGCCAGAATATCCAGCTGTCCTAAGGTGCCGCTGACCACTTTTTGCGTCACGGCGGTGCCGTTCTCGACGATGGCGGCAGGCATATCTTCCGCCATGCCGTGGGCGATAAGCTTCTCGCGGATCGCCGGCGCCTGGTTCAGACCCATGTAGAACACCAGGGTCTGCTTCTCCACCGCCAGGTTCGCCCAGTCCAGCTCGCCGCCGGTTTTCAGATGGCCGGTGACCAGGCGCACGCCCTGGGCGAAATCGCGATGGGTCAACGGGATCCCCGAGTAGGCGGAGCAGCCGGAGGCGGCGGTGATGCCTGGCACAACCGAGAAGGGGATGCCCGCCTCGCAGAGGGTCTCCAGCTCCTCTCCGCCGCGGCCAAAGATAAAGGGATCGCCGCCTTTCAGCCGGACCACGCGTCTTCCTTTTTGCGCTTCGCGCAGCAGGATCTGGTTGATCTCCTCCTGAGGCACGCAGTGATAGCCTGAGCGCTTGCCAACGAACACCCGGTCGGCATCGCGGCGCACCAGATTCATGATGTCGTCGGAGACCAGTCGGTCATAGACCACCACGTCGGCCTGCTGGATCTGCTGCAGGCCTTTGAGCGTGAGCAGCCCGGCGTCACCGGGGCCGGCGCCAACCAGGACGACCTCGCCGCGATGCTCTAACGGCTCGGTCAGCAGTTGCTCGGTGGTATCCGCCACCGCCTGCCGATCATCATTGGCCAGGGACTGCGCCAGGCGGTCGTTAACGAACAGCTTCTCCCAGAACCGTCGGCGTTCGCCTACGGTGGCAAACTGCTGCTTGACGCGAGCGCGCAGATGGCCGGCGTAGCGGGCCAGCTGACCAAGATGCAGGGGTAAGATTGACTCCAGCTTCTCGCGCAGCAGGCGCGCCAGCACCGGTGATGTCCCGCCCGAGGAGACGGCGACCATCAGCGGCGAGCGGTCGATGATCGACGGCATGATAAAGCTGGCCTGGCGCGGGGCATCCACCACGTTACAGAAAATACGCCGCGCTTCGGCTGCGTCGCTGACCTGCTGGTTCACTGTTTCATTATCGGTAGCGGCGATGGCCAGCCAGCAGTTGTCCAGCAGCGAGGGGATAAACTCCCCCTGCACCAGGGTCAGCATCTGTGAATCGGCCCACACCTGAAACTGAGGGGTAAAGTCGAGCGCATTGACCGTGACGTTTGCGCCAGCATCCAACAGCAGACGGGCCTTGCGTTCGGCGACATCCCCGCCGCCAACCAGTAAACAATCTCGCTGGCGTAACTGGCAGAATATGGGTAAGTGATCCACAGAATAACCTCATAAAAATAAGGGGTAGAAAGTGAGTGGTCGTAGAATAGCAGCAAAGGTAATACAAAACATGCGACATATCCCGCACTCATGCGCTGTCGGTCAGAAGTGTTACTTATATTTCCCCCCGTGACCGGGGGGAGGAAGCGGGACTCACGCTTTAAGCTGAACGTGGCCGTCTTTTACCCGGGCGTCGAAACGGGCGATAGAGTGGCTGGCATCTTCCATGCACAGCCCGTCGCTCAGGCGAAAGCGCTGCTTTTTCAGCGGACTGGCAACCCACAGGGCGCCGTCATGCTCAGCGATAATCCCGCGGGACAGCACGCTGGCATTGAAGAATGGATCGATATTGCTGATGGCGAACACCCTGTCGTCATGGTACGGACGGAAGATCGCCACCTGCTGCTGACCGAGCAGGGCGCAGACGCCGGTGGCGGGCAGGATGTCGTCAATTTTGCAGATGTTTACCCACTGGCTCATGCTTTTTCCTCCACCAGAGTAACCGGGATACGCTCATACGGCGTGGCCGGGCGATGCTGGTCACGTTCCGGCACCACCTGAACGTTCGGGTCGCGCTGGTCGCTGTTGATAAAGTGTTTGAAGCGAGTCTGCGCCGCCGGGTTATTGACGGTCTCGGTCCACTCGCAGGCGAAGGCGGCGCGCAGGCGAGCCAGCTCCTCTTCCAGATGGTCGTTCAGACCGAGCTTGTCATCGATGATCACGCTGCGCAGATAGTCGATCCCGCCTTCCATGTTGTCCAGCCACGGCGCGGTGCGGGTCAGCTTATCGGCGGTGCGGATGTAGAACATCATAAAGCGGTCGAGATACGTAATCAGCGTCTCGCGATCGAGGTCCGCGGCCAGCAGATCGGCATGGCGCGGCTTCATCCCCCCGTTACCGCATACGTACAGGTTCCAGCCTTTCTCGGTGGCGATGATCCCGACGTCTTTGCCCTGGGCTTCCGCGCATTCGCGGGTACAGCCGGAGACGCCGAACTTCATTTTGTGCGGGGTGCGGATGCCTTTGTAGCGGTTTTCCAGTTCGACGCCGAAGCCAACGCTATCGCCGACCCCGTAGCGGCACCAGGTGCTGCCGACGCAGGTTTTCGCCATCCGCAGCGCTTTAGCGTAGGCGTGGCCGGTTTCGAAGCCCGCTTCAATCAGCTGCCGCCAGATCTCCGGCAGGTCGTCTTTCTGCGCGCCAAACAGGCCGATGCGCTGGGAGCCGGTGATTTTGGTGTACAGATTGAATTCACGAGCGATACGGCCCACGGCGACCAGCCCTTCCGGGGTGATTTCGCCGCCCGCGGAGCGCGGAATGACCGAGTAGGTGCCATCTTTCTGGATGTTGGCGAGGAAGTTGTCGTTGGTGTCCTGCAGCGGCGTGTGCTGAGGCTTGAGGATGTACTCATTCCAGCAGGAGGCCAGCAGGGAGCCGACGGTTGGTTTACAAACTTCACAGCCGTAGCCCTGGCCGTGTTTGGCCAGCAGTTCGTCGAAGGTTTTGATGCCTTCCACGCGGATCAGGTGGAACAGCTCCTGGCGGGAGTAAGCGAAGTGTTCGCACAGGTTGTTGTTGACCTCGATGCCCTGTTTCGCCAGCTCGGCGTTGAGCACCTGGGTGACCAGCGGGATACAGCCGCCGCAGCCGGTACCGGCCTTGGTTTCCGCTTTCAGCGCCGCGACGGTATGGCAGCCTTTGTTAATGGCGGCGATCAGGTCGCCTTTGCTGACGTCAAAGCAGGAGCAGATTTGCGCGCTGTCCGGCAGTTTATCGACGCCGATCGACGGTTTGCCGCTGCCGGCGTGGGCCGGGAGGATCAGCGAATCCGGATTCTCCGGCAGCTCAATGGCGTTGAGCACCAGCTGCAGCAGGTTACCGTAGTCGCTGGTGTCGCCGACCAGCACCGCGCCGAGCAGGGTTTTGTTGTCGGCGCTGACGATCAGACGCTTATAGACTTCTTTGCTTTCGTCAAGATAGACGTAGCTGCGGGCGCCCGGCGTGCGGCCGTGGGCATCGCCGATGCCGCCCACGTCCACGCCCAGCAGCTTCAGCTTGGCGCTGAGGTCGGCGCCGGTGAAGCTGTTTTCACTGCCGAGGAGGTGATCGACGGCCACCTGGGCCATTTTATAACCCGGCGCGACGAGGCCATACACGCGGTTGTTCCAGCTGGCGCATTCGCCGATGGCATAGATATCCGGGTCGGAGGTCTGGCAGCTATCGTTGACCATGATGCCGCCGCGCTGGGCAACCGCCAGCCCGCACTGGGTGGCCAGTTTATCGCGCGGGCGGATCCCGGTAGAGAAGACGATGAAATCGACCTGCAGCTCGCTACCGTCGGCGAAGCGCATGGTTTTGCGCGCCTCGATGCCCTGCTGAACGATCTCTTTGGTGTTTTTACTGGTGTGAACTTTCACGCCCATGCTTTCAATTTTGCGCCGCAGCTGCTCGCCGCCCATCTGGTCGAGCTGCTCGGCCATCAGCATCGGCGCGAACTCGATAACATGGGTTTCCACGCCGAGGTTTTTCAGCGCGCCTGCGGCTTCGAGGCCGAGCAGACCGCCGCCGACCACCGCGCCGCGTTTACTGCGACGGGCGCAGGATTCAATGGCGTTGAGATCTTCAATGGTGCGATAGACGAAGCAATCCTGGGTTTCCGCGCCTTTAATCGGCGGGATCCAGGGGTATGAGCCGGTCGCCATGATCAGCTTGTCGTAGAACACCGTGCGCCCGGCGCTGGAGTGGATCACCTTCTCCTGGCGGTTGATGGTGATGGCCCTTTCGCCGACCAGCACCTTGACGCCGTGTTTCTCATAGAAACCTTCGCGGACCAGCGACAGCTCTTCTGCGGTATGGTGGGAGAAATAAGACGACAGGTGGACACGGTCGTAGGCGATACGCGGCTCTTCACAGAACACGGTAATGTCGAATTGTCCGGCAGGCGCCTTATCAAGAAGCTCTTCGATAAAGCGATGGCCAACCATGCCGTTACCGATAATAGCGATTCTGACTTTGCTCATTTTTGCCTCGATTTCTTTTCTATTACCGCCTACCTTAACGATTCAGCCATCAGGCTTATTGATGCAAATCAATGACAACTTCACCTACCACTTAATGGGTATATAATTGATTTGTCTGTATTTTTCTAAGTTGTGGAAAACGCTGGCTTTTCCTTTTTGCTGATTTTGTGTACAAGAATTGGGTGGGTCGCGATTGGGGTTGAGTAGAAAACAAGCCGTATTGAATGGAGAGGTTGATATGACAGCAGCGCCGCTTTGGTTGATTCAGAACGTACGCCTGGCAGACCGCGACGGCCTGTGGCAGATAGCGATAGATAAGGGGCGCTTTGGCGAGATCACGCCGATGGGGGAGGCGCGGGACGAAAGCTACGAAGTGTTGAACGCTCGCGGCGGGCTGGCGATCCCGCCTTTTATTGAGCCGCATATCCATCTGGATACCACCCAGACGGCCGGCGAGCCAAACTGGAACCAGTCCGGCACTCTGTTTGAGGGGATTGAGCGCTGGGCGGAGCGGAAAGCGCTGCTCAGCCATGAAGACGTTAAAGCCCGGGCGTGGAAAACCCTCAAGTGGCAGCTCGCCAATGGCGTGCAGTTTGTCCGTACCCATGTCGATGTCTCCGATCCGACGTTGACGGCGCTGAAGGCGATGCTGGAGGTCAAACAGGAGGTGGCGCCATGGGTCGAGCTGCAGATTGTCGCTTTTCCGCAGGAGGGGATCCTCTCTTACCCCAACGGCGAGGCGCTGCTGGAAGAGGCCCTGAAGCTGGGGGCGGATGTCGTCGGGGCGATCCCGCACTTTGAGTTCACCCGTGAATATGGGGTGGAATCGCTGCATATCGCTTTCCGGCTGGCGCGGAAATATGACCGCCCGCTGGATATTCACTGCGATGAAATTGACGATGAACAGTCGCGCTTTGTGGAAACCGTTGCCGCGCTGGCGTTAAAAGCGGGAATAGGGCCGCGGGTGACGGCCAGCCATACCACCGCCATGCACTCCTATAATGGCGCTTATACCTCGCGCTTGTTCCGCCTGCTTAAGCTCTCCGGCATCAATTTTGTCGCCAATCCGCTGGTCAATATTCATCTGCAGGGCCGGTTTGACGACTACCCGAAGCGACGAGGCATTACCCGGGTGAAGGAGCTGATGGCGGCGGGGATCAACGTTTGCTTTGGTCATGATGATGTCTTTGACCCGTGGTACCCGCTGGGGACCGGTAATATGCTGCAGGTCCTGCATATGGGGCTCCACGTTTGCCAGCTGATGGGCTACCAGCAAATTAACGACGGCCTGCAGCTTGTCACCGACAACAGCGCCCGCACGTTTGGCCTGACGGATTACGGCATCGTCAGCGGCAATCCGGCTAACCTAATCATTCTGCCGGCGGAGAATGGCTTTGAGGCGGTACGCTGCCAGGTGCCGGTGCGCTGGTCAATTCGCGAGGGAAGGGTGATTGCGACCACCCAACTGGCGCAAACCTGGATCCAGACCGACCGCGGTGGCGAGGAGCTTTCTTTTATGAGAAACAGCCCCCTTGCGGACGCAAAGGGGCCGAAGGCTTAGTGAGACGCCGCCTGAGCGTTGTTCTGGCGGTGACGGGAGACGAAGCCGAGGATAAAGCACATCACGAACACCACGGCGTAGAGGCCGTTAGCGGTGTGCAGCGCGGCCAGCGGACCGCTGGCCGCCACAATCGGGCCGGTGACCACGAAAGTCAGCATGGTGCCGATGGTGCCGCAGGTGAGGATAAAGTTCACCAGCTTTGGTGAAGCGACTTTAGTTTGCTGCGAACCGAGCGTAATGATCGAGGTGTAGATGGCGCTGGAGAAGAAGCCCAGGGTCAGAATAAACCACGGCATATGCTCCGGCGAACCATTGATAAACAGGTACATCAGCACCGTCGCGAGGCCGGCGAGGACGGTTAAGATGCGCTGCAGGTCGAAGAAGCGCAGGATAAAGCTGAATGACCACATGCCGATCATGTAGGACATCCAGAAATCGCTCACCAGCTTACCGGCATCGCCGAGGCTCATGCCAAGGCTCTTGGCATATTCCGGTACCCAGGAGATAAAGCCCAGCTGACCGAGGATATAGCACAGCGCCGCGACGGAGAGGAACAGCACGCCGATGCCCCACTTCTCTTTCACCACCGGCTGGCTGTTTTCGCTCTGCGCTTTTTTGCCGAGTACCGGGAAGTCACAGCCGAATGTCAGGACGAAAATAGCGACATACACCAGACCGATACAGGCGTAGACCCAGTACCACTCGATGCTGCGCGCCAGCAGGACCGCGGCGACCATCGGGAAAATCATTCCCGCCATGCTAAAAAAGGAGTCGGTAAACAGCAGACGTGCCCCGCGCTGACGGCCTTCATACATATGGGTGATCAGGAAGGTCCCGATCGACATGGTGATCCCGCTCACCAGGCCGAGAACGAACATTGATGCGGAGAACAGCGCCAGGCTGTGGCTGAGCATCAGGCCGGCCACCGCCAGCACCATCAAAATAAAGCCAAAACGCAGCTGAGTTTTCAGCGGCACGATCTCCATCAGCCAGGCATTGAGGAAGATGGAGATCAGAATACCGGCGTTCAGAAAGGTAAAGGTGTTGCTCATACTGGAAACGGGCAGATGGAAATAATCCGCAATGTTACCCATCACCATCCCGGTGACGATCACCAACGCGCCGGTCAGGGCGTAGGAGAAGAAGCTGATCCATGTGAGCTTAATACGGTTGCTGTTAGTCATGACTGGCCTGTGAATAGAAAGGTAAAGCGCGTTGACGCCGCGCCGGGCGGACAGATTTTAGTCGTTCAGGTGATGTAATTAAATGTTTATTGTGAAATACGTTATCTTTTGCATGTTTTAATGTGACTTGAATCACGTTTTTTCGACGCCAGGGAGAACGTTTGCGCGGTTACAATTATTACAGCTAAGTAAAATTTGGTAAAAGGCTGGCCCAGGATGCAAAGGCTCTTTAGAATCAAGGCACTCGCTTTTATTCTGCTCCGTTAAGGATTTTCCATGCTCAAATCAACACTGGCGGCGATGGCTGCCGTTTTCGCCATTTCAGCGTTCTCCCCGGCCATGGCGGCAAAGGGCGATCCGCATGTGCTGCTGACCACCTCGGCAGGTAACATTGAGCTTGAGTTAAACAGCCAGAAAGCCCCGATTTCCGTGGATAACTTCCTGAAGTACGTTAACAGCGGCTTCTACAACAACACTACCTTCCATCGCGTGATCCCGGGATTCATGGTGCAGGGCGGCGGCTTCAACGAGCAGATGCAGCAGAAACAGCCTAACCCGCCGATCAAAAATGAAGCAGACAACGGCCTGCGCAACACCCGCGGCACCATCGCCATGGCGCGTACCGCCGATCAGGATAGCGCCACCAGCCAGTTCTTCATCAACGTGGCGGATAACGCCTTCCTCGACCATGGCCAGCGCGACTTTGGCTATGCGGTGTTTGGCAAGGTAGTGAAAGGCATGGACGTTGCGGATAAGATCTCCCAGGTTCAGACCCATAACGTCGGCCCATACCAGAATGTGCCGACTAAACCGGTTGTTATCCTCTCTGCGAAAGTGCTGCCCTAATCTTCCCACGGCGCGGTAGTCTATCGCCGCGCCGGTTGCCTCCCGGCATAACCTGTAATTGATGCTTATACTTGTGGCACACAGGGGACGATAAGGGGGCGACGATGCGTCCACTCACCGATAAGCAAAAATCCCGACTC
This sequence comes from Klebsiella pneumoniae complex sp. WS1778, assembly GCF_049472055.1. Lineage (NCBI taxonomy): Bacteria > Pseudomonadati > Pseudomonadota > Gammaproteobacteria > Enterobacterales > Enterobacteriaceae > Klebsiella > Klebsiella pneumoniae complex sp. WS1778. The sequence goes on from NZ_JBKGTJ010000007.1 coordinate 87,618, forward strand.
TGGGAACAGACACGTAATAGCAATTTTCAGGCCAGCCGTCGCCTCGAAGGCGTATCGGTGCCACTGGTTACGCTGACTGCCGAGGAGGCGCAGGCGCGCCTCGCGACGCTGCGGAGGGAGTATGAGCGATAAATTTGGCGATGAACGCGATCCTTACCTCTATCCGGCCCTGAACGTCCTGCGCAACCGCCTCGGCATCCGCCAGGCCAACACTCTGCAGCAGGCTGCCCTGGAGATGACGTCGCTGCGGGCGGCCACCCTGCCGCTGGGCCCGCGGGTGCGCGGCTTACCCTATCTGTGCGCTATTCATCATCAGCTGTATCAGGATCTGTTTGACTGGGCGGGTAGGCTGCGTGAAGTGAACCTCTACCTGGGCGATACGCCGTTCTGTCACTTTGCCCGCATCGAAGAGGAAGGGAACGCCCTGATGCAGGCCCTGGAGCAGGAGGATTATCTCTGCGGCCTGCCGCGAGATACCTTTATCGAACGCCTGAGCTGGTTCTATGGTGAAATTAATGTGCTGCACCCTTTTCGTCTCGGCAATGGCCTGACCCAGCGCATTTTCTTTGAACAGCTGGCGATACATGCCGGCTACCTTCTTGACTGGCGTGACGTCGATCCTGCCGCCTGGAGCACCGCCTGCCAGCAGGACGCGATGGGCGATCCGGACCCGCTGGCGGCGATCTTTCGCAAAGTGGTAAGCGAAGCGCGGGAATCTGAGTAGAATAGCCCGGTTTGATTGTTCCGGAGCCGCTATGATCCTGCTTATCGATAACTATGACTCTTTCACCTGGAATCTGTATCAGTACTTTTGCGAACTGGGGGCGGAAGTGCTGGTCAGGCGCAACGATGCGTTGACGCTGGAGGAGATAGCGTCGCTGGCGCCGGAGAAGATGGTGATTTCGCCCGGTCCCTGTACGCCGGATGAAGCGGGGATTTCCCTCTCAGTAATCCGTCACTATGCAGGAAAAACGCCGCTGCTGGGCGTCTGCCTCGGGCATCAGGCGATAGCCCAGGCGTTTGGCGCGACCATTGTGCGGGCGGCGCAGGTGATGCATGGAAAAACTTCGCTTATCGAGCATAACGGCGAAGGGGTGTTTCAGGAGTTGAATAATCCTCTGACGGTGACCCGCTATCATTCGCTGGTGATTGACCCGCCGACGCTGCCGCCTGAGTTTATCGTCACCGCCCGCAGCGCCAGCGGTGAGATCATGGGGATTCGTCATCGCGACTGGGATCTCGAGGGCGTGCAGTTCCATCCGGAAAGCATCCTTAGCGAACAGGGCCATCAATTGCTGGCGAACTTTATTAAGCGGTGATTTCGGTTGCCATTGACTGACTTTTTATGCATATTTTGTGATTATATTATCATAATCATATCTGCATAACGAAGAGGGATGGGCAAGACATGGCAACTGAACAACCGGCAATCACCCGCGCCACATTCGATGAAGTTATTTTGCCAATTTATGCACCTGCAGAATTCATCCCGGTAAAGGGGAAAGGCAGCCGCGTCTGGGATCAGCAGGGCAAAGAGTATATTGATTTCGCCGGCGGTATCGCGGTGACGGCGCTGGGCCATTGCCACCCAGCGCTGGTGGCGGCGCTTCACGAGCAGGGCGAAACGCTGTGGCATACCAGCAACGTCTTTACCAATGAGCCAGCGCTGCGCCTGGGACGTAAGCTTGTCGATGCCACCTTCGCCGAGCGAGTGGTGTTTATGAACTCCGGTACCGAAGCCAATGAAACAGCCTTTAAGCTGGCGCGTCACTATGCGGTGACCCGCCATAGCCCATATAAAACTAAAATCATCGCCTTCCATAATGCCTTTCATGGCCGCTCTCTGTTTACCGTCTCGGTCGGTGGGCAGCCGAAGTACTCCGATGGTTTCGGCCCTAAACCGGCGGATATTGTCCATGTTCCCTTCAACGACCTGCAGGCGGTAAAAGCGGTGATGGATGACCACACCTGCGCGGTGGTGGTGGAGCCGATTCAGGGCGAGGGCGGCGTGACGGCAGCAACGCCGGCGTTCCTGCAGGGGCTGCGCGAACTGTGCGATCAGCACCAGGCGCTGTTAGTCTTTGATGAAGTGCAGTGTGGTATGGGGCGTACCGGATCGCTGTTCGCCTATATGCACTATGGCGTAACCCCGGATATTCTCACCAGCGCGAAAGCGCTAGGCGGCGGTTTCCCGGTCAGCGCCATGTTGACCACCCACGAGATCGCCAGCGCCTTCCATGCCGGTTCCCATGGGTCAACCTATGGCGGCAACCCGCTGGCCTGCGCGGTCGCCAACGCCGCTTTCGATCTGATCAATACTCCGGCGGTGCTGGATGGCGTGAACGCGAAACGCGAACTGTTCGTCAAACACCTGCAGCAGCTGGATGCCGAGTTTGATCTGTTCAGTGATATTCGCGGGATGGGCCTGCTGATTGGCGCCGAACTTAAGCCGCAGCACAAGGGCCGCGCGCGCGATTTTCTCTATGCCGCTGCGGAAGCCGGCGTCATGGTGCTTAACGCCGGGCCGGATGTGATGCGTTTTGTTCCCTCGCTGATCATCGAAGAGCAGGATATCGCCGAGGGGATGGCGCGCTTTGCCCAGGCAGTGGCAAAGGTGATTAACGGCTGATCTTCCGTAGCCAGATGCCATGATGCGGCCGCTGACGCCATGCTACAGACGAGATAGTGTGCATGGTGTTCAGATGGCCCAGAATGCGTTGCAGATGCTGCTCCAGGGTGCTTAACGGACCGATCGGCACCTCGCTTTCCGGTGACTCCATAATATTGACATCCCCTGTGCTGCCGGGGCCATCGCTGTCCAGCCGCTGCTGACAGCGCTGCAGGGCAATCTCACAGGATTCGAGATAGCGCTGGGCAAGATCCGGGGTGAGCATCGTATGCTCCCGGGCCAGGGTGGTCATGGCGTTGATATGTTCGACGATAAACTGGCTGTGCGTCACCCATAGCTTCATATCTTCCAGGTAGTGGGTATTGAACCCCGGCTCCTGCATCGCCTGATTCAGGGAGTTGTAGAGCGCGTTGTGCGCCTGATTAACGCGCATACGTTGATAGGCCAGCGCGGGCGCTTTGGGATCGGGGCTGAGGATCAGGCGAATCGCCTGCTGGTCGGCCTCCAGCGCATCGTGGGCGTTTTTTTTCAGCAGGCCGCTCTGCCACTGCGGCCACAGCCAGACCATCCCGCCGAAGGCGATCAGGCAGCCGATCAGCGTGTCGATCAGCCGGGCGATAATAAACTGTTCGCCGTTGAGCGTCAGCAGCTGCAGGGTATATACCGCCGTCACCGTAAAGCCCACCATCGCCCAGCCATAGTGTTTGCGGATAATCAGATAGCTGAGCAGTGTGATCAGCAGCATCCCGCTCAGGGTGTAGCTCTCCGGAACGTGAAAGTGCAAGGTCAGCCCGGCTATGATCAGGCCGGCGAGCGTCCCCGCCGCCCGGTGGACAATACGAACCCGCGTGGCGCCATAGCCATTCTGGGTAACAAAGAGCACCGTCATCAGGATCCAGTAGGGCTTCGGCAAATGCAGGGCGTTGCCCATCAGGCTGGCGATGCTCAGCATCACGCTGATGCGGGCGGCATTGCGCAGCGCGGGCGATTTCAGCGACAGATAGTTTTTTAGCGCGGGAAACAGCGGTAAACGACGCTCTTTGTCAGCCATCAGATCCCGGGCATACAGCGGGCGCTGGGTATGCAGCACCCGGGCGATGCGGCTGAAGTGCCAGGCGCAGAAGTGGCCGACCGGGTTGTCCGGATGCTGGCGGGCGATCTTTTCCAGGGCGCCGATCTGTTTATCCATCTGGAAGCGCTGCGGAAAGCGATGATAGAGCATGTCATCCGCCAGCACCCGCAGACGGGCGGCGACGGTCTGCGCGTTCCAGCGGATCACCGCTTCGGCATGGCTGCGTTCTACCAGTTTTTGCACCTCTTCCGGCTGATGCAGGCTGACCGAAATATGCTCCTGTAGATCCAGCCCCATCTGGAACGCCCGCAGAAGACGTTTGTGGTCGTTACGTTGGTTGGCGGCCAGCATATGCATCTGCTGATAGCACTGGGTGATTAAATCGACCACCTTCTGCTGGCGGATGAGCAGCGGCGGCAGGGCGGTCGAGGGATCGGTATGCTGGGTCAACAGGCTATATTTGGCTTCGCAATAATTGGCCAGTTCCCGGTAGAGCAGACTGAGTGACTCCCGCAGCGGCTGTTCACGCCACAGCCAGAACCAGAACCAGTTAAACACGCCGTACCATAGCGTGCCGAAGGCGTAGATCAGCAGCGGCTCCCAGATGGGCATATTGCCCGCCAGGCTGAGGGTAAAAATGGCGGCGATCAGCGACGCGGGCAGCAGGCGCGCGTGCAGCGAACTGATCTCCGCGGTGACGCCGAGCAATAGCGCCAGGCCGCTGAGAATAAGCGGCAGGGGAATCGCCTGGGCGAGCAGCAGCTGCACCACCAGGCTGCATCCGGCAAACAAACAGCCGCCGATAATCAGACGTTTAAAAAAGCGCTTATGCGGGGTGTCGAGGCCGGCGATGTTGCAGCAGGCGGGGACTAAGGAGAACAGGAGGCCCTGCTGGAGATGGCCGAGCAGAAGACCGATGGCCACAGGCAGACACAGCACCAGCGTTTGCCGCAGTGCATAGTTAACTTCCGGGTGGTAAATCAGCCTGCGCCACATGAGGGAAAAACAAAAACGGCGTACTGCAGGAGCAATACGCCGCTTAGCAACTTAACGGGTACCGTAGACGACGATAGTTTTACCGTGGGCGGAAATCAGGTTCTGATCTTCCAGCATTTTCAAAATACGGCCAACGGTTTCACGAGAGCAGCCGACGATCTGACCAATTTCCTGACGGGTAATTTTAATTTGCATACCGTCCGGGTGGGTCATGGCATCGGGTTGCTTCGCCAGGTTCAGCAGCGTCTGGGCGATACGGCCCGTCACGTCGAGGAAGGCGAGGTTGCCCACTTTCTCAGACGTCACCTGCAGACGGCGAGCCATTTGCGAAGAGAGACGCATCAGAATGTCCGGGTTCACCTGGATCAGCTGACGGAATTTCTTATAAGAGATTTCGGCCACTTCACATGCGGTTTTCGCCCGTACCCAGGCGCTACGCTCCTGACCCTCTTCAAACAGGCCTAATTCACCGATGAAATCGCCCTGGTTGAGGTAGGAGAGGATCATCTCTTTACCTTCTTCATCCTTGATGAGTACAGCCACGGAGCCTTTAACGATGTAGTACAGCGTTTCTGCTTTCTCACCCTGGTGGATCAGCGTGCTCTTTGATGGGTACTTATGAATGTGGCAATGAGACAAGAACCATTCAAGGGTAGGGTCTGTTTGCGGTTTGCCAAGCACCATGCGCGGTTATCCTCTGTTATAAGCTATCTCCGGGCGCCGACACTACACGGCGTCCGGGCATGCAATCGTATTGTTTCCCTATACCTGGGAAGCTGGCTGATGATTTTTCGACAGCCCGTAATGTGAACTCCTCTGCATACATGCAGTACATCAATGTATTACTGTAGCATCCAGACTGTTTTAGCATAGCTTTCGCCGCATGTCTCCTGGTGTCTCGCTTCAGCATGACGCAGGTCGCCTTCCGTTGCGAGAATTGTTATGTGCGCGTAATCTGACAAGAATATTGCGATACTGGAGTTAAATTTTATGCAAGCGCGTGTGAAATGGGTTGAAGGGTTAACCTTTATCGGGGAGTCCGCGTCAGGACACCAGATTCTGATGGATGGCAACTCCGGGGATAAGGCGCCCAGTCCGATGGAAATGGTGCTGATGGCGGCGGGCGGTTGCAGTGCGATCGATGTGGTCTCCATTTTGCAAAAAGGTCGCCATGAGGTGACTAACTGCGAAGTGAAGCTGACCTCTGAACGCCGGGAAGAGGCGCCGCGCCTGTTCACGCATATTAATCTGCACTTTATCGTCACCGGTAAGGCGCTGAAAGATGCCGCGGTCTCCCGTGCGGTGGATCTGTCGGCAGAGAAATACTGCTCGGTGGCGCTGATGCTGGAAAAAGCGGTGAAGATCACCCATTCCTATGAAGTGATCGAGGCGTAGTCTTCGCCTGCTGTTGTGAATTTTCTTAACCCCGGCCTGGCCGGGGTTTCTTCTGTTAGCCGATCTTGCGGCCTTCCATCAGGCGTTCGACCAGCGGCGCCATAATAAGCTCCATCGCCAGCCCCATTTTACCGCCCGGCACCACCAGAGTGTTCATGTGCGAGATAAACGAGCCCTGTAGCATCGCCAGCAGCCAGGGGAAGTCGATGTTCTGCAGATTGCGGAAATGGATCACCACAAAGCTCTCGTCCAGAGAGGGGATCGCTTTCGCGGCAAACGGGTTGGAGGTGTCCACCGTCGGCACGCGCTGAAAGTTGATGTGGGTGCGGGAAAACTGCGGGGTGATGAAGTTGATGTAATCTTCCATCGATCGGACGACGGAGTCCATCACCGCCTCCCGGGAGTGGCCGCGCTCGCTGGTGTCGCGAATGAGTTTCTGTATCCACTCGAGATTAACGATAGGCACGACCCCGACCAGCAGGTCGACATGGCTGGCGACATCATGCTGCGGCGTGACAACCCCGCCGTGCAGCCCCTCATAGAACAGCACGTCCGTCGGCTCCGGCAGCGGCTGCCACGGGGTGAAGGTTCCCGGCACCTGATTCCACGGCACGGCTTCGTCATAGGTGTGGAGGTATTTACGCGACTGACCTTTGCCATGGCGGCCATAGTCGACAAAGGTCTGTTCCAGCAGACCGAAGTCGTTCGCCTCCGGGCCAAAGTAGCTGATATGTTTGCCCTGATCCCGCGCTTTGCGGATCGCCATGTCCATTTCCGGGCGGGTGTAGCGATGAAAGCTGTCGCCTTCCACCTCCGCAGCGTGCAGATTTAGCTGCGCGAAGATTTTGCGAAAGGCGAGGCTGGTGGTGGTAGTGCCCGCGCCGCTGGAGCCTGTGACGGCGATCACCGGATGTTTGGCAGACATAACAACTCCCTGGTTAAACGATGTAGTGGCGTCGCCTTAGCCGTTAAACAGGGCGCGCGGCATAATATTGACCGTCTCATGCAGTTCCGACCACACGAGGACTGCCTCTCCGCGTTTCAGCTGCTGTTTTACATCGGCGACTTTATCGGCAAGTGAACGTTCATGTTCACCATAATCGGTGCCTTCACGTAACACAAAGCTTTCAATCAGGTTATCCAGCGTTTCGGGATCCAGATCCTGCCAGGGAATAATCATACGGGAACCTCCAGCCAGCGGTTTAACCAGTCGGGAATGCGTCTTTCCAGCCACATCTCCGGTTTACGCAGGGTGCCGCCGACGAAGCCAACGTGGCCGCCTTGTTCAGTCAATTGATACTCGACGTTCGCCGGCAGTTGTTCCTGCGGGGGAATGGAATGGTGGTCCATAAACGGATCGTCTTTCGCGTGAATGATGAGCGTCGGCTTAGTGATATCGCTGAGCCGCGGCATGGCGCTGCATTGCCGGTAGTAATCCAGCGCATCGGCAAAGCCATGGATTTTGGCGGTGATCATATCGTCAAATTCCCGGATGCGGCGCATCCCTTTGAGCTGACGTAAATCGACGGGCAGCGAGCCAGGATACGCTTTCAGCTTGCGTGAGGCGTTGGCTTTTAACAGATTGAGCAGGTAGCGCTGATAAACCCGCGAGAAGCCCTTATCCATATGATAGCTGCAGGCTTCCAGCATGAAAGGCGCGGAGACGATCACCGCCGCATCCAGCGGGCAGCGGTCGCCTTCTTCTGCCAGCAGGCAGCCCAGCATATTGCCGCCCAGCGAATAGCCGACGGCGGCGGTCGGCGCGGGGCCAAACTCGCGCTGCAGCCAGTGCAGAAACCAGGTGCCATCTTCCGTTTCGCCGGAGTGATAGATGCGGTGATTGCGGTTAGGTTCGCCGCTGCAGCCGCGAAAATGCATGACTACGCCAAGCCAGCCGCGCTGCATCGCCGCGTGGATCAGTCCATGGGCATACGGGCTGTGCAGACTCCCTTCCAGACCATGAAAGACGACGAGGCGCGGCTTGTGGCACGCCTGGTGCGGGTCTTCGCTCCAGGCGAGATCGACAAAATCGCCGTCTGGCAGCTCAAGGCGCTGCCAGTGCGGGGTAAAGCGCAATTTACGGCGGATCAGCCGCGGCAGCATGGTTTGCAGATGACGATTGCCCACGCCGCGCATGGGATGGAACTCACGCGAATCGTTTTCGGGGGGCGTCATGTCTGTGGGGATGATTTCAACCATAGCACCAGAATAATTAATAAACGTGATGATGACTATACCGCGCAGGGCGCGCAGGAGTTAGCCAATATGTGGTCTTGTGGCCAGTGAGGCCAGGTTACACCACAACAAACCATTGATGTCACTGATGGCCAGACCGCGAGGGCGGGCAGAAATACACTCTGCCCGCGCCGTAGTAGGCGCAGGCAGAATGATGACGCGGCGATTAGCCTTCCTGAAGCATGCGCTCCAGCTGCTCCTGTGCCTCCAGCCAGGCCATTTCGCACTCCTCCAGCCCGGATTTCGCGCTGGCCTGCTGCTGCAGGCATTCAGTCAGTTCTGCTTTACGCGAGGCGTCGTAGAGTTCGCTGTCGCCAAGTTTCTCTTCTGCACTGGCCAGCTGCGCGTTGAGCTTATCCATCTCTTTTTCCAGACGGGCGATCTCTTTGCGCAGCGGTTGGGTCTGGCTGCGTAGCTCCGCTTCCCGACGCTTCTGGTCTTTGCGCGCTTGCGCGCTGTTGCCGCTCTCTTTTGGCGCGTCGCCGCTCTGGGACTCCTGTTTTTGCGAGTCGCTGAGCCACTGCTGATAATCTTCCAGATCGCCGTCGAACGGTTCGACTTTGCCATCGTGGACAAGGTACAGATCGTCGGTGGTGGAGCGGATTAGGTGGCGATCGTGCGATACGACCACCAGCGCCCCTTCAAAGTCGATCAGCGCTTCGGTTAAAGCCTGACGCATATCGAGGTCGAGATGGTTGGTCGGTTCGTCGAGCAGCAGCAGGTTAGGGCGCTGCCAGACGATCAGGGCCAGCACCAGACGCGCCTTTTCTCCACCAGAGAAGCGGCGGGTCTCTTCGCTGACCTTATCGCCCTGGAAACCAAAGCCGCCCAGATAATCGCGCAGCTTCTGCTCCAGCTCCTGCGGCGCCAGGCGCGCCAGGTGCTGCAGCGGCGACTCATCGGCGCGCAGAAACTCCAGCTGATGCTGGGCGAAGTAGCCGAGCTTGATGCCTTTGGCGAGGCCGATCTCCCCGCTTACGGGCTGGAGTTCGCCAGCCAGGAGCTTAATCAGCGTCGATTTCCCGGCGCCGTTGCGGCCCAGCAGGCCGATACGCGACCCCGGCACCAGATTGAGCTTGATGGAGTCGAGGATAATACGCTCGCCATAGCCGGCGCTGACTTTCTCCATCTTCAGCAGCGGGTTAGGCAGGCTCTCCGGCTGGCGGAAGCTGAAGTGGAACGGGTTATCCACGTGCGCCGGGGCGATGAGCTCCATCCGCTCCAGCATTTTAATACGGCTCTGCGCCTGCTTGGCTTTGGTGGCTTTGGCGCGGAAGCGATCGATATAGCTTTGCAGATGCGCGACACGCTGCTGCTGGCTTTCGTACATCGCCTGCTGCTGAGCGAGCCGGGTGGCGCGCTGCACTTCAAACGAACTGTAGTTGCCGGTGTACTCAAACATCGTCTGCTGTTCGATGTGGATAATTTTGTCGACGATAGGATCGAGGAAATCGCGATCGTGGGAGATCAGAATCAGCGTCCCCGTGTAGCCCTTCAGCCACTTCTCCAGCCAGATCACCGCATCAAGGTCGAGGTGGTTAGTCGGTTCATCGAGCAGCAGCAGATCGGAGCGGCAGATCAGCGCCTGCGCGAGGTTAAGGCGCATACGCCAGCCGCCGGAAAAATCGCTGACCGGCCGCTCAAGCTGTTCATTGCTAAAACCCAGGCCGTGCAGCAGGCTGGCGGCGCGGGAGCGGATGGTCCAGGCGTCGATGGCGTCCAGCTTGCCGTGGACGGTGGCGATGGCATGGCCGTCGTTGCGCTCGTTAGCCTGCTGGAGCGCGGCTTCCAGCTGGCGATATTCACGATCGCCGTCAATGACATAATCGATTGCCGGCTGCGGCAGGGCCGGGGTTTCCTGATTCACCCAGGCCAGCTGCCAGTTGCCGGGAAAGGTCATACTGCCGCCGTCAGCGCTTATCTCGTTTTTCAAAAGCGATAGCAGCGTCGATTTCCCGCAGCCGTTTTTCCCCACCAGACCGACCTTCTGGCCAGGGTTGATGGTAGCGGTGGCGTTGTCCAGCAGGACGCGTACGCCGCGACGAATTTGTAACGAGGAGAAAACAATCATAAGGCGCCGTATGTTCAGACTATGTTAATTTGTCATTATGATAATGTAGTTTGGAAGCGAATCGCTTCACCGGGCCGCCATGGTAGCCCAAAACGAAGACGATACACAAAGTCATTCTGGCTGTGTCAAAAAGCCGGGGCTGTGCAGGCCGCCAGAAGACCTACGGGAGGGGAATGATGTCTCAGACAGCGAAAGTGTTGCTGCTGTATGCCCACCCAGAATCTCAGGATTCCGTGGCCAACCGGGTTTTATTACAACCCGCCTTACAGTTGCCGAACGTCACCGTGCACGATCTCTACGCGCACTATCCGGATTTTTTTATCGATATTGCTCACGAACAGGACCTGCTGCGCCAGCATGAGGTGATTGTTTTCCAGCATCCTTTATATACCTGGAGCTGTCCTGCGCTGCTCAAAGAATGGCTGGATCGTGTCTTAAGCCGCGGCTTCGCCAGCGGCGCCGGAGGGAACGAACTGGCGGGAAAGTACTGGCGCAGCGTGATCACCACCGGCGAACCAGAGAGCGCTTACCGTCGCGATGCAAATCGCTATCCGATGAACGATATTCTGCGTCCTTTTGAACTGACCGCCGGTATGTGCCGTATGCACTGGATGAGCCCCATCATTGTCTACTGGGCCCGGCGGCAGCAGCCAGAGGAGCTGCGCAGCCGCGCCCTGGCCTATCGGGACTGGCTGGCCAACCCCCTTGCCGCCGGAGGTGTCCATGGCGGGATTTGATCTGCTGCTGGCGGGGGTGCTGTTTTTGTTCGCGGCCGTCATCGCCGTCCCTCTGGCTTCAAGACTGGGGATTGGCGCGGTGCTGGGCTATCTGCTGGCCGGGATCGCCATTGGTCCGTGGGGGCTCGGATTTATCAGCGATGTGGATGAAATTCTCCATTTCTCTGAACTCGGCGTGGTGTTTCTGATGTTTATCATCGGCCTGGAGCTCAATCCCGCCAAGCTATGGCGGCTGCGAAGCTCCATCTTCGGCGTTGGCGCGGCGCAAGTGATGCTCAGCGCGGCGATCCTCGGCGGTCTGTTGATGACGACAGGGTTTTCATGGCAGGCGGCGGTGGTCGGCGGGATTGGCCTGGCGATGTCCTCTACCGCGATGGCACTGCAGCTGATGCGCGAGAAGGGAATGAGCCGCAGCGAATCAGGGCAGTTAGGCTTTTCGGTCCTGCTGTTTCAGGATCTGGCGGTGATCCCGGCGCTGGCGCTGGTGCCTCTGCTGGCTGGTTCCGCGGATGAGCATGTGAACTGGCTGACAGTCGGCATGAAGGTCCTGGCGTTTGCCGGGATGCTGATTGGCGGTCGCTATCTGCTGCGGCCGGTATTCCGCTTTATCGCCAGCTCCGGGGTCAGGGAAGTGTTCACTGCCGCCACGCTGCTGCTGGTCCTCGGATCCGCCCTGTTTATGGAGGCGCTGGGGCTGTCGATGGCGCTGGGTACCTTTATCGCCGGCGTGCTGCTGGCGGAAAGCGAGTATCGCCATGAACTGGAGATCGCCATCGATCCGTTCAAGGGGCTGCTGCTTGGGCTGTTCTTTATCTCCGTCGGTATGGCGCTGAACCTTGGCGTGCTGTACACCCATCTGCTGTGGGTGGCGGTGAGCGTGGCGGTGCTGGTGGCGGTAAAAATGCTGGTGCTTTATCTGGTGGCCCGTCTCTATGGCCTGCGGAGTTCCGAACGTATGCAGTTTGCGGGCGTATTAAGCCAGGGCGGCGAGTTCGCGTTTGTCCTCTTTTCGCTGCCCGCCTCGCAGCGGTTGTTCCAGCACGACCAGATGGCGCTGCTGCTGGTGGCCGTCACCTTGTCGATGATGACCACGCCGCTGCTGATGAAAGGGATCGATAAGATACTGTCGCGACGCCTGAATCCAGCGGAGGATACCGATGAGGCGCCGTGGGTAGAGGATGATAAACCGCAGGTGATTATTGTTGGCTTTGGCCGTTTCGGCCAGGTCATCGGTCGCCTGCTGATGGCTAATAAGATGCGTATTACGGTGCTGGAGCGAGACATCAGCGCGGTAAATCTGATGCGCAACTATGGCTATAAAGTCTATTTTGGCGACGCTACCCAGCTGGAGCTGCTGCGCTCGGCAGGGGCGGAGGAGGCGCAGTCGATCGTCATTACCTGTAATGAGCCGGAAGACACCATGCGGCTGGTGGAGATGTGTCAACAACACTTTCCACATCTGCACATCCTGGCCCGCGCTCGCGGGCGCGTCGAGGCGCATGAGCTGCTGCAGGCCGGCGTGACGCAGTTTTCTCGTGAGACTTTCTCCAGTGCGCTTGAGCTGGGGCGTAAAGCCCTCATTACCCTGGGGATGCATCCTCACCAGGCCCAGCGCGCGCAGCTGCACTTCCGACGCCTCGATATGCGAATGCTGCGTGAGTTAATGCCGGTGCATACTGATACGGTACAGATATCACGCGTGCGGGAAGCCCGGCGCGAACTGGAAGAGATTTTTCAGCGCGAAATGCAGAAAGAGAGCCGGCAGCTGGACGGCTGGGACGAGTTTGAATAAAGGTAAATCATATGGCAGTGCGTAAACGTTTTATTGCCGGGGCGAAATGTCCGGCGTGCCAGGCGCAGGATTCACTGGCGATGTGGCGTGAGAATAATGTCGATGTTGTTGAATGCGTTAAGTGCGGTCATCAGATGCGTGAGGCGGATAAAGAGGCCCGTGAGCATGTACGCAAAGAGGAGCAGGTGATTGGCATTTTTCATCCCGACTAGCGTTATCCGTCGGCTTTTTTTAAGCTAAAGGGTACACGGCAGCAGAATTCCGCTACAATCTGCGCCACTATTCTTCCCATCTCAGGAGATATCATGAAAGTAGCAAAAGACCTGGTGGTCAGCCTGGCCTATCAGGTACGTACAGAAGACGGTGTGTTGGTTGATGAGTCTCCGGTAAGCGCGCCGCTGGATTACCTGCACGGTCACGGCTCCCTGATTTCCGGCCTGGAAAACGCGCTGGATGGCCACGAAGTGGGCGACAAATTTGACGTAGCCGTCGGCGCTAATGACGCTTACGGTCAGTATGACGAAAACCTGGTGCAGCGTGTACCGAAAGACGTCTTCATGGGCGTTGATGAACTGCAGGTTGGCATGCGCTTCCTGGCGGAAACCGATCAGGGGCCGGTACCAGTAGAAATCACTGAAGTTGAAGACGACCACGTTGTGGTTGATGGTAACCACATGCTGGCAGGCCAGAACCTGAAATTCAATGTGGAAGTTGTCGCCATCCGCGAAGCGACCGCTGAAGAGCTGGAGCACGGTCACGTGCACGGCGCGCATGGTCACGATCACGACCACGATCATGGTCACGATGGCTGCTGCGGCGGTCACGGTCACGACCACGATCATGGCCACGACCATGGTAAAGGCGGCTGCGGCGGCCACGGTGGCTGCGGCTGCCACTAATCTTTGCGCCTCGGCACGAAGACGACAAAAAGCGGGGAAACCCGCTTTTTTTACGCCTCAATAGTGCGGCGGTGGCGTCTCTTCGGCCTGGGAGGCGATATGGGAGGGTTGGGTCGCCTTCAGCTTCTCGATCATCAGACGCATATGCTCCCGCATCTTCGCCATCTCGATCTCGTGGGCGGTCACGGTTTTGTTGAGGTCTTCGATGGTGATTTCCTGAAACGCCAGCCGGCTTTCCAGCTCCGCAAGGCGCGTTTCTAATGTGCTATCGTGCATGGGTAACCTCTTTAGTCTGATCCTGCGGGCGGATTCTACTTAAGTTTCCCCCGGCGCGCAGCATCGCTGCGTCCTACAGGAAACTTATTCATACAAAAATAGTCCTAAAAGAGGCGATATTCAGGAACGTCCGTATGTAGATTTTAACGGCGACGTTCTATAGTACGTTTTTTGCTTTTTACGATAACCCTGGGGTGAGAGGCCCCGGCCCTGGAGAAATGGATGAAATCACTGTTTAAAGTAACGCTGCTGGCGACCACAATGGCCGTCGCCCTGAATGCACCGCTGACCTTTGCTGCAGATACCGCGGCGAAAGCAGCCCCGGTGGCTGAGAGTAAATCGGCATTTAAAAATGACGATCAGAAATCAGCCTATGCGCTGGGCGCGTCCCTGGGGCGTTACATGGAAAACTCCCTGAAAGAACAAGAAAAACTCGGCATTAAGCTGGATAAAGCCCAGCTGATCGCCGGCGTACAGGACGCGTTTGCCGATAAGAGCAAACTGTCCGACCAGGAGATCGAACAGACTCTGCAGGCCTTTGAAACGCGCGTGAAGACCGCAGCTCAGCAGAAAATGGAAAAAGACGCTACTGAGAACGAAACCAAAGGTAAAGCTTTCCGTGACAGCTTTGCCAAAGAGAAGGGCGTGAAAACGTCGAAGACTGGCCTGCTGTATAAAGTCGAGAAAGAAGGCACTGGCGATGCGCCTAAAGACAGCGACACCGTGGTGGTTAACTACAAAGGTACGCTGATCGACGGCAAAGAGTTTGATAACTCTTATACCCGCGGCGAGCCGCTCTCTTTCCGTCTCGACGGGGTGATCCCGGGCTGGACTGAAGGCCTGAAGAACATCAAGAAAGGCGGCAAAATCAAGCTGGTCATTCCGCCAGATCTGGCCTACGGCAAAACCGGCGTCCCGGGGATCCCGGCCAACTCCACGCTGGTCTTTGATGTAGAGCTGCTGGATATCAAACCGGCGCCGAAAGCAGATGCTCAGCCGGAAGCCGCTGGCGATGCGAAAGCCGCAGACGCGAAAGCTGACGCTAAGAAGTAATCGGGTTCAGGCCGCCGTCTCGTCAGAGGCGGCGGCTTTTTTATTGCGCGCAGATATAATTAAAACTGGAAAGATCCTCAGGCGCTGTATTACTTTAGATAGCTTAATAATGATGATGAGCCTGCCCTGACAATAACGACAGGCTCCTGAAAAGGAGTGCTTTTTTTCATGTCCAGGTCGCTTTTAACCAACGAAACCAGCGAGCTTGACCTGCTGGATCAACGTCCCTTTGACCAGACCGATTTCGATATTCTTAAATCTTATGAAGCGGTGGTGGACGGGTTGGCGATGCTCATCGGTTCGCACTGTGAAATCGTGCTGCATTCTTTGCAGGATCTGAAATGCTCTGCCATCCGTATCGCCAATGGTGAACATACCGGCCGCCAAATCGGTTCACCGATTACCGATCTTGCGCTGCGCATGCTGCACGATATGACGGGCGCCGATAGCAGCGTTTCCAAATGCTACTTTACCCGCGCCAAAAGCGGCGTCCTGATGAAGTCGGTGACGATTGCCATCCGCAACCGCGATCACCGGGTGATTGGTCTGTTGTGCATCAACATGAATCTGGATGTGCCGTTTTCGCAGATCATGAGCACCTTTATTCCACCAGAAACGCCTGAGGTTAACTCGCCGGTGAACTTTGCTTCCTCGGTTGACGATCTGGTCGCCCAGACTCTGGAATTCACCATCGAAGAGGTGAATGCCGATCGCAGCGTGTCGAACAATGCTAAAAACCGTCAAATCGTGCTGAATCTCTACGAGAAAGGGATCTTCGATATTAAAGACGCCATTAACCAGGTGGCCGATCGTCTGAATATCTCCAAGCACACCGTCTACCTCTATATTCGCCAGTTCAAAAGCGGTGATTTCCAGGGGCTGGATAAGTAATGCGTTTTGCCCTCACGGTGACCGGACCTGCCTATGGCACGCAGCAGGCGAGCAGCGCCTGGCAATTTGCTCAGGCCGTGCTGCAGGAAGGCCATGAGCTGGCGTGCGTTTTTTTCTATCGCGAAGGCGTGCTTAACGCTAACCAGTTGACGGCGCCCGCCAGCGATGAGTTCGATCTGGTGCGCGGGTGGCAATCCCTCCACGATGAGCACGGCGTCGCGCTGCATATCTGCGTGGCGGCCGCCCTGCGTCGTGGCGTAACGGACGAACGCGAAGCGCAACAGCTCGCTCTGCCTGGCCATAATCTGCAGCCGGGTTTTACGTTAAGCGGACTTGGCGCGCTGGCCGAAGCGGCGCTCACTTGCGATCGGATGGTACAGTTCTGATGAAACGTGTGGCTTTCGTTTTTTCTTCCGCACCGCACGGCAGCGCCGCCGGCAGGGAAGGCCTCGATGCCTTATTAGCCACCTCCGCCCTCACCGACGAGATTGGCGTGTTTTTCGTAGGCGACGGCGTGTTTCAGCTGTTGCCCGCCCAGCGGCCTGGTGCTGTGCTGGCCCGCGACTACATCGCCACCTTTAAACTGCTGTCGCTATACGATATCGACCAGTGCTGGCTGTGCGCCGAGTCGGCGCGAGAGCGCGGCCTGGATCCTGCGACCCCGTGGGTGGTGGATGCCGAATGCCTGGCGCCGGATGCCCTGCGCGCCCGTCTGCATGAATTTGATGTGATTTTGCGTTTCTGAGGCCCCCATGCTCCATACGCTCAGTGTTTCTCCCTGGCATGCCGATATCGCAGCAATGCTTCGCTTGATGGAGCAAGGTGACGATCTGTTACTGCTGTCTGATGGCGTCGCGGCGGCTATCGCCGGCGGCCGCTTCCTTGAGATCCTGCAATCCGCCCCCATAACCCTTTACGTGCTGCAAGACGACGTTGACGCCCGCGGGCTAACTGGTCAAATTGCGGACAGTGTCGGCAGGGTTAGCTATACTGATTTCGTCAGACTCACAGTCAAACATGCCGGTCAGTTGGCCTGGTGATGGCGGGATCGTTGTATATTTCTTGACACCTTTTCGGCACCGCCCTAAAATTCTGCGTCCTCATAATATATGAGGCGATTTATTACGTGTTTACGAAGCAAAAGCTAAAACCAGGAGCTATTTAATGGCAACAATTAACCAGCTGGTACGCAAACCACGCGCGCGCAAAGTTGCAAAGAGCAACGTGCCAGCGCTGGAAGCCTGCCCGCAGAAACGTGGCGTATGTACTCGCGTATATACCACCACTCCTAAGAAACCGAACTCCGCACTGCGTAAAGTTTGCCGTGTGCGTCTGACTAACGGTTTCGAAGTCACCTCCTACATCGGTGGTGAAGGTCACAACCTGCAGGAGCACTCCGTGATCCTGATCCGTGGCGGTCGTGTTAAAGACCTTCCGGGTGTTCGTTACCACACCGTTCGTGGTGCGCTTGACTGCTCCGGCGTTAAAGACCGTAAGCAGGCTCGCTCCAAGTACGGCGTGAAGCGTCCTAAGGCTTAATGGTTCTCCGTTAAGTAAGGCCAAACTGATTTATCTTAATGTCATACTAAACTCTTAGAGTTTTGGACAATCCTGAATTAACAACGGAGTATTTCCATGCCACGTCGTCGCGTCATTGGTCAGCGTAAAATTCTGCCGGATCCGAAGTTCGGATCAGAACTGCTGGCTAAATTTGTCAATATCCTGATGGTAGATGGTAAAAAATCTACTGCAGAAACTATCGTATACAGCGCGCTGGAGACCCTGGCTCAGCGTTCTGGTAAATCTGAACTGGAAGCCTTCGAAGTTGCGCTCGAAAACGTGCGCCCGACTGTCGAAGTTAAGTCCCGCCGCGTAGGTGGTTCTACTTATCAGGTTCCAGTTGAAGTTCGTCCGGTCCGTCGTAATGCCCTGGCAATGCGTTGGATCGTTGAAGCTGCTCGTAAACGCGGTGATAAATCCATGGCTCTGCGCCTGGCGAACGAACTCACTGATGCTGCAGACAACAAAGGTACTGCAGTTAAGAAACGTGAAGACGTTCACCGTATGGCCGAAGCCAACAAGGCGTTCGCTCACTACCGTTGGTAATCCCTTCGGAGTCATAGTCACCAGGCGGGCGCTTCAGATGAGTCGCCCGCTCTGGATAACTTAACTGAACGCCTAAAGAAATAAACGAGGAATCAAATGGCTCGTACAACACCCATCGCACGCTACCGTAACATCGGTATCAGTGCGCACATCGACGCCGGTAAAACCACTACTACCGAACGTATTCTGTTCTACACCGGTGTAAACCACAAAATCGGTGAAGTTCATGACGGCGCCGCTACCATGGACTGGATGGAGCAGGAGCAGGAACGTGGTATCACCATCACTTCCGCTGCGACTACTGCATTCTGGTCTGGTATGGCTAAGCAGTATGAACCGCACCGTGTAAACATCATCGACACCCCGGGGCACGTTGACTTCACTATCGAAGTAGAACGTTCCATGCGTGTTCTTGATGGTGCGGTAATGGTTTACTGCGCAGTTGGTGGTGTTCAGCCGCAGTCTGAAACCGTATGGCGTCAGGCAAACAAATATAAAGTTCCGCGCATCGCGTTCGTTAACAAAATGGACCGCATGGGCGCTAACTTCCTGAAAGTTGTTGGTCAGATCAAAACCCGTCTGGGCGCGAACCCGGTTCCGCTGCAGCTGGCAATTGGTGCTGAAGAAGGTTTCACCGGCGTTGTTGACCTGGTGAAAATGAAAGCCATCAACTGGAACGATGCAGACCAGGGCGTAACCTTCGAATACGAAGATATCCCGGCTGACATGCAGGACCTGGCTGACGAATGGCACCAGAACCTGATCGAGTCCGCAGCTGAAGCTTCTGAAGAGCTGATGGAAAAATACCTGGGTGGTGAAGAACTGACTGAAGAAGAGATCAAAAAAGCTCTGCGTCAGCGCGTTCTGAACAACGAAATCATCCTGGTAACCTGTGGTTCTGCGTTCAAGAACAAAGGTGTTCAGGCGATGCTGGATGCGGTAGTTGACTACCTGCCATCCCCGGTTGACGTTCCGGCGATCAACGGCATCCTGGACGACGGTAAAGATACTCCGGCTGAGCGTCACGCAAGCGACGACGAGCCGTTCTCTGCACTGGCGTTCAAAATCGCTACCGACCCGTTCGTGGGCAACCTGACCTTCTTCCGCGTGTACTCCGGTGTGGTTAACTCTGGTGATACCGTACTGAACTCCGTGAAAGCTGCACGTGAGCGTTTCGGTCGTATCGTACAGATGCACGCTAACAAACGTGAAGAGATCAAAGAAGTTCGCGCGGGCGACATCGCTGCTGCAATCGGTCTGAAAGACGTAACCACTGGTGACACCCTGTGTGACCCGGATGCGCCGATCATTCTGGAGCGTATGGAATTCCCTGAGCCGGTAATCTCCATCGCCGTTGAGCCGAAAACCAAAGCTGACCAGGAAAAAATGGGTCTGGCTCTGGGTCGTCTGGCTAAAGAAGACCCGTCTTTCCGCGTATGGACTGACGAAGAGTCTAACCAGACCATTATCGCCGGTATGGGTGAGCTGCACCTCGACATCATCGTTGACCGTATGAAGCGTGAATTCAACGTTGAAGCGAACGTCGGTAAACCTCAGGTTGCTTACCGTGAAGCGATTCGCGCGAAAGTTACCGATATCGAAGGTAAACACGCCAAGCAGTCTGGTGGTCGTGGTCAGTACGGTCACGTTGTGATCGACATGTACCCGCTGGAGCCGGGCTCTAACCCGAAAGGTTACGAGTTCATCAACGACATCAAAGGTGGTGTAATTCCTGGCGAATACATCCCGGCCGTTGATAAAGGCATCCAGGAACAGCTGAAAGCTGGTCCGCTGGCAGGTTACCCGGTAGTTGATATGGGTATCCGTCTGCACTTCGGTTCTTACCACGACGTTGACTCCTCTGAGCTGGCGTTTAAACTGGCTGCGTCTATTGCCTTTAAAGAAGGCTTTAAGAAAGCAAAACCAGTTCTGCTTGAGCCGATCATGAAGGTTGAAGTAGAAACTCCGGAAGAGAACACTGGTGACGTTATCGGTGACTTGAGCCGTCGTCGCGGTATGCTGCGCGGTCAGGAATCCGAAGTAACCGGCGTTAAGATCCACGCTGAAGTACCGCTGTCCGAAATGTTCGGTTATGCAACTCAGCTGCGTTCTCTGACCAAAGGTCGTGCATCATACACCATGGAATTCCTGAAGTATGATGATGCGCCGAACAACGTTGCTCAGGCCGTTATTGAAGCCCGTGGTAAATAATCCACAGGATTAAAACCTAAGTCCCGTGCTCTCTCCGAAGGGGAGAGCACTATAGTAAGGAATATAGCCGTGTCTAAAGAAAAATTTGAACGTACAAAACCGCACGTCAACGTTGGTACTATCGGCCACGTTGACCATGGTAAAACTACCCTGACTGCTGCCATCACTACCGTTCTGGCTAAAACCTACGGTGGTTCCGCTCGCGCATTCGACCAGATCGATAACGCGCCGGAAGAAAAAGCTCGTGGTATCACCATCAACACCTCT
>NZ_JBKGTJ010000008.1:0-101826 GCF_049472055.1 Klebsiella pneumoniae complex sp. WS1778
AAACGCCGTAGCGCCGATGGTAGTGTGGGGTCTCCCCATGTGAGAGTAGGGAACTGCCAGGCATCAAATAAAGCAGAAAGCTCAGTCGGAAGGCTGAGCTTTTTTGCGTTTTAACAAGAACCCCGTCCCGAAAGGTGCGGGGTTTTTTGCTGTGTGGGGTATGCCCCCCGGTGGCGCTGCGCTTACCGGGGCTACTGATCCGACATGGGGCTACGCCCCGGTCGCCCGGCCAGGGGGGCGCAGCACCGCCTTTGGGAAAAAAATCGCCTGAATACCTGCTACTGCTTCGCTAACCAGCCGACAATAAATGTCGCGATCTGTGGTACATCATTTAAATCCAGCAACGGAAGTGAGGTCGCGATCGATACATCGCTGGCCACGGCGATGGTATGCTCATCAATTACCAGCTCTTCTACACGATGGCCGCTGTTTTGCCGAAAAAGCAGGATCTTAGGCACTGCTTCATGCTTGAAACCCTCGACCAAAACCAGATCCAGTCTGCTGGCATCCATTCGACTAACCAGCCATGTGAGATCTAATTCCGGCTTCTCGGGCGTCTCGGTCATCAATGCCCACCGCTGTTCGCTGGCGACAATAGTTTGCGCAGCGCCCGCCTTACGCAGTTCATAGCTATCTTTGCCCGGCTTATCCACGTCCATATCATGATGGGTGTGCTTTATCAGTCCCGGGCGTAATCCTAGAGCGCAAAGCTCAGGGATAAGACGCTTTAATAATGTTGTTTTTCCGGTACCGCTCCATGCGGCGATCGCCAGTAATGGGATCATGATGGCTCCTGCATCTGCTGCAAATCTTCGAGCGTATTTACATTAATGAAAGCAGTTTTCACATCGCTGAAATTCACCGGGCGCCCACCCATTTGTCGCATAAAAACCATCACCCTGCGCTCTCCATGTGCCAGATAAGCCTCCAGTTCCGGAATGATTTGACGATGAACTAATGCAACGGCAGGATGATCCCGTTCGCCGTCATGGGCCCAAACGACCGGTGCGTCCCCTCTCTGCTGGATAAAGCGCTCCACCAAAAAGGACGGAATGAACGGCGTGTCGCAGGGGCAAAAAACAAACCATGGGCTCGCGACCTGCTGCATCACAGCAAGCATTCCGGCCAGCGGCCCCTGATAACCCTCCTGTATGTCTCGAAAGACCGGATATCCGCTGGCACGCCACTGTTCAAGATGACGATTGGCGCTAATGACTAACTCATCTACCTGCGGAGCTAATGCTTCCGCGACGTGTCGCCAGAGAGGACGTCCATTGAGCAACTGTAATCCTTTATCAATGCCGCCCATTCGCGTGGCCCTGCCGCCCGCCAGCACGACGCCGGTTATCGCCTCGCTTTGCATATGAATATCGCCTCTTTCATTGTGGGATTGACCCTGTTAACTTGTCCCTATCAAGAGTAAGGAGCATGACCATGAAATGTAAACGTCTGAATGAAGTAATTGAACTCCTCCAGCCCGCCTGGCAGAAAGAGCCAGAACTGAACCTGATGCAATTTTTGCAGAAACTGGCGAAAGAGGCTGGCTATGATGGCGAACTGAGCGATCTTTCCGACGATATTCTGATCTATCACCTGAAGATGCGTGATTCTTCAAAAGATGCTGTCATCCCGGGTATTCAGAAGGATTATGAAGAAGACTTTAAAACCGCGCTGCTGCGCGCCCGCGGTGTAATAAAAGAGTAAAAGGTTGTAAGCGCTGCCGCGTAAAGCGCAATGAGATGATATCCTGAACTATTCGTACGATTATCGGATGTCAGGATGCACGATAAGGCTTTTACTTTTCAGACGCTTCGCCCGGATACCATTATCGATGGGTTATTCCATCTGGGTATGCGGGTGGACTCCGGTCTTACCCCGCTGAACAGCTATGAGAACCGCGTTTATCAGTTCCAGGACGAAGAGCGTCATCGTTATGTGGTGAAGTTCTATCGTCCTGAGCGCTGGTCGGCAGCACAAATCCTTGAAGAACACCAGTTTGCGCTTCAGCTTGTAGAAGATGAAGTGCCCGTTGCTGCGCCGCTGTTATTTAACGACAGTACGCTTCATCAGCACCAGGGGTTTTATTTTGCCGTTTTCCCAAGCCTTGGCGGCCGACAGTTCGAGGCGGATAACCTTGATCAGATGGAGTGGGTTGGCCGTTATCTGGGGCGCCTGCACCAGACCGGGCGCAAACAGCGCTTTTCTGCGCGTCCGGAGATTGGCGTGCAGGAATATCTGCTGGAACCACGCAAGGTATTTGAACAGTCGACGCTTATCCCCTCAGGCCTGAAGGCCGATTTCCTGAAGGCGACCGATAAACTCATCGCTGCCGTCATGACGCAATGGTACGGTGGCGGGACTACTTTGCGCCTGCATGGTGACTGTCATGCAGGCAATATCCTCTGGCGCGATGGGCCGCTGTTTGTCGATTTAGACGATGCGCGAACCGGCCCGGCGATTCAGGATCTGTGGATGCTGCTCAACGGCGATAAGGCTGAACAGCGTATGCAGCTGGAGACCATCGTCGAGGCCTATGAGGAATTCAGCCCCTTTAACAGCGATGAAATCGCGCTTATTGAACCTTTACGCGCCATGCGACTGGTTTATTATCTGGCGTGGTTGCTCAGACGCTGGGACGATCCGGCTTTCCCGGTTAATTTTCCCTGGTTAACCGGGGAGGATTACTGGCGAGGGCAGACGTCTACTTTTCTCGAGCAGGTGAAGGTTCTACAGGAACCCCCGCTTCAGTTAACGCCAATGTATTAATGTGATATATCCAGG
This sequence comes from Klebsiella pneumoniae complex sp. WS1778, assembly GCF_049472055.1. Lineage (NCBI taxonomy): Bacteria > Pseudomonadati > Pseudomonadota > Gammaproteobacteria > Enterobacterales > Enterobacteriaceae > Klebsiella > Klebsiella pneumoniae complex sp. WS1778. The sequence goes on from NZ_JBKGTJ010000008.1 coordinate 2,782, forward strand.
AGAGAGTAAATCATGAAAAAAGTTTGGCTGGCGCTGGCTGGTATGATTCTGGCTTTTAGTGCATCCGCTGCCCAGATCACCGACGGCAAGCAGTACATCACCCTTGATAAGCCGGTTGCTGGCGAGCCGCAGGTGCTCGAATTCTTCTCATTCTACTGCCCGCACTGCTATCAGTTTGAAGAAGTGCTGCATGTCTCTGACAGCGTGCGCCAGAAACTGCCAGAAGGCACCAAAATGACCAAATACCATGTCGAGTTCCTGGGGCCGCTGGGCAAGGAGCTGACGCAGGCATGGGCTGTGGCCATCGCGCTGGGCGTTGAAGATAAAATTACGGCGCCGATGTTCGAAGCGGTGCAGAAAAACCAGACCGTACAGAGCCTGGCTGACATTCGTAAAGTGTTCGTCGACGCTGGCGTGAAAGGGGAAGACTACGATGCCGCATGGAACAGCTTCGTGGTGAAATCTCTGGTCGCTCAGCAGGAGAAAGCGGCAGCCGATCTGCAGCTGCAGGGGGTACCGGCTATGTACGTCAATGGTAAGTACCAGCTGAACCCGCAGGGGATGGACACCAGCAATATGGATGTCTTCGTCGCTCAGTATGCGGATACCGTGAAGCAGCTGGTTGAGAAGAAATAAAAAAAACGCCGGTCACTGACCGGCTTTTTTTTATCTACTTTGCCGTGACTTCATTGCTTTGTCCCGCATGATGTCAGTTAACTGACGGTCTTTCTCTTCCCATAGCCCATTTAGCCAGCGCTGGAAACCACGCTTAAAGTTCTTATCGTTGACGTAATCGCCGTGTAGCTCTTCACCAATCGGTACCAGATTGATACGAACCACAATGCGCGTCAGTCGGCCACTTAGCATGTCGTAAAACGGCCTTGCATGATTTTCCGGGTAGCACAGCGTAACGTTCAGCAGTTTATCGAACTGCGAACCGAGAACATTGAGCGCCATGGCGATACCCGCCGCTTTCGGCGGTAACAGGTTGTGGTAAGGAGAGCGCGTCTCGCGCTTTTTTGCGTCGGTAAAACGCGAGCCTTCCACAAAATTGACGATTGTCGTTGGGTGCGAGCGGAATTTCTCACATGAACGGCGGGTGGTTTCGACATCTTTACCGCGGCGTTCGGGGTGACGAATAAGATAGCTGCGCGAATAGCGGCGCATAAAAGGCATATCCAGCGCCCAGCAGGCGAGGCCGATGAACGGTACCCACGCCAGCTGTTGTTTAAGGAAGTACTTATTCATCGGAATATGCTTGCGGAACAGCACGCATAGCACCACGATATCTGCCCAGCTGTGGTGGTTGCTGATCAGCAGATACCAGTTCTTTTTGTTCAGGCCTTCCAGACCCTGGACGTCCCATTTTAGCCAGGGATTGAGATGCAACAGCAGCGCCAGCCCCTCGCACCAGCAGTACATCATAAAATTGCAAAAAACGGATATAGAGCGCCATACCGCTGGAATGGGGACCAGTAGTTTAATCAGCCCGGCGACGATGATCGGTACAGAGCAGATAACGGTGACTAAGATGGTTAAGGCGATACTCAGCGGAAGTGTTATCGCAGCGAGTAATCTCGACATAGTTAGTTTATTCAGAAAGTTAGGCTGACAAAGAGCGCCTTTAAGCTGCGCAAGAGGCTGATTTTACCAGAAAACGCGGCAAATGACGGGTCTTACCAGAACAGAAAAAAACAAGGATCTTCTATCCACATGGAAGATTAGGTCATCAAATTCATGCCAGGATCGTTGATCTTCTTTTAAGTTATTGATAAATAATAACTAATACTATTTATTCATTTATTTTCAGGGGCGGATAAGCTGACGTTGTAAAACTATGCACAAAGTTATCCACAAGATAAGTTGTCGCGCGATCGGGACGATCGTTGAATCTTTTCCGCGAAATGCGGGAAAAATTCAGGATTTCATGCCCGTCTGTGGCATCCTTTATCCATAATCTGATAAACAGGCACGGAAATTATGGTTCAGATCCCAGAAAACCCTCTCATCCTCGTTGACGGCTCCTCCTATCTTTATCGGGCGTATCATGCGTTTCCGCCGCTGACTAACAGCGCAGGGGAGCCCACCGGGGCTATGTACGGCGTACTGAATATGCTGCGCAGTTTGATTCTGCAGTATCAACCGACTCATGCCGTCGTGGTCTTTGATGCGAAAGGGAAAACCTTCCGTGATGAATTGTTCGAACATTACAAATCTCACCGCCCGCCGATGCCGGACGATCTGCGCGCGCAGATTGAGCCGTTGCATAAGATGGTGAAAGCGATGGGGCTGCCGCTGATGGCGGTCCCGGGCGTCGAAGCTGACGATGTGATTGGCACCCTGGCGCGGGAAGCGGAAAGGGCTGGACGTCCGGTGCTGATCAGTACCGGCGATAAAGACATGGCCCAGCTGGTGACGCCGGGGATCACCCTGATCAATACCATGACCAACACTATCCTCGGGCCGGATGAGGTGGTTACCAAGTACGGCGTCCCGCCAGAGCTGATTATTGATTTCCTGGCGCTGATGGGCGACTCCTCGGATAACATTCCCGGCGTGCCGGGCGTGGGCGAAAAGACCGCCCAGGCGCTGCTGCAAGGCCTCGGCGGCCTCGATACGCTGTATGCGGAACCGGAGAAGATCGCTGAACTGAGCTTCCGCGGCGCGAAAACGATGGCGGCGAAGCTGGAGCAGAACAAGGAGGTGGCTTATCTCTCTTATCAGCTGGCGACCATCAAAACCGACGTCGAGCTGGAGCTCACTTGCGAAGAGCTGGAGGTGCAGCCGCCGGCGGCAGACGATCTGCTGGCGCTGTTCAGACAGTATGAGTTTAAGCGCTGGACCACCGACGTTGAAGCCGGAAAATGGCTGCAGGCTAAGGGGGGCAAACCGGCTGCGAAACCTGCAGTGCTTGCAGCAGCGGCAGAAGCGGAAGCAGAGGTTGAGGCCGCTACTGCACTTTCAGCAGAGCACTATGTCACCATCCTTGATGAGGCTACGCTGCTCACCTGGATCGATAAGCTGAAGCAAGCGCCGCTCTTTGCCTTTGATACGGAAACCGACAGCCTGGATAACATCTCCGCCAACATGGTCGGCCTTTCATTCGCTGTTGAGCCGGGCGTGGCCGCCTATGTCCCGGTAGCGCATGATTACCTTGATGCGCCGGATCAGATCCCGCGCGAGCGCGTGCTGGCGCTGCTTAAACCGCTGCTGGAGGATGAGAAGCTGCTCAAGGTTGGGCAAAATCTCAAATACGATCGCGGCATTTTGGCTAATTACGACATTGAGCTGCGCGGGATTGCGTTCGATACCATGCTGGAATCTTACATTCTCGACAGCGTGGCGGGCCGCCATGATATGGACAGTCTTTCCGACCGCTGGCTGAAACATAAAACGATTACCTTCGAAGAGATCGCTGGTAAGGGTAAGAATCAGCTCACCTTTAACCAGATTGCGCTGGAAGAGGCGGGTCGCTACGCGGCGGAAGACGCCGACGTCACGCTTCAGTTGCATCTGAAAATGTGGCCGAAGCTGCAGCAGCATGAAGGTCCGCTGAATATCTTCCAGCACATTGAAATGCCGCTGGTGCCGGTGCTGTCACGCGTTGAGCGCAACGGCGTTAAAATCGACCCCGCCGTGCTGCATGCGCACTCGCAGGAAATAGCCCAGCGCCTGGTTGAGCTGGAGCAGCGGGCGCATGAGATCGCCGGGGAAGCGTTTAATCTCTCCTCCACCAAACAGCTGCAAACGATCCTGTTTGAAAAACAGGGTATCAAGCCGCTGAAGAAGACGCCGGGCGGTGCGCCGTCCACCTCTGAAGAGGTACTGGAAGAGCTGGCGCTCGATTATCCGTTGCCGAAAGTGATTCTGGAGTACCGTGGGTTGGCGAAGCTGAAGTCGACCTATACCGATAAGCTGCCGCTGATGATTAATCCCAAAACGGGCCGCGTACATACCTCCTATCATCAGGCGGTTACCGCCACCGGCCGTTTGTCGTCTACCGATCCAAACCTGCAAAACATTCCGGTGCGTAACGAAGAAGGGCGCCGTATTCGCCAGGCGTTTATCGCGCCAGAAGATTACGTTATTGTCTCGGCGGACTACTCGCAAATCGAGCTGCGCATTATGGCGCACCTGTCGCGGGATAAAGGCCTGCTGACCGCCTTCGCGGAAGGGAAGGATATTCACCGGGCGACGGCGGCTGAAGTGTTTGGCTTACCGCTGGACAGCGTCAGCAGCGAACAGCGGCGCAGTGCGAAAGCTATCAACTTCGGTCTGATCTATGGCATGAGCGCCTTTGGCCTGGCCCGCCAGCTGAACATCCCGCGTAAAGAAGCGCAGAAGTACATGGATCTTTATTTCGAGCGTTATCCGGGCGTCCTGGAGTATATGGAGCGCACCCGCGCACAGGCGAAGGAGCAAGGGTATGTTGAAACGCTGGATGGCCGTCGACTCTATTTGCCGGATATCAAGTCCAGCAATGGCGCTCGTCGTGCCGGTGCGGAACGTGCGGCGATTAACGCCCCGATGCAGGGGACGGCTGCGGATATCATCAAGCGGGCGATGATTGCCGTTGATGAATGGCTGCGGAGTGAGAAACCTCGCGTGCGAATGATCATGCAGGTTCACGATGAACTGGTCTTTGAAGTGCATAAGGACGAGCTCGATGCCGTATCGAAAAAGATCCACGAACTGATGGAGAACAGCACTACGCTGGCGGTACCGTTGCTGGTGGAAGTGGGCAGCGGAGAAAACTGGGATCAAGCGCACTAAGTATACAAAGCACAACGCGATTTTCTGTAAGTAAGCAACATAACTTATAGAGTTTTGTGAGGATCATTTGAATTTGCTATGTAAATAGTGAAAAAAAACTACAAAAAATGCTTTATCCGTGAGCGAAAGAAGAGTAAAGTTATTCGCGTAGGGTACAGAGGTAAGATGTTCTATCTTTCAGACCTTTTACTTCACGTAATCGGATTTGGCTGAATATTTTAGCCGCCCCGGTCATTTATGACCGGGGCGTTTTTTATTGCGCGAAAGAAAAGTGGCAAAAAGAAGGACGCGCTTGTGCTTGACGCTGGAGAGGAACCCGGACAAGGCGCGGCACGCTCTTATCCGGCTGTTGGTGACGATTACTCGTCTACGGTGCTCTCTGCTTCCTGCGGCGGGATTTCGTTAAACCAGCTATCCAGCTTCTGTCGCAGCTTATCCACGCCAGATTTTTTCAGCGAGGAGAAGGGTTCAACCTGAACATCGCCATTGAAGGCCAGCACCGCTTCACGCACCATATTCACTTGCGCTTTACGCGCGCCGCTGGCGAGCTTATCGGCTTTGGTCAGCAGCACCAGCACCTGAATATCGCTTTCTACCGCCCATTGGATCATCTGCTGATCGAGATCCTTAAGCGGGTGGCGAATGTCCATCAGGACCACCAGGCCCTTCAGGCACAGGCGTTTTTCCAGGTATTCTCCCAGCGCGCGCTGCCACTTGATCTTCATCTCTTCCGGGACTTGCGCATAACCGTAGCCGGGAAGGTCGACCAGGCGTTTGCCTTCGGCGACTTCGAACAGGTTAATCAGCTGTGTACGTCCGGGAGTTTTGGAGGTCCGCGCCAGGCTTTTCTGGTTGGTCAGCGTATTCAGCGCGCTGGATTTTCCCGCATTGGAGCGGCCGGCGAATGCCACTTCGATACCGGTATCGGCAGGAAGATGGCGGATATCTGGCGCGCTAGTGACAAAGTGCGTCAGTTGATAATTCCAGTTGGTCAAGACGGTCGTCTCCGTTAAAACAGGCTATGGCAGGGATTATACCTGAACAGCAGAAAAAGGCTGTTTTTACCGCACGCCGGTTCTGTAAGTAAAAACCATGCACTTTGTGAGACATTGGCTATTCTTCGTATAGGACATACCTGAGAAAAATAAGGCTAATAAATTATAACCTACTGAAAATAAATACATTACAAGAATAGAGAAATCTGAAAAGTGGAATTTTAACGGCCAGACTGGTTGTCGATTTTTGTCAACAGGGTAAAGTAATACACAACGGCGGGGATGCTGAAAAGGATGAGGACTCAGGACGAGGGGTCAGGAAGCGCCAGGAGGCGAAGACCACAGGATTGTCAGGATGACGCGCGTTTTGGAAACGTTTCAAAGGGAAAAGGAAGAAACAGGGACCGTTGGACGCTAAGGGAAAGACAGGGTAAGTCGTTAGCGAACAGGGAAAGAAGAGCCCGTTAAGGGTGGTCAGTGAGGAAAAAGGCGACAGAGTAATCTGTCGCCTTTTTTCTTTGCTTGCTTTCTGCTAGATTCCGCCTCAATTCTATACTGAATAATACTGTCTGAAGATTACACACCATGAAAAAACCGACATCCGCCACCCGTGGCAAATCCGGCCGCAAGTCGCGTGAAGAGTTAAATCAGGAAGCTCGCGATCGCAAACGGCAGAAGAAACATCGTGGCCACGCGGCAGGTAGTCGCGCGAACGGCGGCGATGCGGCTTCAGCAGATAAAAAACAGCGCCAGGCGCAAGATCCACGCGTGGGCAGCAAAAAACCCATCCCGCTGGGCGTGAGCGAAAGCAGCGCTCCAGCTCCCAAGCAGCATAAACCAAAGAGCGAGAAACCTATGCTTTCACCGCAGGCTGAGCTGGAGTTGCTGGAGAATGATGAGCGCCTGGACGCGCTGCTGGAACGTCTGGAAGAGGGCGGTACCCTGAATGCTGAAGAGCAGAGCTGGGTGGATGCCAAACTGGATCGCATTGATGAGCTGATGCAGCAGCTCGGCCTCTCTTACGATGACGAAGATGAAGAAGAGGAAGAGCGTCAGGAAGATATGATGCGTCTGCTGAAGGGTGGAAACTAACATTTGCATCCCATCGGATTCCCGGTACTGCTTATAACCCTTCTGGTTATATGTTATCTGCTGTGGTTATTCGTTAAACTACGACGGTTGTCGCGGCGTCAGAAATGGCTGCGCAACCGGCTCATGACCCGCGGTGCGGTGGGGCCGGGACGGCGTACCCGTCGGCGGCACCATCGGAAGGAGTGAGCATGTCTGAGCAGATAATCGACTGGGATCTGGCCCTGATCCAGAAATATAACTATTCCGGGCCGCGCTATACCTCGTATCCCACCGCGCTGGAGTTTTCACCACAATTCGGCGCGGCGGAATTCGATGCCGCTGTGGCCCGTTACCCACAGCGTCCCCTGTCGCTGTACGTGCATATCCCGTTTTGCCATAAGCTGTGTTATTTCTGCGGCTGCAATAAGATCGTCACCCGCCAGCAGCATAAGGCCGATCAGTATCTCGATCTCCTTGAACAGGAGATCATCCACCGTGCGCCGCTGTTTGCCAACCGTCAGGTTAAGCAACTGCATTGGGGAGGCGGCACGCCGACCTATCTCAACAAGGCGCAAATCAGTCGCCTGATGGATCTGTTGCGTACCCATTTTCATTTCAGCGCCGAAGCCGAGATCTCCATCGAGGTCGATCCGCGTGAAATCGAGCTGGATGTCCTCGATCATTTACGCGCTGAGGGATTCAACCGCCTGAGTATGGGCGTGCAGGACTTTAATAAAGAGGTTCAGCGTCTGGTTAACCGCGAACAGGACGAAGCGTTCATCTTTGATTTGCTCCGTCATGCGCGGGAGATTGGATTTACCTCGACCAATATCGACCTCATCTACGGCCTGCCGAAACAAACGCCGGAGAGCTTTGCCTTTACCCTGCAAAAGGTCGCCGAGCTCAATCCTGACCGCCTGAGCGTGTTTAACTACGCGCATCTGCCCACGCTCTTTGCCGCACAGCGCAAAATTAAAGATGCCGATCTGCCCTCCGCTGAACAGAAGCTGGAGATCCTCCAGGAGACCATCGGCTCGCTGACGGCGGCAGGCTATCAGTTCATCGGCATGGACCACTTCGCGCGTCCTGATGATGAATTAGCGGTCGCGCAACGTCACGGCGTACTGCATCGCAATTTCCAGGGCTACACCACTCAGGGCGATACCGATTTGCTGGGGATGGGCGTGTCCGCGATCAGCATGATTGGCGACAGCTACGCCCAGAACCAAAAAGAGCTAAAGCAGTACTACCAGCAGGTGGCAGAGCAAGGGAACGCCCTGTGGCGCGGGATCGCGTTAACCCGGGACGACTGTCTGCGTCGCGACGTAATTAAGGCGTTGATCTGTAACTTCCGTCTGGATATTGATGCAGTCGAAGCGCAGTGGGCCGTGGATTTTCAGTCTTATTTTGCTGAGGACCTGAAACTGCTGGCGCCGCTGGCGCATGACGGGCTGGTGGTGGTGGAGAGTAAGGCTATCCAGGTAACGGCGAAAGGCCGCCTGCTGATCCGCAACATCTGTATATGCTTTGATGCCTATCTGCGGCAAAAGGCTCGGATGCAGCAGTTCTCAAGGGTGATTTAATGTTTTCCCCCTCTCCCGCAGGAGAGGGGGAACAATTAGCTGAACAGCCCGACCAGCGCAGCGCACAGAACGGCAGCGACTGCCGTTTGTGGTGTGTGACTCGCAGCGGCGCCGCTCGATATCATACTCACCAGTGATTCAAACATGATGCTCTCCCCTAATGCCGGGCACGATCATACTCAACTCATCGGAACAGTAAAGTACAAAATAGCAGCACTTTGCGCTGATCGGCTATTTTTCATCACGCCGTTTAACCCTACTCCATACCCAACTCTTTTAGCTTACGCGTCAGGGTATTACGACCCCATCCCAGCAGGCGCGCAGCCTCCTGTTTATGTCCCTGAGTATGACGCAGGGCGGTCGTCAGCAGCGTGCGTTCCATTTCGGGTTGCGCTTCTGAAAGCAAGTTTTGATGACCGGAACGCAGCGCCCGATCGGCCCACTGACCCAACAGCGTCGCCCAGCTGTCTGGCTGCATCTGCGTCGGGCTATCAGGAATGGTGGTCTCAAACAGTTCGCTCGGCAGATCCTGCGTCAGCACCTCCTGGCCGGCGGCCATGACGGTGAGCCAGCGACAGGTGTTTTCCAGCTGGCGAACGTTGCCCGGCCACGCCAGGCGGGTCAGCGCTGTCTCCGTTTCCGGATGCAGCTGTTTGGCTTCAACACCTAGCTCGCGGGCGGCAATCTGCAGAAAATGGCGGGCCAGACGTGGAATATCTTCCCGACGCTCGCGCAGCGGCGGCAAATGCACCCGGATCACGTTCAGGCGGTGGAATAAATCTTCACGGAATTTCCCCTCCTGCACCCGCTGCTCCAGATTCTGATGGGTGGCGGCGATGATCCGCACATCGACCTTCACCGGCGCGTAGCCGCCCACGCGATAAAACTGGCCATCCGCCAGAACGCGCAGCAGACGAGTCTGGACATCCAGCGGCATATCGCCAATTTCATCCAGGAACAGCGTGCCGCCGTCAGCCTGTTCAAAGCGACCCTGACGGACGGTATTGGCGCCGGTAAAGGCCCCTTTTTCATGGCCGAACAGCTCGGACTCAATCAGGTCCTTGGGGATTGCCGCCATATTCAGCGCGATAAACGGCGCTTTTGAGCGCGGGCTATGGCGATGCAGGGCATGAGCGACAAGCTCTTTACCGGTACCGGATTCGCCATTGATCAGCACGCTGATGGATGATCGCGACAGACGGCCAATAATGCGAAAGACATCCTGCATGGCCGGCGCCTCGCCAATGATATCGGCGGTGGGGCTGCTTATCGGCGCATTTCGCGGCTGCTGCTGCTCCTGATAGTGGCTAATCGCCCGGTCGACGAGGGCGACAGCTTCATCGATATCAAAAGGTTTGGGCAGATAATCAAACGCGCCCTGCTGATAAGCGCTGACCGCGGCGTCCAGATCGGAATGCGCGGTCATTATGATGACCGGAAGCATCGGATGACGCTGCTTAATCTGTTTGAGCAGCGCCAGACCATCCATTCCCGGCATACGGATATCTGACAGCAGTACATCCGGGGTTTTGGTGGTGAGGGCATCTAGCACCTCATTGCCGCTTTCGAACGTTGTGCAGCTCAAGCCGGCTCCGGTGAGCGCGCGTTCAAGCACCCAGCGGATGGAGCTATCGTCATCAACGATCCAGGCTATCCCTCGTTGCATAAACACCTCTACTTCCGAATAGGCAGGTATACCGAAAATTCGGTATGACCCGGCCAGCTGGTGAATTCAATTTTGCCGGAGTGCTGATCGATAAGGCTGCGGGCGATAGATAAGCCCAGGCCAGTACCGCCTTCGCGGCCGCTGACCATCGGATAAAACAACGTATCCTGGAGCTGGGGCGGAATACCCGGGCCATTATCTTCGACGTCAATACGGGCGGCGAGGCGATAACGCACCCCGTGCAGCGTCAGCTGGAAAGCGGTCCGGGTGCGGAGAACAATTTCGCCCCCTTCCGGCCCCAGCGCCTGCAGCGCATTACGGACGATGTTCAGCAACACCTGTTCAATTTGATCCGGGTCGTGGGGGAGCTCCGGCAGGCTGGGGTCGTAATCACGGATCAACTTCACGTTGTCCGGCAACTCCATCGAGACCAGTTTCACTACCCGTTCGGCGACCTTGTGGATGCTTTCGGTAACGTGCATGCCCGGATGCTGTGGGCCGAGCAGGCGATCGACCAGATTTCTCAGCCGGTCGGCCTGCTCGATGATCACTTTGGTATATTCCGTTAGCGCCGGGTCGGGCAGGGCTTTGCTGAGCAGCTGTGCCGCGCCGCGCAGGCCGCCTAACGGGTTTTTAATCTCGTGCGCCAGGCCGCGGACCAGATCGCGGGCGGCGACCTGCTGCGCGTGCTGCAGTTGCTCCTGGCTCAGGCGGCGCTGGTTATCCATCGGCGCCATTTCCAGCAGAATAAAGCCTTCCGGCAGCCGCTGGGCGGTCAGCGACAGGATATGCGAGCGGCCATCGATAACCAGCGTCACTTCGTTATCGGTAAAACCCTGGCCCGCCTGCAGACTCTCCTGCATCAGCCCAATATTTAATGAGAAATAGCTCAACAGCTCAGGTAACGGGGTGCCAAACAGCTTGCGCGAACTTTGCGCCAGCAGCTGCTGCGCCGCAGGGTTGGCAAAGTGCACCGCCAGGTCATCATCGACCAGTAAGATACTGTTGATAAGAGAGTTGAGGATCTGCCCAGCATCGGGCAGTGTGCCTGTTGCCATTCGACAGTCTCCTGAAAAAGAGTGCACCAATTTAGTGCAGTATAGCTTTTTATCGGTAAAAAGCTCGCGAGATCAGCGTGTTGGTGGAGAAAAAAGCCCATCCTGAGATGGGCTGAAAGTTTCCACGGCAACAAAATATCCCGGGCATCCCGCGCCACAACACGACATACCCTGGATTTACAGCAAAATTAGACGCTGTAGTACAGTTCGAACTCAACCGGATGCGGAGTCATGCGTACGCGGTCGTTCTCTTCCAGACGCAGGGCGATGTAAGCATCGATAGCGTCATTGGTGAATACGCCGCCAGCCGTCAGGAACTCGCGGTCAGCATCCAGGGCCTGCAGGGCTTCTTCCAGAGAACCGGCAACCTGCGGGATCTCTTTCGCTTCTTCCGGCGGCAGGTCGTACAGGTTTTTGTCCATTGCTTCGCCCGGATGGATTTTGTTCTTGATACCATCGAGGCCAGCCATCAGCAGCGCCGCAAAGCACAGGTACGGGTTAGCAGCCGGGTCCGGGAAGCGCACTTCGATACGACGCGCTTTCGGAGAGGTCACCACCGGAATACGGATGGAGGCAGAGCGGTTACGGGCAGAGTAAGCCAGCATAACCGGCGCTTCGTAACCCGGAACCAGACGCTTGTAGGAGTTGGTGGTCGGGTTCGCCAGGGCGTTGATGGCTTTAGCGTGTTTGATTACGCCGCCGATGTAGAACAGCGCCTGCTCAGACAGACCTGCGTATTTGTCGCCGGAGAACAGGTTAGTCCCGTTTTTCGCCAGAGACATATGGCAGTGCATGCCGGAGCCGTTGTCGCCGAACATTGGTTTCGGCATAAAGGTCGCGGTTTTACCAAAGCGGTGAGCGACGTTGTGAACAACGTATTTGTAAATCTGAATTTCGTCCGCTTTTTTGGTCATGGTGTTGAAGCGGGTTGCCACTTCGTTCTGACCTGCGGTAGCCACTTCGTGGTGGTGAGCTTCAACAACCAGGCCCATCTCTTCCATGATCATACACATGGTGGAGCGGATATCCTGAGAAGAGTCTACTGGCGGAACCGGGAAGTAACCCCCTTTCACGCCCGGACGGTGACCTTTGTTACCGCCTTCGTATTTGGTGGAGGAGTTCCACGCACCTTCGATATCATCGATCGCGACATGGGAGCCGGAGATAGAGGCGCCGAAACGGATGTCGTCGAACAGGAAGAATTCTGGTTCTGGCCCGAACAGGACGGTGTCAGCGATGCCGGTAGCGCGCAGGTACTCTTCAGCGCGTTTCGCGATGGAGCGCGGGTCACGGTCATAGCCCTGCAGGGTGCCTGGCTCGAGGATATCGCAGCGGATGATCAGGGTCGGTTCTTCGTAGAACGGGTCAATGACCGCGGTGGAAGCGTCCGGCATCAGGACCATGTCAGATTCGTTGATACCTTTCCAGCCACCAATCGAGGAGCCATCAAACATTTTGCCTTCTTCGAAGAATTCGGCATTTACCTGATGAGACGGAATCGTGACGTGCTGTTCTTTACCTTTGGTATCGGTGAAGCGCAGATCGACAAACTTCACTTCGTGCTCGTTCAGCATCGTCAAAACGTGTTCAGCGGACATACTTAAACTCTCCCGGATTGGTCATTGTCGTCGTGGTAACGAAAACTTCATACTGCTTAAAAGTGGCGTTGTTGCCTTAAAAAATATAAAGCGAAATCTGTGCCAACTTTTAAATGCCCCATAAAACGCTGTATCATGCGCACCATAGTGCAAAAGGACTGCACCATGATGGAGATAATGCACCAAAATAGTGCCTCAGTGTGAACATTGAGCACCATTTTGGTGCAATTTTTGTTACGGTGCCCTTTTATCGCTCCGTGAAAGCGGTCACAAAGAAACTCTGCAATACTTGTTTGCGGAGGATGTTTGTGATCCTGTTCAGTCCTTCGCTTAATACGTGTACAATAACGCGCTATTTCTAATGCCTGAGGCAAAGTTGTGATCGAAAATCTGCGTAATATCGCCATCATCGCGCACGTTGACCATGGTAAAACTACCCTGGTTGACAAGCTGCTACAGCAATCCGGTACGTTCGACGCACGTACTGAAGCACAAGAACGTGTGATGGACTCCAACGATTTGGAGAAAGAGCGTGGGATTACCATCCTCGCGAAAAACACTGCAATCAAATGGAATGATTACCGTATCAACATCGTTGATACCCCTGGGCACGCCGACTTCGGAGGTGAAGTTGAGCGTGTTATGTCCATGGTTGACTCTGTGCTGCTGGTGGTAGATGCCTTTGATGGCCCGATGCCGCAAACGCGCTTCGTGACCAAAAAAGCTTTTGCCCACGGTCTGAAGCCGATCGTGGTCATCAACAAAGTTGACCGCCCGGGCGCGCGTCCGGACTGGGTTGTCGATCAGGTGTTCGACCTGTTCGTTAACCTCGACGCGACCGACGAACAGCTGGACTTCCCGATCGTTTACGCGTCCGCGCTGAACGGTATCGCGGGTCTGGACCACGAAGACATGGCTGACGACATGACCCCGCTGTACCAGGCGATTGTCGATCGCGTGCCGGCGCCGGACGTTGACCTTGACGGTCCGCTGCAGATGCAGATCTCCCAGCTGGACTACAACAACTACGTTGGCGTCATCGGCATCGGCCGCATCAAACGCGGTAAAGTGAAGCCGAACCAGCAGGTCACTATCATCGATAGCGAAGGCAAAACTCGTAACGGTAAAGTCGGTAAAGTGCTGACTCACCTGGGGCTTGAGCGTATCGAGAGCGACGTAGCTGAAGCTGGCGACATCATCGCGATCACCGGTCTGGGCGAGCTGAACATCTCCGACACCATCTGCGACCCGCAGAATGTCGAAGCGCTGCCGGCCCTGTCCGTTGATGAGCCGACCGTTTCCATGTTCTTCAACGTCAACACCTCTCCGTTCTGCGGTAAAGAAGGTAAGTTCGTTACCTCTCGCCAGATTCTGGACCGCCTGAACAAAGAGCTGGTGCACAACGTGGCGCTGCGCGTTGAAGAAACCGAAGACGCTGATGCGTTCCGCGTTTCCGGCCGTGGTGAACTGCATCTGTCCGTTCTGATTGAAAACATGCGTCGCGAAGGTTTCGAGATGGCGGTTTCCCGTCCGAAAGTTATCTTCCGTGAAATCGATGGCCGTAAACAAGAGCCGTTCGAGAACGTGACGCTGGACGTCGAAGAGCAGCACCAGGGTTCTGTTATGCAGGCGCTGGGCGAGCGTAAAGGCGACCTGAAAAACATGAATCCGGACGGAAAAGGCCGCGTACGTCTCGACTACGTGATCCCAAGCCGCGGTCTGATCGGCTTCCGTTCAGAGTTCATGACCATGACCTCCGGTACCGGTCTGCTGTACTCCACCTTCAGCCACTACGACGACGTTCGTCCGGGCGAAGTGGGCCAGCGTAACAACGGCGTGCTGATCTCCAACGGTCAGGGTAAAGCGGTAGCGTTCGCGCTGTTCGGTCTGCAGGATCGCGGTAAGTTGTTCCTCGGTCACGGTGCGGAAGTTTACGAAGGCCAGATCATCGGTATTCACAGCCGTTCTAACGACCTGACGGTAAACTGCCTGACCGGTAAGAAACTGACCAACATGCGTGCGTCCGGTACTGACGAAGCCACGGTTTTGGTTCCGCCGGTTAAGATGACCCTGGAGCAGGCTCTGGAGTTCATCGATGACGACGAACTGGTAGAAGTCACTCCGACCTCTATCCGTATCCGTAAACGTCACCTGACCGAGAACGACCGTAAACGCGCAATGCGCGGTGCAAAAGAAGAGTAATTCATTCTTCTTGCTGTTCGCTAAACCCCGCCTCTCCGGCGGGGTTTTTTTATGGGTGAGATCTGACAATCGCTGCGCTAACCCGGGGCCTCCAGGAGACCCTGGTCACATTTATACCTAAAGTTTGTCCGAGGAATTGCTTTCTTTTTTTGCAGAAGAGTAAGATGAGTCATCTGGTTTAAACCAAATGGATTAAACAATGACTGAAAATCTTTCTACTGTCGAAAATGCAAAAGAGAAACTGGATCTGTGGCTTAAGCAAGGGCTGACGGCTGCGGGTGGAAAACTGCCTTCAGAGAGAGAGCTTGGCGAACTGCTGGGGATCAAACGCATGACGCTGCGTCAGGCGCTGCTCAGCCTGGAAGCGGAATCGAGGATCTTTCGTAAAGACCGGAAAGGATGGTTTGTCGCGCAGCCGCGTTTTAACTACAGTCCTGAGCTCCCCGCGAGCTTTCAGCGGGCTGCCATTGAGCAGGGAAGAGAACCCTCGTGGGGCTTTATTGAAAAACAGCGAACCCGAGACTATCCCGACGCCGCTAAACCCCTGCTGGATGTCACTCCGTCTGATGATTTATATCTGGTCACCGGCTGGGGAGCGCTGGAAGGGCATAAAGTTTTCTACCACGAGACTTTTATCAACCCTAACGTCGCGCCAGATTTTATTGACCGGTTGAAGAACCAGTCTTTTTCCTCCGTCTGGGAGCGTGAATATCATAAGCCTGTGGTGATAAAAAAACTGGCTTTTAGACCCGTCAGAATGTCGGGCGATGTGAGCAAATTCATCGGTGGCTCTGCAGGTCTGCCGGCTATTCTGATAGAAAAACACCGTGCCGATAGTGCCGGCAATATTGTGCAAATAGATCTCGAATACTGGCGATTTGAGGCTGTGGATCTGTTTATTAACTTGTAGGTATTTTATGGTCACTAAAGATAACGCCGGGAAGATCCTTTCCCGTATTGATAATATACCACTCTACCTTCATGCTTATGCCTATCATTTGAATATGCGGCTTGAACGTATTTTACCTAATGATTTACTGACCATTGCAGATAGTCTGCATTTAAAGGGGGTGAAAATACACGTTCTTGATGGTGAGCGTTATTCGCTGAGCAATATGAATGATGCCCAGTTAGCCGGGTTTGCTGACAAAGCGAAAGCGTTGCAGCTGGATATTCACATCGAAACCAGCGCCTCCGATAAACAGACCATCGATCAGGCCGCGACTATCGCTTTAAAAACAGGAGCGACTTCCGTTCGTTTTTATCCGCGTTATGAAGGCCATTTACATGACGTAATGGAAAAAATTTCAGCAGATATTCAATACATTAAAAAGGCTTATAGCCATACCGGCCTGACCTTCACCCTTGAGCAACATGAAGATCTCAAAAGCGCTGAACTGGTGAATTTAATTAAACAAAGCGAGATGCCATCGCTATCGCTCCTTTTTGACTTCGCCAATATGATCAACGCTAATGAGCGACCGCTTGAGGCGTTAGCGTTGATGTCACCTTACATTACGCAGGTTCATATCAAAGACGCTTGTATTATTACTGAGAACGGTGGGCTTGGGCATCGGGCCTGTAATTCAGGCCAGGGCGATATGCCGTTTAAGGCGCTGCTGACGGAATTAATTTGTCTTGGTGATGATCATCCGCAGGTCATGGCATACGGTCTGGAAGAAGAAGTGGATTACTATGCCCCCCCGTTCCGTTTTGCCTCGGAGGGGGACAACCCGTGGATCCCCTGGCGACAAATGAGCGAAACCCCACTGCCAGACGCCGATCAGCTTGAAGCGCGACTGCTAAAAGAAAAAGAGGATGCGATAGCGCAGCTCCATTATGTCAAAGAGACGTTGCAGAGAATAAAAGACGAAGCGCTTACGGCGCTGGCACACTAAATTTACTAATAATTCGTTATGCCGGGACATCATTTTTAATAAATGATGATGGTCTGTTATTTTCCTTAAACCAAATGATGTTCAATCATTAGGGGAACTTATGCTCACAAAAAAGAAATGGGCTATATTCAGTTTATTAACCCTGTGCGGTGGCACCATTTATAAACTGCCTTCTCTGAAAGATGCTTTTTATATTCCGATGCAGGACTATTTCCATCTGACTAATGGCCAGATAGGCAATGCCATGTCGGTGAACTCCGTGGTGACCACGATTGGTTTTTTCCTGTCAATTTACTTTGCCGATAAACTGCCTCGCCGCTACACCATGTCGCTATCGCTGATTGCGACAGGCTTGTTGGGGATCTATCTGACGACTATGCCAGGCTACTGGGGAATTCTCTTTGTTTGGGCTCTCTTTGGCGTTACCTGCGACATGATGAACTGGCCGGTGCTATTAAAGTCGGTAAGCCGGTTGGGCAACAGCGAACAGCAGGGGCGTTTGTTTGGTTTCTTTGAGACCGGGCGGGGGATTGTCGACACGATTATTGCTTTCTCTGCCCTGGCTATTTTCACCTGGTTTGGCAGCGGTTTGCTGGGGTTTAAAGCCGGGATCTGGTTCTACGCTCTGATCGTGATTGTTGTCGGGATCATGCTGTTTTTTATGCTGAAAGAAAAGGATGAGGATGCGCCTGAGAAAGCTACCGTCGACAGCGCCACAGAGAAAAGTAGCATCTCTTCGGTCTTAAAAGATAAAACCATCTGGCTTATCGCGTTCAACGTCTTCTTTGTTTATGCGGTTTACTGTGGGCTCACTTTCTTTATTCCCTTCCTGAAAAATATCTACCTGTTGCCGGTGGCGCTGGTGGGCGCCTACGGCATCATTAACCAGTATTGTTTGAAAATGGTGGGTGGGCCGATTGGCGGCCTGATAGCCGATAAAATCCTCAAGTCGCCAAGCAAATATCTCTTCTATACCTTTTGTGCCAGCACCGTAGCCCTGGTGGCGTTAATATTGCTGCCCCACGAAAGCATGCCAGTCTACCTCGGCATGATCTGCACCCTGGGATTTGGCGCAATTGTGTTTACCCAGCGAGCGGTCTTCTTTGCCCCGATCGGTGAAGCCAACATCGCGGAGAACCGGACCGGCGCCGCCATGGCGCTGGGGAGTTTCATTGGCTACGCACCGGCCATGTTCTGCTACAGCCTGTATGGCTACATTCTCGATCTCAACCCTGGTCTGACAGGCTACAAGATAGTCTTTGGCATCATGGCGTGCTTTGCGCTCTGTGGCGCGTTCGTTTCGGTCATGCTGGTTAAACGCATTCGCGGTGGCAGGAAAACGCTGCGCGCTGCGACAGAATAACCGCCAGCCTGATTCTGCTTATTCAAAGCCGCATTATGCGGCTTTGTTCGCGAGTGGCTTGTTGTTTCAGGTTTATGCATAGTCAAACCTCATCTTTCCCGCTAAAGTTAATTTTCCACGGCGCGGAAGGAGACGAAAATGCTCTATATCTTTGATTTAGGTAATGTGATTGTCGACATTGACTTCAACCGGGTATTGGGGGCCTGGAGCGATTTAACCCGCATCCCGCTGGCGACGCTGAAGCAGCATTTCACCATGGGAGAGGCTTTCCATCAGCATGAGCGCGGCGAGCTCAGCGATGAAGATTTTGCCGCCGCCATGTGCCATGAAATGAATATGTCCCTCAGCTATGAGCAGTTTGCTCACGGCTGGCTGGCGGTGTTTGTCGCGCTGCGTCCGGAAGTGATTGCGATCATGCAAAAACTGCGTGCCCAGGGCCATCGCGTGGTGGTGCTCTCCAATACCAATCGTCTTCACACCACGTTCTGGCCGGATGAATACCCGGAAGTGCGCGCTGCCGCCGATCGCATCTATCTGTCACAGGAGATGGGAATGCGTAAGCCTGAAGCGCAAATTTATCAGCGAGTACTGGAAGAAGAGGGCTTTTCCGCCGCAGATACGGTCTTTTTTGATGATAACGTCGATAATATAGCAGGGGCTAACCGGTTGGGGATCACCAGCATTCTGGTGACCGGGAAGAAGACCATCCCTGACTATTTCGCGAAACAGCTATGCTAAGAACCGTTCATCAAAAATTACTCCACCATACCCGGCCGCTGCTGGCGTGGCTAAAGCTGCTGTGGCGGCGTATTGATGAAGACCATATGACGACCCTGGCGGGGAACCTCGCCTATGTGTCATTACTGTCCCTGGTGCCGCTGATTGCCGTCGTGTTCGCGCTATTTGCGGCCTTCCCCATGTTCTCCGAAGTCAGCGTGCAGATCCGCCATTTTATCTTCGCCAATTTCATTCCGGCGACCGGGGATGTGATCCAGGGATATATCGAGCAGTTCGTCGCCAATTCCAGCCGCATGACCGCCGTAGGCGCCTTTGGCCTGATCGTCACCTCGCTGCTGCTGATGTACTCGATCGACAGCGCGCTAAACACCATCTGGCGCAGCACGCGCAGTCGCCCCAAAGTTTACTCCTTTGCCGTTTACTGGATGATCCTGACCCTTGGTCCGCTGCTGGCGGGCGCCAGCCTGGCGATCAGTTCCTATCTGCTGTCGCTGCGCTGGGCAAGCGACCTGGACGGCGTAATTGATAATCTGCTCCGCCTTTTCCCGCTGATCCTCTCCTGGGCGGCATTCTGGCTGCTCTACAGTATTGTACCCACCACCCAGGTACGTAACCGCGACGCGGTGATCGGGGCGCTGGTGGCGGCGCTGCTGTTTGAGGCAGGTAAAAAAGCGTTTGCCCTCTATATCACCACCTTTCCGTCCTATCAGCTCATTTATGGCGTGATTTCGGTGGTGCCGATTTTGTTCGTCTGGGTGTACTGGACCTGGTGTATCGTCTTGCTTGGCGCTGAAATTACTGTCACTCTCGGTGAATACCGCAAACTTAAAACAGAAGAAACAGAACAACCATGATTGCATTAATTCAACGCGTATCCCGTGCAAGCGTTACCGTGGCGGACGAGGTGACGGGCGAAATTGGCCCGGGGCTTCTGGTGCTGCTGGGGGTCGAAAAAGACGATGATGAACAAAAAGCGAATCGCCTCTGCGAGCGCGTGCTGGGCTACCGCATCTTCAGCGATGCGGAGGGGAAAATGAACCTGAACGTTCAGCAGGCGGGCGGCAGCGTGCTGGTGGTTTCGCAATTTACGCTGGCGGCGGATACCGAGCGGGGAATGCGGCCAAGCTTCTCGAAAGGCGCCGCTCCTGACCGTGCTGAGGCGCTGTATGAGTATTTCGTCGCCCGCTGTCGCCAGCAGGAAATGAACACCCAGACCGGAAGATTCGCTGCGGATATGCAGGTTTCTTTGGTCAATGATGGTCCCGTGACCTTTTGGTTGCAAGTATGACCCAGCTTCCGGGCAGGCTGCGGGTAACAAAAGAGAGTACGACTATGTATCACCTTCGTGTACCGCAAACAGCAGAAGAGTTAGAGAGCTACTATCAGTTCCGCTGGGAAATGCTGCGTAAGCCGCTGCATCAGCCTAAGGGTTCGGAACGTGACGCCTGGGATGCGATGGCGCATCATCAGATGGTGGTGGATGAAGAGGGCAACCTGGTGGCTGTCGGCCGGCTATATATCAATGCAGAGAATGAAGCCTCCATTCGCTTTATGGCCGTTCATCCCTCGGTGCAGGATAAAGGGCTGGGTACGCTGATGGCGATGACCCTGGAGTCCGTCGCGCGTCAGGAAGGGGTTAAGCGGGTCACCTGTAGCGCTCGCGAAGATGCGGTGGAGTTTTTCGCCAAGCTCGGCTTTATCAATCAGGGGGAGATCACCACCCCGACCACCACGCCGATCCGTCATTTCCTGATGATTAAGCCGGTCGCATCGCTGGACGACATTCTCCACCGTGGCGACTGGTGCGCGCAGCTACAGCAGGCGTGGTATCAGCATATCCCGCTGAGTGAAAAAATGGGCGTGCGCATTCAGCAGTACACCGGGCAGAAATTTATTACCACCATGCCGGAAGCGGGAAATCAGAATCCGCACCACACGCTGTTTGCCGGCAGTTTGTTCTCGCTCGCCACCTTAACCGGATGGGGGCTTATCTGGCTGATGCTGCGCGAGCGGCACCTGGGGGGCACCATCATTCTGGCGGATGCGCATATCCGCTACAGTCAGCCCATTAGCGGCCGCCCCAGCGCCATCGCCGATCTCGGTTCGCTGAGCGGCGATCTCGACCGTCTGGCGCGTGGGCGTAAAGCCCGCGTGCAAATGCAGGTGGAGCTTTTTGGCGACGATAAACAGGGCGCCGTTTTCGAGGGGATCTACATCGTGCTGCCGGCGAAGCCCTTTGGCTCTTACGAAGAGGGCGGCAACGAGGAAGAGTAAGCCGCGGGCGGTTATCGTCCTGGCGATGCTAAGCGCCAGGCGATATCCCGCATGGCATCTCGCGCGGCGCGGCTGATCCCACCCAGCTGAAAGAAGCCGTGGATCACCCCCAGATAGCGCTGACAGGAACTCTCCACCCCTTGCGCCATCAGCCTTCGATGCAGCGCTTCGCCCTCGTCGCGTAAAGGATCGAACTCCGCCGTCAGAATATGCACCGGCGGCAGACCGTGAAAATCGTCGCGCCAGAGTGGACTGGCATCCGGATGGTTCGCTGGCGTCGAGGCGAGGTACATTTCATAGCCGCTCAACAACGTGTCCCGGGTAATCACATAGTCAGCGCCGTTGCTGACGTAGCTCGCCATGCTGGCGGTGGGGTCGAGCATGGGATAAATCAGAATCAGTTGCGCGGGTTGCCACGCCGCATTCGCTTTCAGGCGCAGGGCCGTTACCAGAGCGAGGTGCCCGCCGGCGCTGTCGCCAGCCAGTGAAATGCGTGAGGCGTCAACGCCAAGCTGCTCCGCGTGCCGGTGGATGATCATGACACCTTGTTCTGCGTCATCGTGCGCCGCCGGAAAGGTATGCTCCGGCGCCAGGCGGTACTGCACGGCGATCACCCGGCAACCGCTGAACCAGGCTAGCTGGCGGAGCTGATTGTCGTGGGTGGCAAAGCCGCCGCTGACAAAACAGCCGCCGTGATAATACACAATGGTGGGTAGTAAGCCGTTGCTTTTTGGCGGCGAGACGACGCGCAAGGTCATGCCATCGAGCGCGATGTCTTCAACCTGCACCCGCGTTTCTGTTTCCCCTGCGAGAACGGCGCTGGCGAGATAGCCGTTTCTCCGGTCATCAATACTCTGTTCTCGCGATGATGGCCGCCCCGCAGCAATAAACTCCTCAACCAGCGAAGCAATCCCTTTTTCCAACGTCATGGCAAGTCCCTTTTACTGGGTTAATATCCAGTGTTATAGCCTGGTTATTGCGAAAAAGATATACCGAATAAAGCCGCGATCGCATTGTGGAAAGCGGCTCGCAGAAGCGTATTTCTCAGCAAAGATCTGCTTTTTCTTCGTTTTTATCAGGTGTAATTTGCTCGTTATCCGGTGCGCCGTAATACCTTGTCCTTCTGAACAGCACCCTAAAAGTTGAACAATATCTGGAGAAGCAGAAACGGGCTAAGGAGAGCATTTCCGGCGTGTTCACACCGTATGAATGATAACGAGCGACCTGAGTCGCCCGTTATAGGAGCGCAGAACTTATTCCCCTTCGCCGGGGAACATGAACGGGTTAATTGAGCTTCTGGCGAAGCCTTCCTGCTCCATGCGGGCGTCAAGCACCAGGGATGCCAAATCGTCGGCGACGGCTTCGACTTTCGGATCCTTCTCCTGATACATAATCTTCAGGTAAGTTCCGCAGTCGCCACAGCTTTCGGCTTTCACCGCAGCCTGCTCGTTGTCCAGCGACCAGTAGTGCAGATCGCGGCTCTGTTCGCAGTTGCTACATTTGACGCGTACCACGTGCCACTCGGTTTCGCACAGATTGCAGTGCAGATAGCGCAGCCCCTGGGTGGTGCCGATCTGCACGATGCTGGAGACCGGCATCGAGCCGCACACCGGGCAGAACTGGCGCTGTTCGCCGTATTCAGCGCGCGCTTTCCCCGGAATCAGGCTGGCCATCTGCGCCCAGTAGAGCGACAGCGCGGCCCAGATGAACGGCGCTTTATCGCTGCTGACCGAGGCGAAGTCGGAAGCAAACAGCGCGCTGGCCATCTGCTCCAGCTCCTGCTCAGAGGCTTTTTCCAGATTTTCAATGACCGCCAGCGCTGGGCCGCTCATCTCCGGCTTCAGCTCGGCAATCAGCGAGTGCAGCAGCTTGTGCCAGTGTTTGTCGCGCGGCAGGACGTGGATATCCAGCGGCGGCTTGCCCTGTTCGCTGGCCGCTTTAATACGGGCGGTGAGATCCATCTGCAGCGGATGGTCGTACAGCACCACTTCCTGGGCATGGGCGATCAGCGCGGCAAAGCGCAGGTAATCGCCCAGCGGGTTATTGGCGGCCAGCTCGCGCAGACGTTCAGCGCGGCGGTTATACAGATTTTTCAGCCTGGGGAACAGTAGCGGCGGAATTGCTTCCGCCGTGCGTTTCTCGCTCGAACCCAGCTCGTCTTGCGGGATTATGCGAATACTCATTCAGATGACTTTTCCTGTTTCTGGCGGACCTCTCGGTACCAGCGCGGGTGATGTTTCTTCGCCCACGTACTGGTGACCCAGCCTTCCACCATCGCGGTAATGGTGCCTTTCACCCAGAGGGCGGCGTAGATATGCACCATGATAACCACAATTAACGCCACTGCGGCAAATGAATGCAGCATCAGCGCAAATCGGATCACCGGGATTGAGAAAGCCGGCGCAAAATACGGACGCCAGATGATCACACCGCTCACCAGCAGCAGTACCAGGAAGATAATCGCCGCCCAGAATACGCATTTCTGGCCGAAATTATAGCGTCCGGTATCGCCCACCTCCTCGTTGACGACGATCTTACGAATATTCTTCGCCCAAAAGATATCATCCCGATTGATTAGGTTGTGGTGCCAGTAACGGAAAAACATGATGATGAACGACGCGAACATCACCACCCCGACGAACGGGTGGAGAATTCGCGCCAGCTGCGGCGTGCCGAGGATATGCATCAGCCAGTTAAAGGACGGGAAGAAAAAGCCTAACCCGCTTACCGCCGCCAGGATGAAGCAGAAGGCGGTGACCCAGTGGTTGATGCGTTCCGGCGCCGTGTAGCGCACGATGGTGTCACGTCTTTTCATTTGCGCACCTCGTCTTTCTCTTCATGCAGGTTGTCCTCTTCCTCTTCCGCGCGGTTCGGACCGACGCCGACGTAGTGGAAGATACTGGCTGCGAAGGTCGCGGCGAAGCCGACGGCCGCCAGCGGTTTCCAGATGCCTTTCCAGAACTTGACGGTCTGGCTGATCTCCGGGTTTTCCGGCAGGCCGTGGTACAGATTCGGCTTATCGGCATGGTGCAGCACGTACATGACGTGGGTACCGCCGACGCCGGCCGGATCGTACAGGCCCGCATTGTCGTAACCGCGGGTTTTCAGTTCAGCTACGCGCTCGCCGGCCAGCGTTTTCATATCCTCTTTGGAGCCAAAGTGGATGGCGCCGGTCGGGCAGGTTTTCACGCAGGCCGGTTCCTGGCCGACGGTGACGCGGTCTACGCACAGGGTACATTTGTAGACGCGGTTGTCTTCCGGGTTCAGACGCGGTACATCGAACGGACAGCCGGCGATACAGTAACCGCAGCCGATGCACTGCTCGGACTGGAAATCGACGATGCCGTTGGCGTACTGAATGATCGCGCCTTCTGACGGGCAGGCCTTCAGGCAGCCCGGATCGGCGCAATGCATGCAGCCATCCTTGCGGATGAGCCATTCAAGCTTGTCGTTTTGCTCCACTTCCGAGAAGCGCATCACCGTCCATGACTTGGCGGTCAGGTCCGCCGGGTTGTCATACACCCCAACGTTGTGACCGACTTCATCACGAATATCGTTCCATTCGGAGCAGGCCACCTGACAGGCTTTGCAGCCGATACAGGTGGTGACGTCGATAAGCTTCGCCACCTCCTGCTGGTGGTCCCGCGCCTGAGGCGCGGGGGTGAAACCGTTAGTCGCGGAACGACGAATAATATCTTGCGATTGATAAGCCATAAGTCGTCTCCGTTACACCTTTTCCACGTTCACGAGGAAAGCTTTGAACTCCGGCGTCTGCGTATTCGCATCACCGACGAACGGCGTCAGGGTATTGGCAATAAAGCCTTTTTTCGCCACGCCCTCATAGCCCCAGTGAATAGGAATGCCGATGGTATCGATATCCTTACCGTCAACTTTTAGCGTGCGAATACGTTTGGTCACCACCGCCTTGGCCTTAATGTAGCCGCGGTTGGAGGAGACCTTGACGGTATCGCCATGGCTGATGCCGAGTTTATTCGCCAGTTTTTCACCGATCTCCACAAACTGCTCCGGCTGCGCGATGGCGTTAAGCAGCGCGTGCTTGGTCCAGTAGTGGAAGTGCTCAGTCAGGCGATAAGTGGTGCCGACGTACGGGAATTTCTCCGCTTTGCCCATCTGCTCGAGATCGCCTTTGAAGACGCGAGCGGCCGGGTTAGAGACCACGTTCGGGTGCAGCGGGTTAGTCCCGAGCGGCGTTTCAAACGGCTCGTAGTGTTCCGGGAACGGTCCTTCCGCCATCTTATCGATAGCGAACAGACGGCCCATCCCTTCCGGCTGCATGATAAACGGACCGACGTCGCTGCCAGGCGCAGCGGCGCTGTAGTCCGGAATATCCACGCCGCCCCATTTCGCGCCGTCCCACTTCAGCAACTGACGCTTCGGATCCCACGGTTTACCCTGCGGGTCCGCGGAGGCGCGGTTATACAGGATGCGGCGGTTGAGCGGCCATGCCCATGCCCAGCCCAGCGTATTGCCGAGGCCTGACGGATCGGCGTTATCCCGGCGCGCCATCTGGTTACCTTCCGGCGTCCAGCTTCCGGCGAAGATCCAGCAGCCGCTGGAAGTCGTGCCGTCGTCGCGTAGCTGTGCGAAGGAGCTCAGCTGCTGGCCTTTCTTGACGATCACCGCGCCGGTCGCCGGGTCGGTAATATCCGCCAGCGCTTTACCGTTGCTCTCCATCGCCACTTCTTCTGACGCCGGCTCGTGTGGCGTGGAGTAGTTCCACGTCATGTTGAGCACTGGCTCTGGCGCCGGGCCACCCTCTTCGGCATACATCTTACGCAGGCGCGTAAAGATACCGGCGAGGATTTCACCATCGGTGACAGCGATCCCCGGGGCGTCCGCGCCTTTCCAGTGCCACTGCAACCAGCGGCCGGAGTTGACGATAGACCCATTCTCTTCGGCGAAGCAGGTAGACGGCAGACGGAACACTTCGGTCTGGATTTTCGACGGGTCAACATCGTTCGACTCACCGTGGTTTTGCCAGAAGGTGGACGTTTCGGTATTGAGCGGGTCGATGGTCACGAGGAACTTCAGCTTCGACAGGGAAGCGACGACCTTGTTTTTGTTCGGGAACGAGGCGACCGGGTTAAAGCCCTGGCAAATATAGCCATTCACTTTGCCCTGATTCATCATCTCGAAGTACTGCAGAACGTCGTAGCTCTTATCCCACTTCGGCAGCCAGTCAAAGCCCCAGCTGTTTTCTGCTGTCGCTTTATCGCCGAAAAAGGCTTTCATCATGGAGACGAAGAACTTCGGATAGTTGCCCCAGTAGTTGACCTGGTCTTTCAGCAGCGGCTTCGGCGTGTTAGCCGTCAGGTAGGTCTGCAGGTCGGCCTGTTTTTCGTTCGGCAGCGACATGTAGCCTGGCAGGCTGGTGGAGAGCAGGCCGAGGTCGGTCAGACCCTGGATATTGGAGTGGCCGCGCAGGGCGTTGACGCCGCCGCCCGCCATCCCCATGTTGCCCAGCAGCAGCTGGATCATCGCCATGGTGCGGATGTTCTGCGCGCCGATGGAGTGCTGGGTCCAGCCGAGAGCGTACAGGAACGACGCGGTCTTATCCGGCGCGCTGGTTTCAGCAATGTATTCACAGACTTTGAGGAAGTCGGCCTTCGGCGTACCACAGATGTTTTCGACCACATCCGGGGTATAACGGGAAACGTGCTGCTTCAGCAGGTTCCAGACGCAGCGCGGATGCTGCAGCGTAGTATCGCGTTTGGCGAAGCCGTTTTCGTCCAGCTCATAGTTCCAGCT
This sequence comes from Klebsiella pneumoniae complex sp. WS1778, assembly GCF_049472055.1. NCBI lineage: Bacteria > Pseudomonadati > Pseudomonadota > Gammaproteobacteria > Enterobacterales > Enterobacteriaceae > Klebsiella > Klebsiella pneumoniae complex sp. WS1778. Next base: position 29,770 of record NZ_JBKGTJ010000008.1, read on the forward strand.
GGTTTTGTCGTACTGGCGTTTTTCTGCGTTATAGCCGCTGAACAGCCCGTCGTCGAAGCTGTAGTCCTCACGCACGATCAGGCTGGCGTTGGTGTAGGCTTCGGTGTATTCGCGGTTGAATTTTTCGTTATTCAGCAGATACAGGATCACGCCCGACAGGAAGGTAATGTCGGTACCGGAACGAATCGGGGTATAGAAATCAGCCACCGACGCTGTACGCGTGAAGCGCGGATCGATAACGATGAGTTTGGCACCGTTATGGATTTTGGCTTCCATCGCCCAGCGGAATCCCACCGGATGCGCTTCAGCGGCGTTACCGCCCATCACCACGATCAGGTTGGCGTTCTTAATATCCACCCAGTGGTTGGTCATCGCACCGCGACCAAATGTTGGAGCAAGACTTGCTACCGTTGGTCCGTGTCAGACACGCGCCTGGTTATCCACCGCCAGCATCCCGAGGGCGCGGGTGAATTTTTGCGTTAAATAGCCGGTTTCGTTACTGGAGGCGGAGGCGCACAGCATCCCGGTGGTCAACCAGCGGTTGACGGTGGTGCCAGCGTCGTTTTGCGCGATAAAGTTGGCGTCGCGGTCCTCTTTCATCAGCTTGGCGATGCGATCGAACGCTTCGTCCCAGCTGATTTGCTGCCATTTATCGGAGCCTGGCGCGCGATATTCCGGGAATTTCAGGCGGCTTTCAGAATGGATAAAGTCCACCAGACCAGCCCCTTTCGGACAGAGCGCACCACGGTTGACCGGATGATCCGGATCGCCTTCGATATGGAAAATGGATGCTTTGGCGTTTTTCGCGCCGTCGCCGAGGCTATACATCAACAGCCCACAGCCGACAGAACAGTATGTGCAGGTGTTACGGGTTTCGCGCGTGCGCAGCAATTTGTACTGCCGTGTCTCCGCGAGCGCAGTCGCCGGGGCAAAGCCCAGCGCTGCTGCCGTGGTTCCCGCCATACCGCCAGCGCAGATCTTAAAGAACTGCCTTCTGCTGACCTGCATGGTTCGCTCCTTGTTTCGACATTGTCACATGTAGTTATTTGCTTTGCGGTGAGAGCCGCAAAGGTTCAGAATTAGGGCATATTTCCCTCATTCCTGAAGGGATAAAAACAGAATACCACATTGTGTGTATGCCTGTTCCAATACGGTTAAAGCAAAGTGAACAAGAAGCCTCTCGAACAAATCGAAAATGTGACGAATGTCACAGGATATCGCCAGGTCTCCCTCTGGAAGCGCGAGGATCTGCAACATCCTCAGCCAGATGAGTTAGCGGAAGAGGTACCGGTCGCGCTGGTCTACAACGGTATCTCCCACGTGGTGATGATGGCCACGCCGAAAGACCTGGAGCAGTTCGCCGTCGGCTTCTCCTTATCCGAAGGGATTATTGAGCATCGGCGGGAGATTTTCGGCATGGACGTGGTGTCGGTATGCAACGGCCTTGAGGTGCAGATTGAACTCTCCAGCCGGCGTTTTATGGGGCTCAAAGCCCGGCGTCGCGCGCTGGCCGGGCGCACCGGCTGCGGGGTCTGCGGCGTCGAGCAGCTCAATGATATTGGTAAGCCGGTTCAACCGCTGCCGTTCACTCAGACGTTCGATATCGCCAATCTCGACCAGGCCCTGGCGCATCTTAACGACTTTCAACCGGTCGGCCGACTCACCGGCTGTACCCACGCGGCCGCCTGGGTCCGGTCGACGGGCGAACTGGCGGGCGGTTTTGAAGACGTCGGCCGGCATGTGGCGCTGGATAAACTGCTGGGCCGGCGGGCGGAAATCGGCGAGGGCTGGCAGCAGGGCGCCGCGCTGGTCTCCAGCCGCGCCAGCTATGAAATGGTGCAGAAAGCCGCGATGTGCGGGGTCGAGATCCTGTTCGCGGTATCAGCAGCCACCACCTTAGCGGTGGAGGTCGCCGAGCGCTGCAACCTGACGCTGGTGGGCTTTTGCAAGCCGGGCAGGGCGACGATCTACACCCACCCGCAGCGTTTGATCGCGGGTTAAAAGTTAATCAGTAAATTTGAATAATGACAGCAAATCCTTCCGCTTTTTGTTTGGTGATGTGCGGGCTACTATTTAACACATCAAGGCACAACGCCTTATCTAAACAACTAAATGAAAGGGTTTATATCATGAAAAGCATCAAAACTTTTGTCGCAGTAATCGCTATGGCCGCCTCTTTTGCTTCCTTCGCCGCTGAAACCGTCACCGCTACCGCTGCAACGATGGACGGCGCGGAAGCGAAAATCGCCGCACAGGCCCAGGCAGCAGGCGCGTCGTCTTACAAAATTACCGAAGCGTTTACCGGCAACCGCGTGCATATGACTGCCGAACTGAACAAATAAGCGTAACGCTACTGTCGAAAGAGCGCCTCAGGGCGCTTTTTTTCGTTTCCGTTTCGGCAAAAAACAGTCACTATTCCCCACCGCCGCGAAAAAAATGTGGCAGTACTCACGTTTCCGTTCTTTTCTTAACTCCCCATTATTACCGCCAATGAAACATCTTCATTGTTGAATATCTCGATATTTTAACGCTATGAAATATAAAGATATTAAAAAGGAAAAGCGATGAAGAACACGCTTCGCATGTGCGATCTTTGTCACAAAAATAAACCCGCCGTTGCGACTGTCAACTATTCATGTACGTAATTTAATACGCATTATGTGATCTCCATTGCAAATACAAGTGTTGCAGTCAGGGAAAAATGTCGTCAGGCAAATGAGCGAGGAGGCGTCATGAAAATTGGCATCGTTATTAGCGGCGGGGATGTTTCGGGAATGAATAATTTTATATTCCAGATTGCCAGGCAGGCTGATGCCGACATCACGCTGTTTAATGGCGGTATTCCTGGCCTGCTGGAGAAAAATCATCAGGATATCGCGTGGCGCGATCTGGTTGATTTCTCCATTACCGCGGTGCCGATCATTACCTCCGGACGAACCAGTCGCAAACTACAGCGCAGCGAATATGAAATGATTGCTAAAAAACTGAAATCGCTGCGTATTGACGTGCTTATTATGGCCGGGGGGGACGGCAGCCTGCAGTTTCTCAATACCCTAAGTGAATTTGATATTAATTGCTTTGGCGTGGGAATGACTATCGATAATGACGTGTATGGCAGTGATTATACGATTGGTTTTTCCACGGCCTGCGAGCAGATTATTAAAGAAGTCTCCCGTTTAAGAAATACCGGAAGAGCGCTGCCGGGGCGGGTTTTTATGGTTGAGATATTAGGAGGTTATTGTGGAGAATTAACGTTACAGTCCGCCATTAAATGCAATGCGGATATTGCCCTGATCCCGGAGGCGCAGATGCCGCTGGCCATGCTTGCGGAGCGGATTACCCGGAAGCTGAGCACGCAGAACAGCGTCGTTATCCTCTGCTCAGAAGGCTACACCAAAGAATACTCTCCCGGCTTTCAGGGAGCGATTGATACCATGATCAAACAGCTGGAACCGCAAATCGGCGTCCGAATCCGTAAAACGATTGTCGGTTATGGCCTACGCAGCGGTGACCCGACCTGTGAAGAGATTTATCAGGGCACCATTATGGCCAGTGAAGTGGTTCGCTGTATTCAGTCAGGTATGAAAAATAAAGCCATAATAATTAATTCCAGTAACAAACCTATTCCGATTGATTTAGTCAGTATGAAAAAACGTCTGGTCGATACTGAAGGACATCATTATAAACTTGCCAAGCAACTCAATATTATTTGAGGAGACCCTCCATGCTGAAAATTTTATGCGTATGTGGCTGCGGCCTCGGTTCAAGCTTTGCCATTGAAATGACGGCGAAGGCAGTTTTAAAAAAGCTGGAAATTCCCGCTCATATTGAACACACCACCGTATCCGAAGCCGGAGCCTTTAAATCGGATATGATTTTGACGCAAAAAACCTTTGCCGACATCTTAACCGCCGATGCTACTGAAGAGGAAATTAAACGCGTCGTGGTGCTCAATAAGCTTACGGATAAAGAGGAAATTGAAACCAAGATCGTCGCATTCTTAAAAGAACGTCATCTGAAGGTGGCTGATTATGAATAGCTTCGTGGCGTTTATCGTTAAGGATTTACTTGGCCAGGCATCCATTCTTATTGCTTTTATTGCCATGCTTGGCCTGATCCTGCAAAAGAAATCGCCGGGCAAAACCGCGGAAGGGACGTTTAAAACGCTGCTTGGCTTCTTAATTATGATGGCGGGGATCAACATCATTGTCGCCACGCTAACCTTTCTGAACGATATCTTCACCCAGGGATTTGGCATGAAAGGCTATATTACCGATGTGGCCGCCATCGCCGGGTTAGCGAATCGGGAATTAGGTTCGGAAGTGGCGCTGACGCTGCTGGTGATCTTTGCCGTCAATATTATTATCGCCCGTCTGACGCCGCTTAAATATATTTTCCTGACCGGCCAGGCGCTGCTGTGGATGGCGACGATCGGCGCCGTGATTGGCTATAAGTCCGGGCTCACTGGCGTACCGCTGATTTTAACCGGGGGCATCTTCGGCGGCGTGATGGCGGTGTTAATGCCGGCCCTGGCGCAGCCGGTGGTCAGGCGCATTACCGGATCTGACGACGTGGCCCTGGGGCACTTCTGTACCATTGGTTATCTGGTGCAGGCCGCCGTCGCAAAGGTCGTCGGCAAAGGCTCCCGCTCCACGGAAGATCTCGAGCTGCCTGATAACTTTAAGTTTCTGCAGGATACCTATCTGGCCATGGCGGTGGTGATGGTGCCGATGTATCTCATCCCGGCTATCGCGGCGGGCCCCCAGTACATCGCGCAGTTCTCCGGCGGGATTAACTACCTGATGTATGCCTTTATGCAGTCCATTCAGTTTGTCGCCGGGGTCTTTGTCCTCTATAGCGGCGTGCGTTTATTGCTCAATGAGCTGGTGCCGGCCTTTCGCGGTATCGCGATGCGTATTGTCCCGGATGCGAAGCCGGCTCTTGATTGCCCGGTACTGTTTCCTTATGCGCCGAATGCGGTGATTGTCGGATTTCTGGCGACGACCGTCGGCTCGATTATCGGCATGCTGGTTTTCCCGATGTTCGGTCTGGCGATGATCCTCCCCGGGCTGTTAACCAACTTTTTCGCCGGCGGCACGGCAGGGGTTTTTGGCAACGCGCTGGGCGGACGCCGCGGGGCGATGATCGGCGGGGTTATTCACGGCCTGTTTATCACGTTTCTGCCGGCCATTCTGGTGCCCATGCTGGAGAGCTATGGCTTTACGGGCGTCACCTTCAGCGACTCTGACGTCATCAGCTCGGGTCTGGTATTAGGCCACGCCTTCCAGAATAACTGGCTCTTTGTCGCCTTATTTATTGTGTTTGTCGCCGCACTGGCATGGTTTGTCAACGGGAAATCCGCTAAGCCGAAAGGGGAAAATGTTCATGAGTCTGTATAATTTCAATGAGATTTTAAAAATTGCCCAAGCGAGAAATTTTAAAGCGATTGGCTCGTTTAACTTGCACTGTATTGAGATGCTGCCGGCGTTTTTCAAAGCCGCGCAAAACAGCAACAGCCCGTTAATGATCCAAATTTCAACCGGGACCGCGGAGTACCTCGGCTATCGTTTGCTGGTCGACGCCGTGCGTTCATTAGCGGACAGTGAAAATATTCCAGCCTGTCTGCATCTTGACCACTGCTCAGATATTAAGGCCATCGAGACGGCAATGAACGCGGGCTTTTCGTCGGTGATGTACGACGGCTCACATTTAAGCCTTGAGGAAAATATCGGTAATACGCGAATAGTGGTGGAGATGGCCCGCCCGCGCAATATTACGGTAGAAGGCGAACTGGGGGCGATCGGTGGGTCAGAGGATGGAAAAGCGGTGGCGGCGGAAGATATCTGTTTTACCACCGTCGAAGACGCGAAACGCTTTGTGGAGGAGACCCAGGTCGATATGCTGGCCGTCTCGGTGGGCACTGTGCATGGCCTCTACACCGGTAAAGCGCAGATACAGCACCAGCGGCTGAAACAGATTAGCGCGGCGACCGGCGTGCCGCTGGTGCTGCACGGCGGTACCGGCGTCAGCGATGAGGATATGCGGCTGGCCGTCACCGAAGGGATTAATAAAGTGAACGTCGGGACGGAAATGAACGTGCAGTGGGTTGACCGCTGTAAAACGACGTTTGAGAAAGGGAAAGTGAATGACAGCGTACGGAAATTCTTAATTCCCGCCAACCAGGCTGTCACTGAAGTCTTAATGGAAAAAATGGCGTTATTTAAATAACGTTTTCTCCGTCACTCTCTATTTCGTTGCCCTGTCTTCCGCCAGGGAGGGAACTTGCTATGTTTGAATCATTGAAAACGTTGTGGAAAAAAGAGCAAACCCCGCTGCAGGATTATGATCAACAGTCCCGTCAGTTGGCGGAGGAGATTGCCAGGCTGGAAGGCGAACTACAGCGCCAGCCTGGCAATAGCGAGGTGCAAAAAACATTGATGCTGACTTACAACCGGGCGCTATCCATATATGCCAAAAGCACCACCCACCGGCAGAATATTGATACGCTGTTTCTGCAGATTGATAATTTACGCAATATTATTCGCCGCAATATTTAGGAATACAGAATGACCATAAAAGAACTGCTTATTGAGGCCGATGCCATTCAGGTTGGCGTTGTGGAGTCCGACTGGCAGCGGGTAATAAAGCTGGCTGCCCGCCCGCTGGAGGCAAAAGGCTTTATTTCGACGGAATATAGCCAGGCGGTGATCGACAATACCCTGAACCATGGCGCCTATTACGTCTTCGATGAAGGTATTGCTATCCCCCATGCCCGACCCGAGTGCGGCGTCAGACGCAACTGCTTTAGCCTGGTGCTGCTGGAAAAGCCGATTCCTTTTGCGGACAGTGAAAAAGCCGACATTGTCATTATGTTTGGCGCCCGGGATAGCAATGCGCATATCGAGGAGGGGATCCGCTCCATCGTCGCGCTGCTGGATAACAATGACACGATGGCCAAACTGCGGATGGCCCGCAGCCGGGAGGAGGTTGTCGCGTTACTATGAACAGACATCTGACCCCAGTCTGCAAAACGGCTATTTTAATCAACGGCATTCCGGCCTCGGGGAAGAGTACCATCACCCGTTTGCTGGCGGAGACCTTCAGCCTGCCGGTATTGACGATCGACGGCATCAAAGAGCCGTTTATGGCGCGTCTGGCTCCGGTCGACCGGCCAATGAATCGCCAGCTGGGCTGTGCGGCGTATGAGGTGATCTGGTCGATTGTCGGCGCGTCGCCTGCCAGTATGGTCTGGTTGATCGACGCCTGGTTCGGCTTTCAGCCGCGGGAGACCTTGCAAAAATTGCTGCGGCAGGCGGGCGTGGAGCAGGTGATTGAGATCTGGAACCATATCTCCCCCGAGCTGGCGGTCGCGCGCTATGCCTCGCGGCTGGCGACGCGGCCGCCGGGCCACCCCGGCGAAGAGTATCTGCCGGAGCTGGCCCAGCTGGCCGGGCGCGCGCAGCCCATGTCTTTAGGGCCCCTTTTGACGATAGACCAGCAGCGCCCGCTGGAGATAACGGCGGTTATTCACTGGCTTGAAGGTACAATTAGCGGACAACGTACCGGTTTGGCGAATTACGCCTACCCGTCCTAGGACATACCCGCCAGCCGCAGCAGCGCCGTCACCACCGCCGCGGCGATAATCACGCCGATCAGCGGCACCTTGCGCCAGGCGAGAAATACAGCGACAGCCACGCCCAGAACGCGCGCTATGCCGGCGAAATGCGCGCCTTCATAGAAAGTGGTGGCCAGGGCGACGGAAAAAAGCAGCACCGTCGCCGCATCGGAAAGCAGCGCCTGCGAGCGCTCGGAAAATGCCAGCCGATTACCAAGCTTCGCGCCGCCAAGACGCATCAGATAGGTTCCCAGCGACAGGATGGCGATACCGGCGATAAACAGCGTCATATTGCCCATTATTTTTTCCTCGACAGTAAACCAAACAACGAGAGCAGCACCGGCAGCCCGGTAGGCGCAAACGGCACGGCAGCAAGCGCCAGCGCGGCGCCGCTGACGGCGCGGATCAGCGTGGTACGGTTTTTAAAGGCCGGGATCACCAGCGCCAGCAGGATTGCCGGGAAGACCGCGTCAAGCCCGATGGTTTCCGGCGCCGGCAGCAGTTTGCCGACGGCGGCGCCGGTGAGCGTACCCAAAGGCCAGATCAGCGCTACGCCGGCGCCGCACAGCCAGTAGGCCGCTTTGCGCTGCGCGGGGGTGGGCTGCGACAAGCCAAAGACCACGCTCTCGTCGTTCATAATGTGGCACCCGATAAAGCTTAAGGCGCGCCGACCAACCAGTTCGCGCACGGTCACCCCGAAAGGGATATGGCGCGCGTTGACTAACAGGCCGGCGGCGGCGGCGGCCAGCGGGCTACCGCCGCTGGCGACAATACCGATAAACATAAATTCAGAGGCGCCCGCCAGCACGGACACCGAAAGTACGAGCGGCACCCATAAGGGGAAGCCGTAAGCCACCGCCAGCGACCCATAGGACATGCCTACCACCCCGACGGCGAGGCAAACTAAAACAATCGCTTTTATCGTGTCTCCGCTGAGACTGGAGAGAGTTTGTTTCATATCACTTAGCCATATCGAACGAATTTCCATTATAATGAACACATAATGATCGTTTTTCAAGGCGAACAAATCGTTCGATATAAAAAACAAGGGGCGGGTATGACACAGCCAATCAGCGTTATCGCCAAAAGTCTGGTGCGGGAGCGGGCGCGGACCGGGCTTTCGCTGGCGGAAGTCGCGCGTCGGGCGGGTATCGCAAAATCCACGCTATCGCAACTGGAGTCCGGCAACGGTAATCCGAGTCTGGAAACGCTGTGGTCGCTCTGCGTAGCGCTGGATATTCCATTTGCCAGGCTGCTTGAGCCGCAGGTGAACAAAACGCAGGTGATCCGCCGCGGCGAGGGGACAAAAGTGGTGGCGGAGCAGGCGAACTATCAGGCTATTTTGCTGGCCGCCTGTCCACCCGGCGCGCGTCGGGACATCTATTTGCTGCTCACCCAGCCCGGCGCCGACCGCATTTCGCATCCGCATCCGCCAGGCTCGGTGGAACATATTATCGTGACCCAGGGGCGGGCGCGGGTAGGGCTGACGTCGGCGCCGGAAGAGCTCGGCGAGGGCGACTATATCTGCTATCCGGCGGATCAGGAGCATGTGTTTCAGGCCCTGGAGCCGGATACGCAGGCCCTGCTGATCGCTGAGCAAAACTGACATCGCACCGGCGGGCGTCGCGCTCTCGCTGGACGCCATAGCCGTATTGCGGGACACTAGCCGCATTCTTCCGCGAAGACAGGCATACCTATGTCGCTGAAAGCCATTGCTAAAGAACTTGGGATCTCGGTAACGACCGTCAGCCGCGCGTTAAACGGCTATGATGATGTGTCGCAGGAGACCCGTGCTCGCGTGGAGGCTGAAGCGCAGCGTCGCGGATATCGGCCAAACACGTTCGCGCGTCGCCTGAAAATGGGCAAAATCGACGCCGTTGGCCTCGTTTTCCCCGTGCGCCCCGCGCCGCTGAATAACAACGTCTTTCTCGAAATGGTGGGAGAAATCAGCCACGAGCTGGCGCGCTATGAGATTGATTTACTGCTGATCGCCGATGATGAACAGGCCGATAAACACGGCTATATGCGCATGGTGCAGAGCCGTCGCGTCGATGCGCTGATCGTCGCGCATACCCTGGACGACGACCCGCGCCTGATTCAGCTGCTCTCTTCCGGCTTTCCTTTTCTCGCGCTGGGCCGTAGCCGCCTGCCGCAGCCCTACGCCTGGTTTGATTTCGATAACCAGGCGGGCACGTATCGCGCCACCCGTCATCTGATTAGCCAGGGGCACCGGCGCATCGCGCTGCTGAGCGAAAATAATAATCAGGCGTTTATTACCCAACGCCGCAACGGTTACCTGGAAGCGCTGCGCGAAGCGGGCCTGGCGGAAACCTGGCTGCGCAGCGTGCCGCCCACCCGCCGCGGCGGGTTTCAGGCAACGATGGAGCTGCTGCGCTTGCCTGAACCGCCAACGGCGATTGTCACCGACTGCAATACCCATGGCGACGGCGCGGCGATGGCCCTGGCTCAGCTCGGACGTCTTACCGGCGCCGATCGCGTCTCACTGGTGGTCTACGACGGTTTGCCGCAGGATAGCATCATCGACACCCCGGTGGGCGCGGTGGTTCAATCCACCCGACAGGGGGTGGGCCGCCAGATAGCCACGATGGTCCGCCGCTTAATTGCCGGCGAAGATCTGACCTCGCTTCAGGTGCTCTGGCAGCCCGAATTCATTCCCGGCGAAACCGCCTGATACTTCTCTCCACAGATTAATTTCCTGAACTCGATCACGGATCCGAAACGTTTTGGTTGGCGTCCGAAACGTTTCGGATCAACAGTAAGACATTCCTTGATATGGAGATGTCTAATGTCAGATTCGATTATACGCCTGCAAAGCGCAACGGTTGACGTGGTGATCAAAGCCCGCCCTTTCGCCGAAATTATCTACTGGGGGCCGCATTTAAGCCACTTTTCGCCGCAGGATGCCGACAGCCTGACGCGACCGGTCGCCAATGGCCGCCTCGATGTCGATTCCCCGGTCACTTTAATGGCGGAACTGGGCCATGGTCTGTTTGGCGCGCCGGGCATTGAAGGCCATCGCCAGGGGCTGGATGCCTCGCCGATTTTCGCCACCAGCAAAGTGCGGCACGAGGGCCAGACGCTAACCCTGGTCAGCGAAGACCCGCATGCCGGCCTGCGTTTGTACAGCGAGATCGCATTGGATGCCAGCGGTGTGTTGAGCGTGCGCCATGGCGTGACCAATCTGCGCGTCAGCCCATGGCAGGTGGATCGCCTGGCGGTCACGCTGCCGGTCGCCGAACGCGCTCGTGAGGTAATGGCTTTCCATGGCCGCTGGATCCGCGAGTTTCAGCCTCACCGCCTGACCCTGGAGCACGACAGCTTTGTGCTGGAGAACCGCCGCGGGCGCACCTCTCACGAACATTTCCCGGCCCTGATCACTGGCAGCCACGCCTTTAGCGAGATGCAGGGTGAAGTCTGGGGCGTGCATCTGGCCTGGAGCGGTAATCATCGCCTGCGGGCGGAGGTGAAAACCGATGGCCGTCGCTATCTGCAGGCCGAGGCGCTCTATCTGCCGGGCGAAATGGCGCTGGCGGAAGGGGAAACCTTGTGGACGCCGTACCTGTATGCCAGCTACTCGGCGAACGGGCTGAACGGCATGAGCCAGCAGTTCCATCGTTATCTGCGCGAACGGATTATTCGCTTCCCGGGCAACAAGCCGCGCCCGGTGCATCTCAACACCTGGGAGGGGATCTATTTCGACCACGATCCGGACTACATCATGCGCATGGCGGATGAAGCGGCGGCCCTGGGCGTGGAGCGTTTTATCATTGACGACGGCTGGTTTAAAGGACGCAACGACGACTGGGCGGCGCTCGGCGACTGGTATCTCGATGAGAAAAAATACCCCCACGGCCTGACGCCGGTTATCAACCACGTGAAATCGCTGGGGATGGAGTTCGGTATCTGGGTGGAGCCTGAGATGATTAACCCGGATTCCGATCTGTATCGGGCACACCCTGATTGGGTGCTGGCGCTTCCGGGCTATACGCCGCTTCCCGGGCGTCATCAGTTTGTCCTGAACCTGAATATTCCGGAAGCCTTTGATTATCTGCTGGAGCGGATGAGCTGGCTGCTGGGCGAACACGCGGTGGACTACGTGAAATGGGATATGAACCGTGAGCTGGTGCAGCCGGGCCATAACGGCAAAGCCGCCGCCGATGCGCAGACTCGCCAGTTCTACCGCCTGCTGGATACGCTGGTGGCCCGCTTCCCGCATATTGAATTTGAATCCTGCTCCTCCGGCGGCGGTCGTATCGATTATGAAGTCCTCAAGCGCAGCCATCGCTTCTGGGCTTCTGACAACAATGACGCCCTTGAGCGCAACACCATCCAGCGCGGCATGAGCTACTTCTTCCCGCCGGAGGTGATGGGCGCGCATATCGGTAATCGCCACTGTCATGCCACCTTCCGCCAGCACAGTATCGCCTTCCGCGGCCTGACGGCGCTGTTCGGTCATATGGGGCTTGAGCTGGATCCAGTGAGCGCCGATGAAGAAGAGCGCGCCGGGTATAGGAAATACGCGGCTCTGCATAAGCAGTGGCGCGACGTGATCCATCACGGCGTGCAGTGGCGGATGGATATGCCGGACGCCACCACCCTTGCTCATGGCGTCGTCAGCCCGGATAAAGCGCAGGCGATTTTCCTCGTCAGCCAGCTGGCGATGCCGGACTACACCCTGATGGCGCCGCTGCGCCTGGCGGGGTTGGAGGCGAGCGCCCGCTATCAGGTGACGCTCCTCGATCATCCGAACATTCAGATCACCGGCGAGGGCGGCCACACCATGCGGAAGCTGCCGGCATGGATGACGACGCCGCAGACGGTGAGCGGTGAGTGGCTACAGCAGGCGGGGCTGGCGCTGCCCATCCTCGACCCGGAAAGCGCCATTCTGATTGGCCTGCAACGCGTGTGATGGTATCGGGCCGCGTCGCGGCCCTTCTTGAGGAAAATATAATGAACCCGACCGTCTGTACCCACAAAAACAACCCCAACTTCTGGATTTTCGGGCTGTTCTTCTTTCTCTACTTCTTCATCATGGCCACCTGCTTTCCGTTTCTGCCGATCTGGCTGTCGGATGTTATCGGCCTGAATAAAACTGAAACCGGCCTCGTTTTCTCCAGCCTGTCGCTGTTCGCCATCTGTTTCCAGCCGGTTCTCGGGGTGATTTCAGACAAGCTGGGGCTGAAAAAACATCTGATGTGGATCGTGACCGTTCTGCTGGTGCTGATTGCTCCCTTCTTCCTCTATGTTTTCGCGCCGCTGCTGAAAACCAACATCTGGCTCGGGGCGCTGAGCGGCGGCGCCTATATCGGCTTTGTATTCTCCGCAGGCGCCGGCGCGATGGAGGCCTATATCGAACGGGTAAGCCGCAACAGCGGGTTTGAATACGGCAAGGCGCGCACCTTTGGTTGTCTGGGATGGGCGCTGTGCGCCACCACCGCCGGCATGCTGTTCAGCATTAATCCCGAATGGGTGTTCTGGATGGGGTCGGCCGCCGCGCTGCTGCTGGTGGTGCTGGTGGCTATCGCCAAACCGCAGGCCAGTCAGTCCGCGCAGGTAATGGACTCGCTCGGTGCCAATCGCCCGGCGATCGATTTAAAAACGGCGGTGCGCATGTTCCGTCAGCGGAAGATGTGGATGTTTATTCTGTATGTTATCGGCGTAGCCTGCGTGTATGACGTTTTCGATCAGCAGTTCGCCACCTTCTTCAAATCGTTCTTTGCGACCCCGGAAGCAGGCACCCGTGCCTTTGGTTTCGCCACCACCGCGGGAGAAATATGTAACGCCATCATTATGTTCAGCTCGCCGTGGATTATTAACCGCATCGGAGCGAAGAATACCCTGCTGATCGCCGGGATGGTGATGGCGGCCAGAATGATTGGCTCTTCCTTCGCCACCACCGCCGCGGAAGTGGTGGCGCTGAAGATGCTCCATGCGCTGGAAGTGCCGTTCCTGCTGGTGGGCGCCTTTAAATACATCACCGGCGTGTTTGATGTCCGGCTGTCGGCGACCATTTATCTGGTGGGCTTCCAGTTCGCCAAACAGGTGGCGGCGATCTTCCTCTCCGCCTTCGCCGGCAATATGTATGATCGGATCGGCTTCCAGGAGACCTATATGATCCTCGGCGGAATAGCCCTGACGGTCACCTTAATATCCGCGTTTACGTTAGCGGGCAAGGCGAAAAGTGAGCCGCTGCGCGATAATGCGATGACCGTTTAATTATCAACATTCCGTGGCACAGGGTGGTGCCTGACAGAGAAGGAAGATGTCATGATGGATATGAAAAAACGTATGAACAGCGGTGAGCTTTACCTGGATGCAGGATATGGCTTGCCGGAGCAGCGGCTGATGGGTAAAGCGCGGGCCTATGAATATAATCATTCGCATCCGTTTAATCAGGAATTGCGCAACGATATTATTCAGCGCATGTTCGCGAAAGTCGGCGAACAATGCTGGATAGAGCCGCCGATCAATATTGCCTATGGGATCCATACGACGATTGGTGATAATTTTTATGCCAATTTTAACCTCACGCTGGTCGACGATGCGGACATTATCATCGGCAATAACGTTATGTTTGCGCCAAATGTCACTATCTCCACCGCCGGGCATCCCATCCACCCCGTGCTGCGCCATACGCATCAACAGTTTTCATTACCGGTAGTGATTGAAGATGGGGTCTGGTTAGGCACGGGGGTGATTATTAATCCCGGGGTAACGATTGGCCAGAATTCAGTCATAGGCGCGGGCAGTGTGGTAAATCGCTCTATACCGGCGAATGTGGTTGCCGCTGGCGTACCTTGCCGGGTATTAAGAGAAATTACCGATGCGGATAAAGACAAATACGCACTTTTCCCCGGATGATGGACGAGAGAAACAGGGGAGCGTAAAGGATCGTGTCCCCTGTTTTGCATTATCGCCGTTGAACCGGCCTCCAGCCCGCATGGGGGGAGGCCGGGGAAGGTACTCTCCGGCGTCGCGGGGTTTCACGCCAGATAAAACACTTCTTTGAGCTCCGCGCTCAGCGGGCTGTTGTCAGGGTTGCTGGGCATCACCTCGCGCATGTATTTCCACCAGCGCTGGCACACTTCCGTGCTGGCGACCGCCTCCCAGCGGGCTTCCGACTCAATCTCCACCGTGGCGAACAGCAGGTTGCGCTCTTTATCGAGATAAATGGCGTAGTGGTGCGCGCCGTGCGTTTTCAGTACCGCCTCCAGCTCCGGCCAGATGGGGTTGTGGCGACGTGCATACTCCTCGTGCGCGTCAGGGTTAACCTGCATCACAAAGGCTTTGCGGATCATAATGCCTCCAGATAGAGCTCGCGTACCTCATCGCGGCTGGCGGGGCGCGGGTTACACGGCGCGCACGGGTCGGCCAGCGCTTTGTCCAGCCAGCCTTCGATATCGGCTTTGCTGACGCCAAGCTGGCTGAAGCCCTGGGGGATCCCTACGCGTTTGCTCAGCGCGCGAATGGCGTTGATGGCCTCCATGCTGGCGGCTTCATCGCTCATGCCGTGGGTATCGACACCCATCGCCTGCGCCACGCGGGCGAAGCGCGCCACCGCGTTCGGGCGGTTAAAGTTTTCGATGATCGGCAGCAGGATGGCGTTGCACACCCCGTGCGGCAGGTTGTGGGTGGCGCCAGGCTGATGGGCCAGGGCGTGTACCAGCCCGAGACCGGCGCTGTTGAACGCCATGCCCGCCAGGTATTGGCCAAACGCCATCTGCTCGCGGGCCTGCAGATCGTGCCCATCGTCTACCGCTTTCGGCAGCCACAGGTTGATCAGGCGGATGGCCTCGAGGGCGTTGGCGTCGGTCAGGGGATGGGCGCCAACGGAGACAAAGGCCTCGATGGCGTGGGTCAGGGCGTCCATGCCGGTGGCGGCGGTAACGGCTGGTGGGATGTCGAGCATCACGCTGGCGTCGTCGACGGCGATATCCGGGATCAGGTTCGGGTCGATAATCACCTCTTTTACCTGACGCTCGCTATCGATAATCACGGCGTTGCTGGTCATCTCCGCCGCCGTGCCGGCGGTGGTGTTGATGGCCACCAGCGGCACGCCAGCGTTTTTCACTTTGCCGACGCCGGAGTAGGCGGTGGAGGGGCCTGGGTTGGCGGTGAGGATTTTTATCGCTTTGGCGGTATCAATCGGGCTGCCGCCGCCGAAGGCGATCAGGTAATCGCAGCGGGCCGCCTGGTACGCCGCATAGCCTTGCTGCACCAGCGCTTCGGTGGGATTAGGGTACACGCCGTCAAACAGCTGATAAGCCATCTGCTGTTCATCCAGCGCGGAAAACAGACTGTCCAGCAGGCCCAGCTTCACCAGTTGACCGTCGGTGACGATCAGCGCCTTGCCCCACTGTTTGCCCGCTACCAGCTTGACCATATCACCGATAGCGCCTGCGCCGTGGAGGCTGATTTTAGGTAGTGCCAACATAAAACTCATGATAATTCTCCTTAATGTTGATTTTGGGAAATCCGTTTCCCCTCACCCCGCCCTTCTCCCTTGGGAGAGGGCCAGGGCGAGGGGGAAATTAACATCGTCTTCGCTGCAGCATCCGCCGGGCCATAATCGGCAGGGAGATCACCACGATCAGCATCGCGCCGATAATCACCGACATCACGATGCCGGGGACGTTCAGCAGGCTCAGGCCGAAGGTCACCAGCCCCATCAGAAAGGCGGCGATGATCACCCCGGGCATGCTGCCGGAACCGCCAAGAATATTGACGCCGCCGAGCACCGCCATGGTGACAACCGCCAGCTCCCAGCCCATCGCCAAAGTGGGGCGGGTACTGCCGAGCCGTGAGGTCAACAGGATCGCCGCCAGCCCGGCCATCAGCCCGACCAGCGCGAACAGCGCGAGGTTATGTCGCTTCACGTTGATCCCGGAGTACCAGGCGCCGGTCGGGTTATTGCCGATGGCGTAGGTTCGGCGGCCAAAGTTGGTTTTATGCAGCAGGAAGGTGAAGGCAGCCGCGAGGAGGATAAACAGCGCAAACTCAAAAGAGAGCGCCCCCCACACGTACCCCTGGCCGAACCAGGCAAAGCTCTCCGGGTAGTGGTTGAGCGCCTGATCGCCCAGCAGGATATAGGTGATGCCGCGATACAGGCTCATGGTGCCGATGGTGATCACAATGGACGACAAGTTAAAGCGAGTCACCAGCAAGCCGTTGAACAGGCCGCACAGCAGACCTACGCCCAGGCCGATGACCACCAGCAGCGGGGTGCCCATCCCCGCTGCCGCGCAGAAGCCCATCACCGTTGAGCTGAGCGCCATCGTCGAGGCCACCGACAGATCGATTTCCCGGGCGATAATCAGCATCGCCATCGGCAGGACGACGATCGCCTTCTCGGTAAAGGTAAAGGTCGCGTCCGAGAGGTTCCAGATATTGAGGAAGTACGGGGAAGCCACCGCGTTGCCGATAAATACCGCCAGGGTGACCGCCAGTAAAAACCCTTCCCAGCACAGCAGGCGGCGCAGCGGCGACGGCGCGGCCGGGGCGTTTTTCATCTCTTCAGATACCATCATCTTGCTCATGATTTTACCGCCTGTTTCTGTCGGGCTAACGCCGCGTTACGCAGGATTAACCGCCCGTGACCGCGATTGCCGCGCTCGTTAAGCAACACCGCCATGACGATCACCGCCCCGGAAATCGCCATTTGCCAGAACGGCGAGATGCCGATCACCGGCAGGGCATTATTGATGACCCCGAGGAACAGCGCGCCGCACAGGCAGCCCAGTACCCGTCCGCTTCCGCCCATGGTGCTGATACCGCCGATCACGCAGGCGGCGACCACCTGCAGCTCAAAGCCGTTCGCCACATCGACATAGGCGACGGCGAAGCGCGAGATCCACAGATAGCCGCAGAAGCCAGCCAGCGCGCCGGAGAGGCAGAAGCTGACGAACTGCATTTTCCCGGCGTTAATGCCGGTGTAATACGCCGCCGTCGCGTTGCCGCCCGCGGTATACAAGGCCCGGCCGGTGCGGCTGTAGCGCAGGAAGTAACCCACCAGCAGCAGCGCGGCGATGGCGCACCAGCTCAGCAGCGGCAATCCCAGGAGGGTGCTGCGCGGCAGACTGAGAAAATCAGCGCTCATCTGATGTGAGTTAACCCAGCCGCCGTCGGTCAGCAGGAAGATAATGCCGCGATAAATGCTCATGGTGCCCAGGGTCACCACGATGGCGGGAATGCCGAGGCGCCAGACCAGCAGGCCGTTAATCATCCCCATCAGCAGGCCCAGCAGGGTTGCCAGCGCCAGCAGCGCTACCACCGGAATACCCGGATTATGGGCATTGAGCAGGGCGACGATCATCCCGGTCAGCGCCAGGTTGGCGGCCATCGACAAATCGATGCCTTTGGTGAGCAGCACCATCATCTGTCCGAGGGCGAGAATGATAAGGATGGCGGTATCGTTAAACATCTCCACCAGATTACCCGGTGAAACGAACGACGGCGCCCGGCTGCCAATGGCGCCGATCATCAAAATGATGACCAGCGCCAGCAGCGCTTCGCGATGCTTCAGCCATGCGTGTCCCATCATGCTGCCTCCTGGCCGATGCCGCTGGCGGCGCTAACGATGGTTTCCGCCGTCGCTTCCCCGGCCCGGTACTCGGCGACCATCAGCCCTTCATGCATCACGATAATCCGGTCGGCCATGCCCATCACTTCCGGCAGCTCTGACGAGACCATAATCACCGCCAGCCCCTGGCTGACCAGCTCGGACATAAACTGATGCACAGCGGCTTTTGAGCCGATATCGATGCCTTTGGTCGGCTCATCGAGGATGATCACCTCGGGCTGGGTCGCCAGCCATTTGCCGATCACCACTTTCTGCTGGTTGCCGCCAGAGAGGGTCTCCACCGGCTGCCGCCAGCTGGAGGCTTTAACCTGCAGGCGCGAGGCGTACTCGTCCGCCAGCCGCCATTCCCGGGCGTCGTTCAGGACGCCGTTAGGATTGAGCTTGCTCAGCTGCGGCAGACTGATGTTCTGGGCGATAGGCAGGGCGATGATCGCCCCCTGTTTCTGTCGCTCTTCCGGTACGCAGACGATGCCCGCGCGGATAGCGTCGGCGGGTTGGCGAAAGCGCATGGGGCTGCCGTTCAGTCGGATCTCGCCGGAGGAGGGATGCGTTACGCCGGAGAGCGCCTGCATCAGCTCGGTGCGTCCGGCGCCCACCAGGCCGTAAAAGCCGAGAATTTCCCCCTTGCGCAGGCTGAAGCTGATATCGGCAAACTCGGTAGGATGACAAAGATCGTTGACCTCCAGCACCGTTTCCCCTGGGGTACAGTCGACTTTTGGGTAGGTTTGGCTGATCGCCCGGCCCACCATCATCGACACCATCCGCTCTTCGGTAATATCGCTCATCATCCCGGAGCTGACGTACACCCCATCGCGCAGGATGGTGTAATAGTCGGCCAGCTCGAAAATTTCATCGAACTTATGCGAGATAAACAGGATCGCTTTGCCGTCCTGCTTCAGACGCTCAACGATGTGATAAAACTCCAGGATTTCATGCTGGGAAAGCGCGGCGGTCGGCTCATCGAGGATCACCGCCTGGGCGTCGAAAGCCAGCGCCCGGGCAATCGCCACCATGTGCCGCTGGGCGATGCTGAGCGTTTTTAACGTTGCCCGCGGGTCGATCTGGACTTCCAGCCGGGCGAGGATCTCACCAGCCCGGCGGTGCATCGCCGGCCAGTCGAGCGTTTTGAGCAGTCCCTTATACAGATACTGGCCGACGAAAATGTTTTCGCTGACCGAAAGTTCGTCAAACAGTATGGTTTCCTGGTGGATGGCGGTGATCCCCATCTTGTGCGCCGACTCCGGCGTCGGCAGATGAATGGGAATCGCTTTATAGAGGATCTCCCCCTCTTCGGGCTGATAAATACCGGTCATCACTTTGACCAGCGTGGATTTCCCCGCGCCGTTTTCGCCGATGAGGGCGGTCACTTTGCCGGGCCAGAGATCGAGCTGCACGTTCTCAAGGGCGCGCACACCGGGAAAAATCTTGGTGATCCCCTTCAGCGACAGCAGTGGTGTTGATGCTGACATGATAGTTCTCCGTAAAATCGCCCCTCACCCTAACCCTCTCCCCAAAGGGGAAAGGGAATGGTCCGGCGCCCGCAGGCCGCATCGCGCAGAGGGCCAGCCGTTCCCCCTCTCCCTCTGGGAGAGGGCCGGGGTGAGGAAACAAGGGTTAGAAAATTTTCGAGAACTTATCGATGTTGCTCGCATCGTAGACAAACGGCTCGGCCATCGCGCCATTCCCTTCGGCGTCCAGCTTCACTTTGCCCAGCTTGCCCATACTGGCTTCGGTTTTGGTCGCCGTGCCTTTGACTAAATCGTCGGCCAGATAGGTGGCGGCGTAACCGAGGTCAATCGGGTTCCAGATGGCGAAGCTTTTGCTGGCGCCAGACTTGATCGCGCCGGCCATTTCCGACGGCAGCCCCAGCCCGGTGACATAGACTTTGCCAATTTTTCCCTGGTCCTTCACCGCCTGCGCGGCGGCAACAATCCCCACCGATGACGGCGAAACAATGACTTTCAGGTCCGGATATGATTTCAGCAGGCCCACCGCTTCGCGGTAGCTTTTATCCGACAGATCGTCACCGTAGGCGACGGTCACCAGATTGACGGACGGATACTGCGGCAGCACCTTTTTCATCTCCTCAATCCAGATATTCTGGTTAGTGGAGGTCGGGGTGGCGCTTAACACCGCCACATCCCCCTTCTCCACGTTCAGCGCCTTCAGCGCATCGGCGGCGAGCTTGACGTTGGTCTCGCCAATTAAGGCGTTATTGGAAGGATTAAGATGGATCTGGCGGCCTGCCGGCGCCACGCCGGAGTCCCAGGAAACCACTTTGATGCCGCGCTGCATCGCTTTTTTCAGCACCGGTACCACCGCGTCCGGATCGTTGGCGGAAATGGCGATCGCATCCACCCCCTGGGCGATCAACCCGTTCAGCACATCGATCTGCGCTTCGGCGGTGGTGGTGGTCGGGCCGGTGTAGATCACTTTGACATCACCTAACTCTTTGGCGGCCTGTTGGGCGCCAACGTTGGCGGCTTCGAAGAAGCCATTTCCCAGCGATTTCGCCACGAGGGCGATTTTAACTTCTGCTAAGGCGGAACCGGACAACGCCAGGGCGGCAACGGTGAGGATCAAGCTTGTCTTTGTTTTCATTGCTTTTACTCCACATGAGTCAGTTTTGTAGGGTTTGCAGGTGAGGCTTCGCCCCGTCTCGGTGAGCGGGGCGCGATGTTGTTATGGATAAAGATCTAACGCGGACTGCAGCGGCTGGACGTTGAAGCGTTTGCCAAGAGCGATAAGCTCTTCGCGAGTGATGGTCTGCTTCATCCCGCCCATGGACAGAACTTTCACCAGCACTTCGGCGGACTTCTCGGCAGTGTCGATCAGGCCGAAGGTCTCATCCAGGGTTGGGCCGCTGCCGAAGACGCCGTGGAACGGCCACAGCACCAGCGAGTGTTTTTGCATGGTTTCCGCAGTCGCCTGGCCGATTTCATCGGTGCCTGGCACCATCCACGGCAGAATGCCGACGCCATCCGGGAAGACCACCAGACATTCGGTGCTACCTTCCCACAGCTTACGGGTGAACAGATCGCTGTGGTTCTCCAGGACGTAGGTCAGGGCGATCAGATTGGTGGCATGACAGTGCATGATCACCCGGTCCTTGCCGTCGGTCAGTTTGATGCGCTCGCTGTGCGACAGGAAGTGTGCCGGCAGCTCGGAGGTCGGCACCGCATCCTCCGTCAGACCCCACAGGATATGGTATCCCGCGCCGTCGCTGTCGACTTTCACCACGCCAAGGTTAGCGGCCGGGTCGAGCTGGACATTACGGAAGAATTTGCCGGAACCGGTGACGATAAACGGCTGGTTGGCCAGGGTTGGCATCGGCTGGCTGAGGGCGATATAGCGGGGTTTAGCGTGGAAATCCGCCGCGTAAGGTTCGATATCCGCCTCATCCAGACGCAGCGTCAGGTTGCCGCCGTTGCGCTCGTCCCAGCCTTTCAGCCAGGCGTCGGAGGTGGCTTTGATCATTCCCTGGACGAACCAGGCGTCGATAATGGTCTGCATAGTCTTGTCTTTCCTGTTAATTCGGTGGGGGTAGCCCCTCACCCTAACCCTCTCCCCACAGGGGAGAGGGAACGGTTCGGTGCGCTCTGGCAACATCGCGCAGTTCGTAGCCCGGGTAAGGCGTCAGCCGCGACCCGAGGAAGCCCGTGCATTACCCGCGCTGGCTCAGAACCGCATTCTCATAAGCCCGCACGTTGTCCAGCCACTGGCTGCCCGCCGGCGTGTCGTGACGCTGGCAGTACATCTCCCAGATGGCCTGCCACGGCAGGGATTTTTGCTCTTCGAGCAGCGCCAGGCGGGCGGTGTAATCGCCGTCGTTCTCCAGCTGGCGCAGCTGGTTGGTCGGTTCCAGCAGGGCGCGCAGCAGCGCTTTTTTCATATTGCGGGTACCAATCACCCAGGCCGCGATGCGGTTGATGGAGGCATCGAAGAAGTCGAGGCCGATGTGTACGCGGTCAAACAGGTTATGGCGAATGATTTCGCTGGCGATGGCCTGAGTCTCATCATCCAGCAGTACCACGTGGTCGCTGTCCCAGCGCACCGGGCGGCTGACGTGCAGCAGCAGGCGCGGGATGTAGAGCATGGCGGCGGAGATCTTGTCGGAGATGACCTCCGTCGGGTGGAAGTGGCCGGCATCCAGGCACAGCGCCGTCTGGCGGCTGGTGGCATAGCCCATATAGAACTCGTTGGAGCCGACGGTGTAGCTTTCGGCGCCGATACCGAACAGCTTGCTCTCGACGGCGTCAATGTGGTGCGCCGGGGCGAATTTTTCGCTGATGACTTCATCCAGCGCGTTCAGCAGCCGCTGGCGCGGCGCGAAGCGGTCAACGGTAATGTCCTTCATGCCGTCCGGCACCCAGATATTCATCACCGACGGGGTGCCCAGCTGTTCGCCAAAATAAGCGGATACGCGGCGGCTGGCTTTGCAGTGGTCGATCCAGAACTGGCGGATCTCATCGTTGGCATGCGACAGGGTAAAGCCGTCGGCGCTCAGCGGATGCGAGAAGCAGGAGGGGTTGAAATCCAGCCCCAGTTTGTTGGCTTTCGCCCACTCGACCCAGTTTTTAAAGTGCTCCGGCTTTATCTCATTGCGCGCCACCGGCGCGTCGGCTTCCAGATAAATAGCGTGCAGGTTGAGACGTTTTGGCCCCGGAATCAGGCTCAGCGCCTGCTCAAGGTCGGCGCGTAGCTCCTGAGCATTGCGCGCTTTGCCCGGGTAATTGCCGGTGGCCTGGATGCCGCCGGTCAGGCTTCCCGCCGGATTTTCGAACCCGGCGACGTCGTCACCCTGCCAGCAGTGCATGGAGACGGGCAGACGGTCCAGCTGGCGCAGGGCCTCCTCGACATCCACGCCGACGGCGGCGTAGCGCTGCTTAGCAATTTCCCAGGCTTGTTCAAGTTGAGTGGTCATGCGCAAAGCTCCTTGGTCTGTTGTGGCTGAAACTGCGCCACGAAACGGGCAATTTCACTATCAGGATTGGGGGTAAAGGCGGTGAGGGACGCATTGCCGCGCACCACCTGACGAAACTCATCGACGCTGGCCAGCTCGTCGAGGGTCATTAACTGGATGCCGATATTGCCGAGGGTGGAGGCCTCTGTCGGGCCGGCCACGACGGCGATCCCGCAGGCGTCGGCGCACAGCTGGTTGAGCAGTTCGTTCTGGCAGCCGCCGCCGACGATATGCAGCTGGCTGAAGGGCTGGCCGCGCAGCGCCGCCAGCTCGTTAAGCACCCGGGCGTAGAGCAGCGCCAGGCTGTCGAAAATGCAGCGCGCCAGTTCGGCGTCGCTGTGAGGAACCGGCTGGCCGGATCCGCGGCAGGCGGCCTGGATCTCGGCGCTCATACTGGCCGGGTTGATAAAGCGGTCGTCATTGCAGTCAATGATGAAGCGACACGCCGGCAGCGCGGCAGTGCGGGCGATCAGCCCCTGCAGGTCGCTGACGTTTTGTTCTTTCAGCACCCGCTGCAGCAGCCACAGGCCCATGATATTTTTCAGCACCCGATAGCGGCCTTCGGCTCCGCCTTCGTTGGTGATATTGGCCTGCAGCGCCGCGTCGCAGGTGTAAGGGGTCAGGCTTTCAAACCCCATCAGCGACCAGGTGCCGGAGGAGAGATAGGCGGCGTGGCGGTCGGCCAGCGGGGAGGCGATCACCGCGCTGGCGGTGTCGTGACTGGCGACGGCGACCACCGGAATACGGTTGCCTTGCGGGCAGATCCAGTGGCCTGTCACATTGCCGGGATGCGTCGGGGTGCCAAACCACTCGCGCGGCGCGCCGGTCCAGTTCAGCAGCGTCTCATCCCAGTTATCGCTGTGGATGTTGACCAACTGGGTGGTGGTGGCGTTGGTATATTCCCAGTTCAGATTGCCGGTCAGGCGGAAGCTGAAATAGTCGGGGATCAGCAGGGCATGGGCGGCCTGACTGACCAGCTCCGGTTGCTGTTCCACCAGGGCGCGCAGCTGATAAAGGGTGTTAAACGGCAGAAACTGAATGCCACTGCGGCGATAGATCTCCGCCCGGCCCAGCTGTTCTTCAGCGTGACGTAGCAGGCCCTGGGTGCGATCGTCACGATAGGAGACCGGCAGCCCGACGCGCTGACCCTGCTTATCCAGCAGGACATAATCCACGCCCCAGGTATCGATGCCGATGCTGTCGATCAGGATGCCCTGCTCACACACTTTCTCCAGCCCGCGGCGGATCTCGCCTTCGAGGCTATCGAGATCCCAGCAGTCGAAGCCATCGACCTTCTGCAGGCTGTTGGTGAAGCGATGAATTTCACGCAGCGTCAGGGCGCGCGGCCCGGACTGATAGCTGGCGAGCATGACCCGCCCGCTGGAGGCGCCTAAATCGACGGCGACACAATGACGAATACTCATGGAACGATCCTTCTTAAAATCATTGTCCGCAGTCTAAAAAAGGGCGCTGACTCACACCTTCTCGCTACGGACAGCCGAAACTGGCCGCTGGCAAGAAAGCAAAGGTGACCGTGAGGAAAATCACAAATTGCGGTTTTGGGCGGTGGTAAGGAGGATGTGATGGGGTCCGCAGTTCCGCATCTTTCCGGCTGATTCTTGAAAAAGCGGCAGGATTTACGAATTTCATGGTCAAAAATTGAAGGCCGGATAGCCAACCCTTCATTACTATCAGCCGGTGACTGATAATTTTTCTCATTACGAGGGTGGCATCATGACCATATTGCACAGTACGGATTTCTTTAAGGCCGGGATCTCGACGGTGGCTATTGAACCCCGCCTCCCTCAGTCGGCCTTTCCTGAGCATCACCATGATTTTCATGAAATTGTCATCGTGGAGCAGGGTACGGGCATTCACGTCTTCAATGGCCAGCCCTATACCATCGGTGGCGGCTCGGTCTGCTTTATTCGCGATCACGACCGGCATCTTTACGAGCACACGGACAATCTGTGTCTGACCAACGTGCTCTATCGCGCGCCGGATGCGTTTCGGTTTCTCGCCGGGGTCAGCCAACTGCTGCCCCAGGAGCAGGAGGGCAACTACCCATCGCACTGGCGGGTGAACCAGACGGTCCTGCAGCAGGTTCGGCATATCGTGGCGCAGATGGAGGCCATGGGGAGCGAAACGGATACCCATGCCGTCGCCAGCCGTGAGATCCTGTTTATGCAGCTATTGGTGCTGCTGCGGAAAAGCAGCCTTGCGGAAGAGGCCACCAACAACGATGCGCGGCTGAATCAGCTGCTGGCCTGGCTGGAAGACCATTTTGCGCAGGAGATCTGCTGGGAGGAGGTGGCGGCGCAGTTTTCGCTATCGCTGCGTACACTACACCGTCAGCTGAAGCAGCAGACCGGCCTGACGCCGCAGCGCTATCTCAATCGGGTGCGCCTGATGAAAGCCCGCCACCTGCTGCGCCACAGCGATGAAAGCGTGACGGATATCGCCTATCGCTGCGGATTCGGCGACAGTAACCACTTTTCGACGCTTTTTCGCCGCGAGTTTTCCTGGTCGCCGCGCGATATCCGCCAGGGGCGCGACGCTATTCTTCAGTAACGCGAGAGGAGTCAACGTATTGCGGAGCAAAAACGCGAATAATGCGCCGTTATCCGCGTTAGGAGTGTGAGCCGTGGCCGGTTTGATTCTACGTAAAGAGGAATTTTTCCCTTCCGCCACGCAGGCGGTGGCGGTGGCTGACCGCTATCCGCAAAACGTCTTCGCTGAACACACCCATGAGTTCTGCGAGCTGGTGCTGGTGTGGCGGGGCAACGGGCTGCATGTTCTCAACGACCGTCCCTGGCGCATTACCCGCGGCGATCTGTTCTATATTCGCGCCGAAGATAAACACTCCTATGCTTCCGTTAACGATCTGGTTCTGCAGAACATCATCTATTGCCCGGAGCGGCTGCAGCTCAATTTCGACTGGGCGGGGGCGATCCCTGGCCTCTTCGGCACCCCGTGGAAGCCCCACTGGCGCATGGGCAGCACCGGTATGGCGCAGGCGCGTCAGGTGATTAGTCAGCTTGAGCATGAGTGTTCCCGGCACGATGCGCAGGGGAATGCGATGGCCGAGCTGTTGTTTGCTCAGCTGGCGCTGACCCTCCAGCGGCATCGCTACGCGACAGATAATCTGGCGGCGACGCAGCGCGAAGCGCTGTTGGACAAACTGCTGGCCGCGCTGGCGGCCAGCCTGAGCCGCCCCTTTGTCCTGGAGCGTTTCTGCGAGCAGGAGGGCGGCAGCGAGCGGGCGCTACGTCAGCAGTTTCGCCAGCAAACCGGGATGACCATCAATCACTATTTACGCCAGCTGCGGATCTGCCATGCGCAGTATCTGTTGCAGCATACCGAGCGCTTAATCGGCGATATCGCCATGCAGTGCGGCTTTGAGGACAGTAACTACTTTTCGGTGGTGTTCAGCCGGGAAATCGGCATGTCGCCGGGGCAGTGGCGGCAGCGCAGTCGCGCCGCCGCCTGAAGCGCGTCTTTGTCAGGCAAATGCTCCGGTGCTTAACGGGCCATTCCCAGACCGACGATGTTGGCGGCGATGATGATCACCACGCAGCCGAGGCTCAGGACGCTCACCGGACGACGACCGGCGTTGTTCCACTCCTTCAGCACCAGACCCACCAGACCGCCGCACAGTACGTAGAAGCTCATGTGCAGCATCCAGCTCATATAGTCATACTGCGCCGGAATGCTGGCGTGGCCCCAGGCATAGAAGAAGAACTGGAGATACCACATCAGGCCGCCGAGGGCGGAAAGCAGCAGGTTGCTGATGATGAGGGGTTTGGCCAGCGAGAAATCGGCTTTGACGGACAGGCTCTTCACTTTTGCCAAACGAATAAAGCAGAAGCCAAGGTTAACCAGCGCCCCGCCGCCCATAATCACCACGTAGCTTGGCAGCGCCGCATATAACGGGTCGACGCCGAGCGCCGCGGCGGCATCATGCATCGGTTTGGCGGCGTTCATCGCGAACGACATCCCTGCCGAGAAGATACCGCACATCACCGCCAGCAGAAGCCCTCTCTTCAGATTGAACTCTTCGGCTTTGATGCCCATTTTGCGCTCTTTCAGCTGGCCCGCGCGGGTGACGATGCCAACGCCAACCACCGCCACCAGCACGCCGAGCAGCGTCATTTGACCGCCCTGGGTGTGCATCAGCACCGAAAACTGACCGTTAATAATCGGCGTCATCAGCGTACCGACAATCAGCGTGATGCCAATGGCGATGCCAATCCCCATCGACATGCCGAGATAGCGCATGGTCAGGCCATAGTTGATATTACCGATACCCCACATGGCGCCGAACAGAAAGACCGGCAGCAGCGTGGAGGCGTTAAAGGAACGGTAGTAGGCCCAGAAATCGGGTAACAGCGTGGCGCTGATGGCCCAGGGCAGGATCAGCCAGGAGACGATCCCCCCGACCGACCACATGGTTTCCCACGACCAGTGTTTTACTTTCTTGAACGGGGCATAGAAACAGGCGGCACTGGCGGCCCCTATCAAATGCCAAAAAATACCCATCGTAATCGCGTGGTTCATTGATTTTATCCTCATCTTTTTTTATCGGAGACGGCGGCTTCCGATGCGATGAGTGTAAAAATTAGCCGCTTTGGCCGCCTTCAGGACGTTGCCACAGGATGGCGAACTCTGGCAACCATGGGCTTAATTAGTTGTTCTACATCACAAAACGGCGGGTATTTCTTCTGGTTATATCCATATGAAAAATACGGCATTGATAAGCATTTTCAATACCATTTAATTAACTATAATGGACAAACTGCTTACGCGGCGTTAACACTTGAGCCGCTCGACAATAATGGAGATGATTATGAGCTATACCCTGCCATCCCTGCCGTACGCTTACGATGCTCTGGAACCGCACTTCGACAAGCAGACGATGGAGATCCATCACACCAAACACCATCAGACCTACGTGAACAATGCCAACGCCGCGCTGGAAAGCCTGCCGGAGTTCGCTAACCTGTCCGCTGAAGAGCTGATCACCAAGCTGGATCAGCTGCCGGCTGACAAAAAAACCGTACTGCGTAACAACGCCGGCGGCCACGCGAACCACAGCCTGTTCTGGAAAGGCCTGAAAACCGGTACCACTCTGCAGGGCGACCTGAAAGCGGCTATCGAGCGCGATTTCGGCTCTGTGGACAACTTCAAAGCGGAATTTGAAAAAGCCGCTGCTACCCGTTTCGGTTCCGGCTGGGCGTGGCTGGTCCTGAAAGGTGACAAACTGGCCGTTGTCTCCACCGCTAACCAGGATTCCCCGCTGATGGGCGAAGCCATTTCCGGCGCTTCCGGCTTCCCGATCCTGGGTCTGGACGTGTGGGAACACGCTTACTACCTGAAATTCCAGAACCGTCGCCCGGACTACATCAAAGCCTTCTGGGATGTGGTGAACTGGGACGAAGCTGCAGCGCGTTTTGCCGCCAAAAAATAAGGTTGCAATGTGCTAAGAGAGAAGCGAGTCTGATGGCTCGCTTTTTTTATATCGGTAGCAAGGAGAGCAGAGATGCATTATCCGGTGAATGTCTTTGTTGGCAAAATCAGGGACTACACGGGCAGTCGTCCCAGCGCGATCGGCAAAATCCAGGTTGACGGCGAGTTGCAGCTCGGCGATCTCGGTCTCGAAGGGGATGAGCAGGCGGAGAAGAAAATCCACGGCGGGCCGGACCGCGCGTTGTGTCACTATCCGCGCGAACACTATGCCGACTGGATCCGTGAATTCCCCCAGCAGGCCGATCGGTTCTGCGCCCCGGCGTTCGGCGAAAACCTCTCCACCACCGGGCTCACCGAACAAAACGTCTACATTGGCGATATCTTTCGCTGGGGCGAGGCGCTGATCCAGGTCACCCAGCCGCGCTCTCCGTGCTTCAAGCTCAACTTTCATTTTTCGATCAATGACATGGCTCAGCTGATGCAAAACAGCGGGAAGACCGGCTGGTTGTATCGGGTGATCGCCGGGGGGAAAGTCTCCAGCGATGCGCCGCTCGAGCTGGTCTCTCGCCTGAGTGAGGTCAGCGTCCATGAGGCCGGAGCGATTGCCTGGCATATACCGTTTGATGACGATCAGTACCACCGCTTATTGTCGGCCGCGGGCCTGTCGGTGAGCTGGAGCAGAACCATGCAGAAGCGCCGTTTAAGCGGCAAGATCGAAGATAATTCACGGAGATTATGGGGGAAATAATTCCCCCATATTGAGTATTTCCG
Organism: Klebsiella pneumoniae complex sp. WS1778; assembly: GCF_049472055.1. Lineage (NCBI taxonomy): Bacteria > Pseudomonadati > Pseudomonadota > Gammaproteobacteria > Enterobacterales > Enterobacteriaceae > Klebsiella > Klebsiella pneumoniae complex sp. WS1778. The sequence continues at coordinate 59,185 of NZ_JBKGTJ010000008.1, forward strand.
GGGATGCTCCCGGCTTAGCGTAGCGCAAGCCGGGATAGCATCAGGTGCGCTTATACAGCGGCAGCCAGAGGGTTAAGCGCAGACCGCCCAGCGGGCTGTCGTCGGCCTTCACCCAGCCACGGTGCTGCTGAATAGCGGTTTCGACAATCGCCAGCCCCAGGCCGGTGCCGCCGGACTCGCGGTCGCGCGCCTCGTCGGTCCGGTAGAATGGCCGGAAAATCTGCTCGCGATCCTCCGGACTGACTCCCGGGCCGTCGTCATCGACGTTAACCGTAATCCCGTCTTTATCCACCGAGAAGCTGACGGAAATCTTCGTGTGCGAGTAGCGCAGGGCGTTGCGGACGATGTTCTCCAGCGCGCTTTCCAGCGCATTGGGGTTACCGTACAGCGGCCACGGGCCAGGAGGATACTCAACGGTGAAGGATTTACCCATCTGCTCGGCTTCAAACGCCGCGTTGTCCAGCACTTCGCTCCACAGCTGATTGGCTTTGACCGTCTCGCTCACCAGGGCGTTTTTCGCCTGATTGCGCGACATCACCAGCAGGTCGTTGATCATGCTGTCCAGCCGGTGCGCTTCAGTTTCGATGCGCTCCAGCTCCTTGCTCTCACCGCTGCGGCGGCGCAGCAGGGCGGTGCCCAACTGCAGGCGCGTAAGCGGCGTGCGCAGCTCATGCGAGATATCGGACAGTAGCCGTTGCTGGCTGGTCATCATCCGCTCCAGGGCCGTCACCATCTGGTTAAAGCTGGCGCCGGCGGCTAAAAACTCCTGCGGTCCAGCTTCCAGCTCCGGATGCTGCCGCAGGTTGCCCTGGGCGACCTCGTCGGCGGCATTTTTCAGCTTACGCGCTGGTTTCGCCAGGCTCCACGCCAGCCACAGCAGCAGCGGGGCGCTAACCAGCATTGTGACGATCAGCAGCAGCAGCGGCCGGTCAAACAGCAGGTTGATAAAGTCGGATTGTGAGGTGCTGGCGGGACGGATCAGATACAGCTGATAGTTATCCTCCCCATCCCTGACGGAGAACGGGCCCACCATTTCCAGGCGGCCATAGCGTTTTTTCTGCGGATGATCGGCGTTATCGGCCTGGCCGATAAAGTTGCGAATGATCTGCATCTCGTTGCGTTCTGCGCCGATCACGCGGCCTTCGCTGGTCACCAGCAGCAGGCGTTGCCCAGGAGGCGCCCATTTATCGATGGCGCGAAACAGACGACGCCACCACATCAGGTCGTTTGGCGGATCGTTGGCCAGCTCGGCCTCGACGTGCTGCTCGATCATGATGCCTTGACGCTGCTCGCTTTCCAGCAGCTCGGTCATCTGCCGGGAGTCCAGTTTGGGCAACATCAGCACCAGCATCAACACCAGCGCCAGCGTGAGCCAGAAGATGGCGAAGATGCGTGCAGTCAAACTTCCAATCATGAAGCGGAAACCATCAGATACCCGCGGCCACGCAGCGTTTTAAACCACGGATGGCCATCTTTGCGCTCCGGCAGCTTACGCCGCAGGTTGGAAATATGCATATCGATAGCGCGGTCGAACGGCGTCAGGCGCTTGCCTAACACTTCCTGGCTTAAATGTTCGCGTGACACCACCTGGCCGAGATGCTGCGCTAACAGATAGAGCAGGGTGAACTCGGTGCCGGTGAGCTCCAGCGTCTGGCCATCGAAATTGGCTTCCTGACGGCCCGGATTGAGGCTTAAGGCATCCACTTCCAGGGTCGGCGAACCGGCTTCGGTCGTCTGCTGCTGTTCGCTCCAGTGGGAACGGCGCAGAATCGCGCGTATACGCGCCACCAGTTCACGATCGTTGAACGGCTTAGGCAAATAGTCATCTGCGCCCAGCTCGAGGCCGAGAACGCGATCCAGCTCGCTCCCGCGCGCTGTTAGCATGATAACCGGTGTCTGGTGTGTCTGACGCAGCTCTTTCAGCGTATCGATACCGTTTTTCTTCGGCATCATTACGTCGAGCAGCAATAAATCAATGCTGTCGTCCAGAAGGGCCAGCGCCTGTTCCCCATCATGGGCCACCAGCACGTTAAAACCTTCCATATCGAGCAGCTCTTTTAACAGGGAGGTGAGCTCCCGGTCATCATCAACTAACAGGATTTTATTCATTGTTTAAATACCTCCGAGGCAGAAATTACGTCATCAAGGCCCGCTAATCCATGACTTTACGTTGTTTTACACCCCCTGACGCATGTTTGCAGCCTGAATCGTAGACTGTCTCTCGTTGAATCGCGACACAAACGTTTTGGGAGTATGTGATGCGCAATGTTATCGCTGCCGTCATGGCCTCAACGCTGGCGCTAAGTGCAATTAGCCAGGCCGCTGAAGTCGTTACCAGCGTTAACTGGCTCCCCGGAGACGAAGGGGGACAGCGCGGTAGCCAGAGCCATATGTTTGACGGCATAAGTTTAACCGAGCAGCAACGTCAGCAGTTACGGGATCTTATGCAACGGGCACGCCACGACAGGCTCCCCGTTAATGTTAGCGAAATGGAGACAATGCATCGCCTTGTCACCGCAGAAAATTTTGATGAAAACGCTGTGCGCGCTCAGGCAGAAAAGATGGCGCAGGAACAGGTTGCTCGCCAGGTCGAGATGGCTAAGGTCCGCAACCAGATGTACCACCTGCTTACGCCAGAGCAGCAAGCGGTTTTAAATGCTAAGCACCAGCAACGTATGGATCAGTTGCGTGAGGTTGCAAGGATGCAGAAAGGCTCAGCGATGATGCTTTCGAGTAGTAGCAACACCCTGCAACCCCAGTAACAAACCCTGTTTTCCTTGCCATAGACACCATCCCTGTCTTCCCCCCTCATGATGAGGGGGTTTTTTTTGCCCTTTTTTCGGCAAATCAACTTCTTCGCCTTTCCCGTGAGCGTCACAAGTTCAGGTTATACTAAGCGCAGTGCAGGAGAAGGAGCCTATATGAATCAATCTTATGGCCGGTTGGTCAGCCGCGCCGCTATCGCTGCGACAGCGATGGCCTCTGCGTTACTTTTGATCAAAATTTTTGCGTGGTGGTATACCGGTTCAGTCAGTATTCTGGCTGCGCTGGTGGATTCGCTGGTGGATATTGCCGCCTCGCTGACCAACCTGCTGGTGGTTCGCTATTCGCTGCAACCAGCTGATGAAGAACACACCTTTGGCCACGGCAAAGCGGAGTCGCTGGCGGCGCTGGCGCAAAGCATGTTTATCTCCGGCTCGGCGCTGTTCCTGTTTCTCACCGGTATTCAGCACCTGGTGCGTCCGGAGCCGCTGCAGGCCGCCGGCGTCGGGGTCGTTGTGACGCTGATCGCTCTCGTCAGCACGCTGGCGCTGGTGACTTTCCAGCGCTGGGTGGTGCGAAAAACCCAGAGCCAGGCGGTGCGGGCGGATATGCTTCATTATCAGTCTGATGTTATGATGAACGGCGCCATTCTGGTGGCGCTGGGCCTATCCTGGTACGGCTGGCATCGCGCCGATGCGTTGTTTGCCTTAGGAATTGGCATCTATATTTTATATAGCGCGCTGCGGATGGGCTATGAGGCGGTTCAGTCGTTACTCGACCGCGCTTTGCCTGACGAGGAGCGTCAGGACATTATCACCATCGTGACCGCATGGCCCGGCATCCGCGGGGCACACGATCTACGAACGCGGCAGTCAGGGCCGACCCGCTTTATTCAGATTCATTTGGAAATGGAAGATAACCTCCCGCTGGTGCAAGCCCACGTGATTGCAGACCAGGTGGAGCAGGCGATTCTGCGCCGTTTCCCGGGATCCGATGTCATTATCCATCAGGATCCCAGTTCTGTGGTGCCAGCGGCGCAGCAGGGCTTTTTTGAGCGTTAGGTTATAGTCTGTAAACTCGATGTAAAAATGTGGGTCAGCTCGGCATTTTTTGTATAAATTACCGCCGTTTGGTCTGACCTGAATCAATTCAGCTTGAAGCGTTTGATATACTATTGTCATTAGCGTCGTGCACTCCTGGTGAGGGAGCGCTTCAGGCAACAGAATTATTTTTTGCTTCCTAAGTTCAGAGGTAGTCATGATTAAGAAAATCGGTGTGTTGACAAGTGGCGGTGATGCGCCGGGCATGAACGCAGCAATTCGTGGCGTTGTGCGCGCGGCATTAACGGAAGGTCTGGAAGTTTTTGGAATCTATGACGGTTACCTCGGCTTGTACGAAGACCGTATGGTTCAGCTCGACCGTTACAGCGTTTCCGACATGATCAACCGCGGCGGCACCTTCCTGGGCTCCGCTCGCTTCCCGGAATTCCGCGAAGAACACATCCGCGCTGTGGCTATCGAAAACATGAAGAAGCGCGGCCTGGACGCGCTGGTGGTTATCGGTGGTGACGGGTCCTATATGGGGGCGATGCGCCTGACCGAGATGGGCTTCCCGTGCATCGGCCTGCCGGGCACCATCGACAACGATATCAAAGGCACTGACTACACCATCGGCTTCTTCACCGCTCTGAGCACCGTGGTGGAAGCGATTGACCGTCTGCGCGACACCTCCTCTTCGCACCAGCGTATCTCCGTGGTGGAAGTGATGGGCCGTTACTGCGGCGACCTGACTCTGGCGGCGGCGATTGCTGGCGGCTGTGAGTTCATCATGGTGCCGGAAGTGGAATATACCCGCGACGATCTGGTGGCCGAAATCAAAGCCGGCATCGCGAAAGGGAAAAAACACGCTATCGTGGCGATCACTGAGCACATGTGCGACGTTGACGAGCTGGCAAGCTACATCGAGAAAGAGACCGGCCGTGAAACCCGCGCCACCGTCCTCGGCCACATTCAGCGCGGTGGTTCCCCGGTTCCTTACGACCGTATCCTGGCTTCCCGCATGGGCGCCTATGCGATTGAGCTGCTGCTGCAGGGCCATGGCGGCCGTTGCGTCGGCATCCAGAACGAGAAGCTGGTGCACCACGACATCATCGATGCCATCGAGAACATGAAGCGTCCGTTCAAGAACGACTGGCTGGATTGCGCGAAGAAACTGTACTAAGTTACGCGCCGGATAAACAAAAGGCCTTCTCATGGAGAAGGCCTTTTTTATGGCGCAAGGTTTATTCGATATCCAGCGGGTCTTCCGACAGGATCATCCCGGTGTTATCGGCATACAGATGGTCGCCGCTGAAGAAGGTCACGCCGCCGAAATTGACGCGCACGTCGCTTTCGCCGATGCCTTCGCCAGCTGCGCCGACCGGAATGGCCGCCAGCGCCTGGATGCCGATATCCAGTTCCTCAAGGTCGTCAACCTGGCGCACCGCGCCATAGACCACCAACCCTTCCCATTCATTCTGTACGGCCAGACGCGCCAGGTCAGCGTCAATTAACGCGCGTCGTACTGAGCCGCCGCCGTCGATCAGGAGAATATGACCACGGCCATTCTGCTCGAGCAGATCGTAGAGCAACCCGTTATCCTCGAAACATTTTACCGTAATGATCTGTCCACCAAACGACGACCGTCCTCCAAAGTTAGAGAACAGCGGTTCCACGACGTTGACATCTTCCTGGTAGATGTCACAAAGCTCGGAAGTATCGTATTTCATAGGCTTAACGTTCAGTTGCTGCGAGAGTTTTTAGTATATCCCGCGAATCGCATTGTTGGCAAAATCATCAATTGTTAATTGATATTTGTCAGTTAAGCCGCCAGCTTACTGGCAATAATCCCGATAACAAACAGTAGGTTGGTCAGTAAAGCCCCTTTGACCGTCTTTTCGAGCATCGGCCGCATCGCCAGCGGATCGGATTCGCGCAGGACGTAACGCGCCTGTTTGACCAGCAGCGGCGTAGCGAGAATAAACAGCCAGCCCCAGGCTGAATGCAGCGCCAGCAGGTTAAACAGCGCCAGACACAGCAGGGCGCCGAGCAGCAGGCAGGCATGATAGCGGCGGGCATTCACCGGCCCCAGGCGCACGGCGAGGGTGTTCTTCCCGTTCTGCCGGTCGCTGTCGATATCACGCAGGTTATTGATGTTCAGCACGGCGGTCGCCAGCAGACCGCAGGCCGTTGCCGGCAGAAAGATGGCCGCTTCCACATTATGCGCTTGCAGATACCAGCTGCCGAGGACGCTCAGCCAGCCGAAGAAAACGAGTACCGAAATATCACCAAGGCCGATATAACCATACGGGCGGGTGCCCACCGTGTAGGTGATGGCGGCCACGATCGACAAGCCACCCAGCGCGAGGAAGCCGATGAAATCGCCGACGCTCTGCCAGGCGACGCACAGCAGCGCCAGACCAAACAGACAGATCAGCGCGACGGTGACAATCAGGGCGCGCTTCATCTGCTGGGGGGTAATCACCCCTTTCTGCATCCCGCGCAGCGGCCCGATGCGGTCCGGTTTATCGCTCCCCTTGACCGCGTCGCCGTAGTCATTGGCGAGGTTGGAAAGAATTTGCAGCAAGCCGGCGGTGATCAGCGCCAGCAGGGCGACCCAGGGATCAAAATGCCCCTGCTCCCAGGCAAGGACGGTGCCAACAATAATCGCGGCAAATGCCAGCGGTAACGTTTTAGGACGCAGGCTTTCCAGCCACGCCTGAGAACGGCTGATATCAGTCATAGTTATTCTAGCCAATAAAAATGGGGGCGATAGCCCCCATCAACAGTGATGAAAATGCATTGCACCGGATTATAGGATAAAACGGCTCAGATCTTCATCTGCCACCAGAACATCCAGGTGCTTACTCACATATTCGGCATCGATAGTGACGGTCTGGCCGTTCATCTCGCTGGCATCATAGGAGATATCTTCCACCAGGCGCTCCAGCACGGTGTGCAGACGGCGCGCGCCGATGTTCTCGGTGGTTTCGTTTACCTGCCATGCGGCCTGAGCGATACGCTTGATACCGTCTTCGGTAAATTCGATATTCACCCCTTCGGTCGCCATCAGCGCCTTGTACTGCACGGTGATGGAGGCGTTCGGTTCAGTCAGGATGCGCTCGAAGTCGTGGGTGGTCAGCGCCTTCAGCTCAACGCGGATCGGCAGACGCCCCTGCAGTTCCGGGATCAGATCGGACGGGCTGGCCACCTGGAACGCGCCCGAGGCGATGAACAGGATGTGGTCGGTCTTGACCATCCCGTGCTTAGTGGAGACGGTGCAGCCTTCCACCAGCGGCAGCAGGTCGCGCTGTACGCCTTCACGGGAGACGTCCGGGCCGGAGGTGTTGCCGCCGCGCTTACAGATTTTGTCGATTTCGTCGATAAAGACGATACCGTGCTGCTCTACAGCGTCGATGGCCTCCTGCTTCAGCTCTTCCGGATTGACCAGTTTGGCCGCTTCTTCTTCAATCAGCAGCTTCATCGCGTCTTTGATTTTCAGCTTACGCGGTTTCTGCTTCTGGCCGCCGAGGTTCTGGAACATGGACTGCAGCTGGCTGGTCATCTCTTCCATGCCCGGAGGGGACATGATTTCAACGCCCATCGGCGCCGCGGCGAGATCGATTTCAATCTCTTTATCGTCCAGCTGGCCTTCACGCAGTTTCTTACGGAACGCCTGGCGCGCCGCAGACGGTTCCTGCGACGGCTCAGTCTGGCCCCAGTTGTTCTTCGCCGGTGGGATCAGCACGTCAAGTACGCGCTCTTCAGCCAGCTCTTCCGCGCGGTAACGGTTCTTTTCAATGGACTGCATACGAACCATTTTGATCGCCGCATCGGTCAGATCGCGGATGATAGAATCCACTTCTTTACCGACATAGCCCACTTCGGTGAACTTCGTCGCTTCAACTTTAATAAACGGCGCGTTGGCCAGTTTCGCCAGACGACGAGCGATTTCGGTTTTACCGACGCCGGTTGGGCCGATCATCAGAATGTTTTTCGGCGTGACTTCATGACGCAGCTCTTCGTTAAGCTGCATCCGGCGCCAGCGGTTACGCAGGGCGATAGCAACAGAACGCTTGGCGGCGTCCTGGCCGATAATGTGTTTGTCCAGTTCGCTGACAATTTCGCGTGGGGTCATTTCAGACATGGGAGATCCTTACGCTTTAGAAGGTAATTCTTCGATGGTGTGGAAATGGTTGGTATAGATGCAGATATCACCTGCAATATCCAACGCTTTCTCGGCGATATCGCGCGCGCCCATATCGGTGTTTTCCAGCAGCGCGCGGGCCGCGGCCTGGGCGTAAGGACCGCCGGAGCCGATAGCAATCAAATCGTTTTCCGGCTGTACCACGTCACCGTTACCGGTGATGATAAGCGACGCGTTTTCGTCCGCGACGGCCAGCAGCGCTTCCAGCTTGCGCAACATCCGATCGGTTCGCCAGTCTTTAGCCAGCTCAACGGCGGCCTTCACCAGATGGCCCTGGTGCATTTCCAGTTTACGTTCAAACAGTTCGAACAGCGTGAAGGCGTCGGCGGTGCCACCAGCGAAACCGGCAATCACTTTGTCGTTGTACAGACGACGCACTTTTTTCACGTTGCCCTTCATTACGGTGTTGCCCAGCGTGGCCTGGCCATCACCGGCAATAACAACATGGCCGTTACGGCGAACACTTACAATTGTAGTCACGAGCAGACCCCTTGGTTGCAAAAGCGGAACAGGGGCCCCGCGCTGTCCGCGGGGCCGAATGCAATTATAGATGGGGGGGTTTTTGAGGGTTTCAACCCCTGGCGGCGAGACGAATGCAGTTCGCGTGTCCAGCCATCTTCAGGCGGGTGATCATCTCGTTGGCGCTTTCTTTGCCTTTCAGCGGGCCAATGACCACGCGGTTCCAGCCGTTGTTGGTGGTGATGTGCGAAGCAAACCCTTCGAAAGCCAGCTGAGCGCGGACGGTTTCGGCCTGCTCGGCGCCTTTAAAGGAGCCGCACTGGATCATCCAGCTACGATCGTCTTTCTTCTCGGCGGTGGTTTTCGGCGCTTCTTCCACCCGAGTTACCGGCGCCGCGGCCTGGGTACGCGGCTGCGTGGTATTGGTATGCGCTGGCGTCTGCAGCAGATCCTGGTACGGCTGCTGGTTTGACGCGGTCTGCTTCGGCTGTTGCTGCTGGACCGGCTTCGGCTGCTGAACGCGCGGCGGCTGCTGCACGGTCTGCGGCTGAGTTTGCGCCCACTGTTGCTGTTGCGCCTGCTGCTGTTGCTGCGCTAAACGCTGGCGCTGTAGCGTCTGCTGGCGCTGGGCCGGCGTTTGTTCGTTCCACGGCACTTCGGTCAGCTGAGTCGGCTGTTGACGCATATCGGCCTGCATCTGGGCCAGCAGCTGGCGCTGTTCGTCAGTCAGCTGCTCCGGTTTCATCACTTCGCCGCCGGCGGTCGGTTCGGTCGGCGCGCGAACGCCCGGCTGTCGGCTTTCCAGCTCTTTAATATAGCGCCAACGCTCTTCCGGTTTTGGCGGCAAGCCGTTGCCGGCGGCCTGGCGATTTTGCATCGCTTCCGCTTCTTCTTTCTTATGGTGCGTAATGAAATAGAGTCCACCGATAAAGGCCACCAGCACAGCCGCCGCGATCGCCACCATAGCCGGTGAAATTGCCGGAAGGCTGCTTTGCTTATTCCTTGAGCTTCGGGTAGTGCTCTTTTTGCGCCGCGAAGAAGCCGGTTGGCTGCGGCGTACATAATCTCGTTGTGCCACTATCGTTTCGCTGTCTTATATTCGTTCGTCAGCCCGCCATGTTACTTAAGCGGCGGGCCTTTGACCAGAAGAGCAGGCCCGAAAGCCTGATGGTTATCGTCTGATTTTTTGCGTACTGCCGCGAACTATCAGTTCGCAATCGAGCAGGCGCGAGCCGCTGTTCACGTTATGACCCTGCATTTGCTCAAGTAATAGCAGCATTCCTTCACGGCCGATATCAAAACGCGGCTGTGACACGGTGGTCAATGGCGGATCGCAAAATTCAGACAACGCGATGTTATCGAAGCCGACAATCGACAGGTCGTCCGGCACTTTCAGACCGCGGCGTTTCGCCAGCGATAAGGCGCCCAGCGCCATCACATCGCTATGGCAAAAGACCGCCGTGGGCGGTACCGGCTGCGACAGCAGCTGCTCCAGCGCATTGGCGCCAGCTTCGAAGGTAAAGTTGCCGCGAGCAATATAGTGCGGATCAACGGTGATACCGCTGCGGCGCAGCGCCTGCACGTAACCCTGCAGGCGATAATGGCACAGCGGCATATCTTCCGGGCCGGCGATGCAGCCGATACGCTGGTGTCCCAGCTCGTGAAGGTAGTTTACCGCGTTAAAGGCCGCCGTCAGGTTATCGATGTGGACGGTGGGCAGCTCCAGCTCCGGCGCGAACTCGTTCGACATGACCATCGGTGGCAAATTGCGCTGCTCTTCCACGCTGGCGTCAAACGGCAGGCGCGAGCTGAGCAGCACCATGCCGTCAATCTGCTTGGTGATGATAAGGTCGATAAAGGTTTTTTCTTTCTGATTCTGGTGGGCGCAATCGCCGATTAACACCAGATATCCATGCTCGGCGGCAGTGACTTCAATACCGCGGATCACTTCGCTAAAAAAGGGATCGCAGATATCCGGGACGATCACGAGGATCGTCCGCGATTCGTTGCGCTTCATATTGCGTCCGAGCGACTGCGGTAAATAGCCGACTTCCAGCGCCGCCTGCTCGACCCGGTTACGGGTGGCTTGCGACACCTTATCAGGGTTCATCAACGCTCGGGACACGGTTGCCGTGGAAACGTTTGCCTTTAAGGCGACGTCTTTCATGGTGGCGGCAACCACTTGTTTTTTGGGCTTCACCTGGTTTCTCCTCGCTGAATGGCGCTGGCATTTCCCTTGCGCGCTAACTGCTGCATCTTTTTTATCAGATAGTCGCGGCAGTGAGTTACAGAATTTTCATGAAAAACGTGATGCTTGTTGAATTTTTCGATCCGGCTCGCAAGAGAAGGCTTACCCTTCAATAGGATCGACATCCAGCACCCACTTCACTTTTTTCGCCTCCGGCAGCGTATTGATCAGCGCCAGCGTACCGCTGACGATATGCTGCAGGCGCACCCGCGAAGGATGCTGCAGCAATATCTGCCACCGCCAGCGGCCGCCGCGCTTCGGCGCCAGCGCCGGAACCGGACCGAGCACCCATAGCTTGTCGTCGGCCAGCGGACTGGCCTGCAGCAGATTGCGCAGCTGCTGTAAAAACAGCGGCGCCTGCTGGTTGTTATGGTCTTCCGCACGAATCAGCACATGGCTGGTCCACGGCGGTAGCTGCATTGTCTGCCGCTCTGCCAGCGCCTGTTCGGCGAAAGCGTCGTAGCCTTTATACAGCAGGGTCTGCAGCAGAGGGTGTTCCGGATGGTGGGTTTGCAGGATCACTTCGCCCTGTTTTCCTGCCCGCCCCGCTCGCCCGGAGACCTGGGTATAGAGCTGAGCGAAACGCTCGGCGGAGCGGAAATCCGCGGAAAACAGCGCCCCGTCGACGTCCAGCAGGGAGACGAGGGTGACGTCCGGAAAGTGGTGGCCTTTGGCCAGCATCTGGGTGCCAATTAAAATACGCGCCCCACCGCGATGGACGGCGGCGAGATGCTCTTCCAGCGCCCCTTTGCGGCTGGTGGTATCGCGGTCGATACGCGAAATAGGCACGTCAGGAAACAGCGGCGCCAGGGCCTGCTCCAGCTGTTCGGTGCCGATACCCACCGGCACCAGGTGCGTGGAGCCGCAGGAGGGGCACTGGCGCGGGATAGGGCGCTGACTGTCGCAATGGTGGCAGCGCAGATGGTGCTGCGCCTGGTGCAACGTATAGTAGCTGTCGCAGCGCGGACATTCCGCTATCCAGCCGCAGTCGTGGCACAGCAGCGCTGGCGCAAAGCCGCGGCGGTTAAGAAACAGGATCACCTGGTTATCCGCCTGCAGATGCTGACGCATACGGCCAATCAGCGCGGGAGACAGACCCGCCTGCAGCGGTTGCCCTTTGAGATCGAGCACGTGCTGCTGGGCAGGGTGCGCATTGCCCGCGCGTTTGCTTAAGGTTAACTGGCGGTATTTGCCCTGGCGGACGTTATGCAGGGTCTCCAGCGCCGGCGTCGCCGAGCCGAGAATTATCGGGATCTGTTCGCTGTGGGCGCGCCATACCGCCAGGTCGCGGGCATGGTAGCGCCAGCCCTCCTGCTGCTTGTAGGAGCTGTCATGCTCTTCGTCGATGACGATGACGCCGAGGTCTTTAAACGGGGTAAACAGCGAGGAGCGGGTGCCGATCACAATGGCCGCTTCGCCGTTTTTCGCCTTCAGCCAGGCCGAGAGACGTTCGCTGTCATTGAGCCCGGAGTGCAGGACTTCCACCGGCGCGTTAAAGCGCTGGCGAAAACGGGCGATGGTTTGCGGCGTCAGGCCGATCTCTGGCACCATCACCAGCGCCTGGCGCCCCTGCGCCAGCACATTCTCCAGCACGCTCAAATACACTTCCGTTTTCCCGGAGCCGGTAATACCCGCCAGCAGCCAGGCGGAGAAGCGATCGGCGGCGCTGTGGATCGCGCCGACGGCGGTGGCCTGCTCGGTATTAAGACGCAGGCGTTCGCCAGCCACCGAATACGCGCTGCGCCAGTCGGTGAGGGTGGGCGCTTCGCAGGCCAGCTCCGCCAGCCCTTTGCCGCGCAGCGCCTGCAGCGCCGCTTCATTAAATTCCAGTTCGCCGACCTGATGACGCCAGATTTTGCCCTGGCGCAGCGCCGCCAGCGCCTGCTGCTGCTTCGGCGAGCGTTTCAGACCGTTAAGATCGACGGCCTGCCCCTGCTCGGTGGCGAACCAGTACCACAGCGGCGTAGCGCTGGCGGGTTTACCCTGGCGCAGCAGAATGGGCAACGCATGGAACAGCACATCGCCGATCGGGTGATGGTAGTACTCAGCCGCCCACATCAGCAACCGCCAGACGGTACCGGAGAAGACCGGTTCGTCGTCCAGCGCTTCCGCGACCGGTTTTAGCTCGTCCAGCGGCAGCTCGCTGCGCTCGCTGACCGCCGCGACAATGCCGATCCGCTCCTGTTTGCCGAACGGCACCCGCACCCGACAGCCCGCTTTGACCGCCATGCCGTCAGGCAGCAGATAGTCAAAGGTGCGCGGTAGCGGAACGGGTAGGGCAACGTGGGCGACGGGCATGTCATCTTCCTGACTTGAAATCTGGCGGGATAGTATACACATTACGATAAGGCGGCGCGGATCAGTTTGCATATGCTGGTCAAATTCTGTATGATTCGCCGCCTTTGATGCGCTTTATATCGCATTGAAGATTGACCATTACCGTGTGCTTCACGCTGTCAGCAGCGTAGAGGGCGACGGGAAATTACTAATATCGCGTGGTGTCTGGCGTTAGGGCTGGAAGAGCGACGCGGCCTTAACTGAGGTTCTCCCATGAAAAAAGGTATTCACCCAAATTACGACGAAATTACTGCTACCTGTTCTTGCGGTAATGTCATGAAAATCCGCTCCACTGTAGGTCATGACCTGAACCTCGACGTGTGCGGCAAATGCCACCCGTTCTTCACCGGCAAACAGCGTGATGTTGCTACCGGTGGCCGTGTTGACCGCTTCAACAAGCGCTTCAGCATCCCGGGCAGCAAGTAAGTTGCCAGAAGAAGCCGCCTCAGGGCGGCTTTTTTGTGTCTCTCGCCTGCCTGGGCGAGAAAGAAAAAGGGCGGAAGAGTGCTTCCGCCCTTTTTATTGTCTCAGTATTCCCACGTATCCGGGTCGATACCCAGTTCACGCATAATCGCTTTCGCCGCTTCCGGGATCTCATCGCTGCGCTCTTTACGCAGGTCTTCATCGTTAGGCAACGGTTGTCCGGTAAAGGCATGCAGGAACGCTTCGCACAGCAGCTCGCTGTTGGTCGCGTGACGCAGGTTATTCACCTGACGACGCGTACGTTCATCGGTGAGGATTTTTAACACCTTCAGAGGAATGGAAACCGTAATTTTCTTTACTTGCTCACTCTTCTTACCGTGCTCAGCGTATGGGCTGATATATTCGCCGCTCCATTCAGCCATGAGATACCTTAATCCTCTGTTTATTAGTGAAGGGCCAGAATATTCCGCCCGGGCTATAATTGCGCGTAGTTTACCGTAAGCGCAGGCTTTCTGACATGAGATAAGCCGCCGCCGACGTGCGCTAATGCATATAATTTTAACGGCTATTTGCACTTTGCTCAATCTATACGCAAAGAAGTTTAGATGTCCAGATGTATTGACGTCTATTGTGACAATGATTACTCTGGAGCCTGACTTTTCACCGATTCAGCCCAGGAACTTCCCAACATGACGCGTAAACAGGCCACCATCGCAGTGCGTAGCGGTTTAAATGACGACGAGCAGTACGGTTGCGTTGTCCCGCCGATCCACCTCTCCAGTACCTATAACTTCACCGACTTTAATGAACCTCGCGCTCACGACTACTCCCGCCGCGGCAACCCGACGCGTGATGTGGTGCAGCGTGCCTTAGCGGAGCTGGAGGGCGGCGCTGGCGCGGTGCTGACCAATACCGGTATGTCGGCGATCCTGCTGGTGACGACGGTGTTCCTTAAGCCTGGCGATCTGCTGGTGGCGCCGCATGACTGCTACGGCGGCAGCTACCGTCTGTTCGATAGCCTGGCGAAGCGCGGCTGCTATCGCGTTCAGTTCGTCGATCAAAACGATGAGCAGGCGCTGCGGGCGGCGTTGGCGGAAAAACCGAAGCTGGTGCTGGTCGAAAGCCCAAGTAATCCATTGCTGCGGGTAGTGGATATTGCGAAAATCTGTGGTCTGGCGCGCGAAGCCGGGGCGATCAGCGTGGTCGATAACACCTTCCTGAGTCCGGCGCTGCAAAACCCGCTGGCGCTGGGCGCCGATCTGGTGTTGCACTCCTGTACTAAATACCTTAATGGTCACTCTGATGTGGTGGCCGGGGTGGTGATTGCCAACGATCCGGCGACTGTCACCGAACTGGCATGGTGGGCGAATAATATTGGCGTCACCGGCAGCGCCTTCGACAGCTATCTGCTGTTGCGCGGGCTGCGGACGCTTTCTCCACGCATGGAAGTGGCGCAGCGTAATGCCCTGGCGATTGTCGAGTATCTGAAAACCCAGCCACTGGTGAAAAAGCTGTATCATCCGTCGCTGCCGGAAAACCAGGGGCATGAAATTGCGGCGCGTCAGCAAAAAGGTTTTGGCGCAATGTTAAGCTTCGAGCTGGACGGTGACGAGCAGACGCTGCGCCGTTTCCTGAGCGGGCTGTCGCTGTTTACACTGGCGGAATCGCTGGGGGGCGTTGAAAGCCTGATTTCCCATGCGGCAACGATGACGCATGCCGGCATGGCGCCTGAAGCGCGTGCCGCCGCCGGAATTTCAGAAACGCTCCTGCGTATTTCGACCGGTATTGAAGATGGTGAAGATTTAATTGCCGACCTGGAAAATGGCTTCCGGGCAGCAAACGAGGAATAAAGATGAGTGTGATTGCGCAGGCAGGGGCGAAGGGTCGTCAGCTGCACAAATTTGGTGGGAGTAGTTTAGCGGATGCGAAATGTTACCTGCGCGTCGCGGGGATCATGAAGGAGTATTCGCAGGCGGGGGACATGATGGTCGTCTCCGCCGCTGGCAGCACCACCAACCAGCTGATCAGCTGGCTTAAGCTTAGCCAGAGCGATCGCCTTGCTGCGCATCAGGTTCAGCAGTCGCTTCGCCGCTATCACACCGAACTGATTGGTGGTCTGGTGGAGCCTGCGGCGGCGGATACGCTGATAGCCGCCTTTATCCACGACCTTGAGCGTCTGGCTGGTCTGCTGGACGGCGGGGTTTCCGAAGCGGTCTATGCGGAAGTGGTCGGCCATGGGGAAGTGTGGTCCGCGCGCCTGATGGCGGCGGTTCTCAACCAGCTGGGAATGGAAGCCGCCTGGCTTGACGCGCGCGCGTTCCTGCGCGCGGAACGTGCCGCGCAGCCGCAGGTGGATGAAGGATTATCCTATCCACTGCTGCAGCAGCTGATGGCGCAGCATCCTAACAAACGTCTGGTGGTGACCGGCTTTATCTCCCGCAACCAGGCCGGTGAAACCGTCCTGCTGGGCCGTAACGGGTCTGACTACTCCGCCACCCAGATCGGTGCGCTGGCGGGCGCTTCCCGCGTCACTATCTGGAGCGACGTCGCCGGGGTGTACAGCGCGGATCCGCGCAAGGTGAAAGACGCCTGTCTGCTGCCGCTGCTGCGTCTGGACGAAGCCAGCGAGTTGGCGCGTCTGGCCGCGCCGGTGCTCCATGCCCGCACGCTACAGCCGGTTTCCGCCAGCGATATCGATCTGCAGTTACGCTGCAGCTATACGCCGGAACAGGGTTCCACGCGCATTGAGCGCGTGCTGGCCTCCGGTACTGGCGCCCGGATTGTCACCAGCCATGACGACGTCTGCCTGGTGGAGTTCCAGGTGCCGGCCGGTCAAGATTTCAAACTGGCGCATAAAGAGCTGGACGCCCTGCTCAAACGCGCCCAGCTGCGCCCGTTAGCCGTTGGCGTCCATGCCGACCGCAAGCTGCTGCAGTTTTGCTATACCTCCGAGGTGGCCGACAGCGCGCTGAAGCTGCTCGATGAAGCAGGTCTGCCGGGCGAGCTGCGTCTGCGTCAGAAGCTGGCGCTGGTGGCGATGGTGGGCGCTGGCGTCACCCGTAACCCCCTGCATTGCCACCGTTTCTGGCAGCAGCTGAAAGGGCAGCCAGTGGAGTTCACCTGGCAGTCGGAAGAAGGAATCAGCCTGGTGGCCGTGCTGCGCGCCGGGCCGACGGAAAGCCTGATCCAGGGGCTGCACCAGTCCTTGTTTCGTGCCGAAAAGCGTATTGGCCTGATGCTGTTCGGCAAAGGAAACATCGGTTCCCGCTGGCTGGAGCTGTTCGCCCGTGAACAAACCACGCTCTCGGCGCGCACCGGCTTTGAGTTTGTTCTCGCCGGCGTGGTCGACAGTAAACGCAGTCTGCTGAACTATGACGGGCTGGACGCCAGCCGGGCGCTGGCTTTCTTCAACGATGAAGCGGTGGAGCAGGATGAAGAGTCGCTGTTCCTGTGGATGCGCGCGCACCCGTACGATGATTTAGTGGTGCTGGACGTCACCGCCAGCGAACAGCTGGCCGACCAGTATCTTGATTTCGCCAGCCATGGCTTCCACGTGATCAGCGCCAACAAGCTGGCGGGGGCCAGCAGCAGCGATAAGTATCGCCAGATCCACGACGCGTTTGAGAAGACGGGGCGCCACTGGCTGTATAACGCCACCGTGGGCGCCGGCTTGCCGGTGAACCATACGGTGCGCGACCTGATCGACAGCGGCGATACCATCCTCGGCCTGAGCGGTATCTTCTCGGGAACGCTCTCCTGGCTGTTCCTGCAGTTCGATGGCACCGTGCCGTTCACCGACCTGGTGGATCAGGCGTGGCAGCAGGGGCTGACCGAGCCGGATCCGCGCGTCGATCTGTCCGGTAAAGATGTGATGCGCAAGCTGGTGATCCTCGCGCGGGAAGCGGGCTATGACATCGAACCGGATCAGGTGCGCGTGGAATCACTGGTCCCGGCGCACTGTGAAGAGGGTTCGGTTGATCACTTCTTTGAGAATGGCGAAGAGCTGAACGAGCAGATGCTGCAGCGCCTGGAGGCGGCCCGCGAGATGGGGCTGGTGCTCCGCTACGTGGCGCGCTTTGATGCCAACGGCAAAGCTCGCGTCGGCGTGGAAGCGGTACGCGAAGAGCACCCGCTGGCGGCGCTGCTGCCGTGCGATAACGTGTTTGCTATCGAAAGCCGCTGGTATCGTGATAATCCGTTGGTGATCCGCGGGCCCGGCGCCGGGCGTGACGTGACCGCCGGGGCGATCCAGTCGGATATTAACCGTCTGGCGCAGCTGCTGTAATCCCGAGAAAAAGACCAGGCCAGGCCTGGTCTTTTTTGTTAGTGCGCCGCAAAAACCGCTTTAGCGGCAAACAGGCCGTTTAGCGCCGCCGGGAATCCGGCGTAGACCGCCATCTGCATGATCACTTCCGTAATTTCCTCTTGCGTCAGACCAACATTTAATCCCGCGGCAATATGCACTTTCAGCTGCGGCTCGGCGTTACCCAGCGCGGTGAGCGCGGCGATGGTGGCGATTTCCCGGCTGCGCAAATCAAGCCCTGGCCGGGCGTAAATATCGCCGAAGGGGAACTCAATCAGATAGCGGGCGAAGTCGGGGGCGATATCCCGCAGGCTGTCGACGACGGCTTCCCCGCCGTGACCGTCCACGCGCTGAAGCATTTCCTGACCGGTGATATAACGTTCGCTGGACATCGTTTTTTCCTCTCTGTGATGAAGCGTTGAGAGGAAGGGTAGGGAAGTTTGCCGGACTTGAGTAATACCCTTTTCGTGATACCTTTTCAGTATGACAACTTCGCGATTGCATTCTCTCGATATCCGCCTGCTGCGCGCCTTTGCGGTGGTGGCGGAGGAAAATAACATCAGCCGGGCGGCGCAGCGGTTATTTATCTCGCAGCCGCCGCTGAGTCGCCATATGCGCCATCTGGAAGCGCAGCTGGGGGTGACGCTGTTTCAGCGCCATAGCAAAGGCCTGATCCTTACCGACGCGGGCAGAGAGGTGCTGGCGATGATTCGGCCCATGCTGGCGCTCCAGGAACGCACGCTGGCGGCATTGAGTGAGCTCTCCGTTCACTCGCCGCTGTCTCTGCGTCTGGGCGTGACGACCGCCTTCGAACAAGGCATTTTCGCCGCTGTTGAATCTGCGCTGAGCGAACATACCCGCGCGTTGCATATCACCCGCCACGCTTCACCGGCGCTGGCTCAGCAGGTGCGCAAAGGCAAACTCGATGCGGCGCTGGTTGCGCTGCCGCTCAATACTGAAGGGCTGCACTTGCACCCATTGCCGTATCAGGAGCCGCTCATCGCGGCAGTGCCAGCCTCCTGGCCGGAAGCCGCCACACCAGCGTTAACGCTAAGCGCGCTCAATCACCGGCCGTTGTTCTGGTTTAAACGTGAGCGTAACCCCGATTTCTTTGACTATACGCGACGCATTTTCGACCGGGCTGGCTATACCCCCGCTTATGTGGAAGAGCCTGCCGAACATGATGTGCTGCTGGCGCGAATTGCGCGTGGGGAAGGCATGATCCTCCTGCCGGCGTCCTTTTCCGCAATCCAGCGTCAGGGGGTGGTGTTCTGTCCTGTCGCTGAAGGCGACAGCATGCCGTTAAGCCTTGGGGTGATCTATGCGCCTCACCGGGCAGAATCCGTGCAGCAATGGCTCTCACTGCTGGATGAGCACCTGACGACTGGCTAGCCTCAGGCTGACTCTCGAGCCACCAGCTGTCCGGAAAGGGTAATGCGCTGGGTCGGCAGGGCAGGTTCTTTGATTTTGCGGATAATGAGCGAGGCTACCTGACGTCCTGTCTCTTCGCTGGCGGAAGAGACATAAGTGAAGGATGGCGAGGTCAAATTAACGTGCATCATGTCTTCAAAACCCACCAGCGCCACCTGCTGAGTGAGAAAGACATCTTTTCCCACCGTGCGTCCAACCTGATGAATGCCGCTGAGGCAGCCAATCATTGCATCCGGTGAGTGGCACAGCAGGGCGGTAATGGCATTATTTTTTTCCAGCAACTGGCGGGTAGCGATACTGGCAGCCTGCGTATTGTCGCTGCAGGCAGGAGCAAATTCCTCCCGTACGGTCATGCCGTTTTTCTCCAGCGTACTGTATAAGCCAAGCAGCCGCTGCTGACGAATCAGGTCATTATCCTGTCCGCCAATATAGGCGATGTAGCGATGGCCGCGTTCAATCAAATAGCGGGCGGCGATGCTGGCGGCCTGGCGATTATCGCGGACCACCTGGTCATGATGGCCGGAGAGCGGTGTTTGCGAGACGGCGACCAGCGGCAGAGGACATGCTTGTAACGCCGCAGGCAGCGCATTGCTGGTGGTATCGGCATCCAGATATATCACGCCGGCGACGCCCTGCTGTTTAAACGACAGCAGGCAGCGGGCCAGATAGTCATGATCGTCGCGCGGCTGGCCGAGGATCACCATATAGCCTTGCTTCTCCAGCTCCTGGACGATATTCGCCATCACTTTAATGGAAAAACTGTCGTTGAAGTCGCGCAGGATCAGGCCGATCAAATTGGTGGTATTGGCGCGAAGGTTAGCGGCGGCGACGTTATGTACATAGCCAAGTTCCTGGATGGCCGCGTTGACTTTTTCGATGGTGGCGTCGGAGATCTTCCCTTTCTGGCGTAATACCAGCGACACCGTCGAAACGGAGACGCCGGCCAGTTTCGCCACATCTATAATGCTGACTTTCTTCAAAATCGCTCCATGACAACGCGTGTATTACCGTCAGATCGCAGACATAGG
This sequence comes from Klebsiella pneumoniae complex sp. WS1778, assembly GCF_049472055.1. Lineage (NCBI taxonomy): Bacteria > Pseudomonadati > Pseudomonadota > Gammaproteobacteria > Enterobacterales > Enterobacteriaceae > Klebsiella > Klebsiella pneumoniae complex sp. WS1778. The sequence continues at coordinate 79,421 of NZ_JBKGTJ010000008.1, forward strand.
CTTACCCACGGTAAGCCTACTTCCACACCATAACACCTTCTTGTTATTTGCCAATCATCCCCGACATGGTTTGCGCGATAAATTGCGCCCTGGCGCCAAAAATAATCTGGATGCCGTTATCGCCGACGAAGACCACCCCGCGTGCGCCGATGCCGTTGAGGCCATCTTTATCAACCGCATCGCGCTCAGCCACTTCCAGGCGCAAGCGGGTGATACAAGCCCCGACGGAATCGATATTTTGTGCACCACCGAGAAGATTGACGATCTCCGTTGCCAGCTCCGCGTCGGTTTTATCATCGGCGGTGACAGTGATATCGGTACGGCCTGGTGTTTTCACATCAAAGCGACGGATAACGAACCGGAAGGTGAAATAATAAATCAGCCCCATCGGCACGCCAACGATAACCGCGTTGAGGAAGTGGGTTTGATAGCCGTTCAGCGACGGCAGAATACCGAAGGAGATATAGTCAATAAGCCCCGCCGAGAAGGATTTAGCGATATGCGCATGCAGCAGATACATTGTCATGTACGAGAGCCCCGCCATGATGGCGTTGAAGACGTACAGGATCGGCGCCACGAAGATAAAGGTAAATTCTACGGGTTCGGTAATGCCGGTCAGGAAGCAGGTCAGCGCGGCAGAGAAGAGAATACCGGCCGCGATTTTTTTATTCTTAGTATGCGCTTCGTGATACATCGCCAGACAGGCAGCTGGAAGCGCGAACAGCATAAGCGGGAATTCCCCCTGCATAAACTTCCCAGCGTTTTGGTAGCTATCGGAGCTAAAAGATTTCACTCCTTCTTCCAGCATTTTAAACCAGATGGTCTGGTCGCCGTGGATCACCTGGCCTGCCTGAGTGGTGTAATCGCCGAAAGAGTACCAGAAAGAGGGATACCATATGTGGTGCAGTCCCAGTGGGATCAGCGCCCGTTCAACAAGGCCGAAAATAAAGGTCGATGCAGCCTGGTTGTCGCCGTTTACCACCATCGACAGTGAGTCAATACCAGCCTGGATATGTTGCCAGACATAAGGCAACAGCAGGCCGAGGATAAATGAGAGAAATGCCGTGGCGATCGCCACGAAACGCTTACCCGAGAAGAAGCCAAGGAACTCAGGCAACTGCATCGCATGGAAGCGGTTATAGCACCACGCCGCGAGAATACCGCAGATGAGACCGCCAAAAACCCCCATCTGCAGCGTCGGGATGCCGACGACCATGGCATATTTTCCGCCCTGAGAGGCCATCTCCGGCGTAATGCCGAGCACAGTGCTAATGGTGATATTAGTGATGAAGACGGAGACGGCTGCCGACAGCGCAGCGATACCCGATTCTGATGCCAGCCCCACGGCTGAACCAATTGCGAACAGCATTGGCAGGTTATCAAAAATGATACCGCCGGCGTTCATCATCAAGGGCATATGGAATTTATCCCCGAAGGCCAACAGTAAGCCGGCGGCCGGGAGGAGCGAAATCGGCAGCATCAAGGCGCGGCCGATCATCGACAGTTTTGATAATGATTTTATGAACCCTGACCACAGACTCATGGTGATATCCCCGAATAGATTTTATAAGCATTATTGCGTAAGTAGAACGTTCTAGTAGAACGTTCTACTTACTCTGAACCAAGCGATAAGCGGCTGCAATAACAATCGCTATGGCCAACATGGGGAGATGCTGGTTTTTTGAACTGCTTCAAATTTCATCGGATCGAATTCTTCCTGCGCGGCATCCATTCTGGCCGGAAGATGAATTTTTTTCATATTGGCCGCCTTTTCCTCACTCTTTACGCAGATTTTTCTATTGACGCCCGCGCGCTTTTCCGTCATTTTTACATCTGGACGTCTAAACGTATAGAAGTTCGCAATACAACAGCCATTACATGCGATTGATGAGGTAAGGTATGAGCTTTTTTCACGCCAATCAGCGGGAAGCCCTGAATCAGAGCCTGGCGGAAGTCCAGGGCCAGATTAATGTTTCCTTTGAATTCTTTCCGCCGCGCACCAGTGAAATGGAGCAAACCCTGTGGAAATCCATCGATCGCCTGAGCAGTCTGAAACCGAAGTTTGTCTCGGTGACCTATGGCGCGAACTCCGGCGAGCGCGATCGCACCCACAGCATCATCAAGGGCATTAAAGAGCGAACCGGTCTGGAAGCGGCGCCGCACCTGACCTGTATCGATGCGACTCGCGATGAGCTGCGCACTATCGCCCAGGATTACTGGAACAACGGCATCCGCCATATCGTCGCGTTGCGCGGCGACCTGCCGCCGGGCAGCGGTAAACCGGAGATGTATGCCGCCGATCTGGTCAGCCTGCTGAAAGAGGTGGGGGATTTCGATATCTCTGTCGCCGCGTATCCGGAAGTGCATCCGGAAGCGAAAAGCGCGCAGGCGGATTTACTCAACCTGAAACGCAAAGTCGAGGCAGGCGCCAACCGCGCGATCACCCAGTTCTTCTTCGATGTGGAAAGCTACCTGCGTTTTCGCGATCGCTGCGTCTCAGCGGGCATCGACGTGGAAATTATTCCGGGTATCCTGCCGGTATCCAACTTTAAACAGGCGAAAAAGTTTGCGGATATGACCAACGTTCGTATCCCGGTGTGGATGTCGAAAATGTTCGAAGGTCTGGATAACGATGCCGAAACCCGTCAGCTGGTGGGGGCTAACATCGCTATGGACATGGTGAAGATTTTAAGTCGGGAAGGGGTAAAAGATTTCCACTTCTACACCCTGAACCGCGCCGAAATGAGCTACGCCATCTGCCATACGCTGGGCGTGCGTCCGGCCTGAGTGCTTGCCGTTTCCGCCGCCAGTGGGCGACACGTCCGGCAGATAAACATAAAAAACACCCGGCTGACGCCGGGTGTTTTATTTTGCTCTGGATTATTCCCATTCCTGCAGGAAGCGCTGGCCATATTGGTCGGCGACCAGCAGCGCGGCGTAGACCTGGTCGGAGTTAACCCCGCCCGGCATATTGTGAATGGTTTCGCCTTCAGCGCAGGCGGCTTCCGCCACCAGGCGCATCTTGGTCGGGATGTCGCCTTTGATATCCAGCTGCGCCAGGGTGATCGGCAGCCCAACGCTGTGACATAGCGCGGCGACGGTCTCGATCTCTTCCACCGGCGCGTTTTCCAGCACCAGCTGCGTCAGGGTGCCGAACGCCACTTTTTCACCGTGATAATAGTGGTGAGCGTCAGGGATGGCCGTCATGCCGTTATGAATTGCGTGGGCTGCCGCCAGGCCACCGCTTTCAAAACCGACGCCGCTCAGATAGGTGTTGGCTTCCACCACCCGCTCCAGCGCCGGAGTGACCACGTGCTGTTCGGCGGCCAGCATCGCTTTTTCACCCTCTTCGAGTAAGGTGTTGTAGCACAGCTCGGCCAGCGCCAGCGCCGCCTGGGTGCATTTCCCGCCCGCCATGGTGGTGGCGCCGCTGCGTGAGCAGGCGCGGGCTTCGAACCAGGTGGCCAGCGCATCGCCAATTCCGGCTGCCAGCAGGCGAGCCGGCGCGCCGGCAACGATCTGCGTATCGACAATGACCATGTTAGGGTTATGCGGTAGCATCAGATAGCTGTCGAACTCCCCTTCGTCGGTGTAAATCACCGACAGCGCGCTGCACGGCGCATCGGTGGAGGCGATGGTGGGGGCGATCGCCACCGGCACCTTCATAAAATGGGCCAGCGCTTTCGCGGTATCCAGGGTTTTACCACCGCCGATCCCCAGCACGGCGGTGCATTTCGCACTGCCGGCGATATCGCGCAGGCGATTGATTTCATTATGCGAACATTCACCGCCAAACGGCGCGATTTCCGCCGCCAGGCCGGCATCGGCCAGGCTTTTGCGTAGCATCTCTTCCGCGAATCCCAGCACGAATTTATCGCCAACGACCAGCCAGCGTTCGGCCAGCGGTTTCAGGTAGTCGCCAAGGCGCTTGATGGCGCCTGCGCCCTGAATGTATTTGCCTGGTGATTGAATAATGCGATCCATTACGATTCCTCCTCGATGACCGTGATGCCGCCCGCAGGCGGCGCGCGGGTCCGGTTACAGGTTCAGCGTGCCAAAGGCGTTATTCCAGTCCTGTTCAAACTTCTCTATGGCTGACTCTACCGCAGGGGTGCCGAGAATTTGTTGCGCTACATCTAGTGGAAGGGTGATGGCTTCGCAGCCAGCCAGCAGGCAATCCAGCGCCTGACGGGGCGTTTTGAAGCTCGCCGCCAGCACTTTGCTTTCGGGCGCATGCATTTCCAGCAGGGATTGCAGCTCCTGCACCATGCGGATGCCGTCCCCGCCCTGAGCGTCGACGCGGTTAACGTAAGGCGCGACGTACTTTGCGCCGGCCAGCGCGGCCAGCAGACCCTGTGAGGCGCTGTAGACGGCGGTGCCAAGGGTTGGGATGCCTTCCTTCTTCAGCAGCTTGATAGCGGCGAGGCCTTCGGCGGTGACCGGGATTTTGACCACGATGCGCGGTACGGCGTTGCTCAGGCGTTTGGCTTCTGCCACCATGCCCTGCGCATCGCGGCTCATGGTCTGCGCAAACAGAATCCCTTCCGGGCCAACGGCTTTTTGCAAGCGCGGCAGTACATCCCAGACTGGTGTTTTTCCGGCGGCGATAATGCTCGGGTTGGTGGTCACCCCGGCCAGCGGGTAGATGCGGGCCAGGCGTTCCACTTCGGCGACGTTGGCGGTATCCAGATAGAGTTCCATAGTGTTTTCCTCAATGCTTAATTCGGTGCTGTCGTTGAGGTAAGCATACGGCCTTCGTTTGAAGGATCGCCAGATGACAAATTTGCCAAAAACTGGATAAATGTACGCATCGCGATTAAGGATGATTTAGATCACATTTATCGACGCTGCCTGGGATGAGAGGAAACTATAGCGCGCACAAAAGTCAGGTTTAACACACAAAAATCTAGTTTTTTGCCGGGGATGATTTTTCCGTCAGCTGGCTATGGTACTGGCGGCGGTATTCAGATGGCGAGCGTTCCGTGGTTTTGCGGAACAGGCGGCAGAAGTAGTTGCTGTCGGCGAAGCCGCAGGCGTGGGCGATGTCTTTCACTTTCATATCGTGGCCCTTCAGCAGCATACGGGCCTGTTCGAGACGAATGTGGTTCAGATATTCATTGAAGCCCATTGGCCCACATTTCTGGAACAGATGAGAAAGATAGTTAGGAGAGAGATAGAACGCCTTGGCGACCGATTCCCGGCTCAGCGGCTCCGGGTAATGGACCTCGATGTACTGACGGATTGCCTCGAACAGCGCCTGGCTGCGCGAGGAGGTTTGCGCCTGGCTGCCGAGAAGATCATGGCAGTGGCTGAGCAGGCTGATGACGATGCTGCGGGCGGTTTGCTGCTCCTGCGGCTGCATCCGGATCTCGTTGAGCGCCTGCAGCAGAAAGGAACCGACGCGCGGCCCGCGACGCAGCGCCTGTAGTTTTTCAACAACGGCGATCGTCTTGCCATTCCAGCGCTGCAGCGAGCACTCCAGCTGCTGCTTAGCGAACAGGATGCTTAACAGCAGGCAGGGCGCCTGCCACTGTGGGCAGTTCCAGCTATCGCCAGGAATATAGAGCACGTCATGGGTCTCCAGGGGCGGGGCGTTATCGCCGAGCGCCTGGTCGCGCAATTGCCCATCGAGGAGGATATTCAGACGGGGAAAATCAACCTGCACCACCGGTTCAGCAGGCGAGCGCGTCTCGCCGGCGAAATAAACCCGGCCGAGGCTGGTCTGCTTTTTTAGCAATGCATCAATAAGTTGATTGATATCGTTGTCCATCATTGTTCCGCCCCGCGCATCACCCTTTTCATCATACCGGACATTATTCCAGCGGTAAAAGCGCCAGCCTGTCGCTATTGCTTCTCACTTGAGATATGTTATATCGTAACAATTTGTCGCCATTGATAACAAACTCAGGAGAGAGTAATGACCAGAAAGATCCCCCTGCTGGCCTTGGGACTCGGCATGGCGCTAGCCAGCGCCCAGGCGTTCGCCCACGGCAACCATAGCCATGGGCCGGCGCTAACCGAAGTGGAGCGTCAGGCCAGCGAAGGCATTTTTGCGGATAAAGATGTGCAGGACCGCGCGCTGAGCGACTGGGAGGGCGTCTGGCAGTCGGTGAACCCATATCTGCTCAACGGCGATCTCGATCCGGTGCTGGAGCAGAAGGCGAAAAAGCCCGGCGGCAAGAGCGTGGAGGAGTATCGCGCCTATTATAAGAAGGGCTACGCCACCGATGTGGAACAGATTGGCATTGAAGATGACGTGATTGAGTTCCACGTCGGCGAGGCCGTCAACAGCTGCAAATACCGCTATTCAGGCTACAAAATTCTGCATTACGCCTCCGGTAAGAAGGGCGTACGTTATCTGTTCGAGTGCCAGCAGGGCGATGCCAACGCGCCAAAATATGTCCAGTTCAGCGACCATATCATTGGTCCGCGTAAATCGCAGCATTTCCATATTTTCATGGGCAATGAATCACAGGAAGCGTTGTTGAAAGAGATGGATAACTGGCCGACCTATTATCCGTATGCGCTGCATAAAGAACAGATCGTTGATGAGATGTTGCACCACTAAAACGGGTGAAAAATCCCCCGGCCGGGCGGCCGGGGGAAGACATCGATTAGCCGGTGTTACGCATACCGGCGGCGACGCCGGCGATGGTGACCATCAGCGCTTGTTCAACGCGCGGATCCGGGTCTTTGCCCTCTTCTTCAGCCTGGCGTGAACGGTGCAGCAGTTCCGCCTGCAGGACGTTCAGCGGATCGGTATAGATATTACGCAGCTGGATAGACTCGGCGATCCACGGCAGGTCGGCCATCAGATGGGAGTCGTTGGCGATGGCCAGCACGACGTTGATATCGGCAGCCAGCAGCTTGCGCAGCTCGGTACCCAGCGCCCACAGCTCCGGTTTCACCAGGCGCTGATCGTAATACTCCGCCAGCCACAGGTCGGCCTTCGAGTAAACCATCTCCAGCATGCCGAGGCGGGTGGAGAAGAACGGCCAGTCGCGACACATCGCTTCCAGTTCACTCTGTTTTCCGCCTTCGACTACCTTCTGCAGCGCAGCGCCAGCGCCCAGCCAGGCCGGAAGCATCAGGCGGTTCTGGGTCCAGGCGAAGATCCACGGAATGGCGCGCAGCGACTCGACGCCGCCGGTCGGGCGACGTTTTGCCGGACGCGAACCCAGCGGCAGTTTGCCCAACTCCTGCTCCGGAGTGGCGGAGCGGAAGTAAGGCACGAAATCTTTGTTTTCACGCACATAGCCGCGATACATCTTGCACGACACGTCGGACAGCTCGGCCATGATGTCGCGCCACTGCGGTTTGGGTTCCGGCGGCGGCAGCAGGTTGGCTTCGAGGATCGCGCTGGTATAGAGCGACAGGCTGCTGATGGTGACTTCCGGCAGGCCGTACTTAAAGCGGATCATCTCACCCTGCTCGGTAACGCGCAGGCCGCCTTTCAGGCTTCCCGGCGGCTGTGAGAGGAGCGCGGCGTGGGCCGGCGCGCCGCCGCGGCCAATGGAGCCACCGCGACCGTGGAACAGCGTCAGTTCGATCCCGGCTTTCTCACAGGTTTTGATCAACGCATCCTGCGCCTGGTACTGCGCCCAGGAGGCGGCCATCACCCCTGCGTCTTTCGCGGAATCAGAGTAGCCGATCATGACCATCTGTTTGCCCTGGATAAAGCCGCGGTACCAGTCGATATTCAGCAACTGGGTCATGACGTCGTTGGCGTTGTTCAGGTCGTCCAGCGTTTCGAACAGCGGAGCCACCGGCAGGGCGAAGCCAATCCCGGCCTCTTTCAGCAGCAGGTGAACCGCCAGCACGTCGGACGGCGTTTTGGCCATCGAGATCACGTAGGCGGCGATCGATCCGCGCGGCGCCTCGGCGATCACTCTGCAGGTGTCGAGAACTTCGCGGGTCTCTTCGCTGGGCTCCCACTGGCGCGGCAGCAGCGGACGTTTGGAATTCAGTTCGCGGATCAGGAAAGCCTGTTTGTCGGCTTCTGACCAGCTTTCGTAATCGCCGATCCCGAGGTAACGGGTCATTTCGCCCAGCGCTTCGGTATGGCGAGTGCTTTCCTGACGGATATCAATACGCACCAGCGGTACGCCGAAAGACTTCACGCGGCGCAGGGTGTCGAGCAGCTCGCCGTTGGCGATAATGCCCATGCCGCAGGCCTGCAGCGATTTATAGCAGGCGTACAGCGGCTCCCACAGCTGCTCGTTCTGCGTGATCAGTCCCGCCGGTTTCGGCAGCTTCTGACCTTTCAGGCGCGCTTCCAGCCAGGCCTGGGTCTCCATCAGCTGAGTGCGCAGTTTTTTCATCAGGTAACGGTACGGTTCCTGAGCGCCCTCGGCGCCGGCCAGGGCACGCAATTCGTCGGTACACTCCACCATCGACAGCTCGGAGATCAGCACCTGCACATCTTTAAGGAACAGATCGGTCGCTTTCCAGCGGCTGAGCAGCAGCACGTGGCGGGTGATATCGGCGGTCACGTTCGGGTTGCCGTCGCGGTCGCCGCCCATCCACGAAGTGAAACGCACCGGGACAAAGTCCACCGGCAGCTGATAGCCGAGGTTGGCTTCCAGCTGTTCGTTCAGCTCGCGCAGGTAGTTAGGCACCCCTTCCCACAGGCTGTTTTCCACCACCGCGAAGCCCCATTTGGCTTCATCGACCGGGGAAGGGCGGTGCTTACGAATTTCATCGGTATGCCAGGACTGGGCGATCAGCTGGCGCAGACGGCGCATCAGCTGGTGGTGCTCGTAGTCCGCGATATCTTTGTTATCCAGCTGCTTGAGGCAGTTGTTCACCTCCACCATTTTATGGATCAGCGTCCGGCGGGTGATCTCGGTCGGGTGGGCGGTTAACACCAGCTCCAGGGACAGAGATTCCACCGCTTTTTTGATGGTCTCTTCGTTGAGATTGGGTTGGTCTTTGAGCTTTCTCAGGGTACGTGCAATGACTTCCGGATTGCTGGCTGCTTCGCCATTCGGCGAAATGCTGTGGTACTGCTCAGCGGTGTTAGCCAGATTCAGGAACTGGCTGAAGGCACGGGCTACCGGCAGCAGTTCGTCGTTAGACAAATTCTGCAGCGTGGTCAGCAGCTCCTGGCGGTTAGCTTCGTTGCCGGCGCGTGAAGATTTGGACAACTTACGGATAGTTTCGACACGATCAAGAATATTTTCTCCCAATGCATCCTTGATGGTATCGCCCAGCACCTTGCCGAGCATACTGACATTACTACGCAATGCGGAATATTGTTCGTTCATGTTACCCCAGACACCCCATCTCATTTTATTTTGTTATATCCGCTGCGCTGGAACGTGAGCAACGGATAAGCAACCCGTCTTTTATAAAGCCACGTAAATACCCCCACGTCAATTACTGCGAAATCGCTTCAGCAAACGAGTAAATACCCGTAATTTGCGAAATTTAACTCAGGGGGCGCTGGATAAGCATCGCTTATGGAAATGTGACGATCGTCACCGTTCCGCCCCGGGAGAACGGGGCGGAAAAAGAGGGCGATTTTAGTGCCAGCAGAAGTGGTGGACCACCTGGCTAATCAGCTCCCGCGTCGGCTTGATAAAGCGCGTCTCCAGAAACTCGTCAGGCTGATGGGCCTGGTTGATCGAGCCCGGGCCGAGAACCAGCGTTGGGCACAGCGTCTGGATAAACGGCGCTTCGGTACAGTAGTTCACCACGTCGGTCTGGGCGCCAAGCAGTTTCTCAACCACCTGCACCAGCTTATGGTCCGGTGGGCACTCATAGCCGGGGATCGGCGGATGCAGCTCCGAGACCGTCAGGCGGCCTGGCCAGCGTTCGCTGACCGGGGCCAGCGCCTCGCCCAGCAGACCATTAAGGTCGTTGAGGGTCATCCCCGGCAGCGGGCGGATGTCCATATGCAGTTCACAGCAGGCGCAGATACGGTTTGAGGCATCGCCGCCATGGATGGCGCCGAGGTTGAGGGTCGGGTAAGGGACCGTGAACGCCTCGAAGTGGTAGCGCTCTTTTAGCAGATCGCGCAGCTGCATAATCCGGCCGATGGCGTCGTGCATCAGCTCGATCGCGTTGACCCCGCGCGCCGGATCGCTGGAGTGGCCGGACTGGCCCTGAATACGGATCGCGTTGGACATATGTCCTTTATGGGCGCGGATTGGCTGCAGGGAGGTGGGCTCGCCGATGATGGCGCAGTCCGGGCGCAGCTGGGTGGTTTCGGCAAAATAGCGCGCGCCAGCCATGCTGGTCTCTTCGTCGGCGGTGGCCAGAATATACAGCGGTTTTTTCAGCGTGGTGACGTCGACATCGCGCAGGGCGTCGAGAATAAAGGCGAAAAAGCCTTTCATATCGGCCGTGCCGAGGCCGTAGAGCTTGTTATCGTGTTCGGTGAGGGTGAACGGGTCGCGCGTCCAGCGGCCATCATCGAACGGCACGGTATCGGTATGCCCTGCGAGCAGCAGGCCGCCGGCGCCGTGTCCGGTGCTGGCCAGCAGATTGAATTTATGGCGCGTATCCGGCACTGGCTGTACCTCGACGTTGAAGCCGAGATCGCGGAACCAGCCGGCCAGCAAATTGATTAAAGACTCATTGCTTTGATCGAGAGCCTCTTCGGTCGCGCTGATGGACGGTGTGGCGATCAACGCGCGGTAGATCTCGATAAAGGGCGGTAAATTGTTTTTCATTGTTGACACACCTTGGGTCGTGATAGTATCAATATTCATGCATTTATTGTGAATAAAAATACAATATCGTTGAGCGTAAGAAAACCCATCGAATGTAAGGAGATGCGCTTCCAATGTTAAATACGCTGATTGTGGGTGCCAGTGGTTATGCCGGCGCAGAGCTGGTGACCTATATCAATCGTCATCCGCATATGAACATAACCGCTTTGACGGTCTCCGCGCAAAGCAATGATGCGGGAAAATTAATTTCCGACCTGCATCCGCAGCTCAAAGGCATTGTCGATATGCCGCTGCAGCCGATGTCCGATATCAGCGAATTCAGCGCTGGCGTGGACGTGGTGTTTCTCGCCACCGCGCACGAAGTGAGTCACGATCTGGCGCCGCAGTTCCTTGCCGCCGGCTGCGTGGTGTTCGATCTCTCCGGTGCCTTCCGCGTTAACGATGGGGCGTTCTACGAAAAATATTATGGTTTCACTCATCAGCATCCCGACCTGCTCAAACAGGCGGTGTATGGTCTGGCGGAGTGGAGCGCGGATGCGCTTAAAGAAGCGCAGTTAATCGCGGTGCCTGGCTGCTACCCAACGGCGGCGCAGCTGTCGCTGAAGCCGCTGATCGATGCCGGTCTGCTGGATCTCAACCAGTGGCCAGTGATCAACGCCACCAGCGGGGTGAGCGGCGCGGGACGCAAAGCCGCGATCGGCAACAGCTTCTGTGAAGTCAGCCTGCAGCCGTACGGCATATTTAACCATCGTCATCAGCCGGAGATTGCCAGCCACCTCGGAGCGAAAGTGATTTTTACCCCGCACCTGGGTAATTTTAAACGCGGTATTCTGGAAACCATTACCTGCCGCCTGAAGCCGGGCGTTGGCCATGCGCAGATCGCGGCGGTTTACCAGCAGGCTTACGCCGATAAACCGCTGGTACGTTTATATGATAAAGGCGTGCCCGCAGTGAAAAGCGTCGAAGGTCTGCCATTCTGTGATATCGGTTTTGCCGTGCAGGACGATCATCTCATCGTCGTCGCGGCAGAAGATAATCTGCTGAAAGGCGCCGCAGCGCAGGCGGTGCAGTGCGCGAATATTCGTTTCGGCTTCGCTGAGACGCAGTCTCTTATTTAAGGTGTGATGATGAACCCATTAATTATCAAACTCGGCGGCGTATTACTCGATAGCGAAGAAGCGCTGGAGCGTCTGTTTACCGCGCTGGTCAATTACCGTGAAGCGCACCAGCGTCCGCTGATTATCGTCCACGGCGGCGGCTGCGTGGTGGATGAGCTGATGAAGCAGCTCAATCTGCCGGTGCAGAAGAAAAATGGTCTGCGGGTGACGCCGGCTGAGCAAATCGACATCATCACCGGCGCGCTGGCGGGAACCGCTAACAAGACGCTGCTGGCGTGGGCGAAAAAGCACGGTCTGGCCTCTGTCGGCCTGTTCCTCGGCGATGGCGGTAGCGTGAAGGTGACGCAGCTGGATGCTGAGCTGGGCCATGTCGGGCTGGCGCAGCCGGGCTCTCCGACGCTGATCAACACCCTGCTGGCGGGCGGTTACCTGCCGGTGGTGAGCTCTATCGGCGTGACCGATGAGGGCCAGCTGATGAACGTCAATGCTGACCAGGCGGCGACGGCGCTGGCGGCTACCCTGGGGGCGGATCTGATTCTGCTGTCTGACGTCAGCGGTATCCTCGACGGTAAAGGGCAGCGCATTGCCGAGATGACCGCCGAGAAAGCGGAGCAACTGATCGAGCAGGGGATTATCACCGACGGCATGATTGTCAAAGTGAATGCGGCCCTCGACGCCGCGCGCGCTCTGGGCCGTCCGGTGGACATCGCCTCCTGGCGTCACGCCGAGCAGCTGCCGGCGTTGTTTAACGGCACGCCTATCGGCACACGTATTCTGGCTTAAGATTTCATGCCCGGCGGCGCGTTGTCTGCCGGGCTTACAAGACCGTAGGCCGGGGAGGCACAACGCCACCGGCGGAACTAACGAATAAAGGAAGCATGTTATGGCACTTTGGGGCGGGCGTTTTACACAGGCAGCAGATCAACGGTTTAAACAGTTCAATGACTCGTTGCGCTTCGACTATCGTCTGGCGGAGCAGGATATCGTTGGCTCTGTCGCCTGGTCGAAAGCGCTGGTAACGGTCGGCGTTCTGAGTGCCGCTGAACAGCAGCAGCTGGAAGAAGCGCTGAATGTGCTACTGGAAGAGGTGCGCGCCAATCCGCAGCAAATCCTCGCCAGCGATGCCGAAGATATTCACAGCTGGGTGGAAGGCAAACTGATCGACAAAGTGGGCCAGTTGGGCAAGAAACTGCATACCGGCCGCAGCCGTAACGACCAGGTCGCTACCGATCTTAAACTGTGGTGCAAAGATACCGTTGTCGAATTGCTGTCGGCGAACCGCCAGCTGCAGAGCGCGCTGGTGGAGACGGCCCAGCAGAACCAGGACGCGGTGATGCCGGGGTACACCCACCTGCAGCGCGCCCAACCGGTGACGTTCGCGCACTGGTGTCTGGCCTATGTCGAAATGCTGGCGCGCGACGAAAGCCGCCTGCAGGACGCGCTGAAGCGCCTCGACGTTAGCCCGCTGGGCTGCGGCGCGCTGGCGGGAACGGCGTATGAGATCGACCGCGAGCAGCTGGCCGGGTGGCTGGGCTTTGCCTCCGCCACCCGAAACAGCCTCGACAGCGTGTCCGACCGTGACCATGTTCTGGAGCTGCTTTCCGATGCCTCTATCGGCATGGTGCATCTGTCGCGCTTTGCGGAAGATCTGATTTTCTTTAACTCCGGCGAGGCGAATTTCGTCGAGCTTTCCGACCGCGTAACCTCAGGCTCCTCGCTGATGCCGCAGAAGAAAAACCCGGACGCCCTGGAGCTTATCCGTGGCAAATGCGGTCGCGTGCAGGGCGCGCTGACCGGCATGATGATGACCCTGAAAGGGCTGCCGCTGGCCTACAACAAAGATATGCAGGAAGATAAAGAGGGGCTTTTCGACGCCCTGGATACCTGGCTCGACTGCCTGCATATGGCGACCCTGGTGCTGGATGGCATCCAGGTAAAACGTCCGCGCTGTGCGGAAGCGGCGCAGCAGGGCTATGCCAACGCCACGGAGCTGGCGGATTATCTGGTGGCGAAAGGCGTACCGTTCCGCGAGGCGCACCATATTGTCGGTGAAGCGGTGGTGGAAGCCATTGCGCAAGGGAAACCGCTGGAAGCGCTGGCCCTGGCCGATCTGCAGAAATTCAGCCCGGTGATTGTGGACGATGTTTATCCGATCCTGTCGCTGCAGTCCTGCCTGGATAAACGCGCGGCAAAAGGCGGCGTCTCGCCGCAGCAGGTGGCGCAGGCTATCGGCGAGGCGAAGGCCCGTCTGAGCTAATCCTTAGATATCTGCCCCCCTGACCCGGCCGAGCCCAGCGACGCCGGGTTTTTTATGCAAAAAAAAAGCGGACGCAAGGTCCGCAAAAGTTCACGTTGGCTTTAGTTGTTCGGGTAGAGAAACAGTGTGACGGGCCAGTGGTTTTCAGAGGTTCACCGTCTTTATGGGTGTATTATTGAACAGAAAACTTGATAGGGATAATCGTTCGTTGCTATGCTATCTATCGCCATGGACTATCGTGGCGATGGAGGATGAATAATGAATATTCGCGATCTTGAATACCTGGTAGCGCTCGCCGAACACCGCCACTTCCGGCGGGCGGCTGACTCATGCCATGTGAGCCAACCGACGCTCAGCGGACAGATCCGCAAGCTGGAGGATGAGCTTGGCGTCATGCTGCTGGAGCGCACCAGCCGTAAGGTTCTGTTTACCCAGGCGGGGCTGTTGCTGGTGGATCAGGCGCGTACCGTGTTACGCGAAGTAAAAGTGCTCAAGGAGATGGCAAGCCAACAAGGGGAAACCATGTCCGGGCCGCTGCATATCGGCCTGATCCCGACAATTGGCCCGTACCTGCTGCCGCACATCATTCCGATGCTGCATCAGACCTTCCCGAAGCTGGAAATGTATCTGCACGAAGCGCAGACCCATCAGCTGCTGGCTCAGCTCGACAGCGGTAAGCTCGACTGCGCCATCCTGGCGCTGGTCAAAGAGAGCGAGGCCTTTATCGAGGTGCCGCTGTTCGATGAGCCGATGATGCTGGCTATCTATGAGGATCATCCGTGGGCAAACCGCGATCGGGTGCCGATGTCGGATCTGGCCGGTGAAAAGCTGCTGATGCTGGAGGATGGGCACTGCCTGCGCGATCAGGCGATGGGCTTCTGCTTTGAAGCGGGGGCGGATGAGGATACCCACTTCCGCGCGACCAGCCTGGAAACGCTGCGCAATATGGTAGCGGCAGGCAGCGGTATTACCCTGCTGCCTGCGCTGGCGGTGCCGCAGGAAAGAAAACGCGATGGCGTGGTCTACCTGCCGTGCATTAAGCCAGAGCCAAGACGCACCATCGGTCTGGTTTACCGTCCGGGCTCACCGCTGCGCAGCCGCTACGAACATCTGGCGGAGGCCATCCGCGGCACGATGGATGGCCATTTCGACAAGGCGTTAAAACAGGCGGTTTAAGCCGTTCAGCGCGGCAACCCGGTACGCTTCCGCCATGGTCGGGTAGTTAAAGGTGGTGTTGACGAAGTACTCAATGGTGTTACCACCACCTTTCTGCTCCATGATCGCCTGGCCGATGTGAATGATTTCGGCTGCGCGTTCGCCAAAGCAGTGAATGCCGAGGATCTCCTTGGTCTCCCGATGGAACAGGATCTTCAGGGTTCCCACGCTCATGCCAACGATTTGCGCCCGCGCCAGGTGTTTAAACTGAGCGCGACCCACCTCATACGGCACTTTCATCGCCGTCAGCTGCTGCTCGGTTTTCCCGACGGAGCTGATTTCCGGAATGGTGTAGATCCCGGTCGGGATATCTTCAATCAGATGCGCTGAGGCTTCGCCTTTCACCAGCGCCTGGGCGGCAATGCGTCCCTGATCGTACGCCGCGGAGGCGAGGCTCGGATAGCCGATGACATCCCCAACCGCATAGATGTGCGGAAGGGCGGTCTGATACATGCTGTTGACCTTCAGCTGACCGCGGCTGTCGGTCTGCAGACCGATATTTTCCAGCGCCAGAGTGTCGGTATTGCCGGTGCGGCCGTTGGCGTACAGCAGGCAATCGGCTTTCAGTTTTTTGCCGGACTTCAGGTGCATGATCACCCCGTCATCCACCCCCTCAATTTTCTCATACTCCTCGTTGTGGCGAATGACCACGCCGCTGTTCCAGAAGTGATAAGAGAGCGAATCTGACATCTCCTGATCGAGGAAGGCCAGCAGACGATCGCGGGTGTTGATCAGATCGACCTTCACCTCCATGCCGCGGAAGATCGACGCATATTCACAACCGATTACCCCGGCGCCGTAAATGATCACATGGCGCGGCTCATGCTGCAGGCTGAGAATCGAATCGCTGTCATAGATGCGCGGGTGGTGGAAATCGACATCCGCCGGATGGTAGGGGCGAGATCCGCAGGCGATAACGAATTTCTCCGCGGTCACCGTCTCAACCGTGCCGTCATGACACTCCAGCGCCAGAGTATGCTCATCAACGAAGTGGGCATTGCCCTGCAGAATTTCACAGTGGTTGCGCTCATAGAATCCCTGGCGCATATGAGTCTGCTGGTTGATGACGCTGTCGGCATGGTTAAGGATGTCGGCGAAAGAAGAGCGAAGAAGGCGGGAGTGGTCGCTGTAGAGGGGGTTTTGGTTAAACTCGATAATACGGCTGACGGCATGGCGGAGGGCTTTCGACGGGATGGTGCCCCAGTGGGTGCAACCGCCGCCGACATTATGGTAGCGCTCGATGACGGCAACGCGTGCTCCCTGTTTCACCAGTCCCATGGCGGCGCCTTCGCCGCCAGGACCGGAACCAATCACTATTGCATCATAATCCCAAGAGTGTGACATGGCATTACTCACCTGTTTTATACATAAAATAAACACGATGATAACATTCGCTGCGCTTTAACCCAATTATCGTTGTGCTTTTTTGCGGCATAAAAGCAGAAACGGCTCGTAAACAATCATTCACAATCCAGGGCAAACCGATTAGTTTTAATCTCTGGTATAGTGCCAGCAGGGCTATTGGAAGGATTCATACATCGTGATGGGCGTAAGAGCACAACAAAAAGAAAAAACCCGCCGTTCGCTGGTGGAAGCGGCATTCAGCCAACTTAGCGCTGAGCGGAGTTTCGCCAGCCTGAGTTTGCGTGAAGTGGCGCGGGAAGCAGGGATCGCGCCGACGTCCTTTTATCGTCATTTTCGCGATGTCGATGAGTTAGGCCTGACGATGGTCGATGAGAGCGGACTGATGCTGCGCCAGCTGATGCGCCAGGCGCGCCAGCGGATTGCCAAAGGCGGCAGCGTGATCCGCACCTCGGTCTCGACCTTTATGGAGTTTATCGGTAACAACCCGAACGCCTTCCGCCTGCTGCTGCGCGAGCGCTCGGGAACTTCTGCGGCGTTTCGCGCCGCCGTCGCACGCGAGATCCAGCACTTTATTGCGGAACTCGCCGACTATTTAGAACTCGAAAACCATATGCCGCGCGCCTTTACCGAAGCGCAGGCTGAAGCTATGGTCACCATCGTTTTTAGCGCTGGCGCGGAAGCGCTGGATGTCGGCCCTGAACAGCGCCGACAGCTGGAAGAACGGTTGGTACTGCAGCTCAGAATGATCTCTAAAGGCGCGTATTACTGGTATCGCCGTGAACAAGAAAAAATGTCACATCATTCCGAATAACGTGAAGGACGAGCAATGAAACACTCAGTTCAAGATAAAGGTACGCTGCTGCTGGCGCTGATTGCCGGGTTATCTATTAATGGCGCCTTTGCGGCGCTGTTCAGTTCGATAGTTCCGTTTTCCGTCTTCCCCATCTTATCCCTGCTGCTGACGGTCTACTGTCTGCATCAGCGCTATCAGAATCGCAGTATGCCCGTCGGGCTACCGGGCCTCGCCGCCGCCTTTTTTATTCTCGGGGTGCTGTTGTACAGCACCGTCGTGCGTGCGGAGTACCCGGATATCGGCTCTAACTTCTTCCCGGCCGTTCTGTCCGTCGTGATGGTCTTCTGGATCGGCTACAAGATGCGTAACCGCAAAAATACGGCAGCCGAATAAGCCGCCAGTGATAAAAAACCGGCAATATGACGTTGCCGGTTTTTTTTGGCCTATTTCCGGGTCAACAGCACGCCGCATTCCATGTGATGGGTATACGGGAACTGGTCGAACAGCGCCAGCCGGGTAACATTATGCGTCTGGCTTAGCGTTTCCAGATTGCGGCACAGCGTTTCCGGGTTGCACGAAATGTACAGAATACGCGGATAGGCCTGCACCATCTTTTCCGTTTCACTGTCCAGCCCGCTACGCGGCGGATCAACGAAAATGGTCTCGCACTGATAGCTTTGCAGATCGATACCCTGCAGCCGGTTAAACTCACGCACGCCGTTCATCGCCTGAGTAAACTCTTCCGCCGCCATGCGGATAATCTGCACGTTGTCGATATGGTTGGCGGCTATGTTGTACTGCGCCGCCGCCACCGACGGTTTGGCGATTTCGGTGGCCAGGACGCGATCGAAATTACGCGCCAGCGCCAGCGAGAAGTTACCGTTGCCGCAGTACAATTCCAGCAGGTCGCCGGTCGCTCCTTTGGTGACATCCAGCGCCCACTCCAGCATTTGAATGTTCATTGCCGCGTTCGGTTGGGTAAAGCTGTTTTCCACCTGACGGTAGATCATCTCCCGACCGCCAACCGGCAGACGTTCATCTATATAATCCTGATCGAGCTCGATTTTAGTTTTGGTCGCCCGACCAATGAGATGCACATTGAGCCCCTGGGCTCGCAGGGCGTCACGCAGCGCCTCCGCTTGCTCACGCCAGGCATCGTCCAGCTTTTTATGATACAGCAGCGAGACGACCGCCTGATTGCTGAGGGTGGTCAGATAGTCAATCTGGAACAGCTTATGGCGCAGCACGGGATTGTTGCGTACGCCCTCCAGCATGGCGGTCATCAGCTGATTGATGAGCGCGCTGGCGGCCGGGAAGCTGTCAACGCGAATCCGCGACCGGGTCTGCTGATCGAAAATTATATGGTACAGGTCGTCGCCATCGTGCCACAGACGGAACTCGGCGCGCATACGGTAGTGGCTGACCGGCGAACGAAACACTTCCGGAACCGGCGCGGCAAAAGGCGCCATCATGGTTTGCAAACGGACGACTTTTTCTGCCAGCTGCGCTTCGTATTGTTCGGTAGGAAGGTGTTCGGGGGTCATGATGTATCCTGAATAAAATAAGTACGCGGGGATTGTAGGGAAAGCGCCGGGGATGTCCAGCCTCGAATGCCGCGGGAAATATAATTAGCAGTCTGGACATCTATATGATTCTGATTGTAGCATTCGCCTACCGGTCCTGTGAGTTAAAAGGGAACCCAGTGGAAATCTGGGGCTGACGCGCAGCGGTAAGGAAGGTGAGAAATAAGCGCACTCGGTGCAGACACTGCGGTTAGCCGTGGGAAGTCATTATTTCTTGAAACAGCCTCCAAGCCCGAAGACCTGCCGGAATACGTCGCACTGGGTTTTATCGTCGCGAGCAACTGATAAAACCTGCGGCATCCTTTTTCTGTTTCGGATGCTTTTACAATGATTAAAAAATCTTCGCTGATGACGGCCTTATCCGTCACGGCATTTTCCGGCTGGGCGCAGGATAGCAATTCAGATACGTTGGTGGTGACAGCAAACCGTTTTCAACAGCCGGTCAATACCGTGCTGGCGCCGACCGATATAGTGACGCGTGATGACATCGATCGCTGGCAGTCCAAAGATTTAAACGATGTCATGCGTCGTCTTCCCGGGGTCGATATTGCCCGCAATGGCGGCATGGGGCAGAGCGCTTCGCTGTATG
Organism: Klebsiella pneumoniae complex sp. WS1778; assembly: GCF_049472055.1. NCBI lineage: Bacteria > Pseudomonadati > Pseudomonadota > Gammaproteobacteria > Enterobacterales > Enterobacteriaceae > Klebsiella > Klebsiella pneumoniae complex sp. WS1778. The sequence continues at coordinate 99,017 of NZ_JBKGTJ010000008.1, forward strand.
TTCGGGGGACGGAGGCTCGCCACGTGCTGGTGCTGATCGATGGTGTGCCGATGGCGCGTCCGGGGATCTCCAACGGCGTGGATATCAGTCAGATCCCTATCTCTTTAGTCCAGCGGGTGGAATATATCCGCGGCCCGCGCTCCGCGGTGTACGGCTCCGGAGCGATCGGCGGGGTGGTGAACATTATCACCATGACCGACGCTGAGCGTTCGCAGATCAACGCCGGCGCGGGAACGAACGGCTATCAGTCCTATGATGGCGCCTTCAACAAGCGGTTTGGCGATACGCTGGTTACCGCTGCCGGCGCCTATCAGACCACCAAAGGGTTTAACGTCCAGCCGAACTCCTCTTATAGCGGCGACAGCGATCGCGACGGCTACCGCAATAAAATGCTGTGGGGCGGGGTACAGCATCAGTTCGATGATAACTTCTCGGGATTCTTCCGCGGCTATGGTTATTCCGCCAATGCTGACTATGACCAGGGTAACTGGGGCTACGCAGGTGGAAACGATGAAGATCAGTCCTATACCCAATCCTGGGATACCGGTCTGCACTACCACTCCGGAATTTACTCCTCCCAGCTGATTGCGAACTATCAGCGTATTAAAGATTACAACTACAGCAGCGACGCTGGCCGCTATGCCGCGGGCACCACCCTGGATGATATGGAACAGCGCTATATCCAGTGGGGAAATAATGTTGTGGTGGGCCATGGCGCGGTGAGCGGCGGCGTAGACTGGAAACAGGAGAAGCTGAAATCCAGCGGAACGACCAGTACCGACGTGTATAAGCGCGATACCACCGGTCTTTATCTGACGGGCCAGCAGCAGATTGACAGCGTGACGCTGGAAGCTTCCGGCCGTGAGGATCATGACGAGCAGTTTGGCTGGCACGGTACCTGGCAGACGGCGGCAGGCTGGGAATTTATCGACGGTTATCGGACAACGCTCTCGTACGGCACAGGATTCCTCGCCCCCTCCCTCGGGCAGCAGTACGGCGCAGAACGCTTTGGCATCGCCTCTAACCCGAACCTGAAGCCAGAGGAGTCGAAGCAGTGGGAAGCGGGCCTTGAAGGGTTAACGGGGCCGGTCGACTGGCGTCTCTCCGCGTATCGCTATGAGATTCAAAACCTCATCGATTACGACAACAACGCCTATTACAACGTCAAGTCGGCGACGATCAAGGGGCTGGAGTGGACGGGAAATGTCACCACAGGGCCGGTGGAGCACCATCTGACGCTGCAGTATGTTGACCCTCGCGATGATGAAACTAACAAGATCCTCTATCGCCGGGCGAAGCAGCAGGTGAAATACGAGCTGAACGGCCAGGTCTACGATCTGGGGTGGGATGTGACGTATCACTACATCGGCAAGCGCTACGATTATGATTACGACAATTCGCGTACCGTCAATATGGGTGGGTTGAGCCTCTGGGATGTCGGTTTATCGTATCCCGTCACCTCACACCTGACAGTTCGTGGTAAAATAGCCAACCTGTTCGATAAAGATTACGAGACAGTTTATGGCTACCAATCTGCAGGACGGGAATACACCTTGTCTGGCAGCTACACCTTCTGATCCACGTCCCACCGTGCTGGTGTTTGATTCCGGCGTCGGTGGGTTGTCGGTTTATAATGAGATTCGGCAGCTGCTGCCGAATCTGCATTACATCTATGCTTTCGATAACGTTGCCTTCCCCTATGGCGAGAAGAGCGAGGAGTTTATCGTTGAGCGCGTTGTGGAAATCGTCACCGCTGTCCAGCAGCGTTATCCCCTGGCGCTGGCGGTGATCGCCTGCAATACCGCCAGTACCGTCTCCCTGCCTGCCCTGCGTGAAAAGTTCGCCTTCCCCGTTGTTGGCGTGGTGCCGGCGATCAAGCCCGCCGCCCGCTTAACGGCGAACGGCATTGTTGGTCTGCTGGCGACGCGCGGTACCGTAAAGCGTCCTTATACCCGTGAGCTGATCGACCGCTTTGCCAATGAATGTCGGATTGAGATGCTGGGGTCGGCGGAGCTGGTGGAGCTGGCGGAAGCGAAGCTGCACGGCGAGCCTGTGCCGTTAGAAGAGCTGCGCCGTATCCTGCGCCCGTGGCTGCGGATGCAGGAGCCGCCGGATACGGTGGTGCTGGGCTGCACCCATTTTCCTCTTTTACAGGAGGAGCTGCAGTGCGTTCTGCCGGAAGGCACGCGGCTGATTGATTCCGGCGCGGCGATTGCCCGTCGCACCGCCTGGCTGTTAGAGCATGAAGCGCCGGATGCGAAGTCCAGCGACGAGAATAAAGCATTCTGCATGGCGTTGACGGCAGAAACGGAACAACTTTTACCCGTTTTGCATCGCTATGGCTTCTCGACGCTGGAAAAATTACCGCTTTAACGGCGTTTTGCACAAAAAAGAGACGGTTGAATAATTTTTTGAAAACAGGGCTTGTCAACGTCTCAGAACTCCCTATAATGCGCCTCCACTGACACGGAACAACGGCAAGCGAGCCGCCGGGTCAGCAGGGTTTCGGCGATGAAGTTCAGCGCTGAAAACCGACAGAGAAAAGCAAAATAAGGGCTTGACTCTGAATGAGGAAAACGTATTATACGGGACCTCGCAACGGTGAGCTGAAAGCCGCGTTGCAACTGCTCTTTAACAATTTATCAGACAATCTGTGTGGGCACTCAAAGTGACATGGATTCTTAATGTCTTCGGACAATAAATGAATACCAAGTCTCAAGAGTGAACACGTAATTCATTACGAAGTTTAATTCTTTGAGCATCAAACTTAAATTGAAGAGTTTGATCATGGCTCAGATTGAACGCTGGCG
>NZ_JBKGTJ010000009.1:0-94522 GCF_049472055.1 Klebsiella pneumoniae complex sp. WS1778
CCAGCGTCCGCAACAGGGGATCAACGACTACTTCTGGATGAACCACGACGGCCAGGGCGCCGGGGTGAAGAACTTTGATATCGGCGGCGTGCAGTTCGACGTGGCGGCGGTGTCGCAGGTGAAATCCTGTAGTCCGGAAGTGATGGCCGACGAGACCAACCCGTCGCGCATCACCTGTACCGGTAGCTCCGACACCGGCGACAACGGCCACTACGCGCTGACCACCAAAACCCACAACATCAAGGCCGGGCCGATCGACGTCGAGGTGTACGCCAACTACGGCTTTGACTCGAAGGCGGTGGACAGCGACGCGCGCCTCGAAGCCTGGCAGGGCGGGCTGGTGCTGAGCCACACCAACGACAGCGGGGTGAACAAGGTGATCCTGCGCTACTCCGACAACTCGGATAACAGCGTCTATAACAAAACCGACGACCTGACCACGGTCTACGCCAGCTTCGAGGGCAGCCATAAGTTCACTCAGCAGGCGCAGGTGGAATATCTGCTGGCCTTCCACGACTACGACAACGGCAGGGACAACACCGACAACCGTAAAAACTACGGCGCCATCGTGCGGCCGATGTACTTCTGGAACGACGTGCACTCCACCTGGCTGGAAGCGGGCTACCAGCGCGTGGACTACGACCAGGGCGGGGATAACCACGGCTGGAAGCTGACGCTGTCGCAGAACATCGCCATCGGTATGGGGCCGGAGTTCCGTCCGATGCTGCGCTTCTACGTCACCGGCGGCCAGGTGGACAATGAGCATACCGCGAAGGTGAACGGCACCCAGGACCAGCAGCTGGATTCGCTGAACGTCGGCGGGATGTTTGAGGCGTGGTTCTGATGCGATAGCGTTGCCGAAGGAGCGTTCCCGGCTGGCGCTACGCTTAGCCGGGCTACGACTGAGGAGGCCTGCCGGATCCCACCCCCAGGACCGGCAAGCAACAGCTCCGCCGGGCAGTCAGCCCCGTGCCCTGGTGGCGTCATCAATTCTTTATCTCTGGCTTAATCGGCGGGCGATACGCTCCAGCTTCATCATCAACAGCAGCGTGACGCCCACCAGCACGATGGTCAGCGCCGAGCCATCGGCGATATTACCGCGATCGGTCAGGCTGAAAATGGTCACCGGCAGCGTCGTCCAGCCCGGCGGATAGATCATCACCGTCGCCCCCAACTCCCCCATCGACAGCGATAAACTCAGCGCCAGCGCCGAGATCATCCACGGCGTCATCAGCGGCAGCGTCACATGGCGCAGGCGGTACCACGGTGAAGCGCCCAGGCTGGAGGCGACGTTTTCAATATCAGCGGAAATCCGCGCCAGGCCGGTCGTGACGTTACTGAAGGTAAAGGCCGAGATCAGCACGAAATGCGCCGCCAGGACGATAAAGAAGGTGCCGTTCATCTGCAGCGGCCCCTGGCTGAAGGCCACCAGAATGCCCAGTCCCACGGAAACCGAGGGGATGGCGCTGGGCAGATAAAACATCAGCCCAAGATATTTCTGCAGCTTCGCGCCAGTCTGGCGCAGCGCCAGCGCCGCCCACATCCCGCACAGCAGCGCCAGCAGGCTGGCGCAGAAGCCCACCACCAGGCTGGAAAACAGCGAATCCCACGCCGCCCCGCGAAACGCGTTAACAAAGTGGGCAAAGGTAAAGCCGGTGGGCAGCAGGCCGTTCCATTGTTTACTCAGGCTGGAGAGTAAAATCACCGCCAGCGGCAGCAGGAAAACGCCGGCAAAAAGCGTCACCGCCAGCGCGCCCGCCGCCGCGCGGCCTTTACGCGACCAAATCAACATCGTTAACTCCTTACGCCAGTGCGCACCGCCGCCAGCCGATAGAGCATAAACAGCCCCAGCGACAGCAAAATATTGATCAGCGCAATCATGCAGGCCACGCTGTAATCCGACTCCAGAATCGCCTTGCTGTAGACCATCATCGGCAGGGTATTGACCCCTTTGGCGCCAATAAACAGCACGATCCCGAACTCGTTAGTGGTCAATAGCAGGCACAGGCTGCCGCCCGCCATCAGCGCCGGCAGCGCCGCCGGGAAGATAACCTGGGTAATCACCCGTAACGGATGAGCGCCGAGAATACTCGCCGCTTCCAGCTGGCTCTTATCTATCTGCCGCAGTCCCGCCATCAGCGGGCGCATCACCAGCGGCGTAAACACGGTAATCTCCGCCAGAATCACGCCGTTAATCGAATAGAGGAAGTCTACCGGCGGCAGTTCAAAAGCAAACAGCGCCATCAGGGTGCCGTTGAGCAGCCCCGCCGAGCCGTAAATAAAGGTGAACGCGAGAGTGATAAGAAAGGTCGGCAGCGCAATAAAAGTATCAATGACCCGGCCCACCAGTTGGCTGCCGGGGAACGGAATAAATACCAGAATCAGCGCCAGGACGCTGCCAAGCACCAGGCAGCCAAGGGTGGCGAACACCGCAATCTGTAAGGTATTGAGCAGCGCGCCAATAAAGCGTTTTGAGTCAATCACCTGCCAGAAGGTCTCAAGGCTCAGATTGCCGCTGGCGTCGCGAAGCGCCTGTTCGGCGATCAGCAGCAGCGGATAGAAAAACAGCGTCGCCAGCACCAGCAGCGGCAACGCCAGCCACAGATAAGGGCGCAGGTTTCGCGCCGGGGGCGTGAGTATTAAGGTTTGCGCCATCATTGCACCTCGATCAGAACCGCATCGCCAGGTTCGAAGTAGAGCGCCAGCTTATCCCCCGCGCGCGGCAGTGGGTTGACCTGAGTCATGACGATCCGCACCGCTTCGCCCGCGACGTCGCACAGCAGATGCGTCAGATCGCCCTGCCAGTGCACCGACATCAGGGTGGCGTTGAGGCGATTACTGGTTGCCGATCGCGGCGCCAGGCTCATGTGCTGCGGGCGAATGCATAACAGCTTATTGTTGCCATGCAGGCCGCCCCGGCTGAAGGCGTTAATCAGGCCGCCGCCGCAGCTTACGCTAACCAGCCCCGGCTCGGGGCTGTCTTTCAGCGCCGTCGCCTGCAGGATATTGGCGCGGCCGAGGAATTCGGCGCTAAAGCGGTTCGGCGGATAGTGGTACAGCTCGTGCGTTTCACCGTGGGCGATCAGCGACCCGTCTTTCATAATGCCGATTTTGTCCGCCAGGGTCAGCGCTTCGGTCTGATCGTGGGTAACGTAGAGGATGGTCAGCTCCGGCAGTTCGCGGTGCAGACGGGCAATCTCTTCCACCATGTTATGGCGAATTTGCGCGTCCAGCGCCGACAGTGGTTCATCAAGCAGTAACACCCGAGGACGCACGGCAATCGCGCGGGCTATCGCCACGCGCTGCTGCTGGCCGCCGGAAAGCTGATGCGGATAGCGGGTGGCGTAGTCCGCCATACCGACGATGTTTAAGGCTTCGGTCACCCGCCCGGCGATAAGCCCCCTGGGCTGCTTTTGCGCCCGCAGGCCGAAGGCGACGTTGTCTTCCACCTTCATATGAGGAAACAGCGCGTAGTTCTGCACCACCATCGCCAGCCCGCGCTGGTAAGGCGGCAGGTGGGTGACGTCCGTGTCGCCGATCAGGATCCGCCCGCCAGCCGGTTGCACAAAACCGGCAATCGCCCGCAGCACGGTGGTTTTCCCGGAACCGGAAGGGCCAATCAGCGCCAGCACTTCACCGGGCTCAATGGTCAATGACAGCGGTTTTAAGACCACGTTGCCGTGGTAGGAAACGCGCAGCGAGTCCAGGGTGATCCCGGAGGTCCCCGCTAGCGACGGGGAAGAGATGACGGTGGTTTTCATTAACATCAGGCTTACTCGCTATCGGTCACTTTATGCCAGCGGGCGATATCCGCCGAGAGAGAAACCGCGACGTCGTCCCAGTTGGGTTCCCAGCGCTTCACGCCGTCGAGCGCCGCCTGCGCTGCCTTAAAGTTAGCGTCATCCGGCGCCACGTCGTTGCGCACCGGTAAGCCCCAGGAGCGCGCGCTGACGCTGGATTGCGCCGGTTTATCCAGCAGGAAATTAATCAGCTTCTTGCCGTTTTCGCTGTTCGGTCCGTTCTGCACCAGCCCGATGGTGTAGGGCAGCGCCAGCGCGCTGCGCTCGCCTTTGTCGTCCGCCGGCCAGAAGATTTTGACGTTCGGGTTACGCGCCATCTGCGACAGGTTCATCTGCAGATCGCCGTTGGCGACGTACAGCTCGCCTTTGTTGACCAGCGCCGTCAGCTTGCCGGTGGAGGCCGATGGGCCGACGTTATTGGCCTGCAGCTTGCCCAGATACTCGAAGCCGGCATCTTTGCCGCCAAGGCTGTGGAAGGCCTGCAGCATCACCGCGGTGCCGTCCCCCGCCTGGCCCGGCGTGGAGTACTGCAGCTTATTCTTAAAGCGGCTATCCAGCAGATCCTGCCAGCTGGCCGGCGCGGTTTTCAGCAACTGGCCGTTATAGATGAAGGTCAGATAGTTGTTCACCAGCGGCGAATAGCGGTCATTGGCGCCGGGGATCTGCGCGCTGCCCTGTGGGGTAAAGGTGGCCAGCAGCTGCTCTTTCGCGGCGCGCTGGATAAACGGCGGCACCGTGACCAGTACATCGGCCTGCGGATTGGTGCGCTCCTTCGCCAGACGCTCGACGATCGCGCCAGAGCCGCCTTCCACATACTGCACTTTGATACCCGTCGCTTTGGTGAAGGCGTCGAACTGGCTCTGATACCAGCTATTATCGCCGTCATGCAGGCCGTCGGCGGAGTAAACCGTGACGACGCCGTCCGCCCAAACCGGGGAGCTGGTCAGCGCGAACAGGGACAGCAGAGCAAGTCGGGAGAGTTTCATCGTGTTAGCCTCATCGCAGTTAGTTGTTCTGGTGTAGACCAGATTTGCGTTCACGCTACCGAGGGTTTATGACAAAACGATGAAAGAAGTGTGTCGAAAGAGTTAAAGCGAAGGGGATACGTCGCCCCCGGTTAACGCTGACGCCACCGGGGATACGGGAAGGGTTAATACAATAAAATCAATGGGTATCGACTTCGATCCGCAGGCTGTCATGCCGCCAGTATTCGATATCGTAATCAAGAATACGCCCGTGCTGATCGTAATTCAGCCTGCGCAGCAGCAGCGCCGGGCGCCCCTCCATCACCCCCAACGCCTCTGCGGCTTGCGGCGGCATGGAGGTGGGATAAAACGACAGATGCATACTGGTATAGATCAGGTCGTAGTGACTCTGATAAATCTCGGTCAGACTGCCATTGAGATCGTGGCGCAGCAGCTCCGGCACCCGGGCCGGCAGGCAGTGGTTTTCGCAATAGCACACCGGACGCCCGTCGGCATAGCGCAGGCGGGTCAGCAGGTAGATCTGATCGAAGGGCTGCAGCGCCAGCGGCGCCATCACATCCAGCGGCACGGCGGTTAAGCGGCCATCAAGCAGCATCGTTTTCGGCTCACGTCCCTGTTCGAGACACAGCTTGTGGAAGTTGGTGTTCTGCGTCGGATCCAGCCACAGACGCTCCGGCGTCACAAACCAGCCGCGGCGGTCGGCGCGGTAGATCACGCCGCTGGCCTCCAGCTGCGCCAGACTCTCGCGCACGGTGATACGGGTTGTGTTGAACAGTGCGCACAGCTCGCGCTCGGAAGGCAATTTATCGCCGCTTTTGAGGGCGCCGTTTTGAATACGCGCCTGCAGCTGCGCCTTAATCATCAGGTATTGCGGCATCTCGCCAGAGGGTGATTTCATGTTTACTCGCTGCCACGTTTGGTGCGCTCATTATACATAGCCAGATGAATTTTTTGTTGCAGCGCCACATTTCCTTTGACCCTGCCCCGGCTTTGTCTCCATGATAAACACCAATCTGGTATAGACCAAATGGTGAGACAAATGACTTCACGGAATTACCTGCTGCTGACTCCCGGCCCGCTAACCACCTCCCGCACGGTGAAAGAGGCGATGTTGTTCGATAGCTGCACCTGGGATGATGATTACAATCTCGGCGTGGTACAGACCATTCGCCAGCAGCTGGTGCAGCTGGCCACCCCGGCCGACGGTTATACGGCGGTGCTGCTGCAGGGCAGCGGCAGTTACGCGGTCGAAGCGGTGCTCGGCAGCGTCATCGGCGAACAGGGCAAAGTGCTGATCGTCAGCAATGGCGCCTATGGCGCGCGTATGATTGAGATGGCGCAGCTGATGGGCATCGCCTTTCATCCTTACGATTGCGGCGAAGTCGCCCGTCCGGACGCGGCGGCGATCGCGCGGATCCTGCAGGATGACCCGATGATCACCCATATCGCGATGGTGCATAGCGAAACCACCACCGGCATGCTCAACCCGATCGAAGAGGTAGCCGCGCTGGCGAAGGAGTATGGCAAACGCTATATCGTCGATGCGATGAGCAGCTTCGGCGGCATTCCGCTGGATATCGCCGCGCTGAATATTGACTATCTGATAAGCTCCGCCAACAAATGCATTCAGGGCGTGCCGGGCTTCGCTTTCGTCATCGCCCGCGAATCGGAGCTGGCCACCTGCAAAGGCCGCTCGCGCTCGCTGTCGCTGGATCTTTACGCCCAGTGGCGCTGTATGGAGGATAACCACGGCAAGTGGCGCTTCACCTCACCGACCCATACCGTGCTGGCCTTCGCTCAGGCGCTGAAAGAACTGGCCCAGGAGGGCGGCGTCAGCGCCCGCCATCAGCGCTACAGCCACAATCAGCGCCGACTGGTCGCCGGAATGCGCGCGCTCGGCTTCCGGACGCTGCTTGATGACAGCCTGCACTCGCCGATCATTACCGCCTTTTATTCGCCGGACGCGCCGCAGTATCGCTTTCACACCTTCTACCAGAAGCTGAAAGATCAGGGCTTCGTTATCTATCCGGGCAAAGTGTCGCAAAGCGATTGCTTCCGCATCGGCAACATCGGCGAAGTCTACGACGCCGACATCACCGCCCTGCTGGCGGCCATCGACAACGCCATGTACTGGAAACAATAAGGAACCGCCATGAACCGTATCACCGCACTCATCCTCGACTGGGCCGGCACCACCGTGGACTTCGGCTCCTTCGCGCCGACGCAAATTTTCGTCGAGGCCTTCCGCCAGGCCTTCGATATTGAGCTCACCCTTGAAGAGGCCCGCGTGCCGATGGGGCTTGGCAAATGGCAGCACATTGAGGCGCTGGGCAAACTGCCGTCGGTCGATAGCCGCTGGCAGGCGAAATTTGGTCGGCCAATGACGGCTGCTGATATTGATGCGATCTACGCCGCGTTTATGCCGCTGCAAATCGCTAAGGTTGTCGATTTTTCCGCTCCGATCGCCGGCGTGGTCGACACCCTCGCCGCGCTGCGCGCCGACGGACTGAAGATCGGCTCCTGCTCGGGCTATCCGCGTCCGGTGATGGAAAAGCTGGTTCCAGCAGCCGCCGCGCAGGGCTATGCCCCGGACCACTGGGTCGCCACCGATGACCTTCCCGCCGGCGGGCGTCCCGGGCCGTGGATGGCGCTGCAGAACGTGATTACCCTGGGCATAGACGATGTGGCCCACTGCGTGAAGGTCGATGACGCCGCACCGGGCATCAGCGAAGGGTTACATGCCGGGATGTGGAGCGTCGGCCTGGCGGTGTCCGGTAACGAATTCGGCGCTACCTGGGAGGCGTACCAGGCGATGTCGAAAGAAGAAATCGCCACCCGTCGCGAACGGGCGGCAGGCAAGCTGTATGCCGCCGGGGCGCATTATGTGGTTGATACCCTGGCGGACCTGCCGGAAGTGATTGCCGACATTAACGCCCGGCTGGCAAAAGGCGAACGGCCTTAAGCGGGTGAATTCACCTTCACTTTGGCCGCCACCAACAGGCCGGTAAACAGCATTAATACCCCTGACAACACCAGCGGCGACAGCAGCCCTAAGTGGTCAAGCGCAATGCCGCCGACCGCGGCGCCGCAGGTGTTGGCCAGCTGGATCACCGCCACCTGAATCGACCCGGCTTTTTCCGCCTGATCGGAGAGTGAACGGGTGATCCACGTTGACCACCCCACCGGGATCAAGGCGAACGCGAAGCCCCAGATAATTGCCACCGTCGAGGCGACGATTTTGCTTTCTCCCCACAGCACCAGCGCCGCCGCGCAGGCGGTCAACACCAGCGGCGCAATCGCCAGCGCCGCTTTCACCGAGCGTTTGAGCAGCACCGAGGAGAGCGACGTGCCGATGAAGCTGGCGATACCAAAGCTCAGCAGCACCAGCGTCAGGCCATCGACATCAAACCCGGCGAGGGTCATGTAGACCGGGCGAATATAGGTAAAAAAGGCGAACTGTCCGGCAAAGGCCATGAAAATGGCGCACATGCCGGCCATCACCCCCGGCCGCTTCAGCAGGCCAAACATATTTTGCTGCTGAGCCGCCGATTCACCAGGCAGCGACGGCAGCGCTTTCAGCACCCAGAGCGTACACAGTACACCCATCACCGCCGCGCCGTTAAACACGTTGCGCCAGCCGATAAGCCCGCCAAGGAAACTGCCCAACGGGGCGGCGATCACCAGCGCGATGGATACCGCGCCGAAGATAATCGACAACGCTTTCGGCACCACGCGCATCGGCACCAGCCGCATGGTCAGCGAGGCTGACATCGCCCAGAAACCGCCGAGCGCCAGCCCCAGACAGGCGCGTCCCAGCAGCAGCAGGGTGAAGCTATCGGCAAAGGACACCAACAGGCAGGAAAGGGTCAGCAGCAGCGAAAAGAGGATCACCACGTAGCGGCGATCGGTTTTGCCAATGACGGAAGTGATAAACAGGCTGGAAAACATCGCGACGAATGCCGTCGTCGTCACCGACTGCCCGGCCATCCCTTCGGAGATACCTAAATCCAGCGCCATCGGCGTCAGCAGGCTGACCGGTAGAAATTCGACGGTAATCAGGCAGGCGACGCAGAAAGCAACCGCGAAGACCGCCGACCAGTTTGGTCGCGCGAGTTCGCGTGCATGGGGTTTGGCTTCATTTGAATAACTCATGAGTGACCTGCGAAGAAAGTGGCGGAAAGCTGCGCAGTGTAACATTTTGTTTGTGACGCATTTAACGTTTTCGCAACTATTCTCGCTTTTCATAAGAGGATGCGTAGCTGCTCGCATGTTTAAAAAAACGATGCTTGCTATCGCTTTAACAAATCTCAGGAGAATTTAATATAGCACTATGTGCTATACTTTTAACGACAGGATGTCAGCAATGCGTATCTTCAAAACCAAATGGTTCGCCAGAGAGGCTAGCTCTCATGGCATTTCCGACGACGAGCTCTATCAGGCAATTCAATCTGTGCTTCAGGGCAAGGTGGTTGATTTAGGAGGAGGGGTTTATAAAAAGCGACTCAACAAGAATCGCGATCGCGCAATCATCCTTACCAAAAGCGCAGGGTATTGGTTTTATACCTTTCTATATGCCAAACAGGATATGGCCAATATCAACCATCGCGAGTTAATGGGTTTTCGTGAGTTAGCAAAACACTATGCCAATCTCTCTGAAGAGAAAACGACGGTCTTAGTTAAAAGTAAAGAACTGGTGGAGATTTGCGATGACAGCAAAAAATAAATACAAAAGCCCGGCTTTCGAAGCGATCCATAGCGCTGCGTCGGGGCTATTCAGCGTTGGCGCAATCCCACAGGAAACAATGCGCCAATTTGATGAATCATGTCTCGGTAGCGTAGCCGCACTTCAACCCATTGAAATTAAAGCGCTACGTGAACAACTCAATGTTAGCCAACCCGTGTTCGCTCGTTATCTGAATACCAGCGTGTCTACCGTGCAAAAATGGGAGACTGGCGCTAAGCGACCAAGCGGAATGTCATTAAAATTGCTTAGCGTCGTACAAAAACACGGCCTGAAAATCCTACTGTAGTTATCCTGCCGGATGGCGCTTACGCTTATCCGGCCTACAAGTGACGAGTGCGGAAACCGTAGGCCGGATAAGGCGCAGCCGCCATCCGGCACAAAAAGCGATGAACCCCAGGCCGAATAACAATGAGATCAGTGCAGCCAGTGCACGCCGTCTTCCGGGAGAAACAGGTCGTTATAGCGCTGCTGAAGGTTATGCAAATCGCTCATATCCGGATCCAGCTCGCGCAGAAACCCTTGCGCCAGGCGGATCTGCGCCTCGGTGATCGGCGCCGCTAAACGCGCTTTTTGCATCAGGCGATACCAGTAATGCAGGTTTTTTTCGCTAGCGTCGACAATTGCAACCTGCCAGATCAGCAGCACCTGGGCAGCGTTCTGCAGATGCGCTTCATTCGGCCGTTCAAGGTAACGCAAATACTCATTGCCGGCGGTTTTACCCAGCTGATCGATCATCGATTCCAGCGGGACGGGCGTGATGCCCAGGCGTTCGCTCAGGCGGCGGATCGCGCGGCGTGAATCAGAGGTAAGCACCCGAAATCCCACAACAAATACCACTACCAGGGTGGCCAGTCCTATCCAGATCATGCATCCTCTCATCCAATCGCAGCCTGACTATCATAATGGGAATTTGCCTGCTGTCGACTGTCGGACCTGGCATATTACGCAAGAAATAAAAAAGCCCGGCGCAATGGCCGGGCAAGGTTACCAAATACCTGGTGAATCAGGCAGTCTGCAAAATACGGTTCTTTTTCTCGCGGCGAATTTTACGCTCTTCGAAGATAGCCACGATGGCCATCAGGCAGATACAGCCGATGGCGGCGGCGTCCAGCGCCGCAAAGGTGCCGGCCCAGCCGGTGAGGCCAAAGACCGGGGTGCCGTCGGCGATCATCCCGAGGCCCAGCTTGGCGAAGCTATCGCCGATCAGATAGGCGAAAGTGCCCTTGATCCCATCGGCGGCGCCGATCGCTTTTTTCGGTACGAAGCCAACGGCGGCGACGCCAATCAGCAGCTGCGGGCCAAACACCAGGAAGCCCAGCGCAAACAGCGAAGCCAGATAGACGTACTGATTGCTGGCATGTTGATAAACACCGAGAGTGGCGATAATCAGCGCCAGCGCGATGCAGGCCACCAGCGCGCGGCGGCCGTTGGCCAGGTCCGACAGCCAGCCCCACAGCAGCGTGCCGACCAGGGCACCGACCTCAAACAGGGTAAACCCCTGAATCGCCACCTCTTTCGACAGCTTCAGCTCCTGGAAGGCATACACGGTGGACCATTGATCGATACCGATACGCACCACGTAGAGGAAGATGTTGGAGAAGCACAGCAGCCAGATCACTTTGTTTTTCAGCACGTACTCAACAAAGATCTGCCACTTGGTCATCGCGTTTTCTTCGGTCTCTTTATCCTCTTCGCTGATCGCTTCGCCAAACAGCTCCTCCGCCGTGCCGAGGCCGTAGGATTCCGGCGAGTCGCTACCGTAGCGCAGGCCAATAAAGCCGACGATCAGCGCAATAATCGACGGGAAGATAAACATGCCGATCACGTGGCCGTCGAACAGATAGTTGGCGCCAAACAGCGCCACGCCCGCCGCGCCGGCGCCGCCGAGGTTGTGAGAGATATTCCAGAAGCCGAGGAAGGTGCCGCGTTTGCGTCGTGGCGTCCATTTGGTGATGGTGGAATAGCTGCACGAGCCGCCGGTGCTCTGGAAGAAGCCGCTTAGCGCATAGAAGGCGATCATCAGGAACAGGCTGGTGGAACCCGCACCCATACTGGCGCTAAAGCCCAGCATGCAGATGGCGGAGAGGATCAGCATAAACGGCAGGAACTGCTTGGTGTTTTTGCCATCGGCATAGTAGGAAACCAGGGTTTTCCCTACGCCGTAGGTAATGGAGAAGCCCAGGCCAATCATCCCCAGCTGGGTCATGCTCAACCCGTAGGTGGAGATCATGTCGTTCTGCGCAATATTAAAGTTCTTGCGGATCAGGTACATGGTCAGGTAGCCAATGAAGACCACCAGATAGGACTGCATGAAAGGTTTGAACCACATTTTGCGCCGCACGTCGAGCGGCAGATCCAGGGTCGGCTTACGAACCTGATTCAGAAAGGCCAGCATGGGTATCTCCTGAGCTGATTTTTTATGCCTGCGTCATAGCCAGGCATTGTAAAAATCAGCGCGCCGTCTGGCCTGAGACGGCGTCCAGGTGAAACCGGGAAAATTTCTTAGTTTTGCCCCATTCGCGGCGAAAGAGTGAGATGCATCACGCTTCACTGGCGGCGCGCGGCGCCTGCGCGTTTAAGAACGGCAGCAGCAGCAGCGCGGAAATGCCGGCGGCAATCGCGATCGCCACGAAGAATCCGGTCCAGTGCCAGATATCCATTACCTGCGCCAGCGGCCAGCCGGAAAGCGACGCGCCAAGATATGCGAACAGGCCGACAAACCCGGTAGCCGCCCCGGCGGCCTCTTTATGCGAACACTCCGCCGCCGCCATGCCGATCAGCATCTGCGGGCCGAAGACAAAGAAACCGGTGGTGAAGAAGCAGGCCGCCTGCATCACGTAGCTGGCGAACGGCATCAGCCACAGGCCGCCAACCGACAGCAAAATGCCGGCGGCGAAGATCAGATTCATCGGTCCGCGATTGCCGTTAAACAGCTTATCCGAGCCCCACCCCGCCACCAGCGCGCCGATAAATCCGCCCAGCTCGAACATGGTCACCGCCGAGTTAGCGGTCACCAGATCGACGCCAAGCGTCTCCGACATATACAGATTGCCCCAGTCGTTAATCGCCGCCCGCACCACGTACACCAGCACATAGCACAGCGACAGCAGCCAGATATAGGGGTTTGCCAGCACGTATCGGGTGAGGATCTCTTTGCGCGTCAGCCCGGCGCCCTCCTGCTGCTGGGCAATCTCCAGCGCATCGTGACGCCAGTCGCCCACGGCGGGTAGCCCCACCGCCTGCGGACGATCGCGCAGCCGCCAGCACAGATATAATCCGGCGAGGATCGCCAGGCCGCCGGCGATGGTCATCCCCGCGCGCCAGCCGTAATGTAGCGCCGCCGCTCCCACCACCATCGGGATCAGCGCGCCGCCCACGTTATGCGCCGTATTCCACAGCGCCCACCAGCCGCCGCGTTCGGTGCGTGAATACCAGGCCGTCAGCAGCCGGGCGCAGACCGGCGAGCCCCACCCCTGAAAGAAGGCGTTCAGTGCCCACAGCAGGGCGAAGGCCCACAGTGAGGAAGAAAAACCGAACAGAATATTCACCACCCCGGTGGCGATAAGCCCCAACCCCATAAAATAGCGGGCATCGGAGCGGTCGCTGACGATACCGGAGAAAAATTTCGACAGTCCGTAGGTGATGTAAAACAGCGTGGCCAGCAGACCGATATCGCTGCGGGTTAGCACGTTGCTGGCGAGAATGTCAGGCACCGCGGCGTTAAAGCTTTTGCGGGTGAAATAGAACAGCGCGTAGCCCAGCCAGATGGTCAACAGGATATGGCGGCGCCAGTAGCGATAACGCGCATCAAGCTCGCGTTTATCGCTAATCGGCGCAGCGTCAGGCGGGGCTTTTAAAAAGGCGAACATCAGCGATCCTCTCAGGCGTAACGCAGCGGTAGATTGACGCACACCCGGGTACCGTGGGTGCAGGAGATCGTCAGCGTGCCCCCCAGGGCGGTCACGCGCTCACGCATGCCGGTCAGACCAAATCCCTGCGCGCTGGATCCCGGCGGCAGGCCGCAGCCGTCATCCTCCAGCACCAGCATCAGACGCTCCTCCTGCTGCCAGCCCTGCAGGGTCACGGCGCTGGCGCTGGCGTGCTTGACGATATTGTTCAGTCCCTCCTGGCAGACGCGGAACAGGGTCACGCGCTGGTTTTCGCTCAGCCCCGCCTCGTTAATCCGCCAGTCGAGATGGCTGACGATACCGCGGTCCTCCAGCTCCATCTCGCGCATCAGAGAACGTACCGCCTGCTCCAGCGGCAGGTCGTCAAGCTGGCGCGGACGCAGGCGGCCCAGCAGGCGACGCACCGAGTCGTAAACCCCCAGCGAGAGGTGTTCAATCAGCTGGCCGCTCTGGCGAACGCTGGCGTTGTCCGGCGCCAGCCGCTGGACGATCCCCGCCTGGGTGCGTATTGCGGTGATGGTCTGGCCGATATCATCATGGAGCTCGCGCGCGACGTCGCGGCGCACGCTCTCTTCGGTCTCCAGCAGGCGATCCGCCAGACGACGATTACGCGCCAGCTCGTTCTGTAGCGACTGGTTAAGCTCGCGCAATCGCTGGATCCCCGCCCCCAGCAGCAGCCCGGTGAGGCTCTGCGCCAGCAGCGAAAGCAGGAGATCGACGGGGTGATCGTGCCAGGTCTGGCTGGCAATCAGGGCGATAGCGTTCATCAATGTGGCGATCAGTGCGCCCTGCCAGCCGTAGTGCCAGGCGAGGGCGATAATCGGCAGCGCAAGGCAAAACGGGGTAAAGCGGGAGAGCTCGGCGGGCAGCCCAAGCTGCAGCCACAGGCTAATAGTGAATAACAACAGATACCAGATCAGATGCCGCCCGCGCCAGTTTACCGGCTGCGCCACCAGCGACGGCCCCAGGGGCCGCCAGACGGTGCTGGTGAGGTAGTGCCAGAACACCAGACAGGTCGGCGCCAGAGTCAGGCCGCCGGTGAGCGTCAACAACAGGGCGTTAAGACCCTCGTCCCCCTCCGCCAGCCAGGGCAGCGATTGCAGCAGCGCGGCGGCCATTAACGCCCCGCCCTGACGCAGAAGCGTCAGCCAGTCGCGCTGCTGGCGATATCGCGAGATCAGCGCCACCGGCAGTAGGGTCAGCAGGCTTCCGGTCATCAATATTATCGGGTGCGCCAGCGCTACTTCCTGCGCCAGCCAGAAGATCAGCAGCCACTCGGTTCCCAGCAGCACCGGCCAGTAGCCGCGCGGGCACTGCAGCATCAGCCCCAAACGCAGGCCGAAGGGGAACAGCAGCACCGCCAGATCGGCGCGCTCCACCAGATGCAGGCTGATGCTCCACAGACAAAACCAGGCGGCGGCGAAAATAAAGGCGCAGCCGATCACCGACAGCAGGCGCGGGAGTATGGTCTTCATTGCCAGCTGTCAAACATACGGCGCGCCAGCTCGACGTCATTGTTGACGCCCAGCTTTTCCAGCAGGTTAGCGCGGTGAACGTGGACGGTTTTCGGCGACAGTCCGAGCTCAGCGGCGATCTCTTTCACCGCCATGCCCTCCGCCAGCTTTTCCGCCACCTGGCGTTCGCGTTTGGTGAGCGGATCCTGGCGCCCGGCGGCCAGCTTCATGGCGATATCCGGTGTGAGATAGCAGCCGCCCGCCGCCACCGTGCGCACCGCGGCGATAAGTTCGTCCGGGCTGCAGCGTTTCGACAGAAAGCCCCGCGCGCCGGCGTTAAGCGCCTGCTCGACCAGCGCCGGGCTGTCGTGCACCGACAGCATGATGGTCGCCATCCCCTTCGGCAGCTGGCTGAGCAGCGCCAGCCCGGAAATATCCGGCATTGAGATATCGCAGATACAGACCTGAACGCCGCGCCCCGGCAACCCCGTCAGCGCCTCGCGGCCGCTGCCGAATTCGGCGACAACCTGAAAATCAGTTTCCAGCCCCAGCAGCTGAGCAAAGCCGGAGCGGACAATCAAATGATCGTCAATAAGGGCGATGGTGGTCATGATAGGGTCCTGGTGCCTGAGGCGACAAAGCGCTGTGTCCGTAGGCCGGATAAGCGCAGCGCCATCCGGCAAAGGCGCTTACCTTAACCATAAGCACCTTACCGTTCAAGCCTTGCGCGATTTACTCGAAGAACACCGCAATTTTGTTAAACATGGTGGGATCGGACTGGTTACGCGCCACTTTGGTGACATCTTCCAGCTTTTCAATCTGGCTAATCATCTGCCCGAGACGCTGATCGTCGTTCACCAGCAGCCAGATGCGGCTGTGTTCGCTGCCCTGAATCGGTAGACAAAGAATACCTTCGACGTTAAAGGCACGGCGGGCAAAAAGCCCGCAGACGTGGGTCATGACGCCGGGGTGGTTGCGGACGGTGAGTTCCAGAATGACGTTTTCACAGTGTTTTTGCATGGCTTATTCCCCCACCATTTCAGTATTGGCCGCACCCGGCGGTACCATCGGATACACTTTCTGCTGCGCGTCGATGCGCACGTGGATCAGCGCCGGTCCCGGACGAGCGATGATCGCCTGCAGCGCCGCCTGCGGATCGGCTTCGTTATTTAAATCACAGGTTTGCAGGCCAAAACCGGCGGCAATCTGCATAAAGTTAATCATCCCTGGATAAGTGGCGGCAAAAACGCCCTGCTGATAAAACAGGCTCTGCTGCTGATGCACCAGCCCCAGCGCTTCGTTGTTCAGCAGAATAATTTTTACATCCAGCTGATTTTCAGCGGCGGTAGCCATCTCCTGAATATTCATCATCAGGCTGCCGTCGCCGGAGAAGCAGATAACCTTGCGCTGCGGATTCGCCAGCGCCGCGCCAATCGCCGCCGGCAGGCCGAAGCCCATGGTACCGAGGCCGCCGGAGGTCAGCCACTGGCGCGGACGGTTGAGCGGGTAGGCCTGCGCCGTCCACATCTGGTGCTGGCCAACGTCGGTAGTGATGATCGCTTCATCATCCACGCAGGCTGCCACGGCGTTAATCAGGCCGTAATGGGAAAGCGGGTCGCTTTCCTGCGGGATGGCGCAAGGGAATTCGCGCTGCAAGTCGGCCACCAGCTGGCGCCATTCCTCGCGCGGCTGCGCCTCAATCTGCGGGTTCAGCTGGGCTAAGACTTCCGCCACATCGCCCTGAATCGCCACGTGCGGTTGCTTGATTTTGCCCAGCTCGGCGCGGTCGATATCGACGTGGATAATCTTCGCGTTCGGGCAGAACTGCTCGGTCTTGCCAATCGCCCGGTCATCAAAACGCGCGCCTAAAACAATCAGTAAATCCGCTTCCTGCAGAATGAAGTTGGTGCTGCGCGCGCCGTGCATCCCCAGCATCCCCAGCGACAGCGGGTGCGCCTTCGGCAGCATGCCCAGCGCCATCAGGGTCATGGTGGTTGGCAGATTGGCTTTTTCCGCCAGCTCACGGATCTCCTGCGGCGCGTTAATCACCCCGCCGCCCAGATAGAGCACCGGACGCTTCGCCGCATTGATCATCGCCGCCGCTTCGCGCACGCTTTCGTGGGCGAATGCCGGCGGAGCGGCGCGCTCGCCCGGTTCCGGCAACGTTTCCAGCTCAATGGTCGCCGACTGTACGTCCTTAGGAATGTCTATCCACACCGGCCCGGGACGCCCGGACTGAGCAATACGGAAGGCGTCGCTGATCACCTGCGGCAGCTCGGCGATGTCGCGCACCAGATAGTTATGTTTGGTGATGGGGATAGAGATGCCGTAGGTGTCCACTTCCTGGAAGGCGTCGGTGCCAATCATCGATGCCGGCACCTGGCCGGTGATGCAGACCAGTGGAATCGAATCCAGGCGGGCATCGGCGATCGCCGTCACCAGGTTCGTCGCCCCCGGGCCGCTGCAGGCCATACAGACCGCTGGTTTGCCTTCGGTACGCGCCATCCCCTGGGCGATAAAGCCCGCGCCCTGCTCGTGGCGCGCCAGGATGTGGCGGATCTGCGTGCTCTGGCTTAAGGCATCGTAAATAGGCAGGATGGAGCCGCCCGGAATGCCGCTAACCATAGTGATACCCTGGCGTTCCAGTAAATGAACAACCAGCTGCGCGCCGGTAAAGCGCATTGTGTTTGATGTGGTGCCCGAACTTGCCATGCTCCAGTCCTTTTCTTCTGGGCCGACTTTACCGGGGGGCTCGCCAACAAAAAACCCCGCTCGGTTGGCGCCGGCGGGGTTTGGAATTCGTGTTGTTCCGGACCCTACGGCGCATTGCCGACGACGACCACCACAGACACGACGACCACCGCGGCTGGCGCGGTTTTTAGTAGGGTCGAAGCGATCAGGGTTGCGTTCATTAGGGACCTGTTGTGTCGAAAAATAAGCTGAATTTATACAAACACAGGTTTTACGTTTTCACAATGGATTTATTTTCATCCACGAAAATTTGCGCGAAAGATCACAGTTCGGCGCAAAAGGGCAGAAAACAAAAAACCCCGCCGGAGCGAGGTTTTTATCAGTATGGTTACAGGTGGTAGCCGCAAGCACACTGTATTACGTCAACGCCAAAAGTATACGCGATCGCTGCAGTTCGCGCAATTTAAGGTCGCTTTTTCTCTGTCATAGAGTATGGGCGAGAGCGGCTGATTTGTCCAAAAAATACTGTTCATCCATACAGTATTTATCTATACTGGGTGTGTTCATGGTGTGCCATTCGGGGGCCGCAAGTTTGACCGGCGCAACGAAGTCCTGGCTGAAACGGGTGGTGCCGTCAGTGCCTTAACCCCGAGAGAGCACACTGTGTTACGTCAACAACGTGCAGTCACTGGTCCGCGCGGCAACGCGTGGTTCAGCGCTGCGCACCCCTGTCGTTGCTGGCGGCGGGCCGGGAAGCCGTCCACGGAAGGAGCAATCATTGGCCAGGGCGACGCCGCCGGCGACAGGCAGGGATAAGCTGGCAACAGGCAGCGGAAAGGTACGTCAGCTTATTGTGCTCCTTAACCACAGGAGACGCGCGTATGGGCGGAATGGATATTATTATTTTAATCCTGAAACTCATGGTTGCTGTGTTGCAACTACTTGATGCAGTCCTGAAACAGTTCCGCTGATTCAGGTTCAAGTCGCACCTGAGGGGGGCGGGAAACCGCCCCCCTGCAGGCGCCCGCCGGGCGTCCCGGGATGACTTGATGGAGGAAGCTATGCCACCCCTGTTAATTGCCGCCACGACGCCGGATGCCCCGGGGTTCGCGGCGCTGCGCACCGAAAGCCTTGAACAGCATTTCAATATGCTGCGCCGCCTGGCGGAAAACTGGCAGAGCGGCAAAAACCGCTTTACCGCGCCGGGCGAAACGCTGCTGGGCGCCTTTGTGAACCACCAGCTGGTTGGGGTATGCGGCATCAATAGCGATCCCTTCAGCCCGCAGCCGCGGGCCGGGCGTATTCGCCATCTCTACATCAGCGAGCGCTACCGCCGCCGGGGGATCGGCCAGCAGCTGCTGGTCTCGGTTATCACCCACTCCAGCGCCTGGTTTGATTTTCTGAACACCCACGCCCCGGCGCAGGCCTGGCCCTTTTATGAAAGACTTGGCTTTCGCCCGGTGTACGATGAACCGCGGGTGACGCATCGCCTGTTTTGTTCGCTGTAGCCCCCGCTGGCTGGCAGCGCGGGCGCGTGTTACAGTCCGGTGACCTTCACTGTTGAACCTGTCTGCGATGACCATCACCGTATTCTGCATTTTGCTGTTCGCCGCCCTGCTGCACGCCAGCTGGAACGCTATTGTCAAAGCCAGCGGCGATAAAATGTACGCGGCGATCGGCGTCAGCGGCTCGGCCGCGCTGATCGCGCTGGTGATGCTGCCCTTTTCCCCGCAGCCCTCGCTGGCCAGCGCCCCCTATCTGCTGGCGTCGTGCGCGTTACAGGTGGTGTATACGGTGCTGGTGGCGAAGACCTATCAGGTGTCGGATATGAGCCAGACCTATCCGCTGATGCGGGGAACTGCCCCATTGCTGGTGGCGGCGATAAGCGTGCTGTTTCTCGGCGATCGTTTGTCGCCGCTGGCCTGGCTGGGCATCGGCGTCATCTGCCTGGCTATTCTGGCGATGGCCTTTAACGGCCGCGCCAGCTCGCGCAAAGGCATCGTGCTGGCGCTGATCAACGCCTGCTTCATCGCCGGCTATACGCTGGTGGACGGCACCGGCGTCCGGCTGGCGGGCTCGGCGCTGGGCTACACCCTGTGGACCTTTTTTATGAACGGCTTCTGCCTGCTAAGCTGGGCAATGATGACCCGCCGCGCTGAAGCCAGCCGCTATCTGCGCCTGCACTGGCGAAAAGGTATCCTCGGCGGTATCGGCACCATGGGCTCCTACGGCCTGGCGCTGTGGGCGATGACCCAGGCGCCGCTGGCGGTGGTCGCCGCGCTGCGTGAAACCTCCATTTTGTTCGGCGCGCTAATCGCTTTTATCGTCCTGAAAGAGCAACTGATGCCGCTGCGCATCTTCGCCGCCTGCGGGATTGCCGCCGGGGCGATCCTCCTGCGCCTTGCGTAGCCTGCAATGGCAACATTAGTTGCCGTTCCTGTTTACATAATCTGCCTGGAACTCCCTCAATAATCGGCACTTTGCAGTTGTTCTGTCATTTTTATATGGTAGATTCCTCCATCGATTACGGGATGTGCCAGTCACATATTCTTCATTTCTCTTTACTCACAAAGTATTCATCGACATGAAACGGCATAAAAACTTCAATTTGTTGTTGATGCTGGTACTGCTGGTGGCCGTTGGCCAGATGGCGCAGACCATATATATTCCGGCCATCGCCGACATGGCGGTCGCGCTGAACGTTCGCGAAGGGGCGGTTCAAAGCGTGATGGCGGCCTACCTGCTGACCTACGGTATTTCACAGCTGTT
This sequence comes from Klebsiella pneumoniae complex sp. WS1778, assembly GCF_049472055.1. NCBI lineage: Bacteria > Pseudomonadati > Pseudomonadota > Gammaproteobacteria > Enterobacterales > Enterobacteriaceae > Klebsiella > Klebsiella pneumoniae complex sp. WS1778. Next base: position 20,353 of record NZ_JBKGTJ010000009.1, read on the forward strand.
TTACGGCCCGCTCTCCGACCGCATCGGTCGCCGCCCGGTGATCCTCGTCGGGATGTCGATTTTTATGCTGGCGACACTGGTCGCCATGACCACCCATAGCCTGCCGGTGCTGATCGCCGCCAGCGCCATGCAGGGGATGGGCACCGGCGTCGGCGGCGTGATGGCGCGCACCCTGCCCCGCGATCTGTACGAAGGCGCCCAGCTGCGTCATGCCAATAGCCTGTTAAATATGGGTATTCTGGTCAGCCCGCTGATTGCCCCGTTGCTCGGCGGCATCCTCGACACCCTGTGGAGCTGGCGCGCCTGTTACGCTTTCCTGCTGGTGCTGTGCGCCGGGGTGACCTTCAGCATGGCGAAATGGATGCCGGAAACGCGCCCGGAGGGCGCGCCGTGCACCAAACTTTTGGCCAGCTACAAAACGCTGTTCGGCACTGGCGCGTTTAACTGCTATCTGCTGATGCTGATCGGCGGCCTGGCGGGGATTGCGGTATTCGAAGCCTGTTCCGGCGTACTGATGGGCGCGGTGCTCGGCCTGAGCAGCATGGCGGTGAGTATTCTGTTTATTCTGCCGATCCCGGCGGCCTTCTTCGGCGCCTGGTTTGCCGGCCGCCCGAACAAGCGTTTCCCGACCCTGATGTGGCAATCGGTTATCTGCTGCCTGCTGGCGGGTCTGATGATGTGGATCCCGGGGCTGCTGGGCGTCATGACCGTCTGGACCCTGCTGGTGCCGGCGGCGCTGTTCTTCTTCGGCGCCGGCATGCTGTTCCCGCTGGCCACCAGCGGCGCGATGGAGCCATTCCCGTTCCTCGCCGGTACCGCCGGGGCGCTGGTTGGCGGCTTGCAGAATATCGGCTCCGGCGTACTGGCCTGGCTGTCGGCGATGATGCCGCAAAACGGTCAGGGCAGTCTCGGTCTGCTGATGATGCTGATGGGTCTGTTGATTCTGCTGTGCTGGCTGCCGCTGGCCTCGCGCTTTACCCACCATCAGCAGCCGGTCTAAGCGCCGCTTGGCGCTCCCCGGATAGCGGCTGACGCCTTATCCGGGCTACCTCCCGGTGGCTGCTTTTGTCTTATGTCAGACTATGCAGCCACTCGATAAAGGCGTCGATTTTCGGCCACTGGCGACCCGGCAGGGTGGTTACATAGTAGTGCTGGTGGCATTTCAGCGTCATATCGCCAAACGGGGCGATCAACTCCCCACTCTCCAGCCGCTTCTGCACCAGCCGCTTACGCCCCATCGCCACCCCGACATTATTCATCGCCGCAATCGTCGCTAAATCGGAACGATCGAAGCCAATACCCGACGATGGCGGCAGTTCCACCGCAAACTGCTGCGCCCAGCTATACCACTCGTCGGTGCCGGAATCGTTGCTCCATGCCTGGCGGTCGTGGAGCAACGTACAGTGGCGCAGATTGCCCGGATTCGACATTAACTGCCGCTGTTGCGCGTAATTCGGCGTACATACCGGCACGATCGCCTCATCCATCAGAAAATGGTGACTCAGCTGCGACGACGGCGCATCATCAAAATAGATCGCCAGATCGATGCCCGTCCGCTGCAGGTTAACGTTCTCATTGCCGGTCAGCACGGTGAGGGAAATGGCCGGGTAACGGCGGGTAAAGTCACCCAGGGCCGGCACCAGCCAGCACTGGGCGATAGAGGGCCGCGAGTAGACCGTCAGACTGCCGGAGAGCTCCTGGTTTTTGATATCGAGGATCTCCTGATTGAGACCATCCAGCGACGACTTCAGCGCCCAGTAGACCCGCTTACCTTCACGCGTCAGCTCAACTTTGCGATGCGAGCGGACAAAGAGCAGGATCCCCAGCTCCTCTTCAAGTTGATTAATCCGGTGGCTGACGGCGCCAGGCGTGAGCGCCAGCTCGTCGGCGGCCAGGGCAAACGACTCGTGCCGAGCCGCCACCTCAAAGGTCGACAGCCTGGAGAGCTGCCATCCGTTCAGCAACCGAGTACCTAAGGTTTTTAGCACATCCATCACGCGCTCCTGGCAAATACAGTGGCTGTTGATGATAAAAAAATCACGCCGGTTTTGCCGCAAAAGGGTGAGTTAATTTGACCCATAGCATATTTAATGGTCTGTTTTTGAGCTAAATCACCCATTTGATTCAATTCTCCTCACCTTAAAGCCCATTTATATCGTTTGTCAGCCCATGAGGTTTCTCGCTTCAATAAGGCCAGATTATTCACAGGCGAGGTGGAATATGGGTTCGCAAGTCTGGGTTGTGAGCACGCTGCTGATCAGCATCGTGTTAATCGTCTTAACGATCGTCAAACTGAAGTTTCATCCATTTCTGGCGCTGCTGCTGGCGAGCTTTTTCGTCGGCGCGATGATGGGGATGGGCCCGCTGGAGATGGTCAACGCTATTGAGAGCGGCATCGGCGGTACGCTGGGCTTCCTTGCGGCGGTGATCGGTCTCGGCACCATTCTCGGGAAGATGATGGAGGTCTCCGGCGCGGCGGAGCGCATCGGCCTGACGCTGCAGCGCTGCCGCTGGCTGTCGGCGGACGTGATTATGGTGCTGGTCGGCCTGATCTGCGGCATCACGCTGTTTGTCGAAGTCGGCGTGGTCCTGCTGATCCCCCTGGCCTTCTCCATCGCCAAAAAAACCAATACCTCGCTACTGAAGCTGGCTATTCCGCTGTGTACCGCGCTGATGGCGGTGCACTGCGTGGTCCCCCCGCATCCGGCGGCCCTGTTTGTCGCGAACAAACTGGGCGCCGATATCGGCACAGTGATTGTTTATGGCCTGCTGGTCGGTCTGATCGCCTCGCTGGTTGGCGGTCCGCTGTTTCTCAGAGCGTTAGGCAACCGCCTGCCGTACAAACCGGTTCCGGCCGAATTTGCCAACCTTGAGGTCCGCGAGGCGTCGACGCTGCCGTCACTCGGCGCCACGCTGTTTACCGTACTGCTGCCGATTGGCCTGATGCTGGTGAAAACCGTCGCCGAACTGAACATGGAGAAGGGCGGCACGCTGTATACGGTGCTGGAATTTATCGGCAACCCCATCACCGCGATGTTTATCGCCGTCTTTGTCGCGTATTACATGCTCGGCATTCGTCGGCAGATGGGGATGGGCGTCCTGCTGACCCATACGGAAAACGGCTTTGGGTCTATCGCCAACATCCTGCTGATTATCGGCGCAGGCGGCGCATTCAACGCGATTTTAAAATCCAGCGGCCTGGCCGATAGCCTGGCGGTGATTCTGTCGAACCTCGACATGCATCCGATTCTGCTGGCCTGGCTGGTGGCGCTTATCCTGCACGCCGCCGTTGGCTCCGCCACCGTGGCGATGATGGGCGCTACCGCCATCGTTGCCCCGATGCTGCCGCTTTATCCCGGCGTCAGCCCGGAGATCATCGCCATTGCCATCGGTTCCGGCGCCATTGGCTGCACGATCGTCACCGATTCCCTGTTCTGGCTGGTAAAACAGTACTGCGGCGCCAGCCTCAGTGAAACGTTCAAGTACTACACGACGGCGACTTTTATCGCGTCGCTACTTGCACTGGCCGCCACCTTCCTGCTTTCTTTCATTATCTGAGCGCAAAGAGACGTATGATGAAACACGCTGACCTGACCACCTTAACCGCGACCTTCCCGCTTGTGCAGGATCTGATCGCCCTGAAAGAAACCACCTGGTTTAACCCCGCCACCACCACCCTGGCGAAGGGATTGCCTTACGTCGGCCTGACCGCCGACGACGTGCAGGACGCCCATGCCCGCCTGCAGCGCTTCGCGCCCTATCTGGCGGAAGCCTTCCCGGAAACGGCCGCCAGCGGTGGGATTATCGAATCGGAAGTGGTCGCCATTCCGGCAATGAAGCACCGCCTTGAGCAAAAATTCGGCCAGCCGATTGGCGGCGAACTGCTGCTGAAAAAAGACAGCCATCTGCCGATCTCCGGCTCGATCAAAGCGCGCGGCGGCATTTATGAAGTGCTGACCCATGCGGAAAAGCTGGCGCTGGAAGCCGGTCTGCTGACTACCGCAGACGATTATCGCAAATTGCTGACGCCGGAGTTTAAACAGTTCTTCAGCCAGTACAGCATCGCCGTCGGCTCCACCGGCAACCTCGGGATGTCGATCGGCATCATGAGCGCCCGCATCGGCTTTAAGGTTACCGTGCATATGTCCGCAGACGCCCGGGCGTGGAAAAAGGCCAAACTGCGCAGCCACGGCGTGACGGTGGTGGAGTATGAAGAGGACTACGGCGTGGCGGTCGAACAGGGGCGCAAGGCGGCAGAATCCGACCCAAACTGCTTTTTCATCGACGATGAAAATTCGCGCACGCTGTTCCTCGGCTATGCCGTGGCCGGCGAGCGCCTGAAGGCGCAGTTCGCCAAAGCCGGACGGGTGGTCGATGCCGACCATCCGCTGTTCGTCTACCTGCCGTGCGGCGTCGGCGGCGGCCCTGGCGGCGTAGCGTTTGGCCTCAAGCTGGCCTTTGGCGACCACGTTCACTGCCTGTTCGCCGAACCGACCCACTCCCCCTGCATGCTGCTCGGCGTCTATACCGGGCTTCATGACCAGATAGCGGTGCAGGATTTAGGCATTGATAATCTGACCGCCGCCGACGGTCTGGCTGTCGGCCGGGCGTCCGGCTTCGTTGGCCGGGCAATGGAGCGCCTGCTCGACGGGTTCTATACCCTTGATGACCAGACGATGTATGACATGCTGGGCTGGCTGGCGACAGCGGAAAATATTCGCCTTGAACCCTCCGCGCTGGCCGGAATGGCCGGGCCGCAGCGCGTCTGCGCCAGCAAAGCGTACCATCAGCTGCAGGGGCTGAGTGAGCAACAGCTGCAGCAGGCGACCCACCTGGTGTGGGCCACCGGCGGCGGAATGGTGCCGGAAGAGGAGATGGCGCAGTATCTGGCGAAGGGGCGCTAATCTTCAGCGCAGCAGCGGCATCAACGCCTCTGGCGACCGCTGCTGTCGGCGCAGGTCCCGCATCACCCGCATATAGGGCCCGCTGAGATCGTAAAACTGTCGGTAACCCGCACACAGCGGGTCTTCCTGTTCGCCGCAGCGGCACAGGCGTAGCCACGGACAGCCGTAGCAGGCGCTGTTGGCCGCCGGCGCTCCCGCCTGCGTTATCAACTCGCCGCACCAGGCGCTCAGCGTCTCGCTAAACAGCAAAATATTGATACGGCCAATATCTTCCCGCACCCAGCGGTGAAAGACTGCGCAGAGAAACTCACCCCACAGCGCGGCGTCGCCGGCCGCCAGCTGCGGAATAAAATGGATAGCCGTGAGTCCCTGTTGACGCAGCTGCGCATAGAACGCCTGCGGTTGATGGCAATGATGCGCCTCCACAACGACAGCCTGAAAGGGAGTGTCATGGTGCTGGCCGGGGGCATGAGTGAGAGGCAAATTCGCCGGACATCCTGTCATGACATATCCCTAATGAATAAAACGATCTGTTGAAGGTGAGTAACAGCAAACAGGAATGCCAGAGAAAGTACTGCGAGTGCGATCAAAAATTTGTCACGAACCGCCCGCGGCTGTAAAAAATCGCTGTCGTCGATGTCCATCAGATGACGACGGCGGGTATAGCCCCAGAGGATCGCCGCCACTATCGTCAGCACGCCGATCGATAGCCAGAAAGGCAGTCCGGCGCGGTGCCAGCTGTGCTTAATCGCCAGCGCCATCAGCGCGCCATAGCCCAACAGGGTGCGAAACCAGGCCAGCGAGGTACGCTCTGGCTGTAGTCCCGGGTCGCTTTCCCGCCGCGCCCGGCGTTTATCCGCCATACAGCACCAGCAGCATCACCGCGACCACCACCGCCAGCAGCAGGATGCTAATCACCAGCAGCGTCCGGGTATAGGGGAGATCCTGCTTCAGGCGCATCGCCTTCTCGTTATTCAGCCAGCGCAGATAGCCATAGATGGCCATGCCGCCGGCAAACAGGCACAGCAGCAGGGCGAGAATTTCACGGATCAGCGGCGTGGCAAAGTCTGGCGCCAGCTGGTCAAGACCGACGCCAGCGGCGAGAAACCCCAGCGCCGTGCGGATCCACGCCAGAAAAGTGCGTTCGTTAGCCAGCGAAAAGCGGTAATCCGGCGCTTCGCCGAGGCGGGAGATTTTCATGACGGTTCCTTGTTCATCGCGCAGCAAGCTTCAGCATAGCGTAAATCAGGAACCGGGGAGAAGAACCGGCGCCCCGCAGGGCGCCGGTCAACGGCGGGGATTAATGCAGCTCCGGCCAGTAATCTTTGTTGGCCGCAATCAGGTCGTCGAGGATCGCTTTCGCCACCGAGGCGCTCGGCACGGTTTTCGACAGGGTAATCGCCTGCCACAGCTTGTGGTAAGAGCGCTGTTCCCAGGCATCGACCACCAGTTTTTCCACCGCCACCTGCTGGCTCATCATCCCTTTCTGGAAGTGCGGGATGTCGCCGACCGTCAGCGGCTCCGGCCCGTTGTGACCCACCAGGCAAGGAATTTCCACCATCGCGTCAGCGTCAAAGTTATGGATTGCGCCGTTGTTCGGCACAATCAGCAGCATCCTTTCCTGGGTGTTAAAGGCGATGGCCGTCGCCAGATCGACGATATACGACGCGTGCTCGTCAATTTCCAAATCGCCAGCGGAGGATTTCCCGGCGGCAATAATCGCCCGGCAGGCGCTGAAGACGTTTTTCTCACGATGATCCATCACCTCATTGGCGCGGGTGCGTTCCGGGTTGGAGTGGGCCACCACGTAGTCCGGGAACAGATAATATTTCAGATAGGTATTCGGCATGGTCTGCGGATCCAGCGCCTGCACATCTTTCGCTTTGGCAAAAGTGTCGTTCCAGCTGGCCTCGGTGTGCGGGTCGTTAGAAGGCGGCACATAGCCGTATTTCGCCACATATTCGCGCAGTTTTGGCATCAAATCGTTGCCGTCGAGATCCTCAATCGAAGTCCACCAGCCGAAGTGGTTAAGGCCGTAGTAGCGCACGCGCATCTGTTTACGGTCTTTGAGGCCAACAATCTGCGCCATCCGCCCTTCGATACCGATTGGCATATCGCAGATGTTGAGGATTTTGGCGTTTGGCCGCAGACGGCGGGTGGCTTCCGCCACAATCGCCGCCGGGTTGGAGTAGTTGAGCATCCAGGCGTTCGGCGAATATTTTTCCATATAATCCACCAGCTCCAGCACGCCGCCGATAGATCGCATACCGTAGGCGATCCCGCCCGGTCCGCAGGTCTCCTGGCCCAGCACGCCGTGGCGCAGCGGGATTTTTTCATCCTGTTCACGCATCGGATATTTCCCGACGCGGATATGCGCCATGACGAAATCAACATCGGTAAACGCCGCCTGCGGATCGGTGGTATAGCTGAATTCAATCTCCGGCGCCTGCTCTTTGAGGATCACTTTGCACGCCTCGGCGATGGTCTCCTGGCGCGCACCGTCGTTGTCGTAAAATTTCAGCGACCGCAGCGGAAAACGATCCTGGTTTGCCAGCAGCATCAGGACAATGCCCGGAGTGAAGGTGCTGCCGCCGCCTGCGATAACAACTGAGAATTTTTTCATGATACTGCCTCCGTCATGGTGGTATGTTCGGTCGAAAGAGAATCTTTCATCAGGTTTTCCAGCTGGTCGCGCACCTGGGGAACGTGCAGGCCGACGATGACCTGAATCCCGTTGCCGCGGCGAACTACCCCGTGGGCGCCCAGCGCTTTAAAGACGTCGTCACTTTGCGTTTTCGTCATATCGACCAGCGCGATGCGCAGTCGGGTGGCGCAGTTGTTGATGCTTTCAATGTTGCCGGCGCCGCCGAGGGCCTGCAGGAAGCCAGCGGCCTGGCCCAGCCGGGTCTCTGGCACGGCCGCCGCCGTGGTTTTACCCCGCGCTGCCTGATAGTCGGCCTTGCTGTAGAGCTTGATTTCACTCTCTTCCCGGCCCGGCGTCTTCAGGTTCAGACGCAGGATCAGGGTGCGGAAGACCACGAAGTAGAGAGCGGTGAAACAGAGACCAATACCTATCTGAATGAACATCATCGAGGCGTGGTGATGAAACATTGGGATCCAGTTTTGCGGCAAGAACTGGTCGAGCAGGCCGCCGCCGAAATTGCCCACCACCCCGCAGATGTACATTACCGTCGCCATGGACGCCGCCAGCACCGCGTGGACGGCGAACAGCAGCGGCGAGATGAACAGGAAGGTGAACTCCAGCGGCTCGGTGATCCCGACCAGCATCGCGGTCAACGTGGCGGGGATCAGCAGGCCGGCAACCTTGACGCGATTTTCCGGCGCGGCGGTGAAGTAGAGCGCCAGCGCAATGCCCACCGAACCAAACACTTTCGAGTTACCGTGCAGGGCAAAGCCGCCCTCCGGGAACAGCGTCTTCAGCGGTTCCGTACTCTGACTGAACGCCTGCAGATGCTCTGCCCAGTAGACCTGTAGTCCCCCCTCCACCACCGCCGGGCCAAAGATGAACGGGCCATAGACGAAGTGGTGCAGGCCGGTGGGGATCAGAATGCGCTCAAGGAAGATGTAAACCCACACCCCAAGCGCGCCGGCAGAGCGCAGGAAGGCCTGTAGCGATTCAATACCCAGCTGGACTTTTGGCCAGCCGAGCAGCGTCAGCCAGGCGCAGGGGATCATCGCGAGGAAGGCGACAATGACCACAAACGATGAGCCCTGGAAGATGCCGAGGAACACCGGCAGGGGTTTATCGAAATAGCGATTATGCAGGGCCGTCACCAGGCCGGAGATGACGATCGCCCCGATAATGCTGGTGTCGAGGGTTTTAATCCCGGCAATCATCGTCAGGCCGCTGCCGGCCGTGGGTTCAACGGAAAAGTCGACGCCGAAGAAGTGGCCCCAGGTCATCCCCATGGCATTGATAAAGTAGTTCCAGGTGAGAAAGCTCACCAGTACCGCCAGACAGGCCCGGCCCTGGGCCTGCTTCGCCAGGCCAATCGGCAGGCCGACGGCGAAAATCAGCGGCATATTACGAAAGACAGTCCAGCCGCCCTCTTCGATGATGTGAACGATCTGTGCAAACAGGCTGTCGGGTGCGGTCAGCGCTTCGCCGACGAACATCGGGTTGCGCAACATAATGGCGATACCGACCACGATCCCGGCGAAAGGAAACAATAAAACCGGGGTAAACATGGCGCCGCCAAAGCGTTGTATTTGACTGAGCATTGGGAAATCCTCATATAACAACTCGTAGGGTGAATGGCCTTCTTTTTCTTAGTTACCGGCCTCACTCGAGAATAGGAATTTGCCCGTCCGACAACATGCCGCGCCGTTGCGATTCGTGATCGCTTTCATGGTTTTAATTTGGCCAAAGTTGTCTACTTCGCTAACAAAAGTTAGACATCGATAAGCTAAAGGATGTAATCGATCTAATGAATGGATAATAACCGTCTGTCTTAAAAACTATTTTTTTCTAACAGGTGAAGAAAATAACCTCGCCCTTTCCTGTACAAGAGGACTACTGGTGATCTACAAATCCATTGCTGACCGCCTGCGGCTACGGCTGAATTCTGCCGACTTCGCCATCGGCAGCCCGCTGCCGGGAGAGAAAAAACTGGCCGAGGAGTTCGGGGTGGCGCGCATGACCATCCGCAAAGCCATCGACCTGCTGGTGGACTGGGGGCTGGTGGTCCGTCGTCACGGCTCGGGGACCTACGTGGCGCGCAAAGACGTCCATCATGAAACCAGCAATCTCACCGGCCTGGCGGAAGTGCTGCGCAAACAGGGTAAAGAGGTGGTGAGTCAGGTGCTGGCCTTCGAGGTGATGCCCGCCCCGCCGGCCATCGCCAGTCTGCTGCGGATTAAAATTGATGAACGGATCTACTTCTCACGGCGGGTGCGCTTCGTCGACGGCAAGCCGCTGATGCTGGAGGATAGCTATATGCCGGTGAAGCTGTTCCGCAACCTGTCGCTGAGTCATCTGGAAGGGTCGAAATTTGATTATATTGAGAAGGAGTGCGGGATCATCATCAGCGGGAACTATGAAACGCTGACGCCGGTGCTGGCGGACAAGCAGCTGGCGCACTCAATGAACGTCCCGGAGCAGACGCCGCTGCTGCGTATTACCTCCCTTTCCTACAGCGACAGCGGCGAGTTTCTTAACTATTCGGTCATGTTCCGCAACGCCAGCGAGTATCAGGTGGACTACCATCTGCGCCGCGTCCAGACGCACAGCCCGCTAGCTCAGCCCCCAGAACAGCACGGCGAGTAGCTGCGGGGTGATAATCCGCAGAAACATCACCAGCGGATAGACGGTAGCGTAAGAGAGCGCCGCCGCGCCGCTGGTGGCGTGCAGATTGTTGGCGAAGGCCAGCGCCGGCGGGTCGGTCATCGAGCCGGCCAGCATGCCGCACAGCGTCAGATAGTTCATGTTCGCCAGCATGCGCGCGAGAATGCCTACCGTCAGCAGCGGGATGGCGGTGATGAAAATGCCGTAAGCGATCCAGCTCAGGCCATCGCCCTGGGTCAGGGTCGCCACAAAGTCGCCCCCCGATTTTAGCCCGACCACCGCCAGAAACAGCACGATCCCCAGCTCGCGCAGCGCCAGGTTGGCGCTCGGCGGCATAAACCAGTACAGCTTGCCGATGCTACCGATGCGCCCGAGAATCAGCGCCATAATCAGCGGCCCCCCGGCCAGCCCCAGCTTCAGGGCGGCGGGGAAGCCGGGAATAAACAACGGGATAGAACCCAGCAGTACCCCGAGGCCGATGCCGATAAATACCGGCAGCATCTGAACCTGCTGCAGCTTCTGCTGGGCGTTACCCAGCTCGGCGGCCACGGCGTCAATCGCCTCCGGACGGCCGACCAGGTTGAGGATATCGCCAAACTGCAGGCTGGCGCTGCTGCTGGCCACCAGTTCGACGCCTGCGCGATTAAGCCGGGAGATCACCACGTCATAGCGCTGTTTGACGTGCAGATCGCGTATTTTCTTCCCCAGCACTTTCTCGTTAGTCACCACCACCCGCTCCACTTTCAGATCGGTGCCGCGCGTTGACAGCGAGGTGGCCACCTCCTGGCCGATCACCAGTTGCGCATTGTGCAGATCCTCCGGCCGCCCCACCAGGTGCAGCAGATCGCCGGCCTGGATAAGGGTTCCCGGCGCAGGCACCATCAGCAGCTCACCGCGCTTCAGCCGCGAACAGACGATATTGTCGCTGTTGAGCATCGGCACATCCTGAATCGCCATCTGGTGGAGGTTGGGGTTCTCCACCCGCACGTTGATGGTGTGCAAATGGGCATGGCCGTTGCCGCTGCTCTCCTCAAACTGCTGGGCCTCTTTCTCGACATTGATGCGAAAGAACAGGCGTACCAGCCACATGGTCAGCAGAATGCCGCAGATGCCGAACGGATACGCCATCGCGTAGCTCATCCCCATCTGATCGACCACCTCGAACGGCACCCCGAGATCGCGCAGGATTTGCTGCCCGGCCCCCAGCGCCGGCGTGTTGGTCACCGCGCCGGAGAAGATGCCAAGCACCACCGGGAGAGGAATATTGAACAGCTTATGCAGCACCGCGGTGACCAGGCCGCCGAGAATCACGATCAGGATAGCGAACAGATTGAGCCGCAGGCCTGAGACCCGCAGCGAGGCGAAAAAGCCCGGTCCCACCTGGATACCGATGGTGTAGACAAACAGGATCAAGCCGAATTCCTGAATAAAATGCAGCATCGGGCTGCTGAGGGCGACGCCCGCCTGATCGACAAAGTGACCGACGATAATGCCGCCAAATAACACGCCGCCAATACCAAAGCCAACGCCGCGGATTTTGACATTGCCGATCCACAACCCAACCACCGCCACCAGCGCCAGTACGCTGACCGTCAATGCTATCTCACTCATGGTACCGTCCCTGTGAATAACATTATTATTAACAGGGATTATGACCGCGACCAGGCGGGTTGTATGCTGCCTGGCGCACAATACCAGCAAACAGACAGGCACAAAAAAGCCCCGAAAATCGGGGCCTTATAAGTTATTCGCTTAATTAACTATTTAACGCCGGTCGTTCGCTGATGGCGATACGCTGCGGGGCGATCTGCTCAGGCTCATTGCGGGTCAGATCGATATGCAGCAGACCGTTGGTGAAGGTCGCGCCAGAGACCTCCATGTTGTCAGCGAGGGTGAAGCTCAGGCTGAAGGCCTGGCTCACCAACCCCTGGTGCAGCCAGGTGGTCTCTTTTTCCGGCTGCTGCGGCGTGCCTTTTACCACCAGGCGGGTGCCTTCCAGTTGAATATCCAAATCTTCCTGACGGAAACCGGCCAGCGCAAGGGTGATGCGGTAGTGGTTATCATCGCTTTTTTCGATGTTATAGGGCGGGAAGCTCTGGCTTTCACCAGCGGTTTGCAGGGCGCTGGCCAGTTTGTCAAAACCGATCCATTGACGCAGCAGGGGGGATAAATCGTAGTTACGCATACTGTTTTCTCCTTCTAAGAAGCGAGTGAATGTCTGCGAATTGCGTGAATTCGCATCTGCTCCCTGACGGCGAGCAGGTTGTTACATCAGGCCGCCTTGCGGCCTGAGAGAGACAATTAGTTGATTTCGATACGGCGCGGCTTGTTCGCTTCCGGGATCACCCGTTCCAGATCGATATACAGCAGACCGTTTACCAGGTTGGCGCCGCGGACATGAATGTTTTCCGCTAGCTGGAATTTGCGCTCGAAGTTACGCTCGGCGATCCCCTGATACAGGTAGGTCCGCTCTTTCTGCTCGGCAGCGTGGGCGCCTTTGACGATCAGCAGATTGTCCTGGGCGGTGATCTCCAGTTCGCTTTCAGCAAAGCCGGCCACCGCGATGGCAATGCGATAGTGGTTTTCGTCTACCAGCTCGACGTTATACGGAGGGTAGCCGCCATTGCTCTGGCTTTGATTGTTTTCCAGCAGGTTAAACAGGCGGTCGAAACCAATGGCTGAACGATAAAGCGGGGAGAGATCGAAGTTACGCATAATAAATAGCTCCTGAAAATCAGCGAGAATCAAATGACCTTCCATCGTGGACAGGCCGCGGTAATCCGGAATACCCCTCAGGCGTATTCTCAGCGGGTTACACCTATAAAATGGGTTTCTCCCCGTCCTTTTCAAGGGATTCGGGGCGTTTTTTTTTGCAGTTTGCCGATGATTGCTTAGACTGGGGGGAGGAGCACAAAAAGCAAAGTGCGATGCCCGCCACAGTGCGGCGCAATAACGCTATGCATTCACGGGATGGCCCGATATAACCCAACAAGGTTATCTCAACGCCCGAAACGACGATGGAAGAACAATGAAAAGCAGACGACTGTTAAAGCTGGTCCTGTTCAGCGGGATAATAAGCCTGAGCGGTTGCTCCAGCGTAATGTCACATACCGGTGGCAAAGAGGGAACCTATCCGGGCACGCGATCCAGTGCGCAAACGCTGGGGGACAGCAATACCAACTGGGGTGTGAAATCGCTGGTGGCGCTGGACATGCCGTTCACCGCCGTCATGGATACCCTGCTGCTGCCGTGGGATATGTTCCGCACCGACAGCTCAATCAAATCTCGGGTCGAAAAGAGCGAGAAGGCCACGCTGGCGACCAACTCGGTGATCCCGCCAGCGCCGATGCCTGCCCAGTAAGTTATCGCCCGGTCTGCGTAACCCACAGCTGACGATAACCGTCCACCTCCTCCATCCAGGCAATCTGTTTACCGTCTGGCGAAAAGACGATCGCGTCCGCCGAGGGCGCATGAGCATGCGCCTCGGTTAAAAAGGTGATATCGCCTGTGCCGGCATGACAGCAGGCAATCCGCCCCTCCAGTACAAAGCCCAGCCACTCTCCCGACGGATGCCAGTTAAACGCCGACTGGATACCCGACGCGTGATGCGTCAACTGCCGCGGCTCGCCCCCCCGCGGGGAAATAAGCCATAGCTGCACTACGCCGGCGTCGTCGCGCATAAGAAAGGCTATCGCCGTCGCCTGCGGATTGGCGCGCACCCAGTGGCGCGGAACGTTCACCAGCCCCGGGTAGCGGCGATGGTGGGTGAAGGTCAAACGACGCTGACTGACGCCCGCCGGCGGCGCCGGCATCGTGCTTGCGGTGCCCGCCAGCGGCGCCCCGCCGGGCTGCTTCCAGCCGGCTTCATCCTGCGGCAGCTCGACAATAAACAGCTCCGGGACTTTGTCGCCGTTTTCCGCCAGCGTATCGCCAATAAACGCCAGCGCATGGTTCCCGACCCAGCCCTCTTCATAGGCGCGATTAATCTCATCGCTGCCCGGCGCGGGAGTCGGCGTCGTGCGGCTCACCAGCACGCACCAGTGGCTGCCGCCGTATTCGCGCGGATGGTGGCCCGGCGGCGTCACCGGCCCATACGGCGCCGCCACGCCGACGTTGCGCAGATCCAACGCCGGGTCGCGCTCATGCAACACATGATCGTTGTAGGTAAAACTGACCAGTTGGCCGTTGGGGCTATAGACATGGACGTGGCTGCCGCCGCGCAGCGCCCCGGGGGTGTAAGGGGCGGTAATGTCCATGGCGTCCAGATTCTCGACGGCTCCCTGAAAGGCCACCACCCCGCGACGGTGATGAAAATCATACTGCCACTGTGCATCCGGCCGCTCGGGGCCGTGAATGAACACGTAGCGCTCCTGGGTTGGATGCACGGTCACCACGCCGACGTGCGCGCCTTGCGTGGCACGATAAATGGTCTCCACCGCGCCGCTGTTTACGTTCACTCGCTCTATGGTCTCGCCGGTGAACGACGCGCCGGACGGGCGGACGTCGTACACCAGCCACTGGCTGTCGGGGGTCCAGGTGCGGGTGTTGGTGAGCTGGTGGTTGCGAGGAGCAAAGGTAACTTGTTTCATGGTGTGCTGACCGGGCCGATATGAGAGTAGCCTTAGCATACCGCAATCCGCACCGGGTTGAATGCCCGGCGACGAGCTTAAAACGCTTCGCCGACCTGGAAGTAAAAGCCGCTGCTGCCTTTGCCGATACCGTAGTCGAGGCGAACGTTAACGCGAGGTTTGAATTCAAAGCGGTAGCCAACGCCCGCCGAAGGCAGCCAGCGGTCATTATTCAGCGACGACAGTGAAGGCCCCATGGTTCCCGCCCCGGCCCAGGCGACAATCCCGTGCCGCCAGGTGAGCTGCCGGCGATATTCCAGCTGGCTGCTGAAGACGTTTTTATCCCGGTAGCGCCCCTGGTAGTAGCCGCGCATCCGTTCATCGCTGCCCAGCAGCGGCATCATGCTCCACGGTACCTCGCCCTGGGTGAAGGCGCCATCGGCCTCCCAGGCGAGGACGCTCTTCTCGCTGAGGGCATGATAATGGCTGTAGTGCAGCTGAAATTCTTCAAAGCGGGTATCGCTGCCTAAGCCGGACGCATAGTGGGTGTAACGGAAGTTGGCATACTGACCCCGGCGCGGATTGGGGACGAAGTCGCGATCGTCCCAGTTGAGCGCGACGCTGGCACCCGAGCTGAATACCGACGGTCCCTGCGGGGTATTTTCAATTTTCGGCAGATCGTTATGGTCCATCTTATCGGCATTCTGCGCCGCCAGCGACCATCCAGCGCCGAGATAAACATTGTCGATGAGCTGCCGGTAGACCGTCGGGCGCAGGGTCAGCACCTGGGCGGTATATTTCTCTTTTTCGTTGTCTTTATCGCCGGCATGAAAGCCTTGTCCCCAGAAGTACGTCGGGGTGTTGGCCATTGAACCATCAACAAAAATTCGCCATCGGTCGTGGTCAAAAAAAGCGTAGTTTTTCACGCTAAGGCCAAAGGCGCCGGTGGAGCTGGCGTAGCCGCTGAGCGTCAGCGTGGAATTCTGGCTGGTGGTATCCTGCGGATCGGGACGGTAGAGACCGACGACGGCAGTGCCGATGCCCAGCCCCAGCTCCGGCGTATAAAACGGACCGGGCATCATGCCCCAGTCAATGCCTTTGCTGGCGTCGAACTTATCGCTGGCGCCGAGATGCTGCAGCCAGCCGTCGATTTGCTCGCGGCTGATGACCTTGGCCTGGACCGGCGCGCATAGCGCGCATGTCAGAAGCAACAGAACAGGGTTAAGCGGTCGGCTCAAAAGCGATACTCACCGGAGATAAAGAAGCTGTTACGTTCGGCAAAACCAAACTCCGTGGTGATGTTAAAATTCTGCGTCAGCTCATACTGTGCGCCCACCAGCACGTTCCACGGCGACTGCAGATGCTGCTTCACATCGAAGCGACCGTTATTGTCCTGGTTGGCCAGGTTGACCATATTCTGCAGCAGCGGCGACGGCATCGAGAGATCGTTAAGGCTGCCCTTAAACTCCTGCTGCACGTCCTGATACATGCTGCCGACCCACAGGTTCAGCTTACCGGCGGGGAGATGTAGCGCATCGACCGAAGGCGTATTGAAACGATAGCCTACGCGCGGCGAAAAGGTAAACGCATCAATGCTGCCGTCGAGGATATCAAAGCGGGTCTGGGTGTAGTTAGCGTCCAGCACCGTAAACCAGTTGCCGACGCCGCCCACCAGCGTGGTGCCCATCCCATAGGTGGTACCTTTAAAATCGAGGCGAAAGTCGAGGTCCTGCATCCCGGGCATGGGCACCACTTTGCCGTTCGGTCCCTTCAGGCCGACGGCAATCTGCGAAATGGAGTGTCCCTCGGTGTGTCCGACGAGACCATAAACATTCATAAACGGCAGCAGCCAGGCATCCAGCTTGAGCGTCTCGGTTTTGCTGCTTTCCCGCGTATGACCAACGCCAATCTGGAAGGCGTTATCCAGTGAGACCGGCCCCTTAGCGAAAATGTTCTTCACGGCGTGTTTGCAAACAGGATCCTTACCGCAATCGATATTGCGGCCGTCCAGCGACAGGCCGGTGAAGCTAATGCTGTCGACATTAATATTCTGCCGCATATCCATATAATTAATGCTGACGCCAAACGGCAGCGGCAGGACGTAGCCACGTTTTCTGGCCTCATCGCCTAGAAATGGCAATATCGGCGCCGATTCCGCTGTCTCAGTCTCGGTGTCGACCGGCGCCGGCAGATCCGCAGGCTCGGCGCCGTGATAGGCGTACGCCGGCTCAAGCGGCGTCGTTGGTTCCGCGGCCGCGCAAATCTGAACAGAGGCGAATGGCAGCGTAACCAACATCAAATAATGGCGTTTATTCATGAAAAATCTGATGTTAGTTCTGAATTGCAAAAAAAGAGGGCGGGTAGCTTATAGAATCCCCTGTGCGGAATAAGGGATTTAAATGCGGATTAACATCTGTTCATGAAAAAAGAGAAGACAGGCCCGAAGAACGCCGGGCCTGAAGGAAGCTTACGCTAAAACGTATTTTTCAATAGCGAAGGCGACGCCATCATCGAGGTTCGATTTGGTAATGAAGTTCGCCGCCTCTTTAACCGCCGGAATGGCGTTATCCATCGCCACGCCGACGCCGGCAAATTCAATCATCGCGATATCATTTTCCTGATCGCCAATCGCCATAATCTCTTCCGGTTTGATACCCAGCGCATCGGCCAGCGACTTCACGCCGGTGCCTTTATTGACGCGTTTATCCAGTATTTCGAGGAAGTAAGGCGCGCTTTTCAGCACGGTGTACTTCTCTTTCACTTCCGCCGGGATACGGGCGATGGCCTGGTCGAGGATCGCCGGCTCATCGATCATCATGACTTTCAGCAGCTGGATCTCAGGGTCCATCTTTTCCGCTTCGCAGAACACCAGCGGGATGGTCGCCACATAGGATTCATGCACGGTGTAGTAGCTGATATCGCGGTTTGCGGTATACAGCGTATTGCGATCAAGCGCGTGGAAGTGGGAGCCGACCTCGCGGGAAAGCTGTTCGAGGAAGCGATAGTCGTCATAGCTCAACGCGGTTTGCGCCACGGTGCTGCCGTCCCCGGCTTTTTGCACCAGCGCGCCATTGTAGGTAATGCAGTAATCACCCGGCTGCTCCATATGCAGCTCTTTCAGATAGCTGTGAACGCCGGCGTAAGGGCGGCCGGTGGTCAGCACCACGTTGACGCCGCGCTCACGCGCCGCGGCAATGGCGGCTTTCACCGCAGGAGAGATGGTATGGTCTGGCAGCAGCAGAGTGCCGTCCATATCGATTGCAATCAGTTTAATAGCCATAGGATCCCCGGGTAAGATGAGTCTTCCCTCATGCTAACGCGATTCCGCTCAAAAAACAGTAAAAGTGTCGGCCAGAAAGGGGGATAGAACCGCAGCAGAGGATTCCTCTTTTACTGGCAAAGAAAAGCCCGGTCGCGCCATGCGACCGGGCTCAGACATTCCGTTACCCCGGGCAAACTCGCTCCGGGGGTACACGGCTTAGATATCGATATTCGCCGCTTTCAGGGCGTTTTCTTCGATAAAGGCGCGACGTGGTTCAACCGCATCACCCATCAGGGTGGTGAACAGCTGATCGGCAGCAATGGCATCCTTGACGGTGACGCGCAGCATGCGGCGGCTGTCCGGATCCATGGTGGTCTCCCACAGCTGATCCGGGTTCATCTCGCCCAGACCTTTATAGCGCTGGATGGAAAGGCCGCGACGGGACTCTTTCACCAGCCAGTCCAGGGCCTGCTCGAAGCTGGCCACCGGCTGACGACGTTCGCCGCGCTCGATGTAAGCATCTTCTTCCATCAGGCCGCGCAGTTTCTCGCCCAGGGTACAGATACGGCGATATTCCGGCCCCATAATGAACTCATTATCCAGCGGATAGTCGGTGTCCACGCCGTGGGTACGAACGCGAATAACTGGTTCAAAATGCTGCAGCTCTTTGTTCTCGTGGAGATCAAATTTCCACTGGCTGCCGTGCTGCTCTTTCTCATTCAGCTCGGATACCAGCGTGTTCACCCAGCGGGTCACCTTCTGTTCGTCAGCCAGATCGGCCTCGGTCAGGGTCGGCTGATAGATAAGCTCTTTCAGCAGCGCTTTCGGGAAGCGGCGCTCCATGCGGCCAATCATTTTCTGGGTGGCGTTAAACTCGGCAACCAGTTTTTCCAGCGGTTCGCCCGCCAGCGCCGGCGCATTGGCGTTAGTATGCAGGGTCGCACCGTCAAGAGCGATAGCGATCTGATACTGATCCATCGCTTCGTCGTCTTTAATGTACTGTTCCTGTTTGCCTTTCTTCACTTTGTACAGCGGCGGCTGGGCAATATAGACGTGGCCGCGCTCGACGATCTCCGGCATCTGACGATAGAAGAAGGTCAACAGCAGGGTACGAATGTGCGAGCCGTCGACGTCCGCATCGGTCATGATGATGATGCTGTGATAGCGCAGTTTGTCCGGGTTGTACTCATCGCGGCCGATGCCGCAGCCCAGAGCGGTGATCAGCGTGGCCACTTCCTGAGAAGAGAGCATCTTGTCGAAGCGGGCTTTCTCGACGTTAAGGATTTTACCCTTCAGCGGCAGGATCGCCTGATTCTTACGGTTACGGCCCTGCTTCGCAGAGCCGCCCGCGGAGTCCCCTTCCACCAGGTACAGTTCGGAGAGCGCCGGGTCGCGTTCCTGGCAGTCCGCCAGTTTGCCCGGCAGGCCAGCCAGATCCAGCGCGCCTTTACGGCGGGTCATCTCACGGGCACGACGCGCGGCTTCGCGCGCGCGCGCGGCGTCAATAATTTTGCCGACCACGATTTTCGCATCGGACGGGTTTTCCAGCAGGTATTCGCTCAGCAGTTCGTTCATCTGCTGCTCAACCGCCGATTTCACCTCGGAGGAGACCAGCTTGTCTTTGGTCTGCGAGGAGAATTTCGGATCCGGCACTTTCACCGATACCACGGCAATCAGGCCTTCACGGGCGTCGTCGCCGGTGGCGCTGACTTTCGCTTTTTTACTGTAGCCCTCTTTGTCCATGTAGGCGTTGAGGGTACGGGTCATCGCCGCACGGAAGCCGGCAAGGTGAGTACCACCGTCACGCTGCGGAATGTTGTTGGTAAAGCAGTAAATGTTTTCCTGGAAGCCATCGTTCCACTGCAGGGCCACTTCCACACCGATACCGTCTTTTTCCGTAGAGAAATAGAAGATATTCGGATGGATCGGCGTTTTGTTCTTGTTGAGATACTCAACGAACGCCTTGATGCCGCCTTCGTAGTGGAAATGGTCTTCTTTGCCGTCGCGCTTATCGCGCAGGCGGATAGAGACCCCGGAGTTCAGGAACGACAGCTCGCGCAGGCGTTTCGCCAGGATGTCATATTCAAATTCGGTGACATTGGTGAAGGTTTCCAGGCTTGGCCAGAAACGCACCATGGTGCCGGTTTTGTCGGTTTCGCCGGTCACGGCCAGCGGTGCCTGCGGCACACCGTGTTCGTACATCTGCTTGTGAACTTTGTTATCGCGCTGGATAACCAGCTCCAGCTTCTGCGACAGGGCGTTTACCACCGAGACGCCTACGCCGTGCAGACCGCCGGAAACTTTATAGGAGTTATCATCGAATTTACCGCCAGCGTGCAGGACGGTCATGATAACTTCCGCTGCGGAGACGCCCTCTTCCGGGTGAATGCCGGTCGGGATGCCGCGGCCGTCATCCTGGACGGAGACGGAGTTATCGCTGTGGATGGTCACCACGATATCTTTGCAGTAACCCGCGAGCGCTTCGTCGATAGCGTTATCCACAACCTCGAATACCATGTGGTGCAGACCGGTGCCGTCATCCGTGTCGCCGATATACATACCCGGGCGCTTACGCACCGCATCCAGCCCTTTCAGGACTTTGATACTGGAGGAGTCATAAGAATTCGACATCAACGTTTCTCGCTCATTTAATCTTGGGTTAATCCGTTATTTTACCTTTTTCCACGCGGAACATCTTCGAATTTTTGTCCGACATGTCCATAACGTGCTCAGCGCTGATCGCGCTGACGAAAACCTGCGACTGCGTCGCTTTCAGGCGACTGGATAACAGACCGCGGCGGGCATCATCGAGTTCCGAGGCAAAATCATCTATCAGGTACAGGCAGCGCCGCCCGCTGACGCGGGTGAGGAACTCGCCCTGCGCCAGACGCAGGGCGCACATCAGCAGCTTAAGCTGCCCGCGCGACAAGGTATCTTCCACCGGCGCCCCGTCGGCACGAATACGGAAATCCGCTTTATGCGGGCCGTGGGCGGTATAGGTTAACATTCTGTCGCGCTCGAAATTCCGCTCCAGCACTTCAGCGTAGTCGGTCTCTTTTTCCCAGCCGCGCTGGAAGGAGAAAGAGAGCGAGAATTCCGGTAAAAATTGCTGACAGGTATCCGCCATGTCTTCGACGATAGCGGCGCTGTATTCGGCACGCCAGCGGCTGATCTGCTCCGCCAGCGGGATTAATTCCAGATCCCATGGCCGCAGCTGGGCATAGCGGCTGACCTGACGCAGCGCGGCGTTGCGCTGCTTGACCAGGCGCTTCAGGTTGCTCCAGGCGGTGAAGAATCCGGCTTCGTTATGAAAGCATCCCCAGTCAAGGAATGCTCTTCTGTATTTGGGGCCGCCGTTGAGTAAAGTAAACCCCTCCGGCGTAATCAGCTGCATCGGCATCAGGTGCGCCAGCTCCGCCACTTTGTGTCCGTCGGTGCCGTCGATACGCACCTTGCTGTCGCCCTGTTTGTCTTTGGTCAGGCCGATGGCGGTTTCCCGCTCTTCGCCCTGTAAACGCCCGTGCAGAACAAACGCATCCTGCTCGTGGCGGATCACCCGGCCAATTTGCAAACTACGAAACGCCCGGCCATGACCGAGCGTATAGATAGCTTCCAGCACGCTGGTTTTGCCGCTGCCGTTGGCGCCAACCAGGAAGTTAAAGCCGGGAGATAAAGCGAGATCCGCATGTTCAATATTGCGGAAGTCTTTGATCAGGAGTCGGGATAGCGACATATCAGCTCGTCATCATTCAAGGGGCGTGGGTGTCGCAGCCAGTTCGTCTACCGCCAGCGCGCAGAAAGCGGAGCGTACACGAAGTACGTGAGCATTTCGAGCACTGCCGGAAGGCGAAATGGCAAATAAACCAGCCCCTTTGCAGATTCTACAATCGCATTGGCATGACAACGTAGGCGGCGGATTGCGAAGCCGCATCCTCAATCTGCACGCTCGACACCGAATCCGTCAGCAGAATCCGTACATTCTCGCACTTCAGCGCGTTCAGCACATCCAGCACGTAGCTAACGTTGAAGCCAATCTCCATCTCCGTTCCGGCGTAGGTCACGTCCAGAATCTCTTCCGCTTCTTCCTGCTCCGGGTTATTGGCGGTGATTTTCAGCTGATTTTCGCTCACGTACAGCCGCACGCCGCGGAATTTCTCATTGGAGAGAATCGCCGCGCGGGCAAAAGCCTGCTTCAGAATATCGCAGCCCGCTTCGAGGTGTTTATCCGGATTTTTCGGCAATACGCGGCGATAATCCGGGAAACGGCCATCAACCAGCTTCGAAGTGAAGATAAAATCGCCGACGTGGGCGCGGATGTTATTGCTGCCAATCTGCACGCGCAGCGGCGTATCACCGCCGTCGAGCATCCGCATCAGCTCAATCACCCCTTTACGCGGCACGATCACCGAATGGTTCGGCAGCGACGCTTCCAGCGGCATCGAACAGACCGCCAGACGGTGGCCGTCGGTAGCAACGGTGCGCAGTTCGCTGCCTTCGGTTTCGAACAGCATACCGTTTAAGTAGTAACGAACATCCTGGTGCGCCATCGAGAACTGGGTCGCTTCGATCAGACGCTTCATGGTCGCCTGCGGCAGGGTAAATTCCACCTCGCTCTGCCAGTCGTCAAGATTCGGGAAATCGGCAGCGGGCAGGGTCGACAGCGAGAAGCGGCTGCGGCCGGAACGCACCAGCATGCGATCGCCTTCCAGCTGCACCGCGATCTCCGCGCCTTCCGGCAGGCCGCGGCAGATATCAAAGAATTTACGCGCCGGAACGGTGGTGGCGCCCGCTTCGTGCGGCTGAACCAGCGCCACGCGCGCCACCATCTCCATTTCAAGATCGGTACCGGTCAGCGACAGCGCGCCGTCCGCGACCTGAAGCAGCAGGTTACCGAGAATGGGCAGCGTCGGACGACCACCTAACGGACCGCTCACCTGTTGCAGCGGTTTTAATAAATGTTCACGTTCTACGGTAAATTTCATAGCGTCACGAGGATAATGTTCTGATTAAATTGGAAAAATCTTCTTTAATGTCGTGGCTTTCTTCACGCAGCTGCTCAATCTTGCGGCAGGCGTGCAGCACGGTGGTATGGTCGCGGCCGCCAAACGCATCGCCGATTTCCGGCAGGCTGTGGTTGGTCAGCTCTTTGGCCAGCGCCATCGCCATCTGGCGAGGACGCGCCACCGAACGGGAGCGGCGTTTGGACAGCAGATCCGCTACCTTAATCTTGTAGTACTCCGCCACCGTCTTTTGAATATTGTCGATGGTGACCAGTTTTTCCTGCAGCGCCAGCAAATCGCGCAGCGCTTCGCGCACGAAATCGATGGTGATCGCCCGGCCGGTGAAGTTGGCGTTGGCGATAACGCGGTTCAGCGCCCCCTCCAGCTCACGCACGTTTGAGCGCAGACGCTTGGCAATAAAGAACGCTACTTCACCCGGCAGGCGGATGTCGTTCTCATCGGCTTTTTTCATCAGGATCGCGACGCGGGTTTCCAGCTCCGGCGGCTCGATCGCCACCGTCAGCCCCCAGCCGAAGCGGGATTTCAGACGATCTTCAACGCCGTTGATCTCTTTGGGATAACGATCCGAGGTCAAAATGATCTGCTGATTACCTTCCAGCAGAGCATTGAAGGTATGGAAAAACTCTTCCTGGGATCGCTCTTTATTGGCGAAGAACTGAATGTCATCGATCAGCAGGGCGTCAACGGATCGGTAGTAGCGCTTAAATTCTTCGATGGCGTTGTTCTGCAGCGCTTTAACCATGTCCTGAACGAAACGCTCCGAGTGCATATAGACCACTTTGGCGTTCGGTTTACGCGCCACGATACCGTTCCCCACCGCGTGCAGCAGGTGGGTTTTGCCTAGACCCGTCCCGCCATAAAGGAACAGGGGGTTGTAGGCGCCGCCCGGGTTATCCGCCACCTGACGCGCCGCCGCGCGGGCCAGCTGGTTAGATTTACCTTCGACGAAGTTATCAAACGTGTGTTTCACGTTAACGTTAGAACGGTAGGTCGGCTCCGCTGGCGCCGGGACATTATCCCAGCCAGGGCGCACGATCGTCGGCGCCACGCGCGCGGTCTGCACCTGCGCCGCCGGGATAGTCGCTGCGGCCGGGCTTACCGCCCCTTTCTGCAGCGAGCTGGCGGGCTTAGCGCCCACCTCAAAACGCAGCTGCGGGGCGTCCGCACCGCAAAAATCATTGAGGAGTCCATTGATATTATTGAGGTATTTGTCCCTTACCCAGTCGAGCACAAAACGGTTTGGCGCATACAGTGCCAGCGTGTTATCGCTCAGTTCCGCCTGCAATGGGCGGATCCACATGCTGAATTCTGTGGCTGGTAACTCATCCTGCAATCGGGCAAGACACTGCTGCCAAAGCGAAAGTGACACGGCGGACTCCACTCGAACATAAAATCGATATCAAAGAAAAACTGAAACAATCGTGATTGTTGGCACACGTCGACAAGACCCTGCATTAGCCGAAAAGCCCCTGCACAAAAGGGGTGACGTGCGAACCGCTATCTGCGGTTATTTCCCGCTGCGGATCCGGGGATCGCGATCGGGACCGGGGATCATAGCCTAAACTGAGAAAGAGATCTTGTGTTTCTCAACAGATTCTTCCCGATTTATCCACAGGAAGGATCGAAACCGGGTAAGTGTAATCGATCCTGGAAGGAGTGAAGCACGATTTCCGCCGCATATTGGAAAAATTAATGAGCTATGCCGCTTTTGGGCGCAAACGATCTAACAAAGATCCTTCAGGATCCTTGCGCTTTACTGGCCAGGCCGTATAATCCCCCACCCGGCGCGTAATGCCCGTTTTCGTCACACGTCTCAGCTTATTTTTTGTGCGACGAGGTGCGAGAAATAAGGAAAGAGAATTGACTCCGGAGTGTACAATTATTACAATCCGGCCTCTTTAATCACCCACGCTGAGGCGTAAGTCGTTCGAAGTTCGTTCGGGTCTACGCAAAAGTCAGTGAATTTATTCAAGTTTAGGTAGAAATCGCCATGAAACGCACTTTTCAACCGTCTGTACTGAAGCGCAACCGTTCTCACGGCTTCCGTGCTCGTATGGCTACTAAAAATGGTCGTCAGGTTCTGGCACGTCGTCGTGCTAAAGGCCGCGCTCGTCTGACCGTTTCCAAGTAATAAAGCTAACCCTGCGTGGTTAAGCTCGCATTTCCCAGGGAGTTACGCTTGTTAACTCCCAGTCATTTCACTTTCGTCTTCCAGCAGCCACAACGGGCTGGCACGCCGCAAATCACCATCCTCGGCCGCCTGAATTCGCTGGGGCATCCCCGCATCGGTCTCACCGTCGCCAAGAAAAACGTGAAACGCGCACATGAACGCAATCGGATTAAACGTCTGACGCGTGAAAGTTTTCGTTTGCGTCAACATGAACTCCCACCTATGGATTTCGTGGTGGTGGCGAAAAGAGGGGTTGCCGACCTCGATAACCGTGCTCTCTCGGAAGCGTTGGAAAAATTATGGCGCCGCCATTGTCGCCTGGCTCGCGGGTCCTGATCGGCCTGATTCGAGTTTATCAGCGCCTGATTAGTCCGCTACTCGGGCCGCATTGTCGTTTCACCCCAACCTGTTCTCAATACGGAATTGAGGCCTTACGCAGGTTTGGAGTGATAAAAGGCAGTTGGTTGACAATGAAACGCGTATTAAAATGCCACCCTTTACACCCTGGTGGTGACGATCCCGTCCCGCCTGGACCATTTGATACCAGAGAACACTAACGATGGATTCGCAACGCAATCTTCTTATCATCGCTTTGTTGTTCGTGTCTTTCATGATCTGGCAAGCCTGGGAGCAGGACAAAAATCCGCAACCCCAGCAGCAGACCACGCAGACTACGACCACAGCAGCGGGTAGCGCCGCCGACCAGGGCGTACCGGCCAGTGGCCAGGGGAAACTGATTACGGTTAAAACCGACGTGCTTGAGCTGACTATCAACACCAACGGTGGCGATATTGAGCAGGCGCTGCTTCTGGCGTATCCAAAAACGCTGAAATCGACCGAACCGTTCCAGTTACTGGAAACCACCCCGCAGTTTGTCTACCAGGCGCAGAGCGGCTTAACCGGCCGTGACGGTCCGGATAACCCGGCAAACGGCCCGCGTCCGCTGTACAGCGTCGATAAAGAGGCGTTTGTGCTGGCCGATGGCCAGGATGAGCTCGTCATCCCGCTGACCTACACCGACAAAGCCGGCAACGTCTTCACCAAAACCTTCACCCTGAAACGCGGTGGCTATGCGGTGAACGTCGGTTATAGCGTGCAGAATGCCAGCGAGAAACCGCTGGAAGTCTCGACCTTCGGTCAGCTGAAGCAGACCGCTGCGCTGCCGTCCAGTCGCGATACGCAGACCGGCGGCCTGTCCACGATGCATACTTTCCGTGGCGCAGCGTTCTCCACCGCGGATTCGAAATACGAAAAATACAAATTCGATACCATTCTGGATAACGAAAACCTGAACGTTAGCACCAAAAACGGTTGGGTTGCCATGCTGCAGCAGTACTTCACCACCGCGTGGGTGCCGCAGAATAACGGGACGAATAACTTCTATACCGCCAACCTCGGCAACGGCATTGTTGCTATCGGCTATAAATCCCAGCCGGTACTGGTACAGCCTGGCCAAACCGACAAACTGCAGAGCACGCTGTGGGTCGGCCCGGCGATTCAGGACAAAATGGCTGCCGTCGCGCCGCACCTGGATCTGACCGTCGACTACGGCTGGCTGTGGTTCATCTCCCAACCGCTGTTCAAGCTGCTGAAGTTCATCCACAGCTTCCTCGGCAACTGGGGCTTCTCGATCATCGTCATCACCTTTATCGTTCGTGGCATCATGTACCCGCTGACCAAAGCGCAGTACACCTCCATGGCGAAGATGCGTATGCTGCAGCCGAAGATTCAGGCCATGCGCGAGCGTCTGGGCGACGATAAACAACGTCAAAGCCAGGAGATGATGGCGCTGTATAAAGCGGAGAAAGTGAACCCGCTGGGCGGCTGCTTCCCGCTGATTATTCAGATGCCGATCTTCCTTGCGCTGTACTACATGCTGAGCGCCTCGGTTGAACTGCGTCATGCGCCGTTTATCCTGTGGATCCACGACCTGTCTGCTCAGGACCCGTACTACATCCTGCCGATCATCATGGGCGCGACGATGTTCTTCATCCAGAAGATGTCGCCAACCACCGTGACTGACCCGATGCAGCAGAAGATCATGACCTTTATGCCGGTCATCTTCACGGTGTTCTTCCTGTGGTTCCCGTCTGGCCTGGTGGTGTACTACATCGTCAGCAACCTGGTGACCATTATTCAGCAGCAGCTGATTTACCGTGGTCTGGAGAAGCGTGGCCTGCATAGCCGCGAGAAGAAGAAATCCTGATACTCTTCATTCTTCAAGGCAACGCATCTGCGACTTGAATAATTTAGAGTAGTTACGGTAACGTTAATGCCAGAGAAGGCGGTCAATGGACCGCCTTTTTTACATCTACATAGAGAGTCACCATGAGCCATAACGACACTATCGTCGCCCAGGCAACCCCACCGGGACGCGGGGGGGTGGGCATCCTGCGCATCTCCGGCCTCAAAGCGCGCGACGTTGCGCAGGCGGTACTCGGCAAGCTGCCGAAACCGCGCTATGCCGACTACCTGCCGTTCAACGACGTTGACGGTACGCCGCTGGATCAGGGGATTGCGCTGTGGTTCCCCGGGCCGAACTCCTTTACCGGGGAAGATGTGCTTGAGCTGCAGGGCCACGGCGGCCCGGTCATTCTCGACCTGCTGCTTAAACGTATTCTGACCCTGCCGGGCCTGCGCATCGCCAGGCCGGGCGAATTCTCTGAGCGCGCGTTCCTTAACGACAAGCTCGACCTGGCGCAGGCAGAGGCCATCGCCGACCTTATCGACGCCAGCTCAGAACAGGCGGCGCGCTCGGCGCTGAACTCACTGCAGGGGGCCTTCTCCGCGCGGGTTAACCACCTTGTGGAAGCGCTCACTCACCTGCGCATCTATGTGGAAGCGGCGATTGATTTCCCGGATGAAGAAATTGATTTCCTCTCCGACGGCAAAATTGAAGCCCAGCTGAACGAGGTGATGGCCGACCTCGACGCCGTCCGCGCCGAAGCCCGTCAGGGCAGTCTGCTGCGCGAAGGGATGAAGGTGGTGATCGCCGGGCGGCCAAATGCCGGTAAATCGAGCCTGCTAAACGCCCTGGCGGGCCGCGAAGCAGCGATCGTCACCGACATCGCCGGCACCACCCGCGACGTGCTGCGCGAGCATATCCATATCGACGGCATGCCGCTGCATATCATTGATACCGCAGGCCTGCGCGACGCCAATGACGAAGTGGAACGTATCGGCATCGAGCGCGCCTGGCAGGAGATTGCCCTGGCCGATCGGGTGCTGTTTATGGTCGATGGCACCACCACCAGCGCCGTTGATCCGGCGGAGATCTGGCCAGATTTTATCGAGCGCCTGCCCGCTAAACTGCCGATTACCGTGGTGCGTAATAAAGCCGATGTCACCGGCGAAGCGCTGGGTATCAGCGAAGTAAATGGCCACTCACTGATCCGCCTGTCGGCACGCACTGGCGAAGGCGTCGAGGTGCTGCGTAACCACCTCAAGCAGAGCATGGGCTTCGATACCAATATGGAAGGCGGCTTCCTCGCCCGCCGTCGCCATCTGCATGCGCTGGAAGAGGCGGCGGACCATCTGCAGCAGGGCAAAGCCCAGCTGCTGGGCGCCTGGGCCGGCGAGCTGCTGGCGGAAGAGCTGCGTCTCGCGCAGCAGGCGCTGAGCGAGATCACCGGGGAGTTCACCTCCGATGACCTGCTGGGCCGCATCTTCTCCAGCTTCTGTATCGGCAAATAACGTTTAGTCCGTAAATGTTCACTCACCCGCATTAACGCCGCGTTAATGCGGGTTTTTTCTTGCCCTTTGCGGAGCAACGTTCTCTACTTTTATCTCCCCTTAACCACGAGACTAAAGCATGACCGTTGAATATACCGTGATCGAGAAGGTGCCCTCCGCCGAAGCGTTTTGCCACCTGCGAGAGGTAGCGGGTATGTCGCCGCGCCCCCTGGAAGGCGCCAGAGCCGGGCTGCCGCGCAGCTGTTATGGCGTACATATCCTCTGGCAGGAGACGCCTATCGCCATGGGGCGCATCGTCGGCGACGGCGCAATTAATTTCGACATTGTCGACGTCGCCGTCGATCCGGCTCACCAGGGAAAGGGCCTTGGGCGGCTGGTGATGGAGAAGCTGGTTGCCTGGCTGGACGCTAACGCCTTTGACGGCGCCTACGTTACGCTGGTGGCGGATGTTCCGGAGCTGTACGCGAAGTTTGGCTTCGAAAGCGTTCGGCCGGAAAGCGAAGGGATGGCCCGCGTGTGGCGATGCCGGGGCCGCTAGTTCGCGTTTCCTGCCAGGAAAATAGCGTTGTCCAAATGGCAACTCGTCTTGCGGGACGTTCCTCACTATGCTGAACGCCATTCACATCGCGAGGATCTCATGACACGCTTTCTTCTCTGCAGCTTTGCCCTGGTTCTGCTCTATCCCTCCGGCATCGATATGTATCTCGTCGGCCTGCCGCGTATTGCTCAGGATCTGGGAGCCAGCGAGGCGCAATTACATATCGCCTTCTCGGTCTATCTGGCCGGAATGGCCTCCGCGATGCTGTTTGCTGGCCGTATCGCCGACCGCTCGGGGCGTAAGCCTGTCGCCATGGTGGGGGCGGCGATCTTTGTTATCGCCTCCCTGCTCTGCGCGCAGGCGCACACCAGCAGCCACTTCCTTACCGGACGCTTTATCCAGGGGATCGGCGCCGGCTGCTGCTACGTGGTGGCTTTCGCTATTCTGCGCGATACGCTGAACGACCGTCGACGGGCCAAAGTGCTGTCGTTGCTCAACGGCATTACCTGCATCATCCCCGTGCTGGCGCCGGTGCTCGGCCACCTGATCATGCTGAAATACCCGTGGCAGAGTCTGTTCTACACCATGATCGGCATGGGGGTAACAGTGGGTTTGCTGGCGGTATTTATCCTGCGCGAGACGCGTCCGACGGCGCCTGCGCAGACGGCTATGCCGCAGCATGGCGCGGGCGAATCGCTGTTGAACCGCTTTTTCCTCAGCCGCATTCTCATCACCACCCTCAGCGTGACGGCGATCCTCACCTACGTGAACGTCTCGCCGGTACTGATGATGGAGGAGATGGGGTTCGATCGCGGCACCTATTCCATGACGATGGCGCTGATGGCGATGGTCAGCATGGCGGTCTCCTTCTCGACGCCGTTCGCCCTGTCGCTGTTTAAACCACGCACCCTGATGATAACCTCGCAGCTGCTGTTCCTGGCGGCAGGCGTGGCGCTGAGCCTCGCCACCCAGCAGGTCGTCACCCTGGTCGGGCTGGGCATGATTTGCGCCGGCTTCTCCGTCGGCTTCGGCGTCGCAATGAGCCAGGCCCTGGGGCCATTCACGCTGCGCGCCGGTGTCGCCAGCTCGGTCCTCGGCATCGCGCAGGTGTGCGGTTCGTCGCTGTGGATTTGGATCGCCGCCATCATCGGACTCAGCGCAATGAATATGCTGATCGGGATACTCATTGCCTGTAGCATAGTGAGTCTTGTTCTGCTACTGGTCGCCACTCCGCCGCGGGTTGCGCAACACAATGAAGAAGCCGCTTTCGAGTCTCGATCTTAATTTACTGCTCTGCCTGCAGCTCCTGACCCAGGAGCTCAGCGTCACCCGTACGGCGAAGCGGATGAACGTTTCGCCCTCGGCGGTGAGCAAGTCGCTGGCCAAGCTGCGCGCCTGGTTTGACGATCCGCTGTTTGTCAAAACGCCGCTGGGCCTGGCGCCTACACCGCTGGTCAGCAGCATGGAGCAGGATCTGGCGGACTGGATGCAGATGGGCAACCAGATCCTCGATAAACCGCACCACACCATGCCGAGCGGCCTCAAGTTCGAGCTGGCGGCGGAAACGCCGTTGCTGATGATCCTGTTTAACACCCTCTCCCAGCGCATCTATCAGCGCTACCCGCAGGCATTGATTCGTTTGCGCAACTGGGACTACGACTCCCTGGACGCCATCATCCGCGGCGAGGTGGATATCGGCTTCTGCGGACGCGAAAGCCATCCGCAGTCGCGGGAGCTGCTGAGCCTGCTGCCGTGGTATATCGATTTTGATGTGCTGTTCACCGACCTGCCGCAGGTTTGGCTGCGCGCCGATCATCCGGCGCTCAGGGAGGAGTGGGATCTGGCGGCATTCTTACGCTATCCGCATATCACCATCTGCTGGGAACAACGCGATACCTGGGCGCTGGACGACGTGCTGCAGGAGCTGGGGCATAAGCGTAATGTGGCGCTGACCGTGCCAGGGTTTGAGCAATCCCTCTTTATGGCGGCTCAACCGCAGCACACCATGCTGGCCACCGCGCCACGCTACTGCCAGCACTATAATCAGCAGCATCAGCTACCGCTGGTCTCCCGGCCGCTGCCGCTGGAGCCGCAGCATCTGGAAAAGCTTCGCGTCCCCTTCACCTTGCTATGGCATAAACGCAACAGCTACAACCCGAAGCTTGTCTGGCTTAGAGATACGTTGAAAGCGCTCTATTCCGGTACGCTGTAAGCTTTGTTTCGTGTCCGTAGCACCTTATTTGCGCAATAATTTGTAAAATCCAAACAAATTCCCTTTTCAAGGGGGGATTTCGGCATTAAAACCTGTTAATACCAGGCGATAATAGCGCCCGCAGTTTTCATTCAGACCATTACTCACGGAGCGACGTATGGCAACGCATTTTGCACGAGGGATACTCAGTACCGGGGAGCCGCTATCGACACGTTTGTCAGCGGCCTGTCATCAATCCGCACGTCGGCTCCCTGAATACCGGCAAGCCCGCTTTCGCGCTTCGCGGTCGCTGCTCGCCGAACTGCTGTTTATGCTTTACGGCATCGGCGAGCTGCCTGAAATCGTTAACGAAGCCAATGGCCGACCGGTTTTTAGCGATCGTCACCTCCCCCGCTTCTCTATCTCTTATACTGGCAATATCGTTGGCGTAGCGCTGACCACCGAAGGGGATTGTGGCCTCGATATGGAGCTGCAGCGCACTGTCCGCAGCCACGACGCCGACCGGCAAAATTTCAGTAACAATGAGAATCTGTGGGTTAACATTCAGCATGACCCGGACGAAGCGCGCAGCCAACTGGTGGCGCTGCGGCGCAGCGTGCTGAAGCTGACCGGTGAAACATCAACACAGCTGCAGCTGCTGCCTGGCTCCGGCCGCCTGCGTACCGCCGGCAGCCTGCCGATCGAAGCCGTCTGTGACGCCGAATCGCTGCTGGTGTGGTCGATTGCCGCTACCCCGAATATCGGCCCGCTGAAGGTCTGGGAGTATGACGCTAAGGGAGGCGACTGGCACAGCCTGGCGGACGCTCAGCGGCGCGCGCGCGAGCCGTCAGCCCGCCTGATGCGCTTTACCAGCCTACCCACGGAAAAAACCTTATCCCTCAATTGACCGGTCTTGCCGGCATCATGATCCAAAGGAGCAATCATGTCAGATACCTTGAAAGTGGTTACGTTACTCGGCAGCCTGCGTAAAGGGTCGTTTAATGGAATGGTCGCGCGTACCCTGCCCGGCATCGCGCCGGCGGGCATGGACATCTCCGCGCTGCCGTCAATCGGCGATATTCCGCTGTACGATGCTGATATTCAGGAAGAAGAGGGATTCCCGCAGCGCGTGCAGGAGATTGCGCAACAGATCCGCGAGGCGGATGGCGTGGTGATCGTCACCCCCGAGTATAACTATTCCGTGCCTGGCGGCCTGAAAAACGCCATCGACTGGCTTTCACGCCTGCCAGAGCAGCCGCTGTCCGGCAAGCCGGTGCTGATTCAAACCAGCTCAATGGGCGCCATCGGCGGCGCGCGCTGCCAGTATCATCTGCGGCAGATTCTGGTGTTCCTCGATGCGATGGTAATGAATAAACCGGAATTTATGGGCGGCGTGATCCAGAACAAAGTGGATCCGCAGTCAGGTGAAGTGGTCGATCAGAGCACCCTCGACCATCTGCGCGGCCAGCTGACCGCCTTTGGCGATTATATTAAGCGGGTAAAAGCATAAAAAAAGCCCGGCAGCGATGCCGGGCTTTTTCATCATGCGTGCGGATTAATGTGCATCAATAAAGACAATCTTCAGCACGAACAGCAGCGAGACGATAATTACGCAAGGGCTGAGGTCGCGCAGACGGCCGGTGCCGATCTTCATCACGCAGTAGGAGATAAAGCCCAGGGCGATACCTTCAGTGATCGAGAAGCTAAACGGCATCATCACCGCGGTGATAAACGCCGGTACCGCTTCCGTCAGGTCATCCCACTTCACGCGCGCCAGGCTGGAGGTCATCAGCACGCCGACGTAAATCAGCGCGCCGGCGGCCGCATAGGCCGGAACCATCCCCGCCAGCGGAGAGAGGAAGATAACCAGCAGGAACAGGATACCGACGACAACGGCGGTCAGGCCGGTGCGCCCGCCTACGGAAACGCCGGAGGAGGATTCGATATACGCTGTTACCGATGAGGTGCCGATGAAGGAACCTGCCACCGACGAGACGCTATCGACAAACAGCGCCTGCTTCATGCGCGGGAATTTACCGTTGGCGTCCGCCAGACCCGCTTTATCCGTCACGCCGATCAGCGTCCCGGAGGAGTCAAACAGGTTGACCAGCATAAAGGAGAAGATTACCCCGGCCAGGCCCAGATTCAGGGAGCCCGCCAGATCGACATGACCGATCACCGAAGTCACGCTCGGCGGCGCTGAGACGATACCGGTGTAGTGCACATCCCCCAGCATCCAGCCCAGCAGGGTGGTCACAACGATAGAGACCAGTACCGCGGCGTGAATGTTGCGCGACGCCAGAATCGCGATGATAAAGAAGCCCAGCACGCCCAGCAGCACGCTGTGGGAGGTAAGATGACCAATGCTGACCAGCGTTTCCGGGTTGGCGACAATCACCCCGGCGTTCTTCAGGCCCATCATACCGATAAACAGGCCGATCCCGCTGGTGATGCCCACGCGCAGGCTCAGCGGAATATTGGCGATCATCCAGTAGCGTACGCGGAAGATCGTCAGCAGCAGCAGGCCGACGGCGCCCCAGAAAATCGCGCCCATGCCGACCTGCCATGGCAGGCCCATCGCCTGCACCACCACAAAGGCGAAAAAGGCGTTCAGGCCCATCGCCGGCGCCAGAGCAACCGGCAGGTTCGCGAACAGCCCCATCATGATACTGCCGAAAGCGGCAATCAGACAGGTGGTCACAAACACGGCGCTGGTATCCATGCCCGCTACGCCAAGAATTTGTGGGTTAACAAAAACGATATACACCATCGTCAGGAACGTGGTGAAACCGGCGATGGCTTCCGTGCGCACCGTGGTGCCGTGCTCGCGCAGTTTAAATACGCGCTCCAGCAGACCCTGGCCAGAAGACTGGCTGGTTTGTTGTTGACTCATTATCGGTTTCCGAACGTAAGGAGGGAAAATTCGACGCTATCCTATACCAAATTACAGCGCCAGGCGCGGTTGTATGGTAATTTTTTTCATTTATTTTGCTTATACGGCAACGATTGCGTCGCGGCATTGGACATAACGAAAACGTTAAACTTGTTAATATGGAATGGCTATGACTCAACCAGAAGCAGTATTTTTTGACTGTGACGGCACGCTGGTCGACAGCGAGGTAATTTGCTCCCGCGCCTACGTGCACATGTTCCAGGAATTTGGCATTACGCTGGAGCTGGCAGAGATTTTTAAGCGCTTCAAAGGCGTAAAGCTGTACGAAATAATCGACACCATCAACGCCGAGCATGGCGTTAACCTGCAAAAGGCCACCCTGGAGCCGATTTACCGTGCGGAAGTCGCCCGCCTGTTCGATAGCGAACTGGAGGTGATTGCTGGAGCCCAGGCGCTGCTGGATGCGGTAAGCGTCCCGATGTGCGTGGTCTCCAATGGCCCGGTCAGTAAGATGCAACACTCTCTCGGCCGCACCGGCCTGCTGCACCATTTCGCTGACCGGTTGTACAGCGGCTACGATATTCAGCGCTGGAAACCCGATCCGGCGCTGATGTTCCATGCCGCAAAGGCGATGAACGTTAACGTTGAGAACTGCATTCTGGTTGATGATTCCAGTGCAGGTGCACAATCGGGAATAGCCGCCGGCATGGAGGTGTTCTACTTCTGCGCCGATCCGCACAACCCGCCAATCGATCATCCCAAAGTGACAACCTTTACCGATCTGGCTGCGCTGCCGGCATTGTGGAAAGCGCGCGGTTGGGATATCACTCGCTAGCCCCCGGCGTCGCCCGGCCGGGCGACGGTTGGCAGCAAGGGTAGCCCGGTAGCGCTGTGATCTCGCCCAGAACAGGATGGCTGGCGACCGGCTTAACTCATTATCTTCGGACACAAGCACTTTCATCTTGTCTTTCTTCACTCGCGGAAAACGGGGGCTAAACGCCCCCTCCGGCTATTTAAACAGTTTTTGCACAAACTCCGCGTAGGCAGGGCGCCAGACGTCCATTTCATGGTTCAGGCCGGGATAGGCGTGATAGTCAAAGTTGATCTTCTGTTTTTCCAGCTCGCTTTTCAGACCCGCGATGTCTTTGCCGGTCACGGAATCTTTTTCCCCGACGACCACGGTAAAGTTACGCAGCTGTTTATTGATGGCCTCAGGATGTTTCAGCTGTGCTTCCACACCAGCATTCGGCACCGTGGTGGTTGTGACGCCGCTAAACGTGGCGAGCCAGCCAAAGCTCTCCAGATGATTCATTCCGGAGACCAGCGCCTGATAGCCGCCCTGCGACAGCCCGGCGAGCGCCCGGCCATCCGCGTCTTTACGCACATTAAAACGCGCATCAATCAGCGGAATGATATCGTTCATCAGCTCGTTATCAGCCGCTTTCGCATTTAGCGGATAGAAGGTTTTGCGTCGCTCCTGCGGCGGGAAGTTTTCCGCGATGGCTTCCGGGATATCGGTTTCGGTATCCGGGACCACCACCAGCATTGGCTTGATCTTGCCCTCCGCCAGCAGGTTATCCATGATTTGCGGGATCCGCCCCTGATCGATGGCCGACAGGCCGCTGTCGCCAAAGCCATGATAGAAATAGAGCACCGGCAGCGGATCGCCGGTTCCGCTATAACCCGGCGGCGTCCAGACATAGAGACGACGTTCAGCGTTCAGCGCCTTTGAGTTATAGGTAAGGGTGCGCAGATCGCCGTGCGCGACCGCCCGATCGTCAAGAATACTGCCCGGCACCAGAATCAAACTGGTGTTCACCTGGCGCTGCGGCTTCTGATAGCGGCTGCCGGTATCTACCGAGCGGAAGCCATCCACATCGAAATAGTATTCATAGAGATTGGGCTTCATCGGCTCGCTTTTCCATGTCCAGACCCCGTGGTCCGTTTTGGTCATGTCGTGCGAGACAAAAGTGTCCGGCGTGGCACCGGTGACTACCGAAACCCGCCGGGCATCAGGGGCAAACAGGCGGTAAGTGATACTTTTATCCGCGTTAACTTGGGTGATAAAGTGGCTCACCGGCAGTGAGGGGTCCGGCACCGCGGGCAACGGTGCAGCCTGAATGGTGAACGCCGCGCCCGCCAGCGCCAGGGCGAAATAAATTGCATGTCGTTTCATCGTTATTCCTCTTATGTTGTGTCCGTTCTGTTATCGTCTCACCACCAGATTTCCGCCTGCGCCCCTACGGCAAATTGATCGTTTTTACCGTCTTCAAAAATGCTGGTGGTGTTATTCGCGGCCTTATCCAGGTCGATATCCTTCGCTTTAATATAGGTGGCATAGAAGCGAATTTCCGGGCGCGAGGTCAGCATACTGGTATTAACTTTGAAGGTATGGAACAGCGTGGTCTTATAGCCGGACTCGTTATATTTTTTGCCGGTAACATCTTTGTTTTGCTGCTTGAAGTACCCCAGTTCGACGCCGGTCTGGTTATATTTATTCCAGATATAAGCCGGTCGCAGGACCGTACGGATGGATTCAAAATCGGAGTGGGCCCCGGTCTCGTAGCTGTAAACGTCGTTACCAAAAGAGTAAACGATGGCATTCGCCATAATAATGTCATCACGTAAATAGGTTTCCCCTTGCGAGGTTAAGCGCACGGCGGTGCCATTGGTATGGTCGCCATAATAGCGGCCGTTAAAGGTGGTATAGGGGCTGGATCCGGCATAGCGCGAGAAGCTGCTGGCAATGGAGTTATTCGCCAGTAAGAAAGAGAATTCGTTAAAGCCGCCGTTAGCAAATTTTTGCGTTAACGAGGTGCCGGCCATCCAGGTATCTTTCCATGGATAATAGCCTTCATTCCCCTCTTTATATTTCTCAGAAGAACTTTGGTTGGCAGCGACATAGCGTCCGCTGACCATCAGGCTGGCTTTATCCCACAGCGGGATCTCTTTGTAACGGATATCAAGGGTATTGGTGTTTATTTGCTGCTTATTGCTCAAGGAACGATCGTAGTCATCAACATCTTCCCGCACCAGCGCGATATCGAATTTCCCGACGCAAACCTGCCAGTTTTCCAGCCCCACGCCAGCCGCCGCATCGGTTCTCTGCGTTTTCCAGTCCAGCATCTGGATCTCGATTTTTGGCGCACCGTGTTTGCCGACCCAGAAATCGGCCTCCGGGGCAAACGGCAGGAATCCTTTGGTGTTAACGTACATATCCGAGAATTGGATGTAGTTTTCGCCGCCGGCATTGTCGCCAAACCAGCCAGTGGAATACTGCTGGCCAACGTTCCCGTCGAGCATCACGATGGCGTCGACGCGTTTATCGCCTTCCTGAAACACCCGCTGCTTCAGCTGCAGATCGAACCAGCCGGAATATTCATTGCCCAGACGGCCAAGCGAGCCGATGGCCCACGATTTTGGCGAGCCATGCGAGGCGGTTCCCCAGCCCGAGCGGAAGTAGCCGTTATAGCTAAAGCCAATTTCATCTTTGACGAACCTGCTAAAATCTTTCAGCGTCATCGCGCTGTAGGCTGGTGCACTGTCTGTAGCAGGTTGTTGATTTTTGACCAGTACCGCATCCGGTTTCACCGCTGCTTTCGGTCCGGCTGCCGCCGCGACGTTGCGCTTCTGGCTCTCTGCAGGCGGAGACCATGAGGCCCAAATCTGGTCTCTTTTTCTCTCCTGGTCTTGATATTTTTTGAGCTCTTTTTGCGTATCGCTGAGCGCTTTTTCCAGCAACTCAAGCCGTTGCTCTACCGTCAGCTGGCTCGCGATCAGGGAGGTTGAATAACAAAGCGGCGCCAGCAAGGCTATCGCCGAAGCGATCCTG
Organism: Klebsiella pneumoniae complex sp. WS1778; assembly: GCF_049472055.1. Taxonomy (NCBI): domain Bacteria; kingdom Pseudomonadati; phylum Pseudomonadota; class Gammaproteobacteria; order Enterobacterales; family Enterobacteriaceae; genus Klebsiella; species Klebsiella pneumoniae complex sp. WS1778. The sequence goes on from NZ_JBKGTJ010000009.1 coordinate 58,730, forward strand.
GTTTTTCTCATCATAATATTCCCTTATATAAGTATTGGCATTAATAAAAACGACAGCGACAAGCATCGCGCGGGTTCAAATAGCTTTATCCATACCGCTTAAGGGCGCGGGGACTGTTATTTTTGAGCCTGGAAAAAAGCAAAAAAACCCGAAGAAGACGATCTGCCTTAACAGATAATCCTCTTCAGGTTTTGCCCGCGCATCGCGGTAGCAACCCTTATTAAGTCATTCTTCGCACGCATAAAAAAACCTGATATCGCCGCCGTGGGGGCAATATCAGGTTTTGCCTGCTGTCGCAGTAACAATCCGTTTAAAACATTCTGAGCTTGCGCGCTCAGTCAGTGGATGCTGATTGTTACGCGATAAAATGAAGAACTCAAACGGGCAGCCTGTTAATTGTGACGATAATCTCAGCAATATCGCTGCCGGTGGAGGAATCATATCTAATTCTGATAAATCCATTCATCAGAATTAGACAAAATGATTATTACTCTTTCGGATCTTTACCAGCGAGCAATTTATCCAGTTCATCGCCGCCCACATGACGGAAATCCTGGCCTTTGACGAAGTAGAAAATATATTCGCAGATATTCTGGCAGCGGTCGCCGATACGCTCGATGGAGCGCGCGCAGAACAGCGCCGTCAGGACGCTGGGGATAGTGCGCGAGTCTTCCATCATGTAGGTCATCAGCTGACGTACGATGCCTTCATATTCCTGGTCGACTTTCTTGTCTTCGCGATAGATACGTACCGCCTCGTCGAGATCCATACGCGCGAAGGCATCCAGCACGTCATGCAGCATCTGCACCGTATGGCGGCCCAGCGATTCAAGGCTCACCAGCAGCGGCTGATGCTGCTGGGAAAACTTCTCCAGCGCGGTACGGCAGATTTTATCCGCCACATCGCCAATGCGTTCCAGCTCAGCGATAGTCTTGATGATCGCCATCACCAGGCGCAGGTCGCTGGCGGTCGGCTGGCGCTTGGCGATGATGCGCACGCAGGCTTCATCGATCGCCACTTCCATCATGTTGACCTGTTTGTCGCCGTCAATCACGCGTTTCGCCAGTTCGCTGTCCTGGTTATGCATTGCGGTGATCGCATCAGAAAGCTGTTGCTCCACCAGCCCGCCCATGGTCATCACCTGGGTGCGGATATACTCCAGTTCAGCGTTGAACTGGCCGGAAATATGTTTGTTAAGATTTAGGTTGTCCATGGTGTCTCCTGATTGCCCAACTGGTGAGAGCCTGAAAGCACAAGGGCAAATCAACCGTAGCGGCCAGTAATATAATCTTCAGTTTGTTTCTTCGCGGGCTTGGTGAACAGATCATCCGTATTGCTGAACTCAATCAGCTCGCCAAGATACATAAATGCCGTATGGTCGGAGCAACGCGCAGCCTGCTGCATGTTGTGAGTCACGATAACGACGGTGTAGTCCTGTTTCAGCTCGGTGATCAGTTCTTCGATACGCCCGGTGGAGATCGGGTCCAGCGCGGAGCACGGCTCATCAAGCAGCAGCACTTCCGGGCGGATCGCGATACCGCGGGCAATACACAGACGCTGCTGCTGACCACCGGAGAGAGAATACCCGCTCTGGTGCAGTTTATCTTTGGTTTCGTTCCATAATGCGGCTTTGGTCAGCGCCCACTGCACGCGCTCGTCCATATCGGCACGGGACAGTTTTTCAAACAGGCGCACCCCGAAAGCGATGTTGTCGTAAATGGACATCGGGAACGGCGTTGGCTTCTGGAACACCATGCCAACCTTAGCGCGCAGCAGGGCGATATCCTGGGTGTTAGTCAGAATATTGTCGCCATCCAGTAGGATCTCACCTTCCGCACGCTGCTCTGGATACAGTTCAAACATTTTGTTGAACGTGCGCAGCAGGGTGGATTTACCACAGCCTGACGGACCGATAAACGCCGTTACCTGGTTTTTGGTGATATCCAGGTTGATGTTCTTCAGGGCATGGAATTTGCCGTAGTAGAAGTTCAGGTTACGAACTGAAATCTTACCCGGAGCTGTATTCACCATACTCATCTCAATCTCTTCCTCATTCAGCGCAGCCGTGGCTGCGCCGCAAAAAATTAACCGTGTTTCTTCTTGGCGAAGATAACGCGCGCCAGGATGTTCAGCAGCAAGACGCACAGGGTGATAATCAATACCCCGGCCCATGCCAGTTGCTGCCACTCCGCAAACGGACTCATGGCAAATTTGAAAATGGTCACCGGCAGGTTGGCAATCGGCTGCATCATGTCGGTGCTCCAGAACTGGTTAGACAACGCGGTGAACAGCAAGGGCGCCGTTTCCCCAGCGATACGGGCGATAGCCAGCAGGATCCCGGTCATAATCCCTGAGACGGAGGCTTTCAGGGTGATCGCCGAGATCATCTTCCACTTCGGCGTCCCCAGCGCATAGGCCGCTTCACGCAGGCTATCCGGCACCAGTTTCAGCATGTTTTCGGTGGTACGAATAACGATAGGCACCTGCAGCAGCGCCAGGGCGATAACGCCCGCCCAGCCCGAGAAGTGCTGCATCTGCGCCACCACGATGGTGTAGACGAACAGGCCGACCACGATAGACGGTGCGGAAAGCAGAATATCGTTGATAAAGCGGATAATTTCAGCCAGCACCGACTTGCGGCCATACTCCGCCAAATAAATTCCGGCGAGGATACCCAGCGGCGTACCAAAGACGGTTGCCCACAGGATCAGCAGGCCGCTGCCGGCGAGGGCGTTGGCCAGACCACCGCCCGCGGTATTCGGCGGCGGCGTCATTTCGGTAAACAGCGCCAGACTCATGCCGTCGAAGCCGCGGGTTATGGTCGCCATCAGGATCCAGATAAGCCAGAACAAACCAAACGCCATGGTGGCCATCGACAGCGCCAGAGCGATACGGTTCTTCATGCGGCGTTTGGCCTGCATCTTGCGGCGGGACTCCGCCAGCTCGGCGGTGCTTTGCATTTCAATGGTCGCCATTAGCGTGCCCCCTCATTCTTCGCGAGGCGCATAATCATAAACTTCGACGCCGCCAGAACGATAAAGGTGATAACGAACAGGATCAGGCCCAGCTCCATTAGCGCCGCCACGTGCAGGCCGGTTTCCGCTTCGGCGAATTCGTTGGCCAGCGCGGAGGTAATGCTGTTCCCCGGCATATACAGCGATATGCTGTCGAGCTGGTAGGTGTTACCGATGATAAAGGTGACCGCCATGGTTTCACCCAGCGCGCGGCCCAGACCGAGCATCACGCCGCCGATCACCCCGTTTTTGGTGAACGGTAAAACGATGCGCCAGATCACTTCCCAGGTGGTGCAGCCGATGCCATAGGCCGACTCTTTCATCATCACCGGCGTCTGTTCGAAAACATCGCGCATGACCGCGGCGATATAAGGGATGATCATGATGGCCAGAATGACGCCAGCGGCGAGAATGCCAATCCCAAACGCCGGACCGGCAAACAGCGCGCCGACGAACGGGATGGTCGACAGGACGTTCCCCACCGGCTCCTGAAAGTAAGTCGCAAATAGCGGGGCGAAAATAAACAGGCCCCACATGCCGTACACGATACTCGGGATTGCCGCCAGCAGCTCAATCGCAATGCCCAGCGGGCGCTTGAGCCAGGCGGGGGACAGTTCAGTCAGAAACAGCGCGATGCCGAAGCTCACCGGGACGGCGATCAGCAGCGCGATAAAGGAGGTCACCAGAGTTCCGTAGATCGGCACCAGCGCGCCGAAGATTTCGTTGGGCGCATCCCACTCTTTGGTCCACAAAAAGGCAAAGCCAAACTTTTGAATGCTCGGCCAGGAAGAGATGATCAGGGAAACGATGATGCCGCCCAGCATCAATAGCACAATCAGCGCAGCCAGTTTTACCAGCGCACTGAAAATTATGTCACCCTTTTTCCCCGGAGGGGTAAATGCAGGCTTGGTTGCAGCCATAGATTACTCTTTACGTATTAAAACTTGTTCGAATAAATGCCCGGTGGCGTTGGCTCCCGGGCCTACAGTCTGAACCGTAGGGCGGGCAGCGCCTGAACGCCCCCGCCATCTTCGTCAAAAATCTACTTTTAGTACAGCGCTTTACCGCTGCTGTCTTTGACGTTGGTTTTCCATGCCGCACGAACCTGCTCTACCACGCTTTCCGGCAGCGTCGCGTAATCCAGCGCATTGGCTTCTTTCCCGCCGTTTTTATACGCCCAGTCAAAGAACTTCAGCACTTCGGCGGTCTGCTCAGGCTTGTTCGTCGCCTTATGCACCAGGATGAAGGTGGTTGAGGTGATCGGCCATGCGTTTTCACCTTTCTGGTTAGTCAGGTCCTGAGCGAAAGACTTGCTCCAGTCAACGCCTTTTGCGGCGTTAGCGAAGTTGTCTTCAGTCGGGCTAACCGGCTTGCCGTCGGCAGAGACCAGTTTGGTGTACGCCAGGTTGTTTTGCTTGGCGTAAGCGTATTCGACGTAACCAATCGAGCCCGGCAGACGCTGAACAAAGGCGGCGATACCGTCGTTGCCTTTACCGCCCAGACCGGTTGGCCAGTTAACGGTAGAGCCTGCGCCGATTTTCGATTTCCACTCTTCATTCACTTTGGACAGGTAGCTGGTGAAGACGAAGGAGGTACCGGAACCATCGGCGCGGCGAACCACGGCGATATTCTGCGACGGCAGCTTCAGACCCGGGTTGAGCTTAGCGATCGCTTCGTCATCCCATTTTTTAATTTTACCCAGGTAGATATCGCCAAGGGTTTTGCCATCCAGCACCAGCTCGCCGGATTTCACGCCAGGCAGGTTAACCGCCAGCACCACGCCGCCAATCACGGTCGGGAACTGGAACAGGCCTTCCTGGGTCAGTTTGTCATCAGCCAGCGGAGCATCAGAAGCACCGAAATCCACGGTGTTGGCAATAATCTGTTTAACGCCACCAGAGGAACCAATACCCTGGTAGTTCACTTTATTGCCAGTTTCTTTCTGATAGGTGTCAGCCCATTTGGCATACACCGGCGCAGGAAAAGTTGCACCTGCGCCAGTCAGGCTTGCTGCTGCGAAAGCAGAGAAAGCGCTCATCGATAAGGTCGCGGCGACAACTGTTGCGACGGTGGTACGCATAACGTTCATAATGTCTCCTGCTGGGATTCGTAAATCATTGTTTCGAGGCTATGGTGAGCAAAATAGGTCAAAGAGGTGACAGTAAAATGTACGAATTATGACAGTTTTATGACACGCCGGTAGGGGGGATTTCACGTCAAATAATACGCTTATAACTCAAATGGTTATCTACTAGCATGACCACACAATGACAGAATAATTTTCTTTTTATGACAGCGAAATCACAGAGCAAAACGATCGTTTGTCATCTATCGCCTCCCCAGATATTGCGCACAAGATCGGCGAAAAACAGCAGGTAAAAATAAAAAAGGGCCGCCGCCGGCAGCCCTTTGCAAAAGAGATAATACGTTACTCAACCGTGACCGATTTCGCCAGGTTACGCGGCTGATCCACGTCAGTGCCTTTGATCAGCGCAACGTGATAAGCCAGCAGCTGCAGCGGTACGGTGTAGAAGATAGGCGCGATGCTCTCTTCGACATGCGGCATCTCAATGATGTGCATGTTGTCGCTGCCGTTGAAGCCGGCGTCACCGTCGGCGAAAACGTACAGCTCACCGCCGCGGGCGCGAACCTCTTCGATGTTGGATTTCAGTTTTTCCAGCAGCTCATTGTTCGGCGCCACTACGATCACCGGCATTTCCGCATCAATCAGCGCCAGCGGGCCGTGCTTAAGCTCGCCTGCCGCGTAGGCTTCCGCGTGAATATAGGAGATCTCTTTCAGCTTCAGCGCCCCTTCCATAGCGATCGGGTACTGATCGCCGCGGCCAAGGAACAGCGCATGATGCTTATCAGAGAAACGCTCTGCCAGCTGCTCAATACGCTTGTCCTGGGAGAGCATCTGCTCGATACGGTTCGGCAGCGCCTGCAGGCCGTGGACGATATCATGCTCAATGGACGCATCCTGGCCTTTCAATCGCGCCAGTTTCGCCACCAGCATCAGCAGCACCGTCAGCTGAGTGGTAAAGGCCTTGGTCGAGGCCACGCCAATTTCCGTTCCGGCTTTGGTCATCAGCGCCAGATCGGATTCACGCACCAGCGACGAGCCCGGCACGTTGCAGATGGCCAGCGAGCCGAGATAGCCCAGCTCTTTCGACAAACGCAGCGCCGCCAGGGTATCGGCGGTTTCACCAGACTGGGAAAGGGTGATCATCAGGCTGTTACGACGCACCGCAGACTTCCGATAGCGGAATTCGGAGGCGATTTCCACATCGCACGGCACGCCGGCTAACGCCTCGAACCAATAGCGGGAGACCATCCCGGAGTTATAGGAGGTCCCGCAGGCAACAATCTGAATATGTTCAACCTGAGCCAGCATTTCATTGGCGTTCGGTCCCAGCTCGCTGAGATCGACTTCGCCGTGGCTGATTCGCCCGGTCAGGGTGTTCTTAATCGCATTCGGCTGTTCGAAAATCTCTTTCTGCATATAGTGGCGATAGATACCTTTATCGCCGGCATCATATTGCAGATTGGATTCGATCTCCTGGCGCTTCACTTGCGCAGCGGATTTATCGAAAATCACTACCGAGCGACGAGTCACTTCCGCAATGTCGCCTTCTTCAAGGAAGATGAAGCGGCGGGTAACCGGCAGCAGCGCCAGCTGGTCGGAGGCGATAAAGTTTTCCCCCATGCCCAGACCGATAACCAGCGGGCTACCGGAGCGGGCCGCCAGCAGGGTACCCGGGTCGCGGGTATCCATGATCACGGTGCCGTAAGCGCCGCGCAGCTGCGGGATGGCGCGCAGCACGGCTTCACGCAAGGTTCCACCTTGTTCCAGCTCCCAGTGCACCAGATGGGCGATAACTTCGGTATCGGTCTCAGTGACGAAGACATAGCCGCGAGACTGCAGCAATGCGCGCAGCGGCTCGTGGTTTTCGATGATCCCGTTATGGACCACCACAATGTGTTCAGAAACATGCGGATGCGCATTGCTCTCGGACGGTTCGCCGTGCGTCGCCCAGCGAGTATGGGCGATCCCGGTACCACCGTGTAACGGTTGCTCTTCGACCGCCTGAGCCAGCATCTGTACCTTACCCAGGCGACGCACGCGGGTCATATGACCTTCGCTGTCGACTACCGCCAGACCGGCAGAGTCATAGCCACGGTATTCCAGACGACGTAAACCTTCGAGAAGGATTTCAGCAATATCACGCTGCGCGACTGCGCCAACAATTCCACACATAGTTAAATTTCCTGATAATGGCGATATGCCATGCGTTGTCGCTGACCTGTATTTGCCCGTTTTCCGGGCGCCCCGAGCCTTGTAGAGAGTGGGGTTATTGTTATGGTACTGCCTGCGGACGGGGATCTATGTTGACCCTCTCATCCTGGTTCGCCTGGCGTTGTACACCCCCGGCGACAATTCTGTTCATTTTTTCTTCACCGGACGCTGCCAGCCCTGCTTATGGACCTGCGGCACGCGGCTCAACACCAGTTCGTTATCGGCGATATTGCGTGTGACGGTGGTGCCGGCGGCGATAGTGACGCCGTTGCCTACCGTAACCGGGGCCACCAGCTGGGTATCCGAGCCGACAAAGACATCGTCGCCAATAATCGTTTTATGTTTATTCGCGCCATCATAGTTGCAGGTGATGGTGCCCGCGCCGATATTGACGTTATCACCGATCTCCGCATCGCCCAGATAGGTCAGATGACCCGCCTTGGAGCCTTTGCCGAGACGCGCTTTTTTCATTTCCACGAAGTTGCCAACGTGGGCGCCTTCCAGCAGTTCGGCGCCCGGGCGCAGACGGGCAAATGGACCGATGGTGCAGGCCGCCTGCAGCTGGGCATCTTCCACCACGCTGTAGGGGCTGATTTCGCAATCATCGCCGATGGTGCTGTTTTTGATCACGCAGCCGGCGCCGATTTTCACACGATCGCCCAACACCACGTTGCCTTCCAGAATAACGTTAGTATCGATCTCCACATCGCGCCCGTGCTGCAGCGTACCGCGCAGATCGAAACGCGCCGGATCGCGCAGCATCACTCCCGCCAGCAGCAGCTTTTCCGCTTGCTCAGCCTGGTAGACGCGCTCCAGGCGCGCAAGCTGCAGGCGGTTGTTGACGCCTTCGACTTCGCTCAGGCGCTGGGGATGCACGGCAGCGATCTCGCGACCTTCCTGATGCGCCATGGCGATGATATCGGTGATGTAGTATTCGCCCTGGGCGTTGTTATTGGTGAGATTCGCCAGCCAGCGCTTGAGGTCTGCTCCGCCGGCGATCAGGATCCCGGTGTTGATTTCCTGGATCTGGCGCTGCGCCTCGCTGGCATCTTTGTGCTCAACGATGCCCGTCACCTGGCCATTTTCACGGGTAATGCGGCCGTAGCCGGTTGGATCATCCAGCTTCACGGTCAGCAGACCAATCCCGCCCTGCGGCTTCGCGGCGCGCAGGCGCTGTAGCGTCTCGACGGAGATCAGCGGCACGTCGCCGTAGAGCATCAGGATGTCTTCATCATCATTGAAGAACGGCGCCGCCTGCTGCATGGCGTGCCCGGTTCCGAGCTGTTCGGCCTGCAGCACCCAGTTCAGGTTGTCTTCATGCAGCGTCTGACGCAGCAGATCGCCACCGTGGCCATACACCAGGTGTACCGCACATGCGCCTAAATCGTTAGCGGCATCAATGACATGCTGCACCATTGGCTTCCCGGCCAGGGTATGCAGCACCTTAGGAAGATCGGAATACATGCGGGTCCCTTTGCCTGCGGCAAGGATAACCACGCTCATCGCACTATTTGACATACTCATCCTGACGGTAGTTAGAACGAAAAGTAAAAGCCTTTCACGTTGAAATTTCTACATATTTTTCATCATAAAACGAGACGTGGAGAAAACGTCCAGGCTCACTGCTATACACCATTTTATGACGCTATTTTTAACCACTGCAAATCAGTTTAACGCTGAAAAAGGAGGGCGGGGAGGATAATCATTGACTATCTCACTGCTTTTACTGTTTTTTCGCCACCTGAATAAAGCCGCTGCGGAAAGCGATTTTCAGTACCCGCAGCGGGAAGAACCAGGATAATCGTCGCCAGTCGCTGGCGGGGGAGGGCGACAAAGTGATTGATGTAGCGATAAAAAACGAAAGGCCACCGTCAGGTGACCTTCTTTGCCCGGTTTCACATCGCCAGTGTTGTCGTTTTGATGGGCGATACGTCATGTCAGCGGGGGGATAGCGCGGAGCTTAGAAGCTCAGGACGCTAAATTTAGCGATGATTTTATGGAACAGTTTCATGATGATTTCCTGACGCAGGTGCAGTTTGATAACGCTATTTTATGTGATATACATCACATAAAACGGAGTCTACGCTTCATCATTTAACTAATCAATAACAATTAAGGGTGAATTCTGTTTTCACTTCATCCGCTCGTCAGCAGCTGGGCATAAAAAAAGCCAGCCTGGAAACCAGACTGGCTTTTTACGTTCAAGCCGGTGTTACATCGCTTTTTTGGTCAACTCGATAACGCGCAGTTTAGCGATCGCTTTGGCCAGTTCCGCAGACGCCTGAGCGTAATCCACATCGCCGTGAGAGCTCTTAATGTGCTCTTCCGCTTTGCGTTTCGCTTCCAGCGCTCGCGCTTCGTCGAGGTCCTGACCACGAATTGCGGTATCCGCCAGGACGGTCACGCTGCCAGGCTGCACTTCAAGAATGCCGCCGGACAGATAGATAAACTCTTCATGACCGTGCTGTTTAACGATGCGAATCATACCAGGCTTAATGGCGGTGAGCAGCGGTGCGTGTCCCGGGTAAATACCCAGTTCACCTTCGCTACCCGTTACCTGGATTTTTTCGACCAGACCAGAGAACATTTGTTGCTCTGCGCTGACGACGTCCAGGTGGTAAGTCATTGCCATATCACCCTCCGATTAAGGCGTTAAAGTTTTTTGGCTTTTTCCACGGCTTCGTCGATGGAACCGACCATGTAGAACGCCTGCTCTGGCAGGTGATCGTATTCGCCTTCCATGATGCCTTTAAAGCCACGGATGGTGTCTTTCAGCGCCACGTATTTGCCCGGAGAACCGGTAAAGACTTCAGCCACGAAGAACGGCTGGGACAGGAAGCGCTGGATCTTACGTGCGCGAGCTACCACCAGTTTGTCTTCTTCAGACAGTTCGTCCATACCGAGGATGGCGATGATGTCTTTCAGTTCCTGATAACGCTGCAGGATGGACTGCACGCCACGCGCGGTGTCGTAGTGTTCCTGACCAACAACCAGCGGATCCAGCTGACGGCTGGTGGAGTCCAGCGGGTCAACAGCCGGGTAGATACCCAGGGAAGCGATCTGACGGCTCAGTACTACGGTTGCATCTAAGTGAGCAAAGGTAGTGGCTGGGGATGGGTCAGTTAAGTCATCCGCCGGTACGTATACCGCCTGTACGGAGGTGATAGAACCGGTTTTGGTGGAGGTGATACGTTCCTGCAGAACGCCCATCTCTTCCGCCAGGGTCGGCTGATAACCTACCGCTGAAGGCATACGACCCAGCAGTGCGGATACTTCCGTACCGGCCAGGGTGTAACGATAGATGTTATCGACGAACAGCAGTACGTCACGACCTTCGTCACGGAATTTCTCAGCCATGGTCAGGCCGGTCAGCGCAACGCGCAGACGGTTTCCCGGCGGCTCGTTCATCTGGCCGTACACCAGGGATACTTTATCGATAACGTTGGAGTCGGTCATTTCGTGGTAGAAGTCGTTACCCTCACGAGTACGCTCACCTACGCCCGCAAACACGGAGTAACCGGAGTGCTCGATCGCGATGTTACGGATCAGCTCCATCATGTTTACGGTTTTACCGACACCCGCACCACCGAACAGACCGACTTTACCGCCCTTCGCGAACGGACACATCAGGTCGATAACTTTGATGCCGGTTTCCAGCAGTTCCTGAGAGCTGGACAGCTCTTCATAGGACGGTGCTGCGCGGTGGATAGCCCAACGCTCTTCTTCGCCGATGTCGCCTTTCATGTCGACCGGTTGACCCAGTACGTTCATGATACGACCCAGCGTAGCTTTACCAACCGGGACTTCGATCGGGTGCTCGAGGTCTTTTACATCCAGACCGCGGCGCAGACCATCGGAAGAACCCATGGCGATGGTACGCACGATACCGCCGCCCAGCTGCTGCTGAACTTCCAGCACCAGAACTTCATTACCATTCTGTACCTCAAGGGCTTCGTACACGCGTGGTACGGCATCCTGAGGGAACTCGACGTCGACCACGGCGCCGATTACCTGGACAATCTTTCCAGTAGCCATCTTAAATCCTCTACGAAATAACCTGGTTAAACCGCGGCGGCCCCCGAGACGATCTCGGTGAGTTCCTGAGTAATGCTGGCCTGACGAGCTTTGTTGTATACCAACTGCAGCTCTTTAATCAGGCTGCCGCCATTATCGGTCGCGGCTTTCATCGCCACCATACGGGCGGCCTGCTCGCTGGCCAGGTTTTCAACCACGCCCTGATAAACCTGAGACTCGACGTAGCGGCGCAGGAGGGTATCCAGCAGCGCTTTCGGATCGGGCTCATACAGGTAATCCCAGGATTTACGTTTCAGATCAGCGTCTTCTGATGCCGGTAACGGCAGCAGCTGAGTGATCGTCGGAACCTGAGACATGGTGTTAATAAATTTGTTGCTGACAACGTACAGCTTGTCCAGACGGCCTTCATCATAGGCCTGCAACATCACTTTTACCGGGCCGATCAGTTCGGACAGGGATGGGTTATCCCCCATACCGGTCACCTGTGCAACAACGTTGCCGCCAACGGAGTTAAAGAAAGAGACGCCCTTAGAGCCGATCATTGCGAGGTCGCACTGAACGCCTTTATCGGACCATGCTTTCATTTCCGCCAGCAGTTTCTTGAACAGGTTAATGTTCAAGCCGCCGCACAAACCACGGTCGGTCGACACCACCAGGTAGCCCACGCGCTTAACGTCGCGTTCTTCCAGGTAAGGGTGCTTATATTCCAGATTACCGTTCGCAAGGTGACCAATCACTTTGCGCATAGTATCTGCGTAAGGACGGCTGGCCGCCATGCGCTCCTGCGATTTACGCATTTTGGAAGCGGCGACCATCTCCATCGCTTTAGTGATCTTTTGCGTGTTCTGGACGCTTGCGATCTTACTACGTATCTCTTTTGCGCCGGCCATGAGCTTCTCCTCAATGCCTTGCGGCCTGCCCTAAGACAGACCGCCAGACGTTACCAGGACTGGGTTGCTTTGAAGGAATCGAGGATGCCTTTCAGCTTGCCTTCGATTTCGTCGTTATAGCCACCGGACTGGTTAATCTCTTGCATCAGCGGAGCGTGATCACGGTCGACGTAAGCCAGCAGTGCGGCTTCGAAGCTACCGATTTTCGCCAGTTCTACATCAGCCAGATAACCACGTTCTGCTGCGAACAGAACCAGAGACTGCTGCGCGACGGACATCGGCGCATACTGTTTCTGTTTCAGCAGTTCGGTCACTTTCTGACCGTGGTCCAGCTGTTTGCGGGTTGCATCGTCAAGGTCGGATGCAAACTGGGAGAACGCCGCCAGTTCACGATACTGCGCCAGCGCGGTACGGATACCACCGGACAGTTTCTTCATGATCTTGGTCTGCGCTGCACCACCCACACGGGATACCGAGATACCCGGGTTAACCGCAGGACGAATACCGGCGTTGAACAGGTTGGTTTCCAGGAAGATCTGACCATCGGTAATGGAGATTACGTTGGTCGGAACGAACGCGGAAACGTCACCCGCCTGGGTTTCGATAATCGGCAGCGCGGTCAGAGAACCGGTTTTCCCTTTCACTTCACCTTTGGTGAAGGCTTCAACGTATTCGGCGTTAACACGCGCAGCACGCTCCAGCAGACGAGAGTGGAGGTAGAATACGTCGCCCGGGAACGCTTCACGTCCTGGCGGACGACGGAGCAGCAGGGAGATCTGACGATAAGCAACAGCCTGTTTAGACAGGTCATCGTATACGATCAGCGCATCTTCACCGCGGTCGCGGAAGTATTCGCCCATTGCGCAACCGGCGTATGGCGCCAGGTATTGCAGTGCAGCAGATTCGGATGCAGTCGCTACCACCACGATGGTGTTAGCCAGCGCGCCGTGCTCTTCCAGTTTACGCACCACGTTAGAGATGGTGGACGCTTTCTGGCCGATAGCAACATAGACGCACTTGATGCCGGAATCACGCTGGTTGATGATGGCATCGATAGCCAGCGCAGTTTTACCGGTCTGACGGTCGCCGATGATCAGTTCACGCTGACCACGACCGATTGGGATCATGGCGTCAACGGATTTATAACCGGTCTGTACCGGCTGATCGACGGACTGACGTTCGATTACGCCCGGCGCGATCGCTTCAACGGCGGAGAAACCGTCGTTTTCCAGCGGACCTTTACCATCAATTGGCGCGCCCAGGGTGTTAACCACGCGGCCCAGCAGGCCACGACCAACCGGAACTTCCAGGATACGGCCAGTACATTTCACCTTCATGCCTTCGGCGAGGTCAGCGTACGGACCCATCACCACCGCACCGACGGAGTCGCGCTCCAGGTTCAGTGCGATAGCGTAACGGTTACCCGGCAGGGAGATCATCTCACCCTGCATACATTCGGCAAGGCCGTGGATGCGGATAACACCGTCACTTACAGAAACAATAGTACCTTCGTTATGAGCTTCGCTCACAACATTGAACTGAGCAATGCGCTGCTTGATCAGTTCGCTGATTTCGGTGGAATTCAGTTGCATGCTCCAGTCCCCTTAAGACTGCAAGACGTCTGCAAGGCGATCAAGACGGCCGCGTACGCTGCCATCAATGACCATATCACCCGCACGGATGATAATACCTGCCATAACAGACTTATCGATTTTGCAATTCAGCTTAACTTTGCGTGACAGACGTTTTTCCATCGCGCTGACGATCCTGGCAAGCTGTTCATCACTCAGTTGGTTGGCAGATATGACTTCTACCTCTGCGATGGCCTCACTGGCCGCGCGCAGGTGAATGAATTGCTCAAGAACGTCCGGGAGCACCTTCAGACGATTATTTTCCGCCATCACCTTAATCAGGTTCTGGCCGTTTTCGTCAAGTTGCTCGCCGCAGATAGCGATAAACGCTTCTGAGAGCGTTTCCGGCGCCAAAGCACCGGAGAGAAGCTCTGCCATTTGATCGTTTTTGGTCACTTCGGCGGCAAACGCCAGCATATCCTGCCAGCGTTCAACACTGTTGTGTTCGACGGCAAAGTCAAAAGCTGCTTTGGCGTAGGGGCGAGCTACCGTTACAAATTCAGACATCAGCCCCTCCCTCCTTACAGTTCAGCGACAAGTTTATCCACGATGTCGCTGTTAGCAGCTTCATCCACGGAACGTTCGATGATCTTCTCGGCGCCAGCAACAGCCAGGATAGCGACCTGCTTACGCAGCTCCTCGCGTGCACGTTTACGCTCAGCATCAATTTCAGCCTGCGCTTGTGCAACGATTTTGGTGCGTTCCTGTTCTGCTTCAGCTTTAGCTTCGTCCAGAATCTGAGAGCGGCGCTTGTTCGCCTGCTCAATGATTACCTGGGCTTCCGCTTTCGCTTTTTTCAGCTGGTCGGTCGCGTTGGCCTGTGCAAGGTCCAAATCTTTCTTAGCGCGTTCTGCAGAAGCTAAACCGTCAGAAATCTCTTTCTGGCGTTTTTCGATGGCAGCCATTAAAGGCGGCCATACGTACTTCATGCAGAACCATACGAAGATAACAAACGCGATGGCCTGGCCGAGGATTGTTGCGTTCATGTTCACAGCACAATACCTCTTTAATTAACTCTGTGGCTTAGGTTTCTAACAACTTACTACGCGACGGCGAACATCACGTACAGACCCAGACCTACAGCGATCATCGGGATAGCATCCACCAGACCCATAACGATAAAGAACTGAGTACGCAGCAGAGGGATCAGATCCGGCTGACGCGCTGCGCCTTCCAGGAATTTACCTCCGAGGATGCCGATACCGATCGCAGCACCGATTGCCGCCAGACCCATCATCACAGCGGCAGCCATGTACAGCAGATCCATATTCAGGTTTTCCATGACAGTCTCCAGTTTGTTTCAGTTAAAACGTAGTAGTGTTGGTAAAAATCAATGCTCTTCAGACGCCATCGACAGATAGACAATCGTCAGAACCATGAAGATGAAGGCTTGCAGCGTAATAATCAGGATGTGGAAAATGGCCCAAGGCACATTCAGAACCCACTGTGACCACCACGGCAACAGACCAGCAATCAGAATGAAAATCAGCTCACCGGCATACATGTTGCCGAACAGTCGCAGACCGAGAGAGACCGGTTTGGACAGCAGGCTTACCCCTTCAAGGATTAAGTTGACAGGAATGAACGCCCAGTGATTGAACGGCTGCATGGTCAGTTCTTTAACGAACCCACCCACGCCTTTCATTTTGATGCTGTAGAAAAGAATCAGGATGAACACGCCAAGCGCCATCGACAGGGTGATGTTCACGTCAGCAGACGGAACCACGCGCAGTGCAGGCAGGCCGAAAATGTGTTCGCCGATATAAGGAAGCAGGTCGATTGGCAGCAGGTCCATCAGGTTCATCAGGAAGACCCAGACGAACACGGTCAGCGCCAGCGGCGCGATAACCTTGCTCTTGCCATGGTACATGTCTTTGACGCTACCATGGACGAAGCCGATGATCATTTCGATGAAGGTCTGGAATTTCCCTGGTACGCCGCTGGTCGCTTTCTTAGCAACGCTACGGAACATGGCCAGGAACAGCAGACCGAGAACCACCGAGAAGAACATGGAGTCAATGTTGAGCGTCCAGAAGGTGGCCGGGGGGTTGTGCGGATCCACCAGCGAGAAAGTACGCAGGTCAATCTGAAGGTTGTTCAGATGGTGACCTATGTATTCCTGCGGCGTCATATTTTCTGAAGCCATGATGCCTTTTACCCTTTGTTGTTGATTACAGCTGGCGCCAGAACTTGTACCACCAGCACCAAAACCCACGTCACGATCAGTGGCAAAAATACCACTTTTAAAACGGCCAGCGCCACCGCCAGGAGGGCGAAGGTCAGCAACACCTTGAAGGCTTCACCGAAGGCGAAGGTCCAGGCCACACGGCCTTTTGCTGGTGTATGCGCCTGATGACGCCAGGCAAAAATCATAAACATCAGATTTGGCAAAACCACTGCCAAACCGCCGCATACCGCGGAAATGCCCCAGAAGGGGTCTTTGAGGCTGAACAGCAGTCCACTTGCCATTACTGCCAGTAACTGAATAAACAGAAGCTTGCGAGCAACGTTTCGACTCAAGAGCGACACTGACATCACGTTTTTACTCCTGCTCCCTTTGAGGTATGTCGCGTGTCGTATAAAACGTCCTTTAAGACGAAGAGTCAAGCATCAAAAAGCGGACAAATTATACGGTGACGCCCCGTGATTTCAAACAATAAGTAGCAAAATAGTGAATAAATGTTTAATTATTTTCCAACGGACAACTTTCCGCGCATTTCAGCGTTCTGTGAGCGGTCATACAAAACTGCAAATAACGTGGAAACACGGCAATTAAAGCGTGCATTAGATCACATAATAAACATTTCAAGCGCCCTTTAATGAATCAAGGACATAAAACACTATTTTTCATGCTTTTGATATTCAAGATAAAAAGTGAGGACATTATCTAAAACAACCCCACATACAATAAAAACCTTTTATTGACATTTATAATAAAAATTTAACATCGCTATGCTGTTTATCGTTGTCGATTTTTAGCACCCTGATATTTTCAAAGTTGACTATTTTGTCAGTGAATCAGTTACGCTAAGTTAACCGCAAGAAAAACCATAGTAAAAACATGGTTAAATGCAGCCCGATTAGAACGGGAGGTGTCCTTTATTTTTGTAACATTCACGGGCCACATTTTTTCCACATTTTTTGATAAAAATTAACTCGATTTTGGCGTAATAACCACCAGGTGCCGCTCCCCTTCCAGCTGAGGAACATGTAGCTCAATGACCTCGGCTATGGCATACCCTTCCGGCAGGTTTTCCATTTCGTCTTTTTGCGCTAACCCTTTGAGCGCATAGAAGTGACCGTTCGCGGCCGGCAAATGATGGCACCAGCTCACCATATCATTAAGCGATGCGAAGGCGCGGCTTATCACGCCATCAAACGGCGGCTCAGCCGGGAAAGCTTCCACGCGGCTCTGCACCGGGGTAACGTTATCCAGCTTCAGCTCATGCTGCACCTGACGCAGGAAGCGCACGCGTTTGCCAAGGCTGTCCAGCAGGGTGAAATGCGACTCCGGGCGCACGATAGCCAACGGGATCCCAGGCAGCCCCGGTCCCGTACCGACATCGATAAAGCGCGAGCCCTGCAGATAAGGCGCGACGACGATGCTGTCCAGGATATGACGCACCAGCATCTCATTTGGATCGCGAACGGAGGTCAGGTTATAGGCTTTGTTCCACTTATCGAGCAGCCCGACGTAAGCCACCAGCTGATTTTTCTGGTGATCGGTGAGCAAAATACCCGCTTCATCCAGCAGACGAGAAAGTTTGTTGAGCACGGTAAGTACCTTCAAAAAATAATGAGCCCGGAGGCGCTAACGCTTACCGGGCCAGGAATGATAAAGGCGAACGCTGATTATGCAACTGGGAAATCAGCGCGGCAGGCTGCCGCAATCAGGCGCTGCGACGCAGCATCCCCTGCTTTTTCAACCAAACCAGCAAAATAGAGATCGCCGCCGGGGTGATCCCGGAAATACGTGACGCCTGCCCTATCGACGACGGTTTATGGTCGTTTAGTTTAGCGATCACTTCATTAGACAGTCCGGTGACCTGACGGTAGTCGAGTGTCGCCGGTAACAAGGTATTCTCGTTGCGCTGCTGTTTCTCGATCTCATCCTGCTGGCGCGCGATATAGCCTTCATACTTCACCTGGATCTCAACCTGCTCAGCCGCCTGCCGATCTTCCAGCCCCGGCGCGAACGGCGAGAGCTGAACCAGCTGCTCGTAGGTCATTTCCGGACGACGCAGCAGATCTTCACCGCTGGCTTCGCGCGACAGCGGCGCGGTCAGGTGAGCGTTCACTTCGTTAGCGCTCTCAGCCTGAGGGTTCACCCAGGTCGATTTCAGGCGCTGGCGTTCACGCTCAATGCTTTCCAGCTTCTCGTTGTAACGCGCCCAGCGTTCATCATCCACCAGACCCAGCTCACGCCCCTGCTCAGTCAGACGCAGGTCGGCGTTGTCTTCGCGCAGCATCAGACGATATTCTGCACGAGAAGTAAACATGCGGTACGGTTCTTTGGTACCCAGAGTACACAGGTCATCCACCAGCACGCCGAGGTAGGCCTGATCGCGACGCGGTGCCCAGCCCTCTTTTTCCGCCGAGAAACGAGCAGCGTTAAGACCGGCCAGCAGACCCTGAGCCGCAGCTTCTTCATAACCGGTGGTGCCGTTGATCTGACCGGCGAAGAACAGACCCTGAATGAATTTGCTCTCGAGCGTCGGCTTCAGATCGCGCGGGTCGAAGAAATCGTACTCAATAGCGTAGCCAGGACGGACGATCCGCGCATTCTCCATCCCCTGCATTGAGCGGACGATTTGCATTTGCACATCGAACGGCAGGCTGGTGGAGATGCCGTTCGGATAAATTTCGTTTGAGGTCAGGCCTTCCGGTTCGAGGAAGATCTGATGTTGGTTGCGATCGGCAAAGCGCATGACTTTGTCTTCGATCGACGGGCAGTAGCGTGGACCGATCCCTTCGATCACCCCGGCGTACATGGGGCTGCGATCGAGGTTATTGCGGATCACGTCATGGGTTTTCTCGTTAGTGTGGGTGATATAGCACGGCACCTGGCGCGGATGCTGATCGGCAGATCCCATAAACGAGAAGACCGGCATTGGGTTATCGCCATGCTGTTGCGCCAGCACGCTGAAATCGATGGTGCGCGCGTCAATGCGCGGCGGGGTCCCGGTTTTCAGCCGGCTTACGCGCAGCGGCAGTTCACGCAGGCGACGAGACAGCGGGATCGACGGCGGGTCGCCGGCGCGTCCGCCGCTGTAGTTATCCAGACCAATATGGATTTTGCCGTCAAGGAAGGTCCCGACGGTCAGTACCACCGCTTTAGCACGGAATTTGAGGCCCATCTGGGTGACCGCGCCTACGACACGATCGTTTTCGACAATCAGATCTTCCACTGCCTGCTGGAAGATCATCAGGTTCGGCTGGTTCTCCAGCGCAGTGCGTACCGCCTGACGGTACAGCACGCGGTCAGCCTGGGCGCGAGTGGCGCGCACCGCGGGGCCTTTGCTGGCGTTTAGTATCCTAAACTGAATGCCTGCCTGATCGATCGCTTTGGCCATCAGACCGCCGAGCGCGTCCACTTCTTTTACCAGGTGTCCTTTCCCAATGCCGCCAATCGCCGGGTTGCAGCTCATCTGCCCCAGCGTGTCGATATTGTGTGTCAAAAGCAGGGTCTGTTGACCCATACGCGCTGCGGCCATTGCGGCCTCAGTGCCTGCGTGACCCCCGCCAATGATAATGACGTCAAAAGGATCCTGATAAAACATGGTGGTCTGCCTCGCATAACGCGGTTTGAAAATGGATTGAAGCCCGGGCCGTGGATTCTACTCGGCTTTGGTCTTTTGAGAAAGACTCCGGGATCCTGAGTATTAAAAAGAAGATCTTTATATAGAGATCTGTTCTATTGTGATCTCTTATTAGGATCGACTCTCTTTGTGGATAAGTCGGATCCACGAAGTAAGATCAAAAGCTTAAGAAGGATCACTATCTGTGAATGATCGGTGATCCTGGTCCGTATAAGCTGGGATCAGAATGAAGGGTTATGCACAGCTCAAAAACCATACTCCGGTTATTCTTTGGATAACTACCGGTTGATCCAAGCTTTTAAGCATGGTTATCCACAGAAGAACGGACGATCTTTACAATTCTCAGAGCAAATTTTTCCAGGATCCCAGCCAGATTTCCGCCGGATCCTCCGGAATTTCATGTTCCAGCACGTTGATCTTCAGGGTCTCGCCGATCTGTTTTGCCCCGCAGGCCTTCAGCGCCGCTTCTAATTTATCGATCGCGCCGCAAAAAGTGTCGTATTCACGGCTGCCGATCCCGATGGCGCCAAAGCGCACGGCGGAAAGATCGGCCTGCTGCGCCAGCAGTACGTCATAGAAGGGAACCAGGTTGTCGGGAATGTCGCCGGCGCCATGGGTGGAAGAGATAACTAACCAGATCCCTTGCGCCTGCAGATCGTCCACCTGCGGGCCGTGCTGGATTTCAGTGCTGTAGCCTGCTTCTTCCAGCTTTTCTGCCAGATGCTCCGCTACGTATTCCGCACTGCCCAGGGTGCTGCCGCTGATAAGTGTAATGTCTGCCATAGATCGCCGATCGCCCGCTCAACTGTTCAGAGTGGCGTATTGTACGCTGTGAGCGAGCTGGGATCTACCTGTGGAAAAATGTGGGATTAAAAAAAACGATCAGGGCTTAATGGTGCGCATGATCGGGTTCTGCAGCACGATCAGGGTTTCAGTGGACTGAATTTCATCAATTGTTTGGATCTTGTTGATAAGTACCTGCTGCAGGGCATCGATGGATTTACACATCACCTTAATAAAGATGCTGTAGTGACCGGTGGTGTAGTAAGCCTCGGTCACCTCCTCCAGGCTTTCCAGGCGGGCGAGGGCGGAGGGATAGTCTTTGGCGCTCTTGAGAATAATGCCGATGAAGCAGCCGACGTCATAGCCCAGCTGTTTGGGGCTGACATCAATGCGCGCGCCAGTAATGATGCCCGCCTGTTTCATCTTTTCGACGCGCACATGAATAGTACCCGGGCTGACGCTGAATTGTTTGGCCAGTTCGGCATAGGCGGTACGGGCGTTGGCCATGAGCGCATCGAGAATGCCGCGGTCCAGATTGTCGATCTGATAATTTTCCATATCTTTTTCTTATGAAGTTTGACGGTTCTTACTATTTTAGCTCTATATTTTGTTGAATTAAAAGTTGACGAGCCTTTTTATTGATTGATTATTGTATTGGCGGCCTGTTTTGTTGCTTAATCAATGGCAACAGGACGCAGGAGTCATAAAAATGAAAACCGCTTATATCGCAAAACAACGCCAGATCAGTTTCGTTAAATCCCATTTTTCCCGTCAGCTGGAAGAGAAGCTTGGCCTGATTGAAGTCCAGGCGCCAATCTTAAGCCGCGTGGGCGATGGGACGCAGGATAACTTGTCCGGCTGCGAGAAAGCGGTTCAGGTGAAAGTGAAAACACTGCCCGACGCCCAGTTCGAAGTGGTTCATTCGCTGGCGAAATGGAAGCGTCAAACCCTGGGACAACACGACTTCAGCGCGGGCGAAGGGCTGTACACGCACATGAAGGCCCTTCGCCCCGATGAAGACCGTCTTACGCCGATCCACTCCGTCTATGTCGACCAGTGGGACTGGGAGCGGGTGATGGGGGATGAAGAGCGCCACGTCGGCACGCTGAAGGCGACCGTCGAAGCGATCTACGCCGGGATCAAAGCCACCGAGCTGGCGGTCAGCCAGGAATTTGGCCTGACGCCGTTCCTGCCGGAACAGATCCACTTTGTTCACAGCCAGGCGCTGCTGAGTCGCTATCCGGATCTTGATGCCAAAGGCCGCGAGCGAGCGATTGCCAAAGAGCTGGGCGCCGTCTTCTTAATCGGCATCGGCGGCAAACTCTCTGATGGCAAGCGCCATGATGTACGTGCCCCGGATTATGATGACTGGAGCACTGAGGTTTCTGAAGGCTTTGCCGGACTGAACGGCGATATCCTGGTGTGGAACCCGGTGCTGGAAGATGCGTTCGAGATCTCATCAATGGGGATCCGCGTTGACGCCGCGGCGCTAAAACGCCAGCTGGCGCTGACTGGCGACGAAGATCGCCTGCAACTGGAGTGGCACCAGGCGCTGCTGCGCGGCGAGATGCCGCAGACTATCGGCGGCGGCATTGGCCAGTCTCGCCTGACGATGCTGCTGCTGCAGCTCGACCATATCGGCCAGGTGCAGTGCGGCGTATGGCCGGCACAGGTTCGCGAAAGCGTTTCCGCGCTGCTGTAACGATTAGCGCCGCCAGCGTCGCAGCAGGCGGCTACGCAACCCGGTATCAAAGCGCCAGATATGATCGTAGATGCGCATGATGCCGGGTTTGCCGTGTACCGACATCGCCACCGCGTGAAAACGGTGCTGATGCTTTCGCTGTAGCTCCCCCACCTGCGCAATCACCTCATCCGGCAACCGCTGGGCAATAAAGTCTGAGATCACCACGGCATCCGCATCCACCCACTGCGGGTTTTGCAGACGTTCAATAAT
This sequence comes from Klebsiella pneumoniae complex sp. WS1778, assembly GCF_049472055.1. NCBI lineage: Bacteria > Pseudomonadati > Pseudomonadota > Gammaproteobacteria > Enterobacterales > Enterobacteriaceae > Klebsiella > Klebsiella pneumoniae complex sp. WS1778. Next base: position 81,153 of record NZ_JBKGTJ010000009.1, read on the forward strand.
GGCGCGAAAACAGCTGGCCAGATCGGTGCCGCCGCGAAAGCGCTGGCTCAGAAAGCGGATCGCCTGCTCCAGGCCGCCCTCGCAGGTCAGTTCGTAGTGCACCACTTCGCTGGAGAACAGCATAATAAAGCAGCGGCGGTTATCCGCCAGCGCGACGCGCATCAGGGCCAGACAAAAGGCTTTGGCGCACTGCTCGTTAAAACCGCCCATCGATCCTGACGTATCGACGCAGACAATAAAGGGCCCGCGAGGCTGTTCATCAAAATCCTGCCGCGTCACCGGGCGTTCGGTGATTTTTTCGCGCCAGGCGTCTCCGTGCAGCCGGTAAGTCAGGAGCTGTTTCTCCACCAGCTTGCGATAAAATTCAAACTCCAGCTCCGTGATGCCGAGCGTCGCCAGCTCCGGCGGCAGCAGGCGCAGAATGTCATCGCTCTGCTGGAGGCCGTCGACCTGTTCCGGCACCGTCGCTGGCTCGCGCACCAGACTACGGAAGGTCTCCATCGGCGCGTCTTTCTTCGGCACGGATTTCGCTTCCCGTGAACGCCCCAGCTGTTCCGCCAGCTGCAGCAGCTCCGGCTGCTGGTTAAGAAAATCGCCATAGCGCACTATCAGCTGATAGTCGCCACGTTTCAGTTCGCCGGCACTCATATCCCACAGGCGTCCGGCGGCGGTGTCATTCTCCGCCAGCACCGGATCGAGCTGACCGCTGAGTGTCATTCGTTCCTGGACCTCACTGAGCAACTGATCGCGCTCCTCATCCAGCAACTGCTGATTAAGGCTGGTGGCTTGCACCACCAGGCTTAGGCGCCAGCGCTGTAAAAACAGCGTATGCAGCGCCGGGGTAAAGGTAGCATTGTCGTCCACCAGCTTCTGCGCCTGGGCGGCAAAAGGGGACTGGAGCTGGTGCAGCTTGCCGAGGATCTGCGGTAGCTGGACGATAAACTGTGAGGTAGAGAGCAGTTGAGCCTGCTGATAGGTTTGTACTTCGGCGTCCAGATCCGGCGGGATGTTAACCTCTTTTAAGCGGGCGCGAACGGCTTCCCGCCAGCGCGGAATATCCGCCGCGATGATGTTTTTCAGGCGGGGAAATTTCTCAAAGAAAACCGCCAGCTGCGGAGAGGCCAGCAGCGCCAGCAGCATCTCCTCGATCATTCCCTCTTCGCTGACTGCCAGCATGACATTCAGCATATCCAGCGTCATGGCTGCTTCGCCTGTTTAATCTGCGCGCCGACGTCCTGCAGGCTGGCTTCGATTCTTCCCAGCCACTCGACCGGGATAAACAGGCACTTCTGCTGCTCGCTGAAGCGGTTATGTTGCTGGTGCCACTCATCGTCCAGCGCCTCCAGCTGCTGGCGAATTTCCGCCGGCATGTTCTCCTGCGACGCGCTGCCGGGCAGCGCGAGGCGTGAGCCCTGCAAGCTGACGTCGCGAACGACCAGATGCTGGCTGGTGTCGACATCCATATTGAGCAGTTGGGCAAAGCCGATCCCGTTGAGCTTGCCGCGGATCTCGCCGCCTTTTTCCAGCCAGCTGGCTAACGCCTCGCGCTCAAAAGTAATGTGGATCACTTCCATATCGTGAAGTTTGAGCGGCTGCTGCAGCAGCAGGGTCAGGGTGGATCCCTGGATCTCCGCCGGCAGCTCATAGTGCGGCTTGCGGCTAAACATGCCGCCAAGGCGGGTGACCTTTAGCGCCGTTTTGTCACTTTGCTGCTGTTGGATCTGAATGCGTCGCTGCACAATCGCCCCGAGCCGCGTCAGCATTGCCTGCTGCTGCCAGGCGTGGCAGGTCATCAGCGTTTCCAGCTGCTGCGACATCAGGTGCATGCTCTCGACGTTGTGCCACAGACAATCTTTCAGCAGGATAAGATCTATCGGCGCGATGCTGTCGCGGCCGCTGAAGAAGGCGCTGGCCTGCAGCAGGCGAATGGCCTTTTTCCAGCGGCGATCTGAAACGTACGGCGCGTTTGGCAGGGCATCCAGCTGCTGGCGCAGCTGGAATATCAGCTCAAACACCGCGTCCGGTAGTTTGATATTGCCGATCTGCTGCTGCCATTGCGTAAACTCCTCGTCGCTTACCTGCAGCGCGCTGGGCACCGGATTGCTGTTTTCATCCTGCTGGCTGACCAGCATCGAACGGAAATTTCCTTTATCCTGCACTTTATCAAGCCACAGACGGATCAGCATTCGGTCATACAGCGCTTCCAGGCTGCTGTCGGCTTCGGGGAGTTCGTTCGAGGCGGCCACCAGCAGGCGCATTGGGATTTTCTCTTCGTGAGCGCCATTGCGGAAGTGACGTTCGTTAATCGCCGTCAGCAGGGTGTTGAGGATAGCCGGACCCGCTTTCCATATTTCATCGAGGAACACGATTTCTGCTTCCGGCAGGTAGCCGGCGGTTAAACGCTCGTAGCGCCCTTCATCTTTCAGCGCCTGAATGGACAGTGGGCCAAAAACCTCTTCCGGGGTGGAAAAGCGGGTCATCAGGTATTCAAAAGCGCGCGCCTGCTGGAAGGCGAACTTGAGGCGGCGGGCAATCAGGCTTTTGGCGATCCCCGGCGGACCGAGCAAAAATACGCTCTCGCCGCTGAGCGCCGCCAGCAGGCACAGGCGTATCGCGTGGCTGCGTTCAAAGAGTCCTTTTTCGAGTGCCGCGCTGAGTCGGGAAATTCTTTCAGCCAGTAAATGTGTTTGAGCCATAATTGAGTTGCGTGCTTTGTCATGTATCGTTATTGGGACGAGTATAGATGTTAGAGCAGGGGCGGTAATAGCCTGAAGAATCGATTTATTTTTTTTGAGCCAGGTTAATATGGTGTCTGTTAGGGGTACGATTTCACAAATAATCGTGCATACTGTGCGCTTTTTGTGGGCCAAGGGACTAGGCACACATTTGTTTTATAAACGAAAAGACTAGTCTATGAGCACTGATAATAAACAATCGTTGCCGGCGTTAACGCTGGCGGCCATCGGCGTGGTGTACGGTGATATCGGTACCAGTCCACTGTATACCCTGCGTGAATGCCTGTCAGGTCAGTTTGGCTTTGGCGTTGAGCGCGATGCCGTTTTTGGCTTTTTGTCGCTGATTTTCTGGCTGTTAATCTTTACCGTATCGATTAAATACATCACCTTCGTGATGCGGGCGGATAACGCCGGGGAAGGCGGGATCTTAACGCTGATGTCACTGGCCGGACGCAATACCTCGGCGCGGATGACCTCTGTGCTGGTGATCCTCGGCCTGATCGGCGGCAGTTTCTTCTATGGCGAAGTGGTGATAACCCCGGCGATTTCGGTCATGTCGGCGATAGAGGGGTTAGAAATTATCGCCCCGCAGCTCGATACCTGGATTGTCCCTATCTCCATTATCGTGCTCACCCTGCTGTTTGTGATCCAGAAGCACGGGACTGGCATGGTCGGCAAGCTGTTTGCGCCGATTATGCTGATCTGGTTCCTGTTGCTGGCGGTGTTGGGCGCGCGAAGCATTTACGCTAATCCGGAAGTTCTGCAGGCGCTGAACCCCTACTGGGCTGTGCACTTCTTCCTGCAATACAAGACCGTTTCCTTTATTGCGCTTGGCGCGGTGGTGCTGTCGATTACCGGGGTGGAAGCGCTGTACGCCGATATGGGCCACTTCGGCAAACTGCCGATCCGCGTCGCCTGGTTCTCCGTCGTGCTGCCCTCGTTGGTGCTGAACTATTTTGGCCAGGGCGCGCTGCTGCTGAAGCACCCGGAAGCGATTAAAAACCCGTTCTTCCTGCTGGCGCCTGAGTGGGCGCTGATCCCGATGCTGATTATCGCCACGCTGGCGACGGTTATCGCCTCCCAGGCAGTGATTTCCGGGGTCTTCTCCCTGACCCGTCAGGCAGTGCGTCTGGGCTATCTGTCGCCGATGCGCATTATCCATACCTCGGAAATGGAGTCCGGGCAGATTTACATTCCGTTCATTAACTGGCTGCTGTACGTTTCTGTGGTCATCGTTATCGTCAGCTTTGAGCATTCGTCTAACCTGGCGGCGGCGTATGGTATCGCCGTAACGGGCACCATGGTGCTGACCTCCATTCTGTCGGCGACCGTGGCGCGCAAAAACTGGCACTGGAACAAGCTGTTTGTCGGTCTGATGCTGGTGGCCTTCCTGTGCATTGATATTCCGCTGTTCTCGGCGAACCTCGATAAGATTGTCTCCGGCGGCTGGCTACCGTTGTCCCTGGGGATGGTGATGTTTACGGTGATGACGACCTGGAAGAGCGAGCGTTTCCGCCTGCTGCGCCGGATGCACGAGCATGGCAACTCGCTGGAAGCGATGATCTCTTCGCTGGAGAAGTCACCGCCAGTGCGTGTGCCGGGTACTGCGGTGTATATGTCCCGCGCCCTGAACGTGATCCCGTTTGCCCTGCTGCATAACCTGAAGCACAACAAGGTGCTGCATGAGCGAGTGATCCTCCTGACCCTGCGCACCGAGGACGCGCCTTACGTGCATAACGTTCGCCGGGTGCAGATTGAGCAGCTGTCGCCCTCGTTCTGGCGGGTGGTGGCCAGCTACGGCTGGCGGGAAACGCCAAATGTCGAAGAGGTGTTCCATCGCTGTGGCCTGGAAGGACTCAGCTGCCGGATGATGGAGACCTCGTTCTTTATGTCCCATGAGTCGTTGATTATCGGCAAACGGCCGTGGTATCTGCGTCTGCGCGGCAAGCTTTATCTGCTGTTGCAGCGTAACGCCCTGCGCGCGCCGGATCAGTTTGAAATCCCGCCAAACCGGGTTATCGAGCTCGGTACTCAGGTCGAAATCTGATGTCAAAAAAGCCCTTCCGTTGCGAAGGGCTTTTTGTTTCTCACTCCGTTTGTCATGTCCTGTCGCTGTCTCGCGAAACGTTTCGATGGCGATCACATTTCTCTCTTCTGGTGATGGTTTTCTGCTCACACATTGATAATAATTATTGTAGCGAAACGTTTCGCTAGTGGAGCAAAAGAGAAAAAATGAAAAAAGGCACCGTACTTAACGTTGATATTTCCGCGGTCATCTCCCGCCTGGGTCACACCGATACGCTGGTGGTCTGCGATGCCGGATTGCCGGTTCCCCGCAGCAGCGCGCGCATCGATATGGCGTTAACCCAGGGCGTACCTTCATTTATGCAGGTTCTGGAAGTGGTGACGACGGAAATGCAGGTTGAAGCGGCTGTCATCGCGGAGGAAATTAAGACGCATAATCCGCAGCTCCACGCGACGTTGCTCAACCATCTTGAGCAACTGCAGCAGCACCAGGGAAATACCATTGAAATTCGTTACACCAGTCATGAGCAGTTCAAAAAACAAACCGCAGACAGTCAGGCGGTAATTCGCAGCGGGGAGTGTTCCCCGTTCGCGAATATCATTCTCTGTGCCGGCGTGACGTTCTGAGGTCGCCGTCATGGAAGCCTTATTGCAACTGAAAGGGATCGATAAAGCGTTCCCTGGCGTCAAGGCGCTCTCCGGCGCCTCGCTGAATGTCTATCCTGGCCGGGTGATGGCGCTGGTGGGTGAGAACGGCGCCGGTAAATCCACTATGATGAAAGTGCTGACCGGGATCTACACCCGTGACGCCGGCGCTTTATTATGGCTCGGTAAAGAGACCACCTTTAACGGCCCAAAATCTTCCCAGGAAGCCGGGATCGGCATTATCCATCAGGAACTGAACCTGATCCCGCAGTTGACGATCGCCGAGAACATCTTCCTTGGCCGCGAGTTCGTTAACCGCTTTGGCAAAATCGACTGGAAGCGGATGTATGCCGAAGCCGACAAGCTGCTGGCGAAGCTGAATCTCCGTTTTACCAGCCAGAAGCTGGTGGGCGATCTGTCGATTGGCGATCAGCAAATGGTGGAGATCGCCAAAGTGCTGAGCTTCGAGTCGAAGGTCATCATTATGGATGAACCGACCGACGCGCTGACCGATACCGAAACCGAATCGCTGTTCCGCGTGATCCGCGAACTAAAATCGCAGGGGCGCGGCATCGTCTACATCTCCCACCGCATGAAAGAGATCTTCGAGATTTGCGACGACGTGACCGTGTTCCGCGACGGGCAGTTTATCGCCGAACGCGAGGTCTCCTCGCTGGATGAAGACCGTCTGATCGAAATGATGGTTGGCCGGAAGCTGGAAGATCAGTATCCGCATCTGGCTAAGGCGCCGGGCGCGGTGCGTCTGAAGGTCGACAACCTCTGCGGCCCGGGCGTGGAAAACGTGACCTTTACCCTGCGCCAGGGGGAAATCCTCGGCGTCGCCGGGCTGATGGGCGCCGGGCGGACCGAGCTGATGAAAGTGTTGTATGGCGCGCTGCCGCGCAGCAGCGGCTCTGTGACGCTCGACGGTCACGAAGTGGTGACCCGTTCGCCGCAGGATGGTCTGGCGAACGGCATTGTCTATATCTCCGAAGACCGTAAGCGCGACGGCTTAGTGCTCGGGATGTCGGTAAAAGAAAATATGTCCCTGACCGCCTTGCGCTACTTTAGCCGGACGGGAGGGAGCCTCAAGCATAAAGATGAACAGCAGGCGGTCAGTGATTTCATCCGGCTGTTTAACGTGAAAACGCCGTCCATGGAGCAGGCGATCGGCCTGCTCTCCGGCGGCAACCAGCAAAAGGTCGCCATCGCCCGCGGGCTGATGACCCGGCCGAAGGTCCTGATCCTCGATGAGCCGACCCGTGGCGTCGACGTCGGGGCGAAGAAAGAGATCTACCAGCTCATCAATCAGTTCAAAGCCGATGGCCTGAGCATCATTCTGGTCTCCTCCGAGATGCCGGAAGTGTTGGGCATGAGCGATCGCATCATAGTGATGCATGAAGGGCATCTCGGCGGTGAATTCACACGCGAGCAGGCCACCCAGGAAGTATTGATGGCTGCCGCTGTGGGCAAGCTTAACCGTGTGAATCAGGAGTAAGAAAGATGACAACCCAGGCTGTTTCTGGTCGCCGTTATTTCACGAAAGCGTGGCTGATGGAGCAAAAATCGCTGATTGCCCTGCTGGTGCTGATCGCGGTGGTATCGACCATGAGCCCCAACTTTTTTACCGTCAATAACCTGTTCAATATTCTGCAGCAGACCTCCGTTAACGCCATTATGGCGGTAGGGATGACGTTGGTCATACTGACCTCAGGGATCGACCTGTCCGTCGGTTCCCTGCTGGCGCTCACCGGCGCGGTGGCGGCGTCGATCGTTGGCATTGAGGTGAATGCGCTGGTGGCGGTCGCTGCTGCCCTCGCATTAGGTGCGGCGATCGGCGCAGTCACCGGGGTGATTGTGGCGAAAGGCCGCGTGCAGGCTTTCATCGCCACCCTGGTGATGATGCTGCTGCTGCGCGGCGTGACCATGGTGTACACCAACGGCAGCCCGATCAATACCGGCTTTAGCGATAATGCCGATCTGTTCGGCTGGTTTGGTATCGGGCGTCCGCTGGGGATCCCGACGCCGGTATGGATCATGGCGATTGTCTTCCTGGCGGCCTGGTACATGCTGCACCATACTCGCCTGGGCCGTTATATCTATGCCCTTGGCGGTAATGAGGCAGCGACGCGTCTGTCCGGGATTAGCGTCAATAAAGTCAAAATTATCGTTTACGCGTTGTGCGGGATGCTGGCGTCGCTGGCCGGCATTATCGAAGTGGCGCGCCTCTCCTCCGCACAGCCAACGGCCGGGACAGGCTATGAGCTGGACGCCATTGCGGCAGTCGTGCTCGGCGGCACCAGCCTGGCGGGCGGCAAAGGACGCATTGTCGGCACGCTGATTGGCGCGCTGATCCTTGGCTTCCTGAATAATGGTCTTAATCTTTTAGGCGTTTCTTCCTATTACCAGATGATCGTTAAAGCGGTGGTGATTTTGCTGGCGGTACTGGTAGATAACAAAAAGCAGTAACTAAGAACTCTACAGGACATCTTAACTATGAATATGAAAAAACTGGCGACCCTGGTCTCTGCTGTTGCGCTAAGTGCGACCGTTAGCGCGAACGCGATGGCCAAAGACACCATCGCTCTGGTTATCTCTACTCTCAACAACCCGTTCTTCGTGTCTCTGAAAGACGGCGCGCAAAAAGAAGCTGACAAACTGGGCTACAACCTGGTGGTGCTCGATTCCCAGAACAACCCGGCGAAAGAGCTGGCTAACGTTCAGGATTTAACGGTACGCGGCGCGAAGCTGTTGCTGATCAACCCCACCGACTCTGATGCCGTCGGCAATGCTGTGAAGATGGCGAACCAGGCGAAAATCCCGGTCATCACCCTTGACCGTCAGGCGACAAAAGGCGATGTCGTGAGCCACATCGCCTCTGACAACGTGCAGGGCGGAAAAATGGCGGGCGATTACATCGCGAAAAAGCTGGGTGAAAGTGCGAAAGTCATTGAGCTGCAGGGCATTGCCGGGACTTCCGCGGCGCGCGAGCGTGGCGAAGGCTTCAAACAGGCCGTGGCGGCGCACAAGTTCAATGTTCTGGCCAGTCAGCCGGCCGATTTCGACCGTACCAAAGGGCTGAACGTGATGCAGAACCTGCTGACCGCCCATCCTGACGTCCAGGCGGTGTTCGCGCAGAATGATGAAATGGCGCTCGGCGCCCTGCGCGCGCTGCAGACCGCAGGCAAGTCCGATGTGATGGTGGTTGGATTTGACGGCACTCCGGATGGCGAAAAAGCAGTAAACAGTGGCAAACTGGCGGCGACCGTCGCACAGTTGCCGGAGCAGATCGGCGCGAAAGGCGTTGAGACTGCTGATAAGGTACTGAAGGGCGAAAAAGTGGAGGCTAACTACCCGGTTGAGCTGAAGCTGGTCGTTAAGCAGTAATATGCGATTCGGACTGGCAACGGTCCGAGGGACAATATAAAAAAGAAAAGCAGGGCATGCGCCACCGGATCCCGGTGGCGCGCTTTCCCGGGAACAGAAACGATGAAAACTGCAGGCAAACTTGTCGTCCTTGGCAGCATCAATGCCGATCACATTCTCAACCTTGACGCTTTCCCGATGCCGGGTGAAACCGTCACCGGCAACCACTACCAGCTGGCGTTCGGGGGGAAAGGGGCCAACCAGGCGGTGGCCGCCGGGCGCAGCGGGGCGGATATCGCGTTTATCGCCTGCACCGGCGATGACGACATCGGTGAACGCATCCGCCGCCAGCTGGCAAGCGATAAAATCGATGTGGCGCCTGTGCGCGCGGTCGCCGGGGAAGCAACCGGCGTGGCGTTAATCTTCGTTAACGCCGAAGGTGAGAATGTCATCGGTATTCATGCCGGCGCCAATGCGGCATTATCCGTCGCTCAGGTAGAGGCGGAAAAAGCGCGGATCGCCAGCGCGCAGGCGTTGTTGATGCAGCTCGAGTCACCGCTGGAGAGCGTGCTGGCGGCGGCGAAAATCGCCCATCACCATCAGACCACCGTGGTGCTTAATCCCGCGCCAGCGCGTGAACTGTCCGATGAACTGCTGGCGCTGGTGGATATCATTACCCCCAACGAAACCGAAGCGGAAAAGCTGACGGGTATTCGCGTTGAGAGTGACGAGGATGCGGCAAAAGCCGCCGACGTGCTGCATGCCAAAGGCATTGGTACCGTGATGATCACCCTCGGCAGCCGCGGCGTCTGGCTCAGTGCCGAAGGCGAAAGCCGCCGGATCCCAGGGTTTCGTGTGCAGGCTATTGATACTATCGCCGCCGGCGACACCTTCAACGGCGCGCTGGTAACCGCGCTGCTGGAAGGAACCGATCTGCCGGAGGCGATCCGCTTTGCGCATGCCGCGGCGGCGATTGCCGTGACCCGCAAAGGCGCGCAGCCTTCCGTGCCGTGGCGCACAGAGATCGATGAATTTTTAGCGCAACAGGGGTAATGCTTGGCTACGATGAAAGATGTGGCCCGCGTAGCGGGCGTTTCCACATCGACGGTGTCACACGTCATCAATAAAGACCGCTTTGTCAGCGAGGCGATCACCGCCAAAGTCGACGCCGCGATCAAAAGCCTTAACTACGCCCCCTCTGCGCTGGCGCGTAGCCTCAAGCTTAATCAAACCCGCACCATCGGCATGCTGATCACCGCCAGTACCAATCCGTTTTATTCGGAGCTGGTGCGGGGCGTGGAGCGCAGCTGCTTTGAGCGGGGTTATAGTCTCGTACTCTGTAATACGGAAGGTGATGAGCAGCGAATGAATCGTAATCTGGAGACGTTAATGCAAAAACGCGTCGATGGATTACTGCTGCTGTGCACTGAGACCCACCAACCCTCTCCGGAAATTATGCAGCGCTATCCGTCGGTTCCGACGGTCATGATGGACTGGGCGCCGTTTGATGGCGATAGCGATCTGATTCAGGATAACTCGCTGCTCGGTGGTGATATGGCGACCCAGTACCTGATCGATCAAGGGTATTCACACATCGCCTGCATTGCCGGCCCGCTGGATAAAACCCCGGCGCGTCTGCGCCTTGAAGGTTACCATGCCGCGATGGCGCGCTGCGGTCTGCCCGTAGCCGAGGGATACGTGGTGACCAGCGATTTTGAGTTTGGCGGCGGGTTTAGCGCGATGCAGCAGCTGCTGGCGTTGCCGCAGCGGCCGCAGGCGGTGTTTGTCGGTAACGACGCCATGGCGGTTGGCGCTTATCAGGCGTTATACCAGGCCGGGTTGCAGATCCCGCAGGATATGGCGCTGGTGGGTTACGATGATATTGAACTGGCTCGCTATATGACGCCGCCGTTAACCACCATTCACCAGCCGAAAGATGAGCTGGGGGAACTGGCCATCGACGTGCTGATCCATCGCATGGCCGACCCGCAGCAAAAACAGCAGCGCGTACAGTTAACCCCGGAGCTGGTGGTCCGCGGCTCCGCTTAGCGTTTGTGCCGCTCGCTAATCAGGTTGCGGCCATCCTTCGCTCTCAACAGCATAAACATCAGCGCCGACACGATGGTTATCACGCCCATGGTAATAAAGGTGTAGTGAAACTGCTCTACGGTGCTGGCGCTGTCAAAACCTTCATAGAAGCGCAGCACCGCAGCGCTGATGGCCACCCCGAGACTGATGGAAAGCTGCTGGGTGACGGCCAGCAGGCTGTTGCCGCTGCTGGCATTGTCATCCGTCAGATCGGCCAGGGTAATGGTATTCATGGCGGTAAACTGCGTGGACATCGCCATCCCCAGCACGAACAGCGGCAGAAGAAGCATCCACAGCGGCATTTCTGGCGACTGCAGCGAGAACTGGGCAATCATAAGGCCAATAAACACGGTGATCCCCACCAGGGTCTTACGATAGCCAAACCAGCGCAGCACCTGGGTAACGGTAGATTTCGCAATAATCGAGCCGATAGCGGTGGGGGCGATCATACAGCCGGCGATAATGGCCGGATAGCCGAAGCCAACCTGTAGCATGAGCGGCATCAGAAACGGCACGCAACCGGTACCCAACCGCGTGGCAAGGTTGCCGGCAATGCCAACCGAGAACGTATGGGTCTTAAATAAAGAGAGCGAGATAAGCGGCGCAGGATGGCGGCGCGCGTGACGGACATAGGCCAGGAGCAATATCAGACTGACGGCGATCACCGCCAGCGCCAGCCATGTCGCCACAATTTTTTCGCCAAACAGTTCAATACCGCTGGAAAATAACACCAGGCTTAAGCCAAATAACAGAAAACCGGTTATATCGAAGCGTCGGCGCGGCGTTGTGAAATTTGGCATGTATTTACGGGCGTACAGAATGCCGATCACGCCGATGGGTATGTTTATCAGGAAAATCCAATGCCAGCTGGCCCAGGTAACAAATACCCCGCCGAGCACCGGACCCAGAATCGGTCCCACCAGTCCTGGCATGGTGACAAAGTTCAGAACCGGCAGCAGTTCGCTGCGCGGATAGGCGCGCAGGAGGGCCAGCCTAGCCACCGGCATCATCATCGCCCCGCCGATCCCCTGAATGACGCGAAAAATGACCAGTTCCGTTAATGAACTGGAGAGCGCGCAGGCGAGGGAGCCGAGAGTAAACAGGCTAACGGCGATGATAAAGACCCGACGCGTGCCGAAGCGATCGGCCAGCCAGCCGCTGACCGGGATCAGCATCGCCACCGTCAGCGTATAGCTGATGATGGCCGACTGCATTGCTAACGGGGAACGATTCAGGCTGTGGGCGATAGCCGGGAGGGCAGTGTTAAGAATGGTGGCATCCAGCGCCTGCATAAAGAAGGCCATCGCCGCAATCCACGGCAGGCCGGCCATGCTGCGCCCTTTTTTTCCGCTCATGCCAAATCCTTGTTATTGATTTACGTGGTGGGGGGCGTTTAGCAGCGCCTGGCAGGCAAGTAAGGCACCCGGCGCATCACTGTTGAGAATGGCATCGACAATCGCCTGGTGGAGATCGAGCTTCACCACTTCATTTTGCGTAATTGATGTGAAGTAAGTGTGGTAGACCGAATGAAATAAAGAAGCGAATGAGCTGAGGAAAGGATTACCGCTCATTTCATAGATATGTTCATGCCAGGCCATATCGACTGCAATCCAGCGATCGCGCTGAAAATGGCGTTTCAGGGCAATCATCTCTTCCATTAGGGTATTGAGCTGCGCTTTCTGCTCTGCGGTGCCGTGGGCGGCGGCGAGAAAACAGGCCTGTGGCTCCAGGCTGCTGCGCATGACGAGAAAGTGGCTCACCACCTCTTCGAAGTTATCTTCTGTTAGCCACCAGGAGAGGAGCTCTTTATCAAGGAAGTTCCAGCTGCTGCGCGGCATGACCCGGGTGCCAATGCGAGGGCGGGGCAGCAGCATGCCTTTTGCAGTGAGTGTCTTCACCGCTTCGCGGACGGCGGTACGACTCACGCCGAACTGCTCCCCTAACTCCATTTCGCCGGGAAGAATGCTTTCCGGCTGATATTCGCCAGTCAGTATTTTTTGGGCGAGCTTCTCGGCTAGTACCCAGGAGATGTTCTTTTGTGCCGCCAGTTGCTGTGCGCTTAAAGACATAAATGCCGTTCCTTTCTTTTCTCTACTCTAACAGTATGCCACCAGGCGCCCCGTTTCGTCGGTTAAAACAGCAAAACGGCGGTTTTTTGCGACATTCCTCGCCGCATTGTTGAAAAAAGAGACGGTTGAAAAGTTTTTTTGCATTTCCCCTTGTCACCTCGGAATTACTCCCTATAATGCGCCTCCACTGACACGGAACAACGGCAAGCAAGCCGCCGGGTCAGCGGGGTTCCGGTGAGAACCTCGCAGAGAAAAGCAAAAATAAATGCTTGACTCTGCAGCGGGAAAGCGTAATATGCACACCCCGCGCCGCAGCGAAAAACGAAGCGGCACTGCTCTTTAACAATTTATCAGACAATCTGTGTGGGCACTCAAAGTGACATGGATTCTTAATGTCTTCGGACAATAAATGAATACCAAGTCTCAAGAGTGAACACGTAAT
>NZ_JBKGTJ010000010.1:0-83729 GCF_049472055.1 Klebsiella pneumoniae complex sp. WS1778
TCACCGGAACCCCGCTGACCCGGCGGCTTGCTTGCCGTTGTTCCGTGTCAGTGGAGGCGCATTATAGGGAGTAATTCCGAGGTGACAAGGGGAAATGCAAAAAAACTTTTCGTTCGCTCGCTTTTCCATCAAGACGCTGTTTAAACGCCCGGTTTGCTGATCATTTGCGCGATTTCTCGGGCAAATCGGGAGACCTGTTGCCAGTCGGTATAGACCACTTCTTTACGGGTATCCGTTTCGCCCCCGGTCATTTTCATAATCAGGCGGATCATAAACCGATCGTACCAGCGGTAACGCGGGTAACGTAGCGCCCCGGCAAACACCGCGCAGCTCTGCGGCTGCCAAGGCGAGTTGAGCAGAAACTTGCGCGTATAGCTATTGGTCTGCGGCGTGCGCTTCTCGGGTTTGCGCGCAACCAGGTTCACCGAAAAGAATGCCCCCGGCAGCGCCTGCAATGCTGCCAGGTGCTTTTTCACAAAGCGGTCCACCGCCGGATGAAAGTGTCCGTAGCGAATCGATGCGCCAATCACCACGCGATCATAATGATGCCATTCCACGTTATCGGTACGGTTCAGATTCAGGGTATCCGCATCGATACCCAGCTCTTTCAGCTCAGAGGCGAGAAACGAAGCGATTTCACGGGTCTGCCCGTCGCGGGTGGAAAAGAGAATTAAAGTTTTCACGAGCACTCCTGTTATTCGCGCCAGAAAGTGGGAGTAAAGAGCACCAGTAAGGTGAACACTTCCAGACGACCAAACAGCATATTAGCAATCAGGATCCATTTCGCGACCGGGTTCATGGTGGCAAAGTTGTCCGCGACGACGCCGAGCCCAGGCCCGAGGTTGTTCAATGTCGCCACCACGGAGGCGAAAGCAGAGAAGTCATCCACCCCGGTGGCGATAATAGCCAGCATACTAATGATAAAGACCAGCGCATAGGCGGAGAAGAATCCCCACACCGCTTCCAGAATACGTTCCGGCAGCGCGCGGTTACCTAATTTAATGCTATACACCGCATTCGGGTGAACCAGACGCTTAAGCTCACGGTTGCCCTGCTTGAACAGCAACAGGATACGGATCACCTTTAAGCCACCGCCCGTGGAGCCAGCGCAGCCGCCGATAAATGCGGAGCACAGCAGCAGCACCGGCAGGAACAGCGGCCAGCGCGCAATGCTATCGGTGGTGAATCCTGCGGTGGTCGCCATCGACACCACCTGGAAAAACGCCTGATTCAGCGTCGTCAGCACCGAGCCGTACACGTTATGAAGCCATAGCACCAGCGTACAGACGATGACCAGCGTCAACTGGACGCCAATGAACATTCGAAACTCAGGGTCGCGCCAGTACACCTTCAGGCTGCGTCCGCTCAACAACGAAAAATGCAGACCGTAGTTACAGCCGGAGATCAGCAGGAAGATGGCAATGATGGAGTTGATCATCGGGCTGTTGAAATAGCCGACGCTGGCATCGTGAGTCGAGAAACCGCCGATAGCGATGGTGGCGAAGCTGTGCCCTATCGCATCGAAGGCCGGCATACCGGCAAACCAGAGCGCCAATGCGCAGGCGACCGTTAGTAACACATAGATAAGCCACAATGTCTTTGCCGTCTCGGCGATGCGCGGGCGCATCTTGTTATCTTTCAGCGGGCCGGGCATTTCCGCGCGGTAGAGCTGCATTCCCCCGACGCCGAGGATAGGCAGAATGGCCACCGCCAGCACAATGATCCCCATGCCGCCGAACCACTGCAGCATCTGCCGGTAAAAAAGGATAGCGTGCGGAAGCGAGTCCAGCCCCACCAGGGTGGTCGCCCCGGTCGTCGTCAGGCCGGAAAATGACTCGAAGAAGGCATCCGTCACCGTCAGGTTCGGCTGTTCGGCGAATATAAAGGGCAAGGCCCCTACGCTACCCAGCACGGTCCAGAACAGCACCACGATCAGAAACCCTTCACGAGATTTCAGTTCGCCCTTTTGCTTACGGTTCGGCCACCACAGCATGGAGCCGATCGCCAGAGCGACAAAAAAAGTTTGAGTGAAGGCCCGTCCCGCGCCATCGCGATATATCAGGGCCACTAATCCCGGGACGATCATTGTCCCCGAGAATAAGATGACCAGCAGTCCAACGATTCGGGTTATGGCGCGAAAATGCATCTCTGGCGCTTCCTTTGATAGGCAAAAAAACAGAGGGGATTATTCGTTAATCTTCAGCAATTGCAATGAACCGCGACTAAAATCAGCCAGTTTTGCTGAAAAAGCCGCCACTTCGGCCTGGGGAAGCGCCACGCGCAGCCGAACCGACGCCAGATATTCGCTTTCAACGACATTCCCGGAAAATTGGGCGAGCAACGCTTCAACGCCGGCCAGTTGCCCATATTCACATTGCAAAGTATATGCCGTTAACGGCGTCTTGCGCAGCGTCGTCAACTGCGCCAGCGCCTGATGGACACCGCCGCCATAGGCTTTCACCAGGCCGCCGGTGCCCAGCAGGATACCACCGTAATAACGTACGACGACAGCGGTTATCTCACCGACGCCGCTACCCATCAACTGCGCCAGCATCGGTTTACCCGCCGTTCCCGCCGGTTCGCCATCGTCTGAGAACCCAAGCTGTTGCGAATCATCAGGCGGTCCGGCGACCCACGCCACGCAGTGGTGGCGAGCATCGGGGTGATCCGCTCTGACCGACTCGACAAAGGCTTTCGCCGCCGCCACGCCGTCGGTATGCGCCAACAGCGTGATAAAACGGCTCTTTTTGATCTCCTCAACGACGGAAACTGGCGCCGCCGGGATTAACCAGCTCTCCATCAGGCCAGCTTCAGATCGCGCGTCATGTTTTCGATACTGTTTTCGTGAACCACCACGTTATCTTCGATACGGATCCCGCCGAATGGCTTCATGGCGTCAATTTTTTGCCAGTTGAAGTGCTTGCTGAACGGGCCTTCACGCCACGGCGCCAGTAACGACTCGATAAAGTAGATGCCGGGTTCAATGGTCAACACCATCCGCGGCTCGATAATACGGGTGCAGCGCAGATACGGGTATTTCGCTGGCGCCGCCAGATGCGTACCGGAGTCGTCTTGCATAAAGCCAGCAACATCATGCACCTGCAGACCCAGCGGATGACCAATCCCGTGCGGCATAAATGGCCCGGTCAGATCGTTCTCCACCATCGCCTCTTCGCTCATGTCAGTGACTAACTGGTGTTTACGCAGCAGCTTCGCAATACGCTGATGGAACTGGATATGGTAATCAACGTAGCGCGTCCCGGCTTTCATGGTGCTAATCAGCGCCAGCTGCTCGTCGTTAACGTCTTTAATCAGATGGGCGAAATCGTTATCGCCGTGTGCCGCCCAGGTCCGCGTCAGATCCGCGGCATAGCCGTTATATTCCGCGCCGGCGTCGAGCAGGAAGCTGCGCATCTCCGCCGGAGCGCGATGGTCCAGTTTGGTGTAGTGCAGGACGGAAGCATGCTCGTTCAGCGCCACGATGTTGCTGTAAGGCACGTCGGTATCGCGGTGACCGGTGGCGGTAAGATAGGCCTGGTTGATATCGAATTCGCTCATCCCGGACTGGAAAGCCTCATAGGCCGCACGATGACCATTCACCGCCGACTTCTGCGCTTCACGCATACAGGCCAGCTCGTAATCGGTTTTGTAAGCCCGGTAGTAATGCAGATAATCGATAACCCCTTTCGGGTTGATCTTATCCGCAGCGATTCCCAGGCCCAGCGCGCGCTCCGGCACCGGCCCGATATAGCCAATATTACCGCGAGCGGCAGGCAGTTGGCTGCCGATGCCATCGGCCTTCGGCAGCGCGACCACATCGACCTCTTCGGTCCAGAACGAGGTCGGCAGCGGCTCAACGTTATGCCAGTAATCAACCGGCAGATAGAACCACAGCTTCGGTTTATTCACACCGTCCACCAGCAACCAGCAGTTAGGCACCTGAGTCACCGGCACCCAGGCTTTGAACTGCGGATTGACCTTGAACGGGTATGGATGGTCATCAAGGAAGACGTTAACCAGCTCGCCGGAGTGAATCAGCAGAGCATCCATCTGAAAACGGGCCAGGACGTCGCGGGTACGTTCTTGTAGGGTAACAATATGATTTTTATAGAGCGCGGCCAGGGATTCCATCTTTTGTCCTTTGCTTTTATGGGATCGTGATACTCCGCATCTTAGCACATCGACCTGCGTGCGGGTGATTTCCGCCGGATGTGATCCGACCAGCAATTATTTAAAGAGTAATTTGCAATTCTTTAACATAAATTCCACACTCCGTCTCATCTGGTATGACCAGATCATATTGCTGGATTCAGGAGACTGACATGCTCTACAAAGGCGACACCCTGTACCTCGACTGGCTGGAAGATGGCATCGCCGAACTGGTGTTCGATGCCCCAGGTTCGGTCAACAAGCTTGATACCGCAACCGTAGCCAGCCTCGGTCACGCGCTGGATGTACTGGAAAAACAAAACGATCTCAAAGGCCTGCTGCTGCGCTCTGAAAAAGCGGCGTTTATCGTCGGCGCGGATATCACTGAATTCCTCTCTCTGTTCCTGGTCCCTGAGGAGCAGTTAAGCCAATGGCTGCATTTTGCTAACAGCGTCTTCAACCGTCTGGAAGATCTTCCCGTCCCCACTATCTCTGCCGTCAATGGTTACGCGCTGGGCGGCGGTTGTGAATGTGTCCTGGCGACCGATTACCGCCTGGCGACGCCGGATCTGCGCATTGGTCTGCCGGAAACCAAACTCGGCATTATGCCAGGCTTCGGCGGCTCAGTTCGTTTGCCGCGTCTGCTCGGCGCCGACAGCGCGCTGGAGATCATTGCTGCCGGGAAAGATGTCGGCGCCGAGCAAGCGCTGAAAATCGGCCTGGTGGATGGCGTGGTCGCTGCGGAAAAACTGCGCGACGGCGCGCTGGCGATCCTGCGCCAGGCGATTCAGGGCGACCTGGACTGGAAAGCGAAACGTCAACCGAAGCTGGAGCCGCTGAAACTCAGCAAAATTGAAGCGACGATGAGTTTCACCATCGCCAAAGGCATGGTCGCGCAAACCGCCGGGAAGCATTATCCGGCGCCTATCACCGCGGTGAAAACCATCGAAGCCGCTGCGCGTCTTGGTCGTGAAGAAGCTCTGGTGCTGGAAAATAAAAGCTTTGTCCCGCTGGCTCATACCAACGAGGCCCGCGCACTGGTCGGTATCTTCCTGAACGACCAGTACGTCAAAGCGAAAGCGAAAAAACTGACCAAAGATGTCGAAACACCGAAGCATGCTGCCGTACTGGGCGCTGGCATTATGGGCGGCGGTATCGCATACCAGTCGGCCTGGAAGGGCGTGCCGGTGGTGATGAAAGACATTAGCGACAAATCGCTGACCCTTGGGATGACCGAAGCGGCGAAGCTGCTGAATAAACAGCTGGAACGCGGCAAAATTGACGGTCTGAAGCTGGCCGGAGTCATAAGCACCATTCAGCCGACGCTGGAGTATAGCGGTTTTGATCGCGTGGACGTGGTCGTTGAAGCGGTGGTGGAAAACCCGAAAGTGAAGAAAGCGGTACTGGCGGAAACCGAGGCAAAAGTGCGCCCGGATACCGTACTGGCATCCAACACCTCAACGATCCCCATCAGCGAGCTGGCCAGCGTTCTGCAGCGCCCGGAGAACTTCTGCGGCATGCACTTCTTTAACCCGGTGCATCGCATGCCGCTGGTTGAAGTGATTCGCGGCGAAAAAACCTCGGATAAGACCATTGCCAAAGTGGTGGCCTGGGCCAGCAAAATGGGCAAGACGCCAATCGTGGTCAATGATTGTCCCGGTTTCTTCGTCAACCGCGTGCTGTTCCCCTACTTCGCCGGATTTAGCCAGCTGCTGCGCGACGGGGCGGATTTCCGCAAAGTCGACAAAGTGATGGAGAAACAGTTTGGCTGGCCGATGGGCCCAGCTTATCTGCTGGACGTGGTCGGCATCGATACCGCGCACCATGCTCAGGCGGTCATGGCGGCGGGCTTCCCGCAGCGGATGCAGAAAGATTATCGCGACGCTATCGACGCCCTGTTTGACGCCAACCGTTTCGGGCAGAAGAACGGCCTCGGCTTCTGGCGCTATAAAGAAGACAGCAAAGGTAAGCCGAAGAAAGAAGAAGATGCTGCCGTCGACAGCCTGCTGGCCGACGTCAGCCAGCCGAAGCGCGATTTCAGCGATGAAGAGATTATCGCCCGCATGATGATCCCGATGGTTAACGAAGTCGTCCGCTGCCTGGAAGAAGGCATTATCGCCAGCCCGGCGGAAGCGGATATGGCGCTGGTATACGGCCTCGGCTTCCCTCCGTTCCACGGCGGCGCCTTCCGCTGGCTGGATACCATCGGCAGCGCGAAGTATCTCGATATGGCGCAGCAGTACCAGCACCTTGGGCCGCTGTATGAAGTCCCTGCCGGTCTGCGAGACAAAGCGCGCCATAACGAAGCGTATTATCCCCAGGTAGAGCCAGCCCGTCCGGTTGGCGCTCTGAAAACGGCTTAAGGAGTCACAATGGAACAGGTTGTCATTGTCGATGCTATTCGCACCCCGATGGGCCGTTCAAAGGGCGGCGCATTTCGCCACGTGCGCGCGGAGGACCTCTCCGCGCACCTGATGCGCAGCCTGCTGTCGCGCAACCCGTCTCTTGAGGCAAGCGCGATAGACGATATCTATTGGGGCTGCGTACAGCAAACCCTCGAGCAGGGTTTTAACATCGCCCGTAACGCGGCGCTGCTGGCGGAGATCCCGCATTCGGTACCGGCAAACACGGTTAACCGTCTGTGCGGTTCTTCCATGCAGGCGCTGCACGATGCCGCACGCATGATCATGACCGGCGATGCCAGCGTCTGCCTGATTGGCGGCGTGGAGCACATGGGCCATGTGCCGATGAGCCACGGCGTCGATTTCCACCCGGGCCTGAGCCGTAACGTGGCAAAGGCGGCAGGGATGATGGGGCTGACCGCTGAAATGCTGGCGCGTCTGCACGGCATTAGCCGGGAAATGCAGGATCAGTTCGCCGCGCGCTCCCACGCCCGCGCCTGGGCTGCGACCCAGTCCGGCGCATTCAAAGCCGAGATTATCCCCACCGGCGGCCACGATGCCGATGGCGTACTGAAGTCCTTTAACTATGACGAAGTGATCCGCCCGGAAACCACCGTCGAGACGCTGTCTACCCTAAGGCCGGCGTTTGACCCGGTGACCGGTACGGTAACGGCGGGCACCTCTTCCGCCCTTTCCGATGGCGCGGCGGCGATGCTGCTGATGAGCGAAAGCCGCGCCCGCGAACTGGGTCTGAAGCCACGCGCCCGCGTCCGTTCGATGGCGGTGGTCGGCTGCGACCCGTCTATTATGGGCTATGGCCCGGTTCCCGCTTCGAAGCTGGCGCTGAAAAAAGCGGGCTTATCCACCAGCGATATCGACGTCTTTGAAATGAATGAGGCCTTTGCCGCGCAGATCCTGCCGTGCATTAAAGATCTGGGCCTGATGGAGCAGATCGATGAGAAGATCAACCTCAACGGCGGGGCGATCGCGCTCGGTCATCCGCTGGGTTGTTCCGGGGCGCGTATTAGCACCACGCTGATTAATCAGATGGAGCGTAAAGATGCCCAGTTCGGCCTCGCCACCATGTGCATCGGCCTGGGACAAGGGATCGCCACCGTGTTTGAGCGGGTGTAAATTTACAAAAGGATATCTCACAGCCAATGGCGTCAGAACAAGGCGGCAAGCGAGCGAATCCCGATGAGCTTACTGAAGTAAGTGATTCGGGTGAGCAAGCGCAGCCAACGCAGTGATGACGTCATTGGCGAAGAGAGACAGTTTAGTTGCCGTTCTTCCCGCCTGTCAGGGGCGGGTTTTTTATTTGCAGATATCAGATAAAGGCAAACGCGTCGCCAAACAGGCGATCTTCGCGCGCGCCGCGTTCGTTGCAGAACAGGTCGCGAGCAATCTTAGCCATCTCGAAACGCCCGGCAATATAGATATCGTGATCGGCCAGGGTACCGTAATCCTGCAGCACCGCGGTCAGCACGGTGCCGGAACGCCCACGCCAGCCCTCTTCCGGCTGCTCAACCACCGGCTCGATGCGCAGATTTGGATGCTTGACGCTCAAGGCTTCCAGCTCGGCCAGATCGTACAGATGTTTGGTCTCGCGACCGCCCCAGTAAATCGCGATATCGCGCTGAGGATTGCGTGACAGCGCGGTGAGCAGAATAGAACGCACATAAGAGAAGCCGGTACCGCCGGCAATCAAAATCAGCGGGCGGTCTTCATCTTCACGCAGCCAGGCTTCGCCATGCGGAATATCAACCTCAATTTCACGCTCTTTCAGGATGCGATCCATGACCGCCATCGCGTACAGATTGAGCTCCGAGGCGCCGATATGCAGTTCGATAAACTCCTGTTCCGCCGGCGTGGAGGCCATGGAGAATGGGCGTTTGTCGCGCTCATCCATTACCACCATCAGATACTGGCCAGCGCGGAAAGAGAATGCCGCTTCCGGTACTAATCGAACACGATACACGGTATCGGTAATCGCCTCCACCGAGGTCACTTTACAGCTTAAGGTTGTCATGCGTCCCCTCTGTCGGGTCTAAAGAGCAAAACAGCGGCGTTAGCCCCGCTTACTGTTGTTTAAAGATGGCCAGATCATCCCAGATGGCGTCAATGCGCGCCGTGACGGCAGGATCTTTTTTGATTGGGCGACCCCATTCACGCTGGGTTTCGCCAGGCCATTTATTGGTGGCATCCAGCCCCATTTTTGAACCCAGGCCGGAAACCGGCGAGGCAAAATCCAGATAATCAATTGGCGTATTCTCTACCAGTACCGTATCACGAGCCGGGTCCATACGGGTAGTGATCGCCCAAATCACATCGTTCCAGTCGCGGGCGTTAACATCGTCATCGCAGACAATCACGAATTTGGTGTACATAAACTGGCGCAGGAACGACCAGACGCCCATCATCACGCGCTTGGCATGGCCTGCGTACTGTTTTTTCATCGTCACCACCGCCAGGCGGTAGGAGCACCCTTCCGGCGGCAGATAGAAATCGACAATTTCCGGAAACTGTTTCTGCAGGATCGGGACGAAGACTTCATTCAGCGCCACGCCCAGCACCGCAGGCTCATCCGGCGGACGGCCGGTATAGGTCGAATGATAAATCGCGTCTTCACGCTGGGTAATATGGGTGACCGTAAACACCGGGAACTGGTCTACTTCATTGTAGTAGCCGGTATGGTCGCCATACGGACCTTCCGGCGCCATCTCCCCGGCCTCGATATAACCTTCCAGCACAATCTCTGCGCTGGCAGGCACCTCAAGATCGTTCGAGACGCATTTCACCACTTCGGTTTTGGTGCCGCGCAGCAGCCCGGCAAAGGCATATTCCGACAGCGTATCCGGCACCGGGGTCACTGCACCAAGAATGGTCGCCGGGTCGGCGCCGAGTGCCACAGAAACCGGGAAGCGTTCCCCCGGACGCGCCGCGCACCACTCCTGGAAATCCAGCGCGCCGCCGCGATGAGACAGCCAGCGCATAATCAGTTTGTTTTTGCCAATCAGCTGCTGGCGATAAATCCCCAGGTTTTGCCGCTCTTTGTGCGGCCCACGGGTCACCGTCAGCCCCCAGGTGATCAGCGGCGCGGCATCTTCCGGCCAGCAGGTCATAATCGGGATTTTCCTCAGGTCGACGTCATCGCCCTGGATGATTTTTTGCTGACAGGGGGCGCCGCGCAGACGTTTGGTGGGCATATTCAGCACTTGCTTAAACTGCGGCAGCTTATCAAACAGATCGCGGAAACCTTTGGGCGGCTCAGGCTCTTTCAGAAAGGCTAACAGCTTACCCACCTCGCGCAGCGAACTGACGTCCTCCTGACCCATCCCCAGCGCCACGCGCCGCGGCGTGCCGAACAGGTTGCACAGCACCGGCATGGTATAGCCTTTCGGATTCTCAAACAGCAGCGCAGGACCGCCAGCGCGCAGGGTGCGGTCGGCAATTTCGGTGATTTCCAGGTGAGGATCGACCGGCAGAGTGATACGTTTTAGTTCGCCCTGTTGTTCCAGGAGTGTCAGAAAGTCGCGAAGATCGTGATATTTCATGAAAGTGTTATTGACCTCTCTACAGGCGGCTAATTATACGGTGTTCAACGGCGAGATGCTGTAATTTTGTTAAATTAGCGTGAAAGAATGCTGAAATTTGGATTTCAATTATAATGGCTTTCGCGATTACACCAGCCATTTGTTATGCTTGCCGTTATTAGAAGTGGAATGAGTCATTATGCAAGCCTGGTACTTACTGTATTGCAAACGTGGGCAGCTACAACGAGCCCAGGAACATCTGGAACGTCAGTCAGTTAACTGCCTGATGCCGACGATTGCGCTGGAAAAAATCATTCGCGGTAAACGCACCATGGTCAGCGAACCGCTGTTCCCGAACTACCTGTTTATTGAGTTCGATCCAGAGGTGATTCATACCACCACCATCAGCGCCACCCGCGGGGTTAACAACTTCGTGCGCTTTGGCGCCCTACCCGCTATCGTCCCCTCGGCGGTCATCCACCAGCTCTCTATCTACAAACCGGAAGGCATTACCGACCCGGAAACGCCGCATGAGGGCGATAGCGTACTGATCACCGACGGCGCGTTCGAAGGCTTACAGGCTATCTTTACCGAGCCGGACGGTGAAGCACGCTCTATGTTGCTGTTAAACCTGCTGAATAAGCAAGTCCTGCAGAGCGTTAAAAACACCGATTTCCAGAAAATCTAAGCGCCGTTAACGTCGACGCCAAACAGCGCCCTGACGTTGGCGTCCGTTTGCATCTCAAGCCACTGCGCCTCCTCGCCGCGCCAGGCCGCGACGCTGGCCAGGATATGCGGCAAATACGCGGGCTCGTTACGACGCGAGGCGGGTTTCGGCTTGAGGTCGCGCGGCAGCAGATAGGGCGCGTCAGTTTCCAGCAGCAGACGTTCCGCCGGGATCGCCGGCAATAGCGCTCGCAGCTCGAGCCCGCGCCGCTCATCGCATACCCAACCGGTAATGCCGATAAACAGCCCCAGATCCAGACATTCCTGCACCTCGCTGCGGCTGCCGGTAAAGCAGTGCAGCACCGCGCCCGGGATCTTCCCAAGCCAGGGTTTAAGCAGCGCCAGAAACCGGTCGTGGGCGTCGCGGCAGTGTAAAAACACCGGCATCGACAGCTCGGCGGCCAGCGCCAGCTGGGCACTGAACGCCTCCTCCTGCTCCTGGGGCGTGGAAAAATTACGATTAAAATCCAGACCGCACTCCCCTATCGCCACCACCTGCGGCTCGCGGGCGAGGGCATAAATCGCCTCGGCGACCGCTGGCGTCCAGCTGCTGCCGTCATGGGGATGAACCCCCGCCGTGGACCAGCAGCCGGCGTAATGACTCGCCATTCTCTGCGCCTGCTGGCTCTCCGGTAAATTTGTGCCGGTCAGCAGCATGCCGTGAACCCCTGCCGCCCGGGCGCGCGCCACCACCTCATCATGGTCGCGGGCAAACTGTGAACTGGTCAGATTAACGCCGATATCAAACATGATCGCTCCATATGACAACCGCCCTGACGGGCGGTTGGCGGTATTACTCTTCTCTGTGCTCAGCGGCTTCAGCTTCGGCCGCGGCATCGTCATCACGCGTCAGGCGCTTCCCGGTGTAGAAGCGGGCGAAGAACACCCCGACTTCAAACAGGCAGTACATCGGAATAGCCAGCAGCGTCTGCGAGAACACGTCCGGCGGCGTCAGCAGCATCCCCACCACGAAGGCGCCCACCAGCACATACGGCCGTTTTTTGCGCAGCTCTTCCGGCGTGGTGACGCCCATCCAGCAGAGCAGCACAATAGCGACCGGCACCTCAAAAGAGACCCCGAACGCCATAAACAGCGCCATCACGAAGTCGAGATAACTGCGGATATCGGTCGAGACCAGCACCCCCTCCGGGGCAGCATGGGTCAGGAAGCCGAACGCCAGCGGAAACACGACAAAATACGCGAAAGCCATGCCGATATAGAACAGCAGCGTGCTGGAGACCAGTAAGGGCACCACCAGCCGGCGCTCATGCTTATACAGCGCCGGCGCGACGAAGGCCCATACCTGATACAGAATAATCGGCACCGACAGGATCACCGACACCATGAAGGTCAGCTTTATCGGCGTAAAGAAAGGTGAAGCGACATCGGTGGCGATCATCGTCGCGCCTACCGGCATCTTGCTGATAAGCGGGGCCGAGACCAGCTGATAGATATCATTGGCGAAATAGACCAGCGCCAGGAAGATCACCAGGATAGCAATGATGCTGTTGAGCAGACGCTTGCGCAGCTCAATCAGATGCGAAATTAGCGGTTGTGTATCGTCTACGCCCATGTTTACGGTTTATCACTCGATGCGGGGGAAGAATGGGGGGCAGCCGCCGTAGCGGTTGTTTTCTCTGCCGGTGAAGCGGGTTGCTCGTCGGCCACGGGATCCGGCGCATGAACCGGAGCGCTGGCCTGATGTTCTGCCGTCGCCGGCGTGACGTCCTGCCGCTGCGCTTCGCTGCCTTTCACCACCGGATTATGGATGGTATTCGCTTCGTCACTGGCCTTTTCCGGGTCGTGGGCACTATAGGAGCGCTTCATCGACTCCGCGGCCTCGCGCAGCTCATCCATGGAGGCTTTCAGCTCCGGCGTCAGGTTATTCAGGCTGGCCTTTTCCACCTTCTTGAGGCTCTCCTGGAACTCCTGCAGTTTTAGCTCCTGAGCCAGCTCATTCTGTACCGTGGTCGCCAGCGACCGTAGCGTACGGATCCAGCCAACCACCGTTTTAACCGCGACGGGAAGCCGCTGTGGCCCCAGAACGATGAGGCCAATCACAAACACCAGCAGTAGTTCACTAAAACCAATATCGAACACGAGTTACACCTGCTCTTTGTCGTGGCGTTTTGTCTCGTCTTTTTTTGCATCATCCTGTTTATCGGCGATAGTTTTCGCCGTGAAATCTGCGTCTGGCGCCGACTTTTCAGGTTTATCATCATCACTCATGGCTTTTTTAAAGCCTTTGATGGATGCCCCTAAGTCTGACCCCAGTGAGCTCAGCTTCTTCGTCCCGAAAAGCAGAACTACGATGACGACAACAATTAATAACTGCCAAATACTGATACCACCCATACACGTTCCCCTATGACAGATGATGAATTATGTGGACGCATTATACACGCCATCCTGCCAGCCGCCTCGCCGTCAGGCCACCGGCATGATTTTGCGCAAATAAGCCTGCGTCATGAAGAGGCGAACCGATCAGCGGGTTTTTCGCCAGCCAATCAGCCAGGTCACGATACCGCCGGCCATCAGCCAGCCGGGCATCATTCCCCACTCAGGGCGATGGATAAAGAGCAGCGTACCACTGAGCAATAAAACCGCGCCTATACCAAACAGATAACGGGATTGGCCCTGGCGCACATGGCGCACATGCATATCCCGCACGATAGTATCGACGCTGGTCTGCAGCTGTTTGCTCTGCTGCAGGCTCTGATACACCAGCTCAGGTATTTCAGGCATTCTTTCGATCCAGAACGGCGCTTTGTCTTTAAACGCGCGCACCAGCGCCGGAATACCGACCTGATCTTTGATCCACGACTCAAGGAAAGGCTTCGCCGTTTTCCACAAGTCTAACTGAGGATAGAGCTGCCGGCCTACCCCTTCTACGTAAAGTAATGTCTTCTGTAGCAAAACAAGCTGCGGCTGGACTTCCATATTGAAGCGCCGCGCGGTGTTGAACAGATTTAGCAGCACGTGGCCGAAGGAGATCTCCGCCAGCGGCTTCTCAAAGATGGGCTCGCAGACCGTGCGGATCGCGAACTCAAACTCTTCAACATTGGTGTCCGGCGGAACCCAACCGGAGTCGACGTGCAGCTCGGCAACCTTACGATAATCGCGGTTGAAAAAGGCGATAAAGTTTTCCGCCAGATAGCGCTTATCTTCTTTGTTCAGCGAGCCGACAATGCCGCAGTCGATGCCAATATACTGCGGATCTTCCGGGTGCTCGTAGCTGACGAAGATGTTGCCAGGGTGCATATCGGCATGGAAAAAGCTGTCGCGGAACACCTGGGTGAAGAAGACCTGCACACCCCGCTCCGCCAGCAGTTGCATATTGGTTCCCTGAGCCTCGAGCGCCTCCACGTCGGACACCGGAATGCCGTAGATGCGCTCCATCACCATCATGCTTTCGCTGCAGTAATCGGGGTACACTTCCGGCACATACAGCATCGGGCTGTCTTCGAAATTACGCCGCAACTGAATGGCGTTGGCGGATTCCCGCAGCAGGTTCAGCTCGTCCAGCAGCGTTTTTTCATACTCACGAACCACCTCCTGCGGGCGCAGACGTCGGCCGTCAGGCAGCAGTCGCGGCACCCAGCGCGCCAGGCGGTAGATGAGCTTCATGTCCGCTTTAATGATCGGCAAGATATCCGGGCGGATAACCTTGATCACCACCTCTTTGCCGTTCTCTTTCAGACGCGCGGTATGCACCTGGGCGATAGACGCCGAGGCTAACGGCTCAACGGAGAAATCATCAAACCAGGCCTCCACCGGTAGGCCACCCATCGCTTTTTCTATCTGCTGCTGCGCAAGCTTCCCTTCAAAGGGCGCCACGCGGTCCTGCAACAGCGCCAGCTGATCGGCAATATGCGGCGGAAAGAGATCCCGCCGCGTGGAAAGCATCTGGCCGAATTTAATCCACACCGGCCCCAGCTCCTGGAGCGCCAGCCGCAGACGGGCGCCAAGAGGTTGATCCTGATGGCGGTTTGGCATCCAGAAGAGCATCCGCCGCCAGATACGCAGCGGCAGCGTGATCCGCATTTTGGGGATAAGCTCATCGAGCCCGTAGCTCAAAAAGGTGTGGATGATGAAATACAGGCGCCGTAATTCTCCTGGCGTCATTTGCCCTCCAGCGTTTCCAGCCGTTTTTCCAGTGCGGCCAGCGCGCGTTCAATAGCCGTCGTCTCTTCAGCAAACCAGGCCAGCTCCAGCGGCCCCGGTGCCAGGCGCCACTCTTCAGTGATCGCTTCAGCGACATAACGCTGCTGGCGCTGCGCGCCCTTCAGTAAAAACTGAGCGCCGCCGCGGAGGACTTTACCGACGCCTTCGGCCACGATGTCACCGGTATAAGGCGCCAGCAGCTCAGCGGGATCGAACTCTGCCAGATCGCACAGGGTGACCATGTTCTGCACCACCTGCAGATCGCCCTGCACTTCCAGCTCGCCGCTACGGATAAGCGCCGTCAGTTGTTGACGGTTGCGTAGTTTTGGCAGCACGCTGAGCCGGGTAATCACGGTGCAGTCAGCCTCTCCGTCCCAGGCGCTCAGAACATCAACCTGGCGTTCACTGAACACCAGCACCACGGGCGTAGCGAAATCCTGCAGCTTTACCCGCAATACCTTGCCCAGCAGGCGCTGGCGGGCGGGTTTTAGCGCTTTGTCGCGCCAGAGGAAAGTATTTAGCGCCGTTTCAATGCCAGCGGTCACCAGGGGTGTGAAAGGCATAGCGTCCCTCCTGTCAGAACTTGTAACCGCGATGCAAAGCAACGATACCCGCCGTCAGGTTGTAGTAGTCCACGCTTTCGAAGCCTGCATCCTGCATCATCCCTTTCAGGGTTTCCTGGTCCGGATGCATACGAATAGATTCCGCCAGGTAGCGATAGCTGTCGCCATCTTTTGCCACCAGCTCGCCCACTTTCGGCAGGATATGGAAGGAGTAAGCGTCGTAGGCTTTGCTCAGCGGTTCGATAATGGGTTTAGAAAACTCCAGCACCAGCAGACGTCCACCCGGCTTCAGCACGCGGTACATCGAGCGCAGCGCTTTCTCTTTGTCGGTCACGTTACGCAGACCGAAAGAGATGGTGATGCAGTCAAAGGTATTATCAGCAAACGGTAGGGCTTCCGCGTTGGCCTGAACATACTCAACGTTACCCACGATGCCGATATTGCGCAGCTTTTCGCGGCCCATTTTGAGCATTGAATCATTGATATCAGCAAGCATAACGCGGCCGGTTTCCCCTACCAGACGGGAAAACTTAGCCGTCAAATCACCGGTCCCCCCCGCCAGATCCAGCACGGTCTGCCCGCGACGTACGCCGCTGCAGTCGATGGTGAAACGCTTCCACAAACGATGGATACCAAACGACATCAAGTCATTCATCACATCATACTTTGCGGCGACAGAATGGAATACATGCGCCACCATGTCTGCTTTCTGCTCTTTAGCGACCGTCTGAAAGCCAAAGTGCGTCGTTTCTTGTGAATCCTCAACCATCTTTATGCCTGCTTGCTTTTCAAGAAAATGTTCACTGAGTGTATCAGACTCAGCGCATTTCCCATACGTTTCAGCGTGGCGGAGCCGCCTCCCGGCTACGCACCGGCTCGGCAGAGTCGGGTGAAAATGCCTCATTTTCCGGCAGGTTATCCTCCGCTTCGAGACGATATTGATCGTCCTGAGCAATGGCTTGTTCAACTAAATCAGGATTAATCCCGCGCTTGACCTCCACGCCCAACCCGCGAAAAGCCTCCGCCTGGGCCAGAAGATTACCGCGCCCGGAAGCGAGCTTTTTCATCGCCTGGCGATAGTTCTCTTGCGCTTTATCCAGACTCTGGCCGATAGCGGACATATCGTCCACAAACAGGCGCATTTTGTCGTAAAGGCGCCCCGCCCGCTCGGCGATCTTCTGCGCGTTGCGGCTTTGGTGCTCATAACGCCACAGATTGGCGATGGTGCGCAGGGCCACCAGCAGCGTCGTCGGGCTAACCAGCATAATATTATTTTGCAGCGCCTCGCTGATGAGCTCGGGCTGACGGTCGATGGCCAGCAGGAATGCCGGCTCGACGGGAATAAACATCAGCACATAGTCTAGGGAGCGCAGGCCTGGCAGTTGCTGATAATCCTTGCGCCCCAGCAGGCGAATATGATTTCGCACCGAAGCAAGGTGCTCCTGCAGCGCGACTTCGCGGGTGTAGTCGTCCTCGGCGTTGAAATAACGCTCATAGGCGACAAGGGTCATTTTGGCGTCGATAACCACGTCTTTACCCTGCGGCAGGCGCACGATGACGTCCGGCTGCATCCGCGAGCGGTTGTCGGTCTCGATGCTGACCTGGGTTTGGTACTCATAGCCTTCCCGCAGGCCGGAGGCCTCCAGCACGCGGGTGAGAACCACTTCCCCCCAATTGCCCTGGGTTTTGTTATCGCCCTTCAGCGCTTTGGTCAGGTTCAGCGCCTCCTGCGCCATCTGCGCGTTCAGCTGCTGCAGGTTACGGATCTCATGCGCCAGGGTGTGCCTTTCTCGCGCCTCCTGACCGAAGCTCTCCTGCACCTGCCGGCGGAACCCGTCCAGTTGTTCGCGCAGCGGTGTCAGCAGGCCATGCAGGCTCTGGCGATTTTGCTCATCGACGCGTCGGTTGCTGTGTTCGAAAATGCGGTTGGCGAGGTTTTCAAACTGCTCGCTCAGGCGCTGCTCGCTGTTCACCATCTGGCGGATCTTATCTTCCGCATGCAGCTGGGTGGATTCGAGCCGGGTGGTAACCTCACGCAGATCGGCCTCCAGCGAGGTATTGATATCCCGCAGGCTGCGCAGCTCGTTGTTCAGCAGCTCGCACTCTTCACGCCAGTGGGCTTCCTGGACCAGTTGCTGACGGGCAGCGCTCAGCTCAATATCCAGCTCTCGCCGCTCCTCGATAAGATCGGCCCGAATTTGATCGGCGCGCGCTTTGGTCGCCAGCCAGCCGACGATTAACCCGGCAGCCAGTGCGATAACCGCGCTGATAATAATGGAGAGATCCACGACGCCCCCTGCGATAACCTGATGACACAAAATAGAATTGTGCTGTACAAACGTCCAGTTTAAAAGGAATTTCCTGCGAGAGGCGACGCAAAAAAAAGGCCGGAGGATCCGGCCTGAAGGGAAAGCGGTTTAATTACAGCAGACGGCGCGCCGCTTCGACGACGATTTTCACCGCGTGGCTTTCGGTTTGCTTCATGGTTTCGGCGTTAGGGATCTCTTGCTGGGTACGGTTAACGATAACCCCAGCCACCATCCCGGCGCGCAGGCCCTGGCTGGCGCACATGGTCAGCAGCGTAGCGGATTCCATTTCATAGTTCATCACGCCCATCGCCTGCCACTCTTCCATAGAGCCTTTGAAGCGGCTCACCACGCGACCGGAGAACGTGTCGTAACGCTCCTGGCCCGGGTAGAAAGTATCCGAGGAGGCGGTCACGCCGATATGGGTGGTGGCGCCAATGGATTTCGCCGCTTCCACCAGCGCGGTGGTGCAGGCGAAATCTGCGACGGCCGGGAATTCCATAGGCGCGAAGTGCAGGCTGGCGCCGTCCAGACGCACGGAGGCGGTGGTGACCAGCACATCGCCAACGTTGATGTGCGGCTGAATGGCGCCGGTGGTGCCAATGCGCAGGAAGGTACGTACGCCAAGCTGCGCCAGCTCTTCCACAGCGATAGACGTAGACGGGCCGCCGATGCCAGTGGAGCAGACGATCACCGGTTTGCCGTCCAGCTCCGCGCGCCAGGAGGTAAATTCGCGGTGGGATGCCAGCTTAGCCGGCTTATCCATCAGCGCGGCGATCTTTTCCACACGCTCCGGATCGCCAGGGACGATAGCCAGCGTAGCCCCTTGTAAATCGTTCTTGGTGAGGCCGAGATGAAAAACATCAGACTTGGACATAAAAAACTCCTCTGTGGGTCGAATTATCAGCAGAAGCAAAACGGTACTGTACAGAAGCCCCAGGCAACATTTTGTGATGATAGTCACCAAGAACAATAATGATTGCAGTTGTTTTTCAGTAAATAGTGATACACATCACATTAACAAGTTATATTCATCGTCACAGAACAAAAGATAGCCGCTTTCAGGCACTGTGCGTTATTACCGCCCGAACTAAAGGTAAAGGGTCTATAGTTACTGATGCGCTAATAAATAAGGGTACGGAGAATACCATGACCACCACCAAGCAACCTGGATTCGCACCTGCAGCCTCGCCGCACGCCGCAACCGCCGTTCATACGCCGGAAGAGCATATTGTCGCCGGAGAGACCTCTATTCCCTCTCAGGGTGAAAACATGCCGGCTTACCATGCCCGTCCGAAAAACGTCGATGGCCCATTGCCGATCGTCATCGTGGTACAGGAAATTTTCGGCGTGCATGAGCATATTCGCGATCTTTGTCGCCGCCTGGCGCAGGAGGGCTATCTGGCTATCGCGCCTGAGTTGTACTTCCGTCAGGGCGATCCGAATGAGTATCACGATATCCCAACCCTGTTTAAAGAGCTGGTTACCAAGGTGCCGGACGCGCAGGTGTTGGCGGATCTCGACCACGTCGCCAGCTGGGCGGCGCGTCATGGCGGCGATGCCCATCGTCTGCTGATCACCGGCTTCTGCTGGGGCGGACGCATCACCTGGCTGTATGCCGCACATAACCCGCAGCTTAAAGCGGCAGTGGCCTGGTACGGCAAGCTGGTGGGAGAAAAATCGCTGAATTCGCCAAAACATCCGGTGGATATCGCCGTCGATCTCAACGCCCCGGTGCTCGGCCTGTACGGTGCGAAAGACGCCAGCATTCCGCAGGACACCGTCGAGACGATGCGTCAGGCGCTGCGGGCGGCTAACGCCACAGCGGAAATCGTGGTCTATCCCGAAGCCGATCACGCCTTTAACGCCGACTATCGCGCCAGCTATCACGAAGAGTCAGCCAAAGACGGCTGGCAGCGAATGCTGGCCTGGTTTGCGCAGTATGGCGGAAAAAAAGGGTAATCGCCCAAAGCATGAAAAAAGGAGGCAAATGCCTCCTTTTTGATTTTTCCGGTGACGATCAAGCGGACTGGCGCAGATTCCGCGCCGCTTGCACCATATTCGCCAGCGCGGCGCGCGTCTCCGGCCAGCCGCGGGTTTTCAGGCCGCAGTCCGGGTTGACCCACAGCCGCTCCGCCGGGATACGCTGCGCGGCTTTTTCCAGCAGCGCTTCGATCCACTCCACGCTCGGTACGTTTGGCGAGTGAATATCATATACTCCCGGCCCGATCTCATTGGGATACTCGAACACTTCGAACGACTCCAGCAGTTCCATGTCGGAACGCGAGGTTTCAATGGTGATCACGTCAGCATCCAGCGCGGCGATGGAGTCCATGATGTCGTTGAACTCGCAATAGCACATGTGGGTATGGATCTGAGTATCGTCTTTGGCCACCGCAGCGTTAAGACGGAAGGCTTCCACACCCCACTGCAGATAGGCATCCCAGTCGCTGCGCTTCAGCGGTAAACCTTCGCGCAAGGCTGGCTCATCAATCTGGATGATGCCGATACCGGCCGCCTCCAGATCCGCCACTTCATCACGCAGGGCCAGCGCAATCTGTTTCGCGATGGTTTCACGGCTGACGTCTTCCCGCGGGAAGGACCAGCACAGAATCGTCACCGGTCCAGTGAGCATTCCTTTCACCGGCTTGTCGGTCAGCGACTGCGCGTACTTCGCCCATTCGACGGTGATCGCCTGCGGACGGCTGACGTCGCCGATCACCACCGGCGGCTTCACGCAGCGGGAGCCATAGCTCTGCACCCAGCCGTTTTGCGTGAAGATGAAACCGTCCAGATGTTCACCGAAGTATTCCACCATATCGTTCCGCTCGGCTTCCCCGTGCACCAGTACGTCTAATCCTAACCGCTCCTGCTCGACGATCGCCTGCTTAATATGTTCCGCAATGCCGGTACGATAATGACTGGCGTCAAGATTTCCCTTTTTGAAGTCCAGGCGCAGGCCGCGGATCTCGGTCGTCTGCGGGAATGACCCGATGGTGGTGGTCGGCCAGGCCGGCAGGTTAAAGCGTTGACGCTGTGCCTGAGCGCGAACCTCATAGGGGCTGGCGCGCTGGCTGTCCTGAGGAGTGATCGCCGCCAGCCGTTTTTCCACCGCCGGGTTGTGTACGCGAGACGAATGGCGACGAGCATGGACTGGCGCGCTCCACTCGGTAATCGCCGCCGTATCGCCGCTGTTCAGCGCATCGCGCAACAGCGCCAGCTCACCGCATTTTTGCAGAGCGAAGGCAAACCAGCTCTTCACTTCCGCATCAAGGCGCGTCTCCACGCTCAGGTCGATCGGGCTGTGCAGCAGAGAGCAGGATGAAGCGACCCACAGCTCGCGCTTACCGACGAGGTCTTTAATTTGCGCATACTTTTCGGCGAGATCGGCGCGCCAGACGTTACGCCCGTTGATCAGGCCGGCGGACAGCAGCCAGTCGGCCGGCAGACGTTTATGCAGTTCGGCGACATCATCTTTACCGTGGACCAGATCGACGTGCAGCCCCTGGACCGGTAGCGCAGCAATGGTCTCGAGATTGTCGCTAACGCCTTCAAAATAGGTGGTCAGCAGCAGTTTGACCTGGCCCTGCAGGGCGTCATAAGCCGGTTTAAAGGCCTCCAGCCACGCTGGCGGCAGCTCCAGCACCAGCGCCGGTTCATCAATCTGCACCCACGCAATGCCGCGCTTCGCCAGTTCGGCCAGCACCTGCTGATAAACCGGCAGGATGGCATTCAGCAGGCTCAGACGGTCAAACGGTTCGCCTTTCACTTTGCCCAGCCACAGATAAGTCACCGGCCCCAGCAGCACGGGCTTGATCTTGTGGCCCAGCGCCAGCGCTTCGTCCACTTCATCCAGCAGTTGGGTCCAGGTCAGTTTGAACTGCTGGCCCTGCACGAACTCCGGCACCATGTAGTGATAGTTGGTGTTGAACCACTTGGTCATTTCCGCGGCGGCCGCTGGCTCGCCGGTGGGCGCGCGGCCGCGGCCAATGCGGAACAGGGTATCGATATCGACAGAGCCGTCTTTGTTCTGATGACGAGCCGGCACGTTGCCAAGCAGCAGGCTGGTGGTCAGAACATGGTCGTACCAGGCGAAATCGCCCACCGGCAGCAGGTCAATACCGGCCTGCTTCTGCTGCTCCCAGTGACGGGCGCGCAGTTCCCGGCCTACCGCCAGCAGCTCCTCGCGAGTGGCATTGCCCGCCCAGTAGCTCTCTTGCGCTTTTTTCAGCTCGCGACGCAGGCCAACGCGAGGGAAACCGAGGGTGTGGTTAATAATTGTCATTTTTTGAGCCTCATAATTGCAATCCGAAAGATTTCGGATTTAGGGAAGGCGGCAAACTTGCTCATCCCCAGGAGCTTACTGAAGTAAGTGACTGGGGTGAGGAAGTGCAGCCAACGCACCATAAATTCGAAAGATAAAGGATTTAGCCGTCCAGATGTTTACACATCCATAATTGGCAGTTACTGTATATTCCTCAAGCGCAAAATGCTCATGGCGAAGTGAAGGACTTTCATGATCGAAATTAAACATCTGAAAACGCTGCAAGCGTTGCGGAATAGCGGTTCACTGGCGGGCGCAGCGGCTGCCCTGCACCAGACCCAGTCCGCCTTGTCTCACCAGTTCAGCGATCTGGAACAGCGTCTTGGCTTTCGTCTCTTTGTGCGTAAGAGCCAGCCGCTGCGTTTTACCCCTCAGGGGGAGATCCTCTTACAGCTGGCCAACCAGGTGCTGCCGCAGATCGCCCGCGCCCTGCAGGACTGTAACGAACCGCAGCAGACCCGGCTGCGGCTGGCTATCGAATGCCACAGCTGTATTCAGTGGCTGACGCCGGCGCTGGAGAATTTCCGCGCCCGCTGGCCACACGTGGAAGTCGACTTCCATTCCGGCGTCACCTTCGACCCGCAGCCTGCGCTGCAGCAGGGCGAACTGGATCTGGTGATGACCTCCGATATCCTGCCGCGCAGCGGTCTGCATTACTCGCCAATGTTTGATTATGAGGTGCGCCTGGTGCTGGCGCCTGAGCACCCGTTAGCCATGAAGACGCTGATTACGCCGGAGGATCTGGCCGCGGAAACGCTGCTGATTTATCCCGTTCAGCGCGGACGCCTCGACATCTGGCGCCATTTCCTGCAGCCGGCCGGTATCAGCCCCCAGCTAAAAAGCGTCGATAACACGCTGTTGCTGATCCAGATGGTGGCAGCCCGGATGGGCATCGCCGCGCTGCCGCACTGGGTGGTGGAAAGTTTTGAACGCCAGGGTCTGGTGGTGACCAAAACCCTGGGAGAGGGATTATGGAGCCGGCTGTACGCGGCCGTTCGCGATGGCGAGCAGCGTCAACCGGTCACCGAAGCGTTTATTCGCTCTGCGCGGAACCACGCCTGCGATCATCTGCCGTTTGTCCGGAGTGCGGAGCGACCCAGCGTCGATGGACCCACAGCGAGGCCAGGATCACCAACGCTCCGCTAATAAAGCTCGGCCAGTGCGGCTGCTCCTGCCAGATGGCAAGGTTAACCAGCAGCCCGGCGGGGACATGGACGTTATTCATGATCCCCAGCGTGCCGGCATCCACCTGTGTGGCGCCATAGTTCCACATAAAGTAGCCCAGCCCGGAAGCCACCACG
Source organism: Klebsiella pneumoniae complex sp. WS1778 (assembly GCF_049472055.1). NCBI lineage: Bacteria > Pseudomonadati > Pseudomonadota > Gammaproteobacteria > Enterobacterales > Enterobacteriaceae > Klebsiella > Klebsiella pneumoniae complex sp. WS1778. Next base: position 23,469 of record NZ_JBKGTJ010000010.1, read on the forward strand.
CCCAGCCACACCAGCACGCTCCACTGCAGCGTGGTGGTCGGCAGCTTCTGTGGGTTGCCCAGCATAAACCATGCCGCCACCGCCACGATAAAGGCCCCGACATAGAACCAGGCAAAGGCATTGTGCTGCGGCATCGGTCGCACCTCCATCAGGCGCTTATACCCCACCATACCGATGGCGAAGCAGAGGTTTGACAGCTGCACCAGTAACAGCCCGGTCCAGAAATGATCGCTGACTTTGTCATAGCGGATAATCGCCGCCCCCAGAACCGCCAGCGCGGCGCTCAGCAGATAGCCCCAGCGCAGTTTCCGTCCGCTGAGCAGATCGTAGATCAGCGTGATATACAGGGGAGTAAACACGGTAAACAGCAGGAATTCCGAGACCGTCAGATAGAGATAGGCGCGGAAAGCCAGCAGGTACATGATGCCAAGCTGCATCGCGCCCACCAGCATATAGAGCACGATCGTGCGCGGAGAATGGCCTCGCGTGCGCAGGAAAGGCAGGAACACCAGCGCCGCCAGGCCCACGCGCATCAGTACCGAAAAATAGCTGTCGACGCTACCGGCCAGGTACTCGCCAATCAGGCTAAAAGAAAAGGCCCACAGGATAGTGGTGATAATTAACAGCGCCACAATGGTCGTCTCGTTGGATAAAGAACAGGCATTGTAGCGAAGAGTCAGGTTGACGACTGGGTAATTATTCGCCAGTCGTCAATCTTTGTCAGTCGAGGTACAGCTTACGCAGGTAGTGCGGGACCGCATCGTCGGCGTTGCTACCGATCACTTCCAGTTCCGGATGCAGATCCTTCAGCCGCTGGTGGGCGTTGGCCATAATGCAGCCTTTGCCGGCCATCGACAGCATCTCGGCGTCGTTCATGCCGTCGCCGAAAGCGATGCAATCTGACAGACTGTAGCCGAGCATTTTCGCCACTGCCTCCAGCGCATGCCCCTTCGATACCCCGCCCGCCATCACCTCCAGGCAGGTTAAGGTGGAGAAGCTGACGTTCACGCGATCGCCCCAGCGGGCGTTCATCGCCTGCTCAAGCGGCAGCAAATGTTCGTGATCCTCACAGGTAAAGAACACCTTGCTGATCCCCTGCGGATCCAGTTCGCCCGGCTCATACAGCTTGTAGTTAAACACCGCCTCTTTGAAAAAGCGCATCTCTTCCGGGCGATGGCGGTTCATATACCACTCATCTTCCCGATAGACGTTAGTGACGATTTTCGGGTCGTTACGCACGATCTCAAACAGGTCGGCGGCAATATCACGGTCAAGGTTATGGGCGAAGATTTGCTGACCATCGCTATCGTGAACGCGGGCGCCGTTAGAGGTGATCATGTACGACCGGATGCCAAGATTATCGCGGATCTGCCCGACGTCGATGTAGTGTCGGCCGGTGGCGAAGACGAAATTGATCCCACGGGCGGTAAGCAGCTTCAGCGTCTCTTTGGCATAGGGGGTCAGGAAATGATCGGGGGAAAGCAGCGTGCCGTCTAAATCAGACGCAACAACCTGGTACATAAAAAAGTTAACCTCTAAGCAGGGCGACGAGCGTTATCGTCGGATTAAGTATGTCGATTGAAAAACTCGACGATGGCATTGAGCGCGACTGAGCGCATAGCGTCCTTTTCAAAAAGGATCTCATGGTATGCCCCTTCAATGACGAGCGGCTTTCCGCCCTCACAGGGATGGCCGGCGGCGGCCCGTAATTCACAATAGCGGTCGTGCATCAGATTATCGACCACCCGCTCCTCCTCCGCCTGCAGCAGCAGCGTCGGGGCGGTATCTTTATCCACATTCGCCAGCACTTCGTCACCGGCCAGCATGCCTTCGCGCACCCAGTGCCAGGTCGGGCCGCCGACCTGCAGTCGCGGCTCGTCGGCATAGAAGCGCAGGTTACGACGATAGCGTTGTCGACTGTGCGTCAGCACGTTAACGGCAAAAGGCAGCGCCCGCCAGCGTCCGGTGCCGATGGCATACTCTTCGCGAATGCGCTGATGGCCCTCAGCCCAGTCGAGAATATGGCGCACCATCCAGTCCGGCAGCCTAATGATAATCCCGAACATCGGCGCGCAGAGCGCAATCGCATCGCAATGCGCCTGGTAGCGTTGCAGAAAGAGCGTGGCAATCGCCCCGCCCATAGAGTGAGCGAGGATAAACCGTTTTCGCCAGTGGCCGGGGACCACCTGCTGCTGCCAGAGCGCAGCCAGGTCATCAACATAATCGCTGAAGTTCACCACGTGCCCGCGGTGAGTATCAGAGAGCAGACGACCCGAGCGACCCTGACCGCGATGGTCGATGATCATCACGTCAAAGCCGCTGTGAAAGAGATCGTAGGCCACTTCAGCATACTTCACGTAGCTTTCAATGCGCCCAGGGCAAATCAGCACCAGTCGATCGTGATTTTGCGCGCAAAAGCGAACAAAGCGTACCGGTACGTCATCGACGCCTTTAAATTCAGCCTCTTCGCGCTGTCGCCAGAAATCCGTCAGCGGCCCCATGCTAAAGGCCGCAAACGCGTTTTCTCGTGTTTCCCAGTCCTTTTTCTGCCCAAACATCGGGTTTACACCCCTGTTAACCGCTGAAAATCGTTTTTTTGCCGTGCATCACACAATGCTGACACAATAGCGTATTGTGGCATAAAAACAGACAATCAGGGAGTTTCTCATGACCATTGAGTGGTGGTTCGCCTACCTGCTGACATCAATCATTCTCAGCCTGTCCCCGGGTTCCGGAGCGATTAATACCATGACCACCTCCATTAACCACGGTTACCGCGGCGCGGCGGCGTCAATTGCCGGTTTGCAGACCGGGCTGGCCATTCATATCGTGCTGGTCGGCGTCGGTCTCGGCACCCTGTTCTCCCGCTCGGTGCTGGCCTTTGAGGTGCTGAAATGGGCCGGCGCAGCCTATCTTATCTGGCTGGGTATCCAGCAATGGCGCGCGGCAGGGGCCATCGACCTGAATACGCTGGCGAAGGCGCAGACGCGCGGCAAACTGTTCCAGCGTGCGGTGTTCGTGAATCTCACCAATCCCAAAAGCATTGTTTTTCTGGCCGCCCTGTTTCCGCAGTTTATCCTGCCCCACCAGCCCCAGGTGATGCAGTATCTCGTTCTGGGCGTCACCACCATCGTCGTCGATATCATTGTGATGATTGGCTATGCGACCCTGGCGCAGCGCATTTCAGCCTGGATTAAAGGGCCAAAGCAGATGAAGGCGCTGAATAAAGTCTTTGGTTCACTGTTTATGCTGGTTGGGGCGCTCCTCGCCTCCGCCCGTCACGCCTGAATGATGAAATCTCGCTCGCAAAGAGAGGTTCGCCTGGCGGGCGAAGCAATCTCTCTGCGCGAGCCGGCGCGCAAAGCGGGAAATTAATTTTTTTGCCCGCTGTCGACGCTGAGCCCACCGTGCCAGGATGCCGCCAGATAGGTGATTCACGGATGAACGGCGATGGCAGAAACGGCGACCCCTCATGATGCGGTATTTAAAACTTTTCTCTCACGGATAGAGACGGCGCGCGATTTCATCGAGATCCACCTGCCTCCGGCGTTAACAGCGATCTGCAAACTGGATACCCTACGTCTGGAATCCGGCAGCTTTCTTGAAGACGACCTCAGGCCCTACTACAGCGATATTCTCTACTCGCTGGAAACCACCCGCGGTAAGGGGTATGTCCATGTTCTGATCGAGCACCAGAGCGCCCCCGATAAACTGATGGCCTTTCGCTTAATGCGCTATGCCGTCGCCGCCATGCAGCGCCATCTGGAGAACGGCCATAAAACGCTGCCTCTGGTTATCCCGGTCCTCTTCTATCAGGGACGACGCAGCCCCTATCCCTGGTCTATGAGCTGGCTGGATAATTTCGCCGATCCCGAGACCGCCCGCCAGCTCTATAGCGGAGCGTTTCCGCTGGTCGATATCACGGTGATCCCCGACGACGACATTATGCAGCACCGCAGCATGGCGGCCCTGACGCTGGTGCAAAAACACATCCGTCAGCGCGATATGGCGCAATTGCTGGATAAGTTGACCCAACTCTTAATGCTGGAGCCGATGAGCGGACAACAAATCACCGTATTGGTAAACTATATGGCTCAGGCAGGGGATGCCGAGGATACTCGGACACTCTTATACGGGCTGGCACAGCGCGTGCCGCAGCATGGAGGATTACTGATGACGCTGGCGGAAACATGGCTCGCAGAAGGTATGGAAAAAGGCATCAGGAAAGGCGTACAGCAAGGTATAAAGGAAGGCAAACATCAGGCCCTGCTGCAGGTTGCCGAAGCGATGCGCAAACGCGGTATTGATGACGAAGCGATTATGGAAATGACCGGTCTGTCTGAAGACGAGCTGCAGCGGCTTCGCCACTGACACTTTCTCCACCCGGATATAGCCGGGTGGAGCATCACGCCAGGTTAACGCGAGATAATCAGGTGGATGCCGAAGCCCGCAAACAGCGTGCCGGCGATACCGTCGATCCACTTCGCCATCCGCTGATAGCCGCGGCGCATCCCCGGCAGGGCGAACAGGCTGGCAACCACCATAAACCAGGCCAGCGTCTCCATGATAATCAGCAGAAAAATACCCCAGCGCGCGCCGGCGCCAACGCTGTCACCGACGAACAGCGAGAACACCGAGCCGAAGTAGATAATCGCTTTCGGGTTCGCCAGATTGGTCAGCAATCCCTTCAGAAAGCTGCGTCCGCTGCGAGCCAGCTCAACCTGCGGCTCTGGCGGGGATACCGCCTCTTTTTTCAACGCGCCGCGCAGCATCTGGTAGCCCATCCAGCACAGGTACAAGCCCCCGCCGACCATAATGATGTTGTGCAGCCACGCCATTCTGGCGAGGATCAGATTCAGGCCGAGCAGCGCTACCCCCGCCCAGATCATTACGCCGCAGGTGATCCCCAGCACTCCCATCATCGCCTCTCTGCGCGAGCGGCTGATGGCCGTTTGTGAGACAAAGAAAAAATCCGGCCCCGGACTCATCAGCGCAATGATATGCACCAGCGCCACGGTAAGGAAAAGCATCAGCATAGTTAACTCGCAGGAAAATAATGAAGAGGATAACTATTCTGGCACTTTTATAGCCAGCTGACTACTCGTCGTCGCCATCGACATGCGACCGGATCAGCGCCATAAACGGCTTGCCGAAACGCTCGAGTTTACGTGTCCCCACGCCGTTGACGCTGAGCATTTCGCCGGCGGTTAGCGGCGACTGCTCCGCCATCTCAATAAGCGTCGCGTCGTTAAAGACCACGTACGGGGGAATGTTTTCTTCATCGGCAATCGCTTTACGTAATTTGCGCAGCTTGGCAAACAGCTTACGATCGTAATTACCGCCGAAGGATTTCTGCATCGCCTTCGGCTTCAGCGCCACGATACGCGGTACGGCAAGCTGCAGCGGGACGTCGCCGCGCAGCACCGGGCGTGCGGCTTCGGTCAGCTGCAGCGCGGAGTGCTGGGCGATATTCTGCGTCACCAGCCCAAGGTGAATCAGTTGGCGGATCACGCTCACCCAGTGCTCGTGACTCTGTTCCCGGCCGATGCCGTATACCGGGAGCTTATCGTGGCCCATCTCACGGATGCGCTGATTGTTGGCGCCACGCAGGACTTCCACCACATAACCCATCCCGAAGCGCTGGTTGACCCGATAAATAGTGGAGAGCGCCTTACGGGCGTCCATTAAGCCATCGTACTGCTTCGGCGGATCAAGACAGATATCGCAATTGCCGCACGGCTCCTGGCGTCCTTCGCCAAAGTAGTTCAGCAGCACCAGACGACGACAGGTCTGGGCTTCAGCAAACGCCCCCATCGCGTTCAGCTTATGCCGTTCGATATCCTGCAGCGGCCCGGCGGGCTTCTCTTCCAGACAGCGGCGCAGCCACGCCATGTCCGCCGGATCGTAAAACAGCATCGCTTCCGCCGGCAGGCCGTCACGCCCGGCGCGGCCGGTCTCCTGATAGTAGGATTCAATATTGCGCGGGATATCAAAATGCACCACAAAGCGGACGTTCGGCTTGTTGATGCCCATCCCAAAGGCCACTGTCGCCACCACAATCTGCAGATCGTCGCGCTGGAATTTCTCCTGCACGTCGGCGCGCACGTCGTTTTCCAGGCCGGCATGGTAAGCCGCCGCGCTGATGCCGCGGCTCTGCAGACGCGCGGCGGTATCTTCCACTTTCGAACGGCTGTTGCAGTAGATAATGCCCGATTTGCCGCGCTGATCCTGGACGTAGCGCATCAGCTGGTCGAGCGGCTTGAATTTCTCCATCAGCATATAGCGGATGTTCGGCCGGTCGAAGCTGCTGACCTGTATGAGCGGATCGTTAAGTCCCAGCAGACGGACGATATCGCGGCGGGTGGTGTCATCGGCGGTGGCGGTCAACGCCATAAACGGGATCTGCGGCATCCGCTGACGAAGCTGGCCCAGCGCGGCATATTCCGGGCGGAAGTCATGGCCCCACTGGGAGATGCAGTGCGCTTCGTCCACCGCCAGCATCGCCAGATTCCAGTTCGCCAGATGCTCAAGGAAATTGTCGAGCATCAACCGTTCCGGGGCGATATACAGCAGACGAACCTGCCCGCTGCGGCAGCCGGCCATCACGTCCTGCTGCTGTTCGCGGCTCTGGGTCGAGTTCAGACAGGCCGCCGCCACGCCGTTGGCCAGCAGCTGATCGACCTGATCTTTCATCAGCGAGATCAGCGGCGAGACCACTACCGTCAGGCCGCCCATAACCAGCGCCGGTACCTGATAACACAGTGACTTGCCGCCACCGGTCGGCATGACCACCAGGCAGTCACGGCCCTCGAGCACCGTCTCGATAATCGTCTCCTGGCCAGGGCGGAACTGCTGGTAGCCGAAGGTCTCTTGTAAAACCTGCTTAGCCAGCGATTCCTGATTTAATACTTCCGCCTGTGCCACGTTGACCCCATTTGCCTGAAAAGAAAACAGGCGCTATTTTCAGCGCCTGCGAGCCAGAGTGCAACGATTAAAACAGATCGTTGAGCATTAGCCCGACGCCGACGCGCGTTTGATTAAAGTTATAGTCGATAAGCGATTCGCCGTAGCCGCTGTAGATCTGGGTGTAAGCGCGAACATGTTTGGTGATGGGATAGCTCACCCCCAACTCCGCCCCGCCGTAGCCAGTGTTCCAGTTATATTGCCCCTGCGCGCTGAGGATCGCCTCGCCCAGCTGGTAACCCACCTTCAGGCGGTAATAGCCCATATATTTGGTGATATCCGGGTTATCATCGGTGCTGCCCACCACATACCAGGGTTTCACTTCCACCAGCCAGTTGCCATTTTGCGCCATCAGGCGGGCATAGAGCCGGTTCCAGCTGCGCGAGGTGGGATCGGAGCGGCCATTCGAGTCGTGGTTATATCCCATTTCGATATCGCGCAACGTCCAGCCGGCAAACTGATAGTCGGTGGCAAAGCCAAGAAACAGCTGGGGTTCGTAGTTGGTTTCGCGAAACGGCGCCGACTCTTTGCTGTTGGAGAGCTGCCACCAGGACTTCTGGGTATAGGACGCGCCGAGCAGCGAATTATCCCCCAGGATGCCGCGCCACAGCGGGAAGGCGAGGCTCAGTTGAAACTTCACTTCATCTTTACGGGCATTTTCGGCCCAGTCATAGCTGCGAATCGCCTCTTTATTGAGATCGCTGGTCCACGTGTAGAGCAGATAGTTGCTTTCATAAGGGTAGAGCAGAAAAGGATTATCATGATCCTGTAGCAGGTTGGCGATAATACTGCCGCGCACTGCTGGTTTGTCGTGTACCGACGCATCCTGCGCCATAACACCAGCCGGTAGCGCGCACAGCGCCGCCAGGCAGGCCAAAGAGATACGCATGCTGGTCTCCTGATAAATAGTTTTTATTTTTGTTTCACCTGAAGACATTCTACCTGTTTATTAATCCCCTGCCCCCAAATCCACTCCGAAAGTGGAAATCAATATTTTAGAAGCATAAAATCAACATTTTATTAACGAATGGAACCGGTGTTATGTCTGAACTTACTGCCGAAGCAGCTCTGAAACTGGTGGGGGAGATTTTCGTCTATCACATGCCGTTTAACCGCGCCCTCGGCCTCGAACTGGAGCGCTATGAAAAAGCGTTTGCCCAGCTCAGCTTTAATAATCAGCCGATGATGGTCGGCAACTGGGCGCAAAGCATTCTGCATGGCGGTGTAATCGCCTCCGCGCTGGACGTCGCCGCAGGTCTGGTCTGCGTTGGCAGCACCCTTACCCGCCATGACACCATCAATGAAGAAGAGCTGCGCCAGCGGCTTTCCCGCATGGGAACCATCGACCTGCGCGTGGACTACCTGCGTCCGGGCCGCGGCGAACGTTTTACCGCGACCAGCACCCTGCTGCGCGCCGGCAATAAAGTGGCGGTAGCCCGTGTGGAACTGCATAACGAAGCTCAGGTATATATTGCCAGCGCAACAGCGACCTATATGGTGGGTTGATTGCCCAAAATCGAGTAACATCACTCTCTTTGGCAATGGATTTTACCGATGGATGCGAAACAGACGCGGTTGGGGATTATTCTGGCCCTCGCCGCCTACTTTATCTGGGGTATCGCGCCGGCGTACTTCAAACTTATCTACTATGTTCCCGCCGATGAAATTCTGACCCATCGCGTGATCTGGTCTTTCTTCTTCATGGTGGCGCTCATCAGCGTTAGCCGTCAGTGGCCGCAGGTGAAAAAGTTGCTGAAGACGCCGCGCAAGATCTTCCTGCTGGCGCTCTCTGCGGTGCTGGTCGGCGGCAACTGGCTGCTGTTCATCTGGGCGGTGAATAACCACCATATGCTGGAAGCCAGCCTCGGCTACTTTATCAACCCGCTGGTGAATATTCTGTTAGGGATGATTTTCCTTGGCGAACGTTTCCGTCGCCTGCAGTGGCTGGCGATGATCCTCGCCTTTTGCGGCGTGCTGGTGCAGCTCTGGACCTTTGGTTCGCTACCGATAATCGGCCTTGGTTTGGCCTTCAGCTTTGCCTTTTATGGTCTGGTGCGGAAGAAAATCGCTGTCGATGCGCAGACCGGCATGCTGGTGGAAACGCTGTGGCTGTTGCCGGTGGCGGCGATTTGGCTGTTCGGCATCACCGACAGCCCCACCAGCCATATGGGGCAGAACCCCTGGTCGCTCAATCTGCTGCTGATGGCGGCGGGCGTGGTGACCACCATCCCTCTGCTGTGCTTCACCGGGGCGGCAACGCGTCTGCGGCTCTCCACGCTGGGCTTTTTCCAGTACATCGGCCCGACGCTAATGTTCCTGCTGGCGGTGACGTTCTACGGCGAAGTGCCGGGCAAGGATAAAATGGTCACCTTTGGCTTTATCTGGGTGGCGCTGGCGATATTCGTGATGGATGCGGTGTATACGCAAAGGCGGGGGCGTCGGAGCTAGGACATTGCCGGATGGCGGCTCCGCCCTATCCGGCTTACAAAAGTACAGCACTCAGGCCGGATAAGCGCAGCGCATCCGGCACAACAACTACAGCCAGTTTTTACGCTTGAAGTAGAGATACGGCGCCAGGCCAGCCAGCATCATAAAGACGATCGCCCCCGGGTAGCCGAAGCTCCAGTGCAGCTCAGGCATAAATTCAAAGTTCATCCCGTAGCTGGAGGCCACCAGAGTTGGCGGCAGGAACACCACCGACACCACCGAGAAGATCTTGATGATGCGGTTCTGCTCGATGTTGATAAAGCCCATCGCCGCCTGCATCAGGAAGTTCACCTTCTGGAACAGCGATTCGTTGTGCGGCAGCAGGGATTCGATATCGCGCAGGATCTCCCGCGCCTGCTCCAGTTGGCCCGCCGGCAGGCGCGCTTTGCGCACGAGAAAGTTCAGCGCGCGCTGGGTATCCATCAAACACAGGCGGACCTTCCAGCCGATATCTTCCAGCTCCGCCAACGTCGACAGCGCTTCGTCGTACTCATCGCCCTGGTGGCCTTCCATAATCACGCGGCTCAGCTTTTCCAGGTCGCTGTAGATGTTTTCTATCTCATCCGCCAGCTGTTCGATTTTGGTCTCGAACAGATCTAACAGCAGCTCGTAGGCGTTGCCGTCCACCAGGGTCTGGTTACGCACGCGCATGCGGTAGAGGCGAAAAGCGGGCAGTTCACGCTCACGCAGCGTAAACAGGCGCCCTTCGCGGATGGTAAACGCCACGGTAGAGTTACCCGCGTGATCGTCGGCATCTTCGAAAAAGAAGAAGGAGTGGATATGTAACCCGTCTTCATCTTCAAAGAAACGCGCGGAGGCTTCGATATCTTCCAGCTCCGGGCGCGTCGCCAGGTTCTGACCCAGTTCCGTCTGCACGCGGCTTCGCTCATCGTCGTCAGGCTCGACCAGATCGACCCACACCGAGCTGGCGAGGTGCTTGATCTCATCGGCTTCCAGGCGCGTTAAACGATTGTTTTCCAGTTGAAATGCGCTCAGCATGACCGGGACTCCCAATGCAAAAAAATTATCGGACAGTTCGGTGGGCACACAGAAACAAATTGGGTTTCAGACCATTAAGCCTGACTCAGCGCGACGGGAATGGGGCAGGTCGCTGACAACCGCTAAGGCTATCAGCATAAGAGGATAGCCTTAGGAGTTGTTCCTGAATGACAGGAAGTTGAGCCAGCATCTACTGGGTGTGTCCAAGGCGAATGTCCTCTTAGCGTAATCGTGCGCGCATGTTACGCCAGCGCAAAATCGGCGTCAACACGCAACGGAACGCGAAAGCGCAAATCAGGCGCCTTAACGTATAAAGGTAGCAGAATATTACAAAATAATGATATTTTTCTTAAAGTTACACTTCCTCGAGCCGGGCGTAAGCCGCGACCAGCCATTTGATCCCCTGACCCTGAAAAGCCACCTGCAGCCGGCTGTGCTCGCCGCTGCCTTCGAGGTTGACGATGGTGCCTTCGCCAAACTTCGGATGCCGTACGCGCTGGCCTAATTTGTAGCCGGTATCGCTCTCGGCAATCGGCGCGCCCAGTCGCTGATGGTTTACCGGGCGGCTCACCGTAGCCCGCAGACGCACTTCTTCTACGCACTCCTGCGGCAGTTCTCCAATAAAGCGCGACGGCCGATGGTAAACCTCTTTGCCGTACAGACGGCGGGTTTCCGCGTAGGTCAGCGTCAGCTTCTGCATGGCGCGCGTCACGCCAACGTAGGCCAGACGACGCTCTTCTTCCAGGCGGCCGCCTTCATCAAGGGCCATCTGGCTCGGGAACATCCCCTCCTCGACGCCGACGATGAACACCTGCGGGAACTCCAGCCCTTTCGCCGAGTGCAGGGTCATCAGCTGAACCGCGTCCTGCCAGGTATCCGCCTGTCCCTCGCCCGCTTCCAGCGCGGCGTGGGAGAGGAACGCCTGCAGCGGCATCAGATCTTCATCTTCTTCGTTGTAGCTAAACTGGCGCGTCGCCGTCACCAGCTCCTCTAAGTTTTCAATACGGGTCTGACCCTTCTCGCCTTTCTCCTGCTCGTACATCGCGCGCAGCCCGGAGTCTTTAATCACCCGATCGGTCTGGACGTGCAGCGGCATATCGGTGGTCTCCTGCGCCAGCGCGTCAATCAGCTCCATAAAGCGCTGCAGGGCGCTGGCGGCGCGACCGGCCAGCGCTTTATCTTTCAGCAGCTCGCGGCTGGCCTGCCACAGCGTCAGCTGACGATCGCGCGACGTCTGACGCACCACGTCCAGCGTGCGGTCGCCGATGCCGCGAGTCGGCGTATTGACTACGCGCTCAAACGCCGCATCGTCGTTACGGTTGGCGATCAGACGCAGGTACGAGAGCGCGTCTTTGATTTCCTGGCGTTCGAAGAAGCGCATGCCGCCATAGATGCGGTACGGCATACTGGCCTGCAGAAGCGCCTCTTCCAGCACGCGCGACTGGGCGTTGCTGCGATAGAGGATGGCGCACTGCTCCAGCGCCCCGCCGTTCTCCTGCCAGGTTTTTATCCGGTTCACTACGAAGCGTGCTTCGTCGAGATCGTTGAAAGCGCAGTACAGCGAGATCGGCTCGCCGTCGGCGCCGTCGGTCCATAGCTTCTTGCCCAGGCGACCGTTGTTGTTTTCAATCAGGGCGTTGGCGGCGCTGAGGATGTTGCTGGTCGAGCGATAGTTCTGCTCAAGGCGGATGGTTTCCGCACCGGGAAAATCGTTAAGGAAACGCTGAATGTTCTCGACCTGCGCGCCGCGCCAGCCGTAAATCGACTGATCGTCATCGCCGACGATCATCACCTTGCCGGTATCGCCCGCCAACAGGCGGATCCACGCGTACTGAATGTTGTTGGTATCCTGGAATTCGTCGACGAGGATATTGGTGAACCGCTCACGGTAGTGCTGGAGGATATGCGGCTTATTCAGCCACAGCTCGTGGGCGCGCAGCAGCAGTTCGGCGAAGTCCACCAGCCCGGCACGATCGCAGGCTTCCTGATAGGCCTGATAGACCTTCTGCCAGGTCTGCTCGACCGGGTTGCCGTAGCTCTGAATATGATGCGGGCGCAGCCCTTCATCTTTCTGGCTGTTGATGTACCACATCGCCTGACGCGGCGGCCACTGCTTCTCATCGAGGTTCATCGCCTTAATCAGACGCTTCAGCAGGCGCAGCTGGTCTTCGCTATCGAGGATTTGGAAATCCTGCGGCAGGTTGGCGTCCAGATGGTGCGCGCGCAACAGGCGGTGGGCCAGGCCGTGGAAGGTGCCCACCCACATGCCGCCCTGGGTGGTGCCCATCAGCTGGCCGATACGGTGGCGCATCTCTGCCGCCGCTTTGTTGGTAAAGGTCACCGCCATAATAGAATACGGCGAGCAGTTCTCCACGCTCAGCAGCCAGGCGATACGGTGCACCAGAACGCGCGTCTTACCACTGCCCGCCCCTGCCAGAACCAGCATGTTGGTGCGCGAGGCCGCTACGGCTTCACGCTGTTTGTCATTAAGGCTGTCGAGCAGGTAAGAAACGTCCATTGGCACCGCCGGAAGAGAAGGGGTTACACGAACCCCTGTTAATATATACAGAGTAACTGGTGATTATATCAGCGAGGTCAGAGATGCCAACTGTGAAATTTCAATATGCGGCAGCAGGCGGCTGTCCGCGGTGTGCATCAGGTCCGCGCCTTGCGGTTTGATCCAGCAGGCCTGCATGCCACAGCGCAGCGATCCGGCGACGTCAGTGGTCAGGTCATCGCCGACGTGCAGAATATGCCCGCGCGGTAAGTTCAGGCGCTCCGCCGCCAGATGGTACATGTCGGCAAACGGCTTGGAGCGGCCATCCGGCCCGGCGCGCAGCACAAAGCGGAAATAGTCGCTCAGGCCGAACAACTCTGGTCGGGCGTTGCCGTTGGTAATCGCCACCAGCGGCCACTTCTCCGCCAGCTTCGCCAGCGTATCGTGGGTCTCCTGCGGGACATCGACGCGGCTGCGCCACTGGGCGAAGTGTTCCATCGCCGCATCGGCCCCCGCTTTCGCCTCGTCGGCGGAGAGTCCGGCGTTACGCATGCCTAACTCCAGCGCACGGTGGCGCCAGACGGTCACGTCGTGATAGATCTCAGGCTCGGATGCCAACAGCGTCTGGCGCAGCTGATTAAGCTCATGGGCGTCGAACTGGCTGAGCGACGGATGGTAGCTGCGTACAAAAGCCAGCGACTCGTGCATCGTCCGGTCAATGACCGGGCGGTTATCATAAAGGGTATCGTCCAGGTCAAACGTCAGCGCGGAAATCTGGCCCAGAGGTCGGTAAAAACGCATTATTTCCCCCGTTTTGCGCGCGGATGCGCGGCATCGTACACCGAGGCAAGGTGTTGAAAGTCGAGATGGGTATAGATTTGGGTGGTGGAGAGGTTAGCATGACCCAACAGCTCCTGCACACCGCGCAGATCGCCGCTGGACTCCAGCATATGGGTGGCAAAGGAGTGGCGAAGCTTGTGCGGATGCACATGGCTGTTCAGCCCCTGCTTAATGCCCCACTCGGCGAACCGCTTCTGTACGTTGCGCGCCGAAATGCGCTTGCCCAGTTTCGACAAAAACAGCGCGTCGTCGTCAGTACCGAACAGGCCGCGTAAATCCAGCCAGTGCTCAATCCACATCACGGCGTTGCGACCGATCGGCAAGCGGCGCTCTTTGCTGCCTTTGCCCATCACCCAGACCTCGCCGCTTTCGAGATCGAGATGTTTGATATCAAGGTTGACCAGCTCGGACAAACGCAGCCCCGCGCCGTACATCACCTCCAGCATCGCCCGGTCGCGCACCGCCAGCGGATCGTTGAGATCAATATCCAGCAGCCGATTGACGTCATCGACATCGATATTTTTTGGCAGGTGACGGGGAATTTTCGGCGCGGCAATCCCTTTCGCCGGATTGGCGCTGAGCTCGCCCTGGCCGACCAGCCAGTCAAAGAAACTGCGCAGCGCCGACAGGCGAAGCGCCAGGCTTGCCGGGCCTAATCCCGCGCGGCGACTGCGCACCGCAAAACTTCGCACCTGAGCGGCATCGCACTGCGACCAGCTTTTCAGACCCGCCTCATCCGCCAGGGCAATCAGCGCGTCCAGCTGTCGCTGGTAATTCAGTAACGTGATCGGGCTGAGCTGGCGTTCAACGCCAAGGTGGCGCAGAAAGCGGGCGACGGCGGAGAAGAGAGGAGAATCGGTCATGCGCGTTCAATCCAGCGCTCCAGCAGGCCGGGCAGCATCTGGGCGATCTCCTGCAGCAGTTGCGTCCCCTGTCCTGGCTGATAATGCTGCGCATCGCGGCTGCTAAAGAGCATCACGCCAGGGGCATTATCGCCGCCCAGCAGCGACATCGCCACTGACCCAATGGCTTTCGCCTCCGGCAATACCACCAGCAGCTCCGGACCGTTCAGCGGCCCAAGGTAGTGGCGCGCCTGGCCCAGACGCTGAATACGGATCGGCTCAAACGCCTGCCGGCTTAACGCCAGGTGGGTAAACTTCGAAGGCGCGCCCAGGCGCCAGCTGTCAGGGAACAGGCGCACCGTGGCGCCCGCCAGCCCCAGCTCGCGCGCCCAGCGGTGAAGGCGGTTAAGCATATCGTCGAGGCTCTCCGCCGCCGCCAGCCGCGTTTGCAGCTGCAGCAGGCGCTGGAACAGGCTTTCATTGGCTACCGCCTGCTCCATCAGCAGCGACATATTCTCTTCCAGCACATGGATATGGTTACGCGCCCGCATCATGTGCCACTCCACCAGCGAAATCGTACCGCGCACCGGATGCGGGACGCGGAGATGTTCGACCTGGGCGGCATTACGAATAAAAAATTCAGGATTTTGCAACAGATAGTCCACCACTGCACGATCGTTCAATGCGCTGGCGACCTCCTGCTGTTCTTCCCCGATTGGTTTCATAAATGAATAAATCCATCATAGACATGGGCCGCCGGGCCGGTCATAAACAGCGGCTGGCCCGGGCCTTTCCAGGCGATATCAAGACGACCGCCGGGTAATTCCACACGTACCGTTTCAGCGAGCAACCCCTGCTGGATCCCCACCGCCACCGCGGCGCAAGCGCCGCTGCCACAGGCCTGGGTTTCCCCCGCGCCGCGTTCGTAGACGCGCAGACGAATATGGGACCGGCCGACCACCTGCATAAAACCGATATTCGCGCGCTCCGGAAAACGCTCATGGCTTTCCATCACCGGGCCGAGGGTTTCCACCGCCGCCGTATCCACATCATCCACCTGGATAACGCAGTGCGGGTTCCCCATGGACACCACGCCGCACAATACTGTCTGCTCGGCGGCACGCATGATATAGGTCTTTTCCGCTTTGTTGGCGCGGAACGGCACCTGGGAGGGCTCGAAGTTGGGCTCGCCCATATTCACCCGCACCAGATCGTCTTCCGTTACGCTTAATACCATACGGCCGTTGGCCGTACTCACGCGGATATCACGTTTATTGGTCAGGCCTTTCAGCCGGACGAAACGCGCGAAACAGCGCGCGCCGTTGCCGCACTGCGACACTTCGCTACCGTCGGCATTAAAGATCCGGTAATGGAAATCCAGATCCGGATCGTAGGGCGGCTCCACCACCAACAGCTGATCGAACCCGACGCCAAGGTGGCGATCCGCCAGGCGGCGAATCAGCTCCGGCGAGAAAAAAACATTCTGCGTTACCGCGTCAACGACCATAAAATCGTTGCCAAGGCCATGCATTTTAGAGAACTGCATCATCTACTCCAGTTGCGCGGAACAGAACGTTATCGTTAGTAATTGACCTGGCTCGGACCACCGGTATCGCCACGATCGTTACGATCCGGCGTTGAGCTCTGAATGCCCGGGTTAACCGGTTTGGTCGGCGGCGGCGCGGTTTTATCAGCCGGCGGGAAATAGAGAGGCCCTTTCAGACCGCAGCCGGTCAGGCTGAAGATCGCAAACAAAACGGCAAGCGTAGGAAAAACGTTTTTCATTGATAGTTGCCCGTGATTCATTCTTTCTGCTTTCTATCATCGCAGGAGAAGACGTAAAAGCAAGCCTTTAGCATCCGACTGCGCGCGCTTTTGTTTCGCGCTATACTGCGACCCATCTTCAAAAATCAAAAAAGCAGAATAAAATTATGAACGACAGTGAATTCCATCGCCTGGCCGATAGCCTGTGGATGACCATCGAAGAACGCCTGGATGACTGGGACGGCGATAGCGACATCGACTGCGAAATCAACGGCGGCGTGCTGACCATTAGCTTTGAAAACGGCAGCAAAATCATTATTAACCGTCAGGAGCCGCTGCACCAGGTGTGGCTGGCCACCAAACAGGGCGGCTACCATTTCGATCTCAAAGGCGACGAGTGGATCTGCGATCGCAGCGGTGAAACCTTCTGGGATCTGCTGGAGCAGGCGGCGAGCCAGCAGGCCGGTGAGACGGTGAGATTCCGTTAATGACATGTTTCCCGGATGACGGCGCATTGCGCCTTTTCCGGGCCAAATCTACGAGTAGCGCTGCTGCAGCACCGGCGAGGCGGTAACGTCCTGGCTGGTGGGTATCGCGGCGGCAATCGCCTGGGTGCGGAAAGGGATCACCTGGGTGCGCCCGTCCACCTCGACAATCTGATAGAACTGCGGCAGGTTGAAGTTGATAAAACTGGAGCCGTAGGTAAAACGATCGTGCGATGACGAATAGAAGCGGCTGACGTCGCGCACCAGCTCCTCTTTGCTGCCCTCGCAGTGGTGATAGACCTCAGCGCGGTTGCTCTCATCGAGAATATAGATGTTAAAGCCGCTGTCGTTGTTATCCGCGTCTTCAAAGAAGAACTGGATAATCCCTTCGCTGGCGAATCCGTCCACTACCGCCGGCAGCTTAACGTGATTGGTTTCCACCTGCACCGACAGGCCATGGAGCTTGTTGTGCGAGATAGCGCCGTAGAACTCAATGGCGTTTTCCAGCTTCTGCACCGAAACGTTAAGACGCTCGAAGAACAGTCCCCAGGTCTGGCCGGAGACGCGCAGCGCTTTAAAGCGCCCGGTATCCTGACGGGTACTGGAGAGACGCAGTTCGATGCACTCGGAGATCATCTGCTGTACGCGGGTGCGGATCAGGCCGCGCAGATGCTGGCTATAGCAGAAGACCTCCACGCTATCCGGCGGCGCGGCATCCTGATGCATTTTACCAAGGATCGTTTTCAGCGCTTCAATCATCGCCTGCTCGCCGTTGAAATGCAGCGTACGCACTTCATTCCACGAGTTGCGATACAGCAGGTCGACGCTGCCGATCAGGCATTTTTGCTCTTCGCCGAAGCTGAAAACATCGAGCTTACGGAAATCGAAGTGCACCACCTGATTGCGGAAGGCCGCCGTCGGGTCATATTCGAGGTTAACGATAATCGCCAGGTGGCGAATTTCGCACGGGCTGTATAGCGCTTTTGGCGTGGGCGCCGGCAGGCGCAGCGGGAAGTGGTGCGACACATCGGCCACCATCTCCTGCAGCTTCGCCAGATCGACGATGCCGTTGCCCTTAATAAACAGGCGGGTGCGTGAGGTCAGCAGGCCGTTAAACCAGGCCCAGGCCACCAGCTTATTAAGATAACGGTTATATTCCAGCGGCTGATGGCTGATGATCGATTCCATATCCGGCGCGCGGTTATACAGATACCAACCGGTACGGTTGGCGCGACCCGGCGGCACGTGGATAAAGGTCAGATTCGGTTCCGAGAGATCCGGCGAAATTTGCGGGTTCACCAGCGTCACTTTGCCCGGCAGCGCTTCAAAGGCCGCATACAGCTTACGCGTCAGCACGCCGATATCCTGCGGACTGGCGGAGACGCTGAGGTTATTGCGCCGTGCGAAACGGATCAAATTACGATAGCTCTGCATCATCGCATCGAGCAGTTCGTTGTGCGCCTTGCGCACTTCATCAATTTTCCAGTTCGCCCGGTTGTCGAGCATCATCAGACGCTTTTCATCCCAGCCCCACGCGTTGACCAGCTGGCTGACGACTTCGCGACGCCAGCCGACGCAGGCGCGCTCGCGGCTGAGTTTTTCGCACACTTTCAGGTAGAAGCAGCGGCGCACCAGGTCGAGACGAGTTTCATCGTCAATGGCCTGGAGGTAGGTGGTCACGCGCTCCAGCATCATGCAGTAGGGGTCGAGTCCGAAGGAGACGATCTCGCCGTCGTGCAGGCGCTGTTTGATATCTTTCGCCAGCAGGCGGTTGTTGGGGTATTCCCAGGAGTAGGCTTCCAGCAGCAGCGTTTTCAGCACCGCTTTATAGGGCGAGTCGATACTCTTATACAGCTGCCACAGGCTGGCGCCGAAGTACTCTTCCGCCGACAGTGAACTAAGGCCGCCGAGATCGAGCCACTCGTTTGGCGTCAGCACGCCCTGGGCATACAGCCCCATGACGTAATCGTCGTAATGCTCTTCTTCATCGCACGGCACCATATTCCACAGAATACGCTTGCCGGCGAGACGCACCGCGGTGCGGTAGAACTCATCGAGCAGTAAAATATGCTGGGTCGAACCGCAGTCTTCGCCGCCGAGGCTGCCGCTTTCGTTATGGCGGAAGCGGTTTTCGTCGATCAGGAAGAAGCTGACTTCCACGCCGAGCGAGGCCGCCCAGCTCTCAAGCAGGCTGCATTTTCGCTGCAGCAGCTGGCGCTCTTCGCTATCCAGCCAGGCCTGGTGACATACCCAGATATCAAGATCGGAAGAACAGCTCTGGCCGACGGAGGAGGTACTACCCATCGAGTAGACGCCGGTGATCGGCAGCTCGCCTTTTGGCGGCTCCTGGGTCTGCATGCCGCGATGCAGTTCCAGTTCTTCAAGATAGTGGCGTTGGGTTTCATCAGGCGTGTAGAGGCAAATGCCACGGGGAACGTTACCGTCAAGGTAACCCGGCATCAGCGGGTGATGATAATGTAATAACGTTGGCAGTAGACTGTAAACCTGCTGGAAAGCGGGTCCCATGGCAGCAAGCGCGCGATCCACGCGCAATTGGTTGATGGCATCCAGTCTCTGTTTCAGTGTCTCAATATAGAGGTACAAGACATATCGCCTGATGTTCAAAAACCCGAGGTACAATAGTACGGAGGATTTCAGTATTTCAACAAAAACCGTCACCATTCGTCGTCGGTGTGGTTGTGATGAGCAGCGGACGGACAAATGGTTTAAAACGTGATCAATTTAACACCTTGCTCATTGACCGTAAAGAAAGATGCGCTACATACAAGTGTAGCACCGTTTATTACCTGTAAATTCCTCACTACGCCTCCGGCAACCGCCACGCGCATGAAAGGTTAAAAAAGAGTGGGCCGGAGCTATCTCCCACATAAACCGTGAAAACTAACATCCGTAAGACAACAATGTTAGGATGGTTAGTGGTCGACAATGACGGTAACAAGCATGTTAGACAAAGTTTTGAAAATTGCCACACGGCAAAGCCCGCTTGCGCTATGGCAGGCGCAATATGTTAAAGCGCGCCTCGAACACGCGCATCCCGGACTGAAGGTCGAGCTGGTGCCGATGGTCACTCGCGGGGATGTCATCCTTGATACTCCGCTGGCAAAGGTGGGTGGCAAGGGCTTATTTGTGAAAGAGTTAGAGCTTGCCATGCTCGAAGGGCGCGCCGATATCGCCGTTCATTCGATGAAAGATGTGCCGGTGGAATTCCCGGAGGGTCTGGGGCTGGTGACTATCTGCGAGCGCGACGATCCGCGCGACGCGTTTGTCTCCAATCACTATGCCTCGATTGATGAACTCCCGGCCGGCAGCGTCGTTGGCACATCAAGTTTACGCCGTCAGTGCCAGCTGGCCGCCACTCGTCCGGACCTGGTGATCCGCTCTCTGCGCGGTAACGTCGGTACCCGGCTGAGTAAGCTGGATAACGGCGAGTATGACGCCATCATCCTCGCCGCCGCCGGCCTGAAGCGCCTGCAGCTCGAGGCGAGAATTCGCCAGCCGCTGTCGCCGGAGCAATCCCTGCCGGCGGTCGGCCAGGGTGCGGTCGGCATCGAATGCCGTCTCGACGATGCATGGACCCAGGGGCTGCTAGCGCCTCTCAACCATACGGAAACGGCAGTGCGCGTGCGCGCCGAGCGGGCGATGAACACTCGTCTCGAAGGCGGCTGCCAGGTGCCGATTGGCAGCTATGCGGAACTCGTCAACGGCGAACTGTGGCTGCGGGCGCTGGTTGGCGCCCCGGATGGTTCGCAGATGGTACGCGGCGAACGGCGCGGGCCAGCAGAGCAGGCCGAAGCGCTCGGCATCTCGCTGGCGGAAGAGCTCCTGGATAACGGCGCGCGCGACATTCTCGCGGCAGTTTATGATGGAGAAGCCCCACGATGAGCATCCTGGTCACTCGTCCATTACCGCAAGGAGAAGCGCTGGTCAGCCGTCTGCGGGCCATGGGACGCGTGGCCTGGGGCTTTCCGCTGATAGAATTTACGCCTGGCCGGGAGCTTCCCGCGCTGGGCGACGCGCTTGCCCGCCTCGGGCCTGACGATCTGCTGTTTGCGCTGTCCCAGCATGCGGTGGAGTTCGCCCATGCCCGCCTGCAGCAACAGGGGCTGCCCTGGCCCACTTCCCCACGCTATTTTGCCATTGGCCGCACGACGGCGCTGGCCCTGCATACGGTCAGCGGGCAGCATATCCATTACCCGTTAGATCGGGAAATTAGCGAAGTCTTGCTACAATTACCTGAATTACAAAACATTGCCGGGAAAAATGCGCTGATCTTACGCGGCAATGGCGGGCGGGAACTCTTAGGCGCGACGCTGACCGAGCGCGGCGCCAGGGTCACATTTTGTGAATGTTATCAACGTAGTGCAAAGCATTACGATGGCGCAGAAGAAGCGATGCGCTGGCAATCTCGCGGGGTCACCACGCTGGTGGTCACCAGCGGCGAGATGCTGCAGCAGCTATGGTCGTTAATACCGCAATGGTATCGCGAACGGTGGCTCCTGCACTGCCGCGTTGTCGTTGTCAGCGAACGTCTGGCCCTTCAGGCCCGGGAGCTGGGCTGGCAGGAGATTCAGGTTGCCGATAGCGCCGACAACGATGCGCTGCTACGCGCATTACAATAACTCTCAACATTGGAAGCCATAATGACGGAACAACAAAATCAATCCGCCGTGGTTGAAGAGACCAGGGAGGCCGTGGAGACCACACCACAGCCAGAGAACACTGATAAGAAGAAGGCTGGCAACAAAACCAGCCTGGCGCTCAGCGCGATCGCTATCGCCATTGCGATAGCCGCCGGTATCGGTCTGTATGGCCTGAACAAACAGCAGGCCTCGCGTCAAAACGAAACCACCTCTGAATTATCAAGCCAGGTCGCGGCGCTGCAAAAAGCGCAGGAGAGCCAAAAAAGCGAACTGGAAGGCATTATCAAACAGCAGGCCGACCAGCTAAACGAAGCCAAACGCCAGCAGGAGACGCTGGCCAAACAGCTGGACGAAGTCCAGCAAAAAGTGGCGGTCATTTCCGGTAGCGACGCCAAAACCTGGCTGCTGGCCCAGGCCGACTTCCTCGTCAAGCTGGCGGGACGTAAGCTGTGGAGCGATCAGGATGTCACCACCGCCGCCGCGCTGCTGAAAAGCGCCGACGCCAGTCTCGCCGACATGAATGACCCGAGCCTGATCGGCGCCCGCCGGGCGATTACCGACGACATCGCCACTCTCTCCGCGGTGAACCAGGTGGACTACGACGGCATGATCCTCAAGGTTAATCAGCTGGCGAACCAAATCGATAACCTGCGGCTGGCGGATAATAACGATGACGATTCGCCGATGGATTCTGATAGCGATGAGCTCTCCAGCTCCATCAGCGAATGGCGCATCAATCTGCAGAAAAGCTGGCAGAATTTTATGGACAGCTTTATCACCGTGCGCCGCCGCGATGAAACGGCGGTCCCGCTGCTGGCGCCGAATCAGGATATCTATCTGCGGGAAAATATTCGCTCTCGCCTGCTGGTCGCCGCGCAGGCGGTGCCGCGTCATCAGGAAGAGACCTGGAAACAGTCGCTGGATAACGTCTCGACCTGGGTACGCGCCTATTACGATACCGATGACGCCACCACTAAAGCCTTCCTTGAAGAGGTGGATAAACTCAGTCAGCAAAGCATTACCATGACGGTGCCGGAGACGCTGCAGAGCCAGGCGTTGCTGGAAAAACTGATGCAGACCCGGGTGCGTAATCTGATGGCGCAGCCTGCCGTTTCCGCGGGCGGCGCGCCCGCACCTGCACCGTCTGCACCTGCTGCACCGGCCGCCCCCGCTGCGCCGCAAGGAGAGTAACGCATGCTGAAAATTCTTTTACTCTTCGCACTGTTGATCGCCGGGATCGTGCTTGGCCCGATGATCGCCGGCCATCAGGGCTACGTCCTGATCCAGACTGATAACTACAATATCGAGACCAGCGTGACCGGGCTGGTGATTATCCTGATCCTCGCCATGGTGGTGCTGTTCGCCATTGAATGGCTGCTGCGCCGCATTTTCCGCACCGGGGCGCATACGCGCGGCTGGTTTGTCGGCCGTAAACGCCGTCGCGCGCGTAAGCAAACCGAGCAGGCGCTGCTTAAGCTGGCGGAAGGTGATTACCAGCAGGTTGAGAAGCTGATGGCGAAAAACGCCGATCACGCCGAACAGCCGGTGGTGAACTATCTGCTGGCGGCGGAAGCGGCCCAGCAGCGCGGCGATGAAGCGCGGGCTAACCAGCATCTGGAGCGCGCCACCGAACTCGCGGGCGATGATCTGATCCCGGTGGAAATCACCCGCGTTCGCCTGCAGCTGGCGCGCAATGAAAACCACGCCGCGCGCCATGGCATCGATAAGCTGCTGGAGATCACCCCGCGTCATCCGGAAGTGCTGCGCCTCGCCGAACAGGCTTATACCCGCACCGGTGCCTGGCAGTCGCTGCTGGATATCATTCCGTCGATGGCGAAAGCTAACGTCGGCGATGAAGAGCACCGCGCCGCGCTGGAACAGCTGGCGTGGGTTGGCCTGATGGACAAAGCGCTGGCCGATGGCGGCAGCGAGGGGCTGCGTGAATGGTGGCGCAACCAGAGCCGTAAAACGCGGGCGCTGGTGCCGCTGCAGGTGGCGATGGCCGAGCGCCTCATCGAGAGCGACGATCACGATACCGCGCAGCAAATTATCATTGATGGTCTGAAGAAACAGTATGACGACCGTCTGGTGATGCCGATCCCGCGCCTGAAGACCAATAACCCGGAACAGCTGGAGAAAGTACTGCGCCAACAGATCAAAGCCGTTGGCGACCGTCCGCTGCTGTGGAGCACCCTGGGCCAGTCGCTGATGCGGCACGGTGAATGGCAGGAGGCCAGCATCGCCTTCCGCGCCGCGCTTAAGCAGCGTCCGGATGCCTTTGATTACGCCTGGCTGGCCGATGCCCTGGATCGCCTGCATCAGCCGGAGGAAGCGGCCACCATGCGCCGCGATGGCCTGCTGCTGACGCTGCAGAATAACCCTCAGCAATAACCTGGTCTGGCTATCGCCTCCTGCGGGGCGATAGCGCTTCTCCCCCGCCTTCGCGTTGACGATCCCCTGAAAGAAAAAAACGCCTGCGCTGAAATCAGGGCAGGCGTTAAAACAGGTCTGTTTGACAACAAATTGGGTGCTTCACTCAACGTAATGTCCATGGTGTTTGATGAGGCATAAATGCGACATCTGTCAGTGGACGATAAGCACCGTAAGAACGGCTCTGCATCATTCCGGAGTTTATGAGGCACGAAGGCGAACATAAGAGATGGAATGAGCATCTACCCGGTTATTATCGCACAGGATCCGGGGAAATTGCATCTACCACAGTGATGAATTGAGAGTTTTCCTGACGCGTATTCTTAAGCAAAGAGAAGATTTTTTATCAGCAAGATCAGGGGAATAAGTCATGGCAGGAAGTACCAGAAAACAAAAAACCCCGCCGAAGCGGGGTTCAAAATTGGTCGGCGAGAGAGGATTCGAACCTCCGACCCACTGGTCCCAAACCAGTTGCGCTACCAAGCTGCGCTACTCGCCGAAATACTGCTTTTTGAATTTTTAGTTCAATTCGTTAAAGTCGTGGTGCGAGGGGGGGGACTTGAACCCCCACGTCCGTAAGAACACTAACACCTGAAGCTAGCGCGTCTACCAATTCCGCCACCTTCGCAAATTCACAACTCTATCAAATAATGGGGTGGCTAATGGGATTCGAACCCACGACAACTGGAATCACAATCCAGGGCTCTACCAACTGAGCTATAGCCACCACTGCAAACCTTTTACGCGGTATTAAAACCACCGCAGCTCCAGCACCGGGTTAATGGTGCGCCCGACAGGATTCGAACCTGAGACCTCTGCCTCCGGAGGGCAGCGCTCTATCCAGCTGAGCTACGGGCGCTTAGCGCCGTTGCGGGGTCGGATAATACGGACTTCCTCCCCCGCTGTCTAGTGCCTTTTTAAAGAAAATTATCGTTTGCTCATGCTTTGTTCGTTTTGACGCTTATTCAGCCGGATTATTGATTTGTCCCTGTCTTCCGAGGCCAAACACCTTATAAATCAGGGTAACGGCAGCAAGGAAAATAATACCGACAAAGAGCGACATCCGGGTTTCATCATTCAGCCCCATCCCGACCAGCACGCAGATCAGGAAAGCCATGGTGAAATAGTTGGCCCACGGAAACAGCAGCGAACGGAACGGATGGCTGGCTATCGCTGCCTGATGTACGCGACGGAAACGCAGCTGGCTAATCAGGATCACAAACCACGGCACCATCCCCGGCAGGACGCTGGCGCTATAGACATAGACAAATACCCGCTGGGGATTAGGAATGATGTAATTCAGGCAGGAGCCTACCAGCAGGATCAGAATCGACAGCGCCACGCCGACGGCAGGAACGCCGTTGCGCGATACCTTACCGATCGCCGCCGGCAGCTGACGGTTCTTCGCCAGGGCGTACAGCATACGTCCGCAGCTGTACATCCCGCTGTTGCAGCCGGAAAGCGCCGCCGTCAGCACCACGAAGTTGATAATCCCCGCCGCAGCGGTAATACCGATTTTGGCAAACGTCAGTACGAACGGGCTGCCGTTGGAGCCGATTTGATCCCATGGGAAGATGGTGACGATAACGAAAATCGCGCCGACGTAGAAAATCAGGATCCGCCACAGCACTTTGCCCACCGCGCTGCGTAACGTGACCTGCGGATTTTTCGCTTCACCTGCGGTAATGCCGATGAGCTCCACGCCCTGATATGACGCAACCACGATACACAGCGCCGTCAGGAAGCCCTTCCAGCCGCCGGCAAAGAAACCGCCATGTTCGGTCAGGTTGCCAAAACCGATGGAGTGGCCGCCGTTGCCAAAGCCGAAGAAAATGACGCCCAGGCCCACGACGATCATCACAATAATGGTGGTCACTTTAATCATGGCGAACCAGAACTCGATTTCACCGTACAGCCGGACCGCCGCGAGGTTTGCCAGCGCCACCAGCCCCACGGCAATTAATGCCGGTATCCACTGCGCCATCTCCGGGAACCAGAACTGCACATAGACGCCGATGGCGGTAATCTCCGAGATGCCCACCGCCATCCACATAAACCAGTACGACCACGCGGTCAGGTAGCCGAAGAAGGGGCTCATATAGCGATGCGCATACACCGCGAAAGAGCCGGTGACGGGCTCAAGGAACAGCATTTCGCCCATTGAGCGCATAATGAAAAAGACGAACAGGCCAGCGATAATGTACGCCAGCAGCACGGAAGGTCCAGCCCACTTCAGCGTACTGGCCGCCCCCATAAACAACCCCACGCCAATCGTCCCACCAAGGGCGATCAGTTCAATATGCCGGGCCTCCAGTCCACGCTGGAGCTCCGCTTTTTTCTCAGTCATATATCCTCTTGTGTTTGCCGTATTCCGGGTACTCTCGGTTATTGTTATTAACTGAACTCATAGCCTTGCCGACGCGCAGGTCTCCCCCGCGCGTATAAAGCCTGCGAATGGTTAATTAATTTTGCGGAAATGGCAAATAAAGTATCAGGCGAGTGAAGAGATTACACAGAATATGTATGCAAACTCGCCTGGTTGCAGTGGAATATCAGAGCTTACCGGAATAATGCCAACGTAAATAGCGCAGTAGGCGGAACTGTCTCTTGATGCGGCTCGGCTGTAAAAGCAGACGATAGAACCATTCCAGCCCCAGATCCTGCCAGAACTTCGGCGCCCGATGCACGTGCCCGGTGAAAACATCGTAAGTGCCGCCGACGCCCATATACAGCGCGTGCGGGTACAGACGCCGACAGTCGCGCATAAAGATCTCCTGACGCGGGGACCCCATGGCGACGGTGACGATTTTCGCCCCGCTGTCGCGAATGCGTTCGAATAATGCCTGGCGCTGTTCAGGAGCAAAATAGCCGTCCTGGGTGCCGACGATATTCACCTGCCAGCGCTGGCGCAGGCTGGACGCCGTCTGCGCCAGGACTTCAGGTTTACCGCCGACCAAAAACACCGGTGTGCCTTCAGCGCCGGCGCGCTGCATTAACGCTTCCCAGAGATCGGCCCCTGCCACGCGGGACACCTGGGCTTGCGGATATTTTTTACGCAGCGAACGCACCACGCTGATGCCATCCGCATATTTAAACTCCGCCGCCTCAATCAGCGCCCGCACCTCCGGGTTATCCTCTACGGCCAGCATTTTCTCGGCATTAATCGCCACCAGCGTCCCCTCGCGGAGAACGCCGTCGGCATACAAATAATCCAGAGCGTGCTGCATATCGCGCCAGCCTATGAGCTGCAGCCCTCTTAACAGGTACAACGGCGCGGAAATGGTCCCAGTCATGTCCATCCTTCTCAGACTTGCGGTTGCGAAAGCGGTTTTACGCGCTTATGAATCAGTCCCACGCTATCCAGGAACCAGTACAGCAGTTTCGCCGCCAGCAAGCAGATACCAAAGATCACGAGGAAAAACACCACGCGGGAGCCGAACGAATCCAGGCCCTCGCGCGCCAGCACTATCATGTTGAAGATAGCGCCGAAACAGAAACTGTGCAGGATAGCCGCTTTATAGCGATTGCTCTCCCGGTTGCCCAGCTCATACAGCCAGTCGAACCATTTAATAATCAACCCGACCGCCACGGCGCCCAGCGGCACAAACCAGACGCCGCCCATCACCACCAGCGAGCCAATCAGCGTCGGCGAAATCGCCAGCCCCGAATGGTTGTTTAATACTTCCCAGGTAAAGTAGTTGGCGGTATTGAGCACCATCGTCGGGCGACCGTGCCACATCCAGCTGGGGATAAAGACGTAGAAATCGCGGATCATCGGCGCCAGACCCTGAAAATCGATCTTGTCGTAGTTTTGCAGCAGCAGCGCCAGGTTCTCCCACGGCGAGAAGGTATCGCGTGTGAGATAGAGGAAGGTATAAAACGCTTCGTCGCCGCTGACGTTCATCCCGTAGCGCTTCAGCGCCAGCCAGAACATGCCGACGATGCCCAGCACGCCCGCCGCCGCCAGCATCCACAGGCTGATCCAACCGCGAATAATGCCGATAAACAGGAAGATGGCGAAGGCGATGATGATATTGGCGCGCGTCCCGCCGACGATAGCGTAGGTCAGCAAACCAAAGGCCACCGTGCTGACGAGGAAGAAGATCCACGCCTTATAATCCTGGCGCAGGAAATAGACCACCAGCATCGCCGGAATAAAGAAGTAGAAGAAGCGCTTCAACGCCACGCCGGAGACTTCAGCAGAGAAAATCTGGCTGTAGGAGTTGAGCTTAAACAGCAGGAAACCGTTGTGGGCGAAGAAGATGCCAACGCACAGCAGCGCCAGCCCCATCAAAATGCCCCACGCCAGATGGGTTTCTACCCGGTTCATGGTGAACAGCGGCCGACGCGCAACCTCACGCGATGCCGGACGCAGCCGCGTTTTATAGGTCACGTAGTAAATCGCGTAGAAGCACACCGCGATCAGCAGCGTCTGCAGCAAAATCTCCGGCGGCGCCACGCTGACGTCAAAGCGGAACACCAGAATACTGGTCAGCGGGAAACCGAAGAAGAAAGTCAGCAGAAACAGCAACGAGAAAAAGACGTTGAAGTTGAAGCGTACCCGGCGGAACTCAAACCAGGTGGCGGTAGCGATAAACAGCGTCGACAGCAGCCAGACTACCAGCAGCCCGCTAAATTGCATTAACGTCATGCCAGCCCCTCCGCCGCTAACCGTAGCGCCCGCTGCCAGCCCGTCAGATAGTTCGGCCGGAAGAAAGCGATACCCGACTTATCCACGCTCGCCAGTTGGCGCTGCGCTTCGCGCACCACGCTGACGTCCAGCGCATCGCTGGTGAACAGCACCGGCACATGCTGCTCGGTCATATCCTGCCAGAACGGGTTTTCGCGGTTGAGCACGCAGGGAATGCCCGCCTGAATCAGCAAGCACAGGGTGCCGATCCCCTGCTGACGCGCGAACAGGAAATAGCCCAGATCGCAGCGGCGCAGCAGCGCCAGATAATCATGAAACTCCAGTTTCTCGCTGAGGATCTGCAGATGCTCACCGCTAAACAGCGCCGCCCCCGCCTCACGAACCTCATTGATATAGGCCTCGTTATTCGCCGGATAGCCCATCGGCACGATGACGTTTACCGTATCGCCAAACTGCTGATGAATAGCCTTCATCGCGGCAATATGTTCATTGCTGCGATCCCCGGAGTTACCCACCAGAATGGTCAGCGTGTCGCCGCGCGGCGCGTTTTCGGCCAGGGTATTCAGCGCCGGATCCATACGGGTCGGGAAATAGAGCAGTTCGCCCGGGACGCGCGGATGACGGTTTGCGAACCAGCTCAGATCGCCGCGGGTGGCGAAAACGCGCCCTACCCGCCCCTGCGCCAGGCGGCGCAGCGGATAGAACAGACGGAACTTCAGGCTGGTGGCGTTTTCGTACAGATCCGCCCCCCAGATATGCCAGTTAAACTGCGACGGGCGGATACCACCGCCCAACAGCGCCAGCCACAGGCCGGTATTGAACTGGCCGTGGAAGAAAAAGCGCTGCTGGCGGTTGGCTTTGGCTTGCGCAATCACCGCCTGCGCCAGCGACTTCTTCCCCGGATAACAGGTGATGTCCAGCGCCGGATACCCATCACGCACGCTGGCCTCATCACCGACGATCATAAATCTCCTGGCCTGCGGATCGGCGGCCAGTTCGTCGTTAAAGAACCGCAGTACGGTCTGGTTATGATGCGGGATATCTGATCCCAGTACATGTATCAGTGCTGTCATGCCCGTTTACGCCAGAGTAAAAACACGCCACTACAAAGGGCGAAATAAACAATATAAGTGGCCATATACGCCTGCGCCGCGCCAACCGCGCCGTGCGCCGGTATAAGCCAGTGTGAGAATGCGGTCAGCAGTGTGAACTGACTGATTTCCGTCAGAATATAAAAACGCAGCGACGCTTTGGCGATCACCAGATAGCCATAGACGTAGGCGCCTACTTTTAAAACGTCGCCCACCAGCTGCCAGGCGAACAGGTCACGCATCGCGGTAAAGCGATCGGAAAACAGCAGCCAGATGGCAAAATCGCGCAGCAGCCAGACCGTCAGGCTCGCCGCCGCCACTGCCGGCAGGACGAATTTCAGCGACTTGACTATCTCGCGGGTGATATCCGTTTTGGCGCTCAGCCGCGACAGCGTCGGCAGGAGATAGACGCTGAACGAGGCGGTAATAAACTGCAGATAGGCATCAGAGATGCTGCTCACCCCCTGCCAGATACCCACCGCCTCCCAGCCATAATGCGCCGCCAGCAGATTACGCATCATCACATAAGCCACCGGCAGGGTCACTGAGGTTATCAGCGCCATCAGGGTAAATTTCGATAGCTGTCCCGCCAGACCGTTATCCCAGCGCGGACGCAAGGCGCTCAGCGGGATATTACCCCGCCGCCAGAGCATAATACCCGCCGGAACCACCACCAGCGCCGGAACTAACGCCAGCCCCAGCAGCGCGCCCTGATAGCCTCCCAACACGTAGCAAGCATAGTAAGCCGCCACGCCGATCAGGCTCCCGGCAATCAGCGAGAAGGCGTTACCCGCCGCATCGCGAAAGCCTTTCATCAGCGCCAGCAGGAAGTTTGCCCAGGCGATCCCCATCTGTACCAGCGCCACCAGCCGTACCAGATTCTGATAATGAGTATGGCCGAACAACCCCTGGCTTATCGGCGCCGCGGCCAGTAAAAACACCAGCGCCAGCAGTGTGGAAAAGCCAAGCACCATCGCCGACGAGGTGCCCACCACCTGCTTCAGGCGCGGGGGATCGTCGTGATGCTGCGCCACCAGCTTCGTGACGCCATTAAATATCCCGGCCCCGGCCAGCACGCCGAGCACGGTGACCAGTTGCCGGAAGTTACCGGCCTGGCCAACGCCCGCGGGCCCAAACGAGACGGCCAGCAGTTTGACGACCAACAGCCCGGCGCCGATTTTGACCAGCGTCGATGCCGCCGTCCACAATGAAGCTTTTGCTAACGACATATCAGGAGAAGTAGCTCAGCAGCGAGTTAATCACCGTCCGCTGGTTCACCACAGACAGATTGTAAAACAGCGGCAGGCGTACCAGGCGCTCGCTCTCCAGGGTGGTATAACGGTCTTCACCGTGGAATTCGCCGAAGTGTTCGCCTGCCGGACAGCTGTGCAGAGGAATGTAATGGAATACCGCGAGGATCTCCGCCTCTTTCAGCCAGGCGATCAGCCTGCTGCGATCCTCGATATCGCGCAGCTTAATGTAGAACATGTGCGCGTTTTGCCCGCAGTCGGCCGGGATCGTCGGCAGTTCGATACGTCCCGCGCGGGCCAGCGGCAGCAGGGCGTCATAGTAGTTCTGCCACAGCGCCAGGCGCTGTTGGTTGATGCGCTCCGCCGCTTCCAGCTGCGCCCACAGGTAGGCGGCCTGCAGGTCGGACATCAGATAGCTGGAGCCAATGTCCCGCCAGGTATATTTATCCACCAGGCCACGAAAGAACTGGCTGCGGTTGGTGCCTTTTTCGCGAATGATCTCCGCGCGCTCCACCAGCGTGCGATCGTTGATGAGCGTCGCCCCGCCCTCACCGCCAGCGGTGTAGTTTTTGGTTTCATGGAAGCTGAAGCAGCCGATATGGCCGATGGTGCCCAGCGCACGCCCCTTGTAGGTGGACATCACCCCCTGCGCGGCATCTTCCACCACGAACAGGTTGTACTTGTCGGCGATGGCCATGATGATATCCATCTCGCAAGCTACGCCGGCATAATGCACCGGGACGATCGCCCGGGTTTTATCGGTGATAGCGGCTTCGATTAACGTTTCATCGATATTCATGGTATCGCGACGGATATCGACGAAGACGATTTTCGCCCCGCGCAGCACAAAAGCATTGGCGGTGGAGACAAAGGTATAGCTGGGCATAATCACTTCGTCGCCCGGCTGGATATCCAGCAGCAGCGCGGCCATCTCCAGCGAAGCCGTGCAGGAAGGGGTTAGCAGGGCCTTTGCCGTGCCAAAACGCTGCTCCATCCACTGCTGGCAGCGGCGCGTAAAGCCGCCGTCGCCGCACAGCTTGCCGCTGTTCATCGCAGACTGCATGTAATCAAGCTCGGTTCCAACCACCGGCGGCGCGTTAAATGGGATCATGAGGTCACCTGTATAGCCAGTAGGCGGTGCTTTCCACATTAGCACCGCTGAGAATATAACGTTTAAGCGCGGCGGTGTTGCCCATCTGGGTCGCCACCCGCAGTGTAGAAAGTCCGCGCGAAGCGGCCCAGTACCGCGCCGCCTGCATCAGCTGCGCCCCGGCGCCGCGTCCGGCCAGCAGGCCGATACGCGCCTCGGTGGCATTGAGCTGGCGCAGGGAGACAAAGGCGCGAATATCGCCCTCAGGATGGCGGTAAATCAGGCACTGATGATCGAAGGTGCCGCGCACCGCATTTTCAATCCACTGGGCATAGAAGCGGCCGCTGGCATCGGCAGCGTACCAGGGCGCACGAAAGCGGCTCAGGGCAAAGGCCTGCGCCGCCAGCTCGCGCAGTGGCGCAATATCCGCCTCCACGGCGACGTCGGCGCCCGCATCCGCAGGGTTGCCCACCGGTAGCGCCAGATCGACCTCGCCTTCCACCAGCTGAAAACCCAGCTGCTGCAGCGCGTCGAGCCGGACGGTGTCGCTGGCGGCTACCTTCGCCTGCACCCGCGACCACCCCGCCAGCGCCTCAGGCGTCAGCAGCGGCGCACGCTCGTCAAAGTGAACGACGGCGCTGTTAACGGCAAAGAAGCGGTTCTCCCACTCCAGGGGATCAATACTGGCGCGGGCGGGCACGGAGCAGATCCAGCAGATATTGGCCGTAGCCGGTTTTTTCCAGCCGCTTCGCCGCGCGTTTGACGCCGTCGTCGTCCAGCCAGCCGTTGCGCCAGCCGATCTCTTCCAGACAGGCGATTTTAAAGCCCTGACGCTTCTCGACGGTCTGCACAAACATGCTGGCCTCGATCAAGCTATCGTGGGTGCCGGTATCCAGCCACGCAAAGCCGCGTCCAAGCAGTTCGACGGTTAATGCGCCATCTTCAAGGTACATCTGGTTGATGGAGGTGATTTCCAGTTCGCCGCGCTCGG
The DNA here is from genome assembly GCF_049472055.1 of Klebsiella pneumoniae complex sp. WS1778. Taxonomy (NCBI): domain Bacteria; kingdom Pseudomonadati; phylum Pseudomonadota; class Gammaproteobacteria; order Enterobacterales; family Enterobacteriaceae; genus Klebsiella; species Klebsiella pneumoniae complex sp. WS1778. The sequence goes on from NZ_JBKGTJ010000010.1 coordinate 56,510, forward strand.
ATGGCTTGACCCGTTTGGCGTACTCCGCCACCTTGCCATCGTAGAAATAGAGACCGGTGACCGCCCAGTTCGACTTCGGCTGCTTCGGCTTCTCTTCCAGCGACAGCGCGCGGAAGTTGTCATCAAACTCCACCACGCCAAAGCGTTCAGGATCCATCACCTGATAGCCAAAAATCGTCGCCCCTTCCGTGCGGGCAGCCACGCTGCGCAGCTTGGGGCTGAAGCTCTGGCCGAAGAAGATGTTGTCACCTAACACCAGGCACGCCGGTTCACCGTTAAGAAAGGCTTCGCCGATGATAAACGCCTGGGCTAAACCATCCGGCGACGGCTGTACGGCATAGTGCAGCGCAATGCCAAACTCTGAACCATCGCCGAGCAGGCGCTGGAAATCGCGCAGATCGTCCGGTGTGGTGATGATCAGGATCTCACGGATCCCGGCCAGCATTAATACCGACAGCGGGTAGTAGATCATCGGCTTATCGTAGATCGGCAACAGCTGCTTCGACACGCCGCGGGTGATAGGATGCAGTCGCGTTCCGGACCCCCCCGCCAGAATAATACCTTTCATCATTCCCCCCAGAGATGATTAGCCTTGCAGCCCAAGACGCTCGCCCTGATAGCTACCGTCCTGAACCTGGCGCCACCATGGCTCGTTCGCCAGATACCACGCCACGGTCTTACGCATACCGGAAGTGAAGGTCTCAGCCGGCGTCCAGCCCAGCTCACGGGCAATCTTCGAGGCATCAATGGCATAGCGCAGATCGTGGCCCGGGCGGTCGGCAACAAAGGCGATCAGGTCGCGATAGTGCGCCACGCCCTGCGGCTTATTCGGCGCCAGCGCTTCGAGCAATTCGCAAATGGTTTCCACCACCTCGATGTTTTTACGTTCGTTATGACCGCCGATATTGTAAGTCTCGCCCGGTTCGCCGCGGGTCGCCACCAGATATAGCGCCCTGGCGTGATCTTCCACGTACAGCCAGTCGCGGATCTGCTGTCCATTGCCATATACCGGCAACGGCTTGCCCGCCAGCGCGTTGAGGATCGTCAGCGGGATCAGCTTCTCGGGGAAGTGATACGGGCCGTAGTTGTTCGAACAGTTGGTGATAAGCGTCGGCAGGCCATAGGTTCGCAGCCAGGCGCGCACCAGGTGGTCGCTGCTGGCTTTCGAGGCCGAATAGGGACTGCTTGGCGCATAGGGCGTGGTCTCGGTAAAGAAATCATCGCTGCCGTGCAGATCGCCATACACTTCATCGGTGGAGATGTGATGGAAGCGAAACGCCGATTTTTGCGCCGTAGCCAGCGTATTCCACCAGCTACGGGCCGCCTCCAGCAGCGTATAGGTGCCCACGATATTGGTTTCAATAAACGCCGCCGGGCCGTCAATCGAACGATCGACATGGCTTTCCGCCGCCAGGTGCATCACTGTATCCGGTTGATACTGAACGAAAATACGATCAAGCTCGCCGCGGTCGCAAATATCCACCTGTTCAAAGGCGAAACGCGCATCCTGCGCCACCGTCGCCAGCGACATTAAATTGCCGGCGTAGGTCAGTTTATCCACCACCACCACGCGATCGGCGGTGTGCTGGATAATCTCCCGCACTACCGCCGAACCAATGAAGCCCGCGCCGCCGGTGACCAGAATGGTTCTCACCGCCACACTCCTTTGGTGTCGATGATATACGCCTGGGTGACGCTATCGCCGCTAACGGCTTTAAATTCCTGGTGATCGACCAGCATCACCAGCACATCGGCGCTGGCCAGCGCCGCATCGAGGGTCGCCAGCGTACACAGACCGTCGAGCTTCTTCGGCAGCGCGTGAATGTTGGGCTCAACCACCTGCGTCGTGCCGCTGTGCCAGCGGGCAATCTGCGCGGCAATTTCCATTGCCGGGCTTTCGCGCAGGTCGTCAATATTCGGCTTAAAGGCGAGGCCAAAACAGGCAATGGTCAGTTCGCTGGCCCGTTTGTTGGTGGCATTCAGGCAGTCCGCTACCTGCGCTTTCACCTGTTCGATAACCCATTCCGGCTTGTGGTCGTTAACCTCACGGGCCGTGCGGATTAGACGCGCCTGCTGCGGGTTCTGCGCCACGATAAACCACGGGTCGACGGCGATACAGTGGCCGCCGACGCCCGGACCCGGCTGCAGGATATTCACCCGAGGATGACGGTTCGCCAGGCGGATCAGCTCCCAGACGTTAATGCCCTGGTCAGCGCAAATCAGCGACAGCTCGTTGGCAAAAGCGATGTTGACGTCGCGGAAGCTGTTTTCCGTCAGCTTGCACATCTCAGCGGTACGCGAGTTGGTCACCACACATTCGCCTTCAAGGAAGATTTTATACAGCTCGCTGGCGCGAGCGGAGCAGACTGGCGACATGCCCCCGATAACGCGGTCGTTTTTAATCAGCTCGACCATCACCTGACCGGGCAATACCCGCTCCGGGCAGTAGGCGATATTCACGTCCGCCGCTTCACCCACCTGCTGGGGGAAGCTAAGATCCGGGCGCATCTCCGCCAGCCACTCAGCCATCTGTTCGGTCGACCCGACCGGCGAGGTGGACTCGAGGATCACCAGCGAACCTTTCTTTAACGTTGGCGCAATGGATTTTGCCGCCGACTCGACAAACACCATATCCGGCTCGTGGCGATCTTTAAACGGCGTCGGCACGGCAATCAGGTAGGCATCCGCTGCCACCGGGGTGGTGGTGGCGCTTAAATACCCCTGCTCGACCGCGGTCTTCACCACGCTCGCCAGATCCGGCTCCACGATATGAATCTCTCCACGGTTAATGGTCTCCACGGCATGTTGATTGACATCAACGCCGACCACCCGCTTCTGCCGGGAGGCGAACGCGGCAGCGGTTGGCAGCCCGATATAGCCAAGGCCAATCACTGAAATGGTAGAAAAACTCATAGCGTTACCTGATTATTTTTAAGTGCAGACAAAATTCGACGACATGCTTCGCCATCGCCATAAGGATTATGCGCGCGGCTCATCGCCTGGTATGCGGCATCATCCTCCAGCAGACGCGTCACTTCCGCGACGATGCGCTGGCTGTCAGTGCCCACCAGACACACGGTGCCGGCGGCCACCGCTTCCGGACGTTCGGTCATATCGCGCATGACCAGCACCGGTTTCCCCAGGGAAGGCGCCTCTTCCTGAATGCCACCGGAATCGGTCAGGATGAGCCAGGCCCGATCCATCAACCAGACGAACGGCAGGTAGTCCTGCGGTTCAATCAACAGCACGTTGTCGATATGGCCGAGAATACGGTTCACCGGTTCGCTGACATTAGGATTCAGGTGAACCGGATAGGCAATCTGCACCTCAGGGTGGGTATGGGCTATCTCCGCCAGCGCCTGGCAGATCTGCTCAAAACCGCGGCCGAAGCTTTCCCGCCGATGGCCGGTAACCAGAATCATTTTTTTACCGTGGCTAATGAAAGGGTAGCGCTGCAGCAAGGTCTCCCGTAGCGCTTCATCGCCCAGAACCCGATCGCGCACCCAGAACAGAGCATCGATGACGGTATTACCGGTCACCGTGATGCGACTGTCGGCAATGTTCTCCCGCAGGAGATTCTGCCGCGAGGTTTCCGTAGGGGCGAAGTGGTACGTCGCCAGATGCCCGGTCAACGTACGGTTGCCCTCTTCCGGCCACGGCGAACTTAAATCGCCGGTCCGCAGCCCCGCCTCTACATGGCCCACCGGTATGCGCTGGTAAAACGCCGCCAGGCTCGCCGCCATCGTGGTGGTGGTATCGCCATGCACCAGCACCACGTCGGGTTTAAACGACTCCAGGACCGGCTTCAGCCCCTCAAGAATACGGCAGGTGATCTCGGTGAGCCCCTGCCCCGGCTTCATGATGTTGAGATCGTAGTCCGGGGTGATGGAGAATAGTTTCAACACCTGATCGAGCATCTCCCGATGCTGCGCGGTCACGCATACTTTCGCCTCAAAATGAGGATCCTTTGCCAGCGCATGGACCAGAGGAGCCATCTTGATGGCTTCCGGCCTCGTGCCAAATACAGTTAGTACTTTCACATCGATTCTCTTCGATTAGGCGATGAAGGTCATCTGCCCTTCACCACAGGCCGCAATCACAGGACACGACGACGCGATAACGCCACGCCTGCGCCGATGAGCGCACCCACAATCCCCCACATCACCATCAGAAATACACGGCGCGGGCTATCGCGTTTTACAGGTTCTTCCGGCGTTCGCAAATACCGGTAAGTCTGAAAACGCGGGTCCAACGTTGGACCGACGTTCAACGTGCTCAGCATGGCGCGATTCTGGTCGTAATCGAGGTCATATTCCGGTCCGACGGCCTGCAGGTTTTCCAGTCTGGCCTGCAGCATCGGCCTGCCCAATAAAAATAGCTCTGAATCCGGCAACTGATCGGCAGGAACATCCGTTTCGCTGCGTGAGATGTTATGCTGCTGAGCGACCTTCAGCGCTTGCTCCACGCTGTGGGTCCGGCGGTTGAAAATAGCCTCGGCCACCTCCTCCTGGCGCTTCACCTGCGCCTTCATTTGCACCGTCCGCGCCGCCCAGGCGCCTTTGAGTTCGTCGTTAAGATGGCCGGCCGCCCGCTGGCTGGCGAAAGCCACATACTGGCGCAGCAAATTATTGGCATCCTGCCCAGTCTCGGCAGTCAGTTTGACGCTGTCATTGACGCTCTTGGCCGCATCGCCGGGCATAAACTGGATATTGTTAATCAAATCATCCAGCATCGCCGCATCGGCGCGAGCATTACCCGACTGGCGCTGCTTGTAGTAGTCCGTTTGCAGCCAGAAATCACGCCGGGTGTCCCAGGAGGCCAGCTGCATGATGAACTCTTTATACGCTTCATCCATGGCGGAAGGCTGATCCACCGAGGCCAGGTCGGCTTTGATATCCAGATTGCGTAAGAACTGCTGCTGGGAATAGTACCCCCCCAACATGTTGACAGTAGGCCGATCGGTGATCGCCGTGGCGCTCCACTCCTGGCGAGCAAAGAAGGTGTACACCAACACGATAGCGGCGAAGAGAACAGCGCCGCCGACTATCCAGCCTTTTCCTGCCCATAAAGCGCGAAACAGCCCGCGAATATCCAGCTCGTTCTCAACGTTCACTGCTTGTGCTCCCGGTAATGGTTGAGTCATCACATCCCCAGCTTTACTTGGTTAGTTTCGGATTATTGCCGCTGTGTCGCCGAATTCTGCGTCTGATGCGCTTAACCAGACGCGCCACTTTCCAGGCGCGCTTAATACAGTAGCCATAAAGGAAGAAGGCCACCAAAAAGAGAATTAACATCACCCATTCCGGCACAATGCGGGTATATTCCGCCGCGACGCCAACCAGCGCCAGCAGGGCAGCGGCCAGGGTAATCAGGACGAACGCCTGGCGGGAAGTAAACCCGGCGCGCATGATCAAATGATGAATATGCTGCCGGTCCGGTGAGAAAGGACTCATGCCTTTACGCAGGCGGCGATACATAATCGCCACCATATCCATCAACGGGATAGCGATAATCCACAGCGCAGTGACCGGGCTGATGGGATGCGTTTTACCTTGGGTGGTTTCCAACAGGATCCAGATGATGGTGAAGCCAATCATGGTGCTGCCGGCGTCACCCATAAAAACTTTATAGCGGCGGCCGAGGGCGCCAAGATTAAGAAGAATATAGGGCAGAATGGCGGCGATCATCGCAAAACACCACATCGCCAGGCTGTACTGGCCATCAAACCAAAGGATGATCCCGGTCGCCGCAAAGGAGACCGATGACAGGCCGCCGAGCAGACCGTCAATCCCATCGACCATATTAAACGCATTGATGGCGGCCCAGACGGCAAACAGAGTAAGGAAGAAGCCGAAGGGCCCCAGCACCAGCTCCCACGAGCCAAAAATAAAGCCCAGACTACTCAGATGCAGATTCCCTGCCATCATCATAATCACGGCGATCGCGGCCTGAATGACCGCGCGAATTTTCACGCTGATGTCGAAGCGATCGTCCAGCGCACCAACCAGCACCAATACCCCCGCACAGGCCAGATACAGCGAGGCGTGAGGAATATAATAATCGGCGATAGCGAAGGTAAAACAGATGCCTGCATAAACTGAGATACCACCGACCAACGGAATCAACCCCTGATGCCGTTTGCGATAGTTTGGTTTATCCACTAACCCAATCTTTTTTGCCACTTTCCGCGCGACAAAAATAAAGAGGGTCGTGAATAAGAAAATACTGATTAATTCAGTAATAGCAGTGAGTAAATTCACAACGCATGTGCTCTCAGCATAGTTAATCCGGGAAGTATAGCGATGATGCCCCAACTCCAGAAGGGGAAAAGCAGAACATTACAAATTTATTGTATAGATTTTAGTCTGTTAAAGCTGTCTCCGCCTGCTGTCCGGCGCCATTATACGACAACTTTCGTCCCGCTTTCTCTGTCTCTGGATCATACAAATCCCAAAATGAAAACGCCACGCAAAGGCGTGGCGTTTCTGGCTTTTTTTACCTTACGAGCGCTTCATCATATCGAAGAAGTCATCATTCGTCTTAGTCATTGCCAGTTTATTAATGAGGAATTCCATCGCGTCGATCTCACCCATCGGATGGATAATTTTGCGCAGGATCCACATTTTCTGCAGCTCTTCCTGAGTGGTGAGCAGCTCTTCTTTACGCGTACCGGAACGGTTGTAATCGATAGCCGGGAAGACGCGTTTTTCAGCAATCTTACGAGAGAGGTGCAGCTCCATGTTACCGGTGCCTTTAAACTCTTCGTAGATAACTTCATCCATTTTGGAGCCAGTGTCGATCAGCGCCGTGGCGATGATGGTCAGGCTACCGCCCTCTTCAACGTTACGCGCCGCGCCGAAGAAACGCTTCGGACGGTGCAGGGCGTTAGCGTCCACACCACCGGTCAGCACTTTACCGGAAGCCGGGACCACGGTGTTGTAGGCACGCGCCAGACGGGTAATGGAGTCGAGCAGGATGATAACGTCTTTCTTGTGTTCAACCAGACGTTTCGCTTTCTCGATAACCATCTCAGCAACCTGAACGTGGCGGGATGCCGGTTCGTCGAAGGTGGAAGCAACGACTTCACCTTTGACCAGACGCTGCATCTCGGTCACTTCTTCCGGACGTTCGTCGATCAGCAGCACCATCAGCACGCAGTCCGGATGGTTGTAAGCGATGCTCTGCGCGATGTTCTGCAGCAGCATGGTTTTACCGGCTTTCGGCGGCGCGACGATCAGACCACGCTGGCCGCGGCCAATCGGGGAAGCCAGATCCAGTACGCGAGCAGTTAAGTCTTCGGTAGAACCGTTACCACGCTCCATACGCAGACGAGAATTCGCGTGCAGCGGCGTTAAGTTCTCGAACAGGATCTTGTTACGGGCGTTTTCCGGCTTGTCGTAGTTAACTTCGTTAACTTTCAGCAGCGCAAAGTAACGCTCACCCTCTTTCGGAGGACGAATCTTACCGGAAATGGTGTCACCAGTGCGGAGGTTGAAACGGCGGATTTGGCTGGGGGATACGTAGATGTCGTCAGGGCCGGCGAGGTAGGAGCTGTCTGCGGAGCGGAGGAATCCAAATCCATCCTGCAGTATCTCCAGTACGCCGTCGCCAAAGATATCTTCGCCACTCTTCGAATGCTGCTTGAGGATGGCAAAAATAATATCCTGCTTACGCATACGAGCCAGATTTTCCAGCCCCATATTTTCGCCGAGAGTAATCAGCTCAGAAACCGGCGTATTCTTTAATTCGGTAAGATTCATAGTGGTGTGGGTTCTTAAACTCGGGGTAAATCTCGAACTTAATGTTGTGAATGGTATGGCAGGAACTTCCATGCCTGTTAACGGCCTTCATCTCGTGTCTGTACGTTGCCTGGTCACAGGAAAGAACGCAGAACTGAAACGACTAGACGGAATGAGTGAAAAGCCCGGAATTAATAGCTTCACGCGCATTTTTTTGCGGGATGCTTCGGGTAAAACAAGATTCAAACAAGGTATGTTTAAAACGAAGTCTGTGGATTAACTTAGCACGACTCCAGCCGGGCGTCCAGAGTTCCGCAAAAAATAGGAATCTGGACGCCGGAACAGCAATTCGCTTACGCCAGGTTGGCGTCGAGGAACTCTTTCAGCTGACCCTTGGACAGGGCGCCAACTTTGGTGGCCGCCACTTCGCCGTTTTTGAACAGCAGCAGGGTTGGGATGCCGCGAATGCCGTACTTCGGCGCGGTACCCGGGTTCTGGTCGATGTTCAGCTTAGCTACGGTCAGTTTGCCCTGATACTCTTCAGCGATCTCATCCAGAATCGGGGCGATCATTTTGCACGGACCACACCACTCTGCCCAGAAATCGACGAGGGTCAGCCCGTCAGCCTTGAGTACGTCCGTGTCAAAACTGTCGTCAGTCAGGTGAATAATTTTATCGCTCATATTTAACTCCACAGGAATAAGCCTGGTGTGTTGGTGTCGTAGCCATCAACGACGCGCTGCAGCTACGTTATGCACGCTATTCTTCAGGATACCTCAATTCTCTGGTCTGCCAACTGGCGTGATCCATCATGGACCCACCTTTTGACGCCAGGGTTGCCCGAACGCGAACTGCATGCTGCAGATTTATCGCTCCCGACTCGCTTAGTGGTCTAAGCTATCCTGGATTCGTTCAGTTACCGTAGACGTACCTTGAATAATTTCGCACACCGCCAACGAAAGGTTGACGTTATTTCACCGGATACGCTTTCTTAATGCAATAGTTAGCTGATATTCTACCACACTATGAGCAAAACACATTTAACAGAACAGAAGTTTTCCGACTTCGCCCTGCACCCGGCAGTCATTGAAGCCCTTGAAAAGAAAGGGTTTCATAATTGCACACCTATTCAGGCCCTCGCCCTTCCGCTGACGCTGGAAGGCCGCGATGTCGCCGGGCAGGCGCAAACCGGTACCGGTAAAACGATGGCGTTCCTGACGTCGACGTTTCATTATCTTCTCTCTCACCCGGCTATCGCCGATCGCCAGGTAAACCAGCCGCGCGCGCTGATTATGGCGCCGACGCGTGAACTGGCGGTACAGATCCACGCGGACGCTGAACCGCTGGCGCAGGCCACCGGTCTGAAGCTGGGTCTGGCTTACGGCGGCGACGGCTACGATAAGCAGCTGAAAGTGCTGGAAAGCGGCGTCGATATTCTGATCGGCACCACCGGTCGTCTGATCGATTACGCGAAGCAAAACCACATTAACCTCGGCGCCATTCAGGTCGTCGTGCTGGACGAAGCCGATCGCATGTACGATCTCGGCTTTATTAAAGATATCCGCTGGCTATTCCGCCGCATGCCGCCGGCCACTCAGCGTCTGAACATGCTGTTCTCCGCGACCCTTTCCTATCGCGTACGCGAACTGGCGTTCGAACAAATGAACAACGCCGAGTACGTTGAAGTCGAGCCGGAACAGAAAACGGGCCACCGTATTAAAGAAGAGCTCTTCTACCCGTCCAACGAAGAAAAAATGCGCCTGCTGCAGACGCTGCTGGAAGAAGAGTGGCCCGATCGCGCCATCGTCTTCGCCAATACCAAGCATCGTTGTGAAGATATCTGGGGCCATCTCGCCGCCGACGGCCATCGCGTAGGTCTGCTGACCGGCGACGTGGCGCAGAAAAAACGTCTGCGTATTCTCGAAGAATTTACCCGCGGCGACCTCGATATCCTGGTCGCGACTGACGTTGCCGCTCGTGGCTTGCACATTCCGGCCGTGACCCACGTCTTTAACTACGATCTACCAGACGATTGCGAAGATTACGTTCACCGCATTGGCCGTACCGGTCGCGCTGGCGCAAGCGGTCACTCCATCAGCCTCGCCTGCGAAGAGTATGCGCTGAACCTGCCGGCTATCGAAACCTATATTGGTCACTCAATTCCGGTCAGCAAGTACAACCCGGACGCGCTGATGACCGATCTGCCGAAGCCGCTGCGCCTGACCCGTGCTCGCCCAGGCAACGGCCCGCGCCGCAACGGTCCACCGCGCAATCGTCGTCGTTCAGGTTAAGAAATCTATGCTATACGCTCAATCATTCAGAATGTGCCAGGGCGCGCTTCCCCGGCAACCCGCTCAGTTACACGGATTGGGCACAAGCGCCCCGTCGACCAGGGAGCCTTCTGAACGATGAAGAGCATGAGCTCCACCTCGCTGTATGCCGCCATTGATTTGGGCTCCAACAGTTTTCATATGTTGGTGGTGCGCGAGGTGGCTGGCAGTATCCAGACGCTGAGCCGCATTAAGCGCAAAGTCCGTCTTGCCGCCGGCCTGAATAGCGACAACACGCTCTCCGCAGAAGCGATGGAGCGCGGCTGGCAGTGCTTACGCCTGTTTGCCGAACGCCTGCAGGATATTCCGCCGGCGCAAATCCGCGTCGTGGCCACCGCCACGCTGCGTCTTGCCGTCAATGCCGGCGAATTTCTGGCGAAAGCGCAGGAGATCCTCGGCAGTCCGGTACAGGTCATTAGCGGCGAAGAAGAAGCGCGTCTGATTTATCAGGGGGTCGCCCACACCACCGGCGGCGCCGATCAGCGACTGGTGGTCGATATCGGCGGCGCCAGCACCGAACTGGTGACCGGAACCGGCGCGCAAACGACCTCGCTATTTAGCCTGTCGATGGGCTGTGTGACCTGGCTTGAACGCTATTTCGCCGATCGCAGCCTGACGAAAGAAAATTTCGATCTTGCCGAGGCGGCCGCGCGTGAGGTGCTGCTGCCCGTCGCCGATGTGCTGCGCTATCACGGATGGAAAGTGTGCGTTGGCGCCTCCGGCACCGTTCAGGCTCTGCAGGAAATTATGATGGCGCAGGGGATGGATGAGCGGATCACCCTGACCAAACTCCAGCAGCTTAAACAGCGCGCCATTCAGTGCGGACGCCTGGAAGAGCTGGAGATCGAAGGCTTAACCCTTGAGCGAGCGCTGGTGTTTCCAAGCGGGCTGGCGATCCTTATCGCTATCTTCAGCGAACTGAATATTCAGTGTATGACCCTCGCGGGCGGCGCGTTACGTGAAGGTCTGGTGTACGGCATGCTGCATCTCTCCGTTGAACAGGACATCCGCAGCCGCACTCTGCGTAATATTCAGCGTCGTTTTATGATCGACACCGAACAGGCCCAGCGCGTCGCTGGTCTCGCCAGCCACCTGCTCAGCCAGCTGGACGGCAGCTGGGAGCTGGATCCGCTAAGCCGCGACTTGCTCCTCAGCGCCTGTGCATTGCATGAAATTGGCCTGAGCGTGGATTTTAAGCGCGCGCCGCAGCACGCGGCCTATCTGGTCAATAATCTCGACCTGCCCGGCTTTACCCCGGCGCAGAAGAAGCTGATTGCGACGCTGCTGCTTAACCAGACTAACGCCATCGACCTCTCATCGCTTCATCAGCAGAATGCCGTCCCGCCGCGAGTTGCCGAACATCTTTGTCGCCTGCTGCGACTGGCGATCCTCTTTGCCAGCCGGCGGCGTGACGATTTGCTGCCCGCCATCAATCTTGTGGCCGGTGATGAAAAACTGTCCCTGACGCTGCCGGAAAACTGGCTGGATAATCACCCGCTTGGGGCTGAGCTGATCGAACAGGAATGCCAGTGGCAGAGCTATGTGCACTGGGTGCTTGAGGTGAAGTAATACGCTGAACATTGCCGGGCGGCGGCTTCGCCTTACCCGGCCAGCTTATCGCTATCCTTTCTCTTTAGCTTTTGCCAGCATGGCGCGAATGTTCGCCACGTTAGCCTGTCCTTTATGCATTCGCTCTTCAGCGGTAATCACTTTGCGCGCCTGCTCCCAAATCAGATCGTCCTGGGGTAGCTCCAGCAGAAAACGGCTCGGTTCCGGGCGCACCACCTCACCATACTGCCGGCGCTCCTTACAGAGCGTAAAGGTCAGCTCTTTCTGCGCGCGGGTGATGCCCACGTAGGCTAACCGGCGCTCTTCATCGACATTATCTTCATCAATGCTGCTCTGGTGCGGGAGCAATCCCTCTTCCATTCCCACCAGGTAAACATACGGGAACTCCAGCCCTTTTGAGGCATGAAGGGTCATCAGCTGCACCTGATCCAGCTCTTCATCCGATTCACCGCGCTCCATCATGTCGCGCAGCGTAAAGCGGGTGACCACCTGCGTCAGGGTCATCGGCTCATCGATTTCGCTGCCTTCCAGCATCTCGGTCATCCAGGTGAACAGCTGGTTGACGTTTTTCATGCGCATTTCTGCGGCCTTCGGGCTGGGCGAGGTTTCATACAGCCAGGATTCGTAGTCAATTCCGCGGATTAAGTCGCGCACGGCGTTGACCGGCTCGCGTTCGGCCAGCTGCTGGATCTCACGCAGCCAGTGGGTGAAGCGGGTGAGTGATTCATACCCGCGCCCGGTCAGCGTCTGGCTGAGACCCATATCAAAGCTGGCGGTGAACAATCCTTTGTTGCGGCCCATCGCCCACTCACCGAGCTTTTGCAGCGTCGCCGGGCCGATCTCGCGCTTCGGTGTATTCACGATACGCAGGAAGGCGCTGTCGTCGTCCGGGTTGGTCAGCACGCGCAGATAGGCCAGCAGATCTTTAATTTCCGGGCGCGAGAAGAACGACGTGCCGCCGGAGATTTTGTACGGGATGCGGTTCTGCATCAGCATCTTTTCAAAGACCCGCGACTGGTGATTGCCGCGATAAAGGATCGCGTAGTCTTTGTAATTGGTTTTATTAATGAAGTGGTGGGCGATCAGTTCCCCGGCCACGCGCTCCGCTTCATGATCTTCATTGTTGGCGGAGAGCACTTTCAGCTCAGCGCCGTATCCCAGTTCGGAGAACAGACGCTTTTCAAAAACGTGCGGGTTGTTGGCGATCAGAATGTTAGCGGCTTTCAGAATACGCCCGGAGGAGCGATAGTTCTGCTCAAGCTTGATAACCTGCAGCGCCGGGAAGTCCTGGCTGAGCAGCACCAGGTTCTGTGGCCGCGCGCCGCGCCACGAGTAGATCGACTGGTCATCGTCGCCTACCACTGTAAAACGCGCCCGCTGGCCCACCAGCAGCTTCACCAGCTCATACTGGCTGGTGTTGGTATCCTGATACTCATCCACCAGCAGGTAGCGGATCTTATTCTGCCAGCGTTCGCGCACCTCCTCATTGCGCTGCAGCAGCAGCGTCGGCAGCAGGATCAGATCGTCAAAATCGAGGACATTGCAGGCCTTCATATGCGCATCGTACAGTCCATAGCAGTGGGCGAAGATGCGGTCCCGTTCGCCTTTCGCACCCGCGGCGGCCTGGGCCGGGGTTTTCAGATCGTTTTTCCAGTTGGAGATCGTCGAGATCAACTGCTGGAGCACCACTTTGTCATCTTCGATCAACCCTTCGGTCAGCTCTTTGAGCAGCGCCACCTGGTCAGTATCGTCGAATAAGGAGAAGTTAGACTTCATGCCCAGCGCGGCGTATTCCCGCTTGATGATATCCAGCCCCAGAGTGTGGAAGGTGGAAATCATCAGCCCGCGCGCCTCTTTGCGCCCCAGCGTTTGCCCAACGCGCTCTTTCATCTCGCGCGCGGCTTTGTTGGTAAAGGTCACGGCCGCGATATGGCGCGCCTGATAGCCGCAGCCGCGGATCAGGTGGGCGATTTTATTGGTGATCACGCGGGTCTTACCGGAGCCGGCGCCCGCCAGCACCAGGCACGGTCCGGTTACAAATTCGACGGCTTGTTGTTGGCCAGGGTTTAAACGCATGGAGTCTTGCTCAATCTTCGAACGGGGTGGGGATTGTAGCAGAAAGCGGAGCCGAGATTTACCGACTGATGGTAAAGTGAAGAAATCGCGATTAACCCGTAGAGCAGAACCATGAAAAAGACCGCAGCAGCCCTGCATATCCTGGTCAAAGAAGAGAAACTGGCCCAGGAGATCCTTGCCAAACTGGAACGCGGCATCAGCTTCGATCATCTGGCGAAGCGCTATTCGAAATGCCCGTCCGGGCGTAACGGCGGCGATCTGGGGGAGTTTCAGCAAGGCGCGATGGTCGGCCCATTCGATCAGGCGGTCTTTAGCTGCCCACTTCTCAAGCCCTACGGTCCGGTAAAAACCAAATTTGGCTACCATATCATTAAGGTGCTTTATCGCCGCTGACGCGTGGTATATTGCGCCCCGATTTATCTCAACCTATTCAAGGCACGATCATGGCAAAAACAGCAGCAGCACTGCATATTCTTGTTAAAGAAGAGAAACTGGCTCTGGATCTTCTGGAGCAGATTAAAAACGGCGCCGACTTCGGTAAGCTGGCGAAGAAGCACTCCATTTGCCCATCAGGCAAACGCGGCGGTGATTTAGGTGAGTTCCGCCAGGGCCAGATGGTGCCGGCGTTCGATAAAGTGGTTTTCTCCTGCCCGGTGCTGGAGCCAACCGGCCCGCTGCATACCCAGTTCGGCTACCACATCATCAAAGTGCTGTACCGGAAATAATAAAAAACCCGGGGATCTTAATCTCCGGGTTTTTGCCTGATGGCGCTTCGCTTATCAGGCCTATTAAACAAATCCATTCCTCTATGGATTTCGGCTTGCCGGAAGGCGGCAAGGAAGTACATCCCCGTGAACATAGATTACTATGTGACTGGGGTGTACGTACCGTAGCCAACGCATCGGCAAGTCGAAAGACGACGAGGAATTAGCCGGCTACCGCGATACGTTTCATATCGGTCATATAACCGCGCAGTTTCTTACCAACCTGCTCAATAGCGTGGCTGCGAATGGCTTCGTTAACATCACGCAGCTGAGCGTTGTCTACCGCGCCTTCGGCAATCGCCGTACCCAGGTCGCCAGTCTGCAGGGTGGTCATGAACTCTTTCAGCAGCGGTACGCAAGCATAAGAGAACAGGTAGTTACCATATTCAGCGGTATCAGAGATAACCACGTTCATCTCGTACAGACGCTTACGGGCAATAGTATTGGCGATCAGCGGCAACTCGTGCAGAGATTCATAGTACGCGGACTCTTCGATGATGCCGGAGGCCACCATGGTTTCGAAGGCCAGCTCAACGCCCGCTTTCACCATCGCGATCATCAGAACGCCTTTATCGAAGTACTCCTGCTCGCCGATTTTACCTTCATACTGCGGCGCGGTTTCGAACGCGGTTTTACCAGTCTCTTCACGCCAGGTCAGCAGTTTCTTATCGTCGTTCGCCCAGTCCGCCATCATACCGGAGGAGAATTCGCCGGAAATGATGTCGTCCATGTGTTTCTGGAACAGCGGCGCCATAATCTCTTTCAGCTGCTCGGAGAGCGCATAAGCGCGCAGTTTCGCCGGGTTAGAGAGGCGATCCATCATCAGGGTAATGCCGCCCTGCTTCAGCGCTTCGGTGATGGTTTCCCAGCCGAACTGAATCAGTTTTTCTGCATACGCCGGATCGGTACCTTCCGCCACCAGCTTGTCGAAGCACAGCAGAGAACCCGCCTGCAGCATGCCGCAGAGGATGGTCTGCTCGCCCATCAGGTCAGATTTCACTTCGGCAACGAAGGAAGATTCCAGCACGCCCGCACGATGGCCGCCGGTCGCCGCCGCCCATGCTTTCGCAATGGCCATGCCTTCGCCTTTCGGGTCGTTTTCCGGATGTACCGCGATAAGCGTCGGTACGCCGAAACCGCGTTTGTACTCTTCACGCACTTCGGTACCCGGGCACTTCGGCGCCACCATCACCACGGTGATGTCTTTACGGATCTGCTCGCCCACTTCCACGATGTTGAAACCGTGGGAGTAGCCCAGCGCCGCGCCGTCTTTCATCAGCGGCTGTACGGAGCGCACAACGTCAGAGTGCTGTTTGTCCGGAGTCAGGTTAACCACCAGGTCCGCCTGCGGGATCAGCTCTTCATAAGTGCCGACTTTGAAGCCGTTTTCGGTCGCTTTACGCCAGGAGGCGCGCTTCTCGGCGATCGCTTCTTTGCGCAGCGCATAGGAGATATCCAGGCCGGAGTCACGCATGTTCAGACCCTGGTTCAGGCCCTGCGCGCCGCAGCCGACGATGACCACTTTTTTACCCTGAAGGTAGCTTGCGCCATCGGCGAATTCGTCGCGCGCCATAAAGCGGCATTTGCCCAGCTGTGCCAGCTGCTGGCGCAGGTTCAGTGTATTAAAGTAGTTAGCCATGTCTGTAACTCCGTGATGTTGTGTCGTGCTTATTGTTCGGTTCGCTTTTGCGAGAATGAACTTACTATATGACAGGAATTTTATTGCGGAAATTGATATATTCACAACGTCACGTTGCATTTTATGAAATACAAAACCGGGGAGTACGCGCCGTGGATTTACGCGATCTGAAAACCTTTCTGCATCTGGCGGAAAGCCGCCATTTTGGCCGCAGCGCGCGGGCCATGCACGTCAGCCCGTCGACGCTTTCGCGCCAGATCCAGCGTCTGGAAGAGGACCTCGGCCAGCCGCTGTTCGTGCGAGATAATCGCACGGTGACCCTTACCGAAGCCGGGGAGGAGTTACGTACCTTTGCCCAACAGACTTTACTGCAGTATCAGCAGCTTCGTCACGTCATCGATCAGCAGGGCCCTTCGCTCTCCGGCGAGTTGCACATCTTCTGCTCCGTCACCGCCGCCTATAGCCATCTGCCGCCGATCCTCGACCGCTTTCGCGCCGCGCACCCCTCGGTGGAGATCAAGCTGTCGACCGGCGACGCCGCCGACGCCATGGAGAAGGTGGTCACCGGCGAAGCCGACCTGGCGATTGCCGGTAAGCCGGAGACTCTGCCAGGGTCGGTGGCGTTTTCGATGCTGGAGAACCTCGCCGTGGTGTTAATTGCCCCGGCCCTTCCCTGCCCGGTGCGCAACCAGGTGACCGTCGAGCGCCCCGACTGGTCGACAGTGCCCTTTATCATGGCCGACCAGGGGCCGGTACGTCGGCGCATCGAGCTGTGGTTTCGGCGGCATAAAATCAGCAATCCGTCGATCTACGCCACCGTCGGCGGGCACGAAGCGATGGTGTCGATGGTCGCCCTGGGATGCGGCGTGGCGCTGCTGCCGGAGGTGGTGCTGGAGAA
This sequence comes from Klebsiella pneumoniae complex sp. WS1778, assembly GCF_049472055.1. Taxonomy (NCBI): domain Bacteria; kingdom Pseudomonadati; phylum Pseudomonadota; class Gammaproteobacteria; order Enterobacterales; family Enterobacteriaceae; genus Klebsiella; species Klebsiella pneumoniae complex sp. WS1778. Next base: position 73,525 of record NZ_JBKGTJ010000010.1, read on the forward strand.
CAGTCCGGAGCCGGTACGCAACAGGGTGATGATCCTGGAACGCAGCGATGAGCAAACCCCGTTTGAGCTCGGCGTTTGCGCACAAAAAAAGCGGCTGCATGAGCCGCTTATTGATGCTTTCTGGAAAATTCTGCCGAACCACTAGCCCGCGAGGAAAAAGCGGAATGCCGGGTTATGGGTCTCATCATGACACTCATAGCCCAATTCATTAAGACGGGTTTCAAAATCCGGCTCGTGCTCGCCCAGCTCGAAGGCCGCCAAAACCCGACCATAGTCGGTGCCGTGGCTACGGTAGTGGAATAGCGAAATATTCCAGTGGGTGCCGAGGGTGTGCAGGAACTTCAGCAGCGCCCCCGGCGATTCCGGAAACTCGAAGCTGAACAGCCGCTCCTGCAGCGCTTTTGACGGTCGGCCGCCGACCATATAGCGCACATGGAGCTTGGCCATTTCGTCATCGGAAAGGTCAACGACGCTGTAGCCACCATCGTTCAGTAACTGAAGGATCTCTTTCCGCTCCTCCAGCCCACGACTCAGACGTACCCCCACAAAGATGCAGGCGTCTTTGGCATCGGCAAAGCGGTAGTTGAACTCCGTCACCGAGCGGCCCCCCAGTAGCTGGCAAAACTTCAGAAAGCTGCCCTTCTCTTCCGGGATCGTCACCGCCAGCAGCGCTTCGCGCTGTTCCCCGAGCTCGCAGCGCTCAGACACGTAGCGCAGACCGTGGAAGTTGACGTTGGCCCCGGACAGGATGTGAGCCAGTCGCTCGCCGCGAATATTGTGCTGAGCGACATATTTCTTCATCCCCGCCAGCGCCAGCGCGCCGGAAGGCTCTGCCACCGCCCGCACATCTTCGAACAGATCCTTCATCGCCGCGCAAATAGCGTCGCTGTCGACGGTGATGATGTCGTCCAGATACTCCTGGCACAGACGGAAGGTTTCATCGCCGATGCGTTTGACCGCCACGCCTTCGGCAAACAAGCCGACGCGCGGCAGGTCCACCGGATGACCGGCGTCCAGGGCCGCCTTCAGGCAGGCCGAATCTTCCGCTTCCACCGCGATCACTTTAATCTGCGGCATCAGCTGCTTGATCAGCACCGCCACGCCTGCCGCCAGGCCGCCGCCGCCCACCGGGACGAACACGCGGTCGATGTGGGCATCCTGCTGCAGCAGCTCCAGCGCCAGGGTTCCCTGACCGGCGATGACCATCGGGTGATCGAACGGCGGCACCCAGGTAAAGCCCTGCTGCTGCGCCAGCTCAATCGCCCTCGCCTTCGCTTCATCAAAGTTGGCGCCATGCAGCAGCACTTCGCCGCCAAAGCCGCGAACGGCATCCACTTTGATGTCGGCGGTCGCTACCGGCATCACGATCAGCGCCTTAACGCCCAGCCTCGATGCGGAGAACGCCACGCCCTGGGCATGATTGCCCGCCGAGGCGGTGATCACCCCGTGGGATTTCTGTTCCGCGGTCAGGCTGGACATCATCGCGTAGGCGCCGCGCAGCTTAAAGCTGTGTACCGGTTGGCGATCTTCGCGCTTCACCAGAATAACGTTATCCAGGCGAGAAGAGAGTTTGTCCATTTTTTGCAGCGGCGTTTTCTGCACCGCTTCATAAACCGGCGCGCGCAGCACTGCTCTCAGGTATTCGGCGCCCTCAGGGGCGCCGGACAGGGGTTGTGAATCCGCCATGATTAGCCACCCAGTTTCGATTTATCGCGAACCGCGCCTTTGTCGGCGCTGGTCGCCAGGCTGGCGTAGGCGCGAAGGGCAAAGGAGACCTGACGCTGGCGATTCTTCGGCGTCCACGCCTGGTCGCCACGCGCTTCCTGGGCTTCACGACGCGCCGCAATTTCCGCATCGCTCAGCTGCAGCTGGATGCTGCGGTTCGGAATATCAATCGCGATCATGTCGCCATCTTCAATGAGCGCAATGTTGCCGCCGCTCGCCGCTTCCGGTGAGACGTGACCGATAGAGAGCCCTGAGGTGCCGCCGGAGAAACGGCCATCGGTGATCAGCGCACAGGCTTTGCCCAGCCCCATCGACTTCAGGAAGCTGGTGGGGTAAAGCATCTCCTGCATCCCCGGCCCGCCTTTCGGCCCTTCGTAGCGGATCACCACGACGTCGCCTTCAACGACTTTACCGCCGAGGATGGCCTCAACCGCATCGTCCTGGCTCTCATACACTTTCGCCGGACCGGTAAATTTCAGGATGCTGTCGTCCACGCCGGCGGTTTTCACGATACAGCCGTTTTCCGCGAAATTGCCGTACAGCACCGCCAGGCCGCCGTCCTTGCTGTAAGCGTGTTCCAGAGAACGGATACAGCCTTCGGCGCGATCGTCATCCAGCGTATCCCAGCGGCAGTCTTGCGAGAACGCCTGGGTGGTACGGATGCCCGCCGGCCCGGCGCGGAACATTTTTTTCACCGCGTCGTCCTGGGTCACCATCACATCGTACTGTTCCAGGGTCTGCGGCAGCGTCAGGCCGAGAACGTTTTTGACCTCGCGATTCAACAGCCCGGCGCGGTCCAGCTCGCCCAGAATGCCCAGCACGCCGCCGGCGCGATGCACATCTTCCATATGGTATTTCTGCGTGCTCGGCGCCACCTTACACAGCTGCGGCACTTTGCGGGAAAGCTTATCGATATCGCTCATGGTGAAGTCGATTTCAGCTTCCTGCGCCGCCGCCAGCAGGTGCAGAACGGTGTTGGTGGAACCGCCCATGGCGATATCCAGCGTCATGGCGTTCTCAAAGGCCGCCTTGCTGGCGATATTGCGCGGCAGCGCGGAAGCGTCATCCTGCTCGTAATAGCGTTTGGTCAGCTCAACGATACGTTTCCCGGCGTTAAGGAACAGCTCCTTACGATCGGCGTGGGTCGCCAACAGAGAGCCGTTACCCGGCTGCGACAGGCCCAGCGCTTCGGTCAGACAGTTCATGGAGTTGGCGGTGAACATCCCGGAACAGGAGCCGCAGGTCGGACAGGCGGAGCGTTCCACCTGATTACTCTGCTCGTCGGACACTTTCGGATCCGCCCCCTGGATCATCGCATCCACCAGGTCGAGCTTGATGATTTTATCTGACAGCTTGGTTTTCCCGGCTTCCATCGGGCCGCCGGACACAAAGATCACCGGAATGTTCAGGCGCAGGGAAGCCATCAGCATCCCCGGGGTGATTTTGTCGCAGTTGGAGATACAGACCATCGCATCCGCACAATGGGCGTTAACCATGTACTCCACCGAGTCGGCGATCAGCTCGCGGGATGGCAGTGAATAGAGCATACCCCCGTGGCCCATGGCGATCCCATCATCCACTGCGATGGTGTTGAATTCTTTGGCCACGCCACCGGCGGCTTCAATCTGCTCGGCAACCAGTTTGCCGAGGTCGCGCAGGTGCACGTGCCCAGGAACAAACTGGGTAAAGGAGTTAACGACGGCGATAATCGGTTTGCCGAAATCGGCATCGGTCATCCCGGTTGCGCGCCACAACGCGCGGGCGCCCGCCATATTGCGGCCATGTGTGGTGGTGGCGGAACGGTACTTAGGCATGCTCTTTTTACTCCCATCTGTGTTTATTAAATGGGACGGTGCGTGCCGTCCCATTTTTAATTACTTACTTACCGGATCCAACCAGCCCCATTTATCTTCTGTTTCACCGGTGAAGAGGCCAAAGAAGGCTTCCTGAATGCGTTTGGTGACCGGACCGCGACGGCCTGCGCCGACCTGGATGCCATCCACGCTGCGTACCGGGGTGATTTCCGCCGCGGTGCCGGACATGAAGACTTCATCCGCCAGGTACAGGGATTCACGGGACAATACCTGCTCGCGGACTTCAATACCGAGATCTTTCGCCAGCTTGATGATGGCGTCGCGGGTAATGCCCGGCAGCGCGGAAGAGGTAAACGGCGGAGTGAACAGCACGCCGTCCTTCACTTCAAACAGGTTTTCGCCAGCGCCTTCAGAGATATAGCCGTTAACATCGAGGGCGATACCTTCCTGGTAGCCATGGCGACGCGCTTCGCTGCCAACCAGCAGCGAGGAGAGATAGTTGCCGCCGGCTTTCGCCGCCGTCGGGATGGTGTTCGGCGCCGCGCGGTTCCAGGAAGAGACCATGGCATCGATCCCCTGCTCCAGCGCTTCTGCGCCGAGGTAGGCTCCCCACGGGAACGCCGCGATGATCACGTCAGTGTTGTAACCCGGAGGCGGGTTTACCCCCATGCCGACATCGCCAACAAACACCAGCGGGCGGATATAAGCGCTGGTCAGATTATTAGTGCGAATGACTTCGCGGCAGGCTTCCATCAGTTCGTCGACGCTCTGGGAGACCGGGAAACGATAAATTTTGGCTGAGTCATGCAGACGCTGCATATGTTCGCGATGACGGAACACCACCGGGCCTTTGTGCGAGTCGTAGCAACGGATGCCTTCGAATACCGAGGTGCCATAGTGCAGCGCATGGGACATCACATGAACTTTCGCTTCGCCCCACGGAACCATCTCGCCATTGAACCAGATGTAATCAGCTTTTTTCGTCGTCATTTTTCTTCCTTTGCGCTCAGGCGCGGATTTGTTGTGATGTGGGTTGCTGGATCTCGACGCAGGCAACGTCGACCAGTTTACTTAATTGACTAAACAGTAATTCGACGGGCCGCGGGCTGGCAACGGTCAATTCGATATTTATGTTCTGTGCGTCCGCTGCGGTTTCCATGTTCATTGCGCAGATTTGAAAACCACGGTGACGGACAACGCGCAGCACGCGCTCTAAGGTTTCCGGGTTGAAACGTGCCTGTAAAGCGACCTGATGTTGCATCATGATAATTTCTCCAGCATTTCAGAGTTACTGGCGCCGGGCGGCACCAACGGCCAGACATTCTCAAGTTCGTCGATTGAGACATGAAGCAGGTATGGCCCCTGGCTCGAAAGCATGGTGTCGAGTGCCGCTTCAACCTGGTCTTTACGGGTGATGTGTTGGCCAGGAATACCGAAGGCGCTGGCCAGCGTGAGGAAATCAGGGTTATCAGTCAGAGTGGTTTCGCTATAACGTTCCTGGAAAAACAGCTGCTGCCATTGTCGAACCATCCCTAACCGCTGGTTGTCGAGTAATACGATCTTCAGCGGTAACTGCTTGCGTTTTACGGTGCCCAGCTCCTGCACATTCATCATGAAGGAGCCGTCACCAGAGATACAGATCACCGTATCGTTAGGGCGCGCCACCTGGGCACCAACGGCGGCCGGCAGGCCAAAGCCCATGGTGCCTAAGCCGCTGGAGGTGATGAAGTTTTCCGGGCGGGTATAGGTCATATGCTGAGCCGACCACATCTGATGCTGGCCTACGTCGGTTGTCACCACGCTGTCCGCCGGCTTGCGGTCGGAAAGCTGTTTCAGCAGCAGCGGCGCGTAGATAGCCTCACCGGGATGATCGTAACGCCAGGCGTGATCGGCACGCAGTGCGGCACTCCGCTCGCGCCAGCCATCGATCGCTAACGGCTGCTGCAGCGCCGGCAGCAAGCGGTTCAGATCGCCGGTCAGACCAATGTGCGCCTGGCGCAGCTTGTTCAGCTCCGCCGGATCGATGTCCATATGGATCACTTTGGCATGCGGCGCGAAGGTGTTGAGCTTGCCAGTCACGCGATCGTCAAAGCGCGCGCCGACAGCGATCAGCAGATCGCACTCCTGTACCGCCAGATTGGCCGCCTTGGTGCCGTGCATTCCCAGCATGCCGAGATAATACGGGTAATCGGCGTCCACCACGCCCAGCCCTTTCAGGGTGCAGGTCGCCGGCATCCGGGTCACTGCGAGGAATTCGCGCAGCGCCGGTACCGCCTGCGCCATGCCGACCCCGCCGCCAACATACAGCATCGGTTGCTGCGATTGAGCCAGCATCTGCAGAGCCTGAGCCACTTCCGCCTGCGGGAATGCCATCTCATCGGCGACCATAGAGAAATGGGGATCGAGATCGCCCTGCGCCATCTGAATATCCTTAGGGATATCAACCAGCACCGGGCCTGGACGGCCTGAGTTTGCCACCTGGAAAGCTTCAGCAATGACCCGCGGCAGCTCGTCCAGAGACTGCACGAGGAAACTGTGCTTAGTACAGGCCAGTGACAAACCGAGAACGTCTACCTCCTGGAACGCATCCGTGCCGATGAAGGGTGCGGCCACCTGGCCGGTGATAGCGACAATGGGGATGGAGTCAAGCAAAGCGTCCGCCAGGCCGGTGATCAGGTTGGTTGCGCCCGGGCCGGAAGTCGCGATACATACCCCGGTTTTACCGGTTGCTCGCGCATAACCAATGGCCGCCATGGCTGCCCCTTGCTCATGCCGGCACAGCAGGTGCTCCACGCCGCCGTCATACAGTGCATCGTAAACCGGCATAATTGCGCCACCCGGATAGCCAAAAACGGTGTCGACCCCCTGTGTCCGCAAAGCATGTACCACCCACTGCGCGCCATTCATAGTTAGTTCCCCGTCATAAATCGGGAGAAACAGAATTTTATGCTAAAAGTCATCATCTGCTCCTCGCTTAGGTTATTTCAGTTATAAAAAAACCCCCGGACCTTTCGGTGCGGGGGTCTTAGTTCGTTAAGGCTTGATTATTAAGCCTTTCCTCGTCCAAGTGCAGCCCCGCACGGTGGGATAATAATCACCACCACGCTAATCACGACCAGGCTAATCACTCGTAGAAGGGCTGTCATTTTCTGTACTTTCTGGCTTCTTGTTCGAAGGAATACCTAAAGAGGTACCACAGACATCACATAAAACACAAGATTTTTTTATATCTCTGTTGCTGAGCAGCCTAACAGTTTCAGCAAAAATAATTGTTTTATATGAAAAAATTCGAAGATGAAAAAAACTCAGTTTTCTCTCGCCTGCCGCGCTCTTTTGCGCCCTCCTTCCCAACGCCGCTCTGTTTTGCGAGCGAACTTCCAGTTTCGGCTAAATGTAACAATATGGCGCGAAAAGTATGGATTTATGGTCCTAACTTCTGACTATTACCGATCCCGTTTTAACACAGGTCAGCCATAATCCTGCCTGGTCCAGGAGGTTTTATGTCGCTCGCCATCGTCTATACCCGCGCGGCGCTCGGTATCGAAGCGCCATTGATTACTGTCGAGGTTCATCTCAGCAACGGTCTGCCCGGCCTGACTATGGTCGGACTGCCGGAGACCACCGTGAAAGAGGCCCGTGACCGGGTTCGCAGCGCCCTGATCAACAGCGGCTACGCTTTCCCTGCGAAGAAAATAACCATTAACCTGGCGCCAGCGGATCTGCCTAAAGAGGGCGGGCGATACGATCTACCTATCGCTCTCGCGCTTCTCGTTGCCTCAGAGCAGCTCAACACGACGCGACTGAATCAATATGAGTTTGTGGGCGAACTCGCCCTCACAGGTGGGTTACGCGGCGTTCCAGGGGCGATCCCCAGCGCAATGGAAGCCATCAAAGCCGGCCGGCGCATCGTCGTCTCCTCTGATAATGCGGCTGAGGTCGGCCTGATCGGCGGCAGCGATTGCCTGGTCGCCGACCACCTGCAGGAGGTGTGTGCTTTTCTCGCGGGGCAGACATCGCTTTCGCCGCCTCTCGCCGAGGCACCCACCGTTGATGAACGCGGCGAAGATCTGCGCGATGTTATCGGCCAGCAGCAGGGCAAGCGAGCGCTGGAGATTGTGGCCGCCGGGGGTCACAACCTGCTCCTGATCGGCCCACCCGGCACCGGGAAAACCATGCTTGCCAGCCGGCTACCCGGTCTCCTGCCGCCATTAAGCAATCAGGAAGCCCTGGAGAGCACGGCCATTCAGAGCCTGGTCAATCTGCATACCGCGAAGACCCGGTGGCGTCAGAGGCCGTTTCGCGCGCCTCACCATAGCGCCTCGCTGGCAGCGATGGTGGGCGGCGGCTCAATACCGGTCCCCGGTGAGATTTCCCTGGCCCATAATGGCGTGCTGTTTCTTGATGAACTGCCTGAGTTTGAGCGGCGTGTACTGGATGCGCTGCGCGAACCCATTGAGTCAGGCAAGATCCACATATCACGCTCGCGCGCCAAAATTGACTATCCGGCGCGCTTTCAGCTTATCGCGGCGATGAACCCAAGCCCGACAGGGCATTATCAGGGCAAACATAATCGTACATCGCCTGAGCAGACATTACGTTATCTGGGACGTCTGTCAGGCCCCTTCCTTGACCGCTTCGATCTCTCCTTAGAGATCCCGCTGCCGCCGCCAGGGATACTGAGCCAGGGCACGCAGGGCGAAGAGTCTAGCGCAACGGTCCGGCAGCGGGTGCTGGCGGCGCGCGAACGGCAAATGCTCAGGCAAAATAAGCTCAATGCTCATCTTGAGAATCGTGAAATGAAGAGCTGCTGCCACTTACGGCGGGAGGACGCTGTCTGGCTGGAACAGACGCTAACGCAGTTGGGGCTCTCTATTCGAGCCTGGCAGCGTCTGTTAAAGGTGGCGAGAACCATTGCCGATCTGGCAGAGGCTGAAGAGATTGAACGCCGTCATTTGCAGGAGGCGCTCAGCTATCGGGCGATAGACCGGATGCTAAACCATCTGCAGAAAATGATGGCGTAAAAAAAGGGCTTACGCCCTTTTTTCTTAGTCATCGCTTTCGGTGTAATCGTCAGCGCCTTCCATCTGCGGTTTGCCGCCGGAAAGGGTATGGAAACGCTTCGGCCGCTTGATGCGCGCCATATACTTAATCCATACGCGTTCTGCTTCCGTTACCGGCTCACGCTCACCACGGCACACCGAGACAAACTGTTTTTCATCATCGGTAACAGGTTCGCGTTTACCCAGTTCCAGTTCGTTAAAGGCATAACCATGACGTTCCAGCAGTTGCGCCTCTTTGATGGTGAAATCACCGTGACGGGAGAACCCGCGTGGATAATTTTTATTGTCGAAAAAACGATTAGTCGTCGTAAAGCTTTCCGCCATCCTACACGCTCCTGATTCTTTGGCCGAGCTATTTATGGCGCGGAGTATTAGTTACGCTTGACAGAGCGTCAAACAAAACATTTAAATCATCACGACAAATAATTTTGTGGAGAACGGTGTGGATACGGAATTGCTCAAGACTTTCCTGGAAGTGAGCAGAACTCGTCACTTTGGGCGAGCAGCAGAGGCGCTTTACCTGACGCAGTCAGCGGTCAGCTTTCGTATTCGTCAGCTGGAAAATCAACTTGGTGTGAACCTGTTCACCCGACATCGTAATAACATTCGCCTGACGACGGCCGGAGAAAAGCTCCTGCCTTACGCCGAAACGTTAATGAATACCTGGCAGGCTGCGCGCAAGGAGGTCGCACACTCTTCGCGACATAATGAATTCTCCATCGGAGCCAGCGCCTCGCTGTGGGAATGCATGCTTAACGGCTGGCTCGGCACCCTCTACAGCGCACCTTACAATCTCCAGTTTGAAGCGCGTATCGCACAGCGGCAGTCGCTGGTTAAACAGCTTCACGAACGCCAGTTGGATCTGCTGATCACCACCGAATCGCCGAAGATGGATGAATTAAGCAGCCAGCTGTTGGGTAATTTTACCCTTGCCTTGTATTGCGCATCGCCTGCAAAAAACAGAAATGAATTGAATTACTTGCGCCTTGAATGGGGGCCTGATTTTCAGCAAAACGAAGTGGGTCTGATAGGAAGTGATGATGTTCCGCTGCTCACTACCTCTTCAGCTGAACTGATCTACCAGCAATTATCACGCCTGAACGGCTGCTGTTGGCTACCTGTTCGCTGGGCCAAAGAGAAGCATGGGTTACATACGGTCATGGACAGCGCTACGCTTTCCCGCCCACTCTATGCGATCTGGTTACAAAATAGCGATAAGCAGGGGCAGATCCACGAGATCCTGAAAAGCCCTATCCTGGAATAAGCGGTACTCTCCATGGACGGAGAGAAGCAAGGTATTTTGAACAGGGATATTGCAGATAGAGAGCAGAGATAAAAAAAATCCTTTGCCTGAGCAAAGGATTCTTATAAATGGCAGGGGCGGAGAGACTCGAACTCCCAACACCCGGTTTTGGAGACCGGTGCTCTACCAATTGAACTACGCCCCTAAAGCTTTCTTACCACTAAGCCTGCTATCTGAGCAGGCTTAATGTTAAATAAGTGGCGGAACGGACGGGACTCGAACCCGCGACCCCCTGCGTGACAGGCAGGTATTCTAACCGACTGAACTACCGCTCCACCGAATTTTTTCGCTTTATGACCACCG
>NZ_JBKGTJ010000011.1:0-53405 GCF_049472055.1 Klebsiella pneumoniae complex sp. WS1778
GCTGGTCGTGTGCGTGTCATACCGGCCCGGAGTTTGCCCGCTGCGCATGTACTGTCCCGGCTGGCCGTGTACGTGTCATACCGGCCCGGAGTTCGCCCGCTGCGCATGTACTGTCCCGGCTGGTCGTGTGCGTGTCATACCGGCCCGGAGTTTGCCCGCTGCGCATGTACTGTCCCGGCTGGCCGTGTACGTGTCATACCGGCCCGGAGTTCGCCCGCTGCGCATGTACTGTCCCGGCTGGCCGTGTGCGTGTCATACCGGCCCGGAGTTCGCCCGCTGCGCATGTACTGTCCCGGCTGCCAGTCGGGCTTTTTTGCATCTTCTATCAGCATCACTATGCCGGTGTTAAAATGGCTCGCCCGGACAGGGCCGGGTTCCCATCATCCTCAGGTGAAAAACAGATAGCCCTTTGTAGCAAGGTAAAGCTGTAAAGCCAGAATCAGATAAAGGTGTGTGGGATAGAAGACGTAAAAAAACCATTTTAGCCGGGGGAGATTAAAACGGATATTCCCGATAATTGCAATTAACGGTATAGACAGTAGTGCATAAAAATTATGGTTAATAACAGTAAGTAGTACGCAACTGACAAATGCAAGGAGAATAAATACTCCCCTTCCCTTCTTATAATATAGCCAGATACATACACCCATAGCCACCGCAGGCCACCAAAATTCAACTATTGCGCCATAGCCAGCAAAAACTAATAAAGCAAAGAGAAGATGTCTACGTTCGCCTAATTCAATGAGGTAACAAATGATGGTGACGGCCTGCAAGGTAAAAAGGATATTAAGCGGCCACCAACCATCAATTACACCACCCAGCATTATGTATGCAGGTGTCGCCAGAAGGCCAAATATCATCAGGCGCTGACAGACTTTTGAATATACGCTATAGGTGTATGAATCTGGTCTGGCAAGGTTATACGCCAGAACAAAGCAAAAAAGAGGCATCACAACACGTCCGGCATTATATAAAATGGGGATTGTGTCATTTAATAAATATTTATTAATATGGTCGCCAATCATTAAGATTAAAGCGACCCACTTAATGAGTTCTACATTTTTGAAAGGCATGTTTTAGCCGCTAAAATCAACGTAGTTTGATATTTCCATATACTGCAGCCAGTGCATCCGCTGCAGCCTTGTTATAACGACCAGGTAGTTGCTGTGCGGGCTGCTGGTAGTCAGCCTTTGCGACGCTTTTAACCGGAATTTGTTTTACAGAAGCGGCAAAACCAATAAGTTGATCCGGCGTAGATGGTGTTGCTGCTGTCCCGTCATTCTTTGGCGGTTCTGTAGCGTGTGTGTCGCTTTGTGCAAGGTCAGTAACCTGCGCAATGCTTTTCCCCGCCCTTTCTTCTGGCGTAACCCCTGCAGCCGCCAGTTGCGGCTGTGGAGTCGTTCCGGCAGGCTTTGTCGCATCAAACGTATTAAAGCGTGCTTCAATCCATGTCTGCCATTTAGCTGCTTTTCTTATCAGGTCAGCACGATAGACCTCGTTAAATTGAGGCGTTTTTGAATGATAATTTGCAGCTTTTGTCCAGATGTCGCCTTTATCATTTTTGATATGGCCGCGTATACGCCACGCAGCCAAATCATATGAATAACAGCCAGGCTGTGCTACGTCCTCTGCTGTAATGCCGTATTTTTCCAGATCTTTTAAATAAATCGTATTGAACTGCATACGGCCCACATCATATGTGCCATTTGAGTTGCGATTTTTATTCTCAAGTCCGGTACTACCACCCTCTTTTTCAGCTACGGCTAACATAATGTTAGCCGGAACCTGATATTTTATCGCTGCAGTAATTGAGCAAACTACACGTTCAACCTGAGCCGGTGGCATATCTAAATACGGCATATTATTCTCCTTTGATCACAGCCCGCGAAGACGGCCAAACTTGTTATTAATTTTTTCAACCACATCACTTCCAGCGGATGAGCACTTATCCAGCTGTTTTTTACGCTTGCGCGAAGTATGATCCGGCAGGAAAGAACCGTGTTTTTTCTCGATGATATTGAAATAGTCACCAACCGGCCCTGAACACCCGCTTGCGACATTTCCGGTTGTCATCACACCATACAGGCATAAGACCTGTTCGCATGGATCTGCGGCTTTAGCCGGGGCTGTCATAGCAACAGAACTTGCAGCTAGAACCAGAACGGAAAGTATTGCTTTCATAACGAACCCCTTAGAAGTTTTGTTTGTTTTTGAACTGTTCATATTCATCACTGCCTTGTGGAGCCTGTGACTTTCCAGAACCATTGTCTGTATCTGGCTGACTTCCACTCAGGCCGTCACCACTAAACTGATTTGTGCTGGCGTTATCGTTACTGGCGAAAGCACCCTGCATAGCCGTGTCATCTGAAACCATCGGGCCAGACTGACGAGCAGCTGTTTGCGCACGGATTTGGGAAGCAAGCTGACCACCTGCAGTTTGTGCAATGGTGTCTTTTGCCGCGCTGATTTTTGAGTCATGCTTGGCCGTATTGCGTGCAGCCATGCCCTCTGCCAAGCTACTCGCCATGTGAGAAGCCATACGGCCAGCTCGTGAGAATGAAGAAGCAAACCCCTGGCTTCCTCCGCTGGCGCTACCTGAACTGCTCCATGCAGACGAACCACCGGAACCGCCAGATGGTTGGCCCCCAGAAGTATCTACAGAACCGGTATCTTCCCCGCCGCCAAATCCTCCACCGGAACCTGAACCGCTTTTACCGCCAGAACCTGATTCTTCGGCCATGGCTGCTTGTGCTGATTCAAACGCCGCTTTGAGTGCTGATGCGCCCCCAGCTGCATTTGCGGCACCCGCTGCCGCTGCAGCGCCAGCAGTTGCTATTGCGGCTCCTGCTGCAGCTGCAGCCCCAATAATTGCACCGGCACCAAAGCCACCAATGCCTTGCATTGACGCGCCTCCTACAATACTGCCAACCATAGGAGGAACTTTATTAACAAGAACCAAAAGAACAATTGAGGCTACAAGCATTACAAACATAGATTTCATTTGTACTGCGTCAGCGCCCATCGCTTGGTAATACTGGTCTATGAAGGATTTTCCAATACCAACGATTAGAACCATTGTGAACAGCTGCAGGGCAATTCCTAAAACTGTTTTGAAGAATGTAATGGCAATATCGGAAGTCCAACGAGCACCGCCAAAACCGAGTAAGAAAATACCGCCGTAACTTAAAATCCAACCAGTAATCAGTAGGAGAAGCATATTTACACCGACAAGTGCTAATACGCATAGAATAACTCCGGCTAAAATCAAGCCGACAGTTGAGTCAGCTGGGGACCAAATAGATGATTGGTCTACGACTCTCGATACAATATCAAACCCTATATCTACTATGCCCGAAGGCGAGAATGATTTTGATAAACCAGAAGCATTAGCCGCGAGTTGTCGTAATGAATCCTGAATATCAACCGATATTGCCGGGCCGTTTTTTAGCAGATAGAAGAAAAAACCTAACACAGCAAAAAAACGAACTACTTCTGCAAGAGCAGCCGATAATCCTTCGCCCTGCATTGCCATCATTGCGAATGTCCATACCATCGAAATTACCGCTAATGACCAAAATATCCAGGTCGCGTAATTTTGTATGGTGCCAGCCCAAGTGCTGGCAACATTTGCAAAGCGGTTAAGGATATCATCAAGCAACCCAGCACTATCTAATGGTGCAGCCTGTGCCTGTGTGCTGATTAATATCAGCAACACAGATAAGCAAGGATAAATTAGATGCCTGAATTTCATTCTGTCACCATTTCTTTTCGGGGCTTTTTGTAAACTCGCCAGATTTACCGCACTGGTTTTTTTCCTGGTCAGTCATCTTTGATACTGACTTACTGCAATCAATCTGGCTGGGTTCGGTTTTTTGATCGCAAGCTGTGATAAAGAACGCCGACAGAATGAGTGGAATGATATATTTCATAGGAGTATCACCTTACCAAGATTGAGCGGGGCTTTTGGTATAAGTCCCAGCCCTGAATGTTTCTGATGCAGCTGCTTGCTGGGCCTCTTTATCGGCCTGAGCCTGTGCCAGTGTTGCTGCAGCGTTTTGTTGAGCTACCAGGAGCGAGCGGATTTGCAGCAGCTGGTTCGTTTGAGCACTGGCAAGCTGGTTAGCTGCCTGAATAGCTTCCATTTGCCCTTGCGCGCCGGTTGCCTGAGTCTGCAAATCTGCCAGGTTATCAGCATCGCTTTGCAATGTTTCCTGCTGTTCGTCGAGAGCCTTAAACACAGCGTCGTTGGCCTTTTTACGTGCCTCAGAGCTGTTCTGTTCAGCTTTACGCAGTGCGCTGATTTCATCCGCAGTACATTCAACATTACTGTTAAAGCACGGTGATGAGCGGTAGTAATTCACGTCCTGATAGCGTTTCAGATATGAATCAAGACTCCCTGCCTGATTTTTGTAGTAATTAAGAGTGTCCTGCGCCTGCAACAATTTGTTGATGGTTGAATTGGCCTGATCCCAGATATAGGCCGCAGGTGCGACTGTATTTTTGAGCATATTTTCATACTGCTGCAGCTGCGTCTGGTACTGCTGGATCTGTTTTGCCACAGCCTGAACGTTATTGACTGCGCTGATCGTGGTTTGCACCACATTAGTACCATCGATGACAGGGATACCGGCTTGCGCCGGTAATGCCATGATTGACGCCACGAAGGAAGCCAGTAACGCTTTTTTAGCGGCTAAAACGAAACGTGTACTCATCGTCTTGTCCTCTTAGTAATCAAATGCCTGATAAGGTTTTGTGAATGCCAGGTCTTTAGTGACCATGATATTGAAGCGATAACCCGGACGAATTTCGAGCGTAGGCGCGATATTCAGGTTTTTCTGTACAACCTGCGCAATGGCCTGACCGAATACCTGACCCAGCGCTGCACTCATTTCACTGCTCATGTTCGGAGCCTGATTCGAGTTGTTATTGTTCTGGTCGCGATCCTGAGAGTAAGCAATTGTCGCGGTGATACCTGACAGCAGCAGAGCGTTACCAAAGATACGGAAGTAATGGTTATTAACCTGATCACGGAAACCAGAATAACCCGCCATATCTGCGCCCGGCATGGAGCCTAAATCAAGAGCTTTTCCGTCCGGGAATACCAGACGCTGCCAGGCAATCATGACCCTTTCCTGACCATAGGCAACATCGCTTGAATATGTACCTATCACGCGAGTACCGTGAGGGATAAGAAGGTATTTGCCTGTTGCCGAGTCATAAACGTCCTGAGCAACCTGACCAACAATCTGCCCTGGAAGATCAGAGTTAATACCGCTAATCATGACGCCAGGAATGACCCAGCCCGCACGAAGTTCATACTGGCTGTGTGGTGCCGAAACTTTTTCATCCAGTAACCATCTGTCACCCTGCCCTTTCTTACCGAACTGGTTGATGTCATTTCGGGAAACGGAAGTACCACCCACTGATGCCAGCTGCATACCAGTATCGCTGCCGCTATCTGCGCCGCCATTCATAGAGGCCCGGATTCTCTGAACCTGAGCGTCATAACTTGCAGTAGCATCGCCAGCATTGTTCTGTTCCATCTGACGGCGAACGTTAGCGATTTCCTGCAGCATTTCATCGCGGGTTTGCGGTGTATTGCCTGCAGTGGTTGAACGCCCAAGCTGGTTAGGCAGGCTCACTTCCGTTTTAGCTTTTACGGCCTCAACAAAATCACGCATTTTATTGCGACGAATCTGGTCTGCTTCTGGATCATTCTGCCGTGGTGATTCCGACCGTTGCGGTACGGGCGGCTGATCTGGATCAGCCACCGGTGCAACGGGAACCGCTGTATAATCTGTGCTCGGTTTGGTTTTATCATCCTGTTTCGGAATCTCTGGCGGTGTTGCCGGTGCTTCAATAAGCCCGGAACTACCACCTCCCATAACATCCATTGCCATTGCTGAGGTATCGCGGCTGCTGCCGCGTTGAACAGTCGTTTCTGCCGTATCAGACGCGCCCTGGTTGGCACGTTTATTCGCGACGTATGCAACGACAAGGCAGAATGCAGCCACACAGCCTATAGCAATGTACATAGGTCTTTTGTTAACGCGGCGTACATCGGTTTTGTTAGCAACGCCCGGAGAAGCGTCGGGGGACATTTTATCTTGGTCAGCCATCCTTTATTCCTCACGAGTCCATGGGCCTGCCGGGTATGCTTTGCCGTCTGTTGCCAGAGCGAAACCACGGCTTAACGTGACGCCACCAACATACGTTGTGACCTGGTACAGGTTAGGCGCGACGGTGTTCACGACATAACCAAGAGTGGTCCCTGAATTTGCCAGGGCGCTCTGAGGCTTACCGTCTTTCGTGAACTCAATAACGGCATAACCCCGCGACCGAAGACGTTGAACAAGTGCCGAACCGAACTGATCTTTGGCAGGTTGTTTCATCGTGAACGTAGTACGTCCCGGAGGATACAGCGCTGCCAGATGCGCAACGGTGTTATCTGCCATGCTCGTAGAGGCGAACATATTGGCATTCGAATAGTTGCCATAACCGGAAGAGACACAGCCAGTCATTAACAGGCTTGCGGCCAGCACCATAGCAGAGGTTAATTTCATTGCTGCTTTCATTATTAGCCCCTTGTGATAGTCACTTTTTCCTGGCTCGAACCGACGCCAATTACCAGATATGCCTTGTCAAACAGGCCATCGACAATCGTTCTGTCTCCCTGGGTACGCAGGTTTACCTGCTGCGTTTCGTCTTTAGAGAACAGCCCGCCTTCTTTACGCACAACCAGAAGGATTGGGGTTTCGCCAGAAGAAATCGTTTTAGGGAACTGGATAATGGTTTTGACGCCATCGTTATATACACGTACCGGTTTCCAGCCAGCAGAACCGCTGATTTTGTAGTTGAAATCCAGATTCCCCAGGTATTCACCAGTTTGAGGAATTGTGTTGTCACGCAGCTGCTTGGCTTCACGCGTCCGAATGGCATCCCATTTAGCCTGCGCGTCTTCCGGGTAGGTAAAAGACACATACGGCATAAATTTGGTGCGGCTGGTTTTAACACGCATACGATATGTGCGGCGGTCAGTCGTCACGACCAAAGAGGTATCAAGGCCCACATCCAGAGGCTTGATGATCAGATGCAGCTGCTGCGCTGCACCAGAACCAGTGATTGAAGGAGATACCGTTACGCGTGGATCACCAACGTCAATATTGTTGACGTTCTCTCCTGGCTGCAAAGCGACATCGCACAGCTGCAGTACGGCACAGACAATCTGCGTCTGGCCCGTTGTATACACGTAACTGATTGCACCGTCTGGCCCTGCAAATGGCTTACTGGTTACGCTGCCAGCACCGGTCTGCCATTTCTGACCTATTCCAATGGCTGCTCGCTCCTGTGGTGTGAGCGATGGCTCATTGTTAGAGAAATATTGGTCGGCCAGCGGATCACTACCGGGAGCCGCATTAGCCAGAAGCGGTAAGCTCAAAATTAACGCTGAGATAATTGACTTTTTCATGTTTCGGCCCCGAATTTACAGTTGTTTTGACCAGTTGAAATCTTTAATGAAAATACGATGTGGGTTCATCACATCATTGTTTTCGTTAATTTTTGCGTTCAGATTAGTGTTCTGATAAACGTTGACCAGTGCTCGCATTCGGACCGGTGGATTTTTTAACGTACCGTCGCGGTTACGTGTTGTCTCAATCCAGTCAACCTGCCAGGTATCTGGCGTTTGCTGCAGAACGGAAATCAGCTCAGAGCTGACCATTTCCGTTTTTGCACGGGTGAAAGGATTACGTTCTTTCGAACCATTCAGGTATTCATTCGCTTTTGTTGTGGCGGGATCATCCGGGAACAAAAACGCGTAGGTGCGCAATACGGACTTACGCTGTAGTTCACCATCTGGCGTAACCGTTCTGATGTGATCGATAAAGTTCCATACAGCGGTGCGGTAGTCGTCGATCTTCGCTGGCGGCAAACGGTCTGCCCGTGTCAGGCTGACGTAGTTACCTGCCTTGTCCTGTTCATAAACCATCGGGACAATTTTCGACTGGCTCCCGATGTAAGTAATTCCCCCCACAGCGGCCAGACCGATAAGCAGACCCGCTACACCAATGAAAATACCCAGCGCCCCGAACTGCTGCACATGGCCCATGTGGATATTCCATGAACGACGTGCATTGAGATACGGATTAGGGCTATCAGGCTGAGGGGTTTTTTTACCGTTAAAAAGTTTCATGCAGCGACCTCATACTCATAATCATTTAAGTCCAGACCCTTAGTGCGTAGCCATTCATCAACCCAGCCATCACCGTATGTTTCGGACAGTTGTTTAACTGCAGCGATTGAATCGGGATCAGTAGCTCCCGCAAATGCCAGCGCAAGTGGCCCCAGCGCGAGCTGATACAGGCGGCGGCCTTCTTCGGATACGTAGTAGTAATCGCGTTTTGGTACGGCAGACGCGATAATTTCAATCTGACGGCGATTAAGCCCCATATTGATATACAGAGGCATGGCTTCTTCCTGCAGGGCGTGGCTGTTTGGCAGGAAGATTCGGCAGGCAGTTGACTCAATAATGACATCGAGAATGCCAGAGTTGGCCGCATCACTAAGCTGCTGAGTTGCCATAAGAACAGAGCAGTTTTTCTTAGCCATGGATTTAAGCCAGTCGCGGATTTTGCCCCTGAATTCTGGATGACCCAGCATGAGCCAGGCCTCATCGAGGATGATGAGTGTAGGACTACCATCCAGCGATTCTTCAATGCGACGGAAGAGATAGAGCAGCACCGGCAGCGCGTATTTCTGATCCATGTTCATGAGATGTTCAATCTCGAACGTCATGAAGTCAGAAATATCAAGACCATCTTCTTCTGCATCGAGCAGATGACCCATGTTGCCATCAATGGTGTATTGTTTGAGTGCCTCACGAATGACATTGTTCTGAACCGTAACCGTAAATTCAGACAGGGTTTTGGAGTGAGTCTCAGACATACTCTTAATGGCGTCAGCAATAGCATTTCGCATAGGAGCATCAACTTTGACCCCGTTCAGGATCAGAATGGCTTCAATCCATTCCATCGCCCATGTGCGGCGTGTAGGAGTATCCAGTCGTGATAAAGGTGCAAACGCCAGCTGGTTATCATCACCGGCAATCGTGAAATGCTTCCCGCCTACGGCCTTGCAGGTAGCAAACATCGACAGACCTTTATCGAAAGTGAAAATGCGCGAGTTAGCGTAACGACGCCACTGCATAGCGGTTAACGCCAGATGGGTAGATTTACCTGCACGGGTTGGCCCGAACATGAAGGCGTGGCCGAGGTCACGAACATGCAGATTAAGTCTGAATGGCGTATTCCCTGACGTGACACAGTGTGTCAATGGTGGTGCGCCTACTTCGAACATCGGGCTTGGGGCTTTATTTTCGCCCGGCCAGATTGTACTGGTTGGCATCAGATCGGCAAGGTTAAGGGTATTTACCAGCGGTCGCCGCACGTTTTCAACGCCATGGCCCGGTAAGGAACCAAAGTAGGCATCCACCGTGTTCACGGTTTCAATTCGCGCGGCGAAGCCGGTATTGTTAACAGCCTTGCGCATAAACTCAGCGGCATCTTCGACCTTCTGGCGGTCCTCATTCATCAGGATAATGACACTGGTGATATAACCCTGACTGACCAAACCGGAATTAGTCTCTGCAATAGCAGAAGATGCATCGTTGACCATAGACAATGCGTCTTCATCAACGTAGCCGTTATTGGTATTGAACAGCTGAGACATAAAACCGCGTACTTTCTGTTTCCACTTCCTGCGGAATGCCGTCAGCTTTGAAATGGCTTCGTGAGAATCGAGGAAAATAAAGCGCGTGGACCAGCGGTATTCACATGGCTGTTCGGCCAGCTTAGTGAGAATGCCCGGATAAGATTCAGAGGGGTAGCCTTCAATCGCCACAACCTGAATGAAGTTCTTCCCGATACGTGGCGTGATGCCAGGAATAAACTCCTGACCACCAATGAGGCTATCCAGATAAATAGGGTTGTTTGGCAGACGTATAGGATGTTGCAGCCCCGTAATGCAATACTGCAGGTATTCCAGCTGCTGATCCATCGTTGCGACGGAGCCGTCTTCCAGTTCGACTTTCACGCCGTTCAGTCGCTCAATTGAAACTGCCTGTGAAAGGTTCGCCTGAATTATGCTGATTTCATGCTTAAATTTTTCAATGAGATTCAGCGTAGCGTCTTTATCAGTGGAGGCTTCGCGGTCGTCATCAAACATCAGTTCCGTAAATTTGCTTTCTGCCAGCGCTGGCGGGAACCAGGTGAAGGTAACGATAAAGCACCCTTCATACAGTTGCCCCAGCTTTTCAAACAGACGGCGGCGTTCTTCATCCACGGCAGCGGAAACACGATCAGGAAAGTGTGAAGCGTTTCGGTCACTGTATGACGGAGCCGGGGTACGCATTGCATCAACGTGCATCATCCAGCCGTTGCCGAGTCTGCCAATCGCTTTATTAATGCGAAATGAGACAAGCTCTCTTTCCTGGTCGGTCGCGCTCGCGTTGTCTGCACCTTTAAAAAAGAATGACGCCATAAAAGAACCGTTCTTACATACAATCACGCCATCATCAACAACAGCGGCGTAATTCAGCATGTCGGCTAAGGCTTCATCCTTCGAGCGATGTTTTTTAAGGTGATATTCCTTCACCATACGCTGATAGTAAGCCAGCATCATGCCAAGCAAGATCAGCCCTATCAGCGCAACTAAGACAGGAATTGCGGTATTCATTTTTTCACCCTTTCATAACGTTTGCCTTGGGTTCCTGTATTTTTGCGGAACGGCGTAGCGCGGGGCGCATAATACGGCTGGCTGTATTTGAGGCTACGCAAATAAACTTGGCGTAACATCGGATCTGATTTAGCCATTTTCCTTAACAGGAAAAGTGCTCCCGCCCAAATCACGATGCCTACACCGGCAGCGATCCAGTCTTGTGATGTAAAGATAAGGACCGCTGCCAGCAGGATTGAAAACATAACCAATTCACGGTCCCCGCCCATGAAGAGGTTCGTTCTTGAAGCCGCCCTACGAATGGGGATCGTGCGTAATGCCATGGTTATGCCACTCCCCCTGTTTTAGAGCTGGTCAGCATTGCTGCCAGTTCTGCACCCTGCCCGGTGATTGCAGACAACGTGTTTTGAGCCGCAACCAGGAAGCTAAGAACAAGAACGATGAAAATCAGGGTACGAAGGAACCCGTTCATATCACCGCCGAAGATCAACATCGCGCCTGCACCGACCAGGCCGATAATGGAAGCGGTATATGCAAATGGTCCTGTAACAGAAGTACGGATGTTGGTCATCCAGTCATCGAACGGCAGGCCACCGCCAGATGTGTTTGACGCCAGAGCAGGTTCAGCTGCCATGAAAAACAGCATCGCGCCCAAAAATGCAATAAAGGCGTGTTTGCTGAGGTTGAAGTGGGAAAGACCTGTTTTCATTAAATAACCCCTTACTAAGGTTGTTCTGGAACGATTTGAATAAGGTTGAGCTTTATGGCCTGCCCGTTGGCCTGAGTTTCGTTGCTGTGTGTGGTAGATATGTCCTCCATTTTTTAAGCTGCAATGAGCTGGGAAATATATTCCCCGTTTTCATAACCCTGAATCTCGCGGATTTCTTTAATCCGGCGACCCTCAGTAGTTTTAGAAATCTGGACGATCACGTTGACCGCTTCGCCGATTACCGGCTCAATTTCTCGCGGAGCAAACGGGTTACGTGAGATCAGTGAACGCAGACGCGTGAGAGCAGAAAGCGTGTTGTTGGCGTGAAGTGAGGCCGCGCCGCCCTCATGCCCGGTGTTCCAGGCGTCAAGCATATCGAGGGCTTCCGGGCCGCGTGTTTCACCTACGAAAATACGGTCAGGTCGCATACGCAGGATCAGACGAAGAATGTCTGTCATGGTGACGTCAACAGTGGTGTGATACTGAACAAAATTTTGCGCGGCGCACTGCACTTCGCCCGTATCTTCGATAATGCAGATACGCTCGTCTGGAAACTGACGAACTATTTCAGCAATGATGGCGTTTAACAGCGTTGTTTTCCCTGAACCAGTACCACCAATAACCAGAATATTTTTATGCGCGGCAATTTCGCGACAAATAAAATCAGCCTGCGCCCTGGTCATTACGCCTTTATCTACATATTCATCCAGAAGGAAAATGCGTGAGGCTTTCTTACGAATAGCAAAGGTTGGACCGGCAACCAGTGGCGGCAGCTGACCCGCAAAACGGGAACCATCAATAGGGAGTTCACATTCAAGAAATGGCGATTTGTGATCGATAATCTTTTTGTGAAAGCCCGCGATAGTTTGAAGAATGGTTTTTGAACGTTGTACAGGCACTGTTCCCATGCAGAACATAGGCTGACCGAATTTCTCACGCCACAGCTTGCCATCCGGGTTGAGCATGATTTCCAGCGTTTCAGGATCTTCCAACGCTTCCATCAAACTTGGCCCCATGTCCCTTTTGAGCTTTTCTATCGCTCTTAAATCAACGGAATCTACAGCGTCCATAATTCCTCTTTTTCTTTACATAGCTTTTACAATTGAAATCACGGCAAACGATATACCGAAACAAACTTGCAAGCAAGAGTTAATCCAGCATTAAAGAGAAATTATTGGTAGTTCGAAGACGGGGAAAGGGGATGTTTTTTAGCGGCTAAAATCTGCATCCCTGCAGAACCATCCTTTTCTGGCGTTAACTGTCTTTCTTTTCCTGCATTTTTTCCAGCATTGCCTTTGCTTCCTGCCCTAACTTCTGGCGAGCCTGATCACTCCACATACGTACCCGAAAGGCTTGCTGTTCGGAAAGTATGACGGACACTCTTACATAGCCAGGGGGAAGGCTCTTAACAGGTTTTCCATTAGCCATCAGCATAAGGCTGTGTTCATCAAGATCAGTTGTTTCAAGGAGAACAGGAAGGGCTACATCGAGGGCATTAGCAATGGATTCCATCACCCTTAAAGATGGGTTCGCTTTTCCATTTGTTAGGTCCGACAAAAAAGAGATTGAAACCCCGGCTTTTTGGGAAAGCTCCTGCTTTGTCATACCTCTTTCTTCAAGCAGTCTGAGGATGTTAGTAAAAAAAATTAGGTTGTACACGATACGCTTACGCCTCAATGTAAATTTTAGCGGCTAAAATGTTGACCGAATCAAATTGTTTAGCTAAACTCTATGTTCCCTAGTCACAGAGATAGAGATCTGCATATGAAAAATCTTAAGCGTTTTCAGTTTATCGGAAATCTAACAAAAGACACAGAGTTACGGTATACAGCAAAAAGCACACCGATCGCAATTTTCGATATAGCGGTTAACGGGAGCTATAAAGAACAGGAAAGCGGTGAAGTCAAGTAATATACCGACTTTTTCCGTATCAAGGTATGGGGTAAGGCTGCAGAAAACGCTGCAAAGTTCCCTATGGCAACATAGTATAGAATGAAGGCCCGCTATGGGCCTTTTCTCAATTCGCAGATAAAGCGGCTGAGGCTTTTATGACAGATAACAAAACACATTCAGAACTCGATAAGCTGAAAGAGGCTGCACTGGCCCAGCGTAAAAAAACTATCGACGAAAAGAATACACAAAAGCAGCTGACGCTTTTCGATATTGCTCCATGGCCTGATTCCATGCGAGCACTACCTAACGACTATGCGCGCTCTGCGCTCTTTACTGTTAAAAATAAGCGTCAGCCCCGCGAAGCTCTGCAAAAAAAAGAAATTTATCATATCAATAAGGACGTGCGTATCACGTATACCGGACTTGAGCTAAGGGCCGATGATGACGAGTTGGTATGGCAGCAAGTTCTAGAGTACGCCAAAAGGAAACCCATGGGAGAACCCATTACTTTCACTTTTTATGAACTCTGTCAGGATTTAGGATGGTCTTACAATGGGCGTTACATCAGTAAAGCTGAGGAGTGTCTTACCCGGCTGCAGGCAACGGCCATGCAGTTCATTTCTGATCGCGTCGGGCAATTGGAGTCGGTTTCTCTAATCGGACGATTTCGCGTTATTGAGCGCGGTACAAGGTCATCGCGCTGTGAAGTGATGATTGATAAGGAAATGGTTTTACTCTTTGCCGGGGACCATTATTCGAAATTTGTTTGGGAAAAATATCGCAAGCTCTCCCCCACCGCTCGCCGCTTGTTTGATTACTTTGGTTCCCACCGCGAACCCTACCCTATGAAACTGGATACCTTCAAGCTGATGTGCGGTTCTGATTCAGATCGCATTAAAAAGTGGCGCGAACAGGTCAATAAAGCCTGCGTTGAACTTAAAGAAAGCGGCCTCATTCACAGTGCCTGGGTAGATAAAGATCGTATCTACTGTAAGCGAAGCACTGACGAGCCTAAATCAGATGGCGACACTTGAGGGGCAACATTACGACACTTGAGGGGCGAGTTATTACCGCCCTTTTTTTTTGCCGTAAGTTTAGCTACCAAAAAAAAAAATGTTTAGCTGTACATAGCTTAATCACGTTCTCAAATCATCCCCCGTTTCTGTGGATAACCTTGTTTATAAACCGGTAAAGATATGACATTTGAGGGGCGGAATTACGACATTTGAGGGGCGTCATGGTGACATATGAGGGGCGATTTCATGACACTTGAGGGGCTACTTTATGACATATGAGGGGCGATTTCATGACACTTGAGGGGCTACTTTATGACATATGAGGGGCGCATGTGGATATTTTTCCACTTAATAATCATTGTCTTAATTGAGTTTTGCACACCCCTCTAACCAGATCTTTAACCAATCTTTTAACCGATCCTTTAACCACTTTTAACCAAAAAAATTAACCTTATTTTTAACCGCGTCTAACGACGCCCCCGAAGGGGGGAACCCCCCTTCTCAATCCCTCCCGGCCGCAAGCGGCCTCCCATCCCCCCAGGGGCAAGCCCCTCGACCGCAAGCGGTCTTCACCCCAAAATGACTCACTCGCTTCGCGAGCTTAGGCCGCTTCGCTCTGCCAGAGATAAATCTCTGGCGCAACCGCACTAACCAATGTACAAAACATCTGGCCCTTAAAGGTTTTCTGCTCCGGGCCTTGTTAAGGCCCAAAGCAGAAACCTTAACGGATGATGTAACTACATAATAACCCACTCGCTTCGCGAGCTTAGGCCGCTTCGCTCTCGGCAAAGTACCTTTGCCGGACATAGATACTCGCTAGAGATACCAGGTAAACTTCGAAATTCTAAACCGCTATAAGACAGCAAGGGTTTACGCCAGAAAGAAGGGCTTTAAAGGGATCGTCTTAGGATCGTTATGCGCGATTGGATCATTTTAAAATGTGCAAAATTGGTATCTTCATGTTCCAATTTGGTCGCATAACTCGTATTTGATGATATAATGAACACTCAATAATATGATGGAGCGCTGGAATGATTGGTAGCTTTAAGGACAGCCAGAACGGTGAGCTTGCAGCGTTCTACGTGCATGGGACACGGAGCGCACAGATACCGGCCATCATTGAAAAGCCGCTTCGCCGTAAGCTGTCTCTTCTGGCCGCTGCCAGCAGTGAGAAGTCATTGTTCTCGCCGCCCGGTAATAATTATGAACGCTTGCAGGGTAATCTCGCTGGATGGTCAAGCATTCGGGTGAGCATTCAGTGGCGTCTAATCTTTCGCTGGCGCGATGGCCATGCTTACGACATTTATCTCGATCCACATAAATACCGCTAGGGGGGTATATGGATACGATCACCGCAGAACCAACCACTGTAGGCGAAATGCTGTCAGAAGAATTTTTAAAGCCGCTGAACATCACCCAAGCAGAGCTGGCGCTGGTAATGGGTGTGTCCCGCAAAGTTATCGGCCAGATAATCAATAACAGCCGCCGTATCAGCGTAGCAGAAGCCTCACAGCTGGCCGTATTGTTCCAGACTGATGAAGATTTCTGGATTAACCTGCAGGCCGCTCATGACCGTTGGGAGAGCCGAAATATTATAGCGAATAACCATTTCCGCCCTATTCAGGATCTGCTCGCGGAGGCAGGTTAATGATCAATTACGTAGAAATAGCCCGGAGCTGGCGATTACAGAACCCGGAACATGCCGATAGCGGCATAGTGCTTATCTGGAATGATGCGGTTTACGGCTGGAAAAATTGTCTGCGTGACCCTCAACATGAAAGACCTGGTGCAATAGCTATTGATTCCAGTGAGCATATTTTTATTGCCGAAGGTGGTAACGAGTATGATGGTTCGAAGTGTTGGGTTGTTTTGGAAAATAAGAAGGAACTTATATGAATGATAATGCGCATTTTGAAACGGTATTTACGACATTTCCGTTACTTCACTTTGGAATGATTGTTGCCGCTTTGTCGTATATAATTTTTGCGGTAATGATGAATTTCATCAAGCGTAGTCAATTTATAAAGAAAGTTTTAGATGGTAAGTATGATCTACCTGGAAATGATGATAATGAAGAAGAGGTCTGGAAGAAGGACCATTTTTAAGTTTTATAAAATGGGACAGAAAACGCTGCATTATCCAGTCAATAGTATCTGCCGTTTTCTTTGTTTTGATTATTGCATCATTTATTTATTATCTGCTTGAGGTGGGGACAAAAAAGGATTTATATTTGTTTGTGTTTACCTTTTCATTACTTGCAAGTTTTCACAATTTAATAAAGTCAATTCACGCAATGATTGACGCCAAGAAAATGAATAAAGATCTCAAAGAGAATATAAGTGCTGATTTGTTTAATTCACACTTCACAAAATTTATTAAAGCAGAAGGTATTTATTTATACTGTTCTCTATTTTTTGATATTGCATGTATCATTGTTATTGGGTGGTTGCTGTATTCAGAATTTGTCGGGAAATAGAATAAAACACTTCACATTATAGGACAAAATGTCCTATAATGTTTGTGAAGGCCGGGTAAGTCACTCAGGTCAATTACCGGAGAACTCCGATGAAAGATGTACTTAAGAACCTCCCTCCCCTTGTCGATACTGTAACTGTTAAGGTTGCTAACGTTACTAAGCACGATGATCACCAGGTAGAAATTCGCGAGGCTGATACCAATCTTCTTATCTGGCGCGCATGGGATTTTGAACCGGACTTTGAATATAATTTTAAGCAGCAGCTGCAGCGCTTCATTAAAAAATGATTTGCAAACTGGCCCGCATAGCGGGCCTTCTTAAATTTATTCAGCTCTTAGATAAAAAGGAAATATGATGACAAATAAAATTTTCTCAACAGTTTATTAAGTGTTGAGGTATAGGACAAAATGTCCTATACTGTTTGTGAAGGCCGGGTAAATCACTCAGGTCAACTACCGGAGAACTCCGATGAATAATGAAGTTATCGTTACTGCTCGTAAACTTACAGATTATGAAGAACGCCTGATGTTTATGCCGAAATTCTTCGGCCAATACTGGCTTTTGGTGGAAAACCACACTTATAAGTGGATGCGTAAATTAAGTTCTGAAAATAAAAGCCAATATTTAAGTAGTGCGCTGGATAAAATTGAAGCCCATTACGATGGTGGTGAGTGGGATTTTTATGAACTTTCAAATGGTGGTTATTTTATGGCACCAAACAGCCGTGAACATTACCGTATTTCTGTCCAGGGTAATTACTTTGACGGTTTGTTAAGCGCAGAAGCTGCAGGTATGGTGGCAACCAGTTTTGTGCTGGCCCAGCTTGCTAATTCTAATCTGCCATTTTCAGAAAGATGCAGTGCTTATTATCATCAGCTGTTTGATTACGCCAGCGGGCATCAAGAATATGCGCAGTTCCGTGCGGCCATCGATTAAGTGAGTCTTTATCCCCTGCTCTGCAGGGGATTTTTCAGGGGTTTAATATGTCCAAACATTATCCTGGCGATGACTCTCGCGATCAGCAAATGGAAGCCATTGCGCAGCAGCTGCCGGACGACCATCGAATTCTGGACGCGGCGTACTCTGCGCTAATTGATTTGAATAAAGCCTGTATGACCGGTGATCTGCAACAGCGTCATGATGCTGTGTACCGGTTTGAAGCCTGTATCTGGAAAATGAACGGTAAAACCTTCTTTGGGTGTAATGCCGGTGAACATGAAGCGGCTCATGTTATCAGTGAATATTGCCGTGCTGATGACGGTAGCGTTCCTATGTGGGGCCAGCACGGTGATTTTATCATCGAAAGTTTCAGTGGTATGCGAGCAAGGGTTAAGGTCGAAGCCGGATGTATGATGGGGTATCTTTCCACCTCGTTTCATGCTGTTGATTTAGGCGCACCCTTTGTATCCGAAACAGGGTATCGTTCGCATTTTGTTAGGCTTTCAGAAGTCAGACCTGGAGAAACCGTTGATGCACATGTATCCCGCGTATTTCAAAGCCTGATTGACGCCAGAAAGAAACCTGCTTTTATCGCTGCTGATTCCCGTGACAGGCTGGCATCTGAGCCTTTGCCTGATTGGTTAAAATCCCTTTCGCCTCCCCCTGACAGAACGCCTCTAACGCTCCCTGACGGCTTTGTTAGGGTTGAGGCGTTATTACCCGCCTCTAAAGCATTTATCGCCCGTAAATGGGCTGTAGCAGCCCAGGAACGCATTACAGCGGTTATGCAGAGAGAACGGGAGGCTGAAAGAGAAGCTATGA
This sequence comes from Klebsiella pneumoniae complex sp. WS1778, assembly GCF_049472055.1. Classification (NCBI taxonomy): domain Bacteria; kingdom Pseudomonadati; phylum Pseudomonadota; class Gammaproteobacteria; order Enterobacterales; family Enterobacteriaceae; genus Klebsiella; species Klebsiella pneumoniae complex sp. WS1778. The sequence goes on from NZ_JBKGTJ010000011.1 coordinate 18,587, forward strand.
GGGCCGAAAGCGAACGGCGCAAGCAGCTGGCAAAGGAACGTCCCAAAGAATACAAAGATAGGATGATTACCGTTGAGCGCTACAAGGAATTTTACGTTGGTGCTCGATGTGAAATCGTGAGTGTGCATCATCCGGTGTTTGCTAAAAATATTGGCACTATTGTAAAAATCGTTACGATATACGATTCAGGATGCGTGGAGGCGCATGAAGATAAGCCTATACGTTATCGAATCAACCGTCGCGGAACTCAGGTAGTGGATTTTGACCCTACTTGCGTTCGTACTTTTTACAATGTTGATCAACTGAAATTACTGGAAGACAACAAAACAGGTGAATCGTGAATGCAAACTAAACCCTACCCTGTCTCAATCAGGTCAGAATGTTTTTTACCCTTTGGTGCGGGATGGGTTTGTCCGACGCCAGAAGAAATTCGTACTTTGATGCAGATAGCAGAGCTAACAGGAAGCAAAGCAGCCACACTGACCGGACTGAAAGACAGTCGAACCGTCAGGCGCTGGATTGGGGGAGATACCCCCATTCCTTTTTCGGCCTGGGCTATCCTGGTTGAATATGCCGGATTGGGTAAAATCTGGAAGGTGTGAAAAGAATTTTAGCCGCTAAAATTGCAGGATAGGACAAAATGTCCTATAATGTTTGTGAAGGCCGGGTAAAGCACTCAGGTCAGCAGCCGGAGAATTCCGATGAAAAATACACTTATCCATACTCACTGCAAGCGTTGCGGCTGCAGTCTCACCATGCTTAAACATAGCGTTTTTGGTGCAAATTCATTAAAGGCTGAATTAGGTCAAATTTGTGCTGAATGTCTTACGCCAGAAGAAAATCAACGTATCAGTAAAGAAATCATGGAGCTTGCTGTTCGGCGCGTATGCCAGCCAACATTAACGCTTCATCGCAGAGGACACTAGCTAACCGGTTCAGTGTCTGAATCCAGCAGGAGGCCAGTATGACCAATGTCGTTAAATTTCCTCGTCAAGAGGACAGTAAACAGCAGCAGGGCCAGCCGGTCGAGAATGCTGCCGGTCAAACATCAGGGAGCGCCATGCGTAATATCATTCATGGAGTCATTGGTGCGGTGTACATGGTGCTGGTCATTCTATGGATTCCTGTTCGCTTCCTGCTGATCGCGAACGTTGTCATTCAGTTTTTCAAAATGATGTTTAAATGGAGTGATGGCCCGTTTGCTGCAGCCTGGCCGTTTGTGATCAGTTTCTTTGTACTGGCAGCCCTGACTTACATTATGGCTACATGGAAGCCCAAAGCGCCGTAATACTAATCAGCTGTCATTTATGCTGGGGACACAAAATGATTTATGCAGGTGTTTTGAAGTCGTTTGTGGGAGCTATCAGCGTCGGCTTTTTGATTTGGCTTATCATTGTAATTTTTAAGGTGTTTGACGGGGAAGGTGTAACGACCGTTCTTCCTCTATTGGGAATCCTTCCCGTCATCTTCGGAGCCAAGATGATGTTGAGTACGTTAACTGAAACGCCAGAAGATGATTCCTTTTCGCCGACAGAAGTAGTCAGGCAGCTTATCAAGGATGATAAGCCAGCAGAGCTTGTTACCTATCTTGAAAAAATCAGCGGCCAGACTCCAGAAACCGCCAAGTTACTTGATTACGTCAAAGCGCAGGCCGGTATCAAGGAAAACAAATCCGATATCGATCTGGTCAGGAAGGTTGTAGCCGACTATCAACGTAATCCAGCTGAGCCTGTCCCTGCTGATGTCAGATACGGGCTTGAAATGACTGCTTTTAAGGAAACAATCACGCCACCGGCTACCCGTTATGCGCAGGGAAAACTGAAAAAGGCACGTATCTTTACCTCTGTTTCATCTGCAGGATTTTCGATTAGTGGGATTCTTGTTCTCCTCGGAGGTATGTTATTCCTGTGGGGGGCGCAGATGAAAAAACGAGTAACTTTCATCAAAGATGTTGCACTGAAATAACCCGGCTTTCCGGGTTTTTTCGTTATATCCATTAAAAAATAGATTTTAGCGGCTAAAATGATTGACCTGAAAACACAGTTTAGCTAAACTTTGTTTGCGGTGTCATTGAGGCGTCCAGTCAAAGACGTTGATTTTGGAAGTAAATTTTATGACGACTGTTAATAGTAATGACCTGCACGTTGCCAAAACTGGCGATGAAAAAAGTGAAAAAAGTGAAAAAAAACGCCTGACTAATGAGGTATTTGCAAGAGTTACCCGAAGCCTGAATGTTGGTAAGCAAACGCTTGATATCGCTTATGGCGTACTGGTTGAAGGGAGGCCGCAGAAATATTTTGTTGAAACGCTGGATATTTCTCGCGGGGCTGTTTCTCAGGCAGTTAACAGAGTGTGGGATGCCTATAAACAAGAAGTACCTGACGGCTTTGTGCGTATTGAAGTAGTGTTACCGGAGCGGCAGGCTTTCATTGTTAAAAAGTGGGCTGACGAGGCAAAACGTAAACAGGAAGAATAGCGATGGCTATGAAAGTATTGGTTACAGCAAATCAAAAAGGTGGTGTTGGCAAGACTTCCACCCTGGTTCATCTGGCATTTGATTTTTCAGAACGAGGCAAGCGGGTTGCTGTAATCGATATGGATACCCAGGGCAACGCCTCTTTTACCCTGAAACAGTTCTCGTCCGGCATTAAAGCGAATGAAATGTGGGGCGAGATCGAGCCAACTCGCTTTACCCAAATTCCTGAGAGCGGAATTTCTCTCATTGAGTCAGATATTCAGCTGGCAAACGTAGAAAAATTAAATCTGCCCGAAATGGTGAAGCAGTTCCGCCATAACCTGCAGCAGCTGGCCGACAGTGGCTTTGACGTCTGCCTGATTGATACTGCGCCTACGGTTAACAATGCGCTTATCGTTGCGCTGGCGAGCGCTGATTTTGTGGTATGCCCTATTGAGCTTGAGGTGTACTCCATTCAGGGTATTAAAAAAATGCTGACCACCTTCACCCAGGTGAAACGCAAAATGAACAGCAAGCTGGAATTTATTGGTATGGTTCCAAGTAAGGTAGATGGCCGCAATCCTCGCCATGTAAACCACCTGCAGGAGCTGCAGACGGCCTACCCTACGTTAATGGTTCCTGTGTCTGTCGGGTTGCGAAGCAGCATTGCTGATGCACTGGCTTCACATGTCCCTGTCTGGAAAATCAAGAAGACAGCAGCACGTAAAGCCAGCCAGGAAATGAGAGCACTGGCCGATCATGTTTTTACTAAGATGGAGATTGCATAATGACTAAAAAAAATTCTTCCGGCCTTGGCCTTGATACCGTTGGTGATCTATCCGACTTTCTTGATGCGTCTGCAGGTGCTGAGGGTAAACCACTGATGCTGGACGTTGACGCGATTGATCCCGATCCTGAACAGCCGCGTAAGCAGGACAACCCAGGATTCTCAGAGGAATCCATTAAGGAGCTGGCTGATACCATTAAAGCGCGTGGCGTGAAAATGCCTGTCTCCGTTCGTGAGAACCCGGAGCAAGCGGGGCGCTATATCATTAACCATGGAGAACGTCGCTGGCGAGCCAGTAAAGTGGCCGGGAAGAAACAAATTCCCGCTTTTATCGATAATGACTATAGCGACGATGATCAGGTCATTGAGAACATCCAGCGTAATGACCTGACGGCGCGTGAAATTGCCGTACACATTGGCCGCAAACTGGCTGAGGGAGTATCAAAATCTCAGATTGCTAAAAGGCTTGGCAAGTCGCCAGCGTTCGTAACCCAACACGCCGCGTTGCTGGACCTGCCGGATTGTATAGCAGATGCTTTTAATAAAGGCTCAATCCGTGATGTTACCGTAGTTAATGAGCTGGTAACGGCTTACAAGCAAGACCCGGAAGAAGTTCAAAAACTGCTTGAAGAGAACGAGGGTGAAGACATTACCCGTAGTGCGGTGAAAGTTTTCCGTGAGTTCCTGGACGAAAAAGAATCCAGCAAGCGTGATCCAGACACCATTGACGCCTTCAATGGCCGTACCGATTCGGAAGCCGCCGAGGATGATACGGACGGCCACGATGATAACGATGTGACCGATAAGGTCCGTAAGACGCCAGAAAAGGAAACCGATCCTGATAAATTCAAAAAGGCTATTGTTATCGTTGAGTACCTGGGGGAGCAGGGCCGCCTTATCCTGACCAAGCGGCCAAGTGAAGAAGGGCTTGCCTGGATTAAGTTTGATTCAACTGGTGTAGAAGAAGAGCTAAATCTCGAAAACGTGAAAATAATTTGCCTTATTGAAGGATAAAAGTATCAATTTCCGCTCAGAATCCCGCAGTCGCGGGATTTTTTTTTAAGTAATTTGCAGTATTGCATGATTTTAGCGGCTAAAATATTATAATATAGCTAAACAAAATTTAACCGGAGGGGCCATGTCAAACAGTTCAGTCAGGGCAAGAGGATTTGAAAAAGCTGAGGCCAGTCTGAGGCTGGAAGGTATGGACCCTAGCGGCCCCCCCCCCCCCCCCTTTATGAAGGTATCAAACAACGCATCATTGCCGGTGAAATTACTTACGAGCAGGGTAGAGCGGAGATATTCGAATATCATGCTCAACGTGCAAAACAACACCAGGCATGAGCGACAAAAAAGACCCGTATCTGTATCCGGGTACTGATACCCTTATCAACAACGCTGGGATCAGGGATAAAAAACAGCTTGAAGAGTTTGAGCGCAGCAGATGATGATGCAAGGAGAAAACTGTATCTTGCGCGTGACGTGGCCGTTATCAACGCAGATTCATCCATGCTTGCTGACATTATAAAAATAGCAGTCAGCCCTATCCCGACACAGACGGTTGACGATAACACCAGGAGTAACACCGACATGAGCAAACAGCGTGTTCTTGTCATGAACGGCCAGCGCGTGCTGCAAAGCGAAGAAGCAGGCAAATGGAAAAATGACAACGTTGATAAAGCGGGCAGCATAAAGCCAGGCATTTACCCGCTTTATCTGTCCAAGGGGCCGGATAAAGCCAGCTCTTATAATGGGCCGATTTTACACGCAGATAAACAATCAGTATATCAGCAGGTAGGTAAGCAGATTTTCAAGCATGATCGCCAAAATTTCGATAAACTGCCAGAAGTAGGTACGGAAAAGAGTATTTCGTATGACCAGACTTCCGGTAAAGCTCAGGTAGCAGCAGCCACAGAGAAGCAGGGCCGGAAGTTCTCCAGATAGCGAATAGCGTAGGAGTCCCGGATGAAGCCAACTACCCCATTTAAAAATCCCGGCGCGGTCCGGGATACCTCCCCCCCTCGTCAGCAGCCTGATATTAAACCTGATCTTCTCGCAGAGTCGGAAGCTGTGAATATCCAGGAACAGGTACAGCAGCTGCATGACGAGCAGCAGCAGTTGATCAATGACCCATCCCATTTACAGGATTCGCAAACTGACGCCGGTAACATCGAGCAGGAATATAAGGATGCGGTAGAGGCGGCAGTAGCGGATAAAGAAACGCAGGCAGAAAACCTTGAAAACCGGCTGGAATCGCTGATAGACAAGCAGGAGGCGGTTCTGCAGCAGATGATGAGTCGTCAGCCTGGGTTTTTGGCTCTGCCCGGTCAGAAGGCAAAATGGCAGTCACAGGTACAACAACAACAGTCATTGCTGAGTCGCCTGCAGAACCGACTGGAAACTGTCAAAGAGATTCATGACGGGATGGGGTTACATGGCCCGCGTATACACGAACTGGCGACGGCCAAAGTGCGGCATGATAAACCAGAGCTTGCCGAAGGATGGGATGAAATGCGGGCCGCACAGCGAGCGCATGAGAATCTCATGCGGAAGCAGGCGAAAGAACAGAAAGAAAAGCTACAAAGAGAGCAGGCTCCATCACTAAGTAAAGGGAATGGTCTGAGCCTTACAAGAACAATAACTTGATCAGCTACAGAATCCCCGTCATGCGGGGATTTTTTTTCCGCAACAATTCCTACCCCCCAAAAACAGCGAAACCCCGATAAACGGGGTTCAGGCCGGTTGGCGATAAGGCACGCTACAACAAACTTCGCGATCTGGGGTCGTCTCAGAAAACGGAAAATAAAGCACGCTAAGCCGGTGGCAGCGGTCGCAATGGCCTAAACTTCCCCGCACCGACCTTGGCGCTGCTGCGCCATAGGTAATCGCCGGTCAGGTTGATGTGCTCCCACCCCAGCGGCGACAGATATTGCAACAATGTGTCGTCCAGCGCCGTGCCGTTGCCACGCAAAGCACTGGTGGCACGCTCCAGATATACCGTGTTCCACAACACGATGGCCGCCGTCACCAGATTGAGGCCGCTGGCCCGGTAGCGCTGCTGCTCAAAACTGCGGTCGCGGATTTCACCCAATCGGTAGAAGAAGACCGCCCTGGCCAGCGCGTTGCGCGCCTCGCCCTTATTCAGCCCCGCATGGACGCGGCGGCGCAGCTCCACGCTTTGCAGCCAATCCAAAATGAACAGCGTGCGCTCGATGCGCCCCAGCTCGCGCAACGCCACGGCCAAGCCGTTCTGGCGCGGGTAGCTGCCGAGTTTGCGCAGCATCAGCGAAGCCGTTACCGTGCCTTGCTTGATGGAGGTGGCCAGCCGCAGAATTTCATCCCAATGGGCGCGTATTTGCTTGATGTTCAGCCTGTCGCTGCTAATCATCGGCTTGAGCGCGTCATAGGCGGCATCGCCCTTGGGGATGAATAGCTTGGTTTCGCCCAAGTCACGGATACGCGGCGCGAAGCGAAATCCCAGCAAATGCATCAAGCCAAACACGTGATCGGTGAAGCCTGCCGTGTCGGTGTAGTGTTCCTCGATGCGCAAGTCCGACTCGTGGTACAGCAGGCCATCAAGCACGTAAGTTGAATCACGAATGCCCACGTTGACCACCTTGGCACTGAAGGGCGCGTACTGGTCGGAGATATGGGTGTAGAAAGTCCGTAAGTATCTTTACTCAAAAGTTGCAATCAATAATTTATTGAAAAAGATTGAAAGGTGGTGGTAAATAATGTTACAATGTGGGAGTATCAGTTTAAATTCTTCGTGAAATAGTGTTCTTTTAAGCTAATAAAAAATGCACGTGGAATTTAGGTCAAAGAAAAGTAAAGAAAAATTTATTTATGGAGGTAAAAAAGGATTACCCTGATGCTCATCGTCAGTTCACCCCTGACTGTCCACGCAGTGATATTGAAAACTGCACAGATGAAGAGCTCACCAACACCTATGACAACACCATCCGCTACACCGATTTCGTGATTGGAGAGATGATTGCCAAGTTGAAAACCTACGAAGATAAGTACAACACCGCGTTGCTCTACGTCTCCGATCATGGTGAATCACTGGGAGCATTAGGGCTTTACCTACACGGTACACCGTACCAGTTTGCACCGGATGATCAGACCCGTGTTCCTATGCAGGTGTGGATGTCACCTGGATTTACCAAAGAGAAAGGCGTTGATATGGCGTGTTTGCAGCAGAAAGCCGCTGATACTCGTTACTCACACGATAATATTTTCTCATCTGTATTGGGTATCTGGGACGTCAAAACATCAGTTTACGAAAAGGGTCTAGATATTTTCAGTCAATGTCGTAATGTTCAATAAATTACATTATTGGGGGCTCAGGCCCCCAATCATCTGTTAAATAATAGGTTTATTACTATTGTCCGTGTATTTCATGGTTGAAATTTTTAACGGGCAAATCAGAAAGAGGAAGCTAAAATGGCAAAGCCTGGTGCAACTGGAATTACCCGAATCATTCATGCCACCAATTATAGTATGAAGGGGCTTTCTTCAGCTTGGAGACATGAAGCGGCTTTTCGTCAGGAACTGCTACTCATTGTGCTGTTGATGCCTCTGGCGTTTTTTGTCGGAGATGGTTTAAATCAAATACTACTCCTAATGGTTATAAGTTGGCTGGTTGTGATTGTAGAGATCCTGAACTCAGCTATTGAAGCAGTAGTAGACAGAATAGGGTCAGAGCATCATGAGCTTTCTGGTCGAGCTAAAGACATGGGCTCTGCGGCTGTCTTCATTGCTCTGATGTTGAATGCCATAGTGTGGGGTGCATTGACAGGGCGTAATTTATTAACCTGGTGGTAGTGTTATCATCAATAATATTTTTAATTATTCATGGCAGCCACCATAAATAGTGGCTGTTTAATGAAAAACAATAGATGCTAATTATAAGGTGGAACTTTTGTCTGTTTAGCCCGCACCATAGGTGCGAAAATAACCATACCGGCGAAGCCGTAATTGATGATACCGTGGAAGCAAGGGAAGCAATGCTTGAAGCAAATCCGCCTTTGAGAGATATGTATAGCGCTGATGATGGGAAATTCACCGTATTTTATTTGAAAAACATGCAGGCAGTTTTATATTCCTTTACAGGAGATCCGGAGATATTAGATAATTAATCAAAACATGCAGCCCAAGTGTAGAATGAACTGACCCCCATAAGTTAGACCAAAAATCTAACTTATGGGAGGTCATTTTTTATGGCAAAATACAGTTATGAATTTAAGTTACAAGTTGTTCAAGCATATTTAGATTTTTATTTTGTCCGTTTTGTCTAGCTTACCGAAAGCCAGACTCAGCAAGAATAAAATTTTTATTGTCTTTCGGTTTTCTAGTGTAACGGACAAAACCACTCAAAATAAAAAAGATACAAGAGAGGTCTCTCGTATCTTTTATTCAGCAATCGCGCCCGATTGCTGAACAGATTAATAATAGATTTTAGCTTTTTATTTGTTGAAAAAAGCTAATCAAATTGTTGTCGGGATCAATTACTGCAAAGTCTCGTTCATCCCACCACTGATCTTTTAATGATGTATTGGGGTGCAAAATGCCCAAAGGCTTAATATGTTGATATAATTCATCAATTCCCTCTACTTCAATGCGGCAACTAGCAGTACCAGCAATAAACGACTCCGCACCTGTACAAACCGGTGAATCATTACTACGAGAGCGCCAGCCTTCATCACTTGCCTCCCATAGATGAATCCGAACCTCATTACACATTAGAACTGCGAATCCATCTTCATGGTGAACCAAAGTGAAACCTAGTTTATCGCAATAAAAACCTATACTCTTTTTAATATCCCCGACTGGCAATGCCGGGATAGACTATTATTCTCCCCGGAGCCACTACGCTGACCCGGTTGAGATGCTGCTGGGGCGGCACTGTTGCAAAGTTAGCGATGAGGCAGCCTTTTGTCTTATTCAAAGGCCTTACATTTCAAAAACTCTGCTTACCAGGCGCATTTCGCCCAGGGGATCACCATAATAAAATGCTGAGGCCTGGCCTTTGCGTAGTGCACGCATCACCTCAATACCTTTGATGGTGGCGTAAGCCGTCTTCATGGATTTAAATCCCAGCGTGGCGTTGATTATCCGTTTCAGTTTGCCATGATCGCATTCAATCACGTACGACGGGAGGAGAGATAAAAATCGACAGTGCGGCCCCGGCTGTCGACGGCCCGGTACAGATACGCCCAGCGGCCATTGACCTTCACGTAGGTTTCATCCATGTGCCACGGGCAAAGATCGGAAGGGTTACGCCAGTACCAGCGCAGCCGTTTTTCCATTTCAGGCGCATAACGCTGAACCCAGCGGTAAATCGTGGAGTGATCGACATTCACTCCGCGTTCAGCCAGCATCTCCTGCAGCTCACGGTAACTGATGCCGTATTTGCAGTACCAGCGTACGGCCCACAGAATGATGTCACGCTGAAAATGCCGGCCTTTGAATGGGTTCATGTGCAGCTCCATCAGCAAAAGGGGATGATAAGTTTATCACCACCGACTATTTGCAACAGTGCCCGAAAGGGGAATGTTTCCTGCCCGTTGATCGCGTCACTACAGGGCGAAGCAGGCCTGGCAAGGTCAGCTATGCCTTAGCGTGCTTTATTTTCCGTTTTCTGAGGTGCCCCCGATCTGACTACATAGGCTGCATTCCGCTTTCCCGCCTTACAGGGAGGTTGCCTAAACCTCGCCAGACCGTGAAGATAATATATTACATCAAATGCGATAGTGTAATGTCTTTAGCTAAACAATTTTCGTCAATTTTAGCCGCTAAAATTAATTTCGTTACGGTGTCACTATACGAGGCCGCAGAGTATCTTGTCGTGCTCATAGGTTAATGCTAATGTATGCGTACATTAGCATTAATCGGAATTCCAGACGTGAGAAATGAAACGAAAGAGGCCATGCGACTGTTTTTAGGAGGCCGCTGTTACACGGCTGAAAACCTAGAAAGGGATTACCTGGCCGAAGTGACTGGTTACAGTGACGATCGCTGGGAAGCCCCGCAGCGTGCCGCACGTCTGGCAGCAGCGGTAAAACGCTACAAGACCTCAGAAATGCTACGTTTCATTTTCGCGACAGTTGCACACGATCCCGACCCAGATTTAACACCATTGGCCGTTAAACGTCTGTGTAAAGCACTGTTTGGCAGAACCGGCAGCCAGTGGCTGATTGTGGACATTTTCGGTGAGAAGGGGCGGCAGCGCCGCAGCAACGACAGCAACCCGGAGTCCGTGGAAAAGATTGCCGCAAAATATCGCCACGAAGCCGGGCGGCACTGGTCTGCAACGCTTGCCGAAATTGAACGTATAAAACGGCTCTATCAGTCTGAAATTCAGGTATCAAGAGAAAAGCAAAGCTAAGACCTTTGTTGTTAATGCTAATGTACGCATACATTAGCATTAACAACAGAAAAGGCGTAAAACAGGGCCATAAATGGCCTTGGCTTTAATAAGGATTATCAACGATAAAAAAAGTCGTCAATGATCTGTAATGGACGACCTGGTTTTTTGCCTACAAAGTAACGGCCCCGTGGTAAGCGTTCGCCTTTCTTCAAACGGTAGATCCAGTCCTGAAAAGCAGGGCGGGATTTATAACGGCCAAAGGCTTCCAAAGACTGTGTTACCTCGACGGTTTGGCTACCATGTTTCCTCATTTTCCGCAGTGTTTCTTCCATCAGTGACACGTTATGCATTTAACTATTCTCCCTGGATTTTTTAGCCGCTAAAAGTTAGCGGCTAATAGTCATTTGTAAAAGGTTGCAATGAATGCGACGGCAGCAGCCATTAAGGTGATCACCGCCGCCGCCATATTCATCATGGCAAGTTTTCTTGCCCCTTCTATGTGCGACCGCGATTTTCTGATCTCGTCCTGAACTTCTTTTCTGATTATGGCAGCGGTTTCTGTAGCTGCAGATGTCAAAACCCGCTCCATTACTTCCGTATTGGCCTTTAGCGCGGCGTTAAGGATACGGTCAGCCTTATCCTTCGCGCTGTAATCCCATTGCATCAGGGCGCTTTGTAGCTCGGATTTAAACTCATCCAGAATTTCTCCCTGTTTCTCCTGGCTTTCATCCAGCAAATACCGAAGCAGGGTAGGAACGACCATAATCGGATCGGTTTTATCCAGTGCTATACCATGCTTTTTAGCAATGAGCGCAATGAGTTCTTCCGTCTTATCATCCATCAGATCACCGTTGCTAAATCAAGCTGTTCGAAAACAAGGGCGCGAACCTGTTTCAGACGCTGGCGAACCATAATAGATAATGATTTATCTTCAATGGCCTCATCGAAGGTCTTGTAGTTTTCCAGCATGTCGGCAAAGTCCTGGCCGTGTAACTCTTTTTTGAGCGTAGGCAAACGGATAAGCGCATCAACCTTGTCTTTATTCATCAGGTACGCTTCTGATTCTTCGAATGGCACTCCCTGATCGGATTCCACCGCGCCCCAATACGGGTTAAGCCAGACAACAAAACGGGTTTCTGACGGATACTGCTCCACCATCGCCTTGAACCCCTCGACGGTGTAATCATGTGCCTGCCCCCCCACAATCGAGATATGAATGACAAGCTGTTTACCCATTTCGTAAAGCAGGGCGGGGATTTGCTGGCTAATCATATAACTTGATAACGGAATAAATGACGGAGCGCCGTTATCGATAATAACGTCCCTGTCACCGGCTTCATCAATCCACTGGATGAGGGTATCCAGTTTGCGCTGATTAATTTCATCACCTTCCATGATGTTCAGCTGTCGGACGTTCAGTTTTTCATAATTAGAGAATGTCGGATTGAGCGGATCGGTATCGATGCACAGCGGTAGTTCACCTTTGCTAATCTTGTACATTCCCAGCAAAGCGGTACTAACGGATTTACCACAACCACCTTTTCCTTGCTGGGCGCTGTGAACAGCATGGCGTACCGGCACTGATTCAGCTTCACTTTGTTTTTGATTTTTGTCTGCAGTAGGCATTAGTTAGTCCCCTTCTTTTTTCCAGGATTAAAATTAAAAGTTGGCAGCTGACTGCCGGGATTCGTAGGCGGCTCTCTTTTGACCGGCGTTCTCTCCGGGATCACGTTTTCTTTCTTTGGTGACGGTCCGGCTTGTTGGCTTTCTTTCTTTACCGCAGCTCCAGCAGGTGTACTTTCGCCAACAGCAGCTGCACGTTTTCGCTCATCTATGTATCGCCGGACATGCCGACGAAAAGTTTCGTATGTGGTATTAACACGACCAGTTTCGTGCATGTGTTCCCATATCGTTGTAAGAGAGTAACCGGCTTCAATCGCGTTTTTGACGTCTTCCCGGATTGCCAGGAAGACTACCCTCGCGCTGTTTGCACTCTTGCCGTTCAGCCCCTTTTTCTGCTTAACCCACTCCTGTAGGTCAGTTAAATAGTCTTTTCCCATCCGACAACCTGCGTGTGTATTTATGAGGTATTTCTGTGTATTTCCGTGTGTATTTGAGCAGGATAACAGTTGTAAACCGCCCGGAAAACGTTGGTTTTCCGGTGTATGCGGCATAGTAACGCCGTTTTTTCGTTATATCCACAGTTTTGCACCAAAAAACACGACATTCCACTTTTCTTTGTGTAGACTTTCCTTGGCGTAAACAACGGCGAAAGCCGGGCAGGATATGTAAAGTAGGCCCACCGTAAACGGTGGTCCAACTTTACCTTCCCTTATTCGCAGCTGGGCTGCTCAACGGGAATCCTGCTCTGCGAGGCTAATCGGCTACCGCCTTTTTGGAGATCGAGATGACAGAGAAACAGACACGGAAAAATTGCACGCCGATCAAGGTGTACTGTCTGCCAGAAGAAAAATTGCAAATAGAAGCAAATGCCGCTGCGACAGGTTTAAGCGTTGCGGCCTTTTTGCGAAAAATTGGGATGGGTTATGAAGTAGGCGGCATTGTTGATCTTGAACAAGCGCGTGAAATGGTACGCATCAACGGCGACCTTGGGCGTCTTGGCGGGTTATTAAAAATGTGGTTATCCGATGATCCTCGGACTGCAAATTTCTCTCCCGCTGTTTTGAAAACATTGCTGACCAAAATCGAAAAGACTCAGGATGAGTTACGGACTGTTATCGGTACTGTTTTAAACGATAACTAATTTTAGCGGCTAAAAAGGTAAAGCAAATTGATTGCCCGACATCTTCCCATGAAGAAAATCAAGAAAAGTAGCTTTTCCGGGTTAGCTGACTACATCACTAACCCGCAAAGCAAACAAGAGCGTGTGGGTGTCATTAAAGCAACTAATTGCCAATCTCAGGATGTTCAGGACGCTGTAACTGAGGTCAACATTACACAACGCCTTAATACGCGATCTGAGAGCGACAAAACGTATCACCTGGTGATTTCATTCCGGCCCGGAGAAAAGCCGTCAGAAGACGTTTTAAACGCTATAGAGGAGAGTATCTGTCAGTCTTTAGGGTTTGGTGATCATCAGAGATTAAGTGCAGTACATCACGACACAGATAATCTGCATATCCATGTGGCTATCAACAAAATTAACCCGGATACGCTAACCATTCATAACCCATACAACGACTACAGAGTTCTCGCTGAGTCTTGCGCGTATTTAGAAAAGAAGTATGGACTGGAAGTAGATAATCATATGCCTACCCGTTCCGCTTCTGAGAATCGGGCCAAGGATATGGAAAGACACTCAGGCATTCAGAGTTTGTTGAGCTGGGTGAAAGCGGAATGTGCAGAGCAGTTGTTAAATGCAAACAGCTGGCAAGAATTGCATCAAGCGATGCGGCAAAACGGACTGGAATTACGCCAGAAAGGTAATGGGTTTGTTATCGCTGGTCCAGATGGTCTTGCTGTAAAAGCCAGTTCTGTAGATCGCTCTCTTTCCCGCGCAGCGCTTGAAAAGAAGTTAGGCTCGTTTGAATCCTCCATTCCCGATACAAAACCTTCCAGACCGTCCCCGGAGGCGATTAAACAGCGATTCGGTTCAGCTGCAAACGTTAAGCGGCCCGGAGATCGCCCCCCTCCAATGCGCGAAAACCGCCAGGTTCACCTTGGGGATGTTCCCGTTATGCAGATTAACAGTGGTAAACGCTATGAAAGTAAACCGCTGGGTTCTCAGGGAGCAAATACTACAGAACTTTATGGGCGCTACCAGAGCGAACAGCAACGGCTTACAGCGGCCCGTAACGAAGCACTGCGCCTGGCAAAGGTTAAACGTGATCGCCTCATTGAAAACGCCAAAAGGTCAGGCCGGTTAAAGCGGGCAACTATCAAGTTACTGAAAGGACCGGGTGTGAATAAACGCTATTTATATGGTCTGGCAAGTAAGGCGCTAGGGGAAGAACTTGAACGGGCAAATGCCATTTATAAAAAAGACCGACAGGCAGCTTATGACATTCATAAACGGCGTACATGGGCTGACTGGTTGCAGTTTAAAGCCGCAGGTGGTGATGATGAAGCGCTGAAAACTTTACGCCAGCGGAATGCACAGCAGGCCCGTAAAGAGGCCAACATTCTGCATGGCGATAAAGTCAAAAAAGATGGCCGTATTCCTGGACTCAAACCGGACAGCGTAACGAAGGAAGGGACGATTATTTACCGCGTGGGAGAGAGTGCTATCCGTGACGGTGGTAAACGTCTGGATGTATCCCGCGATGCCGGAGATGACGGTCTTCATGCCGCACTGCTTATGGCTAAACACCGTTATGGAGACAAACTCACCGTTAACGGCAGTTTTGAATTTAAAAAACGCATTGTAGCTGTAGCCGCTGCGCGTGAGCTGGACGTGTCATTTGCCGATCCTGAACTGGAAAAGCTGAGACAAATTCTGACTAAGAAAGCGGCCCGCGAACGTGAATACATCCACATCCCCTTTGAGAAAAGAGGCAAGGCCCGGCAAGCCGGGGCCATGTGGGACACCGAAAAGAAATCCTGGTTTGTCGGTCCTTACGCAACCAGAGATCGGATTGAAAACTTTATCCGAATGAATGAGGAAAAAGACAATGAGCAAAGACGACAAAGATATGCCGGAACAGAACGAACCGATGCAGGACGAGAACGAAGCGGCAATGGCAATGCTACTGGAGCAAATGAGCCAGGAGTCACAGGACGAAGCACCTCCGCTGATGCCGGAAACGGATATGGAACCAGCAGCAGCAGAAGACGAACTGGCACAGGCGATGCTGTTACTACAGCAGGAAGCCAGCCAGGAAGGAGTGATGACACCCGTACAGGGAGAAGTCGAGCAGCCGAACCAAATGGCGAACGAGGACATAGTAAGCCCAACGTTGCGCGACCTGGACGCCAGCCGCCGCCCACAGCAAAAAACCGTCTGCGAGCAATGTCCGAACTCGGTATGGTTCGCATCGCCGGAGGAAGTGAAGTGTTACTGCAGGGTAATGTTTCTGACCAGCTGGAGCACAAAACAGCCGAACGTGCTGATCAACTGCGACGGGATATGGCTGGGGCAGGAGGAATAACAACGCCTGCTGAGGTTAAGAAACCGCTGAGTAGTGCTGAAAAATATATCAATGAACGTGAGCAAAAACGCCTTAAAGGGTTCGATATACCGAAACATAGAGGGTATAATTCTACTGATAAAGGTCTGTTTGAGTATGCAGGCCAACGTAAAAGCGGGCTGGAAACGTTAGCCCTGCTAAAACGGGATGATGAAATTGTTGTTATGCCTGTCAGCGATTACACCGCCCGGAGACTGAGCAATCTTAAAGTCGGGGAGTCGGTCACACTGACCCCTTCCGGTTCAGTAAGGACAACGAAAGGAAGAAGTCGATGAAAGAAAAAGAATCAACACCGGTGTTGTGTGAATCCCCTAAAGGAGTGGGGATAGTGATCCCACTTGTAACATCTTGGCCGGATTCAGTCGTAGTAATGGATGTCACCCATGATGACTGGAAGATAAAAGAGGAAGCCAATGAGAAAGCCTAATAACGCTGTAGGGCCGCAGGTTCGTAATAAAAAGAAAACTGCGAGAGGGAAACTGATCCCGGCGATGGCCATCACTTCACTGGCGGCTGGCATCCAGGCTGCCACACAGTATTTTGCTTACAGCTTTAATTATCAGGAACTGCTGGGGCCAAACTTCAATCACATCTACGCGCCGTGGTCCTATTTCAAATGGTATTCAGCATGGCATGACCGTTTACCTGATGCGTTTTTTGCAGCTGGCAGTGTCGGGGCTACGGTCGCTGCCGGTGGTCTGGTCCTGACTGCACTGACAAGTATGATGAAAGCAAACTCATCCAAGGCGAATGAATATCTTCATGGTTCTGCAAGATGGGCTGACGAACAGGATATAAAAGCTGCTGGCCTGCTGGGGAATGATGAAGGGGTTTACGTTGGCGCATGGGAAGACAAAAACGGCCAGTTGCAGTATCTGCGTCACAACGGCCCGGAGCACGTTCTGACATATGCACCTACCCGTTCGGGTAAAGGTGTTGGCCTGGTTGTTCCCACCTTGCTTTCCTGGAAACATTCAACGGTAGTGGCTGACCTTAAAGGTGAACTGTGGGCGATGACGGCGGGCTGGCGTAAAGAATACGCCAAGAATCTGTGTCTGAAATTCGAACCTGCAGCTGCCAATGGTTCCGTCGCCTGGAATCCTCTCGATGAAATCCGTGTGGGTACTGAAAACGAAGTTGGCGACGTTCAGAACCTTGCCACGCTGATAGTTGACCCGGACGGTAAAGGGCTGAACGACCACTGGCAGAAAACATCACAGGCGCTTTTAGTTGGTGTGATCCTCCATGTACTTTACAAGCACAAAAATGATGGTACGCCAGCAACGCTTCCGTATGTTGATTCCATCATGGCCGACCCGGAAAGAGGGGCTGGGGAACTGTGGATGGAAATGACGCAATACGGCCACGTAAACGGCGAGAATCATCCGGTTGTAGGTGCAGCTGGCCGAGACATGATGGACCGCCCTGAAGAGGAAGCCGGTTCCGTGCTGTCTACTGCAAAATCTTACCTCGCCCTTTTCCGTGATCCGGTTGTGGCCCGCAACGTCAGCGAGTCACATTTTAAAATTAAAGACCTTATGAACCATGACGATCCGGTTTCCCTGTACATCGTCACTCAGCCAAACGATAAAGCTCGTCTACGCCCGCTGGTACGAATCATGCTGAACATGATTGTTCGCTTGCTGGCCGATAAGATGGAGTTTGAGCGCGTCAATAACAACCTTACGCTGTGGCAGCGCTTTAAACAGGCGTTTGGTTTTTCTGTCCAGGGAACCAAAAGGGTACAGACGAAGAAAACCTACAAACATCGTCTTCTGGCTATGATCGATGAGTTCCCAAGCCTGGGTAAACTCGAAATCATTCAGGAATCGCTGGCCTTCCTTGCGGGTTACGGCATCAAGTTCTACCTCATCTGTCAGGATATTAACCAGCTGCGTAGCCGTGAGACAGGTTACGGGCCGGATGAAACAATCACCTCGAACTGCCATGTGCAGAACGCATACCCACCTAACCGTACCGAGACAGCCGAGCACCTTTCTAAGCTGACCGGGCAGACAACGGTTATCAAAGAGCAGATCACAACCAGCGGGAAACGTGCCAGCGCGATACTGGGTGGCGTGTCCAAAACCATGCAGGAAGTACAGCGCCCGCTGCTGACTGTGGACGAATGCCTGCGTATGCCTGGACCTAAAAAGAATGCAGAAGGTCTGATCACCGAGCGCGGCGACATGGTGGTTTACGTGGCAGGGTTCCCGGCCATTTATGGAAAACAGCCGTTGTTCTTCCAGGATGAAATTTTCTCGCTTCGTGCCTCAGTACCTGAGCCAAAAACTACCGACCGTATTCGCGCCGCAGTTGCTGCGAATGATGACGCCAGTAATGAGGCTATCGCAATATGAAAAAAGTGACCCGGTACGCTGCCATTGGCGTTATTTCAGCTTCATTGATTGGTGCAGTTGTGTGTGGCCTTGGATATGCCGCCGGGTTACGCATCAATACCACGAAAAGTATCCCTGTTGGGTTGTACAAAATCAGCCAGAAAGCGCCAGAGAAGGGCGACTATGTAATTTTCTGCCCGCCTGAAAAGGCTATTTTCTCCCTGGCACAGAAGCGCGGTTACATCGGCAGCGGCTTTTGTCCTGGGGGGTATGGCGAGATGATGAAGCGGATTTTAGCGGCTAAAGGCGATGAAGTCGCTTTTCGTGATGATGGTGTTTACGTCAATGGACAGTTATTGCCTTACAGCAAGCCGTTAAGCGCTGATCCGGGCGGGCGTAAACTGCCCGCCATTCGTGAAGTGTACACGTTGGGTAAATCTGAACTGTTGCTGATGACTGACCGCAGCGCATCATCATTTGACGGGAGATACTTCGGTGCGGTCACAAAGTCACAGATTATTTCTACGGTATTACCTGTAATGACCTGGTAAAAAAGAATATGGGAATTGATATGGGGTTATTTCATAAGAGTGCGGAGAAGGAAAAATTAGAGGCACTGGAAAAAGTTATTTCAAAAACCAATCGGGGCATTTTTAAACGAATTGATGAAAATCGCGAACTACTCGAATTGTTATATGAAAAAGCACCAGAGCTTATGGATAAATGTTTCTGGATTCGATGCTGGATTGAATCTCAGGATGAATTTTTAAGTAAGTTGGCAGAGGTTTCTGGCGTGGAAAATCGTACCTATAACCTTACTCCTGATAAACCTTATCCACGTCCTTTTCCGAAAAAACCAGATTGCCTTACGAATTCTTCGGATGAGGATAATACCGTATGAATAATCTCATTATGTATGCTTTGAAAACTATTCGTTATCGCAGCCTCATTGCTGAGGCGCTTTTGGGGAATTTATCAGAGTGTGAAGATAAAAAAAGGCGAAGTGAAATTATCACGGTCTGTCATCGCTCCGCTGATGTGATTGAACATATATCACAGTACGCAATTGAAGATTGCCTTGATAAACATCAATTGATACAGGATCTGGAGTCTGCTCTATTCATTCTTGATGTTTTCAGTTGTGAATTAAATAACGTTGATTCATGTGTCCCTGATAGTGAAGAAGTTAAAGCGCTTATGGCAGAAATAGGGAGTGTCAAATGAGAGTATTCATTGCAGAAAAACCAAGTGTTGCGAAAGCTATCGCTGAAATATTAGGCGCAACAAATAAAAAAGACGGTTACATTGAGTGCGGTAGTGACTATGTGACCTGGTGTTTTGGTCATATGTATGAGCAGGCCGAACCGGATGTGTATACACCAGATAATGTACCGCGCAATGAGAGCGGCAAAAAAATCTGGCGAGAAGATGATCTGCCAATTATCCCGGAAAAGTGGATTATTAACCCTCGTGAAGATGCTGAGAAACAGCTGAAAACCATCCGGCATTTGGTAGAACGGGCTGACACTATTGTTAATGCTGGCGACCCGGATCGCGAGGGGCAGTTACTGGTTGATGAAATTCTTGATGACATGGGATGCACTAAACCGGTCCTGCGTTACTGGTGTAATGCGAACGATACGGTAAGTGTTACCAGGGCGCTGAAAGGTCTGGAGAGCAACGATAAATATGTGAATTTTGGTCGTGCAGCTCTTGCGCGTGGCCGGGCTGACTGGTTGGTTGGCATGAACCTTTCAAGAGGATTCACACTGTCGGCAGCGCGTGGTGGCTCGCGTGTTCTGTTGACGGTCGGGCGAGTTCAGACACCAACGCTGGCGCTGGTTGTTGCCCGCGATCTTGAAATTGAAAACTTCAAACCAATTCCGTATCACAATATCAAAGCTGTCTTTAAACATGAAAAAGGGGCGTTTGTTGCGGCATGGCAGGCCAGAGAAGATCAGCCTGGTCTTGATTCTGAGGGAAGGCTTATTGACACTAAAGAAGCCGATAAATTAGTAGCGGCTTTAACCGGGAAAACCGGTAAGGTTGTAGAATATAAGCAAGAGCCTAAGAAAAAATATCACCCTAAAGCCTATTCTCTTGGTGGTATAACAGCTGTTGCTTCAAGTAAGTTTGGTTATTCTGGCGATCAAGTGCTGGCTATATGTCAGTCTCTTTATGAAACGCATAAACTTACCAGTTATCCACGTTCCGATAGCTCTTATTTGCCTGAATCTCAACACGCAGATGCGCCTCAAATTCTGGATTCTCTTCGGGTTACTTATCCGGGAATATCTGCCCTAATCGATAAGGCTGATCCAAAAGTCAAATCAAAAACTTTTGATGACTCTAAGGTGACAGCGCATCACGGCATTATTCCAACGATGCACAAAGGTAACATTGAGAGGCTTACGCCAGAAGAACGTAATATTTACGATCTCATTGTAAGAACATACCTGGCTCAGTTTTACCCAGTGCATGAATATAAAGCGACGACAATTATTATTGATGTTAATGGTGAAACGTTTGGGGCCGGTGGCCGCGTAACGACTAAAAACGGGTGGAAAGATGTTTATTCAGATGGAGAGGATGAAGACGAAGAAAATGAGTCTGAGCAGTCTCTTCCATCAATGAAAAATGGTGACGAAATTATTTGTGCTCAGGCACAGCGTCAGGATGCCAAAACTAAAGCGCCACGTCGCTTTAATGACGGTACGCTCAACACCGCAATGGAAAATATTCATAAATACGTTGAAGACCCGGCGCAGAAAAAATTACTGCGTGAAGGTGATGGTATTGGTACATCAGCCACCCGCGCCACAATCGTTGCCGAGTTAAAGAAACGTGGCTTTATCGAAAACAAAGGCAAAGACATTATCAGTACCAGGCTGGGAAGGGGGCTGATAGCCATTCTGCCAGAACTGGTTAAAAGCCCGGTCATGACAGCAATCAACGAACGTATGTTGCTGGAAATTGAGCAGGGCAAACGTGACGTTGATTCCTTTGTGAAGATGCAGGAAAAATTTGTACGAGATCAGATTAAGGTTATTAACGCTGGGGCTATCAAAGTTGCCGGTGGTGTGCAAATTTCTGAGAAGTACAAATGCAAGGTATGCGGTAAAGGGCTTATTCGCCGTCCGTCCAAAAAAGCCGGTCACTTCTGGTCCTGCAGCGGTTATCCCACCTGTAAGGAGTCTTACCCGGATATTAAAGGTAGTCCGAACTATAACCCCGTAAAACGCGCTTAATCGTGGAGGCAGTATATGACTGACACTAACGCAGTAATTCGCCCTGATGTTAACGACGCAATACAGGATAAATATCGCGATCTGATGACACCGGGATATGTAGCCGAGTTTTCCCCGGATGAAGCTGATCTTGCGGGAGCGTTCGAAGATGATGCACTGAATGCGCGTGACGCATATGAAAGTGCTTTTGATGCGGAGTAACGACCATGGCAGAAGCTAAAGCGAAAAAACCATTTCATGAGATTGTGGCTGAAAACCTGATAGCCCAGCTCAAAGAGGGTACGGCGCCATGGCAGAAGCCATGGAATCCGGGCGCACCAGGTGCCGCTCTTCCCATGAACCCTACCACCGGTAAACGCTATAAGGGCATTAACGCGATTCACCTTATGGCGCAGGGTTACAGCGATCAGCGCTGGATGACCTATAAGCAGGCGACAGCTGCAGGTGCGCAGGTGAGGAAAGGCGAAAAAAGTACGCATGTCCAATACTGGAAATTCACTGAGGAACGTATCAAGCGCAACGATGATGGTAGCATTGTGCTCGATAAAGATGATAAGCCGGTAAAGGAAACCGTCCAGCTGGAGCGTCCGAAAGTATTTATCGCCTCAGTGTTTAATGCGGAGCAGATTGACGGTCTTCCACCAATGGCCGTTCGCCAGGATAAGAGCTGGAACAGCATTGAACGTGCCGAATCCATTCTTGAAGCCTCTGGCGCGAAAATCTCACATGACCAGGTAGACCGCGCTTTTTACCGCATGTCTACAGACAGTATTCACTTACCGCAGCAGGCCGCTTTTCCAAGTGCCGACCGTTACTATGCCACTGCACTTCATGAGCTGGGCCACTGGACCGGTCACGCCTCACGCCTTGATCGTGATCTGGCCCATCCTTTTGGTAGTGAAGGTTACGCCAAAGAGGAACTTCGCGCAGAAATTGCCAGCATGATCATGGGCGATGAGCTGGGAATAGGTCATGACCCTTCTCAGCATGTCGCTTATGTTAAATCCTGGATTAAAGCCTTGCAGGATGATCCGCTGGAAATTTTCCGTGCTGCAGCTGACGCTGAAAAAATCCAGGGCTTCGTGCTGGGCCTTGAACAGCAGAGGACACAGGAACAACCGGTAACGCTGGAAACAGAGCTGCGCGTAAAAGAGCATAATGAGGTCTTGGCCGAGGTACAGCGGCTGACTAACCCGCAGATTTTCGATGCTGAAACAGTGCAACTTTACCATTTCACTTTCATGACTCTGGAGCAGACAGCGGAGGAAGCTGGTTACGTTACCTATTACAGTCGTGGCACTGGTGAGCTGGGCGAAGAAACCATTCGTGTTAACTATGAAGACAGTAACGGCAATACTATTCCTGTTCATACTGATGTGGTTGGGCGCGGAAAAGCGTTGACGTATATCGGTGATGAACGTGTACCCGGAACGGGATTCTCTTCTGATAATGAATGGCAAAGTAATGCCCTTAAAACCGCTTTTGCCAGCATAGATAATAACCTGACTTTAGCGGCTAAAAAGGTTCAGAGTCAGATTGAAAATATCAGTGGCGACCCGCGAGAATTACCGCAGGACGCTAAGTTTCCTAAAAACTGGTGGCCTAATTCCAGTTTTCTGGCGTCAAAACCTAATGGAGAATCTTCCGCAGCGCCTGCGTCAGAAGAGGAATTCCTTGAGGTTTATCGTGAAAGGAAGAGGGCAGAATTATTTAACAAGCCAGCGCTTCCCAAGGAACTACAAGAACAGCTGAAGGAAAACATTAAGCGGCATGCTGACGCCATCGAAACGGGGCGCATCAATATGAGCACTAAACCTGAAACGTCTGTTACACCCGAACAGCAGCGGCAGTATCGTGCTGAGAAATTCATTCTTTCTAATCTCGATAGTGGCCTTTCTAAGCACGTCCAGAATATGAACCGTCGCCAGCTTACACTATCGCGTAACGTCCTCTTTGATGCGCAGAACAGCAATCAGGATAGTGATTTCTGGAAGCGTAACAGCGAATTTCATTCTTCATTCAGTCAGAACTGGAATGAGGCTCAGGACAAAATTAAGAGCGCATATCGTGAGCTTGATTTAGCATTAACCCTCCTGCCTGAGCCGAAATATACCATTGTGGAAAATCCCGGCCAGAATGAGCATGTGAATATCATCATGCAGACCAACAGCGCGGTTAAGGCGCTGGCCGCCGTTAACGAAGGGGATAACCGTTCAATTTATGACTCACGTCTTATCGATAACGGTCAGGTCGATCTGAATGACCTGCAGAACAATTTTTACCAAACGCTTGACGCAGAAAAAGCAGCCTTAACGCAAGGTGTTATCAAGCCTGATGATGAGATTAGCGTACTCCCGCCAGGAGAAGCGCAGGAATGGTATCAGGACCGTGTTGAAAGCCTGATGGAGGGTGCTGACAGCCCGGATGAAATGAAACGCGCTCTGGATGCGCTGGGGCCGGAACCGGGCGATAATGAGGCTGTTTTCCTTGGTGAAGACGGCGGGCGAGTTCTCCCGGAATTCAGCCTGAATGTTGCGCAGGAAAATACCCCAATCAATGTACCCTACAAAGAACGCAATGAAGCCAAAGCGCTTGGGGCTAAATGGGATCGAACCGAACAGACCTGGTTTGTACCAAAAGGCGTATCTCTTGATAAATTTGCAAAATGGAGCGGTGAGCCAGCTGCAGCTGCAGAAAAAAATACGCCGGTTGCATCTGTGAAAGACGTAACGCCGGAAGTGGGTGAGCGTCAGGATCTGGCCGTCCCTTACAAAGACCGTGCAGAAGCTAAAGCAGCTGGCGCTAAATGGGACAAAGAGAAAAAAACCTGGTACGCCGAAGCCGGGGCTGATATGCAAAAACTGGCGAAGTGGAAACCTGAAAACGTAGTGATCGAGCAGTCACCGGCAATGACGCTGCAGGAGGAAGTGGAAACCGCGTTAAAAGATATTGGGTGCATCCTCGATGCCGATACTGACCGGGGCCAGAAGCATCCAATTATGGATGGTGAGAAGCATCGGATCACGGTAGAGGGTGACAAGAAAGGGGAGAAGTCAGGTTTTTATATCATCCACACTGACGGCCATCCTGCAGGCTTTATGCAGAACAACCGCACTAAAGAAGAGTTACGCTGGTCTTCCAAGGGATATGTGCAGTCCGACGAAGAAAAAGCGCTCCTGCGGGCGCAGGCAGCTCAGAAACAGGCCGAAAAAGCGGCACAGCAACAAAAAGAACATGAGTCCTCTGCAAAGCGTGTTGAAAAGCAGCTCGCCAAACTCAATGAACCTCAGCAGCAAACTGCTTACCTGGAGAAAAAAGGGCTGCAGGTGCATAAAGGCGTGTTCACTGACAAGGAAGGGCAGAAAACCTTTATCCCTGCTTATGATGTCCAGGGTAAGCAATGGACCATGCAGTACATCAACGAGGACGGCACAAAACGTTTTGCCAAGAACGCCCGTAAAGAGGGATGTTTCCATGTCGTTGGCGGGCTGGACGCGCTTAAAGAATCCCCGGTGCTGATCGTGGCCGAAGGTTACGCAACGGCAGGGAGCATCACAGAGGCTACTAATATGCCAACGGTCGCCGCCTTCGATTCAGGTAATCTGGAACCTGTCGCTAAAGCACTTAAAGAAGCCTACCCCGATAAGCCAATCATCATTGCCGGTGATGATGATATTTCTCAGTCATGCAAAATGAAGGTGAAGGATAAGGCCAGTGTAAACGTTGGCAGGGAAAAGGCGCTGGAGACAGCGAAAGCTGTCGGCGGTGTGGCGGTGTTCCCGGTATTTGCTAAAGGTGAAGTACCTGGGAAAGACGAACTCAGCCAGATTAAACCGGCGGCGTATCTTGCTCACCAGACCGCCTCGCGCAAACTGGAGGCTCATACGAGCGGTGATAAGCCACTCCCGGATGCCGAAGTGAAGGTACTGCAGGCAGCGCAACTATCGGAAAAGCAGCTTGATATTATTCGCCGCGCTGATCGTTACACTGACTTTAACGATCTGGCCGTAAATAGTTCTCTTGGCCGGGAAGGTGTGGCGATGCAGTTGAAAGCCGTCATTGCTGACCAGCTGAATAAAAAACAGCAGCAGTCACAGGTCCAGACCGAAGAGAAAAAACTCGTTCAGGAAAAAGAGAAAAAGCGGACCATTCGCCACGCTATGTAAGACGTTCTGACACTGGCCTGCCTGCGGGCCAGTAAAATTATAAGGAGTAAGACCAATGCAAAAACGCAGTTATACGCAAGATGCAGCGATGCCTGCAGGTCGTAACAGTAGCGACATCGGGGTTATCATGAAGCCAGAAGGCTCCATGAAAATATGTGTGCTCAACGGTAGCTGCCAGGTAGATAAAGTGGTCGGTGGTGAATGGCAAACACAGAAGGTATTGCCGGAGGCCGGTTTGCCAAAAGGCATTTATCAGCTTTCCGAGGCGCAGCAGGCGTCCAAGAACGTTTATCCGCATTCCCATGTAGGACAAGTGCTACACGTTGACGATCGCCACGTCTACCAGCTGTCTCAGAAAGGCTTAGTACAGCATAATAGAAATGCCTGGGAGAAGGAGCCGGTAGTAGGGCAAAATTACGAGGTGGCTTACTCTCGTGGAGTAGGGAAGGTAAAGAGCGAACTGACCCAGGATAAAGCGCAGAAGTTAAATAACAGTCAGTCTAAATCGCGCTCGCTTTAACATTAAAATAAAAGGCATCGAAAGATGCCTTTTAAGGACAGGAAATGAAATAAATATATACCGCAGCGTTTTTATTAATTTTTACCCTAAACTTGTTCACCCTTCTTAAAAAACACCCACGCAAGCCCTGCCGACATCGCCCACGCAAGCATCATCGACACCACCGTATGGCTCAAAAAATGATCGCCAATAATCATCTTATAGCAGCCCATCGCCCAGCCCAATGCCATCACCACGATGATGATCGCACCACGACGGCGGCGCAAACTTGGCGCAAACGCAAAGGCAAACAGCGCAAATCCGCTACTGGCATGCGCCGCAGGAAAGCACTTATCAGGAATGGTGTTACGCATACTATCAAGCATCGGCAAATACGGCAGCGTACCATCAAAAATCGTCAAATGCACAGGGCAGACCACATGAGTATATGCCTTCAATGACGCGACAACTGTCGGCACTAGGATCAAAGTCAGCACCAGATACGCAAGCTCACGCACGCGAAATTTTGTCACTGGGACAAGCCACTTGGCAGTGATAGCATTGCCCTTTTTCTCATGATAAGCACGGCAAATGGTCGCAACCAGCAAGTAGATCAGCATCGCCATCAGCAGCTTTTTTAGTCCAGAATACAGTAGCAAATCTGGCAAAAAAGCTTGCTTGGCAACCATCCAATGCCCCATACCCAGATAAAACCAATCAGCGACCATCAGATCAATCTGACTGTGCTCAAGGGTCAGCGTGGCAACGATCGCCATGACAAGAGCGATACTCATCTCAGCAAGTAGGCGTTTATTTGATAAATACGGCATAACAAACCCCACCCCACCGCCCATAATACGAATGGAGTGTGCGGTGGGTTTGGAAAAAATACAGGGAGAAATCAGCGGATGAATGCGGTGCGGTCTTTGACTTTGTCCGCGGTGACATCAAACAGCTTTAATAATGTCGGCGTGATCGCGTCATGGGTCAGGACGGTATCGGTTGCCATTGGCGTGATGCCAGTTTGCTTATCCGTCCAGAAAAATGCAGGCACACTGCGCTGTTCTTTTGGTGCAAAGGCATTTGGCATACCATGTAGATAGACACCGTTCTCACCCAGACTTTCGCCATGATCGCTGACATACAGCATTGAGACATCATAGGCATTGCTGTGCGTCTGCAGCCACTGGATACTTTGAGCGATGAAATCATCGGTGGCAAGCAAGGCATTGTCATAAGCATTGATCAAGGACTGATGTTCGCACTTGGCAAGCTCATTACCTTCACACACTGGCGTGAATTTGGCAAACTTTTCATCATATCGCTTAAAATACGCAGGCCCGTGATTGCCCATTTGGTGCAGCATGATCAGCATATCTTTGCCGTTATTGGCAGCGACAAAGTCATCTAAGCCAACGAGCATACCGACATCGCGGCATTCGTTATAAGGATTGGTGTTGCAGATGGCGTTGTTGGTCGCGGATTTATAATCGGCAAATTGCGCTTTTGGCAGCTTATCCATCACGCCTTTTGAGTCCGAATTATTATCACGCCACAAGATACTTACGCCCAAGCGATCCAGCGTATCCAGCACATTTTCTTGGTATTTGGCGGTATCGACATCATACTCATCCGCGCCCAGATAGCTGAACATACACGGCACAGAATACGCCGTCGATGTGCCGCACGATGTGACATTGCTAAAATTGGTCACGCCATCGATCTTGGCAAGCTGTGGGAAAGTATCGCGCTCATAGCCATTGAAGCTGACATGATCGGCGCGTGCCGTCTCACCGACGACGAACACCACTAGGCGTGGCTTACGCATATCAGGCTTGGTTGCTTGTACCGCGTCTTTGGCGTGATAAATGGTATCTTTTGGCGCACTGGCTTTTTTATACTCAATACTGGCAAGCTTACCCACCGAGTAGATTGGCATGATCGGATTGACATAGCTACGCAGCGGCTTATGCACGCGAAAGAAACTGGCATAATGACTGCTGAACGCCACCACAGGCAGTAAAATCAGCGCAAGACTTGCCACGATCAAGCCCAATCGGCGCATCAAACCCTTGCCCCAAGTCGGATAATCCACCTTAACAAAAGCCACAAGCAAACTT
Organism: Klebsiella pneumoniae complex sp. WS1778; assembly: GCF_049472055.1. Classification (NCBI taxonomy): domain Bacteria; kingdom Pseudomonadati; phylum Pseudomonadota; class Gammaproteobacteria; order Enterobacterales; family Enterobacteriaceae; genus Klebsiella; species Klebsiella pneumoniae complex sp. WS1778. The sequence continues at coordinate 46,720 of NZ_JBKGTJ010000011.1, forward strand.
GGTAGCACACCCAAACCAATGATACGCATGATAAACGCTGCGTTTAATAGATCCTTGGTCTCGGCTTGGTCGGTCTGTAGGGCATTTTGGAGCATGGTCGTATCATAGACCGTGCCATAAGTGTCAGTAAAATAACTGGTCACCGCGCCCATGATTAATAGCAAAATCAACACAGGCTTTAGCACATAGCGATACGATGATAACAGCGTGGTGATCAGTAGCATCGCGCCAAAGAGCACGACAGCGATCGTCAGCACAAAGCCGAGATTGTCCGCGATGGGATAGGTTTGGCTGATTTTATCAAAAAAGGTAAGATTGGCGGTCGCGGTCAAGAAAACGGCAACACTCGCCACAAGAACAAACGGACTGACCGAGCGTCGGTACCACACAGAAGTATGCTGCATCATGAGAAACTATTAAAAAAATAAACGGTGGGATAATTGCGGCAATTATACTGCAATTTTTTAAGAAATCCAGTACAATTTATCTGATATAAAAAATTATGCGATACAGAAATATTTCAGAAATTTTATTAGGCAATCATTGCGCAATCCCATACTGAATATACACTTGAGAGTATTTATAATTTGTATCTTGAATTGTCAAACCAAGTGCAACGATTTTTTGAAGTAAACTTCATAAGGTGTTTTCCAACCTAAACATTTACGTGGTCGTAAATTCAGTTTATTGATCACCTGTTGAATATCAACTTCGCTCCACTGATTGATGTCTTGGTGCTTCGGAAAGTATTCACGAAGTAACCCATTTGTATTTTCATTCGTTCCCCGTGTCCACGGTTGATGCGGCTCGGGGAAGTAAAATTCTACACCCAGTGCTTCTGTTACCAAACGATGTTGGGCAAATTCTTTACCACGGTCTGGCGTAATTGACCGCAATATATGTGAATCCAGCAATTCAATCATGGCTTTTTGGACTGCTTCGGCTTTTTTGGCAGGAATTTTCTTCACCAACTCAAAACGACTTTTGCGTTCCGTCAGCGTCAGCAAACAAGCTCCACCCGCTTTACCCAGTACGGTATCGGCTTCCCAATGTCCAAAGCGACTGCGATTTTGCGCCGAAATGGGACGGTCGTTCAAATGGTTGGATATCTGAATTTTGCCACGTTTTTCATGATGATTTTTTGTATGCCGTGTTTTGCCTTTGTGGCGCAGTTTGCGACTGGCTTTGCGTTCGCCTATATCAAACAACCCTGAATAAATACCACGATAAATGGTTGAATAACTAATGGATAATTCAGATTTTTCCAATTTTAATCGTGCGCTGATTTGTTCGGGCGACCAGTTTTCTGTCAGAAACTTTTCTTGCACCAAATTGAAATATTCAGGCTGCTCTAATTTGCGCTGTGCTTTGCTATTTTGACGATGCTTCAAATAGCTGTTTTGTGCGTTCGTTGCACTGTAGCTTTCTAGAGCGTGTCGTTTCAGCTCGCGAGAAATGGTGCTGGAGCTACGTCCCAGTGCTTTGGCAATTTCTGCTTGTTTTTTGCCCTGTGCGAGTAAAATCATTATCTTTTCTCGCTCGTTTATTGTAAGATGTCGGTAGGAAGTACTCATCATTTGGAAATGGTTTTTGTGTGGAAACAAAATTATATTCTAGTTGATGAGTACTTCTTTTTTTGTTGCACTTGGATTGTAAATTCAGCGTTAATTCGCTAAATAATTTCTGAGTAGGAAGGTAGCCGCATTCGTCCTTAATTAGATACTCCGTGGCGTACATCCAGCGCATCATTGCATTAAGGGCTTCATTAAAAGTATTGACGTCATCTTCTGTTTCTAAATAGGTTAATTTACAACAAGTCCATGCCGCTGAGTTTTCGATCAGCGTGCTCTCATTTTCGGTGTTTTTGTAAGCACCGAAAATTTCAAAACCTTTACCGCTGAATTTTGGCGGTAAATCATCGGACATTAGAAATGGATAGCCAGATTTTCTACCCATATATGCGTTAATCACGTCGGATACAACAACAGTTGACAGCGCAAAGGGTGCGTGTTCGATGATGTAGGCTCTTAACATCGAGTAAAGATGTTCTGGTTTAAGCAAACCTGCATAGGGCTTTTCATTTTTCATTTGATTCATCCTTATAGTTCATGACATTCAGAAACCAATTAAACGGCATTCGTAGCTTACCATCTCACTCAGGTAGCGTGGGATCTGTTCTACCAGATGGGTATTGGTAGCCGCCAGACCTTCTATCTCGTCAATGGTGACTTTTGGTAGTTCGTTCAGAAATTCACGAAGGGATAACAAAGCAAGGCGCTTGCTGTTCTCTGAGTCGATTTTCCTATACGATATACGGGACATTTGAAATTCCTTGCACGGATTTTTGGTGTCGGATAGGGAGGTGGCAGCCTCCCTATCACCCCTTGAGTAGGACATTATGTCCTGTATCTATAATAGGACATTTTGTCCTATTTGCAAGTAATTTTCAAACCGTCTAAGGATTGGGAGTACGCCGTGCTATATATGTTGATCTGCAGTGTTCTGATGCTGGCACTGGTAAAAATCATGTGGCAGTCGATGATCGCGGCGGCTTCTGGAGAACGCCAGTTAATCAAAAATAATGCCAAACTTGTATTTACCTGCTTTCCAGCAATTTGCTTTATTATCTCACCGTTTATTTTGTCTTTCATTTCTGGTGAAGGTATTTATACAGTTAAAACACTTTCACAACTTTCAGTTGCGTCACAATGGCTGGGGTTTATTTCATCTTTAGTAATGGTTATAGTATTTTCATTTTATTCTGAACGTGGAAAAAATTTCTGGAATACTGGTTGTTCCGTGCTTTCATTAATTCTCGCATTTATATTTTTTGACAGTGCAATGTTCAATACCGGTGAGAATGGTTCCGCTAATTCGATATGAATGGCGCTGTCCTACATCAATTGCAATGATGCAGGAATCAGGAAAGATGTTTATTCCATGGCCTGATTATGAAGATGGCAAAAGTAAAGATTTGACTAAAGGCATTGATAAGCTGCAGGATGAATTTAAAGATAAATAGAAGGAAGAGAATTAATGGAAATTTTCTGGAAGCCTCTGGGTATGGGGGCAGTGGCTGTACTTATCGGGATTGTTTTGCTCTGGCTTATTCCTGAATATAAAAAGACGCCCAGGAAAGCGGCTGTAGCTGTAATTAATATCGGAGTAGCTCTCATGCTCGCGGTGGCAGTAGGAATGATTGCAGTGATGATGATGACGCCAGCAGGAACCTGAGAAAACTCTTTAGCGGCTAAAATCGTAGCCGCTGATTTTACGAAATTTTCTTTTTCAGGTGGGTATCTTTACTTACATTAGCTACATCTGTACATAATGATGAAGCCACTGCAGCCTGAAATGCCTTTATAAAAACGTGATCTACATTTTCGTTTGAAGCAAAAGAAGCCAAAGGGAAAATATAAAAAATAAGAGCAAATATTTTCATGTTTAACCCTCACCGTAAAGTAAACGTATTTGTTTGATAACGTTAGCCGCATCACCATTAACAAGTTTATGAAATTCTACAGCCATATCCTTTAGCTCGCTATCTTTCAGCAGCAGCTGCAGTCTCCCTAAGAAAAGTGACCATGGTTTTTCGCTATCCATACGGCGGCCAAGGCGGGTATGCGTACCGGCGTGGCATTTAGATTCTTCACCATTATGTACTGCGTTCATGAGCCTCACCAGTGCAATGAAAGTATCCCAATCATGGCGGGTATCAAATTGCGCGGTTTCACAGGTAAACGCCAGAACAGGAGGGCGGTTATCCTCCGGTGTATCGAAGGAATTACTGTCATTTCCCCGGACAATAATCGTAAAGGTCTTGTTCCCAACCGTAAACGAATAATCGACGGATTGGATGCCTACCGGCGCGTGTTCGGTTGCAAACGTCCTTCTGGATTCTTCATCACGAATATAGAAGCGATGTGCAAAGCCGAACAGATCCTGATAATAGTCAAGACTGCTTTCTATTAGGGTATTATCGATGCGGTCACGTATTGCAAAGTAATCAGGGCCAGCCAAATGTTTGCTATCCAGTTGCTTCCTGGCCGCATCTGTCAAAAAAGCTATTTCAGCGGGAGTCAGATCAGCAGGTTCATTTGTATTCCAGGGATCGCAAATTTTGTGATGAAGCCTTGAAAGTGTTTTGACCGGTTCAGCTACAAGCCGTGTAAGTTCGCTCTGTGTTCCATCATTAGCAATGTTGTTTAGTGAGTTCTCTATCAGGTTAACCAGGAAAGCGTTAACTGACAGGTTACTTGCTTTAGCATAGGTTTTGATACGCTCGACTTGATCTCTCGACGTTCGCAATGAAATCTGTGTTAGATCCATCATTTCACTCCTATTGAATGATTTAACATTCAACGATGCTACCACATTCATAATTGATGTCATTTCATTTTTATCACATTGATGGCTTTTTTAAGTTGCCTTGATTGCCCTAGCCAGTTTAAACTGTATATGCAGTAAAAAAGCCATACACTTAACGAGTGGGCTTTTAGGGTATACCTTAGTTAACTAGCTGCGCAGCAAGGGGAGAAGATTAGTGGAAAACAGGAAACCTAAAGCCAGATACATTGTTGGTATCCCTCATGGTCGGGTTCTGTACGAGGGCAATTTGCGCTTTGCAGCCTGGTGGTCCTGGTTGTTCAACTGTCGCCAGGCTGTAGCATTTGACCGGCGTTCGTGGGTTATCAATCCCAGCTATTGGATCGCTGGCGATATACCCAATGAAAATTACTTCAATATGGAAGGCCATCGCTGTGCAAAAAATTAATTGGACACCGGAAGAGGATGCAATCTTGGGAACCGACTCGCTGGCAAAAGTATCCGTTCGGCTCAATCGTCCAACAAGCCAGATTCAAAAGCGAATGAAAGAGCTTGGCATTGCTCATTTTGCTCAACGCGGTACACCTCGTAGTTCTGTAAGGTTACAAGCTGAAGAGGCCCAAAAGGAACGAAATAAAATCAGATTCATTCAGCGAATGCGTAAAGGTGCGGTTATTGCGGAAGGGGTAGCAAATGGTTATACCTATACCGCTTTAGCAAAAGAGTTAGGGATCAGTCCCACAGCGGCTAGGAATCAGTTTTTTGTGTTTCTTAGAGTAGCAATGCTTCCTTCGATGCTAGGCGAGGAAATACCACGGGATTTCAAAAATATTCCATCTCATGTTCTAAAAAAAGCTGTGTGCTGCGTAGAGAATTATTGTCTTAACCTTGAAAAGGAAGAGGTAAGAAAAAAGTATTTTGATAAATGATTGTTTGATCGATTGCTGGGGTGGTTTATCACATGAAAATAGCACGAGTGTATTTGCGAGTTAGTACAGACGAACAGGATTTGACCCGGCAAAATGAAATTATAGAAAATGCCAGGAATAATGGATTCTATGTTGCCGGTATTTATAAAGAAAAGGCGTCCGGTGCAAGAGCTGATCGCCCGGAACTGCAGCGAATGATAAATGATCTGCAGCCAGACGAAGTAGTTATTGCAGAACATATAGATCGTATCAGTCGTTTACCGCTCGATAGTGCGCTGGCGTTAATAAACTCTATAAAAGAGCGGGGCGCGAAACTTGCCATTCCCGGAATTGTGGATCTTACCGAACTGGCTAACGCTCAATCCGGTGTTGCGAAGGTAGTTCTGGAATCTGTTCAGGATATGTTACTCAAAGTTGCCCTGCAGCTGGCAAGGGATGATTATGAAAACCGTCGCAAACGCCAGAAAGAGGGTATTGAACTGGCTAAACGGCAAGGCCGGTATCAGGGGCGAACTGCAGATCTACGGCTTCATAAACGCATCATTGAGTATCGTTCAAGGAAGACAAGTATTGCGGAAACAGCGAAACTTTGTGGATGTAGCGTCAGCCTTGTAAAATCTGTATGGGCTAAATTTAAAAAAGAAGGAATATATCACAATGCGAAAAAAGCGTAGGCATTCGAACGGAGTTACTTGCGCAAATGGCCGGAGTAAGTGAGGCTGAACTGGTTCATGCGCTAAAGACAACTGGGGAAATCTTGGGTATAAAAATCCCTTCCCCCCTTCCCCAAAAATATAACGCCAGAACGAGAAATTTTGATTTTCTTGAAGGTAAAGCATTTGCAGATAAAGTAGCCGCTGTCCGAGCTGCAACCACGCGAAAGAAATGAAATCAAAAGCGGTTTTACGCCAGCAAGAAATAGAGGTGTCAATTTAGAGAGGCTATTTGGACAGGTAAAGGGATATAAAAAATCAATTGGAGCAGAAACCTTGATTTGGAGATAATTGTTTTGTCGGAAACGGCATCCCTTCTTTAGAAAGGTCTTATCGATGAGCACCGAACTTATCCAGAACCTCCCTCAGATCATCCTCGCTCTTGCCACCCTTATAACGGCTGTCGCCAGACTCGTGAAAGAGATTAAGAAGAAATAAATTTAGCCCCTTTCCAGGGGCTTTTTTAATGTTATCGATGTACTGTCCCCAGCTGGTCGTGTGCGTGTCATACCGGCCCGGAGTTTGCCCGCTGCGCATGTACTGTCCCGGCTGGCCGTGTACGTGTCATACCGGCCCGGAGTTCGCCCGCTGCGCATGTACTGTCCCGGCTGGTCGTGTGCGTGTCATACCGGCCCGGAGTTTGCCCGCTGCGCATGTACTGTCCCGGCTGGCCGTGTACGTGTCATACCGGCCCGGAGTTCGCCCGCTGCGCATGTAC
>NZ_JBKGTJ010000012.1:0-34605 GCF_049472055.1 Klebsiella pneumoniae complex sp. WS1778
TGTTAAAGAGCAGTTGCGACGCGCTTTAGCGCTCTGTCGCGAGGTGGCGTATATTACGCTTTCCTCTTTCAGAGTCAACCCGTTTTTCAGGATTTTTCTCTTCAACCGAACCGGCTGTTTGTGTGAAGTGATTCACATCCGCCGTGTCGATGGAGGCGCATTATAGGGAGTTCTCGAGCGCCCGCAATAGAAAAATGGCAGAAAAATGACTGACTGCTGCATTCCCCAGCAAAACCCCGCTTTATACCTCGTTACACACAGAATTATCCACAGGAGAGCGTAAAAACATGACCGCTAGCCCCGTGGATCGCCAGCTATATAGAAGGAGATTCACCGGCCTGGAGAGAAAGATAAAAATTCGCGAGCGTTGCGCAAACGTTTTCGTTACAATGCCGCGCTATGACACGGATGCCCGGTTGGGTGCGTTAGGTGAGTTTTTAGGCAAAAACTCACCTAACGCTCTCTGTAATGTTCAAATCCTGGGGATTTAATACCATGCAACAACGTCGTCCAGTCCGCCGCGCTCTGCTCAGTGTTTCTGACAAGGCCGGTATCGTCGAATTCGCGCAGGCGCTTTCCGCTCGTGGTGTCGAGCTGCTGTCCACTGGCGGCACTGCTCGCCTGCTGGCAGATAAAGGCCTGCCGGTAACCGAAGTCTCTGACTACACCGGTTTCCCGGAAATGATGGATGGACGCGTGAAAACCCTGCATCCGAAAGTACACGGCGGCATCCTCGGCCGTCGCGGTCAGGATGACGGCATCATGCAGCAGCACGGGATCGCGCCTATCGATATGGTGGTCGTTAACCTCTATCCGTTTGCCCAGACCGTCGCTCGCGAAGGATGCTCGCTGGAAGACGCGGTGGAAAACATCGATATCGGCGGCCCGACCATGGTCCGCTCCGCGGCGAAGAACCACAAAGACGTCGCCATCGTGGTGAAGAGCAGCGACTACACCGCCATCATTAATGAGATGGACGCCAACGAAGGCTCCCTGACGCTGGACACCCGCTTCGACCTCGCCATTAAAGCCTTCGAACACACCGCCGCGTATGACAGCATGATCGCCAACTACTTCGGCAGCATGGTTCCGGCCTATCACGGCGAAAGCAAAGAAGCCGCTGGCCGCTTCCCACGCACCCTGAATCTGAACTTCATTAAGAAGCAGGATATGCGCTACGGCGAAAACAGCCACCAGCAGGCTGCCTTCTATATAGAAGAGAATGTCAAAGAAGCTTCCGTGGCAACCGCTACCCAGCTGCAGGGCAAAGCGCTCTCCTATAACAACATTGCCGATACCGATGCGGCGCTGGAGTGCGTGAAAGAGTTCAACGAACCGGCCTGCGTGATCGTTAAGCACGCTAACCCATGCGGCGTTGCCGTTAGCGACTCGATCCTCGACGCCTACGATCGCGCATACAAAACCGACCCGACCTCCGCGTTCGGCGGCATCATCGCCTTCAACCGCGAACTGGATGCCGACACCGCGCAGGCGATCATCTCTCGCCAGTTTGTCGAGGTGATCATCGCCCCGTCCGCCAGCGAAGAAGCGCTGAAAATCACTGCCGCGAAGCAGAACGTCCGCGTACTGACCTGCGGTCAGTGGGATGCGCGCGTTGCCGGTCTCGATTTCAAACGCGTTAACGGTGGTCTGCTGGTTCAGGACCGCGATCTCGGTATGGTCACCGCGGGTGAACTGCGCGTGGTCAGCAAACGTCAGCCGAGCGAGCAAGAGCTGCGCGATGCGCTGTTCTGCTGGAAAGTGGCGAAATTCGTCAAATCCAACGCCATCGTGTATGCCAAAGACAATATGACCATCGGCATAGGCGCCGGTCAGATGAGCCGCGTCTACTCGGCGAAAATCGCCGGAATTAAAGCCGGTGATGAAGGTCTGGAAGTGAAAGGCTCCGCCATGGCCTCTGACGCCTTCTTCCCATTCCGCGACGGGATTGACGCCGCGGCAGCGGTCGGCATCACCTGCGTTATTCAGCCGGGCGGCTCTATCCGCGACGACGAAGTGATTGCCGCCGCTGACGAACACGGCATCGCCATGATCTTCACCGACATGCGCCACTTCCGCCATTAATTCATGGAGCAGCAGATGAAAGTATTAGTAATCGGCAACGGCGGGCGCGAACACGCCCTGGCCTGGAAAGCGGCCCAATCGCCGCTGGTTGATACCGTCTACGTCGCGCCGGGCAACGCCGGTACCGCGCTGGAGCCGTCGCTGCAAAACGTCGCCATCGGCGTTACCGATATTCCGGCGCTGCTTCGCTTCGCCCAGGATGAAAATATCGACCTGACCATCGTTGGCCCGGAAGCGCCGTTGGTCATTGGCGTGGTTGACGCGTTTCGTGCCGCCGGGCTGGCCATCTTCGGGCCAACCGAAGGCGCTGCGCAGCTGGAAGGTTCGAAGGCCTTCACCAAAGATTTCCTTGCTCGTCATCATATCCCGACGGCGGAATATCAGAACTTCACCGACGTTGAGCCAGCGCTGGCTTATCTGCGCGAGAAAGGCGCGCCGATCGTCATCAAAGCCGACGGTCTGGCGGCGGGTAAAGGCGTTATCGTGGCGATGACCCTCGAGGAAGCCGAAGCGGCGGTCAAAGACATGCTGGCCGGTAACGCTTTCGGCGACGCCGGACACCGCATCGTCATTGAAGAGTTCCTCGATGGCGAAGAGGCCAGCTTTATTGTGATGGTCGACGGCGAGCACGTCCTGCCGATGGCCACCAGCCAGGATCACAAACGCGTCGGCAACGGCGATACCGGCCCGAATACCGGTGGGATGGGCGCTTATTCTCCGGCGCCGGTCGTGACTGATGAAGTCCATCAGCGCACCATGGAGCGGATTATCTGGCCAACCGTGAAGGGCATGGCCGCGGAAGGCAACACCTATACCGGTTTCCTGTATGCCGGTCTGATGATCGACAAGCAGGGCAACCCGAAGGTCATTGAGTTCAACTGCCGCTTTGGCGATCCGGAAACCCAGCCGATCATGCTGCGCATGAAATCCGACCTGGTAGAGCTGTGCCTCGCCGCCTGCGCGGGCAAGCTGGATGAGAAAACCTCCGAGTGGGATGACCGCGCGTCGCTGGGCGTGGTGGTTGCCGCCGGCGGCTATCCGGGCAACTACAACACGGGCGATGAGATCCATGGTCTGCCGCAGCAGGAAGCGGCAGACGGTAAAGTCTTCCACGCCGGCACGAAACTGTCTGACGACCAGCGCGTGGTCACCAACGGCGGTCGCGTACTGTGCGTCACCGCCTTGGGCGATACCGTAGCGCAGGCGCAGCAGCGCGCCTATCAGCTGCTGACCGACATTCGCTGGGACGGTAGCTTTAGCCGTAGCGATATCGGCTGGCGCGCCATCGAACGTGAAAAGGCTAACGGCTAAGTTTCGCCAGCAGCGTTTTCCGCGTAATGCCTAACTGACGGGCGGCTTCGGTTTTGTTGCCGCCCGTTTTTTCCAGCGCCGCCAGAATCACCTCTTTCTCCACTTCCACTAACGGCTGAATTCCCCCCTCCTCGCTCCCGCCTGATGGCAGCGGCGTACCGGCGATCGCCAGCGGCAGTTCTCGCTCAGAGATATAGTTTCCGGTCAGTAGCACCACCGCCCGCTCCACCGCGTTTTCCAGCTCGCGAATATTGCCCGGCCAGGGGTAGTGGATCAGCAGGTCCATCGCCTGTGGCGTGAACCCCTTTACCGCCTTACGATTGCGTTCGGCATAGCGTTTGAGAAAGTGCTGCGCCAGCTGCGGAATATCTTCCCGGCGCCGGCGCAGCGGCGGCATCTCAATAGTCACGACGTTCAGGCGGTAATAGAGATCCTGGCGAAAACGCCCGGCGCTGACCTCTTCGGCGAGGTTGCGGTGGGTGGCGGCGATCAGCCGCACATCAACGGCAAGCGTCTGGTTGCTGCCGACACGCTGCACCTCCCGCTCCTGAATCGCCCGCAGTAGCCGGACCTGCATCAATGGCGAGATATCGCCAATTTCATCGAGGAACAGCGTGCCGCCATCCGCTTCGACAAAGCGCCCCTCACGTCGCCGCTCCGCGCCGGTAAACGCCCCTTTTTCATGGCCGAAGAGTTCCGACTCCAGCAGCGACTCATTCAGCGCCGCACAGTTGAGCGTCACCAGCGGCTTATCACCGCGCCCGCTGCAGGCGTGGATGGCGCGCGCCACCAGTTCCTTACCGGTTCCCGACTCCCCATGGATCAGCACCGTCGCGTCCGAAGGGGCTACCAGCATAATTTCGTTAAGAAGCGCCTGCATCGCCGGGCTGTCGCCAATCATGCCCCACCGTGAATCCGTCGCAACGCTGGGGTCGCCCTCGCTATGACGGGTGTGTGCCAGCGCCTGGACTAACGTCTGCTGTAACGTGTCAAAATCCAGCGGTTTAATCAGATAATCCAGCGCCCCGGACTTAATGGCCTCCACCGCCGTATCGACGCTGGAGAACGCCGTCATGATCAGCACCGGGATCGCCGGGTTATAGGCTTTTATCTCTTTTAACGTTGCGATACCGTCCAGCTCCGCCATGCGAATATCGCACAGTACCAGGTCGAAAACCTGATGATGGATCTGCTCCAGCGCCTGCCGGCCGTTGTGGGCTAATGCCACCTGATAGCCCCAGCCGCGCAGCAGCGCCTGCAAGATCGTGCAGTGGCTGATGTCATCATCGACAACCAGAATCTGTACCTTATCGCTGCTCATCTTCCCTCCGTTGAGCATCCAGCGGTAGCCAAAGCGTAAATATCGCTCCAGCCCCCGGCTGACTTTCGGCGCGGATCGTCCCGCCATGTTGTTCGATAATATTCTGCACCACCGCCAGCCCCAGCCCGGTGCCGTCCGCCTTGGTGGTAAAATAAGGAGTGAAGATGGCCTGTAGCTCTTCATCGCTCATCCCCTTACCGCTATCCTTAACGACTATTTTGATACGTCGCCGATCGGCTTCACTTGCCGATACGTGAATGACGCCGTCGCGGCCAATCGCCTGCATCGCGTTCAGGTACAGGTTCAACAGCACCTGGTTCAGGCGGTCGGCATCGGCGTTGATCGTGGAGAGCTCCGGGCGCGGCGTAAATTGCAGCGCGATCCCGCGACTCTGCGCATCCTGGCTAACCAACTGCAATGAGTGGTGGATAAGCGCGTTAATATCCACCGGCTGGTAATTTAAATGCGCGGGCCGGACCAGCTCCAGCAGCTCACTGACCACCCGATTGAGGCGGTCGGCCTCTTTGGCCATCACCTGCGCTAACTGATGTGACTCACCGCCCGGCGGCGTGCGCTCGGCAAAATATTTTGCCAGCCCTTTAATCGACGAGAGCGGATTGCGGATCTCGTGCGCCACGCCTGCCGCCAGATGGCCAAGCGCCAGCAGTTTCTCTTTGCGGGCCATCGCCTCCAGCAGTTGTTTCCGTGAGCGGCGATAGCGGCGGAACCAGAACTGGGCAAGGATCGTTGCCGCTGTCACCAACGCGGCGGCGCCCAGCATGATGGCCATATTCCGCTGCCCGCGGGCCTGCGTGGCATCCAGCTCGCGGCTATCAAAGGCGATAAAAATCACCTGCGGGACGCTGGCTTGAGCCAGGGCGCTGTTGCCGCGATTCATCATGCCCATATGGTGGCCGCGGGCCGGATTGAGCGGGCGAAACTGGCGATAGATCTCCATGGCCGGCTGCGGCTCGCTAAGCCGCCGCCAGCGAGCCTGTTCGCCAACCGCCAGCGCACGCATCTGCGCGGGGCTGTAGAGCGTTTGACCCACCTGCTGCGGATCGCTGTGGGCGATGATGGCGCCATTGTCATCAGTCACCGCGAACCACAGGACGCCCGGCTGCCAGGCCATCTCTTCCAGCAGGGCCTGCAGCTGCGCGTGGTGCATCCGCATTCCCATGCCAACGCGCGTGCCGGACTCCAGCGCGCGGATCAGTACGCTCCCCTTCTCCTCGATAGTTTGTCGGGCGGCGGTCGTCTCACGACCGTAGTCGCGGACGATCATCGCGGAGAACAGCACCACCAGCAGCACTACCGTACCGGTCAGCAGCCAGCTCAGCGCGCCAGCGGCAGCGTCCCGGGAAAAAGGTTTGATCTTCATCGGCGAGTCCTTGTCATCTCCTTTTCGCTATCAGCAGGATCTTTCAGCAGAAATCATGCCATGTTTCCGCGCGGCCAAACCTGCTCTCAAACATATCGCCTGCGCTTTAGCGAGTAAAAATGACTCGCCGGTCCCGGGCGGAACGGGTCATTTTTACTCGCTCTTCTCTTTAACGGCCTCGGCAGGCCTGCACGGACGGGCTTTTTCAGGCTGGCATGAAAGATGCAATACCGAGAGAAACCACACAGGAGAAAATGCCATGAAACGGAACCGTACCTTACCTCTCGCCCTCGTTACCTTAGCCGCGCTGACCTTCGGCAGCAACACGGCCTGGGCCAACCACCACTGGGGCAACAATAACGGGATCGGCAACCAGGGCTACAGTCAGCTGACCCAGGAGCAGCAGGCTACCGCGCAAAAGCTGCATAACGATTACTATGAGCAAACCAGCGCCCTGCGCCAGCAGTTGCAGTCCAAACGCTATGAGTACAATGCGTTGCTCACGGCGCAAAAGCCGGATAGCGGCAAGATTGAAGCCGTCGCTCAGGAGATGGAAGGCTTACGCCAGAAGCTGGATCAGCAGCGAGTGAAATTTGATCTCGCCCTGGCTGAGGCTGGTGTTCCCCGCGGCGCAGGAATGGGATATGGCGGCTGTCGCGGTAGCGGCGGCGGTCATATGGGCATGAATCACTGGTAAAGGTTAGAAGCTTTTTTCCGTCGGCTGCCAGGTGCAGAAGTTTTCATTGGCCACCAGCAGCAGTTGAGAGCCTTCCGGCGCCTCCAGCCAGGCAATGCTCACCGCGGCGGAAGCGTGGCTCTGCCGACGTTCAATGTGCGCCAGAGCCCGACTATCGAGGTCGGGCGTGACCGTCTGCCCTTCACAGGTCAGCACGGTATGCGCGGCGGCGTTCCAGCGTCCCTGACGCAGGACGACCCGTCCCTGGCGGAGGGCGTCGCTGGTCTGGCGGATCTGCTCGGCGCGATAACGGTACAGCGCGACCTGGTCGCTGGAGAGTTGCTGCTTCTGCCCGTCAACTTCCCGCTGCATAAAGCTAAGATCGCCCTGCGCGTCGAAGCGGGCGCGAATATGTTCCGGCGGCTTGCCGTAGACATTGAGTTCAATCAGCGTCAGCTGATCGCCCTGCCAGCGATATTCGCTGGTCGAGGTGTCCCCGTGACGCCACGGGCTGAAGGCGGCGAGAAGATGGACTTCATCGCCAGAATCTTTACGCCAGATACGCATCGCCCCCTGGTTGTCCGCATAACCGCTGGCGGTAAATGGTGGTAGCGACGCGTTATGGCTGCAGGCAGTCAGCAACAGGATGCCCGCCAGCGCCAGAGGCCGGCGCCAGACAGACAAAAGGGGCTTAATAGCCCCTTCGATAAAACTGTTCACTGCCACGCGGTCTTACTTAACTGCGTCTTTCAGTGCTTTGCCAGAAACAAATGCCGGCACGTTAGCTGCAGCGATTTTGATCTCTTTACCGGTCTGCGGGTTGCGGCCAGTACGCTCAGCGCGGTGGTTCACTTTGAAGGTACCGAAACCAACCAGTTGAACAGCATCACCTTCTTTCAGAGACTCAGTAATTGCAGCCAGGGTAGATTCCAGGGCAGCTTTAGCCTGTGCTTTGGACAGGTCAGCTTTGTCCGCAATTACATCAATCAGTTGAGTCTTGTTCATAAGTTATCCTTACAATGTGTTTATCGCTTGCTAAGCATCGAGTGCGACGGAAATGCCAAAAAAGCACCCTCCTGCATACACGCACCGATAGCCACTTTTTTTCGCCCTCCAAATGTAGACCAGACGGGGGGCGGAATGGAAGCCTTCAGACGCTACAATTCAGGCGGTAAATCACGTTTTCTGGTCTCACTGCTGAAAATTTATACCAATATTGCTCTCACCAGCCTCACGCAGGTCCGCGCGCAGGCCTTTTATCAGCTCAAGGTCACGCTCTTCGCAGTCGGCCAGCAGGCGGAAAATTTCCCACTGAATGTCCCATTCCTGCTCTACCGCCGGGTTCGCTTTCAGCTCTTCGTCGGTCATTTCGCGACCTTCCTGGGTCATTTCCAGCATCGCCACGGTGGTGATGGAGGTTTTGCTCACCTCGATCGCGTGCTCGAGCGTTTCGCCGCTCAGACGCGAATGGATCAGTTCGCTCAACGCCACGCAGGCGTCTATGGCCGGATAAACACCGTACAGGTCGAAATCATCTGCCGCCGGGATCGCCTCTTCCAGTTTCTCCAGCTGACTATCGAAATTCACCTTCGCATCTTTGACCGTCAGCGTTTCCCAGATCAGATCCAGGATACGACGGTACAGCTGGCCGTCGCCAAACTCGGTTTGCTTGCAGAACATCGCGTAGTTGGGGTACATACGCTCGCACAGGCAGGCCATAAAAGTGACATGCTGCCAGCTTTCCAGCTTCTCCAGGCGCAGGTGAATCGGGTTTTGTAACATGATGAATTCTCGAAGTCAGAAATTAGGCGCAGTGTACCTGAATCAGCTGTGATTTGCTTGCCAACGCACAAACGACGGACGGCGGGAAGCCACCGCATCGGCCCAGCGCGTCGGTTCGGGCAGACGATAGCCTCGCATGCAGCGTTCGACCCACATTAAAGCGCTGTCCATGCCTACCCGGTGGCCGGTGCTAATAAACAGCGGGTTGCAGCGCACTTTGCTGCGCCAGACCCAGGCCAGTTGCTCATTTTTATCCATCAGCGGGGCCAGCGCACCGGGCTCATCACCCAGGTCGCCGATTTTGCCGCACAGCCGTTTTTTCGCCACCCCGATGGTCGGCACGTCGATCATCAGGCCAAAATGGCTGGCGACGCCCAATCTTCGGGGATGAGAAATGCCGTGGCCGTCAACAAACAACAGGTCCGGTTTTTGCGAAAGCTGCTCCCACGCCGCCAGCAGCGCAGGGGTTTCGCGAAACGAGAGAAAGCCGGGAATATAGGGCATGGAAGTGGCGACGCGCGCCACCTGATACTCCACCAGCTCCAGTTCAGGCCAGGTCAGCAGCACCATCGCAGCCCGGGTGATCTCCCCTTCCTGCTCAAACCCGACATCCGCGCCGCCGATCAACGTCGGTGGGTCACGATCCAGTCGATCCGCGCGCTCTACCGACGCGGCTAACTGTTGCTGCTGGATACGGAGTGCGGCTAAATCCATATGGCTGATCTCCTACTGGTGATAGGGTGCGGAAAGACGATGCACCGCTTCAACAAAGACGCCCGCATGCTCAGGGTCAACGTCCTGATGGATGCCGTGGCCGAGGTTAAAGACGTGGCCTTCCCCCTGACCAAAGCCGGCGAGGATGGTCGCGACTTCTTCTTCAATACGCGCGGGGGGCGCATAGAGCATGGACGGATCCATGTTGCCCTGCAGCGCGACTTTGTCGCCCACGCGACGACGGGCATCGGCAATATCGGTGGTCCAGTCGAGACCCAGCGCGTCACAGCCGGTCTCCGCCATCGCTTCCAGCCACTGACCGCCGCCTTTGGTGAACAGGGTCACCGGCACGCGGCGGCCTTCGTTTTCCCGCAGCAGGCCATCGACGATTTTATGCATATAGTAGAGGGAAAACTGCTGATAGTCGCGACCGGTCAGCACCCCGCCCCAGGTGTCAAAAATCATTACTGACTGCGCGCCGGCTTTGATCTGCGCGTTGAGGTACAGGGTGACGCTCTTCGCCAGTTTATCCAGCAGCGCGTGTAGCGCCTGCGGTTCGGCGTACATCATCTTTTTGATGACGGTGAAAGCCTTACTGCTGCCACCTTCCACCATGTAGGTCGCCAGCGTCCATGGGCTACCGGAAAAACCGATCAGCGGCACTTCGCCTTTCAGTTCACGGCGAATGGTGCGCACGGCATTCATCACGTAGCCCAGTTCCTGCTCGGGATCCGGGACTGGCAGCTTGTCGACGTCGGCTTTGCTTTTCACCGGCGAGGTGAAGCGCGGGCCTTCGCCTGCCTCAAAGTACAGCCCCAGTCCCATGGCGTCCGGGATGGTCAGGATGTCCGAAAAGAGGATCGCCGCGTCCAGCGGATAACGACGCAGCGGCTGGAGCGTCACTTCGCAGGCCAGCTCGGCATTTTTACACAGCGACATAAAGTCGCCCGCTTGCGCACGGGTGGCTTTGTACTCCGGTAAATAGCGGCCCGCCTGGCGCATCATCCACACCGGGGTGACATCAACCGGCTGACGCAGCAGCGCGCGCAGGTAACGATCGTTCTTCAGTTCGGTCATTTTTACATTCCTTTAGCGTTGATACGCCCAGTGTAACATGTCACTCGAACTCTGCCCGACACATCGCGACGGTATCTTCGATAAGCCGGCGCGCCACCGTACCTGGCGGCGGCAGAAGCGGCAGATCGTCATAGCGGTACCAGTCCGCGCTGAGTAACTCTTTTTTATCCACCACGATATCGCCCTCTGCGTAATCCGCCATAAAGGCAGTCATCAGCGACTGCGGGAACGGCCAGGGTTGAGAAGTCACGTAGCGCAGATTTTTCACCTTGATACCGCTCTCCTCCATCACCTCACGGGCGACCGCCTGCTCAAGGGTTTCGCCAACCTCGACGAACCCGGCCAGCACGGTGTGTACCCCATTGCGATGTCGGGTATGTTGCGCCAGCAGGATCGCATCGTCGCGACGGATAGCGACGATAATGCACGGGGCGATTTGCGGATAGTAACGTTCACGGCAGTGGCTGCACAGCATCGCCCATTCACTTTTACTGGCATGCATCAGGTGGCCGCAGTAGCCGCAAAATTTATGCGATCGGTAAAATTCGGCAAGCTGGATCCCTCGCCCCGCCAGCTGGAATAGACCCGGATCCTGATCCAGCACCTGGCGTAACGATCCCATGTCATGGCGGCGATCCTGGCGCACCATCCAGACGGGCTCCCCCTGCCATTCGCCAATATGCAGCGCATGCTGGCCGACAAGATCGAAATTAACCGCTTCGCCATGTGGTAATTCTCCACCAGGCAACCATAATTTTTGTTCGTGACTGACAACCCACCAGCCGCGATCTAATTTTTCAATAATACGATCCATATCTATTGCACTACCTTTGCTTCACTGGCATGTTGTTAACATTATATTTACATTTTGGTGAGCAGATTTAAATCAAAACTAGCGGAGTCAATCATGCTAAACCAGCTGGAAAATCTGACGGAGCGCGTTGGCGGTAGTAATGAACTGGTCGATCGCTGGCTACAAGTGCGTAAGCATCTGCTCGTGGCTTACTACAATCTGGTTGGCCTGAAACCGGGCAAAGAGTCGTTTATGCGGCTAAACGAAAAGGCGCTGGATGACTTTTGCCAAAGTCTGGTGGATTACCTCTCGTCCGGTCATTTTAGTATTTATGAACGCATTATTGGCGAAATGGAAGGCGATACCCCACTTTTAGCCGCCACCCGGCTTTACCCGCAGCTGGAAGCCAATACCCAGCAGATGATGGACTACTACGATACCTGCCTCGAAAACGCCATTGATCATGATAACTACCTTGAATTTCAGCAGGCGCTGTCGGATATCGGCGAGTCGCTGGAAGCGCGTTTCGCCCTGGAAGATAAATTGATCGCCCTCGCCGTCGCCCATCACCTGAGCGATGAGGTGCGCGATAATATTGCCCCGACCGCTTGAGTTGTGCGCAATTAACGAGTAGTTTATCTTCATTCCCCCTCCCCGGAGGGGATGTCATCTTGTCGGAGTGCTTATTTTCCATGTGAAGGCTACATGGAAAAGGCTGAGACCGTTAATTCGGGATCCGCGGAACCTGATCAGGCTAATACCTGCGAAGGGAACAAGAGTAAACTGCTGTTCGCGTCAGTCCGTCAGGGCCGATCGCATCTGTTACTCCATCCGTCGTCTGACAAGCCATGTCCTTTATATCTGGAATGCGCTATGTCTACTACCAAACTGACCCGTCGTGAGCTACGCGAGCACGCGCAGCGATTTATCGATACGCTGGAAGGCGCTGCTTTTCCTAATTCGCGCCGTATCTACATTCAAGGTTCACAAGCGGATATCCGCGTCCCAATGCGCGAAATCCAGCTCAGCCCGACCCTCGTCGGCGGCGATAACGATAACCCCCATTACGAAGCCAACGAACCGATCCCGGTGTATGACACCTCCGGGCCTTATGGCGACCCGGATATTGGCATTGATGTCCGCCAGGGGCTGGCCAGGCTGCGCCAGCCGTGGATCGACGCACGTAATGACTGCGCCCCGCTCAGCGAACGCAGCTCGGCCTATACCAAAGCGCGGCTGGCCGATGACGGCCTCGATGAGCTGCGCTTCAATAGCCAGCTGACGCCAAAACGCGCCGTTGCCGGCAAATGTGTTACCCAACTGCACTACGCCCGCCAGGGGATCGTCACCCCGGAGATGGAGTTCATCGCCATACGCGAAAACATGGGCCGTGAACGTATTCGCAGCGAAGTTCTGCGCCAGCAGCATGCCGGAGAAGGCTTCGGCGCCCGCCTGCCGGAAAACATTACCCCCGAGTTCGTCCGCGATGAAGTGGCCGCCGGGCGCGCCATCATCCCGGCCAATATCAACCACCCGGAGTCTGAGCCGATGATTATCGGGCGCAACTTCCTGGTGAAAGTGAATGCTAATATCGGCAACTCAGCGGTGACCTCCTCCATCGAAGAAGAGGTCGAGAAACTGGTCTGGTCTACCCGCTGGGGCGCCGATACGGTGATGGATCTCTCCACCGGCCGTTATATCCACGAAACCCGCGAGTGGATCCTGCGTAACAGCCCGGTCCCCATCGGCACTGTGCCGATTTACCAGGCGCTGGAGAAGGTCAACGGCATCGCCGAGAACCTCACCTGGGAAGTCTTCCGCGATACCCTGCTGGAACAGGCCGAACAGGGAGTCGACTACTTCACCATTCACGCCGGCGTACTGCTGCGCTACGTCCCGATGACCGCGAAGCGTCTGACCGGCATCGTCTCGCGCGGCGGCTCGATCATGGCCAAATGGTGTCTGTCGCACCATCAGGAAAACTTCCTCTACCAGCATTTCCGCGAAATCTGCGAAATCTGCGCCGCCTATGACGTTTCGCTGTCGCTGGGCGATGGCCTGCGCCCCGGCTCCATTCAGGATGCCAACGACGAAGCACAGTTCTCCGAGCTGCGCACCCTCGGCGAGCTGACGAAAATCGCCTGGGAGTATGACGTGCAGGTGATGATCGAAGGTCCCGGCCACGTGCCGATGCAGATGATCCGCCGCAATATGACCGAAGAGCTGGAGCACTGCCACGAAGCGCCGTTCTACACCCTCGGGCCGCTCACCACCGACATTGCGCCGGGCTACGACCATTTCACCTCCGGCATCGGCGCGGCGATGATCGGCTGGTTCGGCTGCGCCATGCTGTGCTATGTCACGCCGAAAGAGCATCTCGGCTTGCCCAACAAAGAGGATGTGAAGCAGGGGTTGATTACCTACAAAATCGCCGCCCACGCCGCTGACCTGGCGAAAGGCCATCCAGGGGCGCAGATCCGCGATAACGCCATGTCGAAGGCGCGCTTCGAATTCCGCTGGGAAGACCAGTTTAACCTCGCGCTAGATCCGTTCACCGCTCGGGCCTATCACGATGAAACCCTGCCGCAGGAATCCGGCAAAGTTGCCCACTTCTGCTCCATGTGCGGTCCGAAGTTCTGCTCAATGAAGATCACTCAGGAAGTCCGCGACTACGCCGCCAGGCAGGCCATCGACGCCGGCATGGCCGATATGTCGCATCACTTCCGCGCCCGCGGCGGCGAAATCTACCTGAAACAGGAGGAAGTCTGATGTATCAGCCTGATTTTCCACCCGTCCCGTTTCGTCTCGGGCTCTACCCGGTAGTGGACAGCGTGGCGTGGATTGAACGCCTGCTCGAAGCTGGAGTACGCACCCTTCAGTTACGCATCAAGGACCGACGCGACAGCGAGGTGGAGGATGACGTCATCGCCGCCATCGCCCTTGGCCGCCGCTATCACGCCCGGCTGTTCATTAACGATTACTGGCGACTGGCGATCAAGCACCAGGCCTACGGCGTACATCTCGGACAAGAAGATCTGGAAACCACCGATCTGAGCGCCATCCGCAAAGCCGGGCTACGTCTTGGCGTCTCCACCCATGACGATATGGAGATTGATATCGCCCTGGCGGCGCGTCCCTCTTACATCGCTCTGGGTCACGTCTTCCCGACGCAAACCAAACAGATGCCCTCCGCGCCGCAGGGACTCGAGCAGCTTGCCAGACATATCCAACGCCTGGCGGATTACCCCACCGTGGCGATCGGCGGAATTAGCCTTGAAAAGGCCCCGGCGGTGCTGGCGACCGGCGTCGGCAGCATCGCAGTGGTCAGCGCCATCACCCAGGCGGCGGACTGGCGGGCAGCGACCGACCAGCTGCTGGCGCTGGCAGGAGCGGGCGATGAATGATCACGACTTTATGCGCTATAGCCGCCAGCTGCTGCTGGAGGATATTGCCATCGAGGGTCAGCAGAAGCTGTTAGCCAGCCGGGTGCTGATTATCGGCCTTGGCGGGCTGGGCTCCCCGGCAGCGCTCTATCTGGCCGGGGCTGGCGTCGGGACGCTGACCCTGGCCGATGACGACGCCGTGCATCTCAGCAATCTGCAGCGGCAGATCCTGTTCACCAGCGCGGATATCGATCGGCCAAAAGCCGCGGCGGCAAAGACGCGGCTCAGCCAGCTAAATCCGCAGATCACACTGGTTGCGCTCCAGCAGCGCTTAAGCGGCGAGGCGCTGCGCGCCGAGGTGGCGAAAGCGGACGTGGTGCTGGACTGTACCGATAACATGGTCACCCGCCAGGCGATCAATGCCGCCTGCGTGGCCCTCGACATCCCGTTAGTGACCGCCAGCGCCGTCGGCTTCGGCGGTCAGCTGATGGTGCTCACCCCGCCCTGGACACAGGGCTGCTATCGCTGCCTGTGGCCGGATAGCGACGAACCGCAGCGCAACTGCCGCACCGCGGGGATCGTCGGCCCGGTGGTCGGCATGATGGGCACGCTGCAGGCGCTGGAGGCGATTAAGCTGCTCAGCGGCATGACGACGCCGCGCAACACACTGCGGCTGTTCGACGCCCGCACCAGCAGCTGGCGTAACCTGGCGCTACAGCGCTCCCGGGGCTGCCCGGTGTGCGGAGGGCGACATGCAGATCTGGTTTAACGACGAGCCGCTGGCGTGCGCCGACAATCTCAGCGTGAGCGCCCTGCTGACCCAGCTCGAACAGCTGCAGCCGGGCGTCGCGCTGGCGCTCAATCAACACATTCTGCCGCGCGATCGGTGGGAAGATCATCTCTTGCAGGAAGGCGATCGAGTCCTGCTTTTTCAGGTTATCGCTGGAGGCTGACATGTTACGTATTGCAGACAAAACATTTGAATCCCATCTTTTCACCGGTACCGGCAAATTCGCCGCCCCGGGGGTGATGGTTGAGGCGATTCGCGCCTCGGGCAGCCAGCTGGTCACCCTGGCGATGAAGCGCGTCGATTTACGTCAGCACAATGACGCCATCCTCGCCCCGCTGCTGGCGGCGGGGGTCAGCCTGCTGCCGAATACCTCGGGCGCCAAGACGGCGGAAGAGGCGGTGTTTGCCGCCCGCCTGGCACGGGAGGCTCTGGGCACCCACTGGCTGAAACTGGAGATCCACCCGGACGCCCGCTGGTTGCTGCCCGACCCGATTGAAACCCTGAAAGCGGCGGAGCTGCTGGTCCGCGAAGGGTTCGTGGTGCTGCCCTACTGCGGCGCCGACCCGGTGCTGTGTAAACGACTGGAAGAGGCTGGCTGCGCGGCGGTGATGCCCCTGGGCGCGCCGATCGGCTCAAATCAGGGGCTGGAAACCAAAGCCATGCTGGAGATTATTATCGAACAGGCGACGGTGCCGGTGGTCGTCGACGCCGGCATCGGCGTTCCGAGCCATGCGGCGCAGGCGCTGGAAATGGGAGCGGACGCGGTGCTGGTCAATACCGCTATTGCCGTCGCCGACGATCCCGTGGCCATGGCCCACGCCTTCCGTATGGCGGTCGAGGCCGGCTTGCTGGCCCGTCAGGCCGGACCGGGGGCGCGCAGCGCGCAGGCGCAGGCCACCAGCCCGCTCACCGGATTCCTGGAGGCGCTGGCATGAAAACCTTTAGCGATCGCTGGCGGCAGCTGGAGTGGGACGACATCCGCCTGCGCATCAACAGTAAAACCGCCGCCGATGTCGAACGGGCGCTGGCGGCCAAACAGCTGACCCGCGACGATATGATGGCCCTGCTTTCGCCGGCGGCGGCCGGGTATCTTGAACCTCTGGCCCAGCGCGCGCAGCGGCTTACCCGCCAGCGCTTCGGCAATACCGTCAGCTTCTACGTGCCGCTGTATCTCTCCAACCTGTGCGCCAACGACTGCACCTACTGCGGCTTCTCGATGAGCAATCGCATTAAGCGCAAGACGCTGGATGCCGCCGAGATTGCCCGCGAGTGCGCCGCGATCCGCGACCTGGGTTTTGAGCATCTGCTGCTGGTAACCGGTGAGCATCAGGGCAAGGTGGGAATGGATTATTTCCGCCAGCACCTGCCGGCAATCCGCAGCCAGTTTGCCTCGCTGCATATGGAGGTACAGCCGCTGGCGACCGACGAGTATGCCGAGCTGAAAACCCTGGGGCTCGACGGGGTGATGGTCTATCAGGAGACCTATCACGAAGGTATGTACGCCCAGCACCATCTGAAAGGGAAAAAACAGGATTTCTTCTGGCGGCTGGATACGCCGGATCGCCTGGGCGAGGCGGGGATCGATAAGATCGGCCTTGGCGCGCTGATCGGCCTTTCCGACAGCTGGCGAGTGGACTGCTTTATGGTCGCTGAACACCTGTTGTGGCTGCAGCAACGCTACTGGCGCAGCCGCTATTCGGTCTCCTTCCCGCGTCTGCGTCCCTGCGCCGGCGGCATTGAACCAGCCTCGCTAATGGATGAGCGTCAGCTGGTGCAGACCATCTGCGCCTTCCGCCTGCTGGCGCCGGAGGTTGAGCTGTCGCTATCCACCCGCGAATCCCCCTGGTTCCGCGACCGGGTGATCCCGCTGGCGATCAATAACGTCAGCGCCTTCTCCAAAACCCAGCCCGGGGGTTACGCCGACGATCATCCGGAGCTTGAGCAGTTCGCGCCGCACGATGGCCGTCGACCTGAAGAAGTCGCCAGCGCGCTGGCTGCCCGCGGCCTGCAGCCGGTATGGAAAGACTGGGACAGCTGGCTGGGACGCGCCTCGCAAACCTCATGATGAACAGTGTAAGCGCCTGATATTTTTGCGCGCCTGCACGAGAGATGAAAAACGGAGGCTGGCCCGCCAGGCGCCCTTTTTCTATTCTGCCCGGGTCGGCAGCGGACGCTGACCAGGGCGAACCTTTTCTTCCTCATTTTCGCCCTGCCTCTCCGCGCTGAACGAGGGCCTGTGCATTATCGCCGAATATAAATCACGATACATGAAGGCCTCAGAGTTATAATTGAGCAATAGTTAACTGATTCGATCGGCAGGCGCCGCAGTCACAACCTGCGTTCGGACCCATGGTTTATACATCCGGGACGATTAACGATTCATGGCTCTACACAACAGAAAGCTCTCTTTCACGACGCCGATCGTCGTGGGGTTTGCCGGCATCTTGCTCAGTTTTATGCTGATCGCTATTTTTGTCACCCTGGCGCAGCGGAAAGATTTTCTTGAAGATTATCACGACATTAACCGCAACTTTACCCACAACCTGGCGATCAACTATACGGAAACCCTGCTGCGGGAAAATGATTTTATCCTTGGGCGCGCGGTCGCCTTCTTTGCCCGCAATGACGAACTGAATCGCGCAGTCAATGTGGAGCCGGAGAAAGGATT
The DNA here is from genome assembly GCF_049472055.1 of Klebsiella pneumoniae complex sp. WS1778. NCBI lineage: Bacteria > Pseudomonadati > Pseudomonadota > Gammaproteobacteria > Enterobacterales > Enterobacteriaceae > Klebsiella > Klebsiella pneumoniae complex sp. WS1778. The sequence continues at coordinate 17,982 of NZ_JBKGTJ010000012.1, forward strand.
AACGACGCTGATGCAGTTACAGAACATGATGCCGAGCGTCTCATCCATCTCACTGGCGGATACCGAGGGCCACTACCTGCGCGCCCCGGAGGTGCTGGAAAATGAAGACAGCCGGGCTTTCGATCCCAGAACGCGGCCCTGGTTTATCAAACAGGCGGAAGCCAGCACCTTCAGCCACTACACCAGCCCATATATGGATTTTTTTACCCACCATCCGACGATTACCATTTTCAAACCCATCATCACCCCGGAAGGGAAACTCAAGGGCAGCCTGGCCTTTCATCTTGATCTCACCTCCATGGGGTTCGCGCTGCGTCAGATGGTGGCCCCCGTACAGGGCGAGTTTTTTGTGGTGCAGCGTGATGGTAAAGTGGTCCTGCACTCCGACCCTGGTGCGCTGTTTAAACCCTTCGTCAGTAATGAGCTAATGGATAAAATGACCAGCGGCGAGGGGCAGCTTTACGATCCCGGAAGCGACACCTGGTATTACTATTACTCCTTTACCAATCCCGACTGGTTTGTGATTTTCCGTGTTGATAACACCACCCTGGTCAATCTGACGCGCCATGAAACCAATTTAGTGATCGGCGGTTTTGCCCTCGCGGCGATCATCATCATCCTGTTCGGCCTTTATCTGCGTCATGCCTCCCGCACCGTGCTGATGAATATCATCAATGCGATTAAAACCGGCGACGTCAAACGCGCCCCCCGCCTCGAGGCGATGCTGAGTAAAGCCATTGAAACTAATAAGCAGCGCGAGCTGACCTACGTCCGCCAGGCGACCATCGACGCGCTCACCGGCTGCAAGAACCGCCGCGCCTTCGATAGTGATATTGCCGCGCTGATGAACGATCATCAGCCGTTCGCCCTCGCGCTGGTCGATATCGATAACTTCAAATCGATCAACGACACCTGGGGTCACCTCAACGGCGATATCGTTCTGCGAAACGTCGCCCGCGAAGGACTGCAGGTCCTCCAGCCGCTGGAGATATCCCTCTATCGCTATGGTGGCGAAGAGTTCGCGGTGGTCTTTCCTGCCGAACATATTGATAACGCCCGCACGCTGCTGGAAACATGGCGGGTAAACGTCGAACGGCGCACCTGGCGCGAAGATGGCCTGACGGTCACCTTCAGCGCCGGGCTGGGGGAATGGAACATGGAGCCGCTGGATAAGCTGGTGGTGAGCGTCGATGAAGCGCTGTACAAAGCCAAACAGCAGGGTAAAAACCGCATCCTGCGCGCCTAGGTCTTCAGCGCCGCAACCGCCCACTTCGGTGGGCTTTTTTATTTTTTTCGGCAAAAATGAAACCGGTTTCAATTTTTGTGTGATGACTTACACACAATCACGGTAAAGCGGTTGTCGCATCGCCAGGGCCGCGATAAAGATAGGACATCACGGAACACAAGGGCCACTGACTATGAAGAATATCGTTTTGTGCTGTGCCGCCGGTATGTCTACCAGCATGCTGGTTCAGCGTATGCAAGATGCCGCGCAGAAGAAAGGTGTTGAAGTCTCCATCAAGGCCGTACCGGTCGCCGAGTTTAAAGATAATCTGGCCGCCGCCGACATTATTCTGCTCGGCCCGCAGGTGAAATATGAGCAGGCGAAGCTGCAGGCGCTGGCCGACCCGTTCGGCAAAAAGGTCGCCGTGATCGATATGATGGACTACGGCATGATGAAAGGTGATGCCGTTCTGGATAAAGCCCTTAAGATGCTGGAGTAATCGATGGAAGATTTAGAAACGATCATCATGGAGCTGCTGGTTAACGCGGGTTCTGCGCGCAGCGCGGCGCTCACGGCGCTACAGCTGGCGCGGAAAGGCGATTTTGCCGCAGCGGAGCAGGCCATGGCCGAGTCCCATGAGTTCGTCAAACATGCGCATAAAATTCAGACCCAGCTTATCGGCCTGGATGAAGGCAGCGGTAAGTTACCGGTCAACCTGATCACCGTGCATTCTCAGGACCATCTGATGAACGCCATGGTCATTCAGGATCTGGCGACCGATATGATTGAACTATACCGTCGCCTGCCCCTCGCGCAATAATCTCTCGAATTTAACGGGCGTCGCTGCCGGCGCCCGTCCCCGCTTACAGAAAGCCGTACATCGCCGCGAATACCCAGCCAAACACGCAGGAGACGCCAACGCCGATGAGCCCGGGCAGGATAAAGCTGTGGTTAATCACAAAGCGGCCAATATGGGTGGTCCCTGAGCGGTCAAACTGGATCGCCGCCAGATCGCTTGGGTAGGTCGGCAGTATATAGTAGCCATAGCAGGCCGGCGCAGAAGCCACGATATAGGCCGGGTCAACGCCGATGGCCAGGGCCACCGGCACAATCGCCGCCAGCGCTGCCGCCTGCGAGTTCACAAACTTCGAAACCAGCAGCAGAACGATGGCATAGGCCCATGGATACTCTTTGACCATCTCCCCGAGTACGCCTTTAATCTCGGTCATGTGCGCGCCAAACATGGTCTCCGCCATCCAGGCGATGCCGTACACCGCGACGATAGCGATCATTCCCGAACGAAAGACCTCATTTTTGGAAATCGATGCCGGGTTGGTTTTAGTAATGATGATGATCAGCGCCCCGGAAAGCAGCATAAACATCTGGATCACCAGCACCATCGACAGCGGTTTACCGTCAAAGGCCGGACGCAGTTCAGAGAAGGCGCCAAGCAGCGCCACCACAGCGATGGAGGCCAGAAAAATCCACATCGCTATCCAGTTGCTGGTGGGCAGCTTTTTATCCAGCAGCGTCGCCGTATCGCCATAGACGTAATGGCGGTTCTCCGGTACCGCAATAAACGCCTGGAAGGCTTCGTCTTTATCCAGATCTTTGCCGCGGAACCAGCTGAAGATGCCAATCGCTAAAATGCCCAGCAGCGTGGACGGAATGGTTATCGCCAGCAGATCGAGAAACTCCAGATGTTTACCGTTAAAGGTAAAATTCCCCAGCATCGCCACCAGCGAAACCACCGCCACTGAGACCGGGCTGGCGATGATCCCCATCTGGGCGCCAATGGAGCTGGCGGCCATCGGACGCTCCGGGCGAATGTTATTCTTAATCGCCACATCGTAGATAATCGGCAGGATGGTATACACCACGTGACCGGTACCGCAGAGGATGGTCAGCGTGCAGGTGACGAAAGGCGCCACAATAGAGACATATTTTGGGTTACGCCGCAGCAGCTTCTCAGCAATCTGCAGCATGACATCCAGACCGCCGGATGCCTGCAGCGTCGCCGAGGCCGCCACCACCGCAATGATCACCAGCATCACATCAACCGGCGGTTTGCCCGGCTGGAGATGAAAAACAAAAACGAGGATCACCAAACCGATGCCGCCCAGCAGCCCCAGCGCAATACCGCCTTTTCGGGCACCATAAAACAGACAAATTAAGATAATAATGAGTTGTATCGCGAATTCCATGCAGCCCCCAGAGCCTGTCCGCTCAGACCTAAAGTAATGATCCATACCTGTCTGCCGGGGTTATTTCTGCGCCTTGTTGGGGGAAGCATGAGATGCAGCGATCCCTCTCCAGAGCCGTCGCGCCGAAGATAAAGCAGCAGCAGTAATCCCATGATTCATCAGGTATTTTGAATATATCCTCTTTGAATTGATTATTTTTTGATATGAGTAGAAGTTTTACCCATATATAAAGAAAGGTTTTTTGAGGTGATAGATTAATGGATATTTTGTATGAATTAATTGCTAAAAAATTGCAGCCTGGATATGGCGTAAATGTAATTAAAGACGGGTGCTGCGGAGAACAGGCAATAAAAAAGCCGGTCAGGAAACCTGACCGGCTTTTCAGCAGTGCATCAACGATTAATCGTTGTCAGAACCGCCCAGACCTGCGTTCAGCAGCTCTGCCAGGTTGGCAGATGCTTCTTCCACGCTCACCTGCGGTGCCGCCGGCAGTTCGCCAGCAGCGCGACGGCGCATACGATCCTGGTGGTACGCATAACCGGTACCGGCCGGGATCAGACGACCCACGATGACGTTCTCTTTCAGACCGCGCAGTTCGTCGCGTTTGCCCGCAACGGCTGCTTCGGTCAGCACGCGAGTGGTCTCCTGGAACGATGCCGCGGAGATGAAGGACTCGGTGGCCAGAGACGCTTTGGTGATACCCAGCAGATCGCGGGAGAACGTTGCGCCCACTTTGCCGTTCGCTTCCAGTTCGCGGTTCGCGATCTTGACGCGGGAGTATTCCACCTGCTCGCCTTCGAGGAAGTCGGAGCTGCCTGCGCTTTCGATGGTGGCTTTACGCAGCATCTGACGAACGATAACTTCGATGTGTTTATCGTTAATCTTAACGCCCTGCAGACGGTATACGTCCTGGACTTCGTTAACAATGTAACGGGTCACAGCATGTACGCCACGCAGACGCAGAATGTCGTGCGGCGCTTCCGGACCGTCGGAAACCACGTCACCACGTTCTACACGTTCACCTTCGAACACGTTGAGCTGACGCCATTTCGGAATCATCTCTTCGTACGGTTCGCTACCGTCTACCGGGGTGATAACCAGGCGACGTTTCCCTTTGGTTTCTTTACCGAAGGAAATGATACCGCTGATTTCAGCCAGGATTGCCGGCTCTTTCGGACGACGTGCTTCGAACAGGTCCGCAACGCGCGGCAGACCACCGGTGATGTCCTTGGTACCGCCGGATTCCTGCGGAATACGCGCCAGGGTGTCACCAGAGCTGATCTGTACGCCATCTTCCAGCTGAACAATCGCTTTACCCGGCAGGAAGTACTGAGCAGGCATATCGGTACCTGGGATCAGAACGTCGTTGCCCTGAGCATCAACGATTTTCAGCGCCGGACGCAGATCTTTACCACCTGCGGTACGTTCTGCAGAGTCCAGAACCACCAGCGAAGACAGACCGGTCAGCTCGTCGGTCTGACGAGTAATGGTCTGGCCGTCGATCATGTCAGTGAAGCGGATGAAACCACTCACTTCGGTGATAACCGGCATGGTGTGCGGATCCCAGTTTGCGACGGTTTCACCGCCGGCAACCTGCTCACCGTCGCCTTTCGCCATAACCGCACCGTAAGGCACTTTATAGCTCTCTTTGGTACGACCGAATTCGTCGATCAGTTTCAGCTCGGTGTTACGGGAAGTGATAACCAGTTTACCGCTGGAGTTCACAACCGACTTCGCGTTGCTGAGCTTGATGCTACCTTTGTTTTTCACCTGGATGCTGGATTCAGCAGCCGCACGAGATGCCGCACCACCGATGTGGAACGTACGCATCGTCAGCTGTGTACCCGGCTCACCGATGGACTGTGCCGCGATAACGCCGATAGCCTCACCTTTGTTGATGATGTGGCCACGCGCCAGGTCACGACCATAGCAGTGCGCACATACACCAAAGTCGGTGTCACAGGATACAACGGAACGCACTTTGACGGAGTCAACGGAGTTCGCTTCCAGCAGGTCACACCAGTGCTCGTGCAGCAGCGTGTTGCGTGGAACCAGAATATCCGCGGTACCCGGCTTCAGCACGTCTTCCGCAGTCACACGACCCAGTACGCGATCGCGCAGCGGCTCTTTAACGTCGCCACCTTCGATAACCGGCGTCATGGTGATGCCTTCCAGGGTGCCGCAGTCGTCTTCAGTGACGACCAGGTCCTGGGCAACGTCGACCAGACGACGAGTCAGGTAACCGGAGTTCGCTGTTTTCAGTGCGGTATCCGCCAGACCTTTACGCGCACCGTGCGTGGAGATGAAGTACTGGAGTACGTTCAGACCTTCACGGAAGTTCGCGGTGATCGGCGTTTCGATGATGGAGCCATCCGGCTTCGCCATCAGACCACGCATACCGGCCAGCTGACGAATCTGTGCAGCAGAACCACGCGCACCGGAGTCGGCCATCATGTAGATGCTGTTGAAGGAAACCTGCTGCTCTTCCTGACCGTCACGGTTAATCACGGTTTCGGTTTGCAGGTTATCCATCATCGCTTTGGATACACGATCGTTCGCCGCAGCCCAGATATCGATAACTTTGTTGTAGCGTTCGCCCGCGGTCACCAGACCGGACTGGAACTGTTCCTGAATCTCAGCAACTTCCGCTTCCGCTTCGCTGATGATTTCGTATTTTTTCTCCGGGATGACCATGTCATCGATACCAACGGATGCACCTGAACGCGCTGCGTAAGCAAAGCCGGTGTACATCGTCTGGTCCGCGAAAATAACGGTCGGTTTCAGGCCCAGAATACGGTAACAGGTGTTCAGCATCTTGGAGATCGCTTTCTTACCGAGCGCCTGGTTCACGATAGAGAACGGCAGACCTTTCGGTACGATCATCCACAGAATGGCACGGCCAATGGTCGTGTCTTTCAGGCTGGTTTTCGCGACAAACTCACCATTGTCGTCTTTTTCGTATTCAGTGATACGCACTTTAACGCGCGCATGCAGAGAGGCCAGGCCGGCGCGATAAATACGCTCAGCTTCTTTCGGGCCAGTCAGCACCATGCCTTCGCCTTTGGCGTTAACACTGTCACGGGTCATGTAGTACAGACCCAGTACAACGTCCTGAGACGGAACGATGATTGGTTCGCCGTTCGCCGGGGACAGGATGTTGTTGGTAGACATCATCAGCGCACGCGCTTCCAGCTGGGCTTCCAGCGTCAGCGGTACGTGAACAGCCATCTGGTCACCATCGAAGTCGGCGTTATATGCCGCACAAACCAGCGGGTGCAGCTGGATGGCTTTACCTTCGATCAGAACCGGTTCGAATGCCTGAATACCCAGACGGTGCAGGGTCGGCGCACGGTTCAGCAGAACCGGGTGTTCGCGGATCACTTCGTCCAGGATATCCCAAACGACAGCTTCTTCGCGCTCAACCATCTTCTTAGCGGCTTTGATGGTGGTGGCCAGGCCACGCAGTTCCAGCTTGCCGTAGATGAACGGTTTGAACAGCTCCAGCGCCATTTTCTTCGGCAGACCGCACTGATGCAGACGCAGGTATGGACCTACGGTGATAACAGAACGACCGGAGTAGTCAACACGCTTACCGAGCAGGTTCTGACGGAAACGACCCTGTTTACCTTTGATCATATCGGCCAAAGATTTCAGAGGACGTTTGTTAGAACCGGTGATCGCACGACCGCGACGACCGTTGTCCAGCAGGGCATCTACCGCTTCCTGCAGCATACGTTTTTCGTTGCGTACGATGATATCCGGCGCAGCCAGATCCAGCAGACGTTTCAGACGGTTGTTACGGTTGATCACGCGACGATACAGATCGTTGAGGTCAGACGTCGCGAAACGACCGCCATCCAGCGGAACCAGCGGACGCAGATCTGGCGGCAGTACCGGCAGAACGGTCAGGATCATCCACTCCGGCTTGTTGCCAGACTGTACGAAGGCTTCCAGCAGCTTAATGCGCTTGGTCAGCTTTTTACGCTTGGTTTCGGAGTTGGTTTCGTTCAGCTCTTCACGCAGCTGCTCGCACTCCTGCTCCAGATCCATATTGCGCAGCAGCGCCTGGATCGCTTCCGCACCCATCTTCGCGTCGAATTCGTCACCGAACTCTTCCAGCGCGTCCAGGTACTGTTCTTCCGTCAGAATCTGGTTGCGTTCGAGGTTGGTCATGCCACCTTCGATAACCACATAGGATTCAAAGTACAGTACACGTTCGATATCGCGCAGCGGCATATCCAGCAGCAGGCCGATACGGGACGGCAGAGATTTCAGGAACCAGATGTGCGCAGTCGGACATGCCAGCTCGATGTGGCCCATGCGCTCACGACGCACTTTAGTCTGGGTCACTTCAACGCCGCACTTCTCACAGATCACACCGCGGTGTTTCAGGCGCTTGTACTTACCGCACAGGCACTCATAGTCTTTTACCGGCCCAAAGATACGGGCGCAGAAAAGGCCGTCACGCTCAGGTTTGAACGTACGGTAGTTAATGGTTTCCGGCTTTTTAACTTCACCGAAAGACCATGAACGGATCATGTCTGGCGAAGCCAGAGCAATTTTGATCGCATCAAACTCTTCGGTTTTAGTTTGCGCTTTCAGAAACTTTAATAAGTCTTTCACGGATTTGCTCCCGTCGGAGTTAGCACATTCCGCTGCCGGGCGTTAACCCGGCAGCAGTGACCTGTTTGAGCGAGAATTACTCGTCTTCCAGTTCGATGTTGATGCCCAGCGAGCGAATTTCTTTCAACAGTACGTTGAAGGATTCCGGCATGCCCGGTTCCATCTGGTGATTGCCGTCCACGATGTTTTTATACATCTTAGTACGACCGTTCACGTCATCAGACTTAACGGTGAGCATTTCCTGCAGGGTGTAAGCTGCGCCGTATGCTTCCAGCGCCCACACTTCCATCTCACCGAAGCGCTGACCACCGAACTGCGCCTTACCACCCAGCGGCTGCTGAGTAACCAGGCTGTAAGAACCGGTGGAACGCGCGTGCATTTTGTCGTCGACCAGGTGGTTCAGTTTCAGCATGTACATGTAACCCACGGTTACCGGACGCTCGAACTGCTCACCGGTGCGGCCGTCGAATAGGGTGATCTGACCGGAAGTCGGCAGGTCGCCCAGCTGCAGCAGCGCTTTAATTTCCGCTTCTTTCGCACCGTCGAACACCGGCGTTGCGATCGGCATACCTTTACGCAGGTTTTCAGCCAGACGCAGAACTTCTTCATCGCTGAAGGTATTCAGGTCAACTTTCTGACGAACGTCAGCGCCCAGATCGTAGGCACGCTGGATGAACTCGCGCAGTTTCGCGACTTCCTGCTGCTGTTTCAGCATGGCGTTGATCTTATCGCCGATGCCTTTCGCAGCCATACCCAGGTGAGTTTCCAGGATCTGACCGATGTTCATACGAGACGGTACGCCCAGCGGGTTGAGGACGATATCTACCGGCGTACCGTTAGCATCGTGCGGCATATCTTCGATCGGGTTGATCTTAGAGATAACACCCTTGTTACCGTGACGGCCCGCCATCTTGTCACCAGGCTGGATACGGCGTTTAACGGCCAGGTATACCTTAACAATCTTCAGCACGCCCGGTGCCAGATCGTCGCCTTGGGTGATTTTGCGGCGTTTCGCTTCGAGTTTTTTCTCGAACTCGTGTTTCAGTTCGTCGTACTGCTCAGCCAGCTGTTCCAGCTGATTTTGTTTCTCTTCGTCGGTCAGGCCCAGTTCCAGCCAGCGATCGCGCGGCAGTTTGTCGAGCTTCTCAGCTTCAACGCCACCGGAGACCAGCACCGCGTAGATACGACTGAACAGACCGGCTTCGAGGATCTGCAGTTCTTCAGACAGGTCTTTTTTGGCCTGCTTCAGCTGCATCTCTTCGATTTCCAGCGCACGTTTGTCTTTTTCTACGCCGTCACGGGTAAAGACCTGAACGTCGATAACGGTACCAGAGACACCGTTCGGTACGCGCAGAGAGGAGTCTTTAACGTCAGACGCTTTCTCACCGAAGATCGCACGCAGCAGTTTCTCTTCCGGCGTCAGCTGGGTTTCACCTTTCGGCGTAACCTTACCAACCAGAATGTCGCCGCCGGTCACTTCCGCACCGATATAAACGATACCGGACTCATCCAGTTTGGAGAGCGCAGCTTCACCCACGTTCGGGATGTCAGCGGTGATCTCTTCCGGCCCCAGCTTGGTGTCACGGGACACGCACGCCAGTTCCTGAATGTGGATAGTGGTGAAACGGTCTTCCTGGACAACACGCTCGGAAACGAGGATGGAGTCTTCGAAGTTGTAGCCGTTCCACGGCATGAACGCTACGCGCATGTTCTGACCCAGCGCCAGCTCACCGAGGTCGGTGGACGGGCCGTCGGCCAGCACGTCGCCGCGCTCAATAGGTTCGCCCAGGGACACGCAAGGCATCTGGTTGATGCAGGTGTTCTGGTTAGAACGGGTGTACTTAGTCAGGTTATAGATGTCGATACCTGCTTCGCCCGGGTACATCTCGTCTTCGTTAACTTTGATAACGATACGGGAGGCATCCACGTACTGAACAGTACCGCCACGTTTAGCCACCGCAGTAACACCGGAGTCGACGGCCACAGCACGTTCCATACCGGTACCAACCAGCGGCTTATCAGCGCGCAGAGTCGGAACGGCCTGACGTTGCATGTTTGCACCCATCAATGCACGGTTGGCGTCATCGTGTTCCAGGAACGGGATCAGGGACGCACCGACGGATACCACCTGCTGGGTGGATACGTCCATGTAGTCAACCTGGTCACGGCTGAACAAGCTGGATTCGCCTTTGCTACGGCAGGTCACCAGGTCTTCTACGAAGTGGCCGTTTTCATCCAGGTTGGAGTTCGCCTGAGCGATAACGTAGTTGCCTTCTTCGATAGCAGACAGGTAGTGAATTTCGTCAGTAACCACACCGTCGGTCACTTTACGATACGGCGTCTCAAGGAAGCCATATTCGTTGGTCTGCGCGTACACGGACAGGGAGTTGATCAGACCGATGTTCGGACCTTCAGGCGTTTCGATTGGACATACGCGACCATAGTGAGTCGGGTGTACGTCTCGAACTTCGAAGCCTGCGCGCTCACGGGTCAGACCGCCTGGGCCGAGTGCGGAGATACGACGTTTGTGCGTGATCTCAGACAGCGGGTTGTTCTGGTCCATAAACTGAGACAGCTGGCTGGAACCAAAGAACTCTTTCACTGCTGCGGAAATCGGCTTGGCGTTGATCATATCCTGAGGCATCAGGGTATCCAGATCGCCCAGAGACAGACGCTCTTTCACCGCACGCTCTACACGTACCAGGCCAACGCGGAACTGGTTCTCCGCCATTTCGCCAACGGAACGGATACGACGGTTACCGAGGTGGTCGATATCGTCCACTTCGCCTTTACCGTTACGGATATCGATGAGCTTCTTCATCACTTCAATGATGTCGTCTTTGCTCAGGATACCGGAACCTTCGATTTCGTCGCGCAGCAGAGAACGGTTGAACTTCATACGACCAACCGCGGACAGATCGTAGCGGTCTTCGGAGAAGAACAGGTTCTCAAACAGGCTTTCAGCGGCTTCACGAGTCGGCGGCTCGCCAGGGCGCATCATGCGGTAGATTTCTACCAGCGCGCTCAGACGATCGTTAGTCGGGTCGACGCGTACCGTTTCAGAGATGTATGGACCGTGGTCCAGATCGTTAGTGAACAGCGTTTCGATGCGCTTGTGGCCAGACTGGCTCAGCTTAGCCAGCAGATCCAGGCTCAGCTCCATGTTCGCCGGGCAGATCAGTTCGCCAGTCGCTTCATCGATATAGTCTTTAGCCGCCACTTTGCCCGCGATATATTCAACCGGCACTTCGATATGCTTGATATCGTCTTTTTCCAGCTGACGGATATGACGAGCCGTGATGCGACGGCCTTTCTCAACGTACACTTTGCCGTTGGCTTCGATATCGAAGGAGGCGGTTTCGCCGCGCAGACGCTCCGGAATCAGCTCCATCTGCAGCTTGTTGTCGCGAATTTCAAAGACCACTTTTTCGAAGAACAGGTCAAGGATCTGCTCAGTGGTGTAATTCAGCGCGCGCAGGATGATGGTAGCCGGCAGCTTACGACGACGGTCGATACGAACGAACAGGTTGTCTTTCGGGTCGAATTCGAAGTCCAGCCAGGAACCACGGTAAGGGATGATGCGTGCGTTATACAGAACCTTACCGGATGAGTGAGTCTTACCTTTGTCACTGTCAAAGAAGACGCCCGGGCTACGGTGCAGCTGAGAAACGATAACACGCTCGGTACCGTTGATGACAAAGGTACCGTTGTCGGTCATGAGCGGGATTTCGCCCATGTAGACTTCTTGTTCTTTAATGTCTTTGACGGTGCCTTCCGGCGCTTCGCGCTCGTAGATCACCAGACGCAGTTTTACGCGCAGCGGTGCAGAGTAAGTCACGCCACGGATCTGACATTCTTTAACGTCAAAAACCGGTTCGCCCAGACGGTAGCTGACGTATTGCAGCTCGGAATTACCGCTGTAGCTCTGAATTGGGAATACGGAACGGAAAGCAGCTTCCAGACCATACTGCCCTTCAGGATCTTGCTCGATAAACTTCTGGAACGAGTCAAGCTGGATAGAAAGGAGATATGGCACATCCAGAACTTGTGGACGTTTACCAAAATCCTTACGAATACGTTTTTTCTCGGTATAGGAGTAAACCATAGGGTTCCTCAGCTCGCTGACAAGTCGACCCATCTGCCCGCAGAGGGCAGTTTTTTATGCAACACTATTTTGTTGACCGGAAAATGGAACACTTTCCGCAATGCCTGTTGCTATCACGCTTAAACCATTTCATTGCGATTTACACAGCCCAGGAACCCTAACCTGTCGCAGTATATTAAGTCGTCGATAGAAACAAGCATTGAGAGGCAAACCAGTAGTCAAACAGCGTGAAACGCTACTGGCGCCTTACAGCGCAAAAAGGCTGGTGACCAAAAAGTCACCAGCCTCAGCCTGATTTCTCAGGCTGCAACCGGAAGGGTTGGCTTATTTAACTTCAACTTCAGCGCCAGCTTCTTCCAGAGATTTTTTCAGAGCTTCAGCGTCGTCTTTGCTGATGCCTTCTTTCAGTGCAGCCGGAGCAGATTCTACCAGGTCTTTAGCTTCTTTCAGACCCAGGCCAGTCGCGCCACGTACTGCTTTGATAACAGCAACTTTGTTAGCGCCAGCAGCTTTCAGAATTACGTCGAATTCAGTTTTTTCTTCAGCAGCTTCAACCGGGCCAGCAGCTACAGCTACAGCAGCAGCAGCGGAAACACCGAATTTTTCTTCCATTGCAGAGATCAGCTCAACAACGTCCATTACGGACATAGCGGATACTGCTTCAATGATTTGATCTTTAGTGATAGACATTTAAATTGTTCCTGAATATCAGAATAAGTTTATACGTAAGCGAATGCTTTACAAAGATAACTGCGATTAAGCAGCTTCTTTCGCATCGCGTACAGCAGCCAGAGTACGAACCAGTTTGCCAGCCGAAGCTTCTTTCATGGTTGCCATCAGGCGTGCAATTGCTTCTTCGTAGGTCGGCAGAGTTGCCAGGCGGTCGATCTGCGACGCCGGGATCAGCTCACCTTCAAAGGCAGCGGCTTTGACCTCAAATTTTGCATTCGCTTTCGCGAACTCTTTGAACAGACGAGCAGCAGCGCCCGGGTGTTCCATAGAGTATGCAATCAGGGTCGGACCAACAAACGTGTCTTTCAGGCACTCGAACTGAGTACCTTCTACGACGCGGCGCAGCAGGGTGTTACGAACAACACGCATGTATACGCCAGCTTCACGACCTGCTTTACGCAGTTCAGTCATTTTATCTACAGTTACGCCACGGGAATCCGCAACTACTGCAGACAGCGCGCCTTTGGCTACTTCGCTGACTTCAGCAACAATCGCTTGTTTGTCTTGAAGATTTAAAGCCATTAGCTTTGCTCCTGGATGTTTGCCAGAGCCTATGCTCTGGAACTCACTTCACTCAATTCAACGAAAAGAGCGTCTAAATACGGTGAGCAGAAACAAGCCAGAATATCCAAAAATAATCTTAGCGTTCTGTCACCGTCTACGCAGGGCATTAAGTTTCTTGCGAAACACCTGCGGTCTTCGACGGAGGTCTGGATAGGCCAGACTCCAACGAACAATTCGGTTACCTGCTAACCTTAGTTAGCAAACGTGGGCGAAGATTGTAGACAAAATCACCGCCCACGTAAAGGCATTAGTTTGCAGAAGCGTTCAGGCCAGCCTGATCTACTGCAACACCTGCACCCATGGTGGTGGAGATGCTAACTTTCTTGATGTACACGCCTTTCGCCTGAGTCGGTTTTGCTTTTTTCAGCGCAACCAGCAGAGCTTCCAGGTTTTCTTTCAGTTTGTCAGCGTCAAAGTCCACTTTACCGATGGTGGTGTGGATGATGCCGTTTTTGTCGTTACGGTAACGAACCTGACCTGCTTTCGCGTTTTTAACCGCTTCAGCAACGTTCGGAGTTACGGTACCCACTTTCGGGTTCGGCATCAGGCCACGCGGACCCAGAACCTGGCCCAGCTGGCCAACAACGCGCATTGCATCTGGAGAAGCAATAACAACGTCAAAGTTCATTTCGCCTTTTTTGATCTGCTCAGCCAGATCTTCCATACCTACCAGCTCAGCGCCTGCAGCTTTAGCAGCTTCAGCGTTTGCGCCCTGGGTAAATACGGCTACGCGAACGGAACGGCCAGTACCGTGCGGCAGTACAGTTGCGCCACGGACGTTCTGGTCAGATTTACGAGCGTCGATGCCGAGGTTAACGGCAACGTCTACGCTTTCGGTAAATTTAGCGGTGGCCAGCTCTTTCAGCAGAGCGATGGCTTCGTTGATGTCGTACTGTTTAGTTGCATCAACTTTCTCACGGATCACGCGCATGCGCTTGGTCAGTTTAGCCATTTCTTAGTCCTCCACTACCAGGCCCATGGAACGTGCAGTACCTTCGATGGAGCGAGTCATCGCTTCAATGTCGGCACCAGTCATGTCGGCAGCTTTGGTCTGCGCGATTTCCTGCAGCTGAGCGCGGGAGATTTTACCCACTTTATCTTTGTTCGGCTTACCGGAACCAGACTTGATGCCTGCAGCTTTCTTCAGCAGAACAGCAGCCGGCGGAGTCTTGGTAACAAAGGTAAAGGAACGGTCAGCGTAAACGGTGATAACAACCGGGATCGGCAGACCTTTCTCCAGGGAATCAGTTTTGGCGTTGAACGCTTTGCAGAATTCCATGATGTTCACGCCCTGCTGACCCAGTGCTGGGCCGACCGGCGGGCTCGGGTTCGCCATACCAGCTGCAACCTGCAGCTTGACGTAGGCTTGGACTTTCTTAGCCATTCTTAAATCCTCAAATTGGGTATTAACGCTTCAGAGAAGCTCCCCGTGATTAAACATCGTTTTACGGGCCGGGCCCATAAAAACAAAAGGCGCGAAATTGTATGCCAATTTCGCGCCCTATGCAACGATTAAATCGCTGCTTTTTTGATCGCCGGCTTACGCCTTCTCAACCTGGCTGAAGTCCAGTTCTACCGGAGTCGCACGACCGAAGATAGAAACGGAAACTTTCAGGCGGGACTTCTCATAGTCCACTTCTTCAACCACACCGTTAAAGTCAGCGAACGGACCGTCGTTAACGCGAACCATTTCGCCCGGTTCAAACAGCGTTTTCGGACGCGGCTTATCGCCAACCTGCTGCAGACGATTCATGATGGCGTCGACTTCTTTGTCGCTGATCGGCGCCGGACGGTCAGAGGTACCGCCGATGAAGCCCATCACGCGCGGCACGCTGCGCACCAGGTGCCAGCTTGCGTCGTTCATGACCATCTGGACCAGAACGTAGCCTGGGAAGAATTTACGTTCGCTTTTGCGACGCTGGCCGCCACGGATCTCAACCACTTCTTCGGTCGGGACCATGACTTCGCCAAATAACTCTTCCATGTTGTGTAATTTGATATGTTCACGCAGCGACGTGGCTACGCGACCTTCAAAACCGGAAAACGCCTGAACGACGTACCAGCGCTTTTTAGGAGCTTCAGACATCTCAGAACCTCAGGCCAGTGATAAAGGAGACCAGGCGAACCAGAATACCATCCAGTCCCCACAGGATCAGTGACATTACTGCAGTCACAGCAGCAACAATCAGCGTAGTATGCAGCGTTTCCTGGCGAGTCGGCCAAATCACTTTACGAACTTCGGTTCTCGCTTCGCGAGCAAAAGCAACGGTCGCCTTACCTTTCGTCGTCAACAGCGCGACGCCACCGGCAGCAGCAATAAGAATAACCACGGCCAGCGCACGCACCGCCAGCATAATGTCGCGATAAAGGAAGTTGCCCACGATCGCCACGATCAGCAGCACGGCAACGATAATCCACTTCATCGCTTCCAGGCCGCGCCCGCTCCCTTGAGCTTCGGTATTCGCACTCATAAACCAACCTGTCAGAAGTATTCTACAAACAATTTCACCCCGCGGGGGCGAGGCGATCCAAACCGAAATTAAGTTTCGGATTATACACTTAACTATTCAAATTGCTTCAACGCTGACGGCTCTGTCGCCCCTGCCCTGCTAACGCAAAGGAGGATGCTGATTGCCGTCGCACTATCGCTCGAATGGTTTGGTGTATAAACGCCCTCTTCAGAGCCTGTCTCAGCAATGATTATGACAAATAAAATCACTGATGAGCCAGGTTCTGGTGTGAAAGCGTGCAAAAAGGGCATCAAATGATGCCCTTTTATTGCGCATTGCGTCAAATGTTATCAGCGATTAGCCGAGAACTTTAGCAACCACGCCCGCGCCAACGGTACGACCGCCTTCACGGATTGCGAAACGCAGACCATCGTCCATCGCGATCGGGTGGATCAGGGTAACAACCATTTTGATGTTGTCGCCCGGCATTACCATCTCTACGCCTTCCGGCAGTTCGATGGTGCCAGTCACGTCAGTTGTACGGAAGTAGAACTGCGGACGGTAGCCTTTGAAGAACGGAGTATGACGGCCGCCTTCGTCTTTGGACAGGATGTACACTTCAGATTCGAACTTGGTGTGCGGGTTGATGGTGCCCGGCTTAGCCAGTACCTGACCACGTTCGATTTCTTCACGTTTGATACCACGCAGCAGAACACCTACG
>NZ_JBKGTJ010000013.1:0-26319 GCF_049472055.1 Klebsiella pneumoniae complex sp. WS1778
GCGCTCTGTCGCGAGGTGGCGTATATTACGCTTTCCTCTTTCAGAGTCAACCCGTTTTTCAGGATTTTTCTCTTCAACCGAACCGGCTGTTTGTGTGAAGTGATTCACATCTGCCGTGTCAGTGGGTGCGCATTATAGGGATCCCATTTTTTTGCACAAGCCTTTTTTCGATCTTTTTTTCTGAATGGTGATTTTTCACCCTTTTCGCCGTGTAATTGCACGATTTGCTCAATTTTCACCGTTTTCAGGGGTTGCAGAGCGAGATAAAAGCCACCAAAGTCTTCTTACGCTCCCCTATTTTTGAGGTCAACATGTCTGCTCAACTGCGCCCCTATAAAGCATTTTTCCCGCAAATCGGTCTTCGCGTCATGATTGACGCATCCAGCGTCGTTATCGGTGATGTCAGAATTGCCGATGACGTCAGCGTCTGGCCTCTGGTAGCCATTCGCGGCGACGTCAACTATGTATCGATAGGTCAACGCAGCAATATTCAGGACGGCAGCGTTCTACACGTGACCCATAAATCCTCTTACAAGCCTGAGGGAAATCCACTGATCATTGGAGAGGATGTGACGGTTGGCCACAAAGTGATGCTGCACGGCTGCACTATCGGCAACCGCGTACTGGTTGGTATGGGTTCGATCTTATTAGATGGTGTCGTCGTTGGCGATGACGTCATGATTGGCGCGGGAAGTCTCGTACCGCAGAACAAACAGCTGGAAAGCGGCTTCCTTTACTTTGGCAATCCGGTCAAACAGATCCGCCCCCTGACAGAGGCGGAGCGGGAAGGCCTTAAGTATTCAGCGAATAACTATGTGAAATGGAAAGATGAATATCTGGATCAGGAGAGCCAGACCCAACCCTGAGCATCCTCCTGATTATCGCGGATCAATGCCTCTGCCTCTTCCTCAAGATCCCAACGATGTTCCTGGAATGCGGCCAGCCACTGCGCTGGCCCCTCTGCGCCAAAACGCTGCTGCAGGATCTGCCCTGAAATTGCGCAGGTTAATTGCATCCCATTAACCAGCGCGGGAAACACCACGCCCTGCCGTTCGGCATCCCATGATTCCCGATCGGGAAACTGAATCGCCTGATTCATGCATTCAGTTCCTGTTGCAGCCTTTCTATAACCGGGGTGATAGCCGGCAGGACGCCGTGCCATAGCAGAACGGCATGGGCGGCTTGCGCCACCAGCATTCCCAGCCCGTCAGCACAGTGGGTTGCGCCATGCTGCTGGCACCAGTGAAGAAACGGTGTCGGCCCTTTCTGGTAGAACATGTCATAGCAATACACGTCAGCGTTGACAACAGATGCCGGGATAGCCGGTACATCACCGTCTATTCCACTGGACGTCGCATTGATGATCAGATCGAATGTTTCCCCGGATAAGATATCCATCTCCCTTGCGCTGACGCTGCCGGTATGAGCGAAGAGCGTGGCTAACTCATGGGCACGAGCGTAGGTGCGATTGACGATCGTGACGGCACATCCCAGCGACAGCAGCGGCAGCAGCACCCCACGCGATGCGCCACCGGCACCGATAAGCAGGATCCGCTGGCGTGGCTTAATGAATCCCAGACGCTCCAGATCGCTCAGCAGACCAATACCGTCCGTGTTGTCGCCCAGCAAACGCCCGTCTTCGAGACGTTTCAGGGTATTCACCGCTCCCGCCAGCGCAGCGCGTTCTGTCAGTTCATCCGCGCGCGCAAAGGCTTCTTCTTTAAAAGGAACGGTAACATTGGCGCCCTTTCCTCCCTGCGCAAAAAACTGATTGAGAGAAGAGACAAAATCGTCCAGCGGCGCCAGCACACGTCCATAAGGATGGGTAATCCCTAACTGGCGGGCAAACAGCTGGTGAATAGAAGGCGACTTGCTGTGCGCGATCGGATTACCAAAAACAGCATAGGTTTCCATGGTTCACCCCTGGCGGAACAGTTCACCCGTCAGGGCATCACGTATTTCAGATGGATTTTGCCGTCCGCCCGTAGCGCCATCCACGACCGGGAAGCTGTCACCAAACTGAGCACGGACCTCTGCGGTGGTGCGGCAAGGCGGTTGCCCGGTGAGATTGGCGCTCGTCGAGACCAGCGGTTTTCCGTAGGCTTCACACAATTCAATCACCAGCGGATGGTTGGTCACGCGTACAGCCAGCGAATCAAAACGACCAGTCAGCCAGCGTGGTGTTTCAGGACGCGCCGGGAATACAAACGTCACCGGTCCTGGCCAGCAGGAAAAGATCGCTGCCCGCTGCGAATCACTTAACCGTGAATCATCAATATATGGCTTGAGTTGCTCAAAGCTAGCGGCGATAAGGATCAATCCCTTCTCAACAGGACGCTGCTTCAGCTCCAGCAGACGCATAACGGCCGTTTCGCTGTCAGGGTCGCAGCCGACGCCAAAAACGGCTTCCGTGGGATAGGCGATGACATGTTCATTATTCAGGACCGCCACGGCATGGGCGACGGCTTCTGAGGGCAGGTTATTGTTCACTGATTTATTCCGCCGGGATCGGCTTTCCACATTGTTTACTGGCACAGAAGCATCTGAGCCCCTGCGCCGTCTTCTTTTCTATTAACAGCGGGTAATGGCATTCAGGGCATTCGCCCGCCACCGGTTTATAATTGATAACGAACTGGCAATCAGGATAGCGATCGCAGGAGTGAAAGGTTTTACCGAAACGGGAACGACGCTGGACCAGATGGCCTTGTCCGCACTGCGGGCAAGCAATAGCCGTCTCATCTGGTTTATCAATTAGCTCAGTATGTTCGCATTCCGGATAGCGGCTACAGCCAATGAACATCCCAAAACGCCCCTGACGTAGCACCATAACCGCGCCGCACGATGGGCATGCTTGCCCCTCCAGCACCTTAACGACATGCCCGTCTGCCTGACTTTTCAGGGGACGGATATAGTCACAGTCCGGATAATGCGAACAGCCGAGAAACGGGCCATGTTTCCCGGAACGGATCACCAGTTCAGCCCCGCACTGTGGGCAGGGCTCATTTTTACGCACCGAAAACAGTGCTGATTTGGTCATAACAACTCGATGTTGCTGCAAAAAGATTAATGCAGCATACCTTCATTTACTTCGAAGAGTAATTCTTCCATTTGCTGATAGGCGTTTTCACAGCCCGGAATATTGAACAGTACCATCAGGATGACCCATTTCAGGTCCTCCAGCTCAAATTCTGCCGTATCCAGCGCCAGTACGCGCTCTATCACCATTTCTCGCGTTTCGAGGTTCAACACCTGAATCTGCTCGAGGAAGAGTAAAAACCCCCGGCAACTGGCGTCCAGACGCTGGCACTCCTCTTCGGTATATACCCGAAGCGACAGCGGGTCGGAAGCGAGCTGCATGGGTTCAACGAGACCTTCCTGATAATCAGCCAGTTTCTCGAGCCACATTAACGCGTTATAGATATCTTCCCGCTCAAAACCTGCGTCGGTAAGATCCCGCGTCAGTTTGTCCTGATCCACGCGCATTTCTGCTTCGCTATGGATGTAAGTTTCAAACAAATACATGAGTACGTCGAACATGGCTTGCCCTCCTTAATCGGACATAGCCGCCGGGTACAGCTGCGATCCAGCCTGCTAACTCCAGTTCAAGTAGCTGAGCTACGGTTACTGGCACAGATTGGCCGGCACGTTCAGCGACAACGTCAACAGGTGTTACCTCATCTCCTACGTTAGCCAGGAGCTCCGGAAATGGCAATGCTACAGACGGCTGATCGGCGCAATTATTTATCGAATCAGACGTATCAGTTAGCCAGGCCAGCTCGTTGTGCCAGTATTCCACAATATCCTCTGGCGAGGTCACCGGCACCGCGCCTTGCTTAATTAACCAGTGTGGGCCTTCCGATCCCGGATTGCCTATCGGCCCAGGCAGGGCAAACACATCCCTTCCCTGTTCCAGAGCGCAGCGGACGGTAACCAGCGAACCGCTTCTCAATGCCGCCTCAACCACCAGCACGCCCAGGCTCAGGCCGCTGATAATCCGGTTGCGCCTGGGGAAATGCGCGGGATGCGGCGGCGTTATAAGTGGAAATTCAGACACCAGCGCACCGCCATTATCGACGATCTGCTGGGCGAGGCTCGCATGGCGCCGCGGATAAACCTGGCCCAGTCCGTTGCCCAGTACCGCGATGGTTTTGCCCTCGGCCGCGAGCGCGCCGCGATGCGCGACGCCATCAATGCCTAACGCCAACCCACTGGTGATAGTCATCCCTTTACGCGCCAACGTTTCGCTGAACAGCTTCCCCCAGCGAGCGCCATACCAGGAATGCAAGCGACTGCCAATAACGGCAAGCTGCGCGCTGTGAAGCAGAGCGGGATCGCCGCTGACCAGCAACGCGCCGGGGTAATCAGCGATAGCCTTTAACCGCAATGGATAGCGCGGATCGTCACCCCGTAACAGATGATGATCCGGTTGTTCCAGCCAGCGCCGCGTCTCGTCAAGCTCATGCTCGTCAAGCCGGAAAAATAACGTTGCCTGCGCCGCGGTCATCCCGACGGCATGCAGCGCTTCATGATCAACGCTGGCGGCTGCGCATAAGCGCTGAGCGATCTCTACCATCCTGTCGCCATACAAGCTACTGACCTTCATCAGCCGCAGCCAAATCTCGTCAGGCGTCATCCTTACCCCCTGCCATAAGCGGTATTGACAATCTTTGCGATTGGACAGTGAGACTGTCAATTGCAGGGTGTTTTGTCTAGAATAGAGCTAATAATCTTATCAACTCCTGAATACGACTCTGGAACTTTATGGCAGTTTTGCAAGTGTTACATATTCCGGACGAGCGCCTTCGCAAAGTCGCCGAGCCGGTCAAAGAAGTGAATGCGGAAATTCAGCGTATCGTCGATGATATGTTCGACACCATGTACGCTGAGGAGGGCATTGGTCTGGCCGCGACCCAGGTCGATATCCATCAGCGCATTATCGTTATTGATGTGTCGGAAAATCGTGAAGAGCAGCTGGTGTTAATCAACCCGGAGCTGCTGGAAAAAGATGGCGAAACCGGCATCGAAGAAGGCTGCCTGTCTATTCCGGAACAGCGCGCCCTGGTGCCGCGTGCGGAAAAAGTGAAGATCCGCGCGCTGGATCGCGACGGTAAGCCATTTGAACTGGAGGCCGATGGCCTGCTGGCTATCTGTATTCAGCATGAGATGGATCATCTGGTCGGCAAACTGTTTATTGATTATCTGTCACCGCTCAAACAACAGCGCATTCGTCAGAAGGTTGAGAAACTGGATCGTTTACGTTCCCGTGCCTGATAACAAGGAATACCGTGTCACAATCACTACGTATCATTTTCGCCGGCACCC
This sequence comes from Klebsiella pneumoniae complex sp. WS1778, assembly GCF_049472055.1. Taxonomy (NCBI): domain Bacteria; kingdom Pseudomonadati; phylum Pseudomonadota; class Gammaproteobacteria; order Enterobacterales; family Enterobacteriaceae; genus Klebsiella; species Klebsiella pneumoniae complex sp. WS1778. Next base: position 5,323 of record NZ_JBKGTJ010000013.1, read on the forward strand.
CCGATTTTGCAGCGCGTCATCTTGACGCGCTGTTGTCGTCTGAACATCAGGTTGTTGGCGTATTCACTCAGCCAGACCGCCCTGCTGGCCGCGGCAAAAAATTGATGCCGAGCCCGGTAAAGGTGCTGGCTGAAGCCCATAACTTACCTGTATTCCAGCCATCCTCCCTGCGCCCGCAGGACAACCAACAATTAGTCGCCGATCTCGGCGCCGATATTATGGTGGTGGTGGCGTACGGTTTGATTCTGCCGAAAGCGGTGCTGGAGATGCCCCGTCTGGGCTGCATCAACGTTCACGGCTCCCTGCTGCCGCGCTGGCGTGGCGCAGCGCCGATCCAGCGTTCGCTGTGGGCGGGGGATAGCGAAACAGGCGTAACCATCATGCAGATGGACGTCGGCCTTGATACGGGTGATATGCTGTATAAGCTTTCCTGCCCCATTACCGCAGAGGATACCAGCGGCAGCCTGTACGATAAGCTGGCCGAGCTCGGCCCTCAAGGTCTGCTGGCAACTTTAGCCCAGCTGGCCAACGGCACCGCGCAGCCTGAAGTACAGGATGAATCGCTGGTGTGCCACGCCGAGAAGCTGAGTAAAGAAGAAGCTCGCATCGACTGGTCGCTTTCCGCCGCACAGCTGGAGCGCTGCATCCGCGCCTTTAATCCGTGGCCAATGAGCTGGCTGGAAATTGACGGGCAGCCGCTAAAAGTGTGGCGGGCATCGGTCATTGCCGAAGCCGCACATGCCGAACCAGGTACTATCGTGGCAGCAACCAAACAGGGTATCCAGGTCGCCACAGGCGATGGGATCCTCAGCCTGGAATCGCTACAGCCTGCGGGTAAAAAAGCGATGAGCGCCCAGGATTTACTCAATTCCCGCCGGGAGTGGTTTACGCCTGGCACCCGTCTCGCCTGACGGTCGTCTCTTCTGAAGCCCGGGTTCGCCGGGCATTTTTATTTTTGCGCTTATGAAAAAGAATATAAATTTACGCAGCCTGGCCGCCCAGGCTATCGAGCAAGTCGTTGAAAAAGGTCAGTCTTTAAGCAACGTCCTGCCCCCTCTACAGCAAAAAGTCAGCGATAAAGACAAAGCGCTGCTGCAGGAGCTGTGTTTTGGCGTACTGCGTACGCTCAGCCAGCTGGAGTGGCTTATCAGCAAGCTGATGGCGCGTCCGATGACCGGCAAACAGCGCACCGTGCACTTTCTGATTATGGTTGGGCTCTATCAGTTACTCTACACCCGCATCCCTCCACACGCCGCGCTGGCTGAAACGGTAGAAGGCGCGGTGGCGATTAAGCGCCCGCAGCTTAAAGGGCTGATCAATGGGGTGTTACGCCAGTTTCAGCGCCAACAGGAAGAGCTACTGGCAGAATTCGCCGGGCAGGAAAACCGCTACCTTCATCCCAAATGGCTGCTGAAGCGTCTGCAGCAGGCCTGGCCGCAACACTGGCAGGAGATTGTCGACGCTAACAACCAGCGCCCGCCGATGTGGCTGCGCGTTAACCGCAACCATCATTCCCGAGATGAATGGCTTGCTCTGCTTAAAGAGGCCGGTTTAGAAGGTTTCACCCACCCTGACTATCCCGACGCCGTGCGTCTGGCCACCCCTGCCCCGGTCCATACGTTGCCGGGTTTTGCCGAAGGATGGGTAACCGTTCAGGATGCCTCGGCCCAGGGCTGCATGCGCTATCTGCAGCCGGAAAACGGCGAGCGCATTCTTGATCTCTGCGCTGCGCCGGGCGGCAAGACGACGCATATTCTGGAGGTCGCTCCCCAGGCTGAGGTCATGGCGGTGGACATTGATGAACAGCGTCTTTCCCGCGTCTATGACAACCTGAAACGGCTGGGCATGAAAGCCGAAGTCAAACAGGGCGATGGTCGCTTCCCTGAGCAGTGGTGTGGCAGCGAGCAGTTCGATCGTATTCTGCTGGATGCCCCCTGTTCCGCCACCGGTGTTATTCGCCGCCATCCGGATATCAAATGGCTGCGCCGGGATCGGGATATCGCCGATTTAGCCCAGCTACAGGCCGAGATCCTCAATGCCATCTGGGGGCATCTGAAACCAGGCGGCACGTTGGTTTACGCTACCTGTTCTATTCTGCCGGAAGAGAATAGCCAGCAAATTGCCACCTTCCTCGCGCGGACCCCGGATGCGGAGCTTGACGCAACCGGTACGCCGGCAAGCCCGGGACAGCAAAATCTGCCGGGTGCGGAAGAAGGCGATGGCTTCTTTTACGCTAAGCTAATCAAACGTCGCAACTAATGGATCACTGCAGATGAAGATTATTATTCTGGGCGCCGGCCAGGTCGGCGGCACGCTGGCGGAGAACCTCGTCGGCGAGAACAATGATATTACGCTGGTTGATACCAATGGCGACCGTCTGCGCAGCCTGCAGGATAAGTTCGACCTGCGTGTCGTCCAGGGGCACGGTTCTCACCCCCGCGTACTGCGCGAGGCAGGAGCCGATGATGCCGATATGCTGGTGGCGGTCACCAGTTCGGATGAAACCAACATGGTGGCCTGCCAGGTCGCCTATTCGTTATTCAATACGCCAAACCGTATTGCTCGTATTCGTGCGCCTGATTACGTCCGCGATGCGGAAAAGCTCTTCAATTCTGAAGCAGTGCCCATCGATCACTTAATCGCTCCGGAACAGCTGGTCATCGACAATATTCACCGCCTGATAGAATATCCCGGCGCGCTGCAGGTCGTGAACTTCGCGGAAGGGAAAGTCAGCCTCGCCGTGGTGAAAGCCTATTACGGTGGTCCGCTGGTGGGTAATGCATTGTCCACCATGCGTGAGCATATGCCGCATATCGATACGCGCGTGGCCGCTATTTTCCGCCACGATCGCCCCATTCGCCCACAGGGTTCGACGATTGTCGAGGCCGGCGATGAAGTCTTCTTTATTGCCGCCTCGCAGCATATTAGGGCGGTCATGAGCGAACTCCAGCGTCTGGAGAAGCCTTATAAACGCATCATGTTGGTCGGCGGCGGCAATATTGGCGCGGGCCTGGCCCATAAGCTGGAAAAAGACTACAGCGTTAAGCTTATCGAGCGCAATCAGCAGCGAGCCGCTGAGCTGGCAGAAAAACTGCAGCATACTATCGTCTTCTACGGTGATGCATCGGATCAGGAGCTGCTGGCCGAAGAGCATATTGACCAGGTGGACCTGTTTATTGCCGTCACTAACGATGACGAAGCAAACATCATGTCTGCGATGCTGGCCAAGCGAATGGGGGCCAAAAAAGTGATGGTGCTGATCCAGCGTAGAGCCTATGTGGATCTGGTTCAGGGTAGCGTCATCGATATCGCGATATCGCCTCAGCAGGCCACGATTTCCGCCCTCCTCAGCCATGTTCGTAAAGCCGATATTGTCGGCGTCTCCTCCCTGCGCCGCGGCGTTGCGGAAGCGATCGAAGCAGTGGCACACGGCGATGAGAGTACCTCGCGGGTGGTCGGGCGATCGATCGATGAGATCAAGCTTCCGCCAGGCACGATCATTGGCGCCGTCGTGCGCGGGAATGACGTGATGATCGCCAATAATAATCTGCGCATCGAGCAGGGCGATCATGTGATCATGTTTTTGACTGATAAAAAGTTTATTTCCGATGTAGAAAGGCTGTTCCAGCCAAGTCCTTTCTTCCTCTAATTCCCAGGGCGTCGAACAGGCGCCTTTTATTATCCCTTATTATTCAAAGGTTAATATTTTCCTGTAACGCTCTACGGGGAATGGCAAATGAAAATACATTTGTTAAACTTACAACGTCAGCTGGCTCAAGGAGAATAAAATGAGTTTTTTAAAAGAGTTTCGCGAATTCGCGATGCGCGGGAACGTTGTCGATTTGGCAGTGGGTGTGATCATCGGTGCAGCATTCGGTAAAATTGTTTCGTCGCTGGTCGCGGATATTATTATGCCGCCGCTCGGCCTGTTGATTGGCGGGATCGATTTTAAACAGTTTGCCGTCACGCTGCGCGATGCCCAGGGTGATGTACCGGCAGTGGTGATGCACTATGGGGTGTTTATTCAGAACGTTTTCGATTTCATCATCGTCGCATTTGCCATTTTCATGGCGATTAAACTGATGAATAAGTTAAATCGCAAGAAAGAAGAGGCTCCGGCGGCACCGCCAGCGCCCTCTAAAGAAGAAGTCCTGCTGAGCGAAATTCGCGATCTGTTGAAAGAACAAAACAAGCGTTCTTAATCAGCAGCGAAAGCAGAAGACCAGTGGTAAAAAAGCGATTCGCTTGCTTGCCACTGGCCTCCCGGTCCATCCTTGCTGCATGTTTATCTTTACGTTGATAGCTTCCCTTCCCTTTCTTGTTCTTCTCTACACGCTGCCTGAATAATGGATCGTGGAGAAGTGCCCCAATGGCGTTATCTTTAATTTGCCCTTTGGTATGCTGATAGCGACTCATAGTAACTCCAGTACATGTGTGAATTCCGCGCGAGTGTAGATCCGCGCGCACAAAAAATCAACGGCTGGCATTGCCGTTACTGGCGCCTTGCTCAAGGGCCTCGAGGATCGAACAGTAAACGCTGCTGTGAGCTGTGCCGCAGCAGGCGTCGTTGAGCCGTTGCAGAGAGTGACGCATCGTTTGTAGCTCGTTGATCCTCGCCTCAACTTCGCTTAATCGCGCCTGAACGATCCCTTTCGACTCCTGACAGGTGTGATGTTCCGGATCGATACGGATCGACAATAATTCGCGGATCGCTTCCAGAGTAAAGCCCAGCTGACGGGCATAGCGAATAAAGCGCAGACGCTGAAGATCGTTATCCGAGTAAAGACGAAATCCCCCCTCAGTGCGCACGTCATGATCCATCATTTGCTGTTTTTCATAATAACGGATGGTATCTGGCGTCACATCAGCCAGTTTTGCCAGCTCACCAATACGATACATATTCACTCCTGATTGATTTTATGCAGCAACGCATCGGCGTACTCACCGCGTAAAAAGTCGGTGTTCAGTCCTGCCTGACGCAGCTTAAGCTCGAGCAGAGCAAGGCGCTTGCTGAGTTCGCCATGCCGCGGGTCGTCCTGACGCACACCCTTAAGCAAGTCTGCCAGAGCCACCGCCTCTCTGCGCTGCTCCAGCTCCGGGGGAAGACACCCTGCATTCTTCAGAAGGCGATAGCCTGCCCGCAGCTCGGCCGGTACATGCGAATCGTCATCGAGAGTTAGCGGTACGCCGCTACCGGTTAAATTATCGAACTCGCCTTTGGTTTGGGCATCGAGGATATGGCGTTCTGCCCACTGATCCAGTAACCACATTCTACGGCTCCGGGGGATGAACAAAAAGAGTACAGATATTGTAGTGAAGTGGGGATGAGGTAGATATAAAAAAACCCGCCGGGGCGGGTTTTTTTACGTTACTACAGATTACTCTGCAGCAGCTTCTGCTTTCGGCTCAGCACGATCAACCAGCTCGATGTATGCCATCGGCGCGTTGTCGCCTGCACGGAAGCCACACTTCAGAATGCGAGTGTAACCACCGGCGCGGCTCGCGAAACGCGGGCCCAGCTCGTTAAACAGTTTTGCCACGATCTCGTTATCACGAGTGCGGGCGAATGCCAGACGACGATTAGCAACGCTATCAGTCTTGGCAAGAGTAATCAGCGGCTCAACTACGCGACGCAGTTCTTTCGCTTTCGGCAGGGTCGTCTTGATGATTTCATGACGAACCAGCGAACCTGCCATGTTACGGAACATAGCCTGGCGATGGCTGCTGTTGCGGTTCAGTTGACGACCACTCTTACGATGGCGCATGACCTTATCCTTCTCAGTAAAACCTTAACCTGTGATCCGGTTACTCGTCAGCAATGCTTGCTGGTGGCCAGTTTTCCAGGCGCATGCCCAGAGACAGTCCACGGGAAGCCAGCACGTCTTTAATCTCAGTAAGAGATTTTTTACCCAGGTTCGGCGTTTTCAGCAACTCAACCTCGGTACGCTGTACCAGATCACCGATATAGTGGATAGCTTCTGCCTTGAGGCAGTTAGCAGAGCGGACAGTCAATTCCAGATCGTCAACAGGGCGCAGCAGGATCGGATCGAATTCTGGTTTCTCTTCTTTCACTTCTGGCTGACGTACATCACGTAAGTCAACAAAAGCTTCCAGTTGTTCAGCCAGGATGGTTGCCGCACGACGAATCGCCTCTTCAGGATCGATTGTGCCGTTGGTTTCCATTTCGATGACCAGCTTGTCCAGGTCGGTACGCTGTTCTACACGCGCAGCTTCAACATTGTAGGCAATACGCTCTACAGGGCTGTAGCAGGCGTCGACCAGCAGACGGCCGATTGGGCGCTCATCTTCTTCCGAATGAATTCGGGCAGAAGCCGGCACATAACCGCGACCGCGCTGAACTTTGATACGCATGCTGATAGCAGCGTTCTCATCAGTCAGGTGGCAAATCACGTGCTGCGGCTTGACGATTTCGACATCACCGTCGTGGGTAATGTCGGCTGCGGTCACAGGGCCAATGCCAGATTTATTCAAAGTAAGGATGACTTCATCTTTACCCTGAACTCTCACCGCCAGCCCTTTCAGGTTGAGCAGGATTTCAAGGATGTCTTCCTGAACGCCTTCTTTGGTGCTGTACTCGTGCAGTACACCATCAATCTCAACCTCGGTCACCGCGCAACCCGGCATCGATGAGAGCAGAATACGGCGCAGTGCGTTACCCAGAGTATGGCCGAAGCCACGCTCTAAAGGCTCAAGGGTCACCTTGGCGTGCGTCGAACTCACTTGCTCGATATCGACCAGGCGCGGTTTTAGAAACTCTGTCACAGAACCCTGCATTGTGTCCTCTCTTTGGTACTAAGCTTTACTTGGAGTAAAGCTCGACGATCAGGTGTTCGTTAATGTCCGCAGACAGATCAGAACGCTCCGGCTGACGCTTGAACGTACCTTCCATCTTGCCAGCATCAACTTCCAGCCAGGTTGGCTTTTCACGCTGCTCAGCCAGCTCCAGAGCGGCTTTCACGCGAGATTGCTTTTTCGCTTTCTCACGAATGCTGACAACGTCATTCGCTTTAACCTGATAAGAAGCGATGTTAACAACACGACCGTTTACCATAATCGCTTTGTGGCTAACCAGCTGGCGTGCTTCAGCACGAGTGGCGCCGAAGCCCATACGGTATACAACGTTGTCCAGACGACCTTCCAGCAGAGCCAACAGGTTTTCACCGGTGTTGCCTTTCAGACGTGCTGCTTCTTTATAGTAGTTACGGAACTGACGCTCCAGCACACCGTACATACGGCGAACTTTTTGCTTTTCACGCAACTGCACACCATAGTCAGACAGACGCGGCTTACGCGCACCGTGCTGGCCAGGAGCTTGTTCAATTTTACACTTGGTATCGATCGCGCGAACGCCAGACTTAAGGAATAAGTCGGTGCCCTCACGACGGCTCAGCTTGAGCTTAGGACCCAAATATCTTGCCATTTTCTTTCTCCAACTAACCTGGAAAACGCAGCGTTATACGCGACGTTTTTTCGGCGGACGACAACCGTTATGAGGGATCGGAGTCACATCAGTAATATTAGTGATGCGGAAACCAGCGGCGTTCAGTGCACGAATGGTAGATTCGCGACCCGGACCCGGACCTTTGACCATAACTTCCAGATTCTTGATGCCGTATTCTTTTACGGCTTCTGCGCAACGCTCTGCTGCAACCTGAGCTGCGAACGGAGTGGATTTGCGAGAACCACGGAAACCGGAACCACCGGCTGTTGCCCAACCCAGTGCGTTACCCTGACGATCAGTAATGGTAACGATGGTGTTGTTAAAAGAAGCATGGATATGAGCCACGCCGTCAGAGACTTGTTTTCTTACACGCTTACGTGCACGAATTGGTGCCTTTGCCATTATTCAATCACCCCGATTATTTCTTGATCGGTTTACGCGGACCCTTACGGGTACGTGCGTTGGTCTTGGTACGCTGACCGCGAACCGGGAGACCACGACGATGACGCAAACCACGGTAGCAACCAAGGTCCATCAGACGCTTGATGCTCAGGGTGATTTCACGGCGCAGATCACCTTCAACGACAAATTTACCTACTGCTTCACGCAGAATATCAATTTGTTCTTCAGACAGCTCACTGATCTTAACATTTTCAGCGATGCCCGTTTCAGCGCAGATGGCTTTAGAACGGGTTTTGCCGATACCGAAAATAGCGGTTAAAGCGATTACGGTATGTTTGTGATCAGGAATGTTAATGCCTGCTATACGGGCCACTATGCACTCCTACTATTTAATATGTACGCACCATGCTGAAAAGCCCGTTTTCAGGATACTCAAATGGAAACGTACAGACATACAAAAGATTGGCTGGCTAATCTAGCCAGCTCAATCCAACTTTGCAAGAAAAATATGCGAAAAAATCAGCCTTGGCGCTGTTTATGCTTCGGCTCGGCACTGCAAATCACACGGATGACGCCATCACGCTTAACGATTTTGCAGTTACGGCATAATTTCTTGACGGAAGCACGAACTTTCATTTTTACTCTCCGTAACTTCTCGGGCGACCAGTTTTAGCGGCCGTAGCCTTTCAGGTTCGCCTTCTTCAATGCAGACTCATACTGACTGGACATCATCAGAGTTTGCACTTGAGCCATAAAGTCCATAATCACGACAACAACGATAAGCAGCGAGGTCCCACCGAAGTAGAACGGCACTTTCATCGCGTCACGCATGAACTCCGGGATCAGGCAGATAAAAGTAATGTACAACGCACCAACCAGAGTCAGGCGAGTCATCACTTTATCGATATACTTCGCCGTTTGCTCTCCCGGACGAATTCCTGGTACAAATGCACCGGACTTCTTCAGGTTATCTGCTGTTTCACGCGGGTTGAAAACCAACGCCGTGTAGAAGAAACAGAAGAAGATGATTGCAGACGCATAGAGTAACACATAAAGCGGTTGCCCAGGCTGCAAATACAGCGAAATTGTTGTCAGCCAGTTCCAACCAGTACCACCCCCGAACCATGACGTGATGGTTGCCGGGAACAGTATAATACTGGAAGCGAAGATTGCCGGGATTACCCCCGCCATATTCACTTTCAGCGGTAAATGTGTGCTCTGTGCAGCATAGACACGACGACCCTGTTGACGTTTCGCGTAGTTTACCACAATGCGGCGTTGACCACGTTCAACGAATACAACAAAGAAGGTCACTGCAAATACTAATACTGCAACCAACAGCAACAGGAGGAAGTGCAGGTCGCCTTGACGCGCTTGCTCGATAGTATGGGCGATGGCCGGCGGGAGTCCCGCAACGATACCGGCGAAGATAATGATCGAGATACCGTTACCGATACCGCGTTCAGTGATCTGTTCGCCGAGCCACATCAGGAACATAGTCCCTGTGACCAGACTGACAACAGCGGTGAAATAGAATGCAAAGCCTGGATTAATCACCAGGCCCTGCATACCAGGCATATTCGGCAGACCGGTAGCAATACCGATCGACTGGAATATCGCCAGCACCAGAGTACCGTAGCGGGTGTACTGGCTGATCTTACGACGACCAGACTCCCCTTCTTTCTTCAGTTCTGCCAGCGGTTGATAAACCACCGTCAGCAGCTGCACGATGATAGATGCCGAAATGTACGGCATAATCCCCAGTGCAAAGATAGAAGCACGGCTGAGAGCACCACCAGAGAACATGTTGAACATTTCAATGATGGTGCCTCGCTGTTGCTCAAGCAGTTTGGCAAGTACAGCGGCATCAATACCAGGGATCGGAATAAAAGAGCCAATACGGAACACTATCAGCGCACCAACCACAAACAGAAGTCTGCGTTTCAGTTCGCCAAGGCCACCTTTGGCACTTTGAAAATCTAATCCCGGTTGTTTAGCCATCTGCTACTTATTCCTCAATTTTACCGCCAGCAGCTTCGATAGCAGCACGAGCACCTTTAGTCACACGCAGGCCACGAACAGTTACCGGACGAGTTACCTCACCAGACAGGATCACTTTCGCGAACTCGATCTGGACACCGATAATGTTAGCCGCTTTCAGCGCGTTCAGGTCTACTACATCGCCTTCTACGTGAGCCAGATCGGAGAGACGGATCTCTGCGGTGATCATCGCTTTACGAGAAGTGAAGCCGAATTTCGGCAGACGACGGTACAGAGGCATCTGACCACCCTCGAAACCGCGACGTACGCCACCGCCAGAACGAGATTTCTGACCTTTGTGACCACGACCACCGGTTTTACCGAGGCCAGAACCGATACCACGACCCAGGCGTTTACCCGCCTTTTTGGAGCCTTCGGCCGGAGACAGAGTATTTAAACGCATCTCTTACTCCTCAACTTTAACCATGAAGGAAACCGCGTTGACCATACCACGAACAGCAGGAGTATCCTCGCGCTCTACGGTGTGACCAATACGACGCAGACCCAGGCCAAGCAGCGTTGCCTTGTGTTTCGGCAGACGACCGATTGCACTGCGGGTTTGAGTAATTTTAATAGTCTTTGCCATGGTTTATTTCCCCAGAATTTCTTCAACGGATTTACCACGCTTGGCAGCGACCATATCCGGGGACTTCATGTTTTCCAGACCGTCGATAGTTGCACGAACCACGTTAATCGGGTTGGTGGAACCATACGCTTTAGCCAGAACGTTACGAACCCCAGCGACTTCCAGAACGGCGCGCATTGCACCACCGGCGATGATACCGGTACCTTCGGAAGCCGGCTGCATGAATACACGAGAACCCGTGTGAGTACCCTTAACCGGGTGCTGCAGGGTGCCGTGGTTCAGCGCGACGTTAATCATATTGCGACGGGCTTTTTCCATCGCTTTCTGGATCGCTGCTGGAACTTCACGCGCTTTACCGTAACCAAAACCAACGCGACCGTTACCATCGCCTACTACAGTCAGAGCTGTGAAGGAGAAAATACGACCACCTTTAACGGTTTTAGATACGCGGTTTACCGCGATCAGCTTTTCCTGCAGTTCGCCAGCTTGTTTTTCGATGTGAGCCATCTTACACCTCTACCTTAGAACTGAAGGCCAGCTTCACGGGCAGCATCTGCCAGTGCCTGGACACGACCATGATATTGGAACCCGGAACGGTCAAAGGAAACATCTTTGATGCCTTTTTCCAGAGCGCGTTCAGCGACAGCTTTACCCACAGCTGCAGCAGCGTCTTTGTTACCGGTGTACTTCAGTTGTTCAGCGATAGCTTTTTCTACAGTAGAAGCAGCTACCAGAACTTCAGAACCATTCGGTGCAATTACCTGTGCGTAAATGTGACGCGGGGTACGATGTACCACCAGGCGAGTTGCGCCCAGCTCCTGGAGCTTGCGGCGTGCGCGGGTCGCACGACGGATACGAGCAGATTTCTTATCCATAGTGTTACCTTACTTCTTCTTAGCCTCTTTGGTACGCACGACTTCGTCGGCGTAACGAACACCCTTGCCTTTGTAAGGCTCAGGACGACGGTAGGCGCGCAGATCTGCTGCAACCTGGCCGATCACCTGCTTATCAGCGCCTTTCAGCACGATTTCAGTCTGAGTCGGACATTCTGCAGTGATACCCGCAGGCAGCTGATGATCAACCGGGTGAGAGAAACCTAAAGCCAGGTTTACTACATTCCCTTTGACCGCTGCACGATAACCTACACCAACCAGCTGCAGCTTCTTAGTGAAGCCTTCGGTAACACCGATAACCATTGAGTTCAGCAGGGCACGCGCGGTACCAGCCTGAGCCCAACCGTCTGCGTAACCATCACGCGGACCGAAGGTCAGTGCATTATCTGCATGTTTAACTTCAACAGCATCGTTGAGAGTACGAGTCAGCTCGCCGTTTTTACCTTTGATCGTAATAACCTGACCGTTGATTTTTACATCAACGCCGGCAGGAACAACGACCGGTGCTTTAGCAACACGAGACATTTTTTCCTCCGATTAGGCTACGTAGCAGATAATTTCGCCACCAAGACCAGCCTGGCGCGCTGCACGATCAGTCATAACACCTTTAGAGGTAGAAACAACTGCGATACCCAGACCGGCCATAACTTTCGGCAGCTCATCTTTTTTCTTATAGATGCGCAGACCTGGGCGGCTGACACGCTGAATGCTTTCTACAACAGCTTTACCCTGGAAATACTTAAGAGTCAGTTCCAGTTCCGGCTTGGTGTCGCCTTCAACTTTAAAATCTTCGATAAAACCTTCTTCCTTCAGCACGTTGGCGATTGCCACTTTCAGCTTGGAGGAAGGCATGGTGACCGCAGCTTTGTTCGCGGCCTGACCGTTACGGATACGGGTCAGCATATCCGCGATCGGATCTTGCATGCTCATCTGTCTTTACTCCCGTGATTCAATTGGTGACAATTACCAGCTAGCCTTTTTCAGACCCGGGATTTCACCGCGCATAGCGGCTTCACGGACCTTAATACGGCTCAACCCGAACTTCCGCAGGAAACCATGCGGACGACCTGTTTGACGGCAGCGGTTACGCTGACGAGACGGGCTGGAATCACGCGGCAGAGTCTGCAGCTTGAGAACGGCATTCCAACGATCTTCGTCGGTTGCGTTCACATCAGAGATGATAGCTTTCAGTTCAGCGCGTTTAGCGAAGAATTTATCAGCTAAAGCCACGCGCTTTACTTCGCGTGCTTTCATTGATTGCTTAGCCATTAAGTAACCCTACCTTACTTGCGGAACGGGAAGTCAAAGGCAGCCAGCAGAGCACGGCCTTCTTCGTCAGATTTCGCAGTAGTGGTAATGGTAATATCCAAACCACGAACGCGGTCGACTTTATCGTAGTCGATTTCTGGGAAGATGATCTGCTCACGGACACCCATGCTGTAGTTGCCACGACCGTCGAAAGACTTAGCGGACAGGCCGCGGAAGTCACGAATACGCGGTACAGCAATAGTGATCAGGCGCTCAAAGAACTCCCACATGCGTTCGCCACGCAGAGTTACTTTACAGCCGATCGGATAGCCCTGACGGATTTTGAAGCCTGCAACTGATTTGCGTGCTTTGGTGATCAGCGGTTTTTGACCGGAGATTGCTGCCAGGTCAGCTGCTGCGTTATCCAGCAGTTTCTTGTCAGCGATCGCTTCACCAACACCCATGTTCAGGGTGATCTTCTCGACCCGAGGGACTTGCATGACAGAATTGTAGTTAAACTCAGTCATGAGTTTCTTAACTACTTCGTCTTTGTAGTAATCATGCAGTTTCGCCATCGTACTACTCCAAATTACTTGATAGTTTCGCTGTTAGACTTGAAGAAACGGACTTTTTTGCCGTCTTCGAATCTAAAGCCTACACGGTCAGCCTTGCCGGTTGCCGCATTGAAGATTGCAACGTTAGAAACCTGAATTGCAGCTTCTTTTTCAACGATGCCGCCTGGTTGGTTCAGAGCCGGAACCGGCTTCTGGTGTTTCTTAACCAGGTTGATACCTTCAACAATGACCTTGCCGGAAGACAGGACATTCTTAACTTTACCGCGCTTACCTTTATCTTTACCGGTTAACACGATAACTTCGTCATCACGACGGATTTTCGCTGCCATGATTCGCTCCTTAGAGTACTTCTGGTGCCAGAGAGATAATTTTCATGAACTTCTCGGTACGAAGTTCACGAGTTACCGGCCCAAAAATACGCGTACCGATAGGCTGCTCGCTGTTATTGTTCAGAATAACGCATGCATTACCATCGAAGCGAATGACAGAACCGTCCGGGCGACGAACACCCTTCTTGGTGCGCACCACTACCGCCTTCAGCACATCACCTTTTTTGACCTTACCACGCGGAATTGCTTCTTTGATGGTGATCTTGATGATGTCGCCTACGCCTGCGTAGCGACGGTGCGAGCCACCCAGAACCTTGATACACATTACGCGACGTGCACCGGAGTTGTCGGCGACGTTCAGCATAGTCTGTTCTTGGATCATTTTAGTGCTCCGCTAATGTCAACTACTACTGAGACCCGAAAATTAGGGTCGTTAAAAAGCCCCATATCGAGGGCGCGGCATTATAACACCACAAACCAGATATGGGTAGAAAAAATAAACGGCTCATCGCTGAGCCGTTTATCCGTATCGAGAATGCGTACTCTATTACAGAACCGCTTTCTCTACAACGCGAACCAGCGTCCAGGACTTAGTCTTGGACAGCGGACGGCATTCGCGGATTTCAACCTTGTCGCCGATACCGCATTCGTTGTTCTCGTCATGTACGTGCAGTTTGGTCGTACGTTTGATGAATTTGCCGTAAACCGGGTGTTTCACCATACGTTCGATAGCAACAACAATGGATTTCTCCATTTTGTCGCTAACTACGCGACCTTGCAGAGTACGGATTTTATCGGTCATTACGCACCCGCCTTCTGAGTCAGTAAAGTCTTAACGCGTGCAACATCACGACGCACTTGCTTCAGCAGATGAGTCTGTTGCAGCTGGCCACTTGCAGCCTGCATGCGCAGGTTGAACTGCTCACGCAGCAGGTTCAGCAGCTCAGCGTTCAGCTCTTCAACGCTTTTTTCACGCAGCTCTTTTGCTTTCATTACATCACCGTCTTAGTTACAAAGGTGGTTTTGATCGGCAGTTTCGCTGCTGCCAGGCCGAATGCTTCACGGGCCAGCTCTTCCGGTACACCGTCCATTTCATACAGGACTTTACCCGGCTGAATCAAGGCAACCCAGTACTCCACGTTACCTTTACCTTTACCCATACGAACTTCCAGCGGCTTCTCGGTGATCGGTTTGTCCGGGAATACACGGATCCAGATCTTACCTTGACGCTTAACTGCACGGGTCATAGCACGACGTGCTGCTTCGATCTGACGTGCAGTCAGACGACCACGGCCAACAGCTTTCAGACCGAAAGTGCCGAAGCTAACATCCGTACCCTGCGCCAGACCACGGTTGCGGCCTTTGTGCACTTTACGGAATTTTGTACGCTTTGGTTGTAACATCAGCGACGCTCCTTATTTACGGCCTTTACGCTGCTGCTTTTTAGGTTGAGCAGCCGGTTCCGGTTGTTCAACAGCAGCCATACCACCCAGGATCTCACCTTTGAAGATCCATACCTTAACGCCGATTACACCGTAAGTGGTGTGCGCTTCAGAGGTGTTGTAGTCGATGTCAGCACGCAGAGTGTGCAGCGGTACGCGACCTTCACGGTACCATTCGGTACGTGCGATTTCCGCGCCGCCCAGACGGCCGCTAACTTCAACTTTGATACCTTTAGCGCCCAGACGCATTGCGTTCTGTACAGCACGCTTCATCGCACGACGGAACATAACGCGACGTTCCAGCTGAGAAGTGATGCTGTCAGCAACCAGTTTTGCGTCCAGTTCAGGTTTACGAACTTCGGCGATATTGATCTGTGCAGGTACGCCAGCGATATCCGCTACGACCTTGCGCAGTTTTTCTACGTCTTCGCCTTTCTTACCGATAACGATACCCGGGCGAGCGGTGTGAATGGTCACACGGATGCTCTTAGCCGGACGCTCGATAACGATGCGAGATACAGACGCTTTAGCCAGTTCTTTAGTCAGGAACTGACGTACTTTAAAATCGCTGTCCAGGTTGTCAGCGAATTCTTTGGTGTTCGCGAACCAGGTAGAGTTCCATGGTTTGACAATACCCAGGCGAATACCATTAGGATGTACTTTCTGACCCATTGCTAGTCTCCAGAGTCTCAGCGATCGGACACAACCACAGTGATGTGGCTGGTGCGCTTCAGGATGCGATCTGCACGACCTTTAGCACGCGGCATAATGCGCTTCATGCTCGGGCCTTCGTCTACGAAAATTTTCGCAACTTTCAGATCATCAATGTCAGCGCCATCGTTGTGTTCAGCGTTAGCAATGGCAGATTCCAGTACCTTCTTGACCAGTACAGCAGCTTTTTTGTTGGTGTAGGTCAGAATATCCAGGGCCTGCGACACTTTCTTACCGCGAATCAGGTCAGCTACAAGGCGAACCTTCTGAGCAGAAGAACGAGCATGGCGATGTTGAGCTAAAGTTTCCATCTCTTCCTCCTACCTTATTTCTTCTTCGCTTTTTTATCAGCAGCGTGGCCGCGATAAGTACGAGTCGGTGCGAATTCACCCAGTTTGTGACCGACCATTTCGTCGGAAACAAATACTGGAACGTGCTGACGACCATTATGGACAGCGATGGTCAAACCGATCATGTTAGGAAAGATCGTTGAACGACGGGACCAAGTGCGCAGGGGCTTCTTGTCTCCGCTTTCCACCGCTTTCTCTACCTTCTTCAGCAAGTGCAGGTCAATAAAAGGACCTTTCTTGAGAGAACGTGGCATGGCTTATCCTCTAAAATTATTTGCTACGGCGACGTACGATGAATTTATCAGTACGCTTGTTGCTGCGGGTCTTCTTACCTTTGGTCTGCAGGCCCCACGGGGATACCGGGTGCTTACCAAAGTTACGACCTTCACCACCACCATGTGGGTGGTCTACTGGGTTCATCGCAGTACCGCGAACGGTAGGACGAACACCACGCCAGCGTGCAGCACCTGCTTTACCCAGAACGCGCAGCATATGCTCAGCATTGCCAACTTCGCCCAGAGTAGCGCGGCAGTCTGCTTCGACTTTACGCATTTCACCAGAACGCAGACGCAGGGTGACATAAGCACCGTCGCGAGCAACGATCTGAACGTAAGTACCAGCGGAACGAGCCAGCTGACCGCCTTTACCTGGTTTCATTTCTACGTTATGAACGGTAGAACCAACCGGGATATTGCGCATCGGCAGGGTGTTGCCTGCTTTGATTGCAGCATCAACGCCAGACTGAATCTGGTCGCCAGCTTTCAGGCCTTTCGGGGCCAGGATGTAACGGCGCTCGCCGTCTTTGTACAGAACCAGCGCGATGTTCGCGGAGCGGTTCGGATCGTACTCAAGACGTTCAACAACTGCCGGGATACCATCTTTGTTGCGTTTGAAGTCAACAATACGGTAAGCCTGCTTGTGGCCACCACCGATATGACGGGTGGTGATACGGCCATTGTTGTTACGACCACCGGATTTGCTGTTTTTTTCCAGCAACGGAGCAAAAGGTTTGCCCTTGTGCAGCTCTGGGTTAACCACTTTAACGACGTGGCGACGACCCGGAGATGTCGGTTTACATTTAACAACTGCCATTGTATTACTCCTCCGACTTACTCAGCGCCGCCAACGAAGTCCAGATTCTGGCCTTCTTTCAGGGTGACGTAAGCTTTTTTCCAGTCGCTACGACGACCGATACGCTGTCCGTGACGTTTAACTTTCCCTTTAACAACCAGGGTGTTAACGACTTCGACTTCGACTTCAAACAGTTTCTGCACAGCAGCTTTGATTTCTGCTTTGGTCGCGTCTTTAGCAACTTTGAGAACGATGGTGTTTGTTTTTTCCATCGCAGTAGACGCTTTTTCAGAAACGTGCGGTGCGCGCAGCACCTTCAGCAGACGTTCTTCACGAATCATGCCAGCATCTCCTCAACTTGCTTAACAGCATCAGCAGTCATTACGACTTTGTCGAAGGCGATCAGGCTAACCGGGTCGATACCGTTCGCATCACGTACGTCAACCTTGTGCAGGTTACGTGCGGCCAGGAACAGGTTCTCGTCCAGCTCACCGGTGATGATCAGCACATCTTCCAGAGCCATGTCTTTCAGTTTCTGTGCCAGCAGCTTAGTTTTCGGCGCTTCAACAGAGAACTTCTCGACAACGATCAGACGATCCTGACGTACCAGTTCGGACAGGATGCTTTTCAGCGCGCCGCGGTACATCTTCTTGTTAACTTTTTGACTGTGGTCCTGCGGACGAGCAGCAAAGGTCACGCCACCGGAACGCCAGATCGGGCTCTTGATAGAACCAGAACGCGCACGGCCGGTACCTTTCTGGCGCCACGGTTTTTTACCGGAGCCAGTGATTTCAGCACGAGTCTTCTGAGCACGAGTGCCCTGACGCGCACCAGCTGCATAAGCAACAACAACCTGGTGAACCAGCGCTTCGTTGAAATCACGACCGAAGGTAGTTTCGGAAACAGTCAGCGCGCTCTGCGCGTCTTTCAATACTAATTCCATTGCTATCTCCTCACGCCTTCACAGCTGGTTTAACGATCAGGTCGCTACCGGTCGCACCCGGGACAGCACCTTTAACCAGCAGCAGGTTGCGCTCAGCGTCAACACGTACTACGTCCAGGCTCTGAACGGTTACACGCTCATTACCCAGCTGACCTGCCATTTTCTTGCCTTTGAACACTTTGCCCGGAGTCTGGTTCTGACCGATAGAACCCGGAACGCGGTGAGACAAGGAGTTACCGTGAGTAGCGTCCTGGGTACGGAAGTTCCAGCGCTTAACGGTACCAGCAAAACCTTTACCTTTAGAGGTACCGGTTACGTCAACTTTTTTAACGTCAGCAAACAGTTCAACGCTAATGTTCTGACCTACGGTGAATTCTTCGCCGTCAGCCAGACGGAATTCCCACAGACCACGGCCAGCTTCAACGCCAGCTTTAGCGAAGTGACCCGCTTCCGGCTTGGTTACACGGTTAGCTTTTTTAGCACCGGTGGTAACCTGGATTGCGCGGTAGCCATCGTTAGCCAGGTCTTTAACCTGAGTAACACGGTTTGCTTCAACTTCGATTACGGTTACTGGGATAGAAACGCCATCTTCAGTGAAGATGCGGGTCATGCCCACTTTTTTACCGACTAAACCAATCATTGTTTCAACCTCTCAATCGCTCGATGACCTGATTAACCCAGGCTGATCTGCACGTCTACACCGGCAGCCAGATCCAGACGCATCAGAGCATCAACGGTTTTTTCAGTTGGCTCAACGATGTCAACCAGACGCTTGTGAGTGCGAATTTCGTACTGGTCACGCGCGTCTTTGTTGACGTGCGGGGAGATCAGAACGGTAAAGCGCTCTTTGCGGGTCGGCAGCGGGATCGGACCACGGACTTGCGCACCAGTGCGCTTAGCAGTCTCGACGATTTCCGCGGTTGATTGATCGATCAGACGATGATCAAACGCTTTCAGGCGGATACGGATTCTTTGGTTCTGCATGAGACCAGAGCTCCAATTATTTTATAGACGAAATGATTACTCCTCATACCCATTACGATTGATGGGAGAGTGTAACCGTTCTTACATAGTCCCCCGATTGGGGACATTGTTTGATAACCCAACTGCGATTACCAGGGTTCATATTGAACCGGCCGTCAACTTTGACAGGCCCGCGCATTATACGCAAATTCTGGCGCTACGCAAGTGCTGTTTAGAAAATCATCACCAGGATTTGCGCGCCTTCGCGCTAGAGAATTGTACGTGCCGAAAACACGGCAAATTAACGCGGATGGCGCCATCCATTCCTGGAAAGTCCTTTTTGCACCAAACGGGGGTCAATAAGCATAGTGAGGCGATGTTCTTTGACGATTACGGGGTTAACCATGCTCGCCGCCCTCCCCTTCTTGCTGTGTTATAGCGGATTGACCTTAGCCTTATGCCACCAGGACCTGCGTCACGGCCTGCTGCCCGACCGTTACACCTGTCCCCTGCTGTGGAGTGGTTTACTTTTTTATCTCTGTCTGGCGCCGCACCACCTTCATGATGCCGTCTGGGGAGCGATAGGCGGCTATCTGTGTTTGGCTGCGCTTTACTGGCTATATCGCGGGATCCGCGGCTATGAGGGGTTGGGGTATGGGGATATCAAATATCTCGCCGCCCTAGGCGCCTGGCATGGCTGGCAATTGTTGCCGCAGCTGCTACTGGTAGCATCGCTGCTCGCTGGCACGGTGTGGGCAGTATCAGGTTTGCACGCCAGGTACGGCGGGAGCAGTAAATGGAGGGGGAACAACCCGCTGCCGTTTGGGCCATTTCTGACGGCCGCGGGTTTCTGCTGTGGGTGTCAGACGCTGGCTAGTCTGACACTTTGATCTGCGACTGCAGGTAATTTTGCAGGCCGATTTTGCCGATCAGATCGAGTTCGGTTTCCAGCCAGTCAATATGGCCTTCTTCATCCGCCAGGATCTCAATCATCATATCGCGGCTGACGTAGTCATGGACGCTGTCGGCATAGGCGATCGCCTCGCGCAGATTTTGCGCCCCTTCCAGCTCCAGTCTTAAATCGGACTGCAGCATCTCTTCTACATCTTCACCGATGCCAAGTTTGCCGAGATCCTGCAGATTAGGGATACCTTCGAGAAAAAGAATACGCTCGATGTATTTATCGGCATGCTTCATTTCGTCGATGGATTCGTGGTACTCGATATCGTTGAGGCGCATCAGGCCCCAGTTTTTGAACATTCTCGCATGGAGAAAGTACTGATTAATTGCGACCAGCTCATTTCCCAATAATTTATTGAGATAACTTATGATTTTGACATCACCTTTCATTATATAGTCCCTCCGCTTCCACTCATTGAAGCGTAGTCCGGCCTATAGGGATGTCAAAAGAGAAGCGTGGACTTCAGGCGATTTCTTTGAATTCCGGCATGGTGGTTAATTCATCTTCCATAACTTCCCGCGCCGCGCGAACACACTTACCGCATTGATTTCCAACGGGAACAAACTTACGTAATTGCTGAAAAGATTGCGGTTGAAACTGGCGGACAACCTGGCGAATTTTTTTATCGCTGATGCCATTGCACAAACAAACGTACATATAAACTCCCGTTCAATTTATGCACAAATATTAAATGAGAATAGTTATGATTACAATAGACCATTTACTCATTATCCGCCGCAGCGCACGTTATGAATCGCCAGCATAACCGCCTTTTTCGCTGAACGACGGACAGCAAAAAGGGCGCCGAAGCGCCCTTTTTTATTCAAAGCTAACGAATTAGCCCAGAACTTTAGCTACAACGCCCGCGCCAACGGTACGGCCGCCTTCACGGATTGCGAAACGCAGACCGTCGTCCATCGCGATCGGGTGGATCAGGGTAACAACCATTTTGATGTTGTCGCCCGGCATTACCATCTCTACGCCTTCCGGCAGTTCGATGGTGCCAGTCACGTCAGTTGTA
>NZ_JBKGTJ010000014.1:0-19624 GCF_049472055.1 Klebsiella pneumoniae complex sp. WS1778
GAACGACGTGCACTCCACCTGGCTGGAAGCGGGCTACCAGCGCGTGGACTACGACCAGGGCGGGGATAACCACGGCTGGAAGCTGACGCTGTCGCAGAACATCGCCATCGGCATGGGGCCGGAGTTCCGTCCGATGCTGCGCTTCTACGTGACCGGCGGCCAGGTGGACAATGAGCATACCGCGAAGGTGAACGGCACCCAGGATCAGCAGCTGGATTCGCTGAACGTCGGCGGGATGTTTGAGGCGTGGTTCTGATGCGATAGCGTTGTTGAAGGAGCGTTCCCGGCTGGCGCTACGCTTAGCCGGGCTACGACTGGTGCGCTCCATTTATGCCGGATGGCGGCATACATGCCTTATCCGGCCTGCGTTCCTTCCTGCGGGCTCCCCCCCAGGCCCGGCAAACGCAGCGCCGCCGGGCGGTCAGGCGCCGTACCTGCGGTAGTGCCGGATGGCGGCATACATGCCTTATCCGGCCAACGTTCCTGAGGAAGCCTGCGGGACCCCCCCCCAGGCCCGCGCAAGCGCAGCACCGCCGGGCAGCTGGCCCATCCCCCCTCAGTTCACCGTCAGGCGCAGGGCCAGATCCTGCGGATAGGGGTCAAAATAGTTCTGCGCCTGCAGGTAGCGATCCGGATACTCGGCCAGATAGTGCTTAAGCAGCGTCAGCGGGGCGAGGATCGGCAGCAGCCCGGCGCGATAGTTGAGGATCACCTCCCGCAGCTCGCCGCGCTGGCGGCTGTTCAGCTGGTCGCGGAAATAACCCTGAATATGCATCAGCACGTTGGTGTGGTTTTTCCGCGAGGCGGGCCGCTTGAGGATCGCCATCAGCTTCTCACGGTAGACCTCGAAGAAAGCCTCCAGATCCTCCCATTCATGCAGCGAGGCGACGAAGGGGCCGATCTCGCGGTAGCCCGCCTGGTGGTGAGCCAGCAGCTGCAGCTTGTAGCGGCTGTGAAAGGCCAGCAGGCCGTGGCGGGTCAGGCCGCGGGCGCGCAGGGCGTTGAGTTCATGCAGGGCGAAAACGCGCTCGACAAAGTTCTCCCGCAGCAGCGGATCGTGCAGCCGGCCATCCTCTTCCACCGGCAGCCACGGGTAGCGCGCCATCAGGGCGCCGGTAAACAGCCCCACGCCTTCCTTACGCCCGCGATTGCCTTTTTCGTCATACAGCCGCACGCGCTCCATCCCGCAGCTCGGCGATTTGGCGCAGACGATAAAGCCCGACAGCTCGCCCAGAGTTGCCAGATGGGCGTTGGCAAAATCGGCCATCTTCTCCGTCACATCCTCGTGCGGGGCGTGGCTGAAGCGCATGCGGATCTCCCCGACCGGAGTCTGCACCAGGCGGAGCGCCGGGCGGGGTACGGGCAGGCCGATCGCCATCTCCGGGCAGACTGGCTTAAACGCCACCCACTGCGCGAGCTCATCCATCACAAAGCCCATACGCTTATGCCCGCCGTCGAATCGCACGGCTGAGCCGGTTAAACATCCGCTGATCCCAATGACAGGTTGCGTGTTCATGGCGCTGTCCTCTCTTCTGCTGTGGTTCGGGTAAAGAAAAGGGTCACGGTGGCGACCGTAATGCCGAATTTCTTCATCTCGGTTTTGTTAAACAAATGGCTGCCGTCCTGCAGGTACATCCAGTCGTCAAAGTGCAGTAGCCACCGGCTGCCGCTGGCCTCGACGTTCATGCTGTAGCGCCAGTGAAAGGCATTGCCTGCCGCCTGGCCGCTGGCCACGCCTTCGATATCCCCGGCGGTGCCCTGATAACGGTTATCGCCGGTGCGGCGAATGCGCCATACCCGCTGCTGCTTCTCGCCATCGTCATAGACAAAGCGCTCATGGAGCGTCAGGGTATCGCCGACGACGTCGCCATCGATCTCAACATGGAAGCGTCGCAGCTGCTTGCCGTTGCGATCCTGCACCATCCCCCACGCTTCGGTTCGACCCTGAAAATAGTGAAAGATGTCGAGGGCGGGCTGCTGCTGCCGGTATTCGGTGACCTCGGTACTGCAGCCGGCGAGCATCAGCATCAGCAGCGCCAGGCCAAGGGTCAGAATGCGTTTCATGGTGTACCTCCGATCAACTGCTGACGCAGTTCGGGATAAGTGGTGCGTGGATCGAGCCAGATGGCGAGAAAGCGGGTGCTGAACGCCGCCGACTGGCGCGGGCCGAGCGGGGTAAAGGCGGTCTGTGCGGCGCTGGCGCGGTACCAGAACTGCCCCTCGCCGCCGCGGACCACGAACGCCAGCTGGCTGCCCGGCGCGACGTCCGGCCAGATCCCCTGCAGCATGCGCAGCCAGGCTTCGCTGCGCGGTTCCTGTTGCAGAATGCCCTGCGCCTGCCACTGGTCGCGGGTGGCGTCCACCAGCGCCTCGCGATCGATGTCGCGCTGGTAGGTGATGATCAGCGCCCGATCCTGCTGCGGGCCGTCATACCGACCATTGGGTGTGCGCAGCTGTGAGTGATAGACGGTGAACGGCCCCCAGGTGAGGGTCGCCTCGCCGACGCGGCGCCACGCCAGCCAGTCGGCGGCGTGGGCCGCCGGGGCGAGGACGGTCAGCCATAGCAGTAACAGGGCGAATCTCATTTTTGCCTCCCCATCCCCAGATGGAACAGCAGCATGATCACCAGCCAGCCGCAGGCCATGGCGGCCACAGCAAGCGCGGTCGGCACCAGCAGGGTCATGGCTCCGAGGCGAGCGCCGATCAGGTAGGCCACCGGGCCGGCGAGGGTCGCCGCCGTAGCCAGCACCCAGCCGGGAAGCGTCGCGGTGCGGGTCAGTCGGGTCCAGACGACGGCGAACATCAGCCACAGGGCCACCATCCACAGGGGCAGCAGGCTGTCGCCGGGAAAATCAATCAGCCCCGCCAGCGCCCAGCAGGCGTCAAGCCCGCAGCCCGCCGCGGCCAGCAGCAGGGCGGGCGGACGACTGGCCGCCGGCAACCGCAGCCAGGCGAAGATGGCCAGCGTCAGCCAGATCAGCAGGCCGCGCTCGCGCAACATCACCACCAGCGTCCAGTAAACATCGAACGCGAGGGCCATCAGCAAGTGCTGCGCCGGGCGTGTCATACCCGCTCCGCGGTGAGCTGCACCACGCTGATGGTGCGGGCGTTAAATCCGGCTTCGCAATAGCCAAAGTAGTAGAGCCACATCCGGCGGAAGCGCTCATCAAAGCCGAGCTTTTCAATATCCTGCCAGGCGTGGGTAAATCGCTGCCGCCAGTGCGCCAGGGTGCGGGCATAGTCCGGGCCCATGTCGAACAGGTTGCGCACCACAAAATCGGTATGGCGGGTCATCAGCTCGCTCATTGCCGTGATGCTGGGCAAAAAGCCGCCCGGGAAGATGTAGCGCTGGATAAAATCGACGCTTTTGCTGTAGTCGCGATAGCGCTGATCCTGAATGGTGATCGCCTGCAGGGCCATTTTACCGCCCGGGCGCAGGCGCGCCTGGCAGGTGCGGAAGAAGGCCGGGAGGTAGCGCTGGCCCACCGCCTCAATCATCTCCACCGACACCAGTTTGTCGTACTCGCCGCGCAGATCGCGGTAGTCGCAGAGCAGCACCTCGACGCGATCCTGCAGCCCGGCGCGGGCCATGCGCTCGGTAGCCCAGCGGTGCTGCTCCCGGGAAAGGGTGGTAGTCGTGACCCGGCAACCGTAATGGCGGGCGGCGTATTCGGCCAGCGCCCCCCAGCCGGTGCCAATCTCCAGCAGATGATCGCCGGGGTTGAGCGCCAGCTGGTCGCACAGACGCGCCATCTTGGCCCGCTGGGCCTGGGTCAGATCCTGCTCGTCGTCGGTAAACAGCGCGCTGGAGTAGAGCAGGTCGTCATCCAGAAAGTGGGCATAAAATTCGTTGCCGAGGTCGTAATGGGCGGCAATGTTCTCCCGCGCCTGGGCGCGGGTGTTGCGTCGAGTCCAGTGGCGCAGGCGGGCGACAGGCTTACCCAGCAGACGAAAGCCGCGCTCCAGACGCCCCAGCACCTCGCCGTTGCGCGCGAGGATCTGCAACAGCGCCGTCAGCTGGTGGCTCTCCCAGTCGCCGTCCATCCAGGCCTCGGCCGCCGCGAGACTGCCGCCGGTTAGCAGACGCCAGTACACCTCCGGCGTGCAGACCCGCGCCTCTGCGCGCAGCGCGGCGGCGGGGTCGCCAAAATGAAAAGTCTGCGCCCCTTCGCGCACGGTGAGCGAGCCTTCGCGGAGGCCGCTCAACAGACGAAAGAGCAGCCAGCGCGCGAGCCGCACGTTGCGCGGCACATCGGGTTCAAGCGCAAAGACGGGATCGGTCATGAGCGTTCACTCCTGCTGACAGGATGGTTGTACAGCGGCACGCGCTTCAGCCACAGCCGCAGCGCCTGCCAGTAGATGGCGAGGACGGTTTTCAGGGTCATCATCGGCAGACGCAGCAGCAGCCCGCGCAGGTTGGCGCGGGTTAACGGCACGCGGCTCAGGGCCAGCGTGGCGTCGAACACCTTGCTGGCCTGATGGTTTTCAATGTGCATGTGCAGCGTTTTGCCCGGCGCGTTGAAGCGCCAGTGATAGACCATGTCCATCGGGTTAAACGGCGAAACGTGAAAGGCTTTCTCCAGCGGGTGCGCCTGCTGGCCGTCCACCGCGTAGTAATGACGCTCATTCCATGGCGTGTTGCGCACTTCGGCCAGCACCCAGCGCAGGGTGTCGGCTTCGTCATAGCAGTAGTAAAAGTTGACCGGATTAAAATGGAAGCCGAAGTAGCGCAGCTGGGTCAGGAGCATCACGCGGCCTGCCGGGCGGCAGCCGGTCAGGCTCTCCAGCCGGTTCAGCACCTGGGCCTTCAGCGGCGCGCCCAGCGGATAATCGGCGTCGTACCAGGCGGCGGCGGCCAGGCGGTTGCGACGGATGCCCGCCTCAGGCAGCCTGTCCAGTTCGTCGAGGTCAAGCCAGGCCATAAACAGGCGGTAGACGAAGTGGTGCGCCTTCGGCTGCAGGCGACGGTGGCGCAGGACGCCCTGATAGAGGCAGCTGTTCATTTCAGTTGTCCTCCGCCGCGGCGATGCCCTGCACCACGTCGAGCGCACTGCGCACCCCGTCCTCATGAAAGCCGTTGTACCAGTAGGCCCCGCAGTACCAGCTCCGCTGCTGGCCGTTAATCTCTTCGCGCCGCAGCTGGGCCGACCAGCTTTGCGGGTTAAACAGCGGATGCTCATAGACGAAGCGCTGCCAGACATAGCGATCGTCCACTGGCGCGTCCGGGTTCAGAGTGACGCAGAACAGGGGGGCGCCCGCAGGCAGCCCCTGGAGAATATTCATGTTGTAGGTGACGCAGGCCCGGGCCAAATCCCCGTCGCTCAGGCGATAGTTCCAGCTGGCCCAGGCGCGCTGGCGCTCCGGTAGCCAGCGCGGATCGCTGTGCAGCACCACCTCGTTGCGCTGCCAGGCGATATCCCCCAGCACCTCACGCTCGGCGTCGGTGGGCGCCGCCAGCATCGCCAGCGCCTGCGCGGAGTGGCAGGCGAAGATCACCTGGTCAAAATGCGCCTCCCCGGACGCCAGTCGCAGGATAACTCCCGCCGGGTGGCGGTCCACCTGCTGCACCGGCGCGTTGAGCCGCAGGTCCAGGCGATCGCCGAGCCTGGCGAGCAGGGCGCGGACGTATTCCCGGGAACCGCCGGGCACCACGTACCATTGCGGACGATCGCGAATATCCAGCAGACCGTGGTTTTCAAAGAAGCGCAAAAACAGCGGTAGCGGGAAGCGGCGCATCTCCTGCAGCGACGACGACCAGATGGCCGCCCCCATCGGCAGGATATAGTGGCGGGCGAAGAAGGGGCTAAAACGGTGGCGGGAGAGGAAGTTCTCCAGCGTCGCGCCCGGATCCAGCGCCTCGGTCAGCGCCAGTTTTGCCAGCCGGTTGAAGCGGACGATCTCGCTCAGCAGCCCCCAGAAGGCCGGCTTCAGCAGATTGCGTCGCTGGGCGAAGAGCGAGGTCAGGCTGTGGCCGTTGTACTCCAGGCCGCTGGCCGGGTTGTGGACCGAGAAGCTCATCTGCGTTTTTTGCCCGTCGATCCCCAGCTCGCTGAGCAGGCCCATAAAGCGCGGATAGGTGCGATCGTTGTAGACGATAAATCCGGTATCGATGGCCCAGGTGCCCTGCGGCGTGGCGACATCCACGGTGGCGGTGTGGCCGCCCGGCGTGGCGCCCGCTTCGAACAGCGTCACCTGATGGTGTCCGGCCAGCCGCCAGGCGCAGGTCAGCCCGGCGATGCCGCTGCCGATGATGGCGATGTTCATGAGCGCACCATCCTGCGCAACAGCAGGCGCTGCATACCTGACGGCAGGCTGGCCAGCAGCCGCAGGGCCAGGCTGAAACCGGTGGGGAAGGCGATGTGGTTTTTTCCCTTCGCCAGGCCGTGACGGATCGCCGCCACTGCCCGATCCACGCTCACCCGGCCGGGCATGGCAAAGTCGTTTTTGCGCGTCAGCGGGGTGTCGACGAAGCCTGGAGAGACCACCGTGACGGCGACCCCTTTCGGCTCCCAGTCAAGACGCAGGCTGTTGGCAAACCAGGTCAGCGCCGCCTTGGAGGCGCCATAGGCTTCCGCGCGCGGGAAGGGCAGCCAGTGCGCCATGGAGCTGACCAGCACCACCCGATCGCCAGCCTCCAGCTGCGTCTGCAGCGCCGCCAGGCAGTTCACCGGCCCAAGGAAGTTGGTGGCCATCACCCGCTCCACGAGGGCGGCATCCACCTGTCCGTGATCGAGGTATTCGCAGGTGCCCGCGCAGAGAATGATCAGGTCGGCAAAACAGCCCGTCAGCGCCTGGCGACAGGCGTCCCTGTCTGTCATATCGAACAGGCGCGCGCTGATATTGGGGCTGAACTGCTGCAGCGCCGTCAGGCGCGACGCATCGCGCCCGCAGGCGATGACCAGGTGGCCATCCGCCGCGAAGGATTTCGCCAGGCCGGCGCCAATCCCGGAGCTGGCGCCGGTGATAAGCACCGTCATCATGAGCGCACCCTCCGTTTCACGCCGCGTACCGCCCAGCCCAGCAGGGGAAGATGCTCGTAGATCATCTCCCCGGCGTCGTAGAAGTCGCGTTGATGGAGAATCTGCTCCCCGGCGATGTCCACCACCGAGCAGCCCGGCAGGGCTAGCGTTTCTCCGCCGGCAATGCGCGGATGCGACCAGTGCATGGTCCAGGTCACGGCGAACCGCTGACCGTCGCAGAGCGGCGTGTCGATGGTGAACCGGCACTGCTCCACGTTGGCCAGCAGATGGGTAAAGTAGCGCTGGATGGCGAACAGCCCCTGGTGCTGACCAAAAGGATCGCTCAGCGTCGCGTCCGGATGGTACAGCGCGGCCAGCGCCGAGGGCGGCTGCGCATCCAGCCCGGCGTAGTACTCAACGAAACGACGAATCACGGACGGCGAGGTGCTCATGGATCACATCCTGGCTAAACACGGTGGCGTAATGGCATACTTAAAACTTACACAAATAAAATTATTTGTCCAAGTTTGTGGAAAAATATATTTTATTTTTGTTAAAAATCATATGTTTATTATTGGTGTTTTAAAGGGTGAAAATCACGCGTGGCGCAAAGGGCAAGCGTGCGCCCGCCGCGCCACCGGGCGCTGGCGGAACAGAGTGTGGAGGTAAGTGAAAACAGGGGGTTAGAGCGGGATCACCTCGAGGGAGACGACCTGCTGCTGCCAGAGTTCGATCTGCCTCTGACGAGCGGCGGAGAGTTTGCCGCTGGTGACCAGCAGCCAGTTGCGCTGGGGAAAAATCTCCGGCGCCAGGGCGGCAGGAGGCACCGGCAGGACGTCGATGCGATGACCCTGGCCGGTACGCTTGAGCGCCTCAAGCCAGATTTCGCAGGCGTCGGTCAGGTGCCAGCCGGTGATCAGAAAGTTATCCCCGGGCGCCTTCTTATCGCCTTCGAGGCAAAACGAGGTGTAGGCGATGATGATGCCGTCGAGGATTTCGCGCAGGGTCATGATGGCCGGTACGTTGGCGGAGACCTGGCTGCGCAGCGGACGCAGCACCTCGGTCACCAGCTCCTGACGCGGATATTCGCGCCCGGCATCGTAGATAAGCTGGCGCAGGGACTCGATTTTTCCCTCTTTCAGCCGCTGCAGCATGGTCTCCTGCAGCGTCAGCCAGTTGTTGGTGCGCCGCGCGCCGGGGCGCGACAGCAGGGGCTTCACCTGGCTAACCGGCACCCCTTTTTTCACCCAGTCGAGGATCTTCAGCGCCTGCTGGACGTCGTCATCGCTGTACAGACGGTGTCCACCATCGGTGCGCAGCGGCTTAAGCAGGCCGTAGCGGCGCTGCCAGGCGCGAAGCGTGGTCGCATTTATCCCGCAAAGTCGGGCAAATTCGCCGATGGAGTAAGGCATGGAGGCCACCTGTTAACAAAGAATATTCTCAATATACTACGAATCACGTCGGCTGGCGTGAAGTGTAGCGGCTTTGCACTACACTTTCCCCCAACCGCGTAAATGAAAGGAGTTCTCATGAAGCTATGGCCTGTTGTCACTGGCGTCGCTATCGCGTTGACCCTCGTGGCCTGCAAATCGCCCACCCCGCCGAAGGGCGTACAGCCGATTAGCGGGTTTGACGCCAGTCGTTATCTCGGAAAATGGTATGAGGTCGCTCGCCTGGAGAATCGCTTCGAGCGAGGCCTGGAGCAGGTGACCGCCACCTACGGCGCCCGCAGCGACGGGGGGATCAGCGTCGTCAATCGCGGTTATGACCCGGTTAAAAAACGCTGGAATGAGAGCGACGGGAAAGCCTATTTCACCGGCGCCCCCACCACCGCGGCGCTGAAGGTGTCGTTCTTCGGGCCATTCTACGGCGGCTATAACGTGATCCGTCTGGACGACGACTACCAGTACGCGCTGGTTAGCGGCCCCAACCGCGACTATCTCTGGATCCTGTCGCGCACCCCCACCATTCCGGCGGCGGTGAAGCAGGATTACCTGAATACCGCGCGCGAGCTGGGCTTTGACGTCGATCGCCTGGTGTGGATCCGCCAGACGCCGCGCTAGCCTCGCCCCTTAGCGGCTGAGCAGGTGGGTATAAACCACGTACAGCCCGGCCAGCGCCGCCACGTTCAGCGCCACGCTGATGAAAAACCACGTCCGGAAGGGCTGCTTTTGCGTTTTATGACGAAAGCACTGCTGGCCGAGGATGGCCCCCGGCCAGCCTCCCACCAGGCCCAGCACCAGCAGCGTGGTTTCTGGCACCCGGCGCCAGGCTTTGCGTGCCGCCAGCTTGTCGGCGCCATAAATTAGCCATGTCAGAAGGCTGCTCAGTAAAAACCACATCGCCAGCGGGTAGGGCAGCAGGGCGCTGCCCACGGCGGTGAGCAGCAGCAGGGAATAACATACCAGGTTCAGATTCATAGGGACGTTCATGCCGGCCAGAAGAATGGCGCCACTATAGCCAATTTCCCGGACCGGCGTAAACGCGGCGGGCTATCGGCCGCGCTTGCCCCGATGCCGGAACAGCCACATCAGCTTATACGCCGCCGGAATAATAAACAGTGACAGCAGCGGGGCGGTGATCATTCCGCCAATCATCGGCGCGGCGATGCGGCTCATCACCTCCGACCCGGCGCCGGTGCCCCACAAAATCGGCAACAGGCCGGCGATAATCACCGCCACGGTCATCGCCTTCGGCCGCACGCGCAGCACCGCCCCCTGATACAGCGCCTCGTCGAGCTTCTCGACGCTGAAGGTACGCGGGTTCTCCAGCGATGGCTCGGCCTCGATGGCGTGGCGCAGGTACATCAGCATCACCACGCCAAACTCCGCGGCCACCCCGGCCAGGGCGATAAAGCCGGTGCCGGTGGCTACCGACAGATGGAATCCCATCCAGTAGAGGAACCAGATCCCGCCCACAAGGGCGAACGGCACGCTGGCGATGATCAGCAGCGCCTCGCCGACGCGGCGGAACGCCAGGTACAGCAGCACAAAGATAATCATCAGCGTCATCGGCACCATCAGCTTCAGCTTCTGATTGGCGCGCTCCAGCAGCTCGAACTGCCCGGAATACGACACGCTGATGCCCGGCTTCAGCTTCACCGCTTTGCCGATGGCCTGCTGCAGATCGTGCACCACTGACACCATGTCACGGTCGCGGGCGTCGATGTAGATCCAGCTGGTGGGGCGGGCGTTCTCGGTCTTCAGCATCGATGGCCCGCTGACCACCTTCACCTCGGCGACGTCGCTGAGGACGATCTGCTGCTTCAGCGGGGTGAGGATCGGCAGCTGGCGCAGGGTCTGCGGGCTGTCGCGATAGCTCTGCGGGTAGCGGATGTTGATTGGATAGCGCTCGACGCCCTCCACCGTTTCGCCGACCATCGCCCCGCCGATAGCGGACGAGACGAACAGCTGCACGTCGCCGACGGTCATCCCGTAGCGGGCCGCCTTCTCACGCTGAATATCAATGTCGAGGTAGCGCCCGCCCACCAGCCGCTCGGCTAATGCTGACGTGACCCCCGGCACGCTGCGCGCCACCACCTCAATTTGCCCGGCGATGGCGTCGATATCGGCCAGGTTAGTGCCGGAAACCTTAATGCCAATCGGGCTCTTGATGCCGGTGGAGAGCATGTCGATGCGGTTGCGGATCGGCGGCACCCACAGGTTCGCCAGCCCCGGCAGGCGCACGGTCTTGTCCAGTTCGTCGACGATCTTCTCCATGGTCATCCCCGGCCGCCACTGATCCTGCGGCTTGAGCTGAATGGTGGTCTCTACCATCTCCAGCGGCGCGGAGTCGGTAGCGGTGTCTGCCTTACCCGTTTTGCCGAACACCCGCGCCACCTCCGGCACCGTCATGATCAGCTTGTCGGTCTTCTGCAGCATATCCGCCGCCTGCGAGGCGGAGATCCCCGGCAGCGTTGACGGCATATACAGCAGATCGCCCTCGTTGATCTGCGGCAGAAACTCACCGCCGACCCGGTTAAGCGGCCAGACAACCGTCAGGATCAACAGGAGCGCGATCAGCAGGGTGGTCTTCGGCCAGTGCAGCACCTTCAGCAGCAGCGGGTGATAAATGCGGATCAAAAAGCGGTTCAGTGGGTTGCTGCTCTCCGCCGGGATCCTGCCGCGGATCCAGAAGCCCATCAGGATCGGGATCACCATGATCGCCAGCAGCGCCGCCCCGGCCATCGACCAGGTTTTGGTGAAGGCCAGCGGGCCGAACAGTTTGCCCTCCTGGCCTTCGAGGGTGAAAATGGGGATAAACGACAGGGTGATGATCAGCAGGCTGATAAACAGCGCCGGGCCAACCTCCACCGAGGCGTCGGTAATGATTTTCCAGCGCCTGTCGTTGCCGAGCTTCTCTCCCGGATGCTGATGCGCCCACTCCTCCAGCCGCTTGTGGGCGTTCTCAATCATCACGATGGCGGCATCGACCATCGCTCCCACCGCAATGGCGATCCCGCCCAGCGACATGATGTTGGCGTTGAGTCCCTGGAAATGCATCATGATAAAGGCGAAGCACAGGCCGAGCGGCAGGGAGATAATCGCCACCAGCGCCGAGCGCACGTGCCACAGGAACAGGGTGCAGACCAGGGCGACGACGATAAACTCTTCCAGCAGTTTGTGGCTGAGGTTGTCGATGGCGCGGTCGATAAGCTGGCTGCGGTCGTAGGTGGTGACGACTTCAACCCCTTCCGGCAGGCTGCTTTGCAGCGACGCCAGTTTTTCTTTGACCGCCGAGATCGCTTCCCGGGCGTTCTTGCCGGAGCGCAGGATCACCACCCCGCCGGCCACTTCGCCTTCGCCGTTCAGTTCGGCGATACCGCGGCGCATCTCCGGGCCGACCTGTACCCGCGCGACGTCGCCGAGATACACCGGCACGCCGTTGTCACCGGTTTTCAGCACAATGTTTTTGAAGTCGTCGAGGGTCTGCAGATAGCCGCTGGCGCGCACCATATATTCGGCTTCCGCCAGTTCGACCGAAGAGCCGCCCGCCTCCTGATTAGAGGCGTCCAGCGCCGATTTCACCTCGCCGAGGCTGATGCCGTACTGGGTCAGCTTCATCGGGTCGACGACAATCTGGTACTCCTTGACCACGCCGCCCACCGACGCCACTTCTGAGACGTTAGGAATGGTTTTCAGCTCGTATTTTAAGAACCAGTCCTGCAGGGAGCGCAGTTCGGCGAGATCGTGCTTGCCGCTGCGGTCGACCAGCGCGTACTCGAAGACCCAGCCGACGCCGGTGGCATCCGGGCCCATTTCGGCGCTCACCACGGCGGGCAGTTTGCCCTGTACCTGGTTGAGATACTCCAGCACCCGCGAGCGCGCCCAGTAAGGATCGGTGCCGTCTTCAAAAATCACATACACATAAGAGTCGCCAAACTGCGAGAAGCCGCGCACCGTTCTGGCGCCGGGCACCGACAGCATGGTGGTGGTTAGCGGCCAGGTGACCTGGTTTTCGACGATCTGCGGCGCCTGTCCCGGGTAGCTAGTTTTGACGATCACCTGTACGTCGGAGAGATCCGGCAGGGCGTCCACCGGCGTATGGACGATGGTCCAGGTCCCCCAGAGGCTGAGAAACAGCGCGCCCATCATCACCAGGAAGCGGTTGGCCACCGAGCGGCGGATAATCCATTCAATCATGGTTCCTTTCCTCAGTGCGCGTGGGCGGCAGGGGCAACGGCATCCGGGGCCTGCGCGCGCATGCGCTCCAGCGCGCCGGCGATATTGGCCTCCGAGTCGATCAGGAACAGGCCGCTGGCGACCACTTTCTCGCCCTCCTGCAGCCCGCTGCGAATGGCCGTGACGCCATTGGATTCATGGAAGACCTGGACCCGCTTCGGCACGAAGCGGCCCTCGTTATCCACGGTGATTACCCGCTGCTCGCTGCCGCTGTCGATCAGCGCTTTGGAGGGGATCAGCAGCATCGGCGCGCTTTCACTGGTCAGCTGCAGATAGGCGTTCATCCCCGGCTTCAGCGCTTCATCTGGGTTGTTGACCTGCAGGCGCAGCTGCAGGGTGCGGGTGGCGCTATCGACGCTGGGGAGGATCGTCCATTTGCTGATGCGGAAGGTTTTGTCCGGCCAGGCGGGAACCTGAATATTGAACTGCGAGGCGTCTTTGATCAGCCAGGCGATGGACTCGGGGACCGCCACGCTGACCCACACCGGATCCATGCCCTGAATTTTCGCCACCACGTTATCTTTGGCGATGTTCATTCCGGCGCGCAGATCGAAGGCGGTGATCACCCCGTCGATGGGCGCCTTGAGGGTGAAACGGGTCTGGATCTTGCGCGTGGCTTTCAGGCGGCGGATATCGTCGTCCGGCATTCCGGCGAGACGCAGCCGCTCGAGGATCCCCTCGACCTGGGTGGCGGTGCCGCCGGTCTCCTGCAATAGCAGGTATTCGCTCTGCGCTTCCACCCAGTCCGGGATGGTCAGTTCCAGCAGCGGCGTACCTTGTTGCACTTTGTCGCCGACGGTCAGGGGATAGACTTTATTAATAAAGCCCGCCGCCCGCGCCTGCATAATCACGTACTGGTACTCGTTGTAGCTGATGTTGGCCGGGAAGGCCTGGGCGTAGCGCAGCGGCCCGCGGGTGACGGCGGCGGTTTTCACGCCAAGATTCTGGGTCTGCGTCGGGTCGATACGCACCCCCGGCGCCCCGGCGGCGGCACTCTCCTCATCGGCGTATTTCGGCACCAGGTCCATATCCATAAACGGCGATTTACCCGGTTTATCAAAGCGGGTGTTCGGGTACATCGGATCGTACCAGAACAGCACTTTACGCTGCTGCTCGGCCGCCGGGGCGGCTGCGGCAGCGTCGTGGGGCGCCGCAGTCCGGGTATACAGCGCTGCGGTGAGCGCGCCGCCGATCGCCATGCTGCCGAGGATCAGCACCGTGTTTTTCAGTGTCAGGGATGCCATGTGTTGTCCATTCCGTCGTTGAGAGGCTTGCCGTCGCCGGGCCATTAGTGGGCGCGAATATCCTGCAGCAGCGACAGGTTGCCCTGCTGAACGAAGGTGAAGTCCACGCTGTCGCCGTCCTTCACATTGTTGAGCTGGGTCTGCGGGGTGATGGTGAAGCGCATGGTCATCGGCGGCCAGTTCACCGCCGGGATGGCTTCGTGGGCGATGGTGATTTTTTTGCTATCCATATCAATGGCTTTAATGACCCCTTTGCCGCTGATGCTTTGCGTCTGCGCGGCGGCGGGCTGTTCGTGCATCGCCATGCCGGCGTGCGGGTCGGCGGCCTGGACGGCGAACACCGCGCCAGAAATCAGAGTGAACAGGGCGACTTTAGACAGTGAATTCATGATCGGGACTCCTTGGGTTATTCCATCCAGCCGCCGCCGAGGGCGGTGAACAGGGTGATTTCATTTGCCTGACGGGAATAGTTGAGTTCCAGCAGGGTTTGTCGGGTGGTGAAAATATCGCGCTGGGCGCTCAGCACTTCGATGTAGCTGACCGCGCCGTGGCGATAGAGCGCGGTGGCGCGCTGCAGGGTGATATTCAGCGACGCGAGATAGCGCTCCTGTGCGGCAATTTGATCGGCCAGGCTCTGGCGCAGGGCCAGCGCGTCGGCTACCTCTTTAAAGGCGGACTGGATTTTTTGCTCGTAGTTGACCACCTGCTGCTGCTGGCGGATCTCCGCCAGATCGAGGTTGGCCTGATTGCGCCCGGCGTTGAAAATCGGTATGTCGATTTTGGGGATGAAGTTCCACATCGCGCTGCCGGCGTTAAACAGGCTGGCGAGCTCGCTGCTGCTACCGGAGAGCGAGCTGGTCAGGGTGATCGACGGAAAGAAGGCCGCCCGCGCGGCGCCGATGTTGGCGTTGGCCGCCCGCAGGCTGTGTTCGGCCTCTAAAATATCCGGCCGCTGCAGCAGGATCGCTGAGGAGAGCGACGGCGGCAGGGTAACGCCTTGCAGATCGACGGCGCTGCTGGCGCTATCGTCCGGCAGAGGTTGATAGCTGCCGAGCAATAGCTGCAGAGCGTTATTAGCCTGCGCCAACTGGCCCTGCCGTCTGGCGATATCGGCGCGGGTGCTCTCGATCATCCCCCGCGCCTGCTCCAGCGCCAGCACGGTAGTGCTCCCGGTCAGCAGCTGTTTTTCAACGAACGCGTAAGACTGCTGATAGTTTTGCAGGGTATCGTTGGCCACCTGCAGCTGCGCTGCCGCCAGCCGCTGGTTGAAGTAGCTTTGTGAAACGTTAGCAATCAACAGGATATGCACTGCGCGCCGGGCCTCTTCGCTGGCGAAGAAGTTCTCCCGGTCGGCCTCGCTAAGGTTTGTCAGCCGGCCAAAGAAGTCGAGGTCATAGCTGAGATTCAGGCCGGCAGCGTAATCGTTGCTGGTGGTGGTGTCGCCTTTAAGCTTGCCGCCGTAGGTGGTGCTGCCGTCACCGTTCAATTGCGGGTAGCGGTCAGCATCGGTCACCCGATACTGGGCGCGGGCTTCCTGCACTTTCAGCGTCGCCATCCGCAGATCGCGGTTGTTGGTCAGCGCGGTGCCAATCAGGCTTTTCACCTGCGGGTCGACGAAAAAGGTGCGCCAGCCGGTCTCCTGATAGCCCGCGGTTGCGGTCACCAGCTTGTTCTGGCTGAGAGAGAACTGCTGCGGTACCGGCGCGGCGGGGCGCTGGTAG
This sequence comes from Klebsiella pneumoniae complex sp. WS1778, assembly GCF_049472055.1. Classification (NCBI taxonomy): domain Bacteria; kingdom Pseudomonadati; phylum Pseudomonadota; class Gammaproteobacteria; order Enterobacterales; family Enterobacteriaceae; genus Klebsiella; species Klebsiella pneumoniae complex sp. WS1778. Next base: position 15,606 of record NZ_JBKGTJ010000014.1, read on the forward strand.
TCCGGAGCGAGCGAGACACAGCCGGTTAAGGCGAGTATCACGCTGAGGGTAAGACGCGTTATTGGGCGCATGGCGGCAGACGTTTTCGACGATTTATCCATGGCGGCTACTTTACGTAGCGGCCTCTGTTCAGGACGTGACAGGAAAATGACAAAGCTGTCATTTTCCTGATATTTCATTGCTATCCGGAGGCGCTCCTCTAAAATTGAATACCCGCACAGAACGCGCGTGAAGGAGCCTGCGGTGAAGATTTTGATTGTCGAAGATGAGAAGAAAACCGGGGAGTACCTGACCAAAGGGCTCACCGAGGCTGGCTTCGTCGTCGACCTGGCCGATAACGGCCTTAACGGCTATCACCTGGCGATGACCGGTGACTATGATCTGCTGATCCTCGACATCATGCTGCCGGACGTGAACGGCTGGGATATCGTGCGCATGCTGCGCGCCGCCGGGAAAGGCATGCCGATCCTGCTGCTTACCGCGTTGGGCACCATTGAGCATCGGGTGAAGGGGCTGGAGCTGGGCGCCGACGACTATCTGGTGAAGCCGTTCGCCTTTGCGGAACTGCTGGCGCGGGTGCGGACGCTGCTGCGCCGCGGAGCGGCGGTTATTGTCGAAAGCCAGTTTCAGGCGGCGGATCTCAGCGTCGATCTGGTCAGCCGTAAGGTGACGCGCGGCGCCACCCGCATCACCCTGACCAGCAAGGAGTTCACTCTGCTGGAGTTCTTCCTGCGCCATCAGGGCGAGGTGCTGCCGCGTTCGCTGATCGCGTCGCAGGTGTGGGATATGAATTTCGACAGCGATACCAACGCGATAGACGTGGCAGTGAAGCGGCTGCGCGCCAAAATCGATAACGACTTCGAGCCGAAGCTGATCCAGACCGTGCGCGGCGTCGGCTATATGCTTGAGGTGCCGGATGGCCGCTAAGCGCCCCTTTTCCCTGGCCACCCGGCTGAGCTTCTTTATTAGCCTCGCCACCATCATCGCCTTCTTTGCCTTCACCTGGATCATGATCCATTCGGTGAAGGCCCACTTTGAAGAGCGCGACGTTCACGATCTCAGGCAGCTCAGTACCACCCTGGAGACGGTCCTCGACCACGCTGACTACCCGCAGGCGCGGCGGCTGGAGATCGTGAAGAATATCATTGCGGGTTACGCCAACGTCTTTATCTGCCTGGACGATGGGCAGGGCAATATTCTGTTCCAGTCGCCCAACGGGCCGGATCTCAGCCATATGCTGAGTACGCCAGGCCTGGCGATGCAGCTGCGCGACGGGAATGTGATTTCATGGACCGACCCGCAGCCGCGGGCAATGGCGCACGATAATCATCAAATGGAGACCCGCGCCTGGCGGCTGATCATGCTGCCGCTGGGCAAGCAGGCGGACGGCAAACCGGCGTACCATCTGCTGATGGCCTTATCCATCGATTTTCACCTGCACTATATTAATGAGCTGAAAGCGAAGCTGATTTCCGCCGCGTCGATAATCAGCCTGCTGATCATCGCCATCGTGCTGTTTGTGGTCTATCAGGGACATAAACCGATCCGCCAGATCAGCCGGCAGATCCAGAATATTACCTCGCGGGATCTCGACGTGCGCCTTGACCCGCAGGCGGTGCCTATCGAACTGGAGCGGCTCGCGCTCTCCTTTAACCACATGCTGGAGCGGATGGAGGATGTCTTTACCCGTCAGTCGAACTTCTCCGCCGATATCGCCCATGAGATCCGCACGCCGATCACCAACCTGGTGACGCAAACCGAAATCGCCTTAAGCCAGAGCCGCAGCCAGCAGGAGCTGGAAGAGGTGCTCTACTCCAATCTCGAAGAGTTCTCGCGTATGTCGCGGATGGTCAGCGATATGCTGTTCCTCGCCCAGGCCGATAACAACCAGCTGATCCCCGAACAGCGGGAACTGGATCTGGCTGAGGAAGTGCATAAGGTGTTTGAGTTTTTCGAGGCGTGGGCGGAAGAGAAGGCGGTGGCGCTGCGCTTTGTCGGCAGCCCCTGCCGGGTGACGGGCGATCCGCTGATGCTGCGGCGGGCGATCAGCAATCTGCTGTCGAACGCGATCCGCTACACCCCGGCTGGCCAGGCGGTGACGATCGCGCTGAGCGAAAGCGCGGAGACGGTCCGCCTGGTGGTGGAGAATCCCGGTACGCCGATTGCTGCCGAACATCTGCCGCGGCTGTTTGACCGTTTCTATCGCGTCGACCCCTCGCGCCAGCGCAAAGGGGAGGGCAGCGGCATCGGCCTGGCGATAGTGAAATCCATCGTCAGCGCCCACCACGGCAGCGTGGCGGCGCAGTCCGATCTGCGCTCGACGCGGTTTATTGTGGTGTTGCCGAAACAGGTGTAATAACGGCTGAAAGCCAGCGGGCAGCGCCAGGCGGCTGCCCGCAGTATCGCGACTCTCTTACTCTTCGAAGTACCAGTAGCCCTGATTAATCAGCCGCGTCAGTTCGCTCACGAACGCCGGATTCTGCAGGCCGCTGCCGAGCTCTTCCTGACCTAATGAGGTATAGCGGCACAGCGCATCCAGCGCTTCGGCATCGGTGGTGTCCAGCTGTTCGCTATGCACGAAGAAGCTGTCGCCGATATGCAGAACGCGCAGGCCGCTCAGGCGGGAGAGCTTTTCGCCGCCCAGCAGCGCATCGACCACTTCCTCTTCTTCATATGCCGGTTCCGTCGGCGCAATATCCAGCTCGTGACGCGGGGTGGTGACGAAACTGCCGAACCACTGTTTGAAGTCTTCCGGCTGGCGAATCATGTCGATCATCATGCCGCGTAGACGTTCGAGTTCATACTCTTCAACCCGGCCAGGATGCTCGCGGCAGGTGAGGTCCGGATCGCTGTAGTGCTCGCCGCCAAGATCGTTCTCCAGTACATAGTCGGCGAAGCTGCTGATCAGGTCGCGGCCGTTGGGCCCGCGGAAGCCGACGGAGTAGTTCAGCGCGGTTTTGTGGGTGATCCCATCGTGCGGGAATCCCGGTGGAATATAGAGGATATCGCCCGGCTGCAGATCTTCATCAATGATCGGCGGGAACGGGTCGACGTGCAGCAGTGCCGGATGCGGGCAGAACTGACGCATCGGCAGCTTATCCCCTACGCGCCAGCGGCGGCTGCCCATGCCCTGAATAATAAAGACGTCATATTGATCGATATGCGGCCCGACGCCGCCGCCGGGGACGGAGAAGGAGATCATCAGGTCGTCCAGACGCCAGTCCGGCAGTACGCGGAACGGTCGCACCAGCTCGGCGGCCGGCATATGCCAGTGGTTTACCGCCTGGGCCAGCAGCGACCAGCCGGTCTCGCCCAGGCCGTCGAAATGTTCAAAAGGTCCATTGCTGGCCTGCCATTTACCGTTGGTCAGACTGACCAGCCGGCTGTCGACTTCCGGCTCCATGGCTAATCCGGCCAGCTCGTCCGGGGTAATCGGGTCGACGAAGTCCGGAAACGCGTTTTTTAAAACCACCGGCTGCTTTTGCCAGTATTTCTCTAAAAACTCGGGCCAGTTAATGTTGAGTTGATAAGCCATCGATTATTACCAGTAAGAAGAAACGGGCCTGATTATAGGAAGGGGGGCCGCGCGGGCGCTTTGTCGTGGGTCAAGAGTGGTGCTAAATTCACCATCGGCGCGATAATGGCGTTGGGTAAGAGAGAAAAATCACTTTTTTGCCAAAAAGCGTTCTTCGCGTTAACTACGCTGCAGGCCGCATGAACACTGGGATGGCGGCTTTAATGGTAGGAAGAGGAATAAGCGAAAAGTTCAAATAATGAGCGGTCGATAAGATTTTTCTATTTTAACCCTTGCTACTTCCGGCGAACTCCCTATAATGCGCTCCCACTGACACGGCGGATGTGAATCACTTCACACAAACAGCCGGTTCGGTTGAAGAGAAAAATCCTGAAAAAACGGGTTGACTCTGAAAGAGGAAAGCGTAATATACGCCACCTCGCGACAGAGCGCTAAAGCGCGTCGCAACTGCTCTTTAACAATTTATCAGACAATCTGTGTGGGC
>NZ_JBKGTJ010000015.1:0-4669 GCF_049472055.1 Klebsiella pneumoniae complex sp. WS1778
GCGGTGGTCCCACCTGACCCCATGCCGAACTCAGAAGTGAAACGCCGTAGCGCCGATGGTAGTGTGGGGTCTCCCCATGTGAGAGTAGGGAACTGCCAGGCATCAAATAAAACAAAAGGCTCAGTCGAAAGACTGGGCCTTTTGTTTTGTCTGTTGTCTGTCGGTGAGCGCGCTCCAGAGGAGGACAAATCCGCGGGGAGCGGATTTGAACGTTGCGCAGCAACGGCCCGGAGGGTGGCGGGCAGGACGCCCGCCATAAACTGCCAGGCATCAAATAAAGCAGAAAGCCCAGTCGAAAGACTGGGCTTTTTTGCGTTTGTGCCATCCGGGAAGGGTGCCGGCATGCCCCCCCGGTGGCGCTGCGCTTACCTGGGCCAGGGGCCTTGCGGGTTCTGTAGCCCGGCGCGGTACACCTCTCACCACTGGTAACGCTCCGCAATATTATTGCCTCTGTAATCAGGCAAGCCTTCCCCCGCCAGATACGGTAAACTAACGCCGATTTTGCATCAGGAAGCCACTATGAACCACTCCCTCAAACCCTGGAATACCTTTGGCATTGAGCGATCCGCCAATACGATAGTACGCGCCGAAACTGAACAACAGTTATTAAGCGCCTGGCAAACCGCTGCCGCGGCTGGCGAACCCACGCTAATCCTTGGGGAAGGCAGTAACGTCCTGTTTCTGAACGACTATGCCGGTACGGTGATTCTCAACCGAATTATGGGGATCGAGGTGAGCGAAACCCCGGATGCCTGGCGCTTGCACGTCGGCGCCGGCGAAAACTGGCATCAACTGGTGCAGTTCACGCTACAGCATGCGATGCCTGGTCTGGAAAATCTGGCATTAATCCCTGGTTGCGCAGGATCTTCGCCTATCCAGAATATTGGCGCCTACGGCGTCGAATTGCAGCGGGTCTGCGAATATGTTGACTGCATCGAGCTGGAAACGGGACGTAAACAACGCCTTTCCGCAGCGGAATGCCGTTTCGGCTATCGCGACAGCATCTTTAAACATGAATATCAGGACCGCTACGCCATCGTCGCGATTGGCTTGGCGTTAGAGAAAGCGTGGCGACCGGTGCTGAGCTACGGTGATTTAACACGTCTCGATCCGCAGACAGTCACCCCGCAACAGGTATTCGATGCGGTCTGCCATATGCGAATGACTAAATTGCCGGATCCAAAGATTAACGGTAATGCTGGCAGCTTTTTTAAGAACCCGATCGTCAGCGCTCAGGTTGCTGAAGCGCTGCTGGCGCAGTTCCCTCATGCACCGCACTATCCGCAGGCAAACGGCAGCGTCAAGCTGGCCGCTGGCTGGCTAATCGATCAATGTCAGCTCAAAGGAAAACGCATCGGCGGCGCGGCCGTGCATCGACAGCAGGCGCTGGTACTGATTAATGAAGATCAAGCGACCAGCGAGGATGTGATAAAGCTAGCCCATTACGTTCGCCAGCAGGTGGGGGCAAAATTCAATGTATGGCTTCAGCCCGAGGTGCGCTTCATTGGAACGCATGGTGAAGTCAACGCAGAGGAGAGCATTGCGTGAAAGACCATACTATCCCTTTAACGCTAATTTCTATCCTTGCTGATGGTGAGTTTCACTCAGGTGAACAGCTTGGCGAGCAGTTAGGCATGAGCCGGGCGGCGATTAATAAGCATATCCAGACGTTACGCGACTGGGGCGTCGATGTGTTTACCGTGCCGGGCAAGGGGTACAGCCTGCCAGAGCCCATTCATCTGTTGGATGAGAAAAAGATCTCCCAACAGATAGAGCACGGTCGAGTGACTGTCCTTCCGGTAATCGACTCCACTAACCAGTATTTGCTGGACAGACTGGATGAGCTGACGTCCGGCGATGCCTGCGTAGCTGAATATCAGCAGGCAGGGCGAGGCCGGCGAGGCAGAAAATGGTTTTCCCCCTTTGGTGCGAATCTCTATCTCTCGATGTACTGGCGTCTGGAGCAGGGCCCGGCAGCGGCGATTGGCCTAAGCCTGGTGATTGGTATTGTGATCGCTGAAGTGCTGCAGCAACTCGGGGCCGAACAGGTTCGCGTGAAATGGCCAAACGATATTTACCTGCAGGATCGTAAGCTGTCAGGGATCCTCGTGGAGCTGACGGGGAAAACGGGCGATGCCGCACAAATCGTCAGCGGCGCGGGTATCAACCTTGTGATGCGTCGTGTGGAGTCTGATGTCGTCAATCAGGGTTGGATCAGTCTTCAGGAAGCGGGGGTGGTCATCGACCGTAATCTCCTCGCCGCGCGCCTGATTAAAGAGCTGCGCCTGGGACTGGAGCTGTTCGAGCAGGAAGGGTTGGCTCCTTATCTGCCGCGCTGGGAAAAACTGGATAACTTTATTCATCGTCCGGTAAAACTGATTATCGGTGATAAAGAAATTTATGGCATTTCCCGCGGCATTGACGCCCAGGGTGCGCTATTGCTGGAGCAGGATGGTGTGATAAAAGCCTGGGTTGGTGGTGAAATATCATTGCGCAGCGCAGAATAAAAAAGGGAGCTCCGGCTCCCTTTGCTTTATTTACGTAAGCGTACCTGATTAACAGAATGATTGGCGCTCTTGGTCATAATCAGGCTGGCGCGCTCGCGAGTTGGAAGGATGTTTTCCTTGAGATTCATTAGGTTAATCTCATTCCAAAGCGAGGTGGCAATTTCGACCGCTTCTTCCTTCGACAGCTTGGCGTAATTATGAAAATAAGAATCCGGGTCGGTAAATGCCCCTTCCCGGAATTTAAGAAAGCGGTTGATATACCAGCTTTTCAATAATTCTTCCGGGGCATCGACATAAATAGAAAAGTCGACAAAATCCGATACGAATACATGATGCGGATCGTGTGGATAATCCATCCCACTTTGCAGAACATTCAGTCCTTCAAGAATGAGAATATCCGGTTGAGCGACGGTTTTATCGCCATCGGGAATAACATCATAAATTAGATGGGAATAAACCGGTGCAGTTGCCTGTGGTACCCCTGATTTGAGATCGGAGACAAACTTCACCAGCCGATGCATATCATAGGACTGCGGAAAGCCTTTTTTCTTCATTAACCCACGTTCTTTCAAAACTGAGTTAGGGTGCAAAAATCCGTCAGTGGTAATGAGTTCGACATGGCGATGCTCCGGCCAACGGCTCAGCAAGGCCTGCAGTACACGGGCGGTGGTGCTTTTTCCTACCGCCACGCTGCCAGCGATACTGATAATATAGGGAATTCGCTGACCGTTGGTGCCAAGAAATTGTTCGAGAACAGCCTGACGACGCAGGTTAGAACTGATATAGAAGTTGAGCAAACGCGACAGCGGCAAATAGATCTCAGCAACCTCTTCCAGAGAGAGATCTTCGTTGATGCCTTTTAACCGCGTGATTTCTTCCTCGGTTAACGTCATCGGGACAGAATCACGAAGTGCAGCCCATTGGTGGCGGTTAAATTGTAGGTACGGTGTCATTAACGTCTGCTCTTTTTGGCTCATAAGCATGTTCTTACCATCACCGAATACGTTGAAACGGCGATGCTTCACACGAGTTAATCAGGACAATGGGCAGGAGGGTAACACCAGATTGCCGGGAATAATAAGAAAAAAACTCATTGAATGCCGCTTTCTCGCGCCAGCGTCACAAGAGAGGAATAAGTTTCTTATGCTTTGCAAAGCATGGCCTTTGCTAACAGGATGGTACTAACGGCCTGCTGCCTTTCAGTTTACGGTCAGCATACGTTCCTGGTAAACGTGGCTGACCGAAACCGCGCCTGATGGGCCCGTTTGTTGGCGATTATTTGCACTCCTTTGTTTGAAATTACACCGTTTTTTCGCGTAAGAGCACAAAATGTGAGCAAGAGAACGTTTTATGCAAATTTTTAGTTGCATGAACTCGCTCCTCTCCCTAGAATGCGCGCTACTTGATGCCGACTTAGCTCAGTAGGTAGAGCAACTGACTTGTAATCAGTAGGTCACCAGTTCGATTCCGGTAGTCGGCACCATAACAATTTGGGTGGGGTTCCCGAGCGGCCAAAGGGAGCAGACTGTAAATCTGCCGTCATCGACTTCGAAGGTTCGAATCCTTCCCCCACCACCACTTTCTGGCGACGCTTTGCGTAGCCGGAGTTGGTTGGGTAAACTAATCAGCTCAATACTAAAGAGAGCAGTCTTTTTAGTATTACAGAAAGAACTGGGTAGCCGAGTTTCAGGATGCGGGCATCGTATAATGGCTATTACCTCAGCCTTCCAAGCTGATGATGCGGGTTCGATTCCCGCTGCCCGCTCCAGACGTGCTGATATGGCTCAGTTGGTAGAGCGCACCCTTGGTAAGGGTGAGGTCCCCAGTTCGACTCTGGGTATCAGCACCACTTCTTTTCTCTCCTTCCCTGTTTCTCTTCTGTTATGTTCATTCAACAAGTCGGGCATGTTGCCTGGTTGATGTGGTGATATCACCGATTTATCCGTGTCTTAGAGGGACAATCGATGTCTAAAGAAAAGTTTGAACGTACAAAACCGCACGTTAACGTCGGTACTATCGGCCACGTTGACCATGGTAAAACAACGCTGACCGCTGCCATCACTACCGTTCTGGCTAAAACCTACGGTGGTTCCGCTCGCGCATTCGACCAGATCGATAACGCGCCGGAAGAAAAAGCTCGTGGTATCACCATCAACACCTCT
>NZ_JBKGTJ010000016.1:0-3152 GCF_049472055.1 Klebsiella pneumoniae complex sp. WS1778
TCTTCTTAAAATATGGCGGTGAGGGGGGGATTCGAACCCCCGATACGTTGCCGTATACACACTTTCCAGGCGTGCTCCTTCAGCCACTCGGACACCTCACCATATTGTCTTGCTGCTCACCTTGGGTGGGCAACGGGGCGCTACTATAGGGAGTTGCGTTAAAACGGTCAAGCATATTTTCTTCTTTCTTTACCGACCGCTCACGCAATGAACAATGCCCCGCTGCGACGCAGTGGGGCGGGTGTTTTAGCGCTGGGAATCAAGCTGTTCGTTATTCTTCACCACGTCCTGCGCTTTGCTGTAGCTTTCAATCAGCAGCTGGTAGGCCGGGAAGACTTTGGTGTACACCTCCGCCCATTCTGCTGCGTCCGGGCGATTCCAGGTGCGCTGCAGCTCAGAGGCGACGGCGGCGGTATCCATCGGCACTACGCCAGCTTGTACCACGCGAGCCAGGGTGATCTCCTGCGCCATTTTGCTGTAGGTGCCGGAAGCGTCAATCACGGCAAACACTTTATAACCGTCGGCGACGGCGGCAATCGCCGGGAAGGCCATGCAGACGCTGGTGATGGTCCCGGCGATAATCAGCGTTTTGCGACCGGTCGCTTTCACCGCGGCGACGAATTCCGGGTTATCCCAGGCGTTGATCTCGCCTTTACGGGCGATGTATTGCGCATGCGGCGCGTTCTCATGAATCTCCGGGATCAGCGGACCGTTCGGCCCCTGCGGCACGGAGGCGGTGGTGATCACCGGGATCCCGGCAAGCGAGGCCATCTTCGCCAGCGCGGCGGCGCGAGCGCGCAGCTCTGGCATCGGCATATCGCCGACGGTCTGGAACAGGCCGCTCTGGTGGTCAATCAACAGCATTGCGGTATCGTTGACATCAATCACCGGACGAGCACCGTTAAAATTAGCGGGAGTAGACATAGTATTCACCTCAATCAGTTAGATTTGGCCAAAGCGGCCGCTGTTAAAATCGCGAACGGCTTCTGCGATCTGCGTTTTGTTATTCATGACAAACGGGCCATACCCCACAATCGGCTCCTGCAGCGGTTCGCCGGCCATCAGCAGAACTTTTGCCTGGGCGGTCGCCTCCAGATGCAGTGCGTCTCCTGCCTGGCTCAGGACGGCGAGCTGTCCTTCGCGGGCGGATTCGGAACCGTTGATGATCACTTCCCCTTCCAGTACCACCAGCGCGGTACTCCAGCCTTCCGGCTGGCGCAGCGTGAGGTCGCGCCCCTGATTCAGCTGCATATCCCACACGTTAAGCGGTGAGAAGGTATGGGCCGGGCCGCTGACGTCGTCATACTGGCCGGCAATAACCCGAACCTGTCCGGCGCCATTCGTCAGCGCGACGGTGGGGATCGTCCCGGCGGTAATGCTCTGGTAGCCGGGGGGCGCCATTTTGTCTTTGGCGGGCAGGTTGACCCACAGCTGGATCATCTTCAGCTCGCCGCCGCTGCGGGTGAAGGCCTCCGAGTGGAACTCTTCGTGCAGGATCCCGGCGCCCGCCGTCATCCACTGCACGTCGCCTGGACCAATCACCCCGCCACGGCCGGTGGAGTCACGATGTTCTACCTCTCCGGCGTAGACGATGGTGACGGTTTCGAATCCGCGATGCGGATGCTCACCGACGCCGCGTTTATCGCTGCCCGCCGGGAAGGTGTACGGCCCGGCATAGTCGAGCAGTAAGAAGGGGCTCAGCTGCTGGCCGTGCGTCTGATAGGAAAACATCGAACGAACCGGGAAGCCGTCGCCTACCCAATGCTGCGCGGGCGCGGTGTAGACTCCTGTAATCTGTTTCATGGCTTTCTCCTGTGTATCGGTATCTGATGTGAATAAGCTTATATCCGGGACGACATGTGCGGTAGTAAGCAAAAATGGCCTATACTGTTCCAAAAATGGAACAATGGAGGAAGGATGCAGGATCTCAATGACTTCGCCTGGTTTGTCCAGGTCGTGGACCATGGCGGTTTCGCCGCGGCAGGGCGAGCGCTTGACCAGCCGAAATCCAAGCTCAGCCGCCGCATTGCGCAACTCGAGGAGCGGCTGGGCGTGCGTTTGATTCAGCGAACCACTCGCCAGTTCGCGGTTACCGAGGTCGGGCAGACCTTTTACCAGCATTGCAAAGCGATGCTGATAGAGGCCGAGGCGGCGCAGCAGGCGGTCGACACGCTGCGCGCCGAGCCGCGCGGCAGCGTCAGGATCACCTGTCCGGTCACCTTGCTGCATGTCCATATCGGACCAATGCTGGCGCGATTTATGGCGCGCTATCCCGGGGTCACTTTGCATCTTGAGGCGACCAACCGCCGGGTGGATGTGGTCGGGGAGGGCATTGATGTGGCGATCCGCGTCCGGCCCCGGCCTATCGAGGACAGCGATTTGGTGATGCGTGTGCTGGCGGACCGAGGGCACCGGCTGGTGGCCAGTCCGGAGCTGATTTCCCGGCTCGGACGTCCGCAGGCGCCGTCTGAGCTGAGCGCCTGGCCTGGGCTCAGCCTGGGGGCGAACAAGCATCAGCATAAATGGCAGCTTACCGGGCCTGAGGGGGCAAGGGCGGAGGTGTATTTCACGCCGCGAATGGTGACCACCGATATGCTGGCGCTGCGCGAGGTGGCGATGGCCGGCGTAGGGGTTGTGCAGCTTCCTTTGTTAATGGTGCGCGATCAGCTGGCGTCAGGGGAGTTAGAGGTGGTACTGGATGAGTGGCAGCCGCGGCGGGAAGTGATCCATGCGGTATTTGCCTCACGGCGCGGGCTGCTGCCCTCCGTCAGGGCGTTGGTGGATTACCTCAGCGAAGAGTATCAGCGAATGGAAGAGGATTAGCTTCGGGATTGGCTTTTCTCGGGGGGCTCTCCCCGGCGGAGAATATAAAAGAAAAGAGCCCGTACTTGCGTACAGGCTCTCATCTCGAATATGGCGGTGAGGGGGGGATTGACTCGCTTCGCTCGCCCCTGCGGGGCAGCCCGCTCGCGGGCTCGCGGTCTGTCCAACTGGCGTTGCCAGTAGTCGAACCCCGGTCGGGGGTTCTCATCCCCTCCGGTGGGTGCCACATGCGAAAAAAAAGCCCGTACTTGCGTACGAGCTCTTCTTAAAATATGGCGGTGAGGGGGGGATTGACTCGCTTCGCTCGCCCCTGCGGGGCAGCCCGCTCG
>NZ_JBKGTJ010000017.1:0-1781 GCF_049472055.1 Klebsiella pneumoniae complex sp. WS1778
CATTGCACTAACCTCCTGATGTCCGACCAGGATTAGCTAACCTTCGTGCTCCTCCGTTACGCTTTGGGAGGAGACCGCCCCAGTCAAACTACCCACCAGACACTGTCCGCAACCCCGATAAGGGGCCAACGTTAGAACATCAAACATTAAAGGGTGGTATTTCAAGGTTGGCTCCACGCAGACTGGCGTCCACGCTTCAAAGCCTCCCACCTATCCTACACATCAAGGCTCAATGTTCAGTGTCAAGCTATAGTAAAGGTTCACGGGGTCTTTCCGTCTTGCCGCGGGTACACTGCATCTTCACAGCGAGTTCAATTTCACTGAGTCTCGGGTGGAGACAGCCTGGCCATCATTACGCCATTCGTGCAGGTCGGAACTTACCCGACAAGGAATTTCGCTACCTTAGGACCGTTATAGTTACGGCCGCCGTTTACCGGGGCTTCGATCAAGAGCTTCTCCTTACGGATAACCCCATCAATTAACCTTCCGGCACCGGGCAGGCGTCACACCGTATACGTCCACTTTCGTGTTTGCACAGTGCTGTGTTTTTAATAAACAGTTGCAGCCAGCTGGTATCTTCGACTGGTCTCAGCTCCATCCGCAGGGACTTCACCTACACACCAGCGTGCCTTCTCCCGAAGTTACGGCACCATTTTGCCTAGTTCCTTCACCCGAGTTCTCTCAAGCGCCTTGGTATTCTCTACCTGACCACCTGTGTCGGTTTGGGGTACGATTTGATGTTACCTGATGCTTAGAGGCTTTTCCTGGAAGCAGGGCATTTGTTACTTCAGCACCGTAGTGCCTCGTCATCACACCTCAGCCTTGATTATCCGGATTTGCCTGGATAACCAGCCTACATGCTTAAACCGGGACAACCGTCGCCCGGCTAACATAGCCTTCTCCGTCCCCCCTTCGCAGTAACACCAAGTACAGGAATATTAACCTGTTTCCCATCGACTACGCCTTTCGGCCTCGCCTTAGGGGTCGACTCACCCTGCCCCGATTAACGTTGGACAGGAACCCTTGGTCTTCCGGCGAGCGGGCTTTTCACCCGCTTTATCGTTACTTATGTCAGCATTCGCACTTCTGATACCTCCAGCAACCCTCACAGGTCACCTTCGCAGGCTTACAGAACGCTCCCCTACCCAACAACACATAGTGTCGCTGCCGCAGCTTCGGTGCATGGTTTAGCCCCGTTACATCTTCCGCGCAGGCCGACTCGACCAGTGAGCTATTACGCTTTCTTTAAATGATGGCTGCTTCTAAGCCAACATCCTGGCTGTCTGTGCCTTCCCACATCGTTTCCCACTTAACCATGACTTTGGGACCTTAGCTGGCGGTCTGGGTTGTTTCCCTCTTCACGACGGACGTTAGCACCCGCCGTGTGTCTCCCGTGATAACATTCTTCGGTATTCGTAGTTTGCATCGGGTTGGTAAGTCGGGATGACCCCCTAGCCGAAACAGTGCTCTACCCCCGAAGATGAGTTCACGAGGCGCTACCTAAATAGCTTTCGGGGAGAACCAGCTATCTCCCGGTTTGATTGGCCTTTCACCCCCAGCCACAAGTCATCCGCTAATTTTTCAACATTAGTCGGTTCGGTCCTCCAGTTAGTGTTACCCAACCTTCAACCTGCCCATGGCTAGATCACCGGGTTTCGGGTCTATACCCTGCAACTTAACGCCCAGTTAAGACTCGGTTTCCCTGCGGCTCCCCTATACGGTTAACCTTGCTACAGAATATAAGTCGCTGACCCATTATACAAAAGGTACGCAGTCACACC
>NZ_JBKGTJ010000019.1:0-1072 GCF_049472055.1 Klebsiella pneumoniae complex sp. WS1778
AAGGTGCTCCCACTGCTTGTACGTACACGGTTTCAGGTTCTTTTTCACTCCCCTCGCCGGGGTTCTTTTCGCCTTTCCCTCACGGTACTGGTTCACTATCGGTCAGTCAGGAGTATTTAGCCTTGGAGGATGGTCCCCCCATATTCAGACAGGATACCACGTGTCCCGCCCTACTCTTCGAGTTCACAACCTGTGCATTTTGGTGTACGGGACTATCACCCTGTACCGTCGGACTTTCCAGACCGTTCCACTAACACACAAGCTGATTCAGACTCTGGGCTGCTCCCCGTTCGCTCGCCGCTACTGGGGGAATCTCGGTTGATTTCTTTTCCTCGGGGTACTTAGATGTTTCAGTTCCCCCGGTTCGCCTCGTTAACCTATGTATTCAGTTAACGATAGTGCAACGAATTGCACTGGGTTTCCCCATTCGGACATCGCCGGTTATAACGGTTCATATCACCTTACCGACGCTTTTCGCAGATTAGCACGTCCTTCATCGCCTCTGACTGCCAGGGCATCCACCGTGTACGCTTAGTCGCTTAACCTCACAACCCGAAGATGTTTCGTAAAACATCATCGTGTCGCGAAAATTTGAGAGACTCGAACACACATTAACTGTGTGTCGTTTCAATTTTCAGCTTGATCCAGATTTTTAAAGAGCAAAACTTCGCAGTGCACCTTTTCAGGTTCACTCTGAAGTTTTCTTGTGTTCGCAGTAAAGATGGTGGAGCTATGCGGGATCGAACCGCAGACCTCCTGCGTGCAAAGCAGGCGCTCTCCCAGCTGAGCTATAGCCCCATCGTTTGCAACCTCTTCAAATTTGCTTCGCAAATTTGGTAGGCCTGAGTGGACTTGAACCACCGACCTCACCCTTATCAGGGGTGCGCTCTAACCACCTGAGCTACAAGCCTGCAGAGATTATTTACTGCTCTATTTCATCAGACAATCTGTGTGAGCACTACAAAGGCAGGTTCTTTAAGGTAAGGAGGTGATCCAACCGCAGGTTCCCCTACGGTTACCTTGTTACGACTTCACCCCAGTCATGAATCACAAAGTGGTAAGCGCCCTCCCG
>NZ_JBKGTJ010000020.1:0-845 GCF_049472055.1 Klebsiella pneumoniae complex sp. WS1778
GCTGCCATCACTACCGTTCTGGCTAAAACCTACGGTGGTTCCGCTCGCGCATTCGACCAGATCGATAACGCGCCGGAAGAAAAAGCTCGTGGTATCACCATCAACACCTCTCACGTTGAATATGACACCCCGACTCGCCACTACGCGCACGTAGACTGCCCGGGCCACGCCGACTATGTTAAAAACATGATCACCGGTGCTGCGCAGATGGACGGCGCGATCCTGGTTGTTGCTGCGACTGACGGCCCGATGCCGCAGACTCGTGAGCACATCCTGCTGGGTCGTCAGGTAGGCGTTCCGTACATCATCGTGTTCCTGAACAAATGCGACATGGTTGATGACGAAGAGCTGCTGGAACTGGTTGAGATGGAAGTTCGTGAACTGCTGTCTCAGTACGATTTCCCGGGCGACGACACCCCGATCGTTCGTGGTTCTGCTCTGAAAGCGCTGGAAGGCGACGCAGAGTGGGAAGCGAAAATCATCGAACTGGCTGGCCACCTGGATACCTATATCCCGGAACCAGAGCGTGCGATTGACAAGCCGTTCCTGCTGCCGATCGAAGACGTATTCTCCATCTCCGGTCGTGGTACCGTTGTTACCGGTCGTGTAGAGCGCGGTATCATCAAAGTGGGTGAAGAAGTTGAAATCGTTGGTATCAAAGAAACCGCGAAAACCACCTGTACTGGCGTTGAAATGTTCCGCAAACTGCTGGACGAAGGCCGTGCTGGTGAGAACGTAGGTGTTCTGCTGCGTGGTATCAAACGTGAAGAAATCGAACGTGGTCAGGTACTGGCTAAGCCGGGCACCATCAACCCGCACACCAAGTTCGAATCTGAAGTGTACAT
>NZ_JBKGTJ010000021.1:0-574 GCF_049472055.1 Klebsiella pneumoniae complex sp. WS1778
TGCGGACAGTGTCTGGTGGGTAGTTTGACTGGGGCGGTCTCCTCCCAAAGCGTAACGGAGGAGCACGAAGGTTAGCTAATCCTGGTCGGACATCAGGAGGTTAGTGCAATGGCATAAGCTAGCTTGACTGCGAGCGTGACGGCGCGAGCAGGTGCGAAAGCAGGTCATAGTGATCCGGTGGTTCTGAATGGAAGGGCCATCGCTCAACGGATAAAAGGTACTCCGGGGATAACAGGCTGATACCGCCCAAGAGTTCATATCGACGGCGGTGTTTGGCACCTCGATGTCGGCTCATCACATCCTGGGGCTGAAGTAGGTCCCAAGGGTATGGCTGTTCGCCATTTAAAGTGGTACGCGAGCTGGGTTTAGAACGTCGTGAGACAGTTCGGTCCCTATCTGCCGTGGGCGCTGGAGAATTGAGGGGGGCTGCTCCTAGTACGAGAGGACCGGAGTGGACGCATCACTGGTGTTCGGGTTGTCATGCCAATGGCACTGCCCGGTAGCTAAATGCGGAAGAGATAAGTGCTGAAAGCATCTAAGCACGAAACTTGCCCCGAGATGAGTTCTCCCTGAG